>NZ_JASPJX010000002.1 GCF_030232585.1 Corynebacterium sp. MSK008 | reverse complement strand
AGGATCAAACTCTCCACAAAAACGTTTCAGAAAGAAACAGGCCGTGAAAAGCCCAAACCCAACCAAAAACAAACCAAACACCAACACCCACAAACATGAGCATCAGTGACTGGCAAAATCCAAAAATTACAAAGGTTCAACAACCAACCCCCAACCCGACGGGGTCATAACCAGGGGTCGGCCAAAAATACGTGAAACATGTTCAACCACACCCCACGCACACTGAACCAAAACGATGACGCGATCCATCATTGGAATTCAACCACGCCACCACCGGCACACACCCAACGGCACGCACCACACAGTGCACAAAACGAGGCAGGCAAACACACCCACGCAACAAAAGTACATTGGCACACTATCGAGTTCTCAAACAACACCAGCACACCCAAACCAACCCACACACAGTGAGCCAGCCTCAAGTGACTTTGGAATCCGCCAGCGATTGTTTTCCTGCCCGCCACACAAACCAGAGAACCTGCAATCAGTCTCTCCAGCGGGGCGTTGTCGGTCTCGCTGACTCGATATAAGTTACACACACCCCACACACAACACAAACCCGCAGCACAGATACCATTTTTATATGTTCTTATGCGCCCGCTTTGGGTTCATATAGCCACCCAAATACGCGCAGTGCATGCCAACGCCGATGAGCAGCAACAGCCCCGATACGCCCAGGCAATACACGACATACCCGTCCATAAAGAACGCCTCTTCCGCCGCGCGCGAGATGGGGATGGCCAAGAACATCGCCGGCAACAGCCCCATATCACTGCGCCGGACTTTTATGGCCGACCCCAGCACAGCGCAGGCAAAGGCACCTGCCGCCCCGACCACCACCGCGGCCCAGCTCAAACTTGAGACAACACCAACAACGACTGTGTAGAGCAGTACCGACACGACTGATGCCGCGAACGAGACCGCGAGCCAACGCCGCCGTGGTACCCCGTAGCTCGCGCCGACGTCCGGGCCGGCGATCCCCGAGCCGTGCATGCAATACACGCCGTACCAAACCAACAACGGCAAGGCCCCGATCCACGCTCCGAGCGGTTCAGAACCGATGAAGCTGGCCAGGTACAGCGTCACGTAATGCGCCGCCGCGATACCCAAAGCCCACAGCAGCTGCGGTTTCCACACCAGTTCGACAAGGAAGCCACCAGACCCCAGCCGCCCGCGGACGCGCTCGCGCCCTTCCGGCACCTCTCCGGCGACAAACCGCTGCCCCATGAGCAGCCCCATTGCGAGCGCCCCCAAGGCGCCCACAACTCCAACCCAATCAGTCCGCAGCAGCAACGCGACGGCCGCGCCAATCACCACCGCCGGCACCACTGCCATCGCGGCCAGTCGTAGCCGCCGATCCCGCGGTATACCGTAGGCCGCGTAGGCCGTCTCTTCCGTCGAGAGCGCACCGATCACAAAGAGGGTCACAAATGAAGGCGTCATCACCGCAGTAAGCGGGTGGTCCGTAATCGTCGCGCCGAGTGCGAACATCGCCGCCAGCGGCACCATCCACAGCAACCTGTACAGCGAGGGCGCGACGAACTGGTGGCGGAAGAATCCGGGCAAGGTCGTGTTCATCAGTACACCTCCAGGTAGTGCTCGATGAGGTCGTCGAAGCGGGCGGGGCGGGCGCGGCGCGGAGCGTCGTCGATAGGCAAAAGCTCCCCTCCTACAACCGCGAAGTCGTCGGCGGCTTCGGGAGCACATTGCTTGACGACGACCCCCTCACGCCCCAGAATCACCGCCGTATCCAGTACCTTCGCCGCGTCCTCGATGTGGTGGGTGGCCATGATGATGGTGCGGCCGGTGTCCGCCTGATCCAGCAGGTGGCGGTAGAACACCTCGGTGTTGTGGGTGTCTAGGCCGACGTAGGGCTCGTCGAGGAGCAGAAGATCGGTGCCGGAAGCAAGCCCGATAACGATGGCGATCATGGCACGCTGGCCGCGGGAGAGCTTCCCGTAGCGGGTTTCCAATGCCTGATCCATGGCGAAGTCGGCGGTCAGCGCGTCGGCAAGCTGCTGGTCCCAGGTGCGGTAGCGCAACCGCGCACCCTTGATTACGTCCGCGCCGGACCACGAGCCCGGGTAGGCGGTATCAACACCGGTCAGGCAGGTGTTGTCCATGACAAAGGCGTTGTCGAAGGGGCGCACGCCGAACACCTCGACGGTGCCGGAGGTCGGTTTGAGTTGACCGGACAGGATGCGCAGCAGCGTGGATTTTCCCACGCCGTTGCGGCCGAGCAGGCCGTGGATGCCGGGGCCGAGATCCAGGTCGACGCCGGCGAGCACAATCTTGTAGCCGAAGCTGCGTGTGAGGTCGCGGGTGTGGATTGTCATTGGTACATGCCTCTGCTTTCTGCGACGCGGTCGATAAGTTCGTGAAGGGTGGAGCGGGTATATCCCAGGTGGACGGCTTCGTCGATGAGCGGAGCGATGTAGTTGCCAGCGAAATCTTCGCGGCGCTTGGCCAGGATCCGGTCACGGGCCCCGTCGGTGACGAACATGCCCAGGCCGCGGCGCTTTTCCAGCACGTGATCGTCGACAAGCAATGCGAGCCCCTTGCGCGCCGTCGCGGGATTGATTTCGTGGAACTGGGCGAGCTGATTCGTCGACGGTGCTTGCTCGCCGGGCTTCAGGGTGCCGTCGACAATGAGGTCGGCGACGAAACTGGCGATCTGCACGAAGAGCGGCTCTGCATCAGTGTTCATGCCCTGCCCTCCAGTTGATTAGTTAGTTACTCGAGTAACTAACTATCACGGCGATCTGTCGAGCGCAACGGGTTCGCAGGAAACCGTGACCATAACGACGTGGAATGACTGAGGCTTTTCAGGCAAGATGGTGCGTGTAACTCAACTTAGTAACGAAAAAGAATCGGAATTTAGGAGCCATGCTTGAACGCACACTTGTGTTCGTCGACACGTCATACCTGCTCGCGAGCTTTTACAACTCGTGGGAAATCGGCGCCCGCGCACAGTTAGAAATTGACCTGCCGGAGGTTGTGGCAACCCTCGGCAAAATGATCACCAACCAACTCAACCAACCCATCCACCGCCAGTTCTGGTACGACGGCATCCCCGACTCCGGCCCGCACCGCTACCAGCGCGCCCTTCGCACCTGCGACGGCGTGCAACTGCGCACCGGCCAGCTCATCGAATGGGGCGAACGCCGCACCCAAAAAGGCGTGGACACCCGCCTCGTCGCCGACCTAGTGGTCAACGGCGTGAGCGAGAAGTTCACCGACTTCGTGCTGGTCTCCGGCGACGCGGACATGATCCCCGGCGTCGAGGAAGTGACCAGCCGCGGCGCGCGCATGCACCTCTACGGCTTCGGCTGGGACTCCATGTCCTCCGCCCTGCGCCACGCCTGCGACAGCACCACCATCCTCGACCCGCGCGAAGACTTCGCAGACGCCATGCGCCTCCAGGTGCTCGAGGGCCCGCTCCCGCCGAGCATCAGGGAGCGCCCGCTTAACGACGCTGCTCCGCTCGAAGAGGCGGACGGCCCCACCGCGGTTCCAGGGCTGGGCCCGGACCCGCTCGGGCCGGACGCGGTGTCCGAGGCTGCTGGGGCGTCGGGGGCTTCGGGGGACGGCTCGGATTCGGACGGGGAGCCCGCTCAGTCCGCCCCGAAGCCGGGGCCAGCACCTGCTGCCACTCCTGCAGCGCCGAAGCCGTCCGACATCGTGGGCACCCCGACCTCGCAGCAGCGCACCCACCGCCCGGACGAACCGGAGATGGACGAGCCGTCCGAGGCGCAGGTGGAGGCCAACAACGAGTCGAACAAGCCCGGCAACCAGAACGTCTCCAGCGAACCGGACCGCCCGTCGACACCGGCTCCATCGGCCCCCGCCGAAGGCGCGAAGCCGTCGCCTGCGTCGCTCTCCGGCGCCAACTCGGACGCGTCTGCAAGTGCGCCGAAGCCGGGGCCCAAACCTGCGCCGAAGCCGTCGATGATGGCCCCGCGCCGCAAGCTGCGCTCCCGCTACGTGCCGCTTCCCGAGGAAGTGTGGACCTCCGCCGGCTTCCAAACCCCCTACGACGTGGGACAGCAGTACGCCAACTGGTGGTTCGAAAACGCCGCCTCCAGCGAACAGCGCGACAACGCCCACCTCCTGTCCGGCGGCGGCCTGCCCCCGGAGATCGATAGGCCACTGCTGCAGTTCGCCTGCGAAACCCTGCACGAGTACACCCTGTCCGAAACCCAGCGCGTGAATCTTCGCGACGGGTTCCACTCCGGCATCCGCGGCGTACTCATCAACATCCACCGGGAGAACTAAAGCGGTTTCCGGCTTTCGCGGCGCCCCGGGGTTTTCGGCCTTCGGGGCGCCGCTTCGTTGTGCGATCCGGATGCTCTACGCGGATTTGTTCACCCGGCGAGTGAATAGATTCCAACCCGGGGGTCGGCGACCTGGGCAGAGTGAATTAATCACTCGTCCAAATGGGCATCTGTTCACTGTGCGGGCCAGGGCGAGTGAACAAATCTGGCGGAAGGCGCCGACACTTCGCGGCGGAATCTGTCAGGCGGCCCCCAGACCCCCAGGTCAGCACAAACGGCCGCCGTAATCTGTCAGGCGACCGTTTGTGATCTGCTAGTTGGAGGCGGTTAGTCCTCGTCGCGCATGTACTTCTCGGCGTCGGCGAGGATGTCGTCGGTGCTAGAGGCGTCGGTGCTAGAGGCATCGGCGACGACGCGGCGGGAGCTGCCGGACCGCTTCTCGGCGGCGTCGGCGGCCGGGTCAGCGGCCTCACCCTGCGAGCCCTCACCAGAGCCCGCCTCGAGCTGGCGGTCAGCGGCATCCGCGCCCGCACCGGAGCCGGACTCGAGCTCGCCGGACATGGATGCACGGATCTGGTCCAGGCGGCTGGCGGCTGCCACGTCGGTGGAGCCGGACTCGATTTCGGCCATTCGGTCGGTCATGGAGTCCTTCATCAACTCCTGCTGGCCCAGCGCGTTGGCGTAGCGGCGTTCGATCTTGTCGCGCACGCCATCGAGGGTGGGCACGTTGTCGTCGTTGAACTGGTTCATCGAGTCCATGGTCTTGGCCGTCTGCTCCTGCATGCGGGCCTGGTTGAGCTGGGACTCGAGCTGGCTCACCTGGGAGAGCTGCTCCTTCAGGTTCGCCTCGGACTGCTGCTGCTTCGCCTGGGCTTCCTTGGCGGCGTGGTCGGCAGAGGCGTAGGCCTGCTTGGTCTGCTCGAGCTCCTGCTCCACGGACACCAGCTGGGTGGCGATGACCTCGGCGGCGTTGTTGAACTGCTGCGCCTTCTCGGCGTCGCCAGCAGCTTCCGCCTTTTGCGCGGCCTGCAGGGCGGTGCGGGCCTTGTTCTGCAGGTCCTCCTGGGACTTGATCAGGCGCTCCATCTTCATCTGCAGCTGGTTGCGGTTGCCGATGATGTTGGCTGCGTGCGCGGAGACTGCCTTGTGCTGCTCCTTCGCGGCTGCGACGGCCTGCTGGATCTGCACCTTCGGGTCTGCATTTTGGTCGATCTTGGTGTCGAACGACTGCATGAGGTACTTCCAGCCCTTGCTAAACGGGTTCGCCATTGGAGTGTCCTTCCGGTGGTGGGGTTCGTCGTGAGGCAAGTGTACGCATGAAAAAAGCGCCCGTCTTGCGGGCGCTGAATAAAAAACTTACTGCTCGGAGGCGTTCTGCTCGGCGATCTGGCGGCGAACGTCGTCCATGTCCAAGTCCTTGACCTGCTGGACAAGGTCGTCGAACGCGGCCGGAGGCAAGGCCCCTGCGTTCTGGAAGATCAGGATGCCGTCGCGGAACGCCATCAGCGTCGGGATCGCCTGAATCTCCAGGGCGGAAGCGAGCTGCTGGTTGGCCTCGGTGTCAAGCTTGGCAAACGTGACGTCGGTGTGCTTTTCGGAGGCCTTCTCGTACGTCGGCGCGAACTGCTTGCAGGGGCCGCACCAGTCTGCCCATGCGTCCACAAACACAATGCCGTCTTGGGTGACGGTCTCCTGGAAAGTGTCCTCGGTTACATCGATCGTGCTCAAAGTACACTCCTTAAAGCTTTTGGTTATTGTTGTAGGGATTGCAACGGGTACAACCTTAACAATGTCCGAGCTATTCCAGGCCGGGCTGGAACGAGTGGAAACCAGGAGGCGTGCAGCAGCCATGACGAAGACGTACCGGATCTCGGGCCCGAAGGACGAAGTCGCGGTCGATTCGCTCAAAGACGAGCTGTCGCTGGTGGACGGCACCCACGAGGTGGATTTGGACCTCGAGGCCGGGCACCTCACAGTTGTCGGCTTCATCTTCGCCGACGAAGATATAGTGCAGGCGGCGAAAAACGCCGGCTACGTAATCGAGATTTAAGGAGGACACACCATGGCCGGACGCGAGTTCAACGTTGAAGGCATGACCTGCGGGCACTGCGAGATGAGCGTGCAGGAGGAGATCTCTGAGGTCGCGGGCGTGACCGCTGTGAAGGCGGACCACACCACCGGAACGGTCACTGTCGAGGGTGACGGTTTCTCCACCGACGACATCGCGGCCGCGGTGAAGGAAGCCGGTTACACACTGGCCTAAACCAGGCCTAGGCTGGGGGTTATGACTGAAACCCCCATAGCATTGCAGCACGTCGAGCTGGGCGTGACGGGGATGACCTGCTCGTCGTGCTCTTCGCGTGTGCAGCGCAAACTTAACAAGCTCGATGGCGTGGACGCCTCGGTGAACTACTCCACCGAGACCGCCGCCGTCGATTTCGATCCGGCGAAGGCGTCGTCGCAGTTGCTTATCGACGAAGTGCGCTCCGCCGGGTACGACGCGTTCGAAATGACTGATGACGCCGTAGGGGGTGAGGCGGCGGGGGCCGGAGGGGCGTCGACAAGCGAGAAGCTCGAAGGCGCGCGCCTGGAGGAAGCCGAAAAGCTGAAACGCACCACGATTTGGGCGGCGCTGGTGTCGCTGCCGGTGATGCTGGTGAGCATGGTGCCGGCGCTGCAGTTCACCAACTGGCAGTGGGCGGCGTTCGCGGCGGCGACGCTGGTGTTTTTCGCCGCGGGCAGCGTGTTTCACCGCGCGACCTGGGTGAACCTGAAGCACGGCGCGGCGACGATGGACACGCTGATCACGCTGGGCACGTCCGCGGCGTACCTGTGGTCCGTGTGGGCGCTGTTTTTCGGCAACGCGGGCGAGCCGGGGATGGTCATGGAGATGTCGATCTTCCCGTCACACGCGGGCATGGACGAGATCTACCTCGAGTCCGTGTGTGTGGTGATCACGTTCCTGCTGCTAGGCAGGTGGTTTGAGACGCGGGCGAAGGGGCAGTCCTCCGAGGCGCTGCGCGAGCTGTTGGACATGGGTGCCAAGGACGCCGCGGTGATCCGGGGCGGCAAGGAAGTGCGTGTGCCGATTGCCCAGGTGGCGGTGGGCGACAGGTTCATCGTGCGGCCGGGCGAGAAGGTCGCCACGGACGGGCGCGTGGTGTCCGGGCACTCGGCGGTGGACGAATCGATGCTCACCGGCGAGTCCGTGCCCGTGGAAGTCTCGGAAGGCTCCGCGGTCACCGGCGCGACGCTGAACACCTCGGGCCGCCTGGTGGTGGAGGCAACCCGCGTCGGCGCCGAGACCACGCTCGCGCAGATGGGCAAGCTCGTGCGCGACGCGCAAGCCGGCAAGGCGCCGGTGGAGCGGCTGGTGGACAAGATCTCGCAGGTCTTCGTGCCCGTGGTGGTGCTGGTTGCGCTGGTGACGCTGGCCGGGCACCTGCTCGTGGGCCACGGCGTCGCCCACGCGTTTACCGCGGCGGTGGCTGTGCTGATTATCGCCTGCCCGTGCGCGCTGGGCCTTGCCACCCCGACCGCGATCCTGGTGGGCACCGGCCGCGGCGCCCAGCTGGGGCTGTTGATCAAGGGCCCTGAAGTGCTCGAATCCACCCGCCAGGTGGACACGGTGGTCATGGATAAGACCGGCACGATCACGTCGGGCGAGATGGGGGTCGCGGACGTCGTGGCGGCTGACGGCTTCGACGCCGACGAGGTGCTGCGGCTTGCCGCCGGCGTGGAGGCCGGCTCCGAGCACCCTATCGCCCGAGCGATCGTGGAGGCGGCCAGCGAGGTGCCGGCCTCGGAGGACTTCCAAAATGAGGTGGGCAAGGGAGCGTCCGCGCGTATCGACGGCCACCCGGTCCGCGTCGGCCGCCCCTCCGTGCCGCTTGGCGGGCTGGCCAGCGCCTTCGAGGACGCCGAGCGTGCCGGGGCGACCCCGGTAGCGGTCGAAGTGGACGGCGCTCTGGCCGGGCTCGTGGCGGTGCGCGACACCGTGAAGGAGGATTCCGCCAACGCCGTTGCGCAGCTGCGCGAGCTGGGGCTGACGCCCCACTTGCTCACCGGCGACAACGCCGGCGCAGCCCAGGCCGTCGCGGCTGAGGTGGGCATCGACCCCGCCAACGTCACCGCCGGGGTCCTGCCGGAGGACAAGGTGGACGTGGTCAAGCGCCTCCAGGCCGAGGGCAAGCACGTGGCCATGGTCGGCGACGGCGTCAACGACGCCGCCGCTCTCGCCCAAGCGGACCTGGGTTTGGCCATGGGCGCGGGCACGGACGTGGCCATCGAGGCCGCGGACATCGCGCTGATGCGCAACTCCCTGACCTCCGCGGCCGACGCGATCAGGTTGTCGCGCAAGACCCTGAAGACGATCAAGGGCAACCTGTTCTGGGCGTTCGCCTACAACGTCATCCTCATCCCCGTGGCCGCGCTCGGTTTCCTCAACCCGATGCTCGCGGGTATCGCCATGGCGTTCAGCTCCGTGTTCGTGGTGTCGAACTCGCTGCGCCTGCGGGCGTTTAACTCTGTGGCGGGATAGGCACGGGCGGGCGGCCGTGAATATTAACGGGTGAAGGGCGGTGCGGCGCGCTCTACACTCCCCCGCATGAACTCTCCCGATCAGCTCACCCGCACCGAGCGCCTCGACCGCCTGCCGGTCACCCCAAAACACAAACGCTTGCTGGTCGGCTCCGGCATCGGCTGGGCTCTGGATGCGATGGATATCGGCCTCGTGTCTTTCATCCTCGCCGCGCTAGCAGTGCAGTGGAACTTGGACAACACCACGACCAGCTGGATCGCCTCGATCGGTTTCGTCGGCATGGCAATCGGCGCGAGCTTGGGTGGCCTGCTGGCGGACAAGATCGGCCGCCGCCAGGTCTTCGCCGCCACACTTCTGCTCTACGGGCTGGCCACAGGCGCCTCAGCGCTAGCGTGGTCCGTGGCGTCGCTGATGGTGTTTCGTTTCCTTGTGGGCCTCGGCCTCGGCGCGGAACTGCCGGTAGCGTCCACGCTGGTCAGCGAGTTCTCCCCGCGCAAGGTGCGCGGCCGCATGGTCGTGCTGCTGGAGGCGTTCTGGGCCGTGGGCTGGATCATGGCAGCCGTGATCGGCACCTTCGTGGTCGCGCAGAGCGACAACGGCTGGCGCTGGGGCTTCGCGCTCGGCGCGGTGCCAGCGATGTACGCCATCTACGTGCGCATGGGACTGCCGGAATCCGTTCGCTTCCTCGAGTCAGCGGGGCGGCACGACGAAGCCGAACGGATCGTCCGCGAGTTCGAGGCCGAGGCTGACCCCGCGCAGTACGACACCGCCGCGCCAGCCCAGGAACACCCCGTCGATGGCGGTATCTGGGGCCCGGAGCTGCGCGGGCGCACCGCCGCATTTTGGGCTATCTGGTTCTGCGTGTCGCTGTCCTACTACGGCGCGTTCATCTGGATCCCGTCCCTGCTGGTGGAGCAGGGTTTCTCCCTGGTTCGCTCGTTCACCTTCACGCTGATCATCACCCTGGCGCAGCTGCCCGGCTACGCCGCGGCCGCCTGGCTCATCGAGCGGTGGGGCCGCCGCACCACGCTGGCGAGTTTCCTCGCGGGCTCGGCGATTGCTGCGTTCGCGTACGGCATGGCCAGCACGGAGTGGCAGATCATCGCTGCGGGTTGCCTGCTCAGCTTCTTCAACCTTGGGGCGTGGGGTGCGCTGTACGCGATCGGCCCGGAGCTCTACCCCACCGCTATCCGCGCAACCGGCACGGGCGCGGGCGCGGCGTTCGGCCGCATCGGCTCAATTCTCGCGCCGCTGGTGGTTCCGCCGGTGCTCGCCTTCGGCGGCTCGACGGCGGTGTTCGGCGTGTTCGCCGCCGCCTTCGCGCTGGCCTGCGCGGCGGCGTTTACGCTGCCTGAGCAGCGTGGGGTGGCGATTGCGTAGTTCAGGCGGAGCCCGTCGCTAAGCAAAGAAGCGCGTGATGCGCGACAGCAGCGACTTGTCCTCCGTCGCCTTGTCGATCTCCTCGATGTTGCGCGGCAGGTTGAGCAGGAGCGTGTTCTCCCCCGTCTTGGCGACGGTAATGCTCGGGTCGAGCTTGGCCACCGTGCTCGCGCAGGCGGCGGGGCCGTTCATGGAACGCACGGTCATGGCTTTCTCCTTTGCAGCTTTTGCGTTGTGCTGTTGAAGCATAAACGCGTTTCCGCAGCGTGTCACCGTTGGAAAGCCATGCCTAACTGTTCATAGGGCAGGTTAACTAGCCGTGCGCCATGTTGACGAAGCGCGAGTAGTGCAGCTGGTGCGCCACCGGAATGGTGTCGATCGGGCCGCCGCGGTGCTTCGCCACGATGATGTCGGCCTCGCCCGCGCGCTCGTCGTCGCGGTCCTGCGAGTCCGGGCGGTAGAGCAGAAACACCATGTCGGCGTCCTGCTCCAGCGAGCCTGACTCACGCAGGTCAGCCAGCTGCGGGCGCTTGTCGGTGCGGGCCTCCGGGCCACGGTTGAGCTGAGAGATGGCGATCACCGGCACCTCGAGCTCTTTGGCGAGCAGCTTCAGGTGGCGGGAGAACTCCGAGACCTCCTGCTGGCGCGACTCGACCTTCTTGCCGGAGCTCATCAGCTGCAGGTAGTCCACCACAATCAGGTCCAGGCCGTGCTGCTGCTTCAGGCGGCGCGCCTTGGAGCGGATTTCCATCATGGTGAGGTTCGGCGAGTCGTCGATAAACAGCGGCGCGTCCTGAATCTCGGTGAGGCGGTGGGTGAGCTTCTCCCAATCACGCTCCTCCATCTGGCCCGAGCGCATCGCCGAGAGCTTGATCTCCGTCTCCGCGGACAGCATGCGCATGATGATCTCGGAGGCGCTCATCTCCAGAGAGAAGATCACGGACGTCTTGTTCTGGTGGATGGAGCACGAGCGCATGAAGTCCAGCGCGAGCGTGGACTTACCCACACCCGGTCGCGCCGCGATGATGATCATTTGGCCGGCGTGCAGGCCGTTGGTGAGCTTGTCCAGGTCGATGAACCCGGTGGGCACGCCCGCCTCGAGCGCGCCGCCCGAGGCGATCATGGTCAGCTCGTCGATTGTCGGCTTGAGCAGGTCCGACAGCGGGCGGTAATCCTCGCCCGACTGGTTGCGGGTGATGTTGAAGACCTTCTGCTGGGCATGGTCGACGATGGCGTCGACCTCCATGCCCTCTTCGCCCTCGTAGCCGAGCTGCACCACCTGCGTGCCGGCGTTGACCAGCTGGCGCAGGATCGACTTCTCCTCCACAATCTCCGCGTAGTAGCGGGCGTTCGCCGCCGTGGGCACCTCAGAGATCAGCGTGTGCAGGTACGGCGCGCCGCCGACGCGCTCGAGCTCGTTGATGCGGTCTAAGCGGCCGGCGACGATCAGCACGTCGATGTTGCTGCCCTGCGCGAATAGGTCCAGCACCGCCTGGTAGATCAACTGATGCGCCGGGAAGTAGAAGTCGTCCGGGCGCAGGCTTTCCGCCACATCCAAGATGACGTCCGGGTTGAGCAGCATCGCGCCGATGACGGAGCGCTCCGCCAGCTCGTCGTGCGGCGGGGTGCGGTACTCCTGCAGCTCGTTGTTGCCGCGGTTGAAGTTGGAGTAGCGGTTGCTTCTCGACGAGCTGCCGCCCCGCCCGCCGCGCCCCTTCGAGCTGCCATTGTTGCCTTGGAACGCCTCAAAGTCGGAGTCGCTGAAATCTCCGTAGTCTGTGGCCGGTTCCGGCGGCGGCACGTAGTCGTCGAAGCTGTCGTCTGCACCCATGGTCTCCCCTTTCGCTGTGTGTATGAGACTACCCCGTAACGCAAACCGCAAACCGAGTTATCCACAGGGGCTGTGAACAATTGGGAAATGTGCGGGTGAGTTTTCCACAGGGTTGGGGTTTGTGGTGTGGAATTTGTGTGGATTCGCCTTCTTGACCCCCTAGACAAGAACCCGTTACCCCTGGTTAGGCTGTATATTTTCACACTCTCAGATAGTGACGATATAGGTGGATAACTCGGTTGACCACGACGTTTGACAACCACGAAATGTACACTCGAGTGGACAATGTAGCCCCTACCCAGGCTGTATAACTGACCACTTATCCACACTGCTTTACGTCTTCCGTCAGCACGCCTCCAGAGCACTTTCCTATGCTCTTCACCATGTCTCCTCGAAGCATTCTCTGGGCGTATCTCGCTTCCGTGGTAGCCGTGCCGGGCGCGTTTGTCGCGGGGATCGGACTCGCCGGTGACAGGCTCACCCACGCCACAACATGCCTCATCGGGATCGGCGTTGTCGTTCTGACAAGCGTGGGCTCTGTCGGCTGGGCGGCCGCATACACCCGCGCAACCCGCGCGCAGCGCGGTACCACCGTGGCCGTCTGGATCGCCACTGCCTGCCTACTTGTGGGCCTGGGCTCCACCGGCCACGTCTTTTGGGAGGAGTACCAGGCGGGCATGTCGCTGCCGGTCATCAACCTGTTTCTGTACCTCATCCCTCTCGGCTTACTCATCCTGCTCGGCTCGGCCGTTGCGCAGACAGCAGCGAGGACGTCACGCGCGCGAGGCGAACGTCAGCGGTAGCACCTCCACACCGAATCGCTCGGCGATATCGGCTGCGGCAACGGTGACCGACCAACCGGAATCCACCTCGCCGGCAAGCAGCAACACCGGGCCCTCGCCCACGTCGAGCCCCGAGTAGTCGAAGTACCGGTCCAGCGCATTGACGCGGAAGGCGGAGTTACGCGCCTGAACCTCGGTCTCCCCGGCGCGCACTGCCCCGCCGTAGGACATCTGTCCGACGCGGGCGAGCGCCTCCGCGGTGGAGGCGACCATCTCCGCCCTCGCCGGATCCGCCGACCCGAGCGCGATCACCGTCGCAGGGCGTGTGTCCCAGTCCCAGTCCGCCAGCACCGCCACGAAGCGGGTGAGCCACTGGTCGTCGCGCCAGTTCGTGGCGGGACGGTAGGCGTTGTCGCGCAGAAGCTGAGCCAGGGCGGGGCCGCGGGCGACGTCGTTGAGCCGGCCGAGCGCCTTGCCCGCCTGAACGCCTTTGATTTTGCCGCGTCGGGCGGAGCCCGTCGGCCACATCTTGCGCTGGCTGAGTGGCACACCGGGGGCTTTCAGGCGGGCGTCTATGCGCTCGGCGAGCGCCGGATCCACGTCCGTGGGTAGGTGGTTGCCTGTGCAGTTGTCGCAGCGCCCGCAGCGCTCCCCCTGCCCGATCGTTGGATCGTCCAGCTCGCTGCGCAAAAACACCATGCGGCAGGCGTCCGTGGTCTCGTAGGCCAGCATGAGGTTCTGTTCGCGCCCGCGGGCGTCCGCCAGGCCGTCGTAGCGCTTGTGGTCATAGGCCCAGGGCTCGCCAGTGACAACCCAGCCGCCTTTGACGCGGCGCACCGCACCGTCGACGTCGAGCACCTTCAGCGCCTGATCGATGCGCGAGCGCGACAAATCCACGGCGTTTTCCAGCTTCGGGGTGGACACCGGCTCGTCACCGAGCGCCCCCAGCAGCTGCTTAACCACTGGCTCCTCCGGCATGGACACGGACGCGAAGTACTCCCACACGCGCTGGTCTTCCGGGCCGGGCAACAGCACCACCTCGGCGTGGTCGGTGGCGCGCCCGGCGCGGCCGATCTGCTGGTAGTAGCTCACCGGCGAGCTCGGCGCACCTAGGTGCACCACGAAACCGAGGTCCGGCTTGTCAAACCCCATGCCGAGCGCCGAGGTGGCCACCAGGGCTTTCAACTCGTTGTTAATCAGCGCCTGCTCGAGGCGCTCGCGTTCCTCCGCCTCGGTACGGCCGGTGTAGGCGGCCACGTTCCAACCGGCGGTCTCCAGCGCCTCCGCCAGGTCGTGCGCGGCGGCCACGGTGAGGCAGTAAATGATGCCGGAGCCTTCAACCTGCGCCAGGTACTGCGCGATCCAAGCGGCGCGCTGGGTGGGGTCACTCAAACGCACCACGTTCAGTGACAGGGATTCGCGGTCCAGCCCGCCGCGGAGCACGCCGGTGCCCTCCCCGAGCTGAGCGACCACGTCGGCCACCACGCGGTCGTTCGCCGTCGCGGTGGTGGCGAGGACGGGGGTGTTCGCCGGCAGGTCGCTGATAAGCAACGCAATGCGCCGGTAATCCGGCCTGAAATCGTGCCCCCAGTCGGAGATGCAGTGGGCCTCGTCCACAACCAGCATGCCCACGGACCGCGCGAGCTGCGGCAGCACCTCCTCGCGGAAACCCGGGGCGTTGAGGCGTTCCGGGCTGATCAGGAGCAGGTCCAGGTCGTCGACACCCGCCTGGATCTCCTCCCACTGCGTCATGTTCGCGGAGTTGATCGTGGCCGCCCGGATGCCGGCGCGTGCGGCCGCTTCGACCTGGTTGCGCATCAGCGCGAGCAGGGGCGAGACGATAATGGATGGGCCTTCGCCCGCCTCGCGCAACAGCTTCGCGGCGATGAAGTACACCGCCGATTTCCCCCAACCCGTGCGTTGCACCACGAGCGTGCGTTTGCGCTGGTTGACAAGGGAATCGATGGCCGTCCACTGGTCGTCGCGCAGCGAGGCGAGGGGCCCCGCGATGCCCTTGAGAAGTTCGTCCGCTTGTTCGCGTGTCGCTGTCATGGCGCACACCGTATAACACCACCCCGACACGAACGTTCGAACGCTACACTAGCTCCCCTTCCGCCCAGTCCGCCATGTACTCCGCGATCCCGTGCGGATCCGCCAGGAAGTCGCGCATGGCCCGGAACGCGAGGGTGTCCTCCACCATCAGGTGGCGCTCCATGCCGTGCTCGCTGATCTCTATTATCTCCGCAACCGGTATCCCCAGCCCGGCAGTCAGGGAGGCCACCCATCAACCTGTCCGAGGAGTTACGGGGCAAACTCTTCCAGCTCGTCACCCGCAGTCTCGGGCCGGCCTGGGTGGGCATCAACCGCTTAAGCGGCAAAGCGCAGTGTTTTTGGCTGATTGAACCTGTCTACGCGGACAAGGACGGGAAATCGCCCAACACGGCGCTTCTGGCGGCGACAAGCCGGACCCTGGGCGGGTTTTTGGACCACGACCCGAACTTCGCCCACCGGTTCAGCCGCAGCCCCTTCTACACGGGTGATAGCCCGGATCGCTATATCTGGTACCGGCAGCATCACCGTATTGACCGGTTGTCCGACTTCATCAGGGAGGTGCGCGAGGTAGCCGACGAGCCCCAACACGTCTCCCCCGCCAGGAGTTCTCCAGGGGAGCCCGGGCGGGGCCGCCCGGGTGTTACTCGATACCCACCCGGGCGTTACCCGATACTCACCACACCGTTACTAAACACGTGGTCGAAACACTCGGACGTCTGCCTACCGGACGTTGAAAGGGATGGAAGCGATGCATTCATTACGGAAAGGCCAGGGCACGATGTTTGCCTACGGGCACCCGAACCCAGACGCGGTGATCGTCAGCCGGATATTCGAGACAGCTTAAGCACCCCGGAGCAAGGACAACTAATGTCTTGAGGTTGGGCTTTTCGACCCTAGCCCAACTTTGCAACAGCACCCACTGCACTACCGAGGCCCCGGCAGTACCGTGTATGTGCGAACACGTCAGCTGCTCAGCAACAATGTCTCGCCGATCTCGTCGAGGGCGAGGGTTGTGGCTCCGACGAGGAAGAGCGCGTGATCTTGCTCGCGATCAAAGCCGATCCAGCTCGAGAATCCTCCGGTACGTCCGTTATGCCAGGTGATGGTTTGTCCCTCGATTCGAGAGGTCATCCATCCCGCGCCCACGCGGTCTGCCCCGTCAGTCGAGAAGGCAGCGACTGGGTTAAGAGCGGCGGCGCCCGGTGCGAGACCGGTCAACAGCGCCCGCGCAACTTTCGCCATGCTCTTCACGTCAGTTCGAATACCACCGGCAGGCGCATATTGCAGATCGGTCCATGCCTGCTGCGGCCGCCCGTTTTTGTCTTTGCCCTGTACGGCTTGCTCATCCAGTGCCGCTTGGCCCTCTGCTGGTATGTAGAAGCGTCCCAGCTCGAGGGGTCTCGCAATGCGCTCCCGCAGCAGTTCGGCATAGTCCATTCCGGCAGCGGCAGCGAGCGCGTGGCCGAGGGCCGCAAACCCCAGATTTGAGTAAGCAGGCTCCTTCGCTCCGATCGGCACACGGCGCAGATCTTCAACAAGGTGGACGAGGGTCCTCCCGTCGAAGGGATTCCTTGCCTGGATCGTCCTGATGATGATGCGAGCTATATCTGTCATCCCCATCGGTTGTGCTGGCAGGCCTGACCTGTGCTGGGACAACTCTTCTAACGTGATGCCTGCCGCGCCGAAGCCCTGCAGCTCGAACAGTTCACCGAGCGTCGTTGTCGGAAGAACCTCTTCGCGTTCGATGGCATCGAGATAGAGCATCCCCGTGATGCCCTTATTGATTGATCCAATTTCAAATGTCGCGGCCAGCGGGGCGCCGACGGTCGCGATTCGAGAACCGCTCCGTGTCACCGAAGCGATCCCCAGGGCGTGGACGCCTCTGGTGGGCAGAAGCTCCAGCACTTGTGCGGCGAGGGCGTCGTCACCATAAACAGTCTGAAGCGGCGAGCTTGAGCACTTCCTCGGCGCTTCAGACTGTTTGCGGTGCTCATGCAAGAGGTGACCGACGGTGCCCGTGCTCACGCCCATTTCGTCGGCTATCTCTCGGTAGGACTTGCCCTCGGCTCGGAGGGCGGCCGCGCGCTCCCTGCAAGCGGCCTCTCGCTCGATCACCGCACTGCGCGGTTCTGCTCGTAGGCGCCGGACGTTTCGCGCGGACATGCCCAGCAGCTCCGCTGCCTCGGCGGCGGTAAGTGGCCGGCCATTCTTGTCGAAGCGTGGCCGGGGGTCCCGAGCACTCATCCGAATACCTCCGTTATCTGGGCCTCGCGCGCCTGTCGGCGCTTCTCGCCCGACTTGATCCCGCCTATTCTACCCCGTTTTGCTTGGTACTCGGACTTGCTAATGAAGTTCCTGCGAGTCCAACGTGCGATGGATGACGCCGTGGACTGCACCTCGGAGAACGGCAATGGCCCCCGAGGGCATCGTCAAAGGAACGGTGCACTTGGTGGCAGTGCTGAACGACGATCCGGTGCCAATCGTCCATCGGTATAGCGGGATCATGTAGGCCATAGACCTCCCGATGCGCAGCATCAAACATCGCGCAGTTGCGACCTAGACCGCTGGATCGTTCCCAACTCGCGCAGTCCGTACGCGCGATCTGTACCCCAGATAACGTCAGCATCTTCGTGCAGAGGGTTCCGGGTCAACAGTCCGGTGTACGCCGGGTCTCCGTCGAGGGACCGGCGCAGCCCCTCAGTCACTCGGGCGAGATAACGCAGCGGATCGACTCGACCAGCGTCCGTCCGGCAGACCGGGGCGTTGAGCCACCACCCGACGTGCCCGTGCCCCTTGTTGCCCTCCACGACCCAAGACGGCATTGGGTGTTCGCTTGGGCGCTCAAAGGCCCTCAGAACGGTGTCTGGCCGGTCTACGTCGATCACTACGGAGCTACGAGGGCGCGCGGGCTGGATTCGACGTACTGTCGTGTGAGAGCGCGTTCCCGGCGCTCACGCCACACGCCCAGATCGAGGTCATCGGTCGCAAGCGGATACCGAGACAAGTAACGCTCACGCCATTGGTCGGGCGGGTGCTGTTGCAAAGTTGGGGCAGTAGGAAGATTGACGTGAAATAATCACGGCCATGGGCATCTTCTCCGGTCGTCACTTCCCCCGTGACATCATCCTGGGGGCGGTGCGGTGGTACTGCCGCTACGGCGTGAGCTACCGCGACCTCGAAGAGATGATGACCGAGCGGGGTGTGCCAGTCGATCACACCACGATCTACCGCTGGGTGCAGAAATACGCCCCTGATCTGGATAAGCACACTCGGTGGTACCGGCAGGTGCCCGACTGGCAGGCCCGGTCCTGGCGGGTGGATGAGACCTATATTCGGGTCGGCGGCACGTGGTGCTATCTCTACCGGGCTATTACCGCCGGTGGGCAGACCTTAGACTTCTACCTCTCACCAAAACAGAATGTGGCTGCGGCCAAGCGTTTCCTGGCCAAGACCCTGCGATCGACTACGACAGCCGGGTCCCCGCGGGTAATTAATACAGATAAGGCACCCTCCCTGGCCAAGGCGATCTCCGAGCTGAAGGCGGAGGGAATCTGCCCTCAGACGGTGGAGCACCGTCAGGTGAAATACCTGAACAACGTTCTCGAGGGAGATCATGGCCGGTTGAAACGAATCCTGGGACCGAAGGGGACGTTCAAAAATCGGACGTCTGCCTACCGGACGTTGAAAGGGATGGAAGCGATGCATTCATTACGGAAAGGCCAGGGCACGATGTTTGCTTATGGGCACCCCAATCCGGACGCGGTGATCGTCAACCGGGTCTTCGAGACGGCCTGAGAACGCCGGCACGCAGCGGCCATCAGGAGATGAGAAACTGGGTCGTCTCGGCTCTCCGCCCAACTTTGCAACAGCACCCACGATGCTCTGGATCGTGAGGTGGATAAGGCAATGGGGGCTGGGCGAAAGCTCACCACGGAGCGCCAACGCCAAGAGATTCTGTTTGACAACTATGCGCGTCTTATAAAAGGTTAATCATCTAGTTTGACGGGGATTTAAATGAGACGCTCGGGGGGTTATACATAGATAGCGATAGGCAATACGGTGATTGAAGGTCCTTCTACACTTGTCTTAAAATCGAGATCCACCAGTCGGTGGGTGTCTGCCTCTTCGGCTAAAGGGCGAAGGATTTCATCTAGAGCTTCCACCTGCAGTCGGCTAAGCAGTTTGTTTCTCTCCAGGATTGGGACATTCTCTCGAATAGGGGAAACGACTTTGCCCAGAACGGAAAATCTTCCATCTAGTAGCCGATCAAAATCTTTGGATTTGAAATACTCCTTTTCGCAGACGGTAACAGCAGTCAGCGAGTGTTGGCCCGTCCCGATTAAGGCATAGAATTCTTTAGTTTCGGAACCACGGAAATCCATCCTTATAGCAGAGGTAATGGCTGCTGCAAGTGCCGCCTGGTTCTCCGCCCTAGCGTCATAGATTTCTCTGATACCGCTGATTTTCTCTACTGGGATCAGGGTATCTGCATTAGAAGCTTGCTCTCTAAGGGTGTCTATCTTTTCAAGCCCTTTGGAGCGGTGGATATATCGAGTTATAGCCGCAGTTAACTCAGGGGTAAGGATATCGAGGATGGCGTTAGCCTCGTTAGCTTCAAAGCTAGCCTCAAATTCAATAAAATCTCCCACTTGGAGTTCCGAGGCGCTTTCTGAGTTTTCTACCCGAGTTATTAGCTCCTGCCGTCGAAGTTCGGATCGGGCTTGGTCTAGAAAAAATTCTTGGGAATAAACGAATTTTTGGTGGCGGGTTGTAGCGACTTCCTCACTATTTGATTGAGAGTGTGTATAGCTCCCTTGTGCACCGAGGTTGGTTAACCAGGGAAACACGTTAGCTTTTGCGGCAATTGCGGCCTGTTTCTCGGATCCGTCGTCTTTCCCCGTGGTCGAATTGTTTTCGAACTCGGTAGCTTCCAGTAGCCCTGCTTTGTAAATCTCTTGGATGATGCCAGAGACGAAATCTGCGTTTTGGTAAATGACCACAGTTGGGAGGGAGGGGGTGGGATGCGGGGGATGACTATCCATGCACTAGTCCTATCACATGGGAAGGCCTGCTTTTTAGAAACGGAGTGAGGGCAGAAACCGTTCCCTAATTCACTCGCCCCTGGGGTCTGACAATGAAGATCATCAGGCTTGTCAAAATGTCTTACTGCGTACACCCTAAATAGACAGCTTTGAATTACAACTTCTCCCTGTTCGGTAGGGTTAGAGCAAGTCTAACAGAACAGAACCGTTACTACCTTTAGAGTTCGACGAACACCAGGACGTCGTTGTGGGGCAGAAAGCCGGGTACGCTCGGGTGAGTTCTTTGGAGCAGAACCTGGATCGCCAACTCGATCAACTCCGTGCGGCGGGGGGCTCGCAGATATATTAGGAGAAGATCAGTGGCTCCACCCGGCACCGTCACCAGTTGGAGGAGGTGTACTCGGAACAAGGGGGCATGGCCCACAGTGCCATGTGGATACACGCGCAGCAGGTTGGGTGCGTTTGGCCAAGGGGGACGTTTGGCGAGCTCGAGAACGTCGCAAGAAAGCCCGGATAAAAGCCCACGGTGTCTACGAAGTCCGCATGAAGGTACTCGCCGATGCCGGGGACCCAGGCCCGGCATCGGGTGGCCGGAGGTGTGTCGCGAACCCGCCGGTATCCGGGTTCACCTTCGGCACCGGGCCGCAGGGGCGAGAGGTGCGCGCGCCGTCCTTGCACACGATCTGCCCTGACTTGACTGCAGGCACCGGGTGGTAGCCCGCCACTGAGCGAGTGGGGTTGATGCGCTGGACCGCATCCGACAGCGGATTCACCGAACCGACGATCGGCAGATCCACCGCGCCGCCGCTGCGTTGTTGACGCTGACGGCGAGGGGGACCCCGAGTCCCGCAGGCCGCCGGAGATCTTCGTGCGGTTATCCGCCGCGTACACCGCCACCGAGACCGCGCCGCCAATCGTCGCGAGGCAGTACCCGCAGTCACACCGTAAGCCTGCGCAGGGGCGACAAACCCAACCGCGGTAGCCGCCGCGAGCAGGAGGGACACAGCCAAAGTGAGCGCACGACACGCCACGGTTAACGTTATGGGCAGTATTGTATCCGCACGCAAAAGCGCGGGCCCCACTCCTCACAAGTGGGGCCCGCGCTTTAATGCTGTTTTCGTTGGACTGCCTATATTCCGTTCTCAGGCGGAGCAGTCGTCGATAAGCAGGGCAATGCGGCGGTAGTCCGGCCTGAAATCGTGCCCCCAGTCGGAGATGCAGTGGGCCTCGTCCACAACCAGCATGCCGACGGACCGCGCGAGCTGTGGCAGCACTTCCTCGCGAAAGCCCGGCGCGTTGAGGCGCTCCGGGCTGATCAGGAGCAGGTCCAGCTTGTCGACGTCTGCCTGGATCTCCTCCCACTGCGTCATGTTCGCGGAGTTGATCGTGGCCGCCCGGATGCCGGCGCGTGCGGCCGCTTCGACCTGGTTGCGCATGAGCGCGAGCAGCGGCGAGACGATAATCGACGGACCTTCGCCCGCCTCGCGCAACAGCTTCGCGGCGATAAAGTACACCGCCGATTTTCCCCAGCCCGTGCGCTGCACCACTAGCATGCGTTTGCGCTGGTTAACGAGGGAATCGACGGCCGTCCACTGGTCGTCGCGCAGGGCGGCGTGGGGCCCCGCGATGCCCTTGAGAAGTTCGTCCGCTTGTTCGCGTGTCGCAGTCATGGCGCACACCATATACCACGGCCCCGACACGGGTGTTCGAACAGTGGTACCGTCCGCAACATGCCTGACAAAGAACCCGAAGAACCGCCGCAGAAGACCGAGGACTTCGAGTACACGCGCCACGACGCAGAGGCGGAACTTGACCGGATTTATGCGCAACGGAAAGAACTCATGCGACGACTCGCAGAGTCCTAGCTAGCCCAGCTCGTCCTCCGCCCAGTCCGCCATGTACTCGGCGATGCCGTGCGGGTCCGCCAGAAAGTCGCGCATCGCCCGGAACGCGAGTGTGTCTTCCACCGCCAGGCCGCGGTCCACGCCGTGCTCGCCAACCTCCACGATCTCCGCGCCAGGGATCCCGAGCACGATCGGCGAGTGCGTCACCGCGATCACCTGCGCGCCTTGTTCCCCGATTGCGTGCAGCTGCGCCACCAGCGCCATCTGCGCGACGGGAGACAGCCCCGATTCGGGCTCGTCCAGCAAGTACAGCGCATCTTGGGCAAACCGCGAGGTCAGTTCCAACACGGACTCCCCGTGCGACCGTTCACCGAACTCGGTTACGCGCGTGTGCGTCTCGCCGCGCATGAAATACCCGACCTTCGCGCGCGCCCCGGTCCGAAGCCGCAGCGCTCCAAACATCGGGTCACGGGCGCCAGGCTTATCGACGCCCCACGGCCCGCCCTCGACCTGAAACCCCCACGCGCGGGCAATCCCCTCCAACAGCGTGGACTTTCCCACGCCGTTGCCGCCGGTGATCAGCGTGACCGGGTGTGTCAGCGGGAAGCCGAACTCCGCGACGTGCTCAACCGCCGGCGCGTCGAGGGCCCACGGCGGGGCCTTCGACGCGTCGACGGAGACGTGCTGGATGAACATGGGGGTCATCCTACGGCGGGATCGATACGTTGAGGTCGATAGCCCCATGTCGATAGTTGCAGGTCAGCGCCTCTTGGCCTGCCGGGGCTCCAAAATCCGAAAACGCTGTAACCAGCGACTATCGACCTCGAGATATCGACATGGGCGCTCAGGGGCAGGCTCCCTAGCCGTCCACCAGGAATCTCGCCGTGCCGGCCGGGTCGTCGATGAACTCTCGGGTGGCGGTGACGGGCTCGCAGTCCTCGAAAGGCATGTGCTCCAGGGCGGGCACGGCGAGGATGCGGGCGTCGGGGACGGCGAGCAGCACCGGCGAGTGCGTAGCCATGAGCACCTGCGCGCCGCGGCGGGTCAGCACCGCGAGCAGGCCGAGCAGTTCGAGTTGGGAGAAGACCGAGAGGCCGTCTTCGGGCTCGTCCAGGATGATCAGGGAGTCCGGGCCGAAGCGTTCGCGGCCCATGCGCATGATGCCTTGGCCGTGGCTGCGGCGAGTGAGGTCTTGCAACGGGTCTTCGATTCCGAGGCTTTCATGGTATTCAGCCAGGTCGAGGTCTGTTTCGCCGCGCAGGAAGTACACGTCGCTTGGGTTCTCGCGACGGGTCAGCGTAAGCGAGGCGTGGAGCCGGGAATGGTCCGCGGCCTGGAACTGGGCGTGGCGAGATCCGCCCGCGGCGTTGGCGCCGGCGGCCACAGCGACGGCCTCCACCAGCGTGGACTTACCCGAGCCGTTGTCGCCGGTGAGGATCGTGGTTTGCGCGAGCTCCAGGGGCTTTTCAGCCAAGCGACGCACCACCGGCAGGTCGCCGGCGTAGCCCTCCACCGGCACGTCGATGCGGACCTGGGTGACGAACATCGCTACCGCAATCCGGCGGGCAGCGGCAGCAGTCCGTCCACCGCGAGCAGCACGCCGAACGCCGTGCCGGAGACCACGCCGATGATGTTCGCGCTGCCATCCGGGTTGACGGTGTAGACCGGCCCGCCGGAATCGCCGTGCAACGCCAAGATCAGCACTGCCAGCTCGCCGGTGTCCGGGTTCACCTTCAGCACCGGGCCGCAGGTGCGCGAGGTGCGCGCGCCGTCCTTGCACACAATCTGGCCCGGCTTCACCGCCGTCACCGGATGGTAGCCCGCCACCCGGCGGGTGGGGTTGATGCGCTGGACCGCGTCCGACAGCGGATTGACCGCGCCGATGACCGGGATGTCCACCGCCCCGCCGCGGACTGCCGCAGCGTTGGTGGCGTCGCCGGCGAGCGGGAACCAGGCGACGTCTCGAAGCGGGCTGCCCAACTTGTTGTCGCCGCGCATCTCGTAGCCGGACTCCCGCAGGTCGCCGGAGATCTTCGTGCGGCCATCCGCCGCGTACACCGCCACCGGCACCGCACCACCAATCGGCGCCAGGCAGTGGCCCGCCGTCACGCCGTAAGCCTGCCCGTCGCGGTGCGCCACCGTATTCAGCGAACAGCCGTAACGGGAACCGTCGCTGTACGCGACGCGGATACTGTCGCCGGCGTACATCGCCACGGCCTGCGCCGGCATGGCGAACCCGGCCGCAGCAGCCGCCGCGAGCAGGAGGGACACAGCCAAAGTGCGCACGCGGCGCGCCACGGAAAACGTCATGGGCGGTATTGTATCGGCACACTAAAAGCGCGGGCCCCACTCCTCACAAGTGGGACCCGCGCTTTTAAATGCTGTTGTCGTTGGACTGCAGTTTTCCGTTCTCAGGCGGAGCAGTCGTCGATAAGCGTTATGCGCTTACGACCTCGAAGTTCACCTTGCCCTCCACGTCGTCGTGGAGGTTGACCTTGACCTGGTAGCCACCGGTCTTGGTAACAAGGCCCTTCGGCACGTTGATGCGGCGCTTATCCAAGTTCGGGCCGCCAGCGGCCTTCACAGCGTCGGCGATGTCGCCGGCCTTCACAGAGCCGAACAGCTTGCCGTTGTTAGCGGTGCGCACAGCAACCTTGACGCCCTTGAGCTGGTCGAGCTGGTCACGCAGTTCCTTCGCGTGATCCAGGTCGCGGACCTGGCGCTCAGCCTGGGCGCGCTTAATGTCTTCAATCTGCTTCTCTGCGCCGCGGGTAGCCGGGATAGCCAGGCCGCGCGGGAGCAGGAAGTTGCGTCCGTAACCGTCCTTGACCTCGACGACCTCTCCAGGCTCGCCAAGCTTCTCGACGGCAGCGGTGAGGATCAGCTTCATAATCCTAACCTTCCTTATGGTGAAAAATGCTTGATGTGTGGTTGTCGTTTAGAACGGTGGCTCATCGCCCGCGCCGCCGGAAAAACCGCCGGCCTCAGGAGCGGAACCCCACGGATCATGTTGAGGCTGGGACTGGTTCGGGGTGCCCTGGCCCTGGTTCTGGCCACCCTGGCTCTGGCCGCCGAAGCCGCCGTTCGCCGGGTTGTAGCCGCCCTGGCCCTGATTCTGGCCCTGATTCTGACCCTGGTCGAAACCGCCCTGGTTTCCACCGAAACCGCCGCGCTGGCCACCCTGGTTGCCGCCGCCGTAGCCGCCCGCACCGCCCTCACGCGGGTTGCGGGTGACAGACGCGCTGGCGTACTTCAGGGACGGGCCGACCTCGTCGACCTCGACCTCGAACACGGTGCGGTTTTCGCCCTCTTTGGTCTGGTAGGAACGCTGACGCAGCTTGCCGGTGACAACAACGCGCATGCCCTTGGTCAGGGACTCCGCGACGTTCTCCGCCATCTGGCGCCAGCAGTTACAGGTCAGGAACAGGGCTTCGCCGTCTTCCCACTGGTTCGTCTCCCGGTTAAAGGTGCGGGGCGTGGACGCGATGCGGAAATTCGCAACGGCAGCGCCGCTCGGGATGAAGCGCAGCTCCGGGTCCGCAACCAAGTTGCCGACAACGGTAATCGGGGTATCGCCTTGAGCCATGTCCTAAACCTTCCTACCTGCTGATCGTGTGGTTTCTGAGCCTACCGGTTCTTACTTGTCGGTACGCAGAACCTTGGTGCGAACGACGTTCTCGTTCAGGTTCAGCACGCGGTCGAGCTCCTTGACCGTGTCTGCCTCGCACTCGAGGTTGACAACGGCGTAGATGCCCTCTTCCTTCTTGTTGATCGGGTAAGCAAGACGCTTCTTGCCCCACACATCAACGTTCTCCACCTTGCCGTTGTCCTTGCGGACGGTCTCCAGGAACTTATCCAGGGACGGGGCAACGGTGCGCTCATCCTGCTGCGGATCGAGGATGATCATTACTTCGTAGTGACGCACGGACCTCATCACCTCCTATGGTCTTGGTTGTTTCGGCCATCACCCTTGTGGTCATGGCAGGAGGGTCGTTGCGTCAAGCAACCCGAACAGACTACCCCACGGTTTGACCAGCTCAAAACCTTGGGTTTCCGGCGCGCTCGGGTGGACTCCGCCTGAACCGCCAGCGATGCCGAGTTCTACAACATCCGCCTAGTGCGGGTTGGGCACTGCCGCGAAGAGGGCGAGGGAGACTGGGATGACGGTCATGAAGAGGAAGGCGACCAAGCCGAAGCCTATCGACGCTTGCTTCCGCCCCTTCACCGCAAAGTAGAACGAAGCACTAAACAGGAAAAACGCCACCACGATGGAGGCGATGCCCAGGATTGTGGTGGCGTTCATCGGCTAGACCTTCACAGCCGTGGAGCCGGCCGGCTCGGCGTCGGCGGGGTCGGTCGCGGGGTCGGCCGGAGGGGCGTCGATAGGCAAGGGCTCCTTCCACTGGTACGGCAGCGACATCAGTGGGTCGTGGCCGTTGTGGGCGTCGCGGACCTTGTCGCGGCGCTTGCCCAGGATCTGCTGCACCACCAGCACCATGATGGCGATGATGAAGGCGTCGCGGGAAATGATCACCATGTTGAGGAACCAGCCCGGCACGCCAAGGTTGTCCGCGCCCATCATGTGCCACATCAGCACCGGCCACACGGCCATGTCCACGACCATCCAGGTCAACAGGAGGCGCCAGTACGGCAGCGCGAGCACCGCCGGGACGACGAACCAGAGGGAGTACTGCGGGCTCCACACCTTGTTGAAGATGAGGAACAGGCCGACGATCAGGCACACCAGCTCCGCGATGCGCGGGGTCTGCGGCGCCTTCAGGCCCAGGATGAGCACGCCCAGGCAGCCCAGCAGGAACAGGATCAGCGTTACGGCATTGAGGATCACCGGGGCGCCCTCGCCTGAGTCGAAGCCGGTCCAGCCGGTCATTCGGGAGATCACCGCGTAGATGGTGGTCCACTCCCAGCCGCGGTCCGTGTTGAGGCGGTTGAACTCGCCCCAGGCGTCCGGGTTGCGCAGGTAAACCGGCACGTTCACCACGAGCCAGGACACCACCATCGCGGCGAGCATCTTGCCAAACGGGGCGAGGTCGCGCTTACGCAGCGCCACCGTCAGGTAGGCGCCGAGCAGGAAGATCGGCCACAGCTTGAACGCGGTGCCCAGGCCGATGAGCACGCCAGCGAGCCAGAACTTCCGGTTGCGCGCAGCCAGCATCGCGGCCACTGCGAAGAAGATCGACGGGATGTCCCAGTTGGTGAACGCGTGAACGATCAAAAGCGGCGAACCTGCGACGAGCAGGGTGTCCCAGATGCGGTTGCCCGCAAGCTCGGCGACCATGCGGATAGTGATCACCCAGATGATGGACATCAACAGCGCGGTGACGTAGAAGTACCAGCCGGAGTCCGGCACGAAGTTGTCCACCAGGAAGTAGGTGCTGCGCGACAACCAGGCGGACAGCTGCTGGAACAGGCCGGCGAGCACCGGGTACTCCATGTAGCGGGTCAGTCCGTCTTCCACCCACGAGTAGTCGTAGACAAAGCCGCCCTGGTCCAGGCCGCGGGCGCCGTAGAGCGGAATGATGTCGTTGTAGCAGGCCGCGGTGTACTGGCGGTTGCCATCCCAGTTGAGCTGGATAATGCCGTTGTCGTCGGCTTTGCCGCCGGCGCAGTGCGCCTTCTGCAGCAGGCCGAAAGACAGGAAGATGTAGGCGACGGCGAGGATGGAGCGCAGTGGCGTCCAGAAGCGGGCGCGGCCGATCTGGGCGAAGCGCCCCATCGGTCCGCCGAGGAAGTCCACCCAGCCGCGCGCGAGCGGCTCAGTGCGGCCGGGCTGGACGCGGTCTGCCGGGTCCGGCCAAGTGACCTGCTGTGTCTGCGTCGACTCGGACATTTACTGGAACGCTCCCTGGAACTGGTCGATGACGTCGTTGATCGTGTCGCTGATGTTCGGTGCAGGGGCCGGCGCCGGCGCCGGCGCGGGAGCCGGTGCAGGGGCGGGCGCAGGTGCCGGTGCGGGCGCCTCGCCAGGTGCTTCCGGCGCGGCCGGATCCGCCGGGTTCGCCGGGTCCTCCGGCGCTGCGGGAGTCTCGGCGGCCGGCGCCTGAGAGGTGTTTCCGCTGTAGCTCGGCGCCGGGTTGGAGTAGTAGCCGCCCAGGCCGACGCCGCCGGAGTACGGGTTCACGCCCCAGTAGACGGGGTTGGCGTTGGGGAAGCTCATAAACTCCTGGCCTTCCAGCTCAGTGTCCAGGAACTCCTTCCAGATCTGGGCCGGGGTGTTGGAGCCGAACATGTTGCCGCCCCACTCGTTGAAGATTGGCGAGGTGTTGTCGGCGGTGCCCACCCACACGGCCACGGCGAGCTGCGGGGTGGAGCCAACCATCCATGCGTCCTTGTTGTTGCCGGTGTCGCCCATTTGGGCCGTGCCGGTCTTGGACGCGGACTGACGGCCGCCTGCGAGGACGGCGTTGGAGTAGCCGGCCACGCCCTGCATGGCCTGCAGTGTGTTGTCGGCGACCTGCTCGGCCACTCGGCGCTCGGTGTAGTCCTTGTCCACCTGGTAGAGGACCTCGCCGGTGGCGTCCTCAATCTTTTCCACGAAGTGGGTCGGGTGCATCAGGCCGCGGTTGGTCAGGGTTGCCATGGCAGTGGCCATGTCCAGCACGCGCGACTGGTACTGGCCCAGCACGATGCCCTCATACGGCTGGCCACCGTTTTCGCGCAGGGTCACCGGGATGCCGGGGATGGACTTGGCCACACCCAGGGCGTGCGCCATGTCGGCGGTGTCCTGCGTGGTGTTGTCCAGCTCGTCCTGGATGCGCATGTAGGCGGTGTTGGAGGACACGCGGGTGGCCTCGGTCATGGACAGCATGCCGCCTCCGCCGCCGTCCCAGTTGGTCACGGTGATGTTGCCGGGCAGGCGCACCGGCGACGAGTCGAACGTGGACGTGAGCGGGATGCCCTGCTGCAGGGCCGCGGCGAGCGCGAAGATCTTGAACGTCGAGCCCGTTTGCAGCCCGGCGTTGGCGTAGTCCCAGCCAGACGGGTCGTCGCCGCCGTAGTAGGCGCGCACTGCGCCTGTCGACGGATCCACGGCCACCGCACCAGTACGCGCATCCTCCTGCAGGTTGGCCAGGCGCTCGCGTGCAATGCGCTCCATGTTGGCCTGTGACGCGGCGTCGATAGTGGTGGTGATCTGCAGACCACGGTTGGTCAGGTCGCTTTCGGTGATGCCGAGGGCCTCGAGTTCCTTGATCACCTGGTTCTTAATCAGGCCGTTCGGGCCGGTGGCCTCGGTGTAGGCGGAGTAAGAAGCCGGGTCGCGCGTTTCCGGGTACACCATCCCGGCGCGCTGCTCCGGGGAGAGCTTGCCCATCTCCACCAAGCCGTCCATGACGTAGTTCCAACGCTGCTCGGCTGCCTGACGGTTCGTCCAGGGGTCCAGCTCGCTGGGCAGCTGGATGGAGGCAGCCAGCACACCACCCTCCTCGACGGTGAGCTGGGACGCCGGCTTGTCAAAGAAAGCGTGCGCAGCCGCCTCAACGCCGTATGCGTTGCGGCCGAAGTACACGGTGTTCAGGTAGGCGCGGAGGATGTCCTCCTTCGACCACTGGTTGGTCATCTTCACGGAGTAGACGAGCTCGTTGGCCTTGCGTTGGTAGGAGTGCTCGTTGCCCACCAGCGCGTTTTTCACGTACTGCTGGGTGATGGTGGAGCCGCCGCCGGCGCTAGTGTCGCCGGTGATCTGCCCCAGCGCTGCGCGGGCGAAGCCTGTGGGTGAGAAGCCGGAGTTCGTCCAGAAGTCGCGGTCCTCCGCGGCCAGCACGGCATCCTGGACCTCCACCGGCACGGCGTCGAGGGCGACCTGCTCGCGGTTGCCCTCCGGCGGCACCAGGCGGGCGAGTTCGTTCTCGCCGTCGTTGAAGTAGATCGATGAGATCTGCGCCGTCTCAATCTCGCCGGGGCCCGGGATCTCGGCCTTGGAGTACTTCCACATAAACCAGCCGACGGGGATCAACGCGAGTAGGAGAAGGAACAGCAAGAATGCAAGCACCCACTGCCACGCGCGGGACTTCTTCTTTTTCTTCACCGCTGTAGTGCCGCCGGTGGATTTCGCCTTTTCAGCGCTCTTTTCAGTCACACGTTTTTCCTGCACAATTGCACCCGCCGCGCCCGCGGGGAGGGCAAACGGGCGAGCTACCTACCAAATTCCTACCGGACACCCTACCTGCCCAGTTCGGATTCACACTACTGGTACTGCTGTGACTTCTTGTAACAGATGGTTCCATTTGCACGACGGGCAGACCTCGACCACGTGGACAGTCAGTGGCCCCACCTCGGCCACGAGCCGGTCAATCTCCCCCTCATTGCGCGCTGTGCCTGTGCGCCTGCCCAGTTTTTCGGAGTACACCCAGCGCACGTCGCGCATCCCTTCGCCGCATACCGGGCAGGGCCGGGCGGAATCTTCCCCGTGATGCTGCGCGGCGGCGCGGAGCAAGAAATCGGCGTCGCACACATCGTCGATAGGCACACGCCCCCGCTTGAACTCGCGCAGCGTCTGGCGGCGCTGCCACTCGTGGGACACCTCGTGCTCGTACGTGAACATCCTGGCCATCATAACCACAGTCTTTACTGCTAGATTTTGAAAAAGTACTTGAAAGAAAGAGGTGCACAGAGGTGGCGCACGACGAACCCTCCGCGGAGGCCATGCGGATCGCGGCGGACATCCGCCCCGCAATGACCAGCCTGTACGTCGCGTACTTCCGCAACGCGGAAAACTCCGACCTCACAGGCCCACAGCTGTCCGTGCTGCACAGGCTTGGTTTCAGCGGCCCCACGCGTATTAGCAAGCTGGCCGCAGAGGAGGGCGTGCGCCTGCCCACCGCCTCCAACACCGTCAACCAGCTGGAAAAACGCGAGCTGGTGCGCCGCGTGCGCTCGGTGGACGACCGGCGCGGGGTGTCGGTGGAGCTGACCGATTTCGGCCGCGAGGAACTGGAGCGCGTCGGCGCCGAGCGCACCCGTTCACTCGCCCAGATGCTCAGCGCGCTCGATGCGGAAGCGCTGGAAAAGTTGGATTCTCTGACGGGGGTGCTCAACGATCTCGCCCGCGCTTACGCAACAGGGTCCGCAGACTAGCCGCAGACTAACCGCTTTTCCATGGCTGGGGCACATGTTTATGATGTGTGCATTACCTGAAAACTCGCATACGCGGACACGTGCCAAGGAGGCAGGCCCCTGAGCAGCTCGCCCGGCGCTGAGAGCGCCAATCTTCCCAACATCGCGTTGCCCGTGCGGGTACTCGTGGGGTGGGACGTGGCAAACACCGAAGCGGTGGAGTTCGCTGCCTGGCTCGGCCGCTCGCTGCCGGTAACTGTGCAGGTGATGTCCAGCGCGCAGTCCAAGTGGTCAAAGTCCCTGCCCAAGGCCTCGAAGGGCCGCAAGAAGCGCATGAAGGAAGCGCAGGCCACCTTCGACTCGCGCGTAGAAAAGGCGCTGAAGGAACACATCCCGCGGCCGCAGTGGTCCAAGGACGTCTCCCGCCTCGTGGACAGCAAGGACACCGTGCGCTCCCTGCATGAGACCGCCAAGGACTTCGACGCGGATCTGATCCTGCTGGGCTCGCGCGCGAAGACGCCGAAGGGCAGGTTCCGCCCCTCCAGTGTGGCGGACGAGATGATGCGTTCCTGCCCCGTCCCGCTCGGCCTGGCCCCGCGCGGAGTGAAGCTGTCCAAGAAGGGCATCACCCGCGTGACCTACGCAATTGTGATGGGGGACGACCCACTTGAGCCGGATTTTTCCGGCCTGGACTACGCCACCGCGCTGGCCTGCAAGCTGGGGTTGCCGCTTCGCATCATCGCGTTTTCCCCCACCGCGTACGAGAAGCGCACCTCCACCTGGAACGAGCAGACGCTGGGCATGCTGGACCACGCCCGAGACCGGGCGTGGGCGTTGGCTGCCGAGTTCGCGCCGGAGGTCTGCGACACCTTCGACGTGACCAGTGCGGTCTCCGCTGCGAAGAGCTGGAAGCGTGCCATCGACTCGGTGAAGTGGAGAAAGGGCGACATCATGTTTTTGGGCACCCACCCGTCGCCACAGTTCACCAGCGTGTTTGTGGGCACGCTTGAGGGCGAGTTCATCCGCTACGCCTCGGTGCCTGTGGTGGTGTGCCCGCATGCCGGGAAGGCGCAGTAGGTTGGGCTCTATGGAGCACCCGGAGAACGACCTTCACTCCCCCGCCGACCGTTTCTCGCGCATGCGGCCGGAGCCGCGTTCCTTCGACGAGCTCGCGGACCAGCCGGATCCGCTGGAGGTGGACCGCAAAAACCGCCGTTCCACCCGCCAGGCAATCACGTTTGCGCTGGGCACGGTGGCCACTACCCTGCTGTTGGCGTTCGTTCTTGCGGTGATTTCGCGGGCTCAGGGCGGCCCGCTTTGCGACGCCAGCTCCGCCTGGCTCTGCACCGAATCCTGGCGCACGTGGTGGGCCGTTGCCACCTCGATCCCGCCGGTGGTGGGGCTAATTGGCTGCGCGGTAATCACCGTGCGCAAGCTCAACCGCTACGAGCGCTGGGTCCCGTGGATCGGCGTGTTCTGGATCCCGCTGGTGCCGTTTACCATGGCGTGGCTGATTGTCACGCTGGGGATGTTGGCGACGCAGTAGCGCGCTGGGTGCACTCCGCGCAGTACGGGTTGTTTTCCCGGCAGTCCTCGCAGCTTAAGTACTGGCGGCGGCACTCCGGCTCGTTGGCGCAGTTGTAGAACTGGTTCGTCGCCTCCCCGCAGTGCACGCAGTGGCCGAGCTGGACGTAGTCCGGGTCCCCCGGGGCGCCGAACTCGGTGTGCATGCGGTCGTCGAAGACGTAGAGCGAGCCCTCCCACAGCCCGGAGTTGCCGAACTTCTCGCCGTAGCGGACGATGCCGCCGTCGATTTGGTAGACCTCCTTGAATCCCCGGTTGATCATGAGGCTGGAGAGCACCTCGCAGCGGATCCCGCCGGTGCAGTAGGAGATGACGGGTTTGTCCTTCATCCAGTCGTACTTGCCGGAGTCCAGCTCTTTGATGAAGTCGTGGGTGGTGTCCACGTCCGGCACGACCGCACCCTTGAACCGGCCGATCTCGGCTTCGCGTGCGTTGCGGCCGTCGAAGAATACCGCGTCTGGGTTGTCGGCCACGAGCTGGTTGACCTGTTCTGGGCTGAGGTGCACTCCCCCACCGACCACGCCGTTCTCGTCCACCTTGAGCTCGCCCGGCGCGCCGAAGGAGACGATCTCTTCGCGGGCCTTGACGCTGAGCTTGGGAAAGTCTTCCGCCCCGCCCTCGGACCACTTGAACTCGATGCCCTTGAAGTACTCGCGGGTTTTCTTGGCGTAGGTCTTGCAGGCGCGGATGTCGCCGCCGACGGTGCCGTTGATGCCGTCCTTGGACACGATGATCCGGCCGGTCAGGCCAAGGCCTTCGCACAGGTCCCGCTGCCACAGGCGCACCGCGTCCGGGTCGGCGATGGGCTGGAACTTGTAGTAGAGCAGGATCTTGCTGGTCATGCCTGGCAGTCTATGTCCACCCAGGCCAGCGGGGAAAGTTAGAGGTCAAAGGCTTTGAACGCGATGGCCAACGGAACGCCCAGCGCTTCGCCGCCCTGCTTGGCTGCCCCGCCGACGATCTCCGCGCCGCTGGGGTGCTCGGGCAGCGCCTGGAAGTACGCCTCGTGGGCGTCCAGAGACGATGCCGTGCTCGCCGTGCATGAGCAGCAGGTACGCCACCTCGACGCCGTCTTCGGCCCATTTGGCAACAGCGGCGGAGGCGCCGTACTCCATGTCGTCGGGGTGGGCGACGACGGCGAGGACGCGTGCGCCGTCGTCAAGCAGAAGCTCTTGCACCTTAGCCCCGCTTTTCCTTGAACGCGTGGGCGTCGCGCGTGTACACGCGGCGGTGGGTGCCCACCTTGTGGCCGGGCAGCTTGCCCTCATCAATGAGCTTGACCACAAACGGGCGAGAGACGCCGAGCAGGTTGGCCACCTGTTGGGTGGTCATCTCCTCGTCCGGTTCCGGCGGCCGCACCAGCCGGCCTTCGGCGAGGTCCTCGAGCAGGTCGCGGACCCACACGGCCGTCTGTTTCGGCAGCGTGACGTGGTCTTCCGCCTGCGTGCGCGCGACGGCGAGGTTGTTGTTGAGCTCGGCTAATGCGTCTTCCACCGGAGATTGCTGTTCCCGCATGGCCTCGACAATAAACCACAATCGAAACCAGCGCAATAGTTAGTGTTGGAAAACTTAACGTTTGTGGTACAGCGCCTTGCGCCAGTACTTCGGCTCCGAGGTGGCCAGCACCCCCAGGTTGCGGAAGATGCCCTCGTCCACGGACCCCAGAATCGTGGTGATGTGCGCGTCGCACCCGCGCAAACTGCGCAGATGCTCCAGTGCGAGCGCCGCGTCCGGGTTGCCGGAGGCCGACACTGACAAGGCGATGAGCACTTCGTCCGTGTGCAGACGGGGGTTCACCGAACCCAAGTGGCGGGTCTTCAGCGTCTGGATCGGCTCGATGGAGTCGGGGGACAGCAGGTGCACGTCATCGTCGATGCCCGCCAGCAACTTCAGGGCGTTGAGCAGCACCGCGGCGGACGGGCCGAGCAGGTCGGAGGTCTTGCCGGTGACGATGCGCCCGTCCGGCAGCTCCAGCGCCGCGCCCGGCTTGCCGGTGCGCTCCGCTACCTCCAACGCGGGCGAGACCACCACGCGGTCCTCCACGGAAAGGTCCGCCTTGCGCATGACGTTGAAGTTGCGGTCGGAGACGGTGGAGTCGGCGTCGGCGCGGCGCTCGTCCACAAGCGCGGCGTAGTAGCGGCGGATGATCTCCTGCTCGGCGGCGTGGCGGCACGCGGCGTCGTCGGAGATGCAGTAGCCCGCCATGTTCACGCCCATGTCCGTCGGCGACTGGTAGGGATCCGAGCCGGTGACCTCCCGCAGCAGCGTCTTCAGCAGCGGGAAGACGTCGATGTCGCGGTTGTAGGAGGACACCTTTTCGCCGTAGGCCTCGAGGTGGTACTGGTCGATGACGTTGATGTCGTCCAGGTCCGCCGTCGCCGCCTCGTACGCCAGGTTCACCGGGTGCGACAGCGGAAGGTTCCAGATCGGGAACGTCTCAAACTTGGCGTAACCTGCGTCGATGCCGCGCTTGTGCTCGTGATACACCTGGGAAAGGCAGGTGGCCAGCTTGCCGGAGCCCGGCCCCGGCGCCGTCATCACCACCAGGTCACGGGAGGTTTCCACGTAGTCGTTTCGGCCAAAGCCTTCCTCGCTGACCACCTTTTCGGTGTCGTTGGGGTAGCCCGCAATCATGTAGTGGCGCGAGACCTTCAGGCCCAGCCGGGCAAGACGCTCCACGAAGGCCTCGACGTTCCGGTTGTGGCCCTCCAGCTGCGTGACCACTACGTTTTCCACCAAAAAGCCGCGGTCGCGGAACACGTCTACCAGCCGCAGCACGTCGTCTTCGTAGGTGATGCCCAGATCAGCGCGCATTTTCTGGCGCACGACGTCGCCGGCGTTGAAGCAGATGACAATCTCCACTTCGTCCTTGATCCGGTCCAGCATGGCGATCTTGTTGTCGGGGGTGAACCCGGGCAGGACGCGGGAGGCGTGGTTGTCGTCGAAAAGCTTGCCGCCCATTTCCAGGTAGAGCTTGCCGCCCACCTCGGCGCGCCGTTTCTGAATGTGCTCGGATTGCATCTGGATGTATTTTTCGCGGTCGAACCCGATCTCATACGGCATGGGTGCAATAGTACAGTCAGCGATCGTGCCTGAAGGTCATGTCATTCACCGACTTGCGCGCCGCTTCAACGCGGACTTCCGCCCCGCGCCGGTCGCCGCGAGTTCGCCGCAGGGGCGCTTCGAGCCTTCGCTTATCGACGGCACTGCGCTCACCCACGCTGCAGCACACGGAAAGCACCTGTTTTTGCAGTTCACGGACGCGATCGTGCACGTACATTTGGGCCTGATTGGCAAGTTCTCCTTCGAGCCGGCGGAAACGCTGCGCGGCCAGATCCGGCTGCGGCTCGTGCCGGACGGGGGAGCGGGGGAGATAGCCGCCCACCTGCGCGGCCCGCAGACATGCGCCTACATCACCCCGGCGGAGCAGCAGGCCATTCTGGACGCCGCCGGCGAAGACCCGCTTTCTCCCGCTTCGGACCCGGACGCGCTGTTCGAGCGGGTGCGGCGTTCCCGGCGCGCCATCGGCTCGTTGATGATGGACCAGTCCTACTTCGCCGGTGTGGGCAACATCTACCGCGCCGAGCCGCTGTTTCGCCAGGGCATCTCCCCGTTCACCCCGGGCCAGGAACTGGGGCGCGAGCGTTTCGACGCCATCTGGTCCGACCTGGTTTCGCTGATGGCCGACGGGGTGGCAACCGGGCGCATAGATACAGTGCGGCCCGAACACTTGCCCGAGGCGATGGAGCGCGCGCCGCGGGAGGACGACCACGGGGGAGAGGTCTACGTCTACCGCCGCGCCGGCGAGCCCTGCCACGTGTGCGGCCACCCGGTGGAAAAGCAACAGTTCGAAGGCCGCAACCTGTTCTTTTGCCCGTCCTGCCAGGGAGTTTAGGTGGAGCGTACCCTGGTGCACATGTACGCCAGTACTTTCACCGCAGACCAAATCAGGGCCGCCGAAGCGCCGCTGTTGGCCGCGCAGGCCCACCCGGACCAGCTGATGCAGTCCGCCGCCCACGCCGTGTTCGAGGCGGCCGAAGCGATGCTCGCTGGCTGTGCCGGCCCAGCCGGGCGGGTGTTGGTGCTTGCCGGGCCGGGCGGCAACGGGGGTGACGCCCTGTACGCTGGCGCGGAGCTCGCACTCGCCGGGCACCGCGTGGACGCGCTGCTCACCGCAGGCCGCGCCCAACAGCGAGCACTCGCCGCCTTTTCCAACGCGGGCGGGCAGGTACTGGAAACGTTGCCGGACAGTTCAGCCGAATACGCCCTGGCCATCGATGGCATCACCGGCATCGGGGGCTCTGGGGGCCTGCGCGAGGAGCTGGCAGACGTGGTGAGGTGGCTGCGCCGGGTTCGCGTGCTCTCCGTGGACGTGCCCTCCGGCGTAGATGCCGACACCGGGGAAGCGGGCGAGCTGCGCATCACCGCCGACGCCACCGTCACCTTCGGCGGGTGGCGCCGCGCCCACGCCCTCGCCCCGGAGTGCGGGGTGCAGCTGCTCGCCGACATCGGCCTGCCCGGCCGCCCCTTGCACACGGAGCTGCTGGACACCATGCCCGAGTGGGCCCACGACGGCCCGACGCTGGTGCTGGCCAACCGCGCCGTCGCCGATCCGCAGGTGTGGCCGGACACCCTGTTGCCGCTGCCCGCCGCGCCTGTCCAAGACGTCGCGCCGGGGCCTGCCGACGATAAGTACAGCGGGGGAGTAGTCGGCATCCGCGCAGGCAGCGCCGGCTATCCGGGCGCGGCGGTCCTCACTGTCTCCGGTGCGGTGATGGCCACACCCGCGATGGTCCGCTACGCCGGGCCGGAGGCGGATGGGGTGGTGCGGGTGAGGCCGGAGGTCGTCGTTACGCAAAGGCTCGAAGATGCTGGCCGGGTCCAAGCATGGGTGTTTGGACCCGGCGCCGGAACGGGGGAGGATGCGGCGCGCGAGCTTGCGTGGGCGCTGGAACAACAGGTGCCATTGCTTATCGACGCCGACGGCCTCACCCTCCTCACCCAACACGAGCAGCTGCGCCAGGCGGTCGCCTCCCGGGAGGAACCGACGGTGCTGACCCCGCACGACGGGGAGTTTTCCCGCCTGCGCGAGGCTGCCGGAGTGCGCGAGGGCACGCGGTTCGAGGAGACGCTGGAGCTGGCCGCGACGCTGCGCGCCACCATCGTGCGCAAAGGTCGCATCACCCTAGTCGCGCCGGAGGATGACCCGCACCTTGTTTACGCCGTGGACGCCGGGCACTCCTGGGCCGCTACGCCGGGCTCCGGGGATGTGCTGGCCGGAATCATGGGCGCGCACCTGGCGCTTTCCGCGGCGCGCGCCGCCGTGCCTGGTGCCGCTGACGCCGCTGTTCCCGGTGCGGTGACCGGGGCTGTGACGGTGCACGCGGTGGCCGCGTGGCTGGCGGCGCAGACCCCGTACGGCCCCGCCACCGCGCCCGCGGGCCGCATCGCCGAGTACGTCCGCGACGCAACAGCGCAGGTGACCCATGCTTGACGCCGTCGTTGTCGGTGCCGGCCAATCCGGGCTGGCCGTGTCGTACTACCTGCGCAAATACGGCGCTTCGTTTGTTGTGCTGGATGCCTCCGACGAGCCCGGCGGGGCGTGGCCGCACTACTGGGACGCGCTCACACTGTTCTCCCGCGCAGAGTTTTCCAACCTGCCCGGCTGGCCCATGCCCCACTACGACGGGTACCCGCCGCGCGACCACGTCGTTAAGTATTTGTCCGACTACGAGCAGCGCTACGACCTGCCCATCCGCCGAGGTGAGCGCGTCAAACACGTGCTTCATGACGGCTCCGCCTTCCACCTCAACGGCCACTCCGCACGAAACGTTGTGATGGCCACCGGCATCTGGTCCGCACCCTTTGTCCCGTTCGTGCCCGGGACGTTCGCGGGGCAGCAGCTGCACTCCGCCCACTACCGGCGGCCGGAGGATTTCGCCGGTCAGCGAGTCGCTGTCGTCGGGGGCGGAAACTCCGGTGCGCAGATCGTCGCCGACCTCGCACTCGGCGGAGTGGACGTGCAATGGTTCACCCGCCGGCCGCCCGCGTTCATGCCCGAGGATGTCGACGGCGAGCAGCTTTTCCGCCGCAACCGCGAGCGCTTTGTCGCCATCTCACGCGGCGAGGACGACCCCGGAGGCGCCGACTTCGGCGGCGACATCGTGGTCGTCCCCGAGGTTCGCCGGGCCCGATCACTCGACCTGCTGGACGCCGAACCCATGGTCGGGTCGTTGGACGAGCTGTCGGATTTCGACGCGCTGATCTGGGCCACCGGCTTCCGTCCCGCCCTGTCGCCCATCCGCGGTCTGGAGCGTGGCCTGGACACGCCCGGCCTGTACGTTCTGGGCTTCGACTCGCTCAACGGCCCGGGCGCCGGAACCATCGGCGGGGTCAGCCCTTTCGCCCGCGACATCGCCCGGCGCATCGCGGGCGAGGTCTAGGCGGCTTTTCGGTTCTTGCCCCCGTGGCCCGCGTGGCCCGCGTCAATCGCTTGTCCGTAACCAATAGTTGGTCGCCCCCAGTTGTCCGCAATGCGGAGTCCGCAAGCTCGGGCTGACACCAAAAACACTGCCACGGCCGTCGCCCCATCAGGCAGCCACCCGCCCCCAAAACCACGGATCCAGCTATCTAGACCTCGTGAATCGCCGTTTTTCGCCGAATAGCTGGATCCTTGTAGCTGGAAACTGCCCGTACAGCCCCCGACGTCCTGGCGCGAACCGCGAGAACGGTAGAGAACGGTAGAGAACGGTAGAGGAGAGCGCCCCAGCAAACACCCCAACTGCATAACAAACGTCAATACCTTTAAATTACACTCGTGTCATTTAGCCCAGTAACGAGCGAAAATGCCCCTTAAAGGGCCTACCTGACCCCACAGTCAACCTTTTATTTTGCTTAGAAAGTTGTGTTAACGTTCCAGCAACCTGCATGTTCCCCGAATTTAAACGGCCCGGGCCGTTTAAGAGAGCCACGTCACCCCTATTCCGGATGCTGAATTGTTGTCCCTCTGCGATACGCTATCGGTGTGTTTAAAAATCGGAGGATCGCAGCGCTCACATGCGCAGTCGCAACTGCAGCGGCCGCATGTGTTGTGCCTTCCGCCGGTGCAGCTACCGTGGGGGAGCCCAGCGATGGCGTGTGCTCGCTGAAGGTGAATGACGCTGAACGCAAGTACATCGACTCGCTCGACCGAAGTGTCGGTGTCGGCGCTACGGATGAGCGGGCGCGGTGGGCGTCTGCGTTTGAAAAGCTGTACCCGACTGCTCCGGAAACGGTCGCGCCATTCATGGAGTTGTATCACGGTTCTTACGTGACCTACTTCAACAGCAACCTCGACGCCAACATTGAGATGTGGGCGCAGCGGGTCGCGGAGGATACTGGCGCAGACATCGATTCTTCCCGTGTGTACTTCACTCAGGTGTGGAACTCCGTGGCGGTCAGTGACCACCAGGCGTTCGACATGACCAAGTACTGGGAGATTATCGACAACGCGGTGAAGACCGGCGATATCACCGTGCCTGCCCGCGACGGCTTCGCGGAGTTTGCGCTGATCCCGGAGCGTGACGGGTTGGTTGAGCAGCAGTCTCGCGAATACCCGGCGATGCCGAAAGACCAGGTGGAGGCGTGGGTTGACGCGTACGAAGAGCTTCCGGATGTGCAGCAGGCTCGTCGTGTAGCCAGGTTGATGGTGGCGTTCGAGGACGCCCGCAAGACCTGCGCTGCAGGTGGCGGCAACGCACTTTTGCCTACCGACGGCCCAAACCCGGACACCCCGTCCACCACGCCGGCAACGGGCACCTACACGGCCCCGACTCAGCAGCCTGGCAAGAGCAATGACTCTGTGACTCACACGGTCACCAACGGCAACGTCACCACTTCGGTGACCACCAGCAGGATGACCAACATCTCGGTTTCCCAGACCACCCACAGGGCTGAGCAGACCATGGAAGCCGCGTCCGGCGGTTCGTCCGCGAGCACGGGTGTGATCATCGGCGTGATCGTGGCGATCCTGCTCGCCCTCGGCGCTGCTGGTGCAGCGTTTGCGCTGTCCAACCCGTAGCCGTATCTTGGCTCGGTGCACAACTCCCAGCAATCTCCACGGCAAACAGCGAAGTTCCCCGTCGTCCCGCTGACGGCGATGAGCTTCGCTGCGTTCGTGTACGTCACGTTCGAGATGTTCGCCATCGGCCTGATCTCACCGATGGCGCGGGACCTCAACGTTTCTGAGGGCCAGATTGGCCTGCTCATGAGCGTCTACGCCGGTCTGGTCGCGGTGGTGACTATCCCGCTGATGCACGTCACGCGGAAAGCGAACAGGCGCTACCTCCTGATCGCCACCTTGGTGTTTCTGCTGGGAGGCATTGTCTTGCAGGCCACGGCCACGAGCTACGCCACGCTGGTGGCGGGCCGTGTGACGGCGGCGTTTACCCACGGGTTGTTCTGGTCGCTGGTCAACCCGGTCGCGGCGCGTATCGCGCCGCCGGGGCAGATGGGCAAGGCGGTCGCCGCGGTGTCGTTCGGCTCCACGCTGTCGATGGTGATCGGCTCGCCGCTGACTACGGCGCTGGGTTCTGCGATTGGCTGGCGCGCCTCCACCTGGGTGCTGGGTGCCGCGGTGGTGGGTGCCCTGGTGATGCTGGTGATTTCCCTGCCCAGCCTGCCCGCCAAGCCGCCGGCGCAGCAGACCGGCGCGCAGGCGACGAAGTCGGCCATCCCGCCTTTGGTCATCTACCTAGTGCTGGCTGTCATGGCGATCTTTGTCACCTTCACCTACCTGGCGCTGCTCATCGAGGCCACGGCCGGCCACCGCTTCGTGCCCTACGGCGTGGCGCTGTACGGCATCGCCGGCCTGGTCGGTGTGACCCTGTCGGGCCGCCTGGTGGATGCGCGCATGATCCGCCTCAACGGCATTGCCACGGCCACGCTGGTGGCCTCCGGCATCGCGGGCCTTTTGGCGCTGCACTACAACACGGGTGCCGGCATGTTCGCGGTGATCGTGGTCTTCGGCATCGCCGCGGGCGCGCTGCCCACGGTGGCCACCACGATCTTCCTCTTCGCGGGCCAACGCAACCAGGATTTGGCCAGCTCGGTGTACGTGGTCACGTTCCAGGTGGGCATCGCCTCGGGCTCGGCGTTGGGCGCGGCCACGGTGGACTTGGGTTACTTGGGCGGCACGTTGCTGTCCACGGCTGTGCTCGGCGCGTTGGCGTTTACCGTCATGGCCACCCGCTCGCGGTCCCTTCTGCGGTAGCGCGCGGGTTCCACGAACCGCCCGGCGGCCTCCAGCTCCAGGTAGCCGCGCAGAAACTCCGCGGTCTCGCCGGCGACGAACGTGCGCTGGCCCCACTCGGGCACGCGGAAGATGCCGTGCGGGACGCGCACGAGGTCGCGGCTCCTCAGCATCGTCGCGCCCATCTCCTGCAGCGAGGTCACAATGAACGCCTCGCCGACCGCGTACGCGACCACGTTGCGATCCAAAGCGTGCAGCTTATCGACGACACTCCGCCCCGCCAGCCAATAGCCATCGCCGGCCACCAGGGCGTCGTCAGGCACCTGCGGAAGAGCGCGCACCTGGGGCCCGCACGATGAAAGCCCCGCCCTGCGCTCGATCTCCCTGGCCAGCAGGGCGGGGTCGAGCGGGGCGGGGCCGGGGGCGCAGTAGAACACGCGCGCCAGTTTAGGCGTAGGCGGGGGCGTTGACGCCGAGTTCGAAAACTTCGTCGCTGCTCTCGATCAGCGAGCGGTCGTGGGTGACAAAGCCGCAGGCGATGTTTCGCTCGGTGGTGAGCTCGCGCAGCAGCGTCACGATCTCCTGGGAGCGGTCGGCGTCGAGGGCGGCGGTGGGCTCGTCCGCAAGCAGAAGCGACGGCTCGCCCATGAGCGCACGCGCGATGCCGACGCGCTGGCGCTGGCCACCGGACATCTCGCCGATGCGGCGGTCGCCCAGCCCCTCCAGTCCGACGGTGGCCAGCAGTTCCTCCGCCCTCTCCTTCCGGGGTTTGATGCCCCGGATGTGGTCGGTGACCAGCAGCTGGTCGCGCACGTTCAGCGCGGCGATGAGGTTGGCCTGCTGGAAGATCATGCCGATCTTGTCGCGGCGCACATCGTTGTCCACGGTCTCGCCGTTGAGCTTGGCGGTGCCGGAGTCCGGCGTGATCAGGCCGGCGGCCACGGAGAGCAGGGTGGACTTGCCGGAACCGGACTCGCCGACGATGAAGGTCATCTCGCCGGGCTTGGCGGTGAACTCCAGGTGGTCCAGCACTGTACGCATTTCCTGGCCGTCCTTGAATGCGACGGTGACATCGTTGAGTTCGAGCATTATGCGACACCTCCAAGAGCCGCCTGAGGGTTAACTTTCGAGATGGAACGGGTGGCGATCAGGGCGCCGACCATGCCCAGCGCCCAGATGACAACCGGGGGAGCGATCGCGGTGAGCGCGGTCAGCGAGAACGGTGCGCCGCTCTGCATGAGCAGGCCCAGGCCGAACGCCGCGACGCCGCCGATGAGCGCGCCGATGCCCAGGATGACCGCGGCCTGGCCGAGGGCGTCCTTGAGCAGGTAGGAGTTGGACGCGCCGATGGCCTTCAGGATGGCCAGGTCGCGGGTGCGCTGCATCGTCCACACGGTGAGGAAGGCGATGATCACCAGCGCGGCGATGGCGTAGAGGAAGCCCTGGATGAGCTTCAGCGAACCCTGCTCCGAGGAGTACGCCGGCAGGCCGTCGAAGGCCTCTTTCAGGCTCACCCCGCCGTCGACGTCGTGGTCCGCCAGCAGCACCGAGCCGTCGGCGTCGGTGTGCATGGCGGCCTGCCAGAACTCGGTGGGCACCCACAGGACGGGGGAGTGGGAGAACGCCAGGTCCTCGCCGGTCGCGCCGACGGTGATGTCGTTGCCGGCGACGGTCACGGTCTCGCCCTCGCTCACTTCGAGGGAGGGAGCGGCCACGGCTTCGTCGGAAAGCTGCTGCCCTCCGGGAAGCTCGGTGCCCTTCGGCAGCGACAGGATGGCCACGGCCGCGTCCTCGCCGTTGTCCTTGGTCAAGAGCATCTGGCTGGCGCCGAGCGGGGTGAGCCCGTCGCGCGACTCGACGCGGGAGGTGGTGAACGAGATGTCTTCCGGGTCCTGGAAGACCACCGATTGCGGGTCCAGCGCCTCCAGCGCGGACGTGTTTTGCTTGCCCAGGCCGGCGGTCAGTCCGGTGAGCACGACCACCAGCAGCGTAATCAGCGCCACGGTGCCTGCGATCAGCCCGAAGCGCCCCTTGGCTGACGTGATTTCTCTGATTCCTACGAACATGGTGTTAATCCTGCCGTTGACCTGCACCTCAGCACATCGCGCGGGCGGTTGAAATCCCGGTCAACCGATCGGTTGATCTACGCTCAGACACATGTTGTCCACCACCCGCCTGCTCGATTTTCTGCGCGTGAGCCTGCACGTGCTCGTCGCCGTGCTGCTGGCGGTGGGGCTCGTGGGGCAGTTGCGTAGCGACGCACCCGTGACCGCGCTTGCCCTGCCCCTGGCGTTCGCCTGCGTGTACATGGCCGGCACCGTATGGCACTTCCATGGCAAGGACTACCCGGCGTGGGCGCCCTACGCCTGGCTGGCGGTAGTGGCGGCGCTGTGGGTGGGGCTGGTGCAGATGTCCGGCGAGTTCGTGTGGCTGGAGTTCCCGCTGGTCATGCTGGCGTGCGTGCTGCTGACCACCTGGTGGGAGCTCGCAGCCACCGCGGCGTTTCTGGCCGTAGCGCTTTCCGCCACCGCACCGGGCGGCGGGCCCGGCGCGATCATCGGCCCCACCATCGGCACCGTGCTGGCGGTGATCATCGTGCACGCCTACCAGGCGCTGCGCGCGGAGGCGGACCACTACCGGCAGATGGCCGAGGACCTCAAGGCCGCCCAGCGTGAGGCCGCGAAGGCCGAACACGCCGCGGGTGTGGCGGAGGAGCGGGCGCGCCTGGCGCGCGAGGTGCACGACACCATGGCGCAGGGTTTGAGCTCCATCGTGTTGCTGGGCCGGGCGATGGACAAACAGCTCGCCCAAGGGGACCCGGCGCGGGAGACGCTGGGCGTGATCCGCTCCACCGCCTCCGACAACTTGGCGGAGGCGCGCCGCTTCGTGGCGGAGAACTCCGCCACCACGCAAACCCCGAAGCGCGAGACGTTGCCCGTGCGGCTGGAGCGCCTGGCGCGTCACGCCCAGGACCGCCAGCGCGCACTCGGCGAGCAGCTCGAAGTCCGCGTCCAGGCCGTTGACCTGCCGGAACCGTGCGCGTCGGTGGCGGAGCGCGTCGTGCGGGAGGGCTTGAGCAACATCGTGCGCCACGCTGGTGCCTCGTCGGCGGTGGTGACCGTGGATAGGCTTGGTGCGACCGCAACCATCGACGTCTTCGACAACGGCCGCGGCATCACCGGGCCCGAGGGCTACGGCCTGAAGGGCCTGCGCGGCCGCGTGGAGGAGGCCGGCGGCGAGCTCACGGTGGAGGGCAACGTCCTCGCCGCAACCCTGCCTGTGGAGGAGAAATGACACTTCGCGTCATGCTTATCGACGACCATCCGGTCGTCCGCGCCGGCCTGCGCGCGGTGCTCAATTCCTTTGACGGCGTGGAAGTCGTCGCCGAGGCCGCCGACGGCGACGCGGAGGTGCCCGAGGGTGTGGACGTGGTGGTCTCCGACATCCAGATGCCCGGCGCGGACGGCATCGAGCTGACGCGCCGCCTGGTCGCCGCCGGCGGGCCGCCTGTGCTGATCCTGACCACCTACGACACCCAAGCGGACGTGGTCGCCGCGGTGGAGGCCGGCGCCATGGGTTACCTGCTCAAGGACGCGCCGGAAGATGAGCTGTACGAGGCGGTGCGGAGCGCGTCGCAAGGCAAAAGGGTGCTCTCCCCGCAGGTGGCGAACGTGCTGGCGGACCGGCTGGTCAACCCCGCCGAGGCGCTGTCCGCGCGCGAGATTGAGCTGCTGCGCGCGCTGCAAACCGGCGCCTCCAACAAGGAGATCGCCCAGCAGCTGTTCATCTCGCAGGCGACGGTGAAGACGCACCTGATCCACATCTACGCCAAACTCGGGGTGGACAACCGCACCGCGGCCGTGGAGGAAGCCCGGCAACGCCGGATCATATAAGCTGGCCGCCATGTCATTCATTGAGCTGAACGCTGGCCCCTGGCGCGGGGTCGCATTCCTCAGGGGCCTCGGCGGACCCGACGACACTCCCGCGGGCTGCAAATCTTTCGCCTGGCGGCACGACGGCTCCGCACGCCTCGGCGGCGTGCTCGAGCGCGCGCAGGTGCAGGTGCTAATCGACGCTGAAGCGGTCCCCGACAAGATCCAGCGCGCCCAACCGGACGCGTTTGGCCTGCGCAGCGTAACCACCGAATCCGCGGGCGAGGCCTTCGTCTTCTCCGGGCGCATGTTCGGCCGCACCGGCGCCGTGGAAACCGACGAGCCCTGCGTGGCAGCCCAGCTGACCATCGCGCCGGAGACTGAGCTGGCGGTCACGGTCTACGAGGAGTTCGAGTACGCCGTGGTCGCCCCCGACGGCGACATCACCGTGAACAACACTCCGGTGCCGCCGCGCTCCGCCGGCATGCTGGACGCCGGCCACCGCACCCTGGGGCTGAAAAACCGCTCCGACGAAATCGCCCACGTACTCATCCTGGGCGGCCAGCCGGCGTAGTTCTGACGGCGGGTAACGCCGAGAGATTTGCCACACCCCGCGCATTCATCCTGCGGGGTGCGGCTTGACGCTGCATAATCGCTGCGTGCTTTACATTTTCTTTGCCATTCTCGCCGTCATTGCCGTCGGCTACTTCATTGCCAAAAAGGTCCACGCGGCCTCCTCCATTTTCGCCGTCGGCGTGCTGCTGCTGATGATCGCCGCAGCTACCGGGCGCATAGACCACTCCACCGCGGACATCGAGTCCTCCGGCAACGCGTTCTACGACGAGCTGCTGATCATCGAGTCCCTGTTCAAGTCCCGCTTCGCCGGCACCGGCATGGCGATCATGGTGCTTTTCGGTTTCGTCGGCTACATGCGCCACATCGGCGCCGACGCGAAAACGGTGGTGGCGCTGTCCAGCCCGCTGCGCCGCTTCCAAGGCTCCTACTGGCTCGTGCCCATCGGGTTTACCGTCGCCACGCTTTTGTCTTTCGTCGTGCCCTCTGCCAGTGCGTTGTCGCTGCTGCTCGTTGCCACGCTGATGCCCGCGCTGATCGCCGCGGGGCTGACGCCGCTGACCGTCGGCGCGATCGTCGCCACCGCCTCCACCATCGCCCCGTCGCCGCTGGAAGCGGGCCTGATCCAGGCCGCGGAACTGACCGGCATGACGGTGACCGAGTTCACCTTCGGCAACGTGGCCAAAGCCACCATCCCCGCCCTGGTGGTCATCGCGTTTACCCACATGTGGTGGCAGCACCGCTGCGATAAGAAAGACCTGGTCAAGTCCGGCGCGGGCGCGTCGGAGGCCGAGCTCGAAGCCGCCAAGGACAGCGAGTCCGACCGCCGCATCCGCGAAGCCGTGGAGCGCGCCGAAGGCCTGCCCGGCTTCTACGCCGTCCTGCCGCTTCTGCCGCTGCTTTTGATCATCGTCTCCGCCGCGCTGAACCGCCTCGGCGTAGTCTCCTTCGAGGCCGGCATCCTGCCCGTGACCGTGGTGTCCCTGATGGTCACCATGATCATCGAGGCCATCCGGCTGCGCGACGTCAACTACGCCGCCGACTCCCTCCAGGAGTTCTTCAAGGGCCTCGGCGAGGGAGCCGCCGGCGTGGTCTCCCTCATCGTCGCCGCCGCCATCCTGGTGGAGGGCATCACCCAGATGGGCGTGATCGAGGCTCTGACCAACCTGGCGCAGGCCTCCTCCGGCGCCGCCGTGCTGATGGTGCTGGTGTTCGTGCTGGCCACCGCCACGATGGCGCTGCTCACCGGCTCCGGTGTGGCGCCCTACTTCGCGTTCTCCGAGATGGTGCCCGGCATCGCCGCCGACTCCGCCGTGTCCGCCCCGCAGATGCTCACCTCCATCTGGGCCGCCTCCAACACCATGCGCCAGGCCTCCCCGGTCAACGCCGCAGTGCTCATCGTCGCGGGTGCGCTAAAGGTCAACCCGATCGACGTGGTCCGCCGCACCGCCGTGCCGCTGACCGCGGGCGCGCTGACTGCCGTCGTGTGCGCCTTCCTGTTCGTGGTTTAGGCCGTAAGGTTGCCGGTATGACCGTTTCAGTGCTCATGATCGTGGAGGGCACCTCGCCCGAAATTTCCCGCTGCGTCAACGTCGAGGAGACCATGACGCTGGGCGAGTTGTCGCAGATCATCGACGCCTCCCTCGGTTTCACCGGCGCCGCCACCCACCTCTACGTCAGCCAAGAGGGCGCGCAGCGCTCCGTCTTTACTGCCGCGCCCGGCCCCGGCGAGCACCAGGAAGACGAGCTCACGGTCGCCGAGATGCGGCCCATGACCTACGTCTACGACCCCGCCGCCAACTGGAACATCCACGTCGAGGTGTTAGGCCCCTCCAACATCGAGGGACCTACGCCCATGCTTATCGACGCAGCCGGGCCCGACGTCGTCGAAGCCTGCTCGGGGCCAGAGCTGATGACCACCTTCCGCCACCAGGCGCGCCTGTTGGCCGCGGGCATCGAGCCGGACTTGGAGACCATCACCCTGATGTTTTCCTACCTGCCCGTCATGCCGCCGGAGCGCATGCTCGACCGCATGACGCAAGCCGACCCGGTGTCCGTGGCCACCCGCATCGGCAATGTCGCCGAAGAAATGTTCTTCGACGAGGTCGCAGCCGCCGACGAAGGCAGCGAAGGACCCGGCCTGGCCCAGCACTTCGACGACTTCCTCCAGTCCCGCCCGGACCTGCTCCAGATCATCGACATGGACCCGCATCCGGAGCGCAACCCCACCATGATCAACGCCGTGACCGAGTTCTTCGGCGACATGCTCGGTGGGCTGGACGGGGTGGAGGTGCCGAGCTCCTTCGACGATCTACCCCAGATGACCCTCACCGGTGTGGTCGCGCAGCTGGTGGAGCTGTTCGCCGACGGCGTCACGTTGGAAAGGGGAGTCCTGCCACCCGAAGCCGCGCGCGAGATCGTCGAGATCACCGAGCTGCCAAACCCCGAAGATGTCTCGGACGTGCTTGTCGAGTCCGGGTTTTTGAAAAAGCGCAAGGGCGTCATCACCCCCACGAAGGCGGGCGAGAAGTACCTGGCTGGCGGTTCCCGCTCCGCTTTCTTCGCCGACCACTCCCGCCGCCTGTTCGAAGCGCTGGTGGGACGGGATTTTTGGGAAGCGACTGTCGAGTGGTTCGTTGGCGAAGGGGGTGCCACACCACCCGAACCTTTTGACTTCCTCATCCCCTGGCTCTACGCCTTCTGCGTCGTGGAGGAAATCTCCCCCGGCCACTCCGGCCTCTCCGACCAGGGCCGCACGATGATGCTCAAGCACCTGGAGATCTACCGGGACGCAAAGCGCTTCCGGAACGGCTAGCCGTCCCCGGCTCCCATGCGGAATTTGTTCACTAGCACATGAACTAATCCCCGACACCGGTCTCCGTGACCTGGGGAAAGTGAACAAATCACCCCTCCCAGGGAAACTAGTTCACCCGCAGGCCGGTGGGCAGTGAACAAATTCCGAGCGGGGCAGCGGCGGGGCGGCGGAAGCGAGCCGCTCACACCACCACCAGGTACAGCCCCAGCCCGCCGGTGCCGAGCATCATCGCGGTCAGCAGAAACACGGCGGCGGCGTTGGGGGCGCTGCGCTCGTTAGCAAGCGCGGAGGCTTCGAAGCGGTACGCTCGCCGGTTCAGCGCCACGATCACCAGCGCGCCCGCCGCCAGCGCCACCGACGCCACCACGATCAGCGCCGGGTAGGCACCGGCCCACCGCAGCAGTGTGGCCGCGCAGACGAGCATGGCCAGCGCGGTGCGCGTCCAGCTCATGGCGGTGCGTTCCGGCTGCAGGCCGGGGTCGGCGACGGCGATCATGCGAGCAGGCTCACCGCGACAACCACCGCCGCGACAAACACCACCACGCACAGAACGGGGATGATGGCGGGGGCGGGCAGGGGCTCGTCGTGACGCAAGGCCCGCTCGATGCGCACCCAGCGCACCGCCGCACCTGCGGAGATGGCCATGGCGATCACGATGACCGCAGCCGCCGCGATCTTGCGCACGCCGGGTTCGATGCCAGGCAGCTCGAACGCCTCGAGAGCGATCCCGCCGGCGAGAAACGCCAGCGCGGTGCGGGTCCAGGCGAGGAAGGTGCGCTCGTTGGCCAGCGTGAAGCGCGGGTCCGGCTCCCCGCCGGTGGGGAAGACCCGCCTGGTAAACCATCCGCGCTCGCTCATGCGCTCAACCCTAGCGCCGCCCACACGATGAGCACGACCGCGCCCGCCGCGGCGATGCACCACAGCACCGTTGCGCGATTGCTTCTCGACGTCCCCGCGGCCACCCCCGCACCGATCCAAGCACCGGCGACGTTGCAGAGCACGTCGTCAGTATCGCTGTAGCCCCAGGAAAAGAGGTACTGCGCGACCTCGATGCCCAGGCTGCACACCAGCCCGACCAGCACCGCGCGCGCCACCGAACCCCGGTTGGCGATGAAGCCGACCGGGGCGAACAGCGCGATGTTGCCGAACAGGTTCAGCCACGGCCCCCACCACACGCGCGCGTACTCGAAGGTTTCCAGCGGGTTCAGGCGCACCTGGCTGAGCTGGTGCGCCTCCGCCGACCACAGCCCCGGGATGGACACGAACGCCTTGCCCACCGTGAAGGCGAGCACGACCAGGGCAGTCACGACCACCGCCGCGAGGTGGGCGGCGGTGGTGTTGGCTTTGCTCGTTGATTTCACCCGCCCCACCGTAGTGTCGGCCTATGCTGGCGACCATGAACCGCAGCTTGATTGTCACTGAAAATGGACCGGAGATCGTAGAAACGCAGGCGGCATTCGCGGGCGAGGGCGACACCCTGATCAACGTGAGCCACTCCTCGGTGAACTACAAGGACGCGATGGCGCTTTCGGGCAACCGCGGCATCCTGCGCGAACTGCCGACGGTGCCGGGCATCGACGCGGTGGGCACCCTCGAGGACGGCACGCTCGTCACCGTCAACGGCCGCGGCATCGGCGAGCGCCGCCACGGCGGCTACACCCCGCAAATGCGCATCGACGCTAAAGACATCACCCGCGTGCCGGAGCGCTTCACCGCGGAGGATGCGGCCGCGATCGGCACCGCGGGATACACCGCCGCACTTTCGGTCGCAGGCCTGGAGCGGGCCGCACTTTCGCCTATCGACGGCCCCGTGCTCGTCACCGGCGCCACCGGCGGCGTCGGCTCCATTGCCGTGCAGCTTTTGGCCGCCCGCGGCTATGAGGTGTGGGCGTTGACGGGGCGCGTCGATAAGCATGGCGCCTGGCTGAAGGAACTCGGCGCCGCCGAGGTTGTGGACCGCGCCGAGTTCGCCGAGGCCGGCAAGCCGCTGCAGAAGGCACGCCTGGCGGGCGTGGTGGACACCGTCGGCTCGACCGTTTTGGCCAACGCGCTGTCGCAGCTGCAGTGGGGCGGCGTGGCCACCGCCTGCGGCATGGCCGCCGGCAACGACCTGCCCGCCAGCGTCCTGCCGTTCATCCTGCGCGGGGTGCAACTGGTGGGAATCAACTCCGTCGACGCGCCGAACAAGCTTCGCGACGAAGCGTGGTCGCTCCTCGACGAGTCCGTAGACACCAACGCCATCCGCACCGAGGAAGTCGGATTGGATGGCGTGGCGGAAGTTGGGCGTGCGCTGCTCGATGGTGGGTGGAGCGGACGCACCGTCGTTAAGCTGTAGCTTCCTTGGGCACCGGACCGCCGGAAATCTGGCGGTACGCGTGCGCCGCGGCGAGCATCGTGCCGGGCAGGGTCACAATTAGGCCGACGAAAAACAGCGCCCCACCAACGAGGTTGATCAACCCGGCGAGCACCACGAAGCCCAAAATCTTCAGGTAATTCGACGCACCAGCCTTGAAACCGGCGGAAATAGCATGGCCGAACGAGCCGTTATTATCCGCCGCGTACCACGTCTGGAACGAGAAAAACGGCAGCACCAGCAGTCCAATCACGCCGGTGACAGCCAGCGCGCCCAGAACCGGACGCAGCAAATTCCACATCTCCCCCGGGCTGAGGTTTTCCGGGTTATCCGGCAGCGTGGTCGGATCGATGGAGGTCAGCGCGCCGAACGCGAGCACCATGATCAGGATCATAGAGAAAATCATGGCCACCACGCCGAGCAGCGCCGTCACGCCCAGCGTCTTGCCGTACGCCGGCGCCTTCGCCTCGTTGTACGTGAACTGCCTCACCAGCGTCTGCTGCAACGCCACGCCAACCATCCACGGGGCGAGCAGCAGCATGCCGATCGAGCCGATCATCGACCCCGCGCCCGGCAAAAACTGGCCCAGTACCGCGAGCACCGTGTAGGCCACGCCCAGCGGGATCCACAGCTTGGCGTTGGCGAACAGAGCCTTGCCGCCCCAGCTCAGCGCCTCCATGACATCGAGCTTGCCGTTGCCCTTCACGTGGAACCAGCCGTTCGACGCCGGATCGTTGATCGGGTGCGGCGAAGCGCCGTCACCGGGGGCGTTGTCGGTGAGCTGCTGGCCGTGGAAGCGCAGCGCGGAGGCGCCAGCCATCGACGCCGCGCTGTTTACCTCGAAGGCGTCGTAGGTGTGCTCGGTGTTCTGGGTGTTGTAGGCCGGGTAGCCGCCGTTCTCCGGGTGGCTGCCTTCGGGGTGCTCCGGGTACGGCTCGTACCCGCCGCCGTTATAAGGGGTGGACATGCACTCATCCTTCGTGATCGTCGGTTTTGTTCACTCGGGATTTTATCAGCCACACCAGTCACAGACCCGGGCAGCGGGCGGGGTCCGGACGGCCGGGGTCCTGACACATTACGACAGCCGTTTGCGCCGACCTGGGGGTTTGGGGGCCGCCTGACAGATTCAGCCGCGATGTGTCGGGATGAGTGGCGCGGGGCAGGCCCCGGCCCGCCCGATTTTCGCCGCCCAGGCAAATTCATTCACCACGCGATGAATAGATCCCCCTCGTGGGAGTAGCGACCTGGGGAAAATGAACAAATCAACCGCTCAAAAAGGGATTTGTTCACCGAGGAGGCCCCGGCGGGTGAATAAATTGGGGCGGGCCTGGGCCGGGGCGGGGCCGGGCGGCCCCGCCCCGCAGGCACCCGACGCGAACCCCCTACTTGACCACCAGGTTGACCATGCGGCCCGGGATGGCGATGACCTTCACCACGTTCTTGCCGGCGACCAGGTCGGCCACGCGCTCGTCGGCAAGTGCCGCGGCCTCGAGGTCGTCCTTGGAGGCGTCGGCGGCGACGTCGATGCGCGCCTTGACCTTGCCGTTGATTTGGACGGGCACTTCCACGGTGTCGTCGACAAGCCATTGCTCCTCGAACTCCGGGAACGGCTCGAACGTGATGGTCTCGGAGTGGCCCAACACAGACCACAGCTCCTCGGCGATGTGCGGCGCCAAGGGCGAGACCATCTGCACCAGCGGCTCGACGGCGGCGCGGGGCGCGCCGTTCGGGTAGGTCTTGGTCAGGTAGTTGACGTACTCGATGAGCTTGGCGGCGACGGTGTTGTCGCGCAGGTGCTCGTAGTCGTCGCGCACGCCGGCGATGGTGCGGTGCAGGTACTTAGAGTCCTCGTCCGAAAGCTCAGTGTCCACGACCGTGGCTTCACCGGTGGCCTCGTCCACCACCAGGCGCCACAGGCGCTGCAGGAAGCGGTGCGCGCCGACGACGTCCTTGGTCGCCCACGGGCGGGAGGTGTCCAGCGGCCCCATGGACATTTCGTAGACGCGCAGGGTGTCGGCACCGTACTCCTCCACGACGTCGTCCGGCGCGACGGAGTTCTTCAGGGACTTGCCCATCTTGCCGTACTCGCGGTTGACTTCGGCGCCGTTGTAGAAGAACTTGCCGTCCTTTTCCTCCACCTCGGCGGCCGGGACGTACACGCCGCGCGAATCCGTGTAGGCGTAGGCCTGGATGTAGCCCTGGTTGAACAGGCGGCGGTACGGTTCCTGGGAGGTGACAAAACCCAGGTCAAACAGCACCTTGTGCCAGAAGCGGGCGTACAGCAGGTGCAGCACCGCGTGCTCGACGCCGCCGACGTAGAGGTCCACGCCGCCCGGGTCGTTTTCGCCGTGCTCGTCGGGGCGCGGGCCCGTCCAGTAGCGCTCGTTCTCAATGTCCACCAGCGCGTCGGCGTTGGTCGGGTCGATGTAGCGCAGCTGGTACCAGGAGGAACCGGCCCACTGCGGCATCACGTTGGTGTCGCGCCAGTACTTCTGCTTGCCGTGGCCCAGGTCCAGCTCGACCTCGACCCAGTCGGTGGCCTTGGCCAGCGGCGGGGCGGGTTCGGAGTCGGCGTCGTCGGGGTCGAAGGCGACGGGGTTGTAGTCCTCCACCTCCGGCAGCTCCACCGGCAGCATGTCCTCGGGCAGCCCGTGCGCCTGACCGTTCTCGTCGTACACGATCGGGAACGGCTCGCCCCAGTAACGCTGGCGCGCGAACAACCAGTCGCGCAGTTTGTACTGGATCTTCTCGGAGCCCCTCTGCCTATCGACGAGCCAAAGGATCGCCCGCTCAATAGCCTCACCCTTGCCCAGGCCGTTCAAATCCAGACCGTCCTCGTTCGCGGAGTTGATGTGCTCCGCGTCGCCGGTGAACGCCGCCTCAGTAACATCACCGTCCAGAACCGGGGTGATGGGCAGGCCGAAGACGGAGGCGAACTCGTAGTCGCGCTCGTCGTGCGCCGGCACCGCCATGATCGCGCCGGTGCCGTAGCCGGTAAGCACGTAGTCGGCGATGAAGATCGGCACCTCCTCGCCGCTGACCGGGTTCACGGCGTAGGAGCCGAGGAACACGCCGGTCTTTTCCTTGTTTTCCTGGCGCTCCACGTCGGACTTCGCGGCAATCGAGCGCAGGTAGTTATCCACCGCCTCGCGCGGGGTGGCGGCGCCGCCGGTCCAGCGGCTATCCACGTCGGAGGGGTAGGAGGCGGTGACCAGCTCGTCGACAAGCTCATGCTCCGGCGCCAACACCACATAGGACGCGCCGAAGAGCGTGTCCGGGCGGGTGGTGAAGACCGTGATGTCGCCGGCGGGGGAGGCGAAGTGCACGTCCGCGCCGCGGGAACGGCCGATCCAGTTGCGTTGCATGCTCTTGACCTTTTCGGGCCATTCGAGCAGGTCGAGGTCGTCGAGCAGGCGGTCCGAGTAGTCGGTGATGCGCATCATCCACTGGCGCAGACGCTTGCGGAAGACGGGGTAGTTGCCGCGCTCCGAGCGGCCGTCGGCGGTGACCTCCTCGTTGGCCAGCACCGTGCCCAGGCCCGGGCACCAGTTGACCATGGAGTCGGAGAGGTAGACGAGGCGGAACTCGTCGATAGCCTTGTGCTTTTCCGCCGTGGTCAGGTCGCGGAAGTTGCGGCCGTCCTTCGTGGTGCGGGCGCCGGACATGAGGTCCTTGACCAAGTCCTCGATCGGGCGGGCCTTCTGCAGGTCCTCGTCGAACCAGGCGTTGTAAATCTGCAGGAAGATCCACTGCGTCCAGCGGTAAAACTCCGGGTCAGTGGTGGCCACGGAGCGGCGCGGGTCATGACCCAGGCCCAGCATGGCCAGTTGGCGGCGCATGTTGGCAATGTTCGCCTCCGTGGTCACGCGCGGGTGCGTGCCGGTCTGGATGGCGTACTGCTCCGCGGGGAGGCCGAACGCGTCATAACCCAGCGTGTGCAGCACGTTCTTGCCCAGCATGCGGTTGTAGCGCGCGAACACGTCCGTGGCGATGTAGCTCAGCGGGTGGCCCACATGCAGCCCCGCGCCCGAGGGGTAGGGGAACATGTCCTGGACGTTGAGTTTGTCGTCCGGGAGCGGCTCGCCGGTAGCAAGGTCGCCGACCGGGTTCGGGGCGTAAAACGTCTGGTTGTCGCGCCAGTACGCCTGCCACTTCTGCTCGATGGTGTTGGCCAGCTCGGCCGTATAGCGGTGCGGGGTCGCCTCAGTCATGGTTATGCAGTGTAGTTAAGGGTGTTTGGACGCAGGCGCCCGGCGCGGGGTCCGGGGCGGTTTCGCAAGATCTGACATCTGGGACAGACGTCCAGAATTAAACCTGCAGGTAGAACACTTATGTTTCTCCTCGCATGTAAACTTTTGCAAGCGGGCGGCGGCAACCCCGCAGGACACCCCCACTTCCAGAGTGGCGCCGGTGGGCATATATTCATTTTTGAACCTGTTGTTTTCCTGTCACAGACGAGGAGTTTCCCTGTGAAGAAGTTCGCGGCAGCCGCCCTGGCCGCAACCATGACCCTGTCCCTCGGCGCAGTTGAAGCCCAGGCTGCGTCGAACACGATGACCAACTACAACTTCGGCTGCCGTGTCGTCACTCCGCTGGGCACCGACAACACCACCCCGGACGAGGCCGAGCAGTTCCTCGCCAACGACCCGGAGAAGCTCGCGAACGCCGTCATGACGTCTTCCTACCTCGCTGAGGCGTTTGGCTCCAGCGACTCCGCCACGATCGAGGGGCGCGAGACCGTCAACGCCTACAAGGCTTGCGTCGACCGTAAGAACTACAAGACCACCCCGATGACCGACGGTACCAAGGCCGGCATCATCGCCGGTACCGTGATCGTTGGCCTGCTCGCACTTGGCGGCGCCGCTTGGCCATTCATCCAGCCGTTCCTGCCGTTCTAGTCCCGCACTAGACCAGCGCACTTTAGCGGCCGTCCTCTCGCAAGACGGCCGCTTTTTCGTTGGCCAGCACCAATTGTTGGTCCTCCCGGAATTGTCCGCAACGCGGAGTCCGCAACCTTGGATCCAAGGCCGCTACAGTTGCAAACATGCGGCTCTACACCATCGGCTACAGCAAGAAGACCGCTGAGGAGTTCTTCGACATCCTGCGGGACAACGGCGTAAAGCAGATCGTGGATATCCGGCGGCACAACACGAACCAGCTCGCCGGATTTACCAAACAGTCGGACCTGCCGTGGTTTCTCGACACCATCGCGGGCATCGGCTACTCCCACGAGCTGGCGCTGGCGCCCAGCGAGGACCTCATGCGCGCGTACCGAAAGGAGGGCCTGCCGTTCGACGAGTTTGCGGAGCAGTTGCGCGCCGAGTTCGCCGAGCGCGAGATGCCCAAGCTTATCGACGGCTCCGCCCTCCTCTGCTCAGAGCCCGACCCCGCCGAATGCCACCGCTCCGTGGCTGCGCAATATCTGGCGGAGAAGGGTGACGTTGAGGTCGTGCACCTCTAGGTTCTAGCCCGCGAACATCTGCCAGATGGCCACGCACATGATCACGGTGCCCAGCACGAACACGAACCAGGTTTCGGGCTTGTTGGCGTAGCGCTTGTAGTCCTTGGCGTAGCGGAACAACAGCATCGGCACGATGTACACCAAGAATGTGATGAACACGCCGCCGACCACGGAGATCAGGTCCAGGATCGACGGGTTGAGGATGCCGGCGATCACCGTGGTGACGAAGATGAAGACGTAGATGCCCCAGCGCAGCTTCTTCGGGTCCAGTCGCTCTGCTGCACCCGGCGCGACGGCGCGCACCAGGTAGGTGGTGCCTTCCTCGGCGCCCATGACGTGGCCGAAGTAGGACGACGCAATCGCGCAGAGGGCAACGATCGGGGAGAGGATGGCCAAAAACGGCGTGTCGGTCTCGTTGGCCAGGTAAGACAGCACGGGGATGTTCTGCTCGCGGGCGGCGTCCATGCCGTCGGCACCCAGCGCCAGGGTGCAGGACCACACGAAGAACATGGTGAACACCACCAGCAGGCCAGTAGTGATGGCCTCAGTCTTCACCACGGCCTTCTTGGTGGACTCCAGGTCATCCGGGTACTTCTTCTGCACGTCTAGGGCGAACTGCGACATCGCCGGCATGTGGTTGAAGGAGAACACGAACACCGGCAGGATCAGCAGCATCGCCTTCCAGAACGGCACGTCGGACTCGTAGGAGCGGAAGCTGGCCAGGTCCCACTGGGGGATGAGGTAGAACGACACCGCGGCCAACGCGATGATCAGGGGGTAGACCAGCATGTTGGCAAAGGCCAGGGTGGCCTTCTTGCCCAGCGCGTAGGCGCCGGTGAGCACGCCGACACACAGGAGGGCCATGAGCCAGCGCGGCACTTCGGGGCCATTGAGCTGGTTGACCACGAAGCTGTCCATCGTGTTGGTAATACTCACGCCGTAGATGAGCACGATGGGATAGATGGACAGCCAGTACATCAGGCCCGTCATCAGGCCGCGGTTGCGGCCGGCAAGGGCGGTGACCACCTGCAGCACGTCCAGGCCCTTGACCGGGGAGGCGGCCACGATGCGGGCGTAGGTGCGGTGCGAGAAGAACACCATCGGGCCGATGAAGAGGGTGATCAGCAGCAGCGGGACGAAGCCGAAGCTGCCGGCGTCGATGGGAAGGAACAGGATGCCGGCGCCGACGGCGGTGCCGAACAGGGTGAGAGCCCAGGACAGGGTGCCGCCATCGGGGACGGCGCCGGACCGGTTTTCCTCCACCTGCCGCTTGTCGGCGACGGTGAGGTGTTCCAAATTGAACTCTTTGCCCGCAGTGGTCAAAGGTACTCCTTAACACATGAGTGGTATAAGCCACACGAATGATAAGGCAATGCGGCGTGCAGTAATAACCGGGGAGTCCACAGGCACAAAAGGCGACCCTTCGCGGACAACCGTCAAGGCAGGGGGTTATATTGATTACAATTGTTCCCCGCCCCTGAACAGGAGTTTCCATGAAGAAGTTCACCGCAGCCGCGCTCGCCGCCTCCATGGCCGTCACCTTGGCCACCGGGCCTGCCGACGCCGCCTCCAACACCATGGCCGGCAACAAGAACCTGCCGGTGTGCAAGCTCGAGCTCGACGGCATTGGGTCGAAGAACGTGGCGCAGGAGATCGTCGCAAAGCAGGGCGTTGAAGGCGTCGAGCTGAACCGCCTCACGGGTGTGCAGCGCACCTCCGCGGCCGTCGGCGAGGCGTTCGGCTCCTCCGACACCTCGGCGCAGCAGAAAGCCAACAACGCCCAGGCCGTACAGGCGTGCCTCGACGGCGAGGACTACAAGTCCGAGCCGCTGGAAGCGGGCATCAAGGGCGGCATCATCGCCACCGTCGTGCTCGCGGTGCTGGGCCTGATCGCCAACTTCGCGGTGCAGTCCGGCGCAATCCAGCTGCCGAAGCTCGGCCGCTAGGCGCGCTGCGCCCACTCCACCACCGGATCAAGGAGCGTCAGGTCCACACGGTCCGTGTCCCGGCCGTAGCTGTCCACCATCGCCTGCTCGTTCTCGGTGCGCTGGCGCTTGAGCCGCAGCGCGCCCACCAGCGCTTTCATCGCCCACCGGTGGGCGGTGGTCAGCTCCGAGTACTTCAACCTGCCAGGCAGGTAAAAGCGGGTTACTTGCCCCGCGCGGTTTCCGAGGAGGGCGCCGGAAGCGTCGTCGTGCCTTGCGGCGTCGACAAGCGTCATGCCGACAGTGACCAAAGCCAACGGACGATCAATCGCCGGCAGTGATTTGATGAAGCGCACGCCCGGATGCGAGGGGCCGTGGACTGGAGAGAGGACGACGACGGGGCCGCCGGTGGCGTCGAGGGTGGCGGGCAGCTCGCGCGCGACGGTGCCGAGGCGGCCGGCCAGTTCCTCGGCGTACTGGCGAGTGGAGCCATAGAACGTGGTGTAGAAGACACTGGTCATAGCCTCATTTTATGGCAGGTAAACCCGCGCGTCTCCATGCTTCGAGGAACTGATCCGTCTCCGCCTCATCGGTGATGCTCACGCGCGCTCCCGAATCCGGATAGCTGCGGATGATGACACCCTCGGCGCTAATTTTTTGTTCGATCTCAGCTCCGTTTTCACCCGGAATCCAGACGAAGTTTCCGTGAGAGCGCTGCAGACCAAGCGCCTCAGAGACCCGGTCACGCTGGGCTTGTGTCTCTTTCACTCGCACCATGAGCTCATCGTGCGCCTCCAGCGAAGCGACGGCCGCGAGCTCGGACAGCTCTGTGACGGTGAGGGGAAGGGCGACGAGCCCGAGCGAGCGAATCAACTCCGGGTTGCCGAAGCCGTAGCCGACACGCAACCCCGCCAGGCCGTAGGCTTTGGAAAACGTGCGCGCGCCAATGAGGTTGGGATACTTTGCGATCTCTTCGACGCCGTCCGGAGTGTCTTCGGCATCGTTGAACTCGTAATACGCCTCATCCAACACCACCACGATGTCTTCCGGGACCCGCCGCATGAATTCGGTGAACTCGTCTTTGGTGATGGTCAGGCCGGTGGGATTATTCGGGTTGCAAATGATAATCAGACGGGTGCGGTCTGTGATCGCGTCTGCAACCGCATTCAAATCAATCGCTTCGTCCTCACCGAGCGGCACCTTGACCGGGGTGGCCCCGCCGACTCGAGCGTAAAGCGGGTAGGCCTCGAAGCTGCGCCAGGGAAACAGGACCTCGTCACCTGTAGAACAAGTCATCAAAACGGCTTGTTGGATCACCGCCGATGCCCCGGGCGTGACCACGACCTGTTCCTCCGCCAACCCGAGACGAGCAGCCAAGGCTTTACGTAGCACTGGCGACCCGGAAATGGGGTACCGGTTCGCCCGTAACGCCGATTCACGAATGGCTTCCAGTGCGGTAGGCAGGGGACCAAAATTTGCCTCGTTGGCGGACAACTTCAGTTTTGTTTCGTCGGATTTTCCGGGCTTGTAGTCCGGGAAGAGGGAAAGATCTGCGCGAAGCACAAGCGGTCCTTTCTTAGAACATTTGCCAGATAGTCACGCCCATGATGATCAAGCCCATGACGAGGACGAAGATCGTGTCTGGGCGGCGAGCGTAATGTTTGAACGCGGTGGCCTTGTTAAACAGCAGGTTGGGCACGATGTAGACGAGGAAGGCGACGAAGATACCGCCGACCGCGGAGATCAGCGTCAGAATCGACGGGTTGATTACCGCCACCAGCACCGTTGTGACAAACACGAAGACGTAGATGCACCAGCGCAGCGCCTGCGGGTTGATCCTGTCCGCCACTCCCGGAGCCGCCACGCGGATGAGATAAGAGGTTCCCTCCTCAGTGCCCAGCATGTGGCCGAAGTAGGAAGATGCGATCGCGCAGATGGCGATCACCGGGCTGATCACCGCCATGAATGGGGTGCTGGTGACGTTGGCGAAGTAGGAAAGGATCGGGATGTTCTGTGCGCGGGCCTCATCCATGCCCTCCGCGCCAAGAGTCAACGAGCAGGACCACACGAAGAACATGGTGAAGAACACGAGCATGGTCGCGGTGATCAGCTCAATCTTGGACACTTCACGCTCGGTCGCCGCGACATCGCCCTTCTTCTTCTTTTGCACGTCAAGGGCGAACTGGGACAGCGCCGCCATGTGGCTGAAGGAGAACACCATCACCGGCAGAAGTAACAGCAGCGACTTCCAGAGCGGAGTCCCCGAGTCGTACTCCATGAAGCCGGCAAGATCCCACTTCGGAATGAGATAGATCGACACCGCGGCGAGTGCGATGATCAGGGGATAGACCAGGATGTTTGCCAGCCACAACGTCGCTTTCTTCCCCAAGGCGAAAGCACCCGTCATCAGGCCCACGCAAATCGTTGCCAACACAACACGGTTCACGTGCGGGCCGTTGAGCTGGTTTACGATCATGCTGTCCACGGTGTTGGTGATGGAGATGCCATAGATCAGCACCGTCGGGTAGATAGCCAGCCAGTAGAGGATGGCTGTAGCTAGGCCGCGCTTGCGCCCAGTCAAGGCTGTGACGACCTGCAAGACATCCAGACCCTTCTCTGGGGACGCGGACACGATGCGTGCATACGTGCGGTGAGAGAAAAACACGAGCGGCAGCACGAGGAACGTGGCAATGAGTAGCGGCCAGAACCCGAAACTTCCGGCGTCAATGGGCAAGAACAGGATGCCGGCGCCGACAGCTGTGCCGAACAAGGTAATGGCCCATGACAAGAAGTTGCCGTCGGGAACGTCACCGGCCCGGTTTTCCTTGATTACCTCAGCGTCAGCCGCAGAGAGCTGGTCCATCTGAAACTCGGCTCGGGACTGTGCGATGTGCTCGTCGCTGTGCAGCTGAGGCAGACCGTCATTTATGTTTTCGCCGGAAGAAGATCGGCTAAACGCAGTGGACATGATTTGTGGGTCCTTTTCGTAGGGGCTATTGCAATCTGGAATGGTCGGTGGTTGTCAGCGTTTGAGCTCAGCGTTCATCGGGTGCGAGCTTGCCTGCTGCGAGTTCTTCGAGCACCCGTGTAAGCAGAGCCAGTCCGGCGAGGCAGTCTTCGTCCGTGGTGTACTCGGCCTCGTTGTGGGATATGCCGTCGACGCTGGGGATGAACAGCATGACGGTGGGATAGTGCTCCTTCATGTTCGTTGAGTCGTGGCCCGCCACCGTGAAGATCTCCTGATGCGACAATCCAAGCTCTTCTGCGCACGTGCGTGCCAGCTTCACGCCGGCCTCGGGGTAGGGGTTGAGCGTCCATTCGTGTGTGAGCTCGAGGTCAACGTCGACCTTGGCCTCGTCGGAGGCCGCCGCAACGATCTCGTCGACACGCGCCTGTGCCTTCTCTAGCACCTCAGCGGAAGGGGATCTCAGATCGACGTTGAAACGGACCTCGCGCGCAATGGTCACCGGCGAATTGGGCTCCAGCGTGAGCTGCGAAACCGACGCCTGCAACTGCCCTTCTTCAAATTCTTCTGTAAGACGGCGCACGCCAGCAATCACCAACGAGGCCCCGAACAGTGCGTCGCGACGGTCCCGCATCATGGTGGATCCAGTGTGGCCCTGTTCTCCATGAACTGTGGCGGCGAACTTGCGCGCACCCCAGGTGGCGGTGACCAGGCCGATCTGGTTGCCGTTGTCTTCGAGTTCCCGACCTTGTTCAACGTGGATTTCGGCGTAGGTTGCCAGCTCCGGAACGTCGATGAGCGGTGCCCACTTCGCTGCATCAATGGCCTCGCCCGCGGTCATTCCTTGCAGGTCTGTGGCTGCACGCGCAGTAGTGAGGTCGAGGGCGCCGGTAAAGACGGAGCTGCCCATCATTGACGGCGCGAAGCGGGAGCCTTCCTCGTTGAACCAATTCACCACCGCGAGGTTGAACCGGGGTGCCAGCTCGCCGCTCTTCGCTTTTGCGGCCACGCGCGCGGCAGCGTGAGCGCCGGCGAGAACGCCATAGGCGCCGTCGAAGCGGCCCGCGAGCGGCTGCGAGTCCAGGTGTGATCCCACAGCGACGTAAGGGGCGCCCGGCACCAGCTCAAACAGGCCGTACTGGTTGCCAATCTCGTCGAAGCCGACTTCCGCGCCGAAACCCTCGAGCACGCCGGTGAACCAGGCACGGTTTTTTACGTCGCCCTCGCTTGCGGCCTGGCGCTCCACGCCGCCGCCGGGGGTTGCGCCGTTCTTGCTCATCGCCGCGAAATCCGAGAGGAACCGCTCATCTGTTGGCTGAATGGTCTGCATTGTGTTCAAGTCCTTCCTAAAAGCTGCCGTGGACGAGTTCCCCGCCCAGCACAGTGGCCTCAACGGGAATGTCGCCGATCTGGCTGGCAGGCACTTCGGCTGGATCGGCTCCCAGGGCCACAAGGTCTGCGAGCTGACCAGGCGCGATCTGCCCCTTTTTCCCAGCCCAGCCTGTCGCCGCGGCGGATCCCGCGGTGTAGGCGTACAGCGCCTCGTCGACGGTGATCCGGTCCTCCGGCCCATACCCCTTGCCAGAACCTGTGGTGCGTTCGACAAAGCTCTGCACCACGGCGAGCGGAGTTCCCGTGGCTACTGGCCTGTCGGAGCTGCCCGGTAGCACCACGCCGCCCGCTAGCAGCCGCTTCGCCGGGTAGGACAGTGCTGCCCGTTCGGCGCCGATCGCCTCGGCCATCGCATCCCCGAACTCCGCGATGAAGCGCGGCTGCGGCACGAGCACGATGCCCGCTTTAGCCATGCGGTCGATTTGGTCGTTTCGCACCACACCGCCGTGCTCGATGCGGTGCGGGATCGTGCGGGGCCCTTGCTTTTCGACGGCTTCGCTGATCACGTCCAGTGCGAAATCCACCGCCTTGTCCCCGATCGCGTGCAGTGCCAACGACCACCCGCCGGCAGCTGCCGCGAGCGCACGCGAACGCATCGTTTCGGTGTCGCCTTGGAAGTAGCCGGCGTGGCAGCAACAGGCGTAGTCCTCGGTCATGGCCGCTGTCTTTCCCAGTAGGGATCCGTCGGTGAAGATTTTCACCGGCCCGATCTGCAGCAGATCATCTCCAAGTCCGGTGCGGATGCCGGCGTCGAGGCCGTGCACCGCCGGATCGTCCTCGTGACCGTCGATGCCGTGTAGTGCGTCGAGCGTGATCATCGGCTGCGTACGCACGTGGAGTTTTCCCATCTCGCGCGCCCGCTGGTAGAAGCCGAACTCCTGGGGGCTGTGTCCGATCCATCCGCCGGCGACACCGGCGTCCGTCACCGAGGTGATGCCTTCGCTGAGGTAGTGCCTGCCGGCGCGATCAAGAGCGTCGGTGATGGTGCTTTCGCTTTCCGGCTGCAGCACGTCGTTGATCGGACGCATAGCGTTTTCGTCCAATAATCCCGTGGCGTTGCCGGTGTCGTCCACGACCACTTCGCCGCCCTCTATCTGCGGCGGGTCCGCCGGATCGATTCCGGCTCGGCGCAGCGCCTCACTGTTGACCGTGTAGGCGTGCCCGGAGTTGTGCTTGATCAACAGCGGTTTCCCCGCGGTTGCTTGATCGAGGTCGGCGATGGGCACTGGGCCGTCTGTCAGCAGGTTCGGGTTGAATCCGCTGGCTACGACCCACTCTCCGGCGCTTTCTTCTCGCAGCGCCGCGATGACGTCGGCACGCGTACGTACGTTCGCTAGGTTGATCTCTCCCAGTGTCTGGCCGAACCACACACTGTGTGCGTGGGCGTCGTTGAACCCAGGGATGAGGGTGCGGCCGCGCGCATCGATCACCGTATCGCCGGGTGCCGGCTCGTTGTCCACCTCCAGGATGCGGCCGAAGCCGATACGTATCGACGTCGCGGTGCCGCCCGCTCCGTCCATAATCTTTGCCCGCGCGTTGACGATGGTGGTTGCATTCATGTGCCCGCCTCCTCCGTGCAGCTACAAATTGTGTGCTCTGACACTATGGGCTTGCTGCAGTGATCGACACCTCTTTGCGGACTTCTGGCACATTTCATAACCTGCGCTTGTAACGTTGTGCACATGCACACTGATTCAACGGACAACTGGAGTGGCATTGTCCAGCGAGTTCGTGAGGACTTACCAAAACTCGTCGACGCGTTCCTCGAGCAGTTCCACGACTTGGGCTACTACCGCGAAGACATCGTGGACGACGCTGAACTCCGCTCGACAGCCTCCAGCATCCTGGGGCTTTTCCTGGTGCAACTCGAATACGGGATGGATGAAGATTCACTCGCAGCACACGCCCGCCAACTCGGCACCAAGCGGGCACACCAAGGCGTGCGTCTGTCCGCTCTTGTAGATGCTATCCAGATCGACTTCACCGTGTTGTGGGACCATTTCCGCGCAACGGTCTCTTCAGAACAGCTGCCGTTGTTGGTGGAGCATGTGGCGAACATTCAGAAGTTGGTGTCGCGCTACACCGTGCATATCCGCGGTGCGTACGCAGCTGAGCAGGCACGCGCGCGGCACGACGCCCGCTTCGCTCACGACCGCCACATTGAGCGACTGTTTTCCGCGGAGCACTTGGGAGAGCAGGCCATGGGGGCCATCTCCAGGGCGCTGGGGATTGCGGAAGGCACCGCCATCGATCTTGTTGTCTACCACCCCAGCGAGTGGGCTCCAGTGCAGACCGTGCTCGAGCCTCTCGCTGTCCGTGGAGAAATCTATGGTCACGGATACCACGGCTTGTACGCAGCCTTCTTTCCCGCCAGCAAACAGGCCCAGGACTTCATCCGGGATCACACGGACCATCTCGGCGCGGTGACCTTTAATCAGCTACCAAACTTGGCGGCGGTGCGTGCGGCCGTGCGTGCGAGTGTGGCCATGTTCGATGCCGCAGAGAACCCCGGCCGCCTCATCCCTGTTGAAGACGTTGCTTGGGCGTTAGCGGCCCAGCACGTCCGCCCGTTGCTCCCTGCCCAGCTTCACGCTGCGCACGCCGGGGTAGTGGAGCTGCGCAAGAGTGCGCCTGACGTCGTGGATACCGTGGGGGCGTACCTGAAAAGTGGATCCACCAAAGATGTGGCAGCACTGCTGCACTGCCACCGGAACACAGTGGTCAACCGTCTCCAATCTTTCAAAACGCAGACCGGTTTAGACGTCACCGTCCCGTCGCAGGCGGCGCTTGCGCTGGCGGCGCTGCCTTGGAAAGGCGTTACTCCGGCAGCCCCAGCTCCTGCGCCACAATCACATTGACGATGGCGGGCACGCGCTCCTCGCGCACCTTCCGCAGCGCCCGCTCGATGGCGCCGGCAACCTGGTCGTCGGCGGTGACCAACTCGCCGTGGCCGCCGAACGCCTTCGCCACCTCCGCGAAATCCGGATTGACCATCTGGGTTCCGCTCACCCTTCCCGGGAAGTACTTCTCCTGGTGCCCGCGAATAGTGGAGTACTGACCATTGGTCACCGTCACCGCCAGGAAAGCTGTGCCCTCCTGCACGGCGGTGGCGAACTCCTGGCCATTCATGAGGTATTCGCCGTCGCCGGCAATTGTGACAACAGTGCGCTCCGGAAACTCCAGGGCGGCTGCGACCGCAGCGGGCACCGAGTACCCCATGGAACCGTTGCGCATGCCCAGCTGGGAGGGGAACTGCTCGGTGCGAAGGAAGCGCTGGGCCCAGATGCAGTGGTCGCCGGCGCCGAAAGTGTAGATCCCGTCGTTGCCAACCTGCTGTTGCAGCTGCCGGAACACCTCCTCCAGGTGGACGGTGCCTTCAGGTGCGTCACGCCAGGTATTCGACTGGCTGATCGCGGCGAAGTCGAGATGTGCCTGGTGCGCGGCGACATAACGTTGCTCGTCCGCCACCGGCACGTCCAACGTGGTCAGCACGTCCACGAACTCCGCTGGCGAGGCGACGATGTGTTCGGTCACTGCGCCGGAGTGACCGCGAAGCGCGGTATCCATAAGCGCGATGATGTTCACAGCGTCTGGGCTTTGACGCAGTGTGTAGCCGTCCGTTGGGACGTCGGTAAGCGCCGCGCCCACCTGCAGCAACACATCAGCGTCATCCAACAGGCGCGCTACGTTCTCATCACGGCCGTAGCCCAGCCAACCGGCGTTGGCGGTGGCAGAAAACGCGATGCGGTCCGTCGCACGCCAGTCGTGCACCACCGGAATGTTGTGGGCGTCCGCGAACTCTGCGAGCTTGCGCGAGGTCTTCTGGTCCCACCCGGGCCCACCTGCGTAGATCAGCGGCCGCTTCGCGGAAGCAAGCTGCTTTTCGACGGCGTCCCGCTGCCCCTGCGACACCCCTCCGCGCGATACGGGTCGGGGAGGATAAACGGTGCCCTCGAATTCCTCGTAGAGCACGTCTTCTGGCAGACCAATCACTACCGGGCCAGGGCGGCCGGTCGAAGCTTGGAAGAACGCATCCGCCACGACGCGGGATGCGGCAGACGGGTCGTCCAAAACGAACACCTGCTTGGCCTGCGTTCCAAACCATGCTTTCGGGTCGAACTCCTGGAAGGACTCCCGGTCCCGGTCCGAGAACGGGATCAACCCGACAAACAGGACCATCGGGGTGCAGTCTTGCCACGCCGCGTGAATAGCCACGAAAGCGTTCGACGCACCTGGGCCGCGCGTGACCATGGCGACGCCGGGTTTACCCGTTGCTTTACCTTGGGCTTCCGCCATGTAGGCGGCGCCGCCTTCCTGCCGGCAGACCACAGTGTCGATGGAAGAATCGTGCAGCCCGTCCAACACCGGGAGGAAGCTTTCTCCGGGGACGATGTACGTGCGCTCGACGCCCTGCGCCTCCAGTGCGTTCACGATTGTCTTACCGACATGGACCATGCGGGTGCCACCTTTCTGTATGGTTGTGCCTCCTCGGGAGCGTTTCCCCGAGATTATTGGAGCCGTTTAGTTCGGAAGCCGGGTTGCGGCGAACCCGTGCGAAACGTCAACCGCCTTCCCGGGCGCGTATGCAAATGCACACCCGCCCAGCACCGTCGCCTACTCGGCCACGTAGTAGAGCTGTTTGTTCACAAACTCGTCCATGCCCTCGGGACCGAGTTCTCGGCCGTAGCCTGATTGCTTCACACCGCCAAACGGCAGCTCTGCACCCATGCCAGCTGGTGTGTTCACGTTGGCCATGCCAACGTCCAGACGGTCTGCGACGGCTTTCGCCCGGTTCTCGTCATTGGAAAACACCGCGCCACCGAGCCCATAAAGGGAATCGTTGGCGAGTTCGATGGCCTCCTCGTCCGAAGAAACCTTGTACACCTCGGCGACAGGGCCGAAGTACTCTTCGTAATATGGGCCGGAACCACGGGGGATATCCGTGATCACGGCAGGGGAGACGTAGGCACCCGTCTCACTGAGCTCGCCGCCGACGCGCAACTTCGCCCCCGCAGCTACGGCATCATCCAGCTGTTTGCGCAGGGCCTCCGCTGCATCGCGAGATGACAACGGACAATACGTACCCTCCTCTACGTTGTCCCAAGTCGTCGGTCGCATCCCCTGAGCGAGCTCGACCAGCTCAGCAACGAACTCGTCGTAGATGTCCTCCATCACAATCATGCGCTTGTTGGAGTTACACGCTTGGCCGGTGTTGACCATGCGGGTCTCAAACGCCAACTTCGCTGCCGCGGCGACATCGTCCGTGTCTAACAAAATGTAAGGATCGGTGCCTCCAAGTTCCAACACGACTTTTTTTAGCTGCTCGCCGGCCTGTGCTGCGACGGCAGCGCCGGCACGCCCGGAGCCGGTCAGAGAGATCCCCTGGATACGGGGATCGGCGATGATGTCTGAGACTTGGTCGTGCGAAGCGAAGATATTCACGTACACACCGTCGGGGATACCCGCCTGCCGCGTGAGCTCCTCAAAACGCAAGGCACTCTTCGGGCAAATCTCTGCATGCTTGAGCACGATGGTGTTGCCCAACATCAGGTTCGGGCCCACAAAGCGCGCAACCTGGTAGTAGGGGAAGTTCCACGGCATGATGCCCAGCAGCGGGCCGATGGGCAAGTGGCGCACCACCGCGTTACCACCCTGGGTCGGGATCTGTTGCTCCGCCGCAAAATTTTCGCCGTTATCTGCGTAGTAGTCGATGATGTCGGCAGAGAACCCGATCTCTCCCAACATCTCCTCCAGAGGTTTGCCCATTTCAGTGCAAGAGACCTTCGCGAGGTCTTCGCTGTTAGTGCGGAGTAAGTCAGCAAGCTTCTTCAAGCGTTCCGCGCGGTAGCTGAAAGTCAGCGTGGACCAGTCGGCGTAAGCCTCTTTGCTAGCGGCGATCACATCCTGGATTTCCTGGTCGGTGGCGCCGTCGAAGGTCTCCACCACTTCGCCGGTCGCCGGGTTGGTTACTGCGTATTGGGACATGGTTGTGGTTCCTTTCTTTTACAGCGCCAGGTACTTCACGTCGAGGTACTCTTCGATGCCCTCGGCACCGCCCTCACGACCAAAGCCGGATTGCTTGATGCCACCGAACGGGGCGGCAGCATCCGAGATCGCGCCGCGGTTGATGCCGACCATGCCGGCCTTGAGCTCTTCAGCCAGGCGGCGGCAGGTATGGACGCTTTCGCTGAACCCGTACGCAGCCAAGCCGAATTCGGTGTCGTTGGCTGCTGCAATGCCTTCTTCCAAAGTGGCGAAAGTGGTCACAGTGGCCACCGGCCCGAAGATTTCCTCGCGCAGGATGGGGGAGTCCACAGGTACGTCGATAAGTACGGTGGCGGGGTAGAAGTAGCCCTTACCCTCAGGGACCTCACCACCGGTGGTCACGGTGGCACCGGCCGCAACAGCCTTATCGACGAGCTTCGCAATGCCGTCGCGCTGCTTCACGGTGATCATGGGCCCGAGCGTGACACCGTCATCCATGCCGTTGCCCATCGTCACCTCGGACATGCGCTGAGTGAGGCGCTCAGTGAACTTCTCTGCCAGAGACTCGTGGACGAGAAAGCGGTTCGCGGCAATGCAGGCCTCACCGCCGTTTCGCATCTTTGCCTGCATCGCGCAATCCAGCACCAAGTCCAGATCCGCGTCTTCACAGACCAGGAACGGAGCGTTGCCGCCGAGCTCCATCGAGGTGCGCAGCAGGTTATCCGCAGACTGCTTGACCAGGATCTTGCCCACTGCAGTAGAGCCGGTGAAGGTGATCTTGCGCAAGCGTTCATCCGCCATCAGCGTCTCCGACAAACCGGTGGAGTCGGTGGTCGTGAGGATCTGCACCAGGTCCTTCGGGCCGCCGGCCTCCGCAACCGCCTCGCCGATGATGTCTGCGACAAGCAACATTGTCAGCGGGGTCTCTGCGGCGGGCTTGACCACGATTGGGCACCCCGCCGCCATCGCCGGGGCAATCTTGCGGGTGGCCATAGCCAAGGGGAAGTTCCAGGGCGTAATCGCCAGCACAGGGCCGACAGGCGCGCGAGTGATCACCATGTCGCCGTTGCCGCCCGGGGCGCGACCGACGCGGCCGGGGATGCGCACTGCCTCTTCCGCGAACCAACGGAAGTATTCGGCGCCGTAGGCTACCTCGCCTTTCGCTTCTGCAAGAGGCTTGCCCATTTCCTGGGTCATCGTGCGAGCGAACTCGTCGGTACGCGCGGTGATCTTCTCGTAGACGGCGCGTAGGACTTCGGCGCGCTCGCGCGGCGAGAACTCCGCCCACGCCGACTGCGCATCAACCGCGCGGCCCAGGGCGGCGAGCCATTCGTCCTTGCCGGTGTCCGGCACTCGGGCGATGACTTCCTCGGTTGCAGGGTTAACAACATCAAACTGCTTCGTCATTTACGCCACACGCTCCCTGATCGCGCCAGCGAGGATCTCCAGCCCCTCAACAAGCAGATTCGCGGGGATCACCAGCGACGGCAGCAGTCGGATGACGTTGCCGTCCATACCGCATGTGAGGATCAACACCCCCTGCTCCTTGCATGCGGAAGCAACGTCTGCGGTGGCCGCGCCATCCTCAAGCTCCAGCGCGATCATCGCGCCACGGCCGCGCAGCTCCCGCACACCGTCGAGCTCCACCAGGGGCTCTAGATGTGTGCGCACGATTTTCTCGATCTCGCGTGCGCGCCCCGGCAGGTCGTGCGTTTCCATCTCCTCGATGGCCGCGAGCGCTGCGGCGCAGGCGACCGGGTTGCCGCCGTAGGTTCCGCCGAGTGCGCCGGGGATGGGCGCGTCGATGATCTCGGCACGGCCAGTCACACCGGACAGCGGCAGGCCGCCAGCGATGCCCTTGGCGGTGGTGATCACGTCCGGCTCCACTCCCTCGTGGTTGACGGAGAACAATTCGCCGGTGCGGGCAAAGCCGGCCTGGATTTCGTCAGCGACGAAGACGACGTCGTTGTCACGGCACCACTGCGCAATCGCCGGCAAGAACCCCTCCGCGGGAACGATGAAGCCTCCCTCGCCCTGAATCGGCTCGATGACCACGCAGGCGAGGTTTTCTGCGCCGATCTCCTGCTCGATGGTTTTGATCGCGCGGTCGGCAGCCTCTTGGCCCGTCAGGCCGTCGTGAAGCGGGTAGGAGCCCGGCACCCGGTGGACATCAGAAGCGAAGGGGCCGAACTTGGTCTTGTACGGCTTGTTCTTCGCTGTCATGGCCATAGTCAGATTGGTGCGGCCGTGGTAGCCCCGGTCGAACACCACCACCGCCGGTTTTCCGGTGTAGGAACGAGCCACCTTCACTGCGTTTTCCACAGCCTCTGCACCGGAGTTGAGCAGGAAGGACTTCTTGGCAAAGTCGCCTGGGGTGAGTTCGTTGAGCTTCTCGCACACGGCGACGTAGGACTCGTACGGCGAAACCATGAACGAGGTGTGGGTGAACTTCGCTGCAGCTTCCGCAACCGCCGTAGCAACCTTCTCGTTGGACGCGCCGACCGAGGTCACGGCGATGCCCGAGGCGAAGTCGATGAACGAATTGCCGTCCGCGTCCACGAGCACTCCGCCGTCACCCTCGACCACGTAGCCAGGCAGCCCGGGGGAGAGGGCGCGCGCCACAGCACTCTGGCGGCGAGCGTCCAAATCCTTGCTCTTTGGCCCCATCCCGTCGGTGCTCACGCGGCGTTCTTGCGGGAGGTGGTACTTCAAATCTTGCATGCTGCGCTCCTTAGGAAGTGGATAAGAGTGTTGCAGCACAGTATGGGGACCATTCATGACTAGCGCCATGTACAGTGTGGCGATATTGGATCGGCTTCTTGTACGGAATGGAGCCCTATGGACCTGAGTTTCACCTGGCTATTGCACAAACCAGAGCTTGCATTACGGCAGGTTGTCGCGCCTTCTGCAGGAAGTTTCGCACTGGCGCAGACCAACGAGCTTGAAGACGCCACCGAGTTCATCCAACCCGACTCGCTCGTGCTCACCGTGGGCATCGCTTTCAAGGACAGCCAAACAGACCTCGGCCGCTACATCGACCACCTGTCGGATGCTGGCGCTGTAGCGGTGGGCTTCGGCACCGGCCTGACGTTCGCTTCCATACCCGAGCAAGTGATTGCAGCAGCCCGTCGGCGCGGCATCGGACTGTTTGAAGTTCCGCGGCAGATTCCGTTTATTTCCATCCTGACTGCCATCCACCAAGAGCAGCGTCGTCGAGCCCAACTCGAACAGCAGCGGCTTATAGATGACCAGGAACGTCTCACCCGAGCGGCAATCCCAGGCTCACTGGACATGTTGGTCGGCACGGCAGCGGAGCTGCTTGACGCTAGTGTGCGAATCACCGGTCCCGGCGCGGCGCCCGTCGCTGCCGGGGAGTCTTCCGGCTACGCACGCGCAATGGAAGACGGCTCGCGGATGCGCACCTCAAAGCACCGCTTGGTATCAGGGCCGCAGCGCCCGTATTCCCTGGAAGTCACCTCGGCCCAGCATCCCCCTGCCGCGCTGCTGCGCCACTGCGCTGGCCTGGCAGACATGCTGCTGGCACGCCCCGCGGAGCTGCGCGCGGCACGAAATGAGCTCAACGCATTCGCACTTTCATCACGCTTCGGACTCGGCGACGGGTCCGCGCTGCTGCCCCGGGGCTTCGACACGCCTATCGACGACTCCGGGCTCACCCGCCCAGCTGTCATCACTGCAGATAGAAAGCGTGCACTCGAACAGGCGCGCAACGCGTTAGACACCGCGGCCGACACGCAAGGGCATTTTCTGTACGCGGCACCGCTCGACGCGTTGAGCATGGTGGTATTGGTCCACCCAGACCAAGACGGCACCGATCTTCTCGCTGCTCTCGGCGCTGCCGCCAAGCGTGTGCGCCTCGCAGTCAGCCGCCCGTTGCCTGCCGCAGACCTCGACGAAGCGCAAATCCGCGCACTGAAATCGCGGTGCGGTGTACTCGCGCTCGGCGACAGTGCTCTTCCCGGCTCCTCACGTGCCAGTTGGCTCACCGAACCCGCCGTTGCCGACGCACTGCGGGCACAACGCAAAGAGCTATTTGGCGTGCTCGAGACAGAAGACACTAAACACCAAACCGACTACGCCAGGACGCTTACCGTTTTTTTGCAGCAAGGCGGGCAACTGGCCCACACCGCGGAGGCGTTAGGCATCCACCGGCACACCGCCCGCTCCCGCATCGCACGAATCCAGGAGCTGTGCGGAATCGACTTGTCTGATCCGGCGACGTTCGCCGAGGCGTTCTTCGCCGCGACAGCCGAGGTCTAGGCCGCGAACCTACATCTGAGGCAGGAACGGTCGCAGCTGATCCAGCACCCACTGGAACGCGCCGCCCGCGCCGGCGAGCACTGCTGCGAGCAGGCCAAGCACGCCCACCAGCACGCCGCCGGCGAAGGCGCCGATGCTGCTACCCACGTTGGAGGAGCCGTCCTGATCCTCTGCTGGCTTCGGCTCGGCGGTGACGGTGGTCGGCACTGCCACGGTGGTGGTGGCGGTGCTCGGCGTTCCGGAGATGGTGCTGGTGACGGTGGTCGGCACCGAAACGGTGGTTGTCACCGGCGCAGCGGGAGCGGCCGTGGTGGTCGGCGCGGTCGTCGGGGCCGGTGCCTTGCCGCGGGCGGTCAGCCACTGGTCCGGACCGATCGGGTGGTCCACCATGCGGATCTCGCCGATGTTGCCGAACCAGCCGTCGACCTTGTCGTTGTCCCAGGCGGAGGTGCCCAGAAGCCACTTGTCGCCGTTGCCGCCCATGCCCAGCGGGCCGTAGCCGTCGCGCAGGATCGGGGAGCCGTCCACGTACATGGTCACGGACTTGTCTGCCGGGTCGTTGACCACGGCGATGTGCATCCACTTGCCCTTCGGCACCTCGTGGGTCCAGTTGGAGAAGCCCTCGCCGTTTTCGCCGTAGGAGTACCAGCGCAGCTCGCGCAGGCTGGACACGCCGAGCATCTGGATCGGGTCGCCGTCCTCGCTTTCCGGGTGGGTGATGGTGCCGGAGGCGTCGCGGATCAGGGCGTTGGACCACTTGTTGTTGTCGGCGTTCCAGTCCTCGTCGAGCTTGAGGAAGGCCTCCACGGTGTAGCCGTTTTCAAACTCCTCCGAGTTGATGTCGGCGCCGGTGGCGGTTTCGAACCAGGCGGTGGAGTGCTTGAACTTCGGGTCTTTCCAGCGCAGGGAGCCGCGGTCTGAAGACAGCGGGTGCTTGTCGTCGGAGAAGGTCACCGCGTCGGCGCCTGCCGCGATGCGGTGGCGTGCGCGGGTCATGTCGTCGCCTCCAGCGACGTCGGGGATGACGGCGCCGGCGGGGGCGGCTTCGCCGTCGTTAAGCAATGTGCCCTCGACCTTCGTCTGGCCCGGACGCCAGTGCACGACGGTACCGTCCACGTAGGCGTAATCTTGCTCGTCCTTCGGCTTGTCCTTCTCGGTGACCTCGTAGGCCTTGTAGCCGTCGGTGATGGTCTGCTTCAGCGCTTCGTTGTAGTCCGGGTCGTTCGCGTCGCCGGCCGTAAACGAAGGGGCGAACGCCTTGAAACGCTCCGCGAAGTCGAAATCGATGGTGTAGGAGTCGCCCTCGCCCTCCATGATCAGGTGGTCGAAAGATGTCAGCTGCTCGTACTTCTTGGACTTCACCCACGGCGAGTACGCGAGCATCTCGAGCTGGTTGTTGGTCAGGTCGAACTGCAGCTGGCCCATCAGGCCGTTGCCGCCCAGGTAGGCCATCTGGTAGTCCTGCAGGATGTTGATCACGTCGTGACCAGCGTCGTTCTTCTCCACGTGGTAGCCCGCACCATGGTGGTGGCCGGCGATGGTGAGGAAGATCTGGTCGTTTTTACGGATCAGCGTGTTCCAGAGGTGCTCGCCGTACTCCTTGGTGAAGTAGGTGGAGCCATCGCCGTTGATACCCGAGATCTCGTGCGCGGTGAGGATCACGGGCAGCTCCGGGTGGCTATCGATGACCTGCTGCGCCCACTCCAGCGTTTCGTCGTTGGCGCGGAAACCAAGCGCGAGCACCAGGTACTTCTGCCCCTCAGCCTCGAAGATGTGGTACTCCGAGTCCACGCTCTGGCCCGGGAAGGCGTAGCCGTCACCGCCGTTGTGGATCTCCGTGGAGGCGGTGCGGCCCATGTACGTGGAGTTCTTCTTCGCGCGCTCCTCCGGGAAGTACTCGGTGAAAGCGGATTTCCCGTCGAACATGGTCAGGTCGTGGTTGCCCGGCAGCACGGAGTAGTTCACTCCGGCGTCCTCGAGCGTTTTCATCGCGCGGTCCGCGATGTCCCAGCTGGCGCGGTCTTCCGGCTGGTCCACCACGTCGCCCAGGTGGGTGACAAACTGCGTGCCCAGCTTCTTGTGGTTTTCGGCCAGGAACTCGGTCTGCACATCAAACGGGTTGGTGCCGTAGCGGTCGCCGAAGATGTCGCCAGCGGCCTCGGTGCCATAGCGAGAGTAGAACTGGGTGTCCGGCATAACGCCGAGGGTGAAGCGGGAGGCGAGATCCTCCGCGTTGGCGACAGGAACTGGGGTGAGCAGGGCAAGGGCGGTGATTACGGCGACGTGCTTGCGCATGGCGGTCCTTCGTTTCGCAGGGGCGGTAGACAGTCCGAAACGTAGCGCCCTCAGGTTTCGCTGAGGTGAAGTTCAGGTGAAACTTATGCTTATCGACGCCCACGCGTCGCCCCTGTCGCGTTTCCCCAGGGAATTCTTTTTGGACCCATTTTTCGGTTCCGAAAGATATAGAAAAGATATAGCAAGGTGAATACGGCCCGTTTTTCACCGTTTCGCCTGGTCAGCGAATTGTTCCGATATCTTTCTATATCTTTTCGGGGGCGAAAACCCCTACCCCGCGACGATGTCCCACACCGTCACGCCCATGATCACCACGCCCACGACAAACACGAAGATGGTGTCGGGGCGGCGGGCGTAGTGCTTGAACGCGGTGGCCTTGTTAAACAGCAGCACCGGCATGATGTACACCAAAAACGCCACAAACACGCCGCCGACCACGGAGATCATGTCCAGGATCGACGGGTTCAACACGGCAACAATCACTGCGGTGATAAACACGAAGATGTTGACGGTGAGGCGAAGCGTGGACGTCGAGAAGCGAGCCGCAAAGTTCGGCGCCACACTGCGCAGCAGGTACGCAGTGCCCTCCTCCGTACCGAGCAAGTGGCCGAAGTAGGAGGTGATGATCGCCGCGATGGCGATGATGGGGCTGATCCACGCCATAAACGGCGCGTTGGTCTCATTGGCCAGGTACGACAGCACCGGCACATTCTCCTCGCGCGCGGCGTCCATACCGTCCGCGCCCAGGGACAGCGCGCACGACCAGACGAAGAACATGGTGAAAGTGACCAGCATCGCGGCGGTGATCATCTCCACCTTGGACACCTCGCGCTCCGTGGCGGCGACGTCGCCGTCCGTCTTCTTTTGCACATCCAGCGCGAACTGGCTCAGCGCCGCCATGTGGCTGAAGGAAAACACCAGCACCGGCAGGATCAGCAGTAGGCCCTGCCACACCGAATAAGAGGATTCGTAGTCGCGGAAGCTGGCGAAGTCCCAGCTCGGAATCAGGTAGAACGACACCGCTGCCAGCGCGATGATCAGCGGATACACCAAAACGTTGGCCAGCCACAGGGTGAGTTTCTTGCCGAAGGCGTACGCGCCCGTCATCAACCCCGCCGAGACCGTGGCCAGCACCCACCGGCTCACCCCCGGGCCACCGAGCTGGTTCACAATGAAACTGTCCAGCGTGTTGGTGATGGAGATGGCGTAGATCAGCACCGTGGGGTAAATGCCCAGCCAGTACACCAGCGCCGAGGCGAGTCCGCGCTTGCGGCCGGTCAGCGCCGTGATCACCTGCAGTACATCCAGCCCCTTCACCGGGGAGGCGGAAACGATGCGCGCGTAGGTGCGGTGGGAGAAAAACACCATCGGGCCGATCAGCAGCGTGGCAATCACCAACGGCCAAAACCCGAAGCTACCTGCGTTGATGGGAAGGAACAGGATGCCCGCGCCCACGCCGGTGCCGAACAGCGTGATCACCCAGCGCATGAACGAGCCCTCCGGTTCGTCGCCCTCGCGCTGCTCCTTGATCTGCTCGATGTCGGCGTCCGAGAGGTTCTCCCGGTCGAATTCTTGGCGCGAGAGCTCGAGGTGCTCGTCGCTGTGCTGCTCCGGCAGCTCGGCGTTAGTCATGCTTGTTTAGGTTACGCGTGGTGCTGTTGGGAGCGGTGTTTTGCATTCGCCTATCGACGCCCCTCCGGTTGGTGCCCGATGGCGCAGTGTCGGCTGCGGTTCCCGGCGCGACCACGCCAGCAGCGCCACCGAGCGCGCAGATGGTGAAAGGCTAATGGTGAAAATCCGAAAATTTTCGCGGATTCACCATCCTCCATTCACCATCTGTGTAGTTCACCGTTTGATCGGGAGGATCTGCGGTACCCCCACCGAACATCCAGTTGTTTGCCAGGTTTTGGTGATCTAGATTTTTAAATCGTCACCGTTTGGCCTGTGTCCCGAAGGATCGCACCACCATGTCCCGTTCCCGCATCGCAACTGCCACGCTCGCCTGCGCGCTCGCCGTCAGCACTGTTCATGTCCCGTCGCTGAGGCGCAGTCGTCTGGAAGTTCTACCACCACCGTCGACCAGCAAGGATTCGACAAAGCGACCGCAAAGTGGCAGCCGCTTTTTAGCGACGCATCCGCCTCCCTCCAACAGGCCGAACGCGACGCCAAAGCAGCGAAGGCGCAGCGCGACGCTGCGAACGCCGCCGTGCGAAACGCGGAAGCAGCAGTCGAGGAGGCGGAGGCTGCGCTGACCGCGGCTGAAGCTGAGCTCGCGCGCGCCGATGTGGACCAGCGCAAGGCAGAGCTGGACGCCGCCGAGGAAGTGCTGAAGGAGGCGGAGCGGGAGCTCGTCGCAAAGCAAGAGGCGCTCACTGCGGCGGAGGAAGACACCGCCGCCCTCGCCGAGGACGTCACCTTTGCGGAGGAAACGGCCGCCACGGCAAACGAAACGGCAACCGCCGCTGCGGCCGAGAAGGCCGACAAACAGCAGGCCGCGGATTCCGCGCAGGCCAAACTCGCCGACGCCCAGGCCCGCGAGGCCGCCGGCGCCGACTACACCCAGGAGGACTGGGAGCGGCTGGTCGCGGACGCGGTTGTGGAGATCACCAACGAGTACCGCGAGCGCCACGGCATGCACCCGCTGGTCAGCCACGACGTGTTCAACGACAACGCCCGCGACTGGAGCGGCGTGATGTCCGCCGACATGCAGCGCGGCGGCAACGACTACTTCCGTCACGCCGAGTTCGAGGCTTACGGGCACAGCGGGGAAAACATCGCGTACAACTGGCTCGGCTGGCCAGATGTCTCCCCGGCTACCGCGGACCGCACGCAGTGGGCAGAGCTTCCCGAGGCGCTGTTCACTCAATGGCGCAACTCCACGTCGGGGCACAACGAAGGCATGCTCGACTCGAGTCAGACCGGCATCGGCGTCGGTGTGCGGGTCGCGCCCAACGGCCAAGCGTTTGCCACAATGCAGTTCTACAAACTGTCCTACCCGACCACGTCCCACACATTCGGCCCGGACGGCGGCTCGCAGAAGGCTAACGCGAGTGGGGTGCCGTATTACGTTTCCACCGGCGCTCGCGAGGCGCTGCGCACCCCCGAGCTCACGGTCGACCTGGGCGATCGCAGGCGCGCGAACCCGAGCTACGACGGCCTGAAGCGCGACAAGATCCGCGCCATCCCGGCCCGCACGACCAGCAGGCTCGGCGTGGCGGTCTCGCACGACTACGCCGCCGAGCTCTCCATCAACGAGGCTGGAGTTTCCACCGCGCAGCTGGACCTCGACGCTGCCGAGCAGCAAGACGCCGCCACACAGGAGGCGTTGGCGCAGGCCGCAGGCGCGCTGGAGGACGCTGAGCGGCGGTTGCGGAGTGCCGTCGATTGGCAGCAGCGCCTAGAAGGCGAGCGGGATGCGCTCGCGCGCGCCGAGGCTGAGGCCACGGATGCGAAGGATGCTGCAGAGGCTGAGCTCGCGTGGGCGCAGGCCGCAGACCAGGACGCGCTGGCGGCGGCAGTGGAGTCCGCCCGGGAGCGCCTGGCCGATGCAGAGCAGGGTGTCGAGGACGCGTACGAGCTTTCCGCCGCCGAGCAGATGACCCTCGACGAGGCCGAGGACTACGTCGCCGAAGCCGAAGCTGAGCTGGCGCAGGTCAACGCGCAGCGCCCGACGCTGGCGCAGTACACCACCACCGAAACCAACACTGCGGCGGTCGTGCTTGGTGTGCTGGCCGCGCTGGCGGTCGTGGGCATCGGCGTGGTGGCGTTGGCGCCGCAACTCGGTATCGAGCTGCCCTGGCAGTAGCGGCTCAGCCGCGGCGGCCGGAGGCCTCGGCGAACTCGTCGAGCAACGCGAGCACGTCGGGGGAACGCCACCCGCGCTGGCGTTTATCCAGCTGCGCGGAGATGACGATGCCGTCAACCTCCAGCCGCTCCAGGGCGTTGCGGGCCGTCTCCGCTGACACGCCAAACTCCGCGGACACCGCAGCAGTGGTCAACACGGGCCGTTGCAGCAGCAGGTCGAGCACCCGCCAGGCCAGCGCGTCGGCGCGGGCTGTGAGCTGCTCGTTCCACTCCGCACGCACGCCACCAAGCTCCGCTGCCAGCCAGGACCCGCGCTCGGCGGCATCGATGGCGGCGCGGGCGAACAGCTGCACGATCCGGTCGACATCGCCGCCGCGGTAGGCATCGAGCGCGGCGAAATGCCCAGCTGTGTCGGTGAGCAGGCTGGCGGACAGGGGGAGGGCGGAGCTCGTCGTCAAGCTGCGCTCCCGCAACACCACATGTACAAGCGCGCGGCCCGTGCGGCCGTTGCCGTCGGCGAACGGGTGGATCGTCTCAAACTGCGCGTGCGCGATCGCCGCCTGGGCGAGCACCGGGAGGTCATCGCGCGCCATGAACTCGCCAAGATCCTCCATCAGCTTCCCAAGATGGCGCTGGTGGGGCGGCACGAACATCGCCCCGGCGGGGGAGTAGTCGCTGCCGCCGATCCACACCTGAGCGTTACGCAGCACGCCCGCGATCTCTGGAGCGGAATCCGTAAGCAGGATCCGGTGCATCTCCACGATGCCATCCACGCTCGCGCGGGCCCGCTCCACCGCGGCCTCCATCTGACGAGTGTTCGCCGCAATCAGCGCCGCATTTCCCCGCCCGCGGCCAGTGACCTCCGCCTCCAGCACCTTGCGAGCCGCCGACGTGAGCTGCTCAATGCGACTAGACGCGGCCGACTCACTGCGAAGCAGCAGCGGGGTAAACGGCACGACCCGGTGCGCGTCCGTCGTATCGAACCGCACGGCCGCGACCGTGGCCTTTTCCACCAGCGCACGAGTTTCTTCGCTGAGCCTGAGCTGCTGATTCGCAATCTTCGGGACCACTGCGGCCTCATACTCGCGCGGCATCCTCTTCGCCGCCCGCCGCGGGTACGTATCGGGCGCGGGCGACCACGGGAGCGTCTCAGTTTCCACCCGCGGCCAGTTCATACGAGGGAGACTACCAAACTTACGCCGATATCTTTGGTGATTGCTCAGGAACGCCAAACTTATCGACGGCTAAAGCGCTCCCACTCCCAGTACGTGTCCTGCAGATTGAGCCACAGCTCTGCCGAGGTACCAAGCGCTGCCCCGACCAGCTCGGCGGATTCCCGCGTAAGCCCCCGCTCGCCCGAGATGAGCTACGCGGGCCGCGTCCCCCAACTGCTGAACCGGTGCCGGTCTACTACCTCCTCCACGGCATACACCATGTCCCGAAGGGCACCGTATCCCGCGAGCTTCGCCTCCAGGTCCACGATCAATTGCAGGCCATCGACCCACATCTCCATAACCACGCGCGGTTCCGCCGTCCCCGGCGCGAACAGCGGCAGCGGGAAGTACGCTGAGCCGGAGTCTTTACCGATTTCGCCGCCATCCACCTCGCTGCATTTGTAGTTCAGGCCCATCTCCGCCAGGCCGTCGCCAGCCAATTCAGCGCTAGGTTCTGGGAACTCAACCTCCCGGATTTCCACCCGCATCGCGCGATCCGCTTCGCCTGCGTGGGAGAGAGGTTTCGGCAACACGCTGGAGATGGTGTCGCAAAGCGGCCCCATCATGTCCAGACGGCCGGCGTCGGCGCATTCCCGGGCGGAGATCGCTAGCCCGTATACACCTGCAAACCGCGGTTCCTGCGCGAGCGCCTCCCCGCTGATCTCCACCATCAACCTGGCCGCCGAACCCGCTGATTCGATGGTTGTCGCTTGCCGCATCAGCAGCAGCGGCAAGCCAGCCATCAAGGCAATGCCTGCGAGGTGCTCAGCCACCTCACCTGCTTCCGGCTGCTTCATACTGACCGTCCGACACTTTCTGGCTGCCCGATTCAGTCCGGCAACAACCGCTTGCCCAAGCTCCCGCCCAGAAGCGTCAATCTCACCGAAACGGTTCGCAACAATTACCCGGCCCCCAACGTGCGTTCCCGCCGCCTTGGCCCCAATTTTCCAAGTTTTCATCCCCATGCCCGGCAGCCTACGTCGCATCCGGCGCGAGCACAGCCCCTCACGTGCTCATTTCAGTGGACATCCGCCTATCGACGCGCCAAAGGTTGCCAACCCCAAACAGTTGGTGCGCACCCAGTTGTCCGCAATGCGGAGTCCGTGAGGGTTGACGCTCAAAATCGCCCCAACTCGTCAGCTCTATGCACGACGGGTTCTAGGTCGTACCCGAGGACGGCAAGAACGTCGATCACCTTGCCAATCTCGGCCGTCGGCTTACCATGCTCCAGCTCTCTAAGGAACCGGTCTGACACATCAGCGAGCTCCGCGACCTCGAGCTGCGTCAGCCGCAGCTCTTTACGTTTTGGCGCGCACGAACGTGCCGATCCCTTCGACCTCCACAAGCGGCTCCTCGCCGCGGCTGTCCATCCATTTTCGGAGTCAGATCGATGGCCTTGTTCGCGGTCTCCAGCTTGCTCACATCACCGTTGGAGCGGGTCTGTTGCATCACCCTGGCCGGGGGAGATTTTGCTCCTTTTGGGAACTCTGCACCCCAAAACGTCCCGCGTAACATGTTACTCGGTGTAATGTGCTGTGCATCACCATTCATATCCGCTTGAAAGGGGTGACACATGGGAATCCTCGCACTGGTCGTCTTCATCGCGATCACAATCCTGGTGAACGTCATACTGAAACGCGACATCGCTGAGGCGCTGCTGGTAGGCCTAGTCGGCGTTGCGCTCGTAGGCGGAGCAGACGCTCCCCGGCTGCTCTGGCACGGCATCACAACGGCGATCACTTCCGAGGTGACCTTCGCCGGCATGGCCTTCGTCTTTATGGGCATCATCGTCCAGGCGACCGGGCTGATTGACAAGCTGATCACCATCTTGAACTCGATCTTCGGCAGGCTCCGCGGAGGCGCAGGTTACGTTTCCACCCTGGCCTCGGCCATGATGGGGCTGATCGCCGGTTCCACGGCGGGCAATTCCGCGACCGTGGGTTCCGTGACCATCCCGTGGATGAAAAACACCGGATTTTCCTCTAACCGGTCGGCCACTCTCGTCGCCGGCAACTCCGGTCTCGGCGTATCACTGCCGCCGAACTCCACCATGTTCATCATTCTGGCCATGCCGGCAGCGGCAGCGTCTTCCGCAAGCCAGGTCTACGTAGCGCTGGCATGCGCTGGCGCTTACGCGGTGCTCTACCGTCTTGCCGTGGTTTGGTGGTGGACCAAGAAAGACAACATCCCCAAAACTCCTAAGGATCAGATCGTGCCATTCAAGCAGGCGTGGTCGCAGGGGTGGCGGTCGCCTTCCATTTTCATGGGCATCCTAATCCCGGTGCTCATCACCATCGGCCCGCTGGCTAATTGGTTAAAGGACTCTACGGGTGTTGGGGAAGACGGCATCAAGGCCATTTCCATCATCGTGTGGGTCCCGGTTCTAATCACGCTGATCGCCTTGATTGAGGGCTTCGGCAGGATCCTCAACAACCGGCAACAGTTCCGCGCACAGCTGGAAAAGGACCTGCCCAGCTTCGCCACCGTGGGCATTTCCCTCTTCGCAGCGCTTGCAGCGGCAGCGATTATGGAGGAGCTCGGCGTTGGCGATCAATTGTCCTCCACGCTTGATGCGATGAATTTGCCCAAGTGGGCAATGCTCATCATCGTGGGCGTGCTCGCCGTCATCGTGGCTACACCGTTGTCTTCCACGGCAACGGCCGCCGCAATCGGTGCCCCCGCAGTTGCCGCGCTGAGCTCTGTGGGCGTTGACCCGACCGTGGCCATCGTCGCCGTACTGCTCTGCACTTCCACCGAGGGAGCATCCCCACCGGTCGGAGCACCGATCTACCTCTCCGCCGCGATGGCAGATGCGAACCCCACCAAAATGTTTGTACCGCTCATTGTCTATTTCGTCCTTCCCATGATCCTGCTCGCTTGGTTGATAGGCATGGGCATACTGCCGGTCTTAGTCCCCGCTGGAGGGTAAGCAATGAACCCATTTTTCAAACTGTTTAAAGCGCTCTTCCTCATCTTTCTTACCTTGTTCCTCGTGGGCGGCCTTTTCGTCGTGCTGATACAGACCGTTGGCCTTATCACCCTGGACGGGGAGCAGATCACCAATGCGAAAAAGACCATCGCACCCTGGGTATTCGGATGTGCAACCCTTTGCGCATTGAGTGCGTTTGTGCTGAGTTACAGCCCGGAAGCCCGCGCGGCGCGAAAGCGCCACGTCCAAGCCGAGCGTGACGCCAACGAACAGCACCGTGAGCAAGTCGAGGGCGATGTAAAACGCGCTTGGAATCAACGGCGCCGCAAGAACTCCCCCGAGCGTTGAATCCCGCTAGAGACCACCCACATGTTTTTCCCAATAGGCCGCCACCGCTTCAGAGTCAGGCGCTACATTTGCCGCCGCATCGGCATCCCACGCCTGATGCAGCAGCAGAAGTCCCGTTGTGGTGAGGTGTTTGCGCATCGCTTCGCGCGCCGCGGCCGCGTCACCGGATCGAATCGCCTCCAGCACAGGCTCGTGCTCAGCCAGGATGTCCAGCAGGGTGCGAGTTTTACCAGCCGTGCTGTGGCCAAGCATGCGGGTGATCGTACGCAGGTTTTCAATCACGTCGACACCGCGGTGGGCATTGCCCATCTCCAAAATGAGGGCGTGCAGCTCACGATCATTAGCGAAGAACGCGTCCTCATCCCCATCGAGGGCGAGACGGTGCATGGCACCAACGCAAGCGTCGATAAGCAAAAGCTGTTCTTCGCTGCGCCATTGTGCCGCGCGATAAGCGGCCGCGGGCTCAATTCCCAAACGCACCGCAAAGATCTCCGCCACGTCCGCGGGGCCAGTCTGAATCACCTGGAAACCACGGTTCTTGGTGAATTGGACCAGCCCTGCTTCCTCCAGACGCAGCAGCGCCTCGCGGACAGGGGAGCGGGAAACGCCGAGCTCTTCAGCAAGTTGGATAACGCTGTACCATTCGCCGGGCACCATGGCGCCGGAAAACACGCTTTCGCGTACATACTCCACCACGGTGTCCGCCATTTTCGTCATAAGGATTGATCATGTCACAAGCCACAAGCCCCATCGCATTTAAATTGCGCAAGGACATGCCTACTCGTGCCGCATACAGCTCGGATGCATCTCTTTTCCGGCGTGTCCCCGCAGCTGTACTCGAGCCGGAAACGAAAGAAGACATCGTCGAAGGTCTCAAGTACGCCCGCGAGCGCGGCTGGCCGGTCGTTGGCCGCGGCGGCGGTTCCTCCGTCGCCGGCAATGCGATTGGTGATGGCCTGATTATTGACACCTCGCGGCATTTCAACCGCATCCTCTCGATCGACCCGGTGGCGAAAACAGCCACGGTTCAACCAGGTGTGATCTGCGACGATCTGCGCGCGGCAGCAGCCGAGTTCGGTCTCACCTACGGGCCGGATCCCTCAACGCACTCCCGTTGCACCATCGGCGGGATGGTGGCCAACAACGCCTGCGGCTCGCATTCCGTGGCCTACGGCACATCTGCGAGCAACCTGTTGGAGGTGGAGCTTCTGCTTGCAGACGGCCGCCTTGTCACTTTCACATCTCACTCCTGCTCCGACCCCGACCTCGAGGCCGCGCTCAAGCTCCTATACGCAGACAACCACGACTTGATCCACGGCGAGCTCGGGCGGTTCCCCCGCCAGGTGTCAGGCTACGGGCTGCACTTCCTGGGGACGGACATGGCAAAGACGATCGCGGGCAGTGAAGGCACCCTGGGCATCATCACAGAGATGAAGGTGCAGCTGGTGGACTTGCCCAAGGCGAAAGCACTGACTGTGCTGAGCTTTCAGGACGTTTTCGCAGCCGCAGCCGCGGCCCCGAAGCTGCGCCAACCGGGGGTGGCAACCATCGAGGGTATGGGCGGTGACCTTCTCGACGCGCTGCGCTCCAAAAACGGCATGTCCAACGCTGGCGAGAACCTGCCCGGCCAACCCAATGCTGGTGGTTGGCTCTACTGCGAAACCACCGGCGCAACCCGTGAGGAAGCGCTCGCCGTCGGCGAGGCTCTCACGCAATCTGTGGATCACACGGGTGCAGTGGTGGTCTCGGACCCAGTGGAGGCCCGCGCCCTGTGGCGTATCCGCGAGGCCTCCGCAGGCATTGTGACCCGCCTGCCGGATGGCGGTGAAGCTTGGCCGAACTGGGAGGACTCTGCTGTTCCGCCGGAGAACCTGGCTGACTACCTGCGCGGGCTCTACGCACTGATGGACCGTTACGGCTACCGTGGCATCCCGTTTGGCCATTTCGGTGAGGGCTGCGTTCACGTGCGAATCAGCTTCGATTTCACCACCACCGAGGGCATAACCAAGTTTCACAACTTTATGAATGATGCCGCCGAGTTGGTCAATTCCCACGGCGGCTCCCTGAGCGGCGAGCACGGCGACGGGCGCGCCCGCTCCGCGCTGCTAGGCAAGATGTACAGCCCCGAGATGCGTGCGCTCTTTGAGAAGTTCAAGCTCACCTTCGATCCGCAACGCGTGTTCAACCCCGGCGTGCTGGTGTTCGCTGACGCTGTCACCGACGGTCTTCGCATGCACCCAGCGCAACGTACCCACGAGATCACCCCAGTCCAGCTCTTTCCAAAGGACCGGGGCAGCTTCACCAACGCCGTAAACCGTTGCGTGGGTGTGTCAGCCTGCCGCTCGATGGACGGCGCCATGTGCCCGTCTTTCCAGATCACCAAGGACGAAGTCCACTCCACGCGCGGCCGCGCCCGCATTCTCTCAGAGTTGTTCCGCGGTGAGACCGTAGAGGGCGACGATGTAGAAGATGCGCTGGATTTGTGTCTTTCCTGTAAGGCATGCGCTTCTGACTGCCCAGTGAACGTGGACATGGCGACATACAAGAGCGAGTTTCTAAACAACCACTACCAGGGCAAAGTTCGCCCGCGCGTTCACTACCTCATGGGCTGGCTACCCTTGCTCAGCCACATCGCCCATAAGCTGCCCGGCGTTCCCCGGTTGGTTAACTTTGCCATGCACGCACCCGGCATTTCCAAGGTGGTAGCGCGGGTCGGCGGAGTAGACACAGGACGCCCCCTGATCAGTTTCGCCCCACAGAGCCTGCAGAAATGGTTCGCCAAGCGCCCCTCCCACGATGGCGCTTTCAACGTTGCCGGTTCTAGCACTGCCGGTTCCGCCGGCAAAGTGGTCCTGTGGCCCGACTCGTTCAACAACAAGCTGGAAATCAGCCCGGCCATCGCCGCCGTGGAAGTCCTTGAGTTCCTCGGCTTCGAGGTCATCGTCCCGCAGGAGTTCGTCTGCTGCGGATTAACCTGGCACTCCACCGGCCAGCTGGACATGACCCGACGAGTTCTCCGTCACTCCGCGCAGGTGCTCAAGCCTTACCTTGATCAGGGCCTGCCCGTCGTAGCCATCGAGCCGTCCTGCCTGGTCATGCTCCACCACGAGGCGACCTCTCAGACCGAGGACCCGGAAGTCGCCCACCTCGCCAGCGCAACTCGCAGCTTTGCGGAGACCATTTCTCCGCGTATCTCGGAGCTAGTCGCCGAAGGTGCCATCGACCCAGCTTCCGGCAGCGTGCTCACCCAGGTTCACTGCCACGAGCGTTCGCTCGGCGACCCGCAGCAGTCTTCCCTGGTCCTCGAGGCTCTCGGTTACTCCGAGGAACAGATCGAAACCGGCTGCTGCGGCTTGGCGGGCAACTGGGGTTTCGAGGACGGTCACGCCGAGATGTCGCTCGCGCTTGGGGAGCGCGAGCTGTTCCCGCGCGTGCGCGAGCACGTGGGGCCCGTGCTTGCGGACGGCTTCTCCTGCCGCACCCAAGTCTCACAAGGAACTGACACCCGCGCCTCCCACCTCGCGGAGATCGTTCGCGACGCGCTGCTGCGGTAGCCCTATCTAGGGCACCCTTGAGAGAAACAATAGATTCACGGGTGAACTCCCGCCAGCGCCACCAGCTGATACGCAAGACGCATACCCCACATGCTCAGACAGTGCGTCTGCGCAACTTCCTCCGCAGCGCAGACCATGTCCCGCAACGCGGAGGAGGCCGGGTGCTTCGGTTCCAGGTCCACGATCACCTGCAGCTAATTCCGCGCTGTCTACCTCCTCGCACTTCACGTCGAACTGCAGCTGGGCTCAGCTTTGCTGACAGCTCATCGCACGTCTGTGGCACGGCGATGTGGCAAATCTCAGCCCGCATCACACGCTCCTACCCAGCACATTTGAGTGGTCCAAAACGATTTCCAACAATTACCCGGCCCCCAACGTGCTTTTCCGCCACCTTGGCCCCAATTTTCCAAGTTTTCACCCCATGCCCGGCAGCCTACGTCGCACCCGGCGCGAGCACAGCCCCTCACGTGCTCATTTCAGTGGACATCCGCCTATCGACGCACCAAAGGTTTCCACCCTCAAACAGTTGGTGCGTACCCACTTGTCCGCAATGTGGAGTCCACCAGGGCCGGCGCATCAAGGTCGCTCCAGCTCCCGAAGGAACCGGTCCGACACGTCGGCAAGCTCGGCGACCTCCAGTTGGGTCAGCCTCCGCTCCTTACGCTGGGCGCGCACAAAGCTGCCGAGTGCCTCTATGTCCACGTGTCTCGTTTCCTCGCTGACCGTATGCTGTTACGGAACGTTCGCACCGAATCTGTTCCTATAGGCCGTGAGGTTAGCGCAAAACAGCGCATTTCGGTGCGTTCGCTCCGACTTGGAGGCACGCGCCCTCAATTTCAGATCGGCACGTTCGTTCCGCCGAGGGCAAGCTGGCAGGGTGGTCTCGGCCGCATACACGCAGCGATCTGCCTATCTACGCACCGGCTTAACCCAGCGGCGCGTAGCCAAAGTCACCGCGCTGCACCTGACTGCGGGCATTCGGGTCGAAGGTTGCGCACAGGGCTGCCGCCACGTAGCGCACACCGCCTGCCGGCGAAGAGGAGCCGACGCGCTCGGCGCAGTTCTCCAGGGCTGGCAGGCCGATACTCTCCCCGGGCGAAGTCATGGAGAAGAAGGACGCGGCCATCATGGTGTTGCCATCGGCGCGCACGTATTCCGAAGAGCCCTTAATAGCTTGCCAAGCAATCGCCCCGACGGGATCGGTGCGGAACTGGTCCCGCTCAGTTGGGGTCAGCTCGGCGTTAGCAGCAGGCGCGGACAGTGTTGTGATGAGTAGTGCTGCTGTTGCAGCAAGGAGAGGAAACTTTTTCATAGGAACACTCTATCTCCCGCGCCACAGTTTTCCTCGGCATTGCCGACCCCGGCTTAACTGATGGCGCTGCGCAACTGTCGAATCTCGGCAGGCCCCACACGGCGCAATGCGGAGTCCGCAAGGGCCGACGCATCGGCAACCTCCGTCACCTCAAGCTGAGTCGGTTTGGGTTTCGGATTACGCTCAACCACATGGGTTCCCCGAAGACGCTGCAGCTTTTCATGATGGACGGCACCGCCGCCGGGCCGATCAAGGCTTCAATTCGAAATTGGGTCGGGCGGGTGTATTCGATTCCGCGAACCGAGCTCAATTCGGAAGAGTTGCGCCGCCGCCCTGAGCTCAACCACCCGGCGGTGTACTTTCTGGTGGGCACAAACCCGGAGACGGATAAGCCACGGATCTACATTGGGCAGACCGCACCACGGCAGAACGGGGTAGCGTTCGCCCGCGCCGCCGAGCACGCGCGCAGTGAAGACAAGGACTTCTTCAACCGCATCATCTACGTAGTTGTTGTGGATGACTCCTGGGGTGCCACCGAGATCACCTTCCTGGAAAACGCGTTCCACCAGCGCGCTATCAGAGCAGACCGATATGAGGTAGCGAACGGCAACACCCCGTCCGCCGGCAGTGTCAGCGAGGAGACGCAGGCAGAGCTCGACGAGTTCATCGAGAACACCAACCTGATCATCAGCGCATTGGGTATCTCCGCGTTTCAACCGAAGGCGACCGCGGGGAAGTCGTCGGCTGTGCACTCCTCAGGCACAACCCTGAATCAACAAGCAAAAGAGGAAGAACCGACGTTTGAACTCACCGTTCCACGGCATGGAGTACAGGGCCTGGGCCAACGCACCGCAGACGGCTTTTTAGTGCTGGCAGGTTCGACGCTCCGGAAAGAGCTTCTGCCCAGCGCCGCGCGAGGTGTCCACGCAACCCGGGACCGCTATGCGGACCAGATTCAAAACGGCACGTTGCTCTCAGATCTCGAATTCACAAGCCCATCGGCTGCTGCATCGTTTCTCGTCGGCGGTGCTGCGAATGGGCGAAGGCTTTGGCACCTCCAAGAGGAGCCAACCACCACGCTGGCGGACTGGGAGGACCGCGAAGGCGACGAGGCAGACCACCAGGCAGCGCAGCCCGAAACGCCCTAACCCTCCGGCAGCAGCTCCGACCGCTCCCCGACGGTTGTCACCACCAACGCGTCGCGGGCGCGCGAGGCCGCCACGTAGAGCAGCGAACGCTCGCGCTGCAGGGCAGCACGCGCGTCCTCCTCGGAGAGGTTCTTCAGACGGAAGCGCAGCGGCATGATTTCCTTGCCCACGCCCATGAGGATCACGTGGGTGAACTCCATGCCTTTGGCGCCGTGCATGGTCATCACGGAAACCTGCTCGTGGGAGGCCAACTCAGCGTTTTTGGTTTGGACGGCGTCGATGCCGTGGTCGGCAAGACCGGAAACCACGCGGGAGAGCTGCCCCCGGGTGCGGCACATCACGCCGACGCGCACTTCCTTGTTCACCCCCTCCGCGGCCGCACGCTCGGCCTCCTCAAGCCAGCCATTGATCAACGCAGCCGCAACAGAGAACTCCTCGTCTTCGGACTTGGCGGTCACGATCATCGGCGCCGGGCCGGTGCGCGCGGAGCGGTACCCGCCCACCGAGTCGACCTCGCCCTCACCGTCCAGGAACTCCATGTCGCCGCCGACCAGGATGCGCAGCGCGTAGTCCAGGTTTTCCTTGGTGGTGCGGTAGTTCAGCGTCAAACGCTGAGATGCTCGCCCGCGGGTGGAGATGCCGAAGTGCGACAGGGTCAGCGGATGGCCGTAGATGCGCTGGTGGGAGTCCTCGGCCAAAAACACGTCGTTCGGCCCATGCGCCACACACGCGCGCAAAAACCGCCAGTGCCCAGCGTTGAAGTCCTGGGCCTCGTCCACAACCACGTGGTCGAACAAAGACCCGCCGCCGCGCTCGTAGCGCACGTTCAACATCTCCGCACCCACGGCAGACATGGTGGGCCAGAACAGCTGGCCGTCGATGGCCTGGGTCTGCATCAGCGACTCCAGCACGGCCCACACCTGTTTGCGCTGCTTGCGGTTCAGCGGGGTGCCGCGGCCGGTACGCACGACCTTCAGGTACTCCGCCAGCGTCGTGATGCCACCGGCCAGCACCACGGTTTCGTACTCGGCCTGCAGGAACGCCTCGTTGGCAATCTCGCGGGGCATGGATTCGTCGGTGGCCTCAAGCGCGCCTTCCCACACCTGGCGCGCAGCCATATCGGTGTACGGGCGCACGCGCGGGGCGGCGACGCCGAGCACGCGCCGGGTGGCCTCTTCCGTCTCCTCCACAGAGCCGAGCGAGACCACCTTGCGCACCACGGCGTCGATGTTGTCCACCCACACGCCGTGCTCGCCGGGCTCGCCGGCCTCGGGGTACACCGGATTCAGCGCATTGATCTGCGACTTCAACCCCTGTGCCAGACCCTTCGTAAACGTGGTCAGCAGCACGCGCGGCCCCGCCCCAGCAACGCGACCCATGGCCAGATTGTTCGCGCGGTGCACCGCCACCACCGTCTTGCCGGTGCCGGCGCCACCGAACACGCGCGCGGAACCCTTGTACGAGTTCTCCGCCATGCGGCGCTGCTCCGGGTGGATGTACACGCGCCATTTCTCAAAGCTGCCGGACTCGATCACGCTGCGCAGGGACTCGGTCTCCACGTCGTCCACGTACGCGAACTCCAGCTCCGCAGCCGCCTGCCGCAGGCCCGCCAACAGGCGCGCGTCCTCGGACTCCGCAGCCTCCGACGCCGAGACTTTCCGCAGGCCCAGCGAGTCGCGCGTCTCCTCAACCGAATACCCCGCCACCAGCGCCAACACAGCCTCGTGCTCCCACTTCGGCCGCGGCGCCAGCAACGCATCCAACCCATCCTCGGACTCGAGCGCCAGCACCTGCTCGGTCAGCGCCGGGTCGATGCCCAGCTCCTCCCACAACTTCTCGGGCGTCAGCTCACCCAACACCTCGCGCGGGGCGGGCGATTGCTTCTCGACGAGCTCCGCCTCCACCCCCTTCTCCTGCACAACCGCCTTCGCCTGCTCGGCCGCCAACTCGTGCGCAGCCCGCGCGGCCGCCTCGGCCTTGGCGCGCGAATCAACATCCGCAGCAGCATCCCCCGCAGCAGGCTCCTCCCTGATCAGCGTCGTAATACCGTTGATCGGGTTCACGTCCAGGCGCAGCCGCGCCGGGTCCAGCCGTTCGGCTTTGAGGTTGCCTTCGTCGTGGGAGTCGACGTCCACAAGCACGAAGTGGTGCGTGTCCTGGTCGCGGATCTCAAAGAGCACGGCGCGGAACTGGTCGTTGATGCGGCCGGTGCGCACGCGCTTGTCCACGGCGTTCGTGAGCGTCTTGATCTTCAGCGACGGGTTCGTCGGGTCCGCAGACAGCTTCTGCAGGAAGTTCATCGTCGGCTTCATCAGTGCGCCGTCGAGGTCCAACCCGCTGTACAGGCTAAACGTCACCATGGTGTTACTCCTTACCCAGCAGCGCGGCCGGGATCGTCTCTGCCGAGAGTGTATCGGGGTACAGCAGCGTCCAGCCTTGCTCGCGAAGCGTGGCTTCGGCGCCCGCGTAGGAGGCGTCCTGCTCGATCAACAGCGCGATGCGCAGCTCGGTCCAGGACACGGCGGTCGGGATGGATCCGATTTCCTCGCCGATCTCCTCGGTCGGCGCCACGCCCGCGTCCACGAGGGTGCGCAACGCGGCGGCCACGTCCACTTCGTCCTCGAACTCTTCGATCGCCTCGGCCCACAGCCCACTGACTGCGGCCTCGACGGCACTTTGCTTCTCGACGTCCTCCGGTTGCCCAACGCCCACAGCATCCCCGTCGCCAACGTCGACCGTGACGGTGTTGTTGGCCAGCCACACGATGTTGGCGAAGCGCAGGAAGTCGCGCCAGTTGTCTTCGGTGATGGAACCGGGCGCCTGTGCGTCGACAAGCAATCGCTGCAGCACCATCTCTTCGCCTACCTTAGCGGCGTCGAAGTGAATCTCGTTGCGGAACGTCAGGCGCGCCCCACCCGGGATGCGCGAGGGCACCACGGAGGTGCTGAGCATCTGCAGCAGGGCTTTGTCCATCAGCGCGTACGAGGACCGTTCCGGCTCCGCCAGGTAGGTCAGCAGCTGCGTGATGGGGGAGGCCTTCAAAAACGCGATTTCGTTGTTGCCGATGCCCTCCATGGCGCGCGTGCGCTTCTCCGCTTTTTCGCTGATCCACGCCGGTGCGGCCTCGCCGAACGTCGTCTCCCGGGCAAACCAGTCTAGGCCGGCGTCGGTGACGTTCCACGGCAGGATCTGCTTGTCGCCGAAGTGCAGGCTGCTGCGTTTGTTGATGTCGGTGGGGAAGCGGTAGTGCTGCGCGCTGAAGTGGAACGCGGCACCGTCGGTGTACACAGCCACCGGCCGCACAAGCGGGTTACGGCGGTGCTGGAAGAGGAAGTCCGGGCGGGTGTAGCCGTAGTCGTGCTGTTCGCGCATGGACCACTCCTCACCGGACGAGAACGTGATGTGCCACTCCACACCGCCGGCGTTGGCGATGTCCTTGACGGTGGCGTGGCGCGCCTCCAGGGCCTCGCGCAGCATCTCGCGGAAGCGCACCTCCAGGTTGGAGGACTGATCCAGCTGGGGCGCCTCCGTCTGCGGTTCCCACGTCACCTGCAGGGGATCGGTCTCTGCCGAGGGGTGGTCCTGGTTAGTCAAAATCGCACGCAGCGCGCGTTCCGCGGCGGCGCGGGAGGTGACGTCGATCTGCTGCCAGCGGGTGTACGGCAACAGGCAGTCGGGGCAGGCGAGGCGCTCGTCGTCCTGGCAGGCGCACTCCGCAACCTTCGTAAACGCCTTTTCCAGCAGCCGGCGGACGTCTTCGGGTGAGGCGAACTGGGAGAGGTAGCCGGTGCCGCCGGGGACGTTGTCGTGCATGAGCAGCGCCTCGACGGTGCCGCCGCGGTCATCCGGCACGCGGACGGTAACCACACCCAGGTGGTCCGGGTCGCCGCCCAAAACCTCCTTGAAGCCCAGCTTGATCGCGGCGGTCAACGACGGGATGGTCGCCTTGTCGCCCGCGGTGAGCATCACCGGCACGTGCAACAGCACGCCCTGGGTCTGCAGGGTGCGAGACAGCGCGACGGTGACGGACTCCTCCTCGCGGGCGTTGCGCTTCGGGCACCAGGGGCGGTGATCCCACTTGGAGTTCGTGCCCTTCTGCGAGTCCAGGTGCCCGCAGTAGTTGCAGACGGTGAACATGGGCGCATCGATCTCTGCGTTGGCGAAGATGCGCTTCATCGCGGGCCCGCGGCCCAGGTTGAACCAGCTCAAGTTCACGTACCGCAGGTACTCCGCGCCGAAGCCTTGAGAGAGGAACCACTTGCCGCCGTGGCCGCCTTCTGGCACGGAGAAGCTCAAGGCGGTGTGGTAGTTCAGTTCGCGGCGGTCGTCGCGGGAGTCGTCGATAAGCGCATTGCCACGATCCACCTCCGCTGACACGCGGCGCATGCGCACCGTATCTAGCACCTGGCCGTTGTCGGCGAAGGTGTCCGCACCGCAGGAAGGGCACGCGCCGGCGGTGGCCCCTTCGCGCACGGGCTCGGCGTAGGAGCACTCGGGGCACAGGCGCCACCGCTCGATGTCCGCGCCGTTGAAGCCGACCTCGACCGCGTCCACGGTAGCGGCGATGCCGCGGGCGTAGAAGGTGTTGCCCGGCGCGAGCTCGTGAAGCGCGGAGGACACACCGCGGGAGAGCTCGAAGGAGTCCGGGTCGATTTGCATGGTGGTCGGGTTGAGCTGGGAGACCACCACGGACAGCTCCACCGCATCATCCAACAGCGTGAAGTTGGGCAGCAGCCCGTAGCGCTCCATGGAGCTGATCCAGTGTTCACCGAGCAGGATGTCGTTAAGGTCCTTGGCGGTGCGATGGTACGCCGCCTTCGTGCTGCGCTTGTCGCGCTCCAGCTCCGCGTCGGCGTTTTCGGTACCCGCGTTCGGGTCCACCTTGGCATCCAGCGCACTCAGCTGGTCTTGGAGGGTGCTCAGCCGCGTGGTGAACGCCTTGACCTCGCCGTCCCAGAGTCTGCGGGTGCGCTCCATCTCGCCCGTGAGCGAGTCGGGCCCCTGCCCGCACGCCCACGCGCGCACCCCGTCCATGGTGGCCGCGTCCACGGACCCTGCCACCGTGGCCAAAAACGCGTCCACGCGGTCCTCCACGCCGGCCGCGATGTCCTCGCCGAGCACCTCCACCAGCGAGACCTTGCGGGTGCTGAACACGTCGCGCGAATACTTCACATCCAGCCCGCTGTTGCGGAACGACAGTGTGTCTACCAAGTACGCCGTGGTCTGCCGGCGCAGGATCTCGGTGGCGGAGAGGAACGCCGCCGGCGGCACCACGGTGCCCGCGATGACGGACAGCGGCTGGTTCAGCTTCGGCAGCATGCTCCCGCGGCCCTGCACGAAGGCGAGCACGAGCGAGTTGCCGGTGAGGCGCCCGGCGCGACCCACACGCTGCACGTACGAGGACACGGTGGTGGGCAGCGAGGCGAGCATGACCGTGGACAGGTCGCCGATATCGATGCCCATCTCCAGCGTCGGCGTTGCCACCAGCACGTTCGGCGCGTTCGGTGCCTCGGCGCCGCCGCGGAACGCCCGCTCGAGCGCGAGGCGTTCCTCCTTCGGGATCAACCCGGTGTGCTCGCGCGCCACCACCGCGCGCGGGTTAGTGGAGGTGTACAGCTGCGAGTAGTAGTTCGCCTCAATCGGCTCCTCTTCGAGCTCGCCGGGGCAGCCGGGCGTGGGGCACGGCAGGCCCTGAAGCAAGGTGCGCAGTTGCCTATCGACGCCCAACGGTGCATGACACACCCCACACTGCAACATCGCCGGTTCACCTTCACCGGCCACCACCACCTGCTGCGATGCAATGGCGTACATCGTGCCGCCGGTGTCCGTGGACACGGCCATGAGCACCTCGCGCCGGGCGAGCTCGCGGAACACGTTGGTGAGCACCGTCGCCGCGTCGTGGGTGCCGATCCCCAGCACCTTGGAGGTCCACCGCGCGTAGCGCCCGCGCGGGCTGCCCAGCGGGGTCACGCCGCGGTCCTTGTCATCTACCGCCGGCCCGGAGCGCGGGAACTCCGGCGCACCGCCCTTGGCAAACCGGCGCATGCCACGCGCCTTGGCGTAGCGGTTGTGCAGGCGCCACGTGTTGCCGTCGTCCTGCAGGTAGGACTTGAACATTGGCGTGTACACGCCGCCGCGTGCGCGCACCTGCTCCAACAGCCCGCGCATCCAGCGCAGCCGCACCTGCGGGTCGGTGGCGTCCACCACCTCGAACAGGCCGCTTTCGATGCTGCACAGCGCCTCTTCCGCCGCCTGAAGCAGCACCGCGTCATCCACATCCACCCGCGGAGTGAGCGCACCGGTGGACACCAGGGAACGCGGCAGGTCCGCCTGCTGGCCGAACTCGAGCGCCGCGTCCAACTCAAGGCGCTCCAGCACCGCCGCGGTGGCCGCGCGCCGGGACGCATCGTCAGCGTCCTTCTCCCAGAACGCGCGGAACGTGGGCGTCTCCGCGATCTCCTGGGGCAGCAGCTCAAACCGCGCACGCAACGGGTCCTCAGCGGCGTCTGCGCGCTCGAGGATCCGCAGCGGCAGCTGCGCCACGGAAACCTCACCTTGTCCTCCATCGTCGGAGCTTGCGACGACGCTGCGCATCAACGCGCGGATACCAAACGCGCGCGCCCTGGCCTGCACAAACCCCGCACGGTGCGCCGCGTCCTGCACGGAGTCCGCGAACACGAGGGTCTTCTTCTCCTCCTGCTCCAGCTGCGGCATGCCGAACAGGTTGGACAGCCCCACCGACAGCAGCGTGGCCACGCGCGAACCGATGTAGCGGATGGTGTCCGTCTCCCCGCACGACGGGCACACCTGCTCGCGGGCATACTCGCCGGCGTCGAGACCGGCGTAGGTGATCACGGGCACCGACAGGCCCTCCGCCCGCTCCCGCTCGTCCGGCTCGCTCGCAGACAGCGTGCGGGTCTGCGTGTGGAACCACATCAGGGCCCGCTTGCCCTCATCGTCGCCGTACTCCTTCATCTCCTTGCCGTCTTTGAGCGCCCGGCGGTACTCATTGGTGGCATCGATGAGGGGGCGCACGAGCTCAGGCTTATCGACGCTCGCCTTGCGGATCTCCCCGCCACCGAGCACCACCGCGTCCGTGCCGGGCTCCAACGCCGTCATCCATCCGGCGCGCCCGCACTCGCGGCAGTAGATCGCTGGCAGCCACACCGCAGCGTCGTCCCCGCCGAGCTGGCCGTCATCCGCGAAGCGAAACACCTCGCCGTCCTCAGTCGGCGTCACCGTGCGCTCGATGCGAGAGACCTCACGCAGCCACAGGTGCGTTTCCACACCCGGCAGGCGCTTTCCACCGAAGCCGTACTTCTCGCCCGCCAGCGCTCGCACGTGTGCGATCGCGGTGAGCAGGTGGGTGACGAACTCGCGTGCCGGGCCCTCTTTGAGGCTGCGCACCACAATCTCGCCGAGTACCGCCGCCGGCACCGTCGTTTCCTTCTCGCCCTCGCGCTCGATAAGCGGAGCTGCGTTTTTCGCCGCCTCCAGCAGCGCCCGGGTCAGCGGATGAACCGCGTACGCCGCAATGATCTCTTCCAGCGTCTCGCCGGCATCCCACAGCTGCGTGCGGAAGACCTCGAGCACCACGTCCGCGTAGTCGCGGCCCGAAGCATCGTCCGCAATCGTGCTGTTGATCTGCTTGATCTGGTCGATGTCCGGCAGCGGAGTAGGGGAGTGGCTCCCGAAAGTCTCCGCGATCTCGTCCACCCACTGCTCGTACGTCAGCATGCGCTCGCCGACCAGCGCGTCCGCGCTGAACTGCTCCCCGAAAATCGTGCCCGCGAAGTCCAGCACCTTCTGCGTGTCGTCTTCGCCGCCGAGCGTTGCCGATGTCGCCACCGGCGTGACCCTGCCCAGCGGATTGGATGCGTACTCGCCGAGGAACCCCTCCGGCTGGTGTGCTTTCAGCATCAGCCCCAACCGACGCAGCAGAAGTGCGACGTCCGTGCCCTGCGCACCGTCGTACGTGTGAAACTCATCCAGCACCAGGTACTGCAACGACGTTGCCGAACGCTTCCAGATCTCCCGGTCCTCTTCACGCAGCAGCAGCTGGTCCAACATCTTGTAGTTGGTGAGCAAGATGTCTGGCGGATCCGCGCGCATCTGGTCACGGTCAGTGATCAGTGAATCCCGCGTGACCTTGCGGACGGTACCCTTCGACTCACCCGTGTAAATACCCGCCGTGACCCCCGCCAACGCCGGCTCGCTGGTGAGCAGCTTGGCCAAACGGTCCGCCTGGTCGTTCGCCAGCGCGTTCATGGGGTACAGCAGCAGTGCCTTGGTGCCGCGTTGTCCCTCCGCTCGCGCCCGCGCCGCGTGGTCCAGCACCGGGTAGAGGAAAGACTCAGTCTTACCCGAGCCAGTACCCGTGATCACCAACGTCGGCTCCGGACGTCGCACCCCCTGCTCATCCCTGCTGCGCAGCCTGCGGAACGCCTCCGCCTGGTGGTGGTACGGCGTAAACCACTCTGGCATCCAATCCAGAATCCCGTCCCAGCCAATCGCGCGCGCGTACGGCAACCGGGTGCGTACGTACGGACCGTGGAACATGCCGCGCTCCGTGTCCTCCAAAAACGCCTTCAGCGCGTTCGACGTCTCCGGGTTTGCAAGCGAAAACGCAGTGGCCAAGTATTCGGACACGCCCCCTAGGACATGCTCCGATGCGTGGACGGGGATGAGGGTAGACACGGGCTTAACTGTATCTAGTCTCTGAGCGCTTCCCAGCTGATGGAAAGCGCCTCAGAGTCAGATGGTTATCTCGATAATTAGAACGGGAGGGTCGCCCGCAACTGCGGGTTGTTGAGAGCCACGAAAGCTCCCGCTCCTACTACCGCCAGGGCCGCCACTACGGCTGCAATGATTGCTCCAGTGCTGCTGCCCTTTTCATCGGTGGCACCTGGCTTCGGCGTTGCCGACTCATTCTGGGTCGTAGTCGGCGTCGGGGTCACCACTCGAGTAGCAGTTGGCCTATCCGGCGCCACCGAAGTCACAGTCGGCTTCGGTGTGGAAGTCGGCGTCACCACCGAGGTCGGCTTCGGCTTTTCAGTAAGAACTGCGACCACGCCCACTTCCACGATCTCGGAAGATCCGTCAGGGTACACAACCGACAATTCAATTTTTGGTGGCTCCCAAAAAATGCCACCGGTTGGAGTTGCTTCAGCCGGCGCCGTTACAGCCAGCATATTGCCTTTCACTACAGAAGCTGACCAGCCATCCGGCTCGCTGACCACACTTAGTTTTGCGCCTTTCGGCACGCTGGAGAGACTGCGCTCGGTGGTTTCACCAGCATCGAAACTCCTGTTCTCAAAGTAGGCGTTGAAAGCTTTAGCCTGGTTCTCTGGGGCGAAACGGACTTCCTGGCTGAACTTTGAAACGCTTCCGTCCGAATACGTCACGATGAAATCGAAGTTGGAACTGACTGTGCCATCGGTTGACGCAGGGCTGTGACCCGTATTTGCGGTTAACCCGAATCTGTCGTTGACAGCGACCTTTACCGCCGGGGTAGAGGCGGCGGACCCGTAGCCGAACTCGTTCTTCACCTGCACACCAGACACAGTTACGTCCGCCGGAATACCTCGTAGATTGAAGGTTTGATATCCAGCAACACCAAGAGGCCCGGCGTAAACGAATTCTGGGTTGGCCTTATCGGCCATGGTCTTAGCAACCGCCTGTGCAGTAACCGGAACGATACTTGCGGTTGTGAGCGAGGCCGAAAGTGCGATCGCCGTAGCGATGGGGAGCAGCCGGATTTTCATGTTGACTCCTACTGAGTGGAAATGGACTAACCAAGTTAACCACAGCAGAAGTTCAGGTGACGTTAATACTCAAAACTTTTTCTGGGAATTCCCTGTGTGCTGCGCATCCACCGCATCTTGAAGTGCATTCGTTGGGCATCTCCAACCTTTATGCCACCCAGTTGAGACAGAACACGATCCACGGCAGCGCCACAATGTCGATCAGCACGGCACCCGAGAGTGGTACGACGATCATGCCCACTCGCGACTGAAGTCCGTGGCGGCGTCCAATGGCGTCCATGTTGGCCACAGCGTTGGGGGTTCCGCCAAGGCCGTGACCCATCATTCCGCCACAGATCACCGCCGCGTCATAGTCCTTCCCCAGCATGCGGAAGACGACAAACACGACGAACAGCATGAGTGCAACAACCTGCACCACCAAGATGATGAAAAGTGGCAGCGCAAGGCTGTATAGATCCCAGATTTTCAGACTCATCATCGCCTGGGTAAGGAAGAAACCGAGGGACAGCTCGGAGATGAGCGACATCGACTTGCCGTGCAGCGTCACCCAGCCGAACTTGTCGTTGAGGTTGCGGAACACGATTGCAATGAGCATCGCACCCACATAGCCGGGAAGCGAGTAGCCGGTGGCGTCACCGAACCAGGACCCCAGGAACACACCGATAACGACGATGAATCCGATCAACGCGGCAGTGGCGATAAGTGAACCTTCTTCGACCTCCGAGGCATCATCAATTCCTGTTTCCTCGATTGCTTCGATCTCGCGGGTCTTGATCTCCAGCCCGTAGTGCTTGATCAGCCATGTGGCTAGCGGTCCGCCAATGAGCGAACCGGCGATCAGACCAAAGGTCGCTGCAGCGATTGCGACAGCGGTAGCGCCCTGCGCGCCAAGCTCCTCAGCAGTGGGGCCGAATGCGGCCGCCGCTCCGTGGCCGCCCTCCAGGGAGACGGAACCCGCCATGACGCCGAGCAGCGCGTTGAGGTCGAGCGCCTTCGCCAGCCCGATGCCAACCAGGTTTTGAAAGATCGCCACACCCCAGCACGCCACGAGGTAGATGAGCAGAAACCTTCCGCCGGCCTTCATCAGACTCAACGACGCACCGAGGCCGATGGCCGTAAAGAACGCCAACATCGCAGGACTCTGCAGCGTGTTATCTAGGGTGAGCTCGAATGACAAGGCTTCGCGAAGGAAAAGAACAACCAGAGCGAACAGAAAGCCGCCTACCACCGGCCCGGGGATTGCGAACCTGCTGAAGATCTTCCAGTTCCTCGCAGCCCAGTTGCCCAAAAGTAACAACGCCAGTGTCAGCGCCACTGAGCTGACCAAGTCCAATTCAAATTCCATGTCACCCTGTCTTTCTCAAACTTATCGGGGTTGTCATAAGCCGTGGGGCGTACCAGACAGCGCGCCACACATTGACTTAAACCTCGAGAATCTTATCGTGTGCTCTCAAACACACCGAGAAAGGTTCGGGAATCAGCCCACACCGGACTGTCACGGTTGCTACATCATCTGAGCCGCACGATTCTCCGTCCAGCCGGTAGTGCCATCAGTGAAGAACGTGGTGCCCGTCTGGTGAATGCTCGGATCCCCACAGGAGGCGATCTGCTTCTCCATCACCTGCGGTTCCACCTGCCCCGGCGCCTCGGTGTAGCCGATCACCGGCTCCGCTTCATGCGGCGCCGGAGAGGGAGCTTGGACGAGGGCTTCCGCTTCAGCAGGAGCCTCGTAGACCGGGGTTTCTGGCTCCACCGCCGAGGCCTGCTCGGCCGCCTCGGCCGGGCTTGCAGTTGCAGACGGCGCCCCAGAACTCGTCGACTCCTCTGGCGCTCGGGCTATCTCCTTGAGGTCAAACTTGGAGTTGGCAATACCGAGCACCTGTGCATCATCCGTAATTAGGAACGCGCCGTAACCGCGAACTTTTTCTCCCATCTTCGCGGGAGTGATGCCCCACTGTTCGTAGCCCTGCGGGACATCGCAGCCGCCGCCCCATTCAGTGGTGGATTTGAACTGCTCCGAGTCCCACACCACAGGATTCTCCTGGCTCGCTCCAATCTCCGCCCCGGTTTCGTCCTTGATTTCTTCAACAGCCGTAAGAACACCGCTGATCTGCACCAGCTGCATGCCTTCTGGGATGGCCTCGTCCACCAAGCGCGTCTTGCAATCCCCACCGAGCTGGATCTCTTCAACCTCTAGCTCACCCGCGCAGTTATTCCCTTGGCAATCAACCGGGATTGTGTCTCCGACTTGGGCGAACTTCGTTTCCGCTTCAGTCGTCTGCGTGGGCTGTTCGCTGGTTGGTGCCCCTTCATCTTCGGACGAGGTAGAACAACCGGCGAGGAGGACACTTGCCACAAGGACGGCACCGAAGATTCGCTTCATCTTCTTCACTTTCAACCACGGGAAACAATGCACGGCTCACTTTAAGACTCACAGCAGATACCTACCGCCAATTCCAGAAAACCTGTTCGGGGACTCCCAGCGATAAGCGTCTTAAGCGTTGAAATGTTCATACCTACAGACACATTCGAAGCAAGCCACTACGATAAACTCGCGAAAACCTCTTACTGACCAGGAGTTCGAATGCCTCTGCCCAAAATCCTCAACGACGGCACAAATGCTTCTCCCGCACAGCACCTCGCGGTATTCGGCGAAAGTGGCAGTGGCAAGACGGTCCTGGTGTCCTCGTTCTACGGCCACATGACCGAGCCGAGCACGATCGGTGACACCGCCTACCGCGTCACAGCCCGGGACGCATCTCAGCACACTTTGCTCCGCAAGAACTACCTCGGCATGCGGGATTTGAACCGTGCTCCGCAGGCAACACGGTTCAAAACCACTTCGTATGACTTCCTCATCCGTATCAATCAACCGAATGATCCTGATTCGGACAAGGCGCCTGCCCCGAAGGAAATGTCCCTCGTATGGCACGACTACCCGGGGGAGTGGCTGGAAACTACTCCTGAAACACCGGAAGAGAAGCAGCGACAGAAGGACACCATTGCGTCGCTCATGGGGTCCGACGTTGCGCTTTTGCTTATCGACGCCTCACGGCTCACCACTGACCCCGACACCCAAGCCCGGTACCTCAAGTCGGTCCTTGGCAACTACCGCGAGACGATTCAGCGTATGCGCCAGGACCTGCTCCCGAATGGCAAGCTGCTGGTCAATTTCCCGCGCATCTGGGTTCTCACCCTTTCGAAGGCGGACCTGCTGCCCGACATCACTGCCTCCGGCTTCGCAGACCTTGTTGTTCTTCACGCCGGCGACGAGATCAACCAGCTTCGGGCGGACATTGGTCAGCTCGTAAAGGGCGGTGCCGTCTCCATCGGTGAGGACTACCTGCGGCTCTCCTCTGCACAGTTCAATCCCGACCAGATCAAAACCGAGAAAACAATCGGACTGGATACAATCGTGCCACTAACCATGCTGCTTCCGATCGGCCACTTTTCCCGCTGGGAAGAACGAAAGATTCTGCCCATACGCAAAGCCCAGCAGGCGCTGTACCAGTTCAACCAAATCGCTGACAACTACAACTTCGGGCCGAAGGCTCTTGCCGGTGTGGCGGTGGCGAACCCGTTGCTGCGAAAAATCCCTGGGCTGAAGCACATCCGTAGCCTCTCTGAGCTCGCTGCACTAATCGCGACTGCCGCCCAGTATGGATCAGATCAGTTGAAACGCATGGAAGACGACGCGAAGAAGAACCGGGACTACCTTCGCGCAGCACTCCTCAACCTGGAGGCAACTCTCTCAAAGGCGGAGGAACAGGGTGTCCTAGTCAGGAAACACTCGTGAGATTCATTTGGGCTACCCGGGGGAGGGACTGGGGCTTCAGATTTCTCCGTGATGGAGGATTCTCAGATCCATTGCCCATTTACGAGGCCGCATTCGATGGCACCGACCCAACGCTATCGGCTCTGCGATTCGACGACCCCGAAGGTCGAACCGACCGTGCGGGCCGTGTCATCGAACACGACTTCGTGTTTTTCGACGCACCGGCTGCCCACTCCCTAGAAGAAGTGTGGCCTCTGGTCACGCAGGAGTACGCGCGTCGTTACTAGTTCGATGCAACTTCGCGGAAGCAAGACACCGCCGTTGCTTACGCCTCCTCATTGCAGAGGATTTGTCCTCACTTTCGTAATACAGACCAGTCTTTCGCCTCGTGCTTCATTACCGCCCGGTAGCCAGTCACGATCAGACTGTTACGCGGTCGTATCTAGTAACACCGTGGTGAGTATCGAGTAACGCATTGGTGAGCATCCAGTAACAGTCCGGGGGAGGATTCTGGTGACCGCGTGACTTCAGGGCACGCGGCGTTACCAGAGGAGTCTGATTGTGACTGACTACCGGGCGGTAATGGATCAAGTGCTCAAAGGCTGGTCTGTCCGCCAAATCTGTTCGAGTCTGCGGTGCTCGCACACCACGGTGCAAAAAGCACGCGATGCGCTGGTGGAACACAACATCACAACCCGTGAGCAACTTCGTGGGGTTGCGGATCATGAGCTGGTGGACTGGTTCGTCGACGGGCGCAGCCATGCTCAGGGCGATTTCGTCCCGATCGATTTCGACGCTGTCGCCAAGGCACGCACCGGGCGCAACAAGGTGACCCTGCAGGTACTGTGGGGCCGCTACACCGCACAGCCTGCGGACCCAGGCCAGCGGTATTACAGCTACGAGCGGTTTCGCCAGCTTGTGGCCCAACACGTTGATGCAGCTGGGCTGACCGCCAGGATCACCCATGCCCCAGGCCATACGATGCAGGTGGACTGGGCAGGCACAAAGATGCGGCTGTGTGACCCCACCGGCGGGCAAGGATCGAAGGTCAGTATCTTTGTCGCCTCGCTGCCGTATTCAGGCATGGTGTTCGCCTGCGCGTGCGCGGATGAGCGCCAGGACGCATGGCTTGCAGCTCATATCCGCGCGTTTGAGTACTTCGGCGGGGTTGCCGAGGTCATCGTGCCAGATAACGCCTCGACAGCCTCGAACGCGATTAGTGCCGCGGACAAAAATCGTCGGGTCAACTCCACCTACGAGGAGTTTTTGGAGCACTACAACACCGCCGCATTGCCGGCTCGGGCGAAACGACCCAAAGACAAGGCCAGCGTCGAAGCCGCAGTCAAGATCGTCACCCAAAACGTCATCCACGCACTCGATGGCCACCAGTGCGTCGGGATAGACGAGCTCAACGCGAAAATCACCGCCCTGGTCGATGGGATCAACGCTGCCACGCCGTTTCGCGGCAATGCGACGAGCAGACGCGCATTGTTTGATCAGTTCGAACGCGACGTGCTCACCGCGCTGCCTGCAACACCGTGGCAGCGCACCGAATGGAAACGCGCCAAAGTCGCACCCAATTTCCACATCAGAGTGCACAACGCGCATTACTCGGTACCGCACCAGCTGGTGGGCCGCACCGTGGATGTGCGCATCACCGGTGACAGTCTCGCCGTCTTCGACGCCGGGCAGCGTGTGGCCAGACACCAACTCGCGCGTGCCCGCGGGGTGTATGTCACCGACACCGACCACATACCGGCGAACCTGGGTGATACCCGTGGGTTGTGGACAAGTGAGTACTTCCTGCGCGAAGCCTCCAAGATCGGGCCGGCCACCCGCCAGGTAATTGCCGAGCTCATCGAAGCTAAAGCGATCCCTGCCCAGGCGTACCAAGCGTGCCGCAACGTGCTCAACATGGGCAAACACGCCAACAAGCCAATCCTCGAAGAAGCCTGCAGACGTTTGGTGTCCACCGACGGCAGAAGGCGTGCTGTGTCGTATACCGCGGTGAAAAACATGATGGCCGCCGTGCGCAAAGACACCTCCACACGACCTACAGGTGCTGACCTGCCAATCGATCAATTAACCGGCAGACCCGCTGACGGTGCGCCTGCCCCGACAGCGCGTGACACCCGCGGCGCCTACCTCGGTGGTGCTGCCCAGTTCAGCCTCGAAAACCTCACCAAGAAAGGATCTGCATAACCCATGCCCCACCCGCAACCAGCATCATCATCCGCCCGCTTCCTCGACGAATCAGTCCTGCCGATCTTTACCGATCTACGCATGACCGCCTTCGGACAAAGCGTCATCGACATCGCCGCCGATCCCGCATTCGACGACTGGAGCTTCTCCGACAAAGTGCTCTACGCACTCGATAAAGAGGTAGCGGCCAAGCGTGAGAGGCGAGTCAACAAACTGCTCAAAGCATCCCGATCGCCAAATCCCGATGCTTGTATCGAAGACATCACCTACACGCCCGGCCGCACCATTAACAAAGAGCAAATCACCCGACTCGCTCACTGCCAATGGTGCCAAAGCGCACAAAACATTGTCATCCTGGGCAAATCCTCCGTCGGCAAAACCTACCTCGCCCAAGCACTACTCACCGCGGCGTGCAGAAATGACTACTCCGCACGCTTCTTCCGCACCGACACACTCGCCAACCACCTCGCCGTGCTCAAACACGACGACCCAGCCCGCATCACGTTCCTCGAAGACCTACACAACACAGACGTGTTAGTCCTCGACGACTTCCTCACCACCCCAATCGATGCCGCCACCGCACACCAACTGCTCAATATCCTCGCAGAACGCGAACCCCGCGGATCGACCATCGTGACATCCCAGTTCACACCCGACGAGTGGTACAAATCCATCCCCGACGCCGTCATCGCCGAGTCAATACTCAACCGACTCGTCGCCGGCGCCGAAATCATCACACTCGAAGGCACCAACATGCGACTGACCCAATAACCCCCGCTACCAACCTAAACGCCCGGGTGTTACTCGATACTCACCCGGGCGTTACCCGAAACTCACCACACCGTTACTAAACACGTGGTCTAAACAATCAGACATCTCTGGTAGTGTCGCGCGCCTCGAAGTCACGCGGTCTCCAGACTTCTCCCCCGAGACAGTTACTCGATACGCACAACGGTGGTAATAGCTAGGTAGCACAACATTCAACGTGGCTCACTCGCCATCTTCGGCGAATCGCGCAAGAGCATTTTTGTATCCGATATCTGATGGGTATAACAGCAGTTTGGGAGACATCTCGTAACGGTAGGTTTCCCATACCTCCCGGCCGGTAAGGAAATCTAGCTCGTAATCCAGCAACTGGATCACAGGACCGGCCTCGGGTCTGAAGTGCACGCGCCGCCCAATCTCATGTGTGATTTCAGGTGGTAAGCGCGAAACAACAGCACCGCCCGTGTGCACTAGGAATGATTCCTTCGGCCCATCCTCGGATACAACAACCTGAAGAACACTTTGTTCTGGGTCTACCAGCTGACCTATCAGGGTCGGACTACTCCGTAGCGAGACAACCATGTCACTCCAGCGACGGAAGGTTTGAAGACGAATACGGAGTTGCGAGAGCGACTGTTCGATAGGCGAAAAACGCTCCCACTCACCCCGTTTAACGAGTTGGGCTTCACCCAAGAGCGCGATGGTTGTGATTGGAAAACGCGAGCGACTTGCGAAAACCTCGTTCTTGACCCAATCCTGGAATACGAAAAACGCCCATTCACATCTCTCAATCTCCTCACGGGTGACTCTTTTCCCGCCGTGGATTACATGATTTCTTGGCTCAACTACGAACTTGGTCCATTGTCTAAACGGTTCCGGCTCATCGCTCGGACCAAAAGTGGAACCTCTTAGGAGGCTCAGCGCTTTCTTCTTCATAAGCGAAACAACCGATTCTGGTACAGGCGTTCCCCCTTTTTTCGCCTTGGCGCGGCTTCGGAGAAAGAACTCTGACGCTTCATGGGGCGTCGTCTGTTGTTCCCACAACAGATGTTGCACTAGTTCGTCTATCGCTGATTCGCACGAGGCTGCATACAAAATCATTGCGATCTCATACTCACCGGTTTCTTTCTGTTGACGAATTGCTTCTTCGAGCAGCTCCGAAGACCGAACGAAAGGCCCTCTCTCAGCATGGTTGATTAGCGCAGCCTCGATCCACAGATCCAACTCATCCGGCTGCGGGGGATGCGTTGAAACTACCGGTCGGGTTTCCCTTAGGTGCATCCAGCCATCGATCTTTAAACGTGCCAATTTTCCGGGGCGGATTTCCCAAGGCTCAAACAATCCTATTCCGACTGGAAGAGCACTTGGTAGAAGTTCAACGCGCACCTTTGCTAGTGGCATTTGTAACGCTAGCGACAAAGCACCAATCCATTCATTTGCCATTGCCACCGCATGCGAAAAGGCATCCTCCCGATTAGAACGCCTCCCCCAATCGCCGGTCTTACTAAACCTCTGGCTAACAACAACCTCAAGAACCGTGACAGGTTTACTTATTTGGACTGCTGACGGAGCGTCGACCCGTTGGGTAGATGCAACCCGGGTAGCGATAGACGCAGATACGGCTTCCTCAGCAGTACCTGTCGTGTCCTGCGCAAACATTTGGTGGGCGATAATCGCGACGCCATCAGGGAGCTCCATAGCTTCTCCCAAAGAGCTGTATATCATTCCAGTCGGCGTCTTTAGTGTGACTTTCCCATCTGGAAGAGGCAACACATCCAGAAGTGGTAGAAAGAAGTGCCAGGATGCTACTCTCATCGTCCCTTCGAGACTTTCCCCTCACCTAAAAACGAAATCAACTCCGGCCGGAAGAACGGCAAGACTCCACGGCCAAACAATTACTCGCAGTCGATAAGTGGAACGTTACTCCCGTACCTCCCCTCAAACCGCGCGTACGCCTCCCGCATATCCGCCTCCCGGTCCAGCTGCCTAAACGGGTACTCGTACACGTACTCCACACCCGACTGCGGATGCACCCACGTCCGATCCGCCACCGACAACTCCTCACCATCGCGCAACTTCGCCTGCAGCTTCAACACATCCTTCGGCACCTTCCGACCATTCGCATCAAACCGATCCTCCTGGTCATAACGCCGCATCACCGGAAACTGCGTCCGATAAATCATGCACAACTCATCCGCCGTCACACCCAACGACAACGCCACAATCGCATCAATCTCCACCTGCGCAGCACGCCGCTCCTCATCCTTACGCAAAGGCGTATCGACGCCCCAAGGTTCCCCCACAACCTCCTCCGACACCACTTGCTCTTTACTAACTAAGTTTTTCCCTACCATTTTGCGTCAATCACTCGTGGCGAGAACCCTGCCGGAGGCGTGACTGAGAATCCGAGATCCTCCAGCGACCTTGCCGCGGCTTCCGGGTAGTCCCTTGCTGCGGCAGCCGTTTGCTTGAACAACCATTCTTGCCGCCGTTGCAGCAAGATTGGCTCCCAGCCCGGTTTGCCCCGAAACCCGCACTCGGCGATAACGAAGTAGAGGAATTCTTCGAGCGACGGGCGAAACCGTCTGCCACCCACCGGTAGGTGCAGTTCTTCCAGCCGTCCTTTCTTCCTCGGGTTTCCAGACTTCCCCTGGAAGTTCTGCATTAGAGCCGGGCTCAGCAATCCAGTGACTCCCGAGTAATGAATGTGGGCGCATGGAGCGCTGGTATATCCCCGTTCGTATTCAAACCGAATGCCTGGGGACGTAGCTACCCGCAGCTCGAATTTACTTCTTTCCACGGCGAGGAACTTGCCGGTGGAATCGGAAGTTAATTCGTAGCGGACGATGACGCGGAATAGCTGGCTGTAGTCTTGGCTATCAACTTCGCTTTCAAGCTGACCGGCACCGTGGATAACCGGGGCATCAAATTCACCTACAACGATGTTCGTGTCGGAGTTAAGCCACGCCTTTGTGCAAATGTCCCACTCAGACGCGAGTGGGAGTGCGTCGATAAGCGTTTCTCTCACTTCATCGAGAAACAGCGCAGCCTCGTCAAGCAGATTCAAGTTGTCCCTCACCCAACAGCATCAATACGACGCTCAAATCGTCGTACAAGGCTCGCTCGGACTTATCTAGCATGCCCGAGTGGGCGAGCATACGTAGTTCTTCAATGCTCGCAGAAGGCTGACCTGTGGACCTGCGGAGAGCAGCGAGATAGTCTCGTTTCTTCTCCGAGAGTTCCTTGTTGTTTGTGGTCTTAATTTCAACTGCCATGTCAATCACCTCAGCTCGCTGGGTTATCGTTCTAGCCCCGAATAATAGCCAACAGCGCGCCACCAACGACCTGCACTGTGGAACGCTTGTTCTACAGTGCAGGTCGAGATGCTCGCCCACAACACTGATCTTGACGAGACAGATGCGCTCGTGCTTCTCTCCTTGCTGGGCGTTTAACCCATCCCCTCAAACCGCGCATACGCCTCCCGCCCCCTGCGCATCGTCGTACGTGGGAACTCATCCAACACCAGGTACTGCAGCGAGGTTGCGGAGCGTTTCCAGATCTCCCGATCCTCTTCACGCAACAGCAGCTGGTCCAACATCTTGTAGTTGGTGAGCAAAATGTCTGGCGGATCCGCGCGCATCTGGTCACGGTCAGTGATCAACGAATCCCGCGTGACCTTGCGGACGCTACCCTTCGACTCACCCGTGTAAATACCCGCCGTCACCCCAGCCAACGCCGGCTCGCTGGTGAGCAGCTTGGCCAGGCGGTCCGCCTGGTCATTCGCCAGCGCATTCATGGGGTACAGCAGCAGTGCCTTGGTGCCACGTTGCCCCTCAGCGCGAGCCCGCGCCGCGTGATCCAACACCGGGTAAAGGAAAGACTCAGTCGAACCGTGCAAACCCCCTGTAGATGCCTCCCCGGTCGAGCGGCCTAAATGTGTACTCGCACACAGGCTCCATCGTCTTCTGGGGACGGGTCCACGTCCGATTTTCCACTGCAAACTCCACACCGCCCTTCAAACCTGCATTGACCTTTGCAGTCTTTTTTCAGGCCTTCCGAACATTCGCGGCTAACCGATCCTCCCGAAAATAACGACGCAACCGACACACACCAAGCAACTCATGCACAACTCGGTCGCCATCGCACTTACGGCAGCGAAACATTTTTGGTGAAATAGGCCCGAAAGGGAGCTGAAATAGGCCCGAAAGGGAGCTACTGCCGTCATCACTGAAGGCTCTTTTACCACATCGCATTAGTAGTTCGGAAGCTCACTCAACAGGTCCGATCGATTTAACAAATTCATCCCACCCCGCCATTTGATCGTGGCCATACGGGTCTAAAGTCGGTTTGGACGCGATTCTTTCGAGATCCTCCGAGCCTATTTGATCTGCGACAAGCTGGAAACACATAAGCCATATGTTGGAAGCGTTGTAGCCAATGGTGAAATCAGCTGATGAGATGAAAACCTCTAGAACCGGCCGTTTCACCTCATTCAACCTCTTGCTCATATCCTCCGGAAAGTCTGAAGCCCATTTCACATTCTCGAAATCGCGATAGAAAGTTCTAGCGCTCGGGTAGCTCATTCGTTTCGTTTTCACCCACTCGCGAACTTCAGTCGCAACTGTAAGGGGCAACTGCGTAGAGATTGATTCGAACGCAAGACTTGCGAGCGCGAGGTATTGCAGGGTCTGTCGGGCCTCGCTATCTCTGTAAGGAGTGTGAAAGAGAACGTTGCGGAAATTTTGAATCGCGAGTTGTGTGTGAGCTACACCCACACAATGATCCCTGACTCTTAAGTCGAGTTCCCTAATCGGCTCCTCAAGTCCAAAAACTGCGCTGTAAAACTTGTCGCTTTGTCCGTTAGGCCCGAACGCCTCAGAAGCTTTTTCTTCTCCGGTAAGCAACCGCAGCCGCTCTCGGACGAGCTTGAACGCCTCTTCTATCGCCTGCTGCTGGTGGTCAGAACGCAACAGGGGTTCAACGCGTTCGAATATGTCAGGTACTACCAAAACTCTAGTCAATTCTACAATGCTTCCGGTATCCCACGCTTTAGTTGTTGAGTTACCGCGTTTCATTGCCGGAGAAGCTCCAGTTTCACCGATTTTGAACAAAATCGAATCGACCTCGGCCTTGAAGTCTTCCGCATTTATTCTCGCATCTAAGAATGCGCGATCCGGTAATTCAGCAAGTGCACTCAAAACACGAGCCACCTCGCCATTATTTGCCTGCGTGAAGAACTCGTTCACGAGTTTTCCTGCTGACATACCTGACCACTCAAAGCGTGGGTCATTTTCGATGTCAATCCCCACCGTTGTAAAAAGGTCTCGGACATCGTTCCGCGAAAGGCTAAGAACATAACCAGAACTCAACCCTAAAGCATCCTTAAGGAACATTTTCTGCGCAAAACTCAGACTATTCATTTCTGCCGTCTCTGTATGGTCCATCAATTCACCGCACCAGAATTCTTGTGAAAACCAGCCTAAAGCACCCTCAAACCGTGCCTACGCCTCCCCGCATATCCGCCTCCCGATCCAACTGCCCAAACGGATACTCGTAGACGTACTCCACACCCGACTGCGGATGCGTCCACGTCCGATCCAACACCGACAACTCCGCGCCGCCCTTTAACTTCGCATCAGCCTTCACAATCTCCTTCGGCACCTTCCGACCATTCGCATCAATCTTCACCTGCACAAGACGCCGCTCCTCATCCTTACGCAAAGGCGTATCGACATCCCGAAGGCTCCTCCATAACCTCCTCCCACAACGGGGCATAGGACCCGGTCGACCATTGGCACAGTGGGCGATGACAAAGACATCCGTTAGGGTTCTAAATAGGCTTGACAAGATGGGCCTTCCGAGGGTCCGTATCTTCGGCCCAACACAAAGTCGGTAGTTCAGCACCCGATAGTCCAGCCAGTTCAAGAGCCACCTTTCCCAAACTGTGGGCTGATCTTATACTTTCACCATTCGCAACAGACGCGTAAAAGCGCGCGGCGTAACTGATGGCATCAGCGTCATCGATACTGTCGGCCATTCCGATAGCAAAAGGGACTATCTCCTCGACTAGCTTCGCGGCTTGAGGGGCCGAGCTGCAGGAATTGAGAACAACAAGGGTAGGGGAGTAATCGGTCGCCTGTATCGCGCTTGAAAAAGCTCTAGCTGTCACCACCACACCGTCATGTAGGTCGTCTTCATCATCCTCAAACTGAATCAAGTTTGAGTTTCCGTGCCCAGAAAAGTGGACAACATGGGGCCGGAATTTGCTCAGCCCGTCGAGTAGGTCACCCGGTGTCGCAGAAGGACGCGCATCAATCTCAATCTGGTCACGGTGCAACGCTGATTCAACCGCTGCGCGGATGCGGCTCTGTTCTCGTGATACGCGGAGATCGCCCCTCGAAGCGGCTCCCAATAGCAAGACCCGAAGCTTTTCGGGTTTAACTGAAGGTATCCTCGACGCAATTTCGCGTAAAGATTTTTCAGTCGATTCAATCCTTCTCGAGATTGATGCCTGCTGCATTTCAGCCTTTTGCGCCGCCCGCCGCTGCTCGCGCTGGCGCTGTCGCGCCAGCGCGTCGGCTTCCGCCTTCTCCTCTTTATTGAGCCTCGTATGCAACCGATCCTCCTCTTTACGAAGGGTATCTAGTTTTCTCTGCCATGAGGATGCCTCTTTTCCAGCGGAAATAGCATCCCTCTCTTTGCGTTCGGCCTCGCGCAATCTGCTCTTGCGGGTCGATTCACTTGCAGCTTTGTCGGCTTGTTGGCGAAGTTTGACTGCCTCGGAGAATTTTGAAGACTCCTTGTTTCGAAACTCACCTAACTTCTTTTCGGCATCCAACCTTTGCTTACGTTTTCGTTCAATTTGATTACGAACCTGCGCAACACTCATCGCTTGACTCCCTTCGACTCGCGCATACGCTACAGAATTGATTGACAACCGACAGGAGCATTCCGAACATATTTTCGTCAAACTTTGCGACTTTTGAACTATGCCCTCTTCGCTTGCGCAAACTTCCTATACGCCTCCCGCATATCCGCCTCCCGGTCCAGCTGCCTAAACGGGTACTCGTAGACGTACTCCACACCCGACTGCGGATGCGTCCACGTCCGATCCGCCACCGACAACTCCGCGCTGTCCTTCAACTTCGCGTCAGCCTTCACAATCTCCTTCGGCACCTTCCGACCATTCGCATCAAACCGATCCTCCTGGTCATAACGCCGCATCACCGGAAACTGCGTCCGATAAATCATGCACAACTCATCCGCCGTCACACCCAACGACAACGCCACAATCGCATCAATCTCCACCTGCGCAGCACGCCGCTCCTCATCCTTACGCAAAGGCGTATCGACGCCCCAAGGTTCCCCCACAACCTCCTCCCACAACGGGGCATAGGCTTCGGTAAGGCAGTTGAGGCGAAGGTAATTCGCGACGGCAACGCTTCTCAGCACGCCCATATCGGGCAATGGAAGGTTCTCTACCACCCTGCCATACAGATTTGAGTTTCCCGAAGCTCTTATCTGGAAGTCAGCGAGAATGCTCGATAGCACTGCCCCCGTGCTCACAGTCTCGAAATCCGATTGCGTGACTGCTCCACACTCAACCGCATTAACATGCGCTGCGCCTGGTGGGATCACGGCGGGATAGAGGGTCCTAACCCCAGTCATAGCCCCCATTCGACGCCAAGCAATTCGGAAGAAATTGCGCGCGCTGCTCTTCCCTTCGTTTAGAGTCCAGTGTGAGTAATCACTGTCGTAATTGTCCGTGGAGAGAACCGGCTGATAAGCGGTCGCCGGTATAAATCGCGGTTCGACTTCTTCGAGATCGATCGGCTTCCAGTCACCCTTGCTTTTTAGTGTCGGATTGGGTTCCTTGAAGAGCGGAGTCGATACGCCAAGATGTGGTCCTTGAAGGATTGCGCTTCGCCAACTCTCCGGGCGTTCCCACCCGGTATCAAAATATCCAGCTTTTCTGTCGATAGATTCATCCCATCCCCTAGAGAACTGAAATCCGAGATCTCGAATTCGTGGCGACGCAGCGAGCTTTTCAAGAACCACCGATGCGTCAGTGTTCACCGAATAAACCATGCGCGCTTCGCCTGCGGTGACGGAATCGTCCTCCAATATCGAGTGCCAAACCTGCAGGGTGCGGGAGTCCACGGTTTGAATCCGATCTCTATGCGGCCGCAGATCCCAGTTGTTGTTCTCGTCCTTGAAACCGGGCTTCGGCCCACGTCCATTGTGCTGTAACGACTCAACAGCCGTTTTCGGGTGATAGAGATGGACAGCCGATAGAAATCGGGGCGAGGTTCGTGGCCAGGCATACGTATGAATTCCGTAGAAGAAGATGTGCGCAATGTCGAAGAGAACAAGCTCATTAACAAAGTGCCAATGCCTCCGTAGCCGCAGATACGCACCACGGCGCAGAGGAGCCGCCTTTTTCTCCGTAAAGTGCGACTCGGGATGGATGAGTGAAGTAATTCCCAGATCGGAAGCATTGCCCCACGTCCGCTCCATGAATCCGCGGTAGAGATCTGGTTGCTGACCAGCGAGGTGCGGATATCGGGTCACATCGGTCAAAACCGCAGATGTCGCTACCGACTCTCCGAGGCCCCAGTAAACAATCTCACGCGTCTGTTCATCCTCGTTCCACTGTTCCCGACGCTCTTTCTTCTCCGCCTGGGTCGGCTTATGCGCGAGCGAGAACCAGGGATCGGCCTCGGAGTAGAGCGCGTCGAGGTCGGTACGCGGTCGCACCCACGGCGGGTTGCCCACCTGCAGGTCGAAGCCGCCCCGGGCGAAGACGGCAGCGAAGTCCAAGTCCCAGTGGAAGAAGCCCTGCTCGGCAGCGACTTGTTGCACGGTTTTAAGCCATGGGTGGTTGGCCAGCACGGTGGCCATCTTCGGAGCACCGGAGAACTCAATGTCGGTGTGTTCCATGACGGTGAGTTCGTCCCAGTTCGACCCCTTTCCCAGCTGGGTTTGGCTGGCGTCACGGGAGGTGATGTCCTTGCCCAAGATGTCGGTAAGCGTGGCAATCCACTCTTCGAAATCCGGTAGCTCATCGGCGGCCGTGAGTGGCCAAAAGGTCAGGGCGTTCCAGGCGTCCATGACTAGACGCAGGCGCAGGTAGGCACCTTCGGCGCTATGAAGCAGCTCGCGCTCAATCTGCTCGCGGCGCACGTTCTTGGCGGTGTGCTCGGTCTCGCGGCCCCAGATGTCGATGTCGCGGCGGATCTGGTCTTCCGCAATGCGCATCTTGGAAAGCGTGATCGCCCACATGGACTCCACGCGTGCGGCGAGGTTGGTCAGTTTCTTCGCCTGCTCCTTGGTGGGAGCTTTTCCGGTGACAGACCGTCTCCACGCCTTCATGGCCTTGATCTCGTCGGCGGCGAGTTTCTTCAGGTCCTTGGCGTCCGCCGCGGCTCCCCAGGTGGAGGAGGGGAGCAGGAACTGGTGGATGCGGCCGGCAGCGTTGAGGTCGCGAGTCTCGCCGGCGTCGATGGCCTCCGCGAGGTTTTGCACCGGCTCCCGGCGCGGCACGGAGCTGAGCCACTCACGCTTTTTCAGCTGCGCGGTGGAGTAGGTCGAACGCAGCGCGCCGATGAGCGAGTTGCCGCGGCGCAGGTGCAGGCCGAACCATGGGGCCTTGAGCTGGCTGGTCATGGTGTCCAGCCAGAGGGAGATCTCGGCGAGCTCCACGGCGGTGGGGTTGAGGTCCACGCCGTAGACCTGGTGTAGGGCGATGTGGGCCTTGACCTTCTGCAGCTCAACGGCGCGTTTCTCCGGGTTGATCTGTGTGTCTAGCTCGTCCTCGCGCAGCTTGAGGTACAGCTCCGCGAGCTGGCGCACGGCCTCCACGGCGAAGGCGCCGGAGCCCATCGCGGGCTCGCAGATGGTCAGGCTAAGTACGTCGTCAGAAGTTTCAATGCGGTCTTCTTCCTGGAGCACCTCGATGGCCTGGCCGACGGTGAATTCGGTGAGCACCTGCGGGGTGTAGAAGGATGCGGAGCGTTCGCGGTCGCGGCTGGACTGGCGGAACACGAACGAGCCGGCCGGATGTTCGCGGCGCACCTTGGAGGTGCCGCCTTCCTCCATCTGCCTGGTCTCCATGACGAAGCTGTCCTGCGGCACGGAGTCCGCGGCGTGGGTGGGCAGCACCCAGGAGCCCTTGGAGGCGTCGCCCTTCGGTGCGACCTCGTAGAGGTCTTCCTGGGCGATGAAGCCGTGGTAGGACATCAGGCCCTCGTAGACCTGGCCGAGCTCGGTGACACCCAAGGTGGCGTAGGAAATGAAGCCGCGATCCTTACCGGCGGAAACCTTCGACAGGAGAAGGTTCTGCAGGACGCGGGTGAGTGCGTCGTTGGAGAGCTTCACTTCGTCGATGAGCGAGGTGGCTTCCCGCTTGAACAGGTCCGCCTCCAGGTTGCGGAAGGTCAGGCCCTCGTTCTGCGCGTCCTCGTCGGCACCAGCGACTTCGTGCGGCTCGTGTCCGTCGTTGACCTGGGTGAACAGCAGCTGTAACGAGTCGTACAGGTGGGTACCCCGGCGCGCCTTGTCGGTCACGGGCGGGTTGAGGATCTGGTCGCGGAGGCGGTCCAGCCCGTAGCCCTCCACGTACTCCGGTGCGCCGGTGGGCAGGATGGCTAGCTCCGGCGAGGCTTCGGCGAAGAGGAGGAACAGGATCCGGTAGAGGTAGCGCAGGGACTGGTGCGCGAGCTCGTTGCCATCGACTCCGTCGAGCGAGAGGTTTTGATCCCGTCGGCGATCGAGAACGTCGTTGCCGATGATCTCGATGGATTCGCGCACCGCGTCGCGCAGGTCCCCGGAGACCTTCACGGCATGCTGCTGGGACTCCTCGCGGGTCTCGGCCCACCAGGTGGTGCCGTCCGCTGCGCGCTCAAGGTTCTCGCGAGCAAGGATCACCGCGACGCGCTCGAGCTCGCCGGCCTTCTTGGTGTCGTTGCGCTCGACGGCCAACTGCAGGTTCACGGCGAGGTAGCGCCCGAGCGGCCAGGACTCGCGCTCGGCGACGACTGCCCACGCGTCGGCAAGCACCACGATGAACTCGGGTGGTTCGGCGGCGAGGAACAGGTCGCCGACGAGCTTGGACACCTTCGCTTTCTCGGGCTCCTTGCCCTCAGCGGCGATGCCACCGGTGATCGGGAGTGTTGTCAGGTCTTCTTCCGTGGTGTCCTCGTTCGCCTCGGCGCTGATCACCACCAGGGTTCCGGCGTTGCCCACCCAGCCCTGGTAGGTGAACTTCTCGCCTGCACGGGTGTAGGTCTGCGCTGTGGGTGCGCCGTAGCTGAATGCGGTGCGCACCAGGGCGTCGGTAGGCGATTGCGTCGCAAAGGCTTGCTGGAGCTCTCCGCGCTCGACTTGGAAGCGTTTGATGGGGGAGGGGGTGTTGGATTCCTCCTCCAGCTGTGCCCACTCCTTGGTGCGGTTTTTCACGCGTTTGGTGAAGGATTCGCCCTTGGTCTCGTCGGTGGTGAAGTAGTGGTCGCTGATCCACTCATCGACGTTGATGATTGAGTCGTAGGTAGCCATTGATCTACTGCTCCTTCGGCAGGACGAGGACGAGCGGGCGGATAAGTTCACGGTCTGGTTCAAGCGAGGCGATCAGCGCGCGTTCCTCGGCGATGAGGTTCGCCGAGCGGCCAGCGCGCACGGTGGTCTGGCTGCCGTCCTTGGCGTGCTGCCAGCGGTCGGCGCGGTCGATCCAGTACTCAATGCGGCTTGTTGCGTGGTTGCGGGCGGCGGCCATCATCGGCTGCAGCTGGTTGCCGGCGATCTCCACAGACTTTGCGACGAGCTCCTGCGCGTTGTCTGCCAGGGTGAGCGTCTCCGGGTTGATGGCGTTTTCAGTCAGCCCGACGCTGCGCAGCCAAGCAACCGGGTCCTCGATGGTCTTGGGCAGCATGCCGCCTGCGACGGTGACAAAGGCGCGGGAGACCACCTGGCCGCGCTTGTTGGTCAGGGTCGCCATGAGCAGCACGGTGGGCAGGTCCACCTCGCCCGCGATAGCGGTGATCTGGCCGGCAGACAGGGACGCCAGAGCGCGGTCGGCGGCCCAATCCGTCACCGGGTGCAGTGATCCGAGGAAGTGGGCCTTGGGCCACGTGGAGCCGTCCTGGCCCGTGCGGGCGTTGCGCAGAATCGTGTTGCCCACCGCGGTGTTGGTGGCCAGGAGGAACTTCTCGCGCACCTTGCGGTCCGCCAGATAGTCCTGCGGCAGGATGTCCAGGCGGCGGCGCAGGTCCTCCGGCGGGGCGAGCTCGGCGACGCCGTTTTTGCCCAGCTCGTAGGCGACACCGTTAGCGCCGAGGGGTTTCTCCGGGGCACCGTAGAAGGCCTCTTTCAGGGCGTCTTCGAGGTAGCTGATCTCCGAGGCGTACAGGCTGGTGGTGTGCGGGGCACTTGGGTCGGAAGCGGGGCTTTCCGAAGGTTCGTCGTCAAGCCCGAAGCCCGACATCCACAGATCGATGAGATCCTCCTCAGACTGCGCATCCGCACTTGCGACCTGCTCCGGCGTCTTCACCACCTCGTCGAAGCCGGCCTGGTTCTGGATCACCCGGCGGATCTCATCCTCCTCGCCGGAAACGGTGTGCTTGCCGATGAGCGAGCCAACGTCGCCAAGCAACGCATGCGCCTCGTTCTCACGGTTGATCAGCTTGGTCAACACATGCAGCTCGCCCACGTAGCCGCCCTGCTTCGTGTCCAGCAGGAGCGCGGCGATCTGCGGGGGCTCCATCTGCCCGTAGCGGTCCACGCGGCCGTTGCGCTGCTGGATACGGATCAGCGACCACGGGATGTCGTAGTGGACCAGGTTGTGGCACAGCGTGTGCAGGTTCACGCCTTCAGACGCCACATCGCCCGTGACTAGGATGCGCAGCTTGGAGTCCTCGCGCTTGAACTCGTCTACAAGCCGCATCTGCTCCTCGTCCGAGAGCCCGCCGTGCATGACCTCCACCGAACCGGCCGGCATCTTCAGGTCCTTGGTCAGGTTCTCCTTGAGCCAATGCAGCGTGGCCACACGCTCCGAGAACACCACCGCCCTGGTCTTCTTGCCCTTGCCCACGCCGATCTCCTGCAGGTAGTTCACCAACGCGGCGTACTTGTTGGAGTTCTGGCGGGTGACCTTTGCATTGAGTGCTTGGAGACGCTCCAGAGCCTCGCGCTGGTTGATGTCCGCTTGGGGGACGCGTTTGAGGCGGTTCTCGATGGTCTCGCCGAGCGCGGCGGGGGAGGAGAGGAACGCCTTGACGAGCGTCCACGGGAACAGGCGGTCCTGGGCCGGGTTGGCGTTGGCGTTATCCGGGTGGATCCAGGTCTGCTCCAGCTCGCCCGCGACGGCGTTTTCCTCCGCGGAGGCTTCCACCGGGATGTTGATGGGGTCCTTGCGCTCCGCCCACTGCTCGCCGACCACGCTGGCCACCTCGTCGCTGTGGCGGTGGCGGCGGATGAGCAGGCGGGACACGGCGTCCTTATCGATCTCCCCGTTGGGCAGCACCGCGGTGGGGTCCAGCAGGCGCAGAATCTCCTTGAAGCTCTCCGGGTCGCCGTTGTGCGGGGTGGCGGAGGCCAGCAGCAGCGCCTCGGTGGTGGGCGCGAGGGTGCGGGCCAGTTCGTTGTTCTGGGTGCCCACGTTGGTGGCGTTGTGGATCTCATCGATCACCACCGCGTCCCAGCGCACCTTCTCCAGCTGTGCGCGGTACTTCGGGCTTTTCAGCGTGTCCATGGACACGATCACGCGGGGGAAGTACGTGAACGGGTTGCGGCTGGCCGGCAGCATCTGGCGCACGCGCTGGATGCCGGTGGAGTCCAGGCGCACCAGCGGGATGGCGAAGCGGGACCACAGTTCCTGCTGGAACTGCTCCATGATGTGCTTCGGCGTGACCACCAGGATGCGCTCGCCGCGGCCGCGACGGATCAGCTCGGAGAGGATCATGCCGATCTCGAGGGTCTTGCCCAGGCCGACGGCATCCGCGATGAGGACACGGGGGCGGAGGTTGTCGTCGGAAAGCGCCTTGCGTACAGCGGTGAGCTGGTAATCCAGCGGATCCATGAGCATCTGGTCCGCCACCGAGAGCTCCTCCTGGTAGAGGGGCACGGGGGTCTGGCGCAGGGTGGTCTCCAGCCACAGGCGCGTGGTGCGGTAGCCGGGGGAGCGGTCTGGGACGACCTCCACCTTGGCGGGGTCGAATACCTCCACGTCGTCGATGGCGGTGTAGAAGCTCGCCGTGGTGTCGCGCACGTAGTCCGACAGGCCGCGGACCTTGAGCAGGTACCCGTCCACGGACTGTGTGACGCTGGTGATCAGCCACAATTCGTCGCGGACCTTCACCATGAGGCCCGGCGCGTAGGCGGTGGAGTTCGCCGCGTTGTCGGTGCGCGCTTCCTGCGCTGCTTCCTGCGTGGGAGAAGACATACTAGGCAGGTTATCCGGCGCGCACGATACGGGGGAGGTTTATATCGGACGGGTGTTTGAGCGGGGGTTAGTGGCGTGACGTTTCACGTGAAACGCGGCGATGGTTTCCTGAGCTAGCTGGCCGGCTGGTGGGTGTAACCGGCTTCAGGCGTGTAGGTCCATTGCTCATTGAGATGGTCGATGAAGCTGATCTTGTCCACGCGCCACGTGTTGGCGTACACCACGGGCTTGAACCGCTCGTTCTCGTTGATGGAGACGAGGTTGCCCCAGCCGTACTTCGTCGTTTTGTGCTCGATGAAGAACTCGCCCACGGGGAGTGCGACCATCTGGTGCGTTTCATGGCAGGTCCGCTCCTTGTCCTTGCACTTGACCTCCACCCTGAAGTCCTTCACCACCGTCGCACGCGGCCCCTTGTTACTGATCACCACTCCCCACTGGTTGTCGTCCCGCTTCGCCCAGTAGGCGTAGACGCTCATGGCAACCGCATTGCGTCGTTGCTCCTCGTCCTTCTCGCGTTCCTCGTCCTTGAACTTTTGGCTATCGTCGCGAGTCTTCTCTGCAAGCTCGTTGGCCTGCTTCGATGTCTGCAGAGCCATGGCGGCCAGCACCGCTGCGGCGACAGCCGCGATCGCCTCAATGAAAGAAATAAAGGTTCCCATGCGGATGAAGATAAAGGTCAAACGCGGGGCTTGCAGGGCAAGTAGTGGCTAAGGGTACTTTGTCTTACGCGCTCACGAGCTTAAAGAGTGACGCATAAGTGCTGACGCCGAGGTGGCGGGACACTTCGCTATCCGCAATTTGCCCATGGCTCCATGCATGAGTGATCGAGTCGAAGAAACGGCTGCCTACGCGCAAGCGCACCATTGTGCGAGATGGGGGAGCGCCCCCGCTTTCACGCTTGTCGGATGGATGTGCTTCGAGTAACCCGGCCGCGTCTCTAGCTTCTGCGCGTGAGGTGGGGTCCTGCTCCACTGCCTCCAGCGGAGCAATCACCGCGGTCGCAAACCGGTTGCACCAACGCTCGACGTCCGCATGCTCAGAGTGATCAGAGATACCAGTGCGCCCAAGAATAACGTGACCCAATTCGTGAGCCAAGCTGAACAACTGGGCAGTCTTAGCGTCCGAGGTGTTAACGAATACCAAGACGTAGCCGTCGTCTTCGATCGTGAAGCCTCGGAACTCACCGACGTCCAACTTCCTTGCGGTGGAGTTTCCGACGATCGAGTTTCTCGCCACCAAGATTCCGTCTTCCTCCATGGCAGCAGCGAGCTCGGCTACTTTGTCGCTTCCCGATAGTGGTTTGCCTCTCTCGAAACCAAGATGCTCCCTAGTTCGCTCTGCCGTTTCAGCCGGATCCTGCTCGGTCGTGGCCGAGGCATACATCGTCGGCGGTGCGATACCCTCCCCAGCAGCGAAATCAGCGTACCAAGCGAGCCTGTTCTGACTCGAGCGGATAGTCTCCCGCAAATCGGCACTCACGGTACCCATCGCCTTGTTCCCGACGGTCCGAAAGTCCGTCACACCCACTCGCTCACCCGACGGCTCATCCAACAGCAATCGGCCGAAAGGAATGCGGGCGAGTTTCGCGAGCTCCCTCGCCTGCTTCAGCGTTGGGCGAGCCTCACCCGAGTGCCACTGTGAAAGTTTGGGGAACCGCTTCTCCAACTCTGCTTCCGGCAGGCCAGTGCTATCCAGTGCCCACGCAAGCATGTGGGGCTGGATATTGACCCGGACAGCACTCACCCCGACCGAAGTTCCCGTCTACGCGCTCGCGAGCTTCTGCGTCACCCACGCGTTCAAGGACACTCCCTCCCGCGCGGCATCCATGGCAAGCCGGCGGTGAAGGGAGCTGCTGACTCGCACATTGAATCGTCCGGAAAAGTCGCGCTGACCGAACGGCTGGGGGATAGGTTCACCGGTTTGTTGCATGTCTGCGATCACCTCGGCGACAAGCGCTCGGAGACCCGCACTCGACCGCTGGGCGTCCTCATCGAGCCAACTCAAGGACGGGAACTCGGCAACGGTGGACACGTACTCACCGTCCTCCTCAGACCAGAAGGTTTGGTAGGTGTATTTATCCGACAAGCGTTCAGTCATCGTCTACTCCTGCGACGGTAGTGGTACCGCCGACGGTACCACCCCACACCGCCGCAAACTCCGGTATCGCCAACGCCCACTCCAAGGACACGCGCTCCTGCTCCAGACGCTTCGCACCGGAGGCGACCAGGAACCGGCGGGCGCGTTCCTCGTCGTCGGTGAGGTGGGGGAGCACTCGGGTCGTGTCGCCGGGGTCGGCCACGGCAAGGTGCAGGAACCGCTCCACCGTCTCCACATCCATGGCCACGCTGACGACGGGGACGGGGGCGCCGTCGGCAGCCAGGCGGGTGCGCAGCGCGTTCAGGATGGCGTAGCCGTCCGCATCCGCGTCGCCCCAGTACAGCACCCGGCGCGCCGCGCGCACCCACGGCAGCTCTGGCAGCGCGCCGGCGGTGTACCCGGAGCCCCACACCAGGACCGCATTCGAACCCTCGGGCGCCTGGGGGAGTGCTAAGAACGTCTCTTTGTTCTCCACGACGATCACCAACAGACCGTCCGGCAACACCAATGACCCGAACGGCACGGCCACGTCCACCAAACCCGGCGCGGGCGCAAGAGCGCCATCCAGGAACCGCACCCGCATTAGCCGGTCGCCCTCGGCCAACCCCAGGTCAGACACACCAAGCAGGCGCTGCAGCAGGCCGCGGTGGGCGGCGATCCACTTGGTGTCCAGGCCCTCGATGGGCACGGCGCGGGCGCGCAGGCCGGACGAAGGTTTCACGTGAAACCATCGCAGAGCGAGGCACAGGCGGGTGAAGTCGTCATCCTCCAACACCAGCCACGATGACCACGAGTGCGCCGCCCGCTCCCGGAACTCCGGCCAATCCGGGAACAACCCAACCAACACCGCAAATCGCTCGCGGGCCAGCGCAACCTCCCCGGCGCGGCCGGCCACCTCCGCCACGCGGTCCCACCCGGACAGCGTCACCCTCACCGGCACGTCCTGTTTGCCCAGCCCCGCCCAGGACCGGATGGCCCACTCCACCTCTCCGGCAGGCTCCCATGCCTGCCAGGCGCGGACGAATGCGCGGGCGGCGGCTTCGTCGGCAAGCACCTGCGCGCGTGTTGGGGGATGCAGGGGAACGGAGACGGCCGAAGGTTCGTCGAGAAGCAAAAGCTCCATGTTGAACTTGACGGGCAGTTGGTCAGGCAGGCGCATGGGTATCAATGAGCTCGAAGGTGGAACGCGCGACGGGGTCCTCGGTGTAGTGGACCACGATGGTGCCGTCGACGTAGGGGGAGAGGGTCTTGATCAGCTTCATCGGCGTGGCCAGCACCATGTGGAAACCGAAGCTTTCAAATACGTCCATCGCGGTGCGGGTGAACACGGGGTCGGCGCGGTCGAAGGCCTCGTCGAGCACCACGGTGGCGTAGCGGGGCACGTCCGCGTCCACGCCCGCCAGGCGGTAACGAAGCGCCGCGGCGAGGCAGAAGAACACCAGCTTCTGCGCCTGACCGCCGGACAACGACGCGGAATCCACGTGCGTGTTGTGCACCGTGCCCTCGGCGTCCACCTCGTTGCCCACGAACTTCACGTGGCGGCGGGTGTCCAGCACGACGGTGCGCCAGCTGCGGTCCGCGCGCTCGGAGGAGCCGAGGCGGTCCATGATCTTGGCCAGGCGGTGGTAGCGCTCGATGGCGGTCTTCTCGTCCGCCTCGCTCAAGCTGCCGGCGGTCGCCTCGCGTAGGTCCTGCAGGAAGTCGCGCACGACTCGGTCGCGGTTGTCGCGGACCTCAATCTGCAGGTAGCGCCCCTCGGTGTACGGGGAGCGGCGCAGCGACGCGTTGATGGGGCCCAAGTTGGTCTCAATGTCGCCCTTCGCGCGCTGCAGCTCCTTGTAAATCGTGTTCAGGTGCATCACGGATTGGCCGTTGAGCAGGTCCAGGAAGCGGCCGCGGAACTCCGGGAGGCGGTCCGAGCGCAGCATCTCCAGCCGCGCGATGGCCTCGCCGGCGAAATCGGCCGTGGCCTGCAGCTCCGCGGACTCGGCCGACCACTGGGACTTGTAGTTGGCCAGGATGTTCACGACGGCGTTGCTGGACTCCGTGATCGTCTTCGCGGACTGCTTCGCCTGCGCGTCCAGCTGCGCGGTGACCTTGAAGGCGCTGTCGCTTAGATTCTCCGGGGTCAAGCGGCGCGTGGTGGCCGCAAGCATCGTCTCGAGCTGCTCCACCAGCGCCGGGTCCACCTCCACGTGCTCCGCCTCGATCCGCTTCAGCCGCGCCTGGTCGTCCTGCAGCGCCCGCTTGGCCACCGCGAGCTCGTCGCGCACGCCGCGCAACTCCTGCTCAGTGGCCTTCAACGTATCGACGGCCTCACGCCACGCCCGCTCCAGCTCCTTGGCTTCGGGGGAGGAGGTGAGCCGCTCAAGCTCCGCGCGCAGGCCCGCCAACTGCTCCTCGACGCTCGCGGTGTCCACGCTGGCCCACTCCATGGCGTCGACAGCCCGGGCCTTAGCAACGTCGCTGGCCAGCGCCTCCTGCTTGCGCCGCACCTCCGCCAGACGGTTGCCCGCCGCCGTCGTTGCGCGTTTCGCCTCCGCAAGCTCCGCGCGCAGCGCCTCCACCTTTGCGTGGTTGGATGAGCCGAGGCGGTAGTTGCGCCGCTCGCCCAGACGCAGCCGGTCGTTCTTCACGTACCGGGCGGAGCCGGTCTTATCGGCCGGGTTGCGCTCCAACCCGTCGATGGTGGCCGCGCGCTGGTCTTGCCGCTCCAGCTCGTCCACGGTGCGTACCAGGGCGTAGTCGAAGGTCGTCTTCAGCATAAGCATCAGCCACGGGCGCATCGGGTGCTCCACCACGCGCACCTTATGGAACAGGCTCAGCGGGTTTCTCGGCCCGCGCGGCACTTCCACGCCCTCGGGCACGGTGCGGTACTCGAGCCGCATCCCGAGGTGCCGCCCGTTGACCCAGCTGCTCACCTCGCGCTCGCGCTCCGCCGGCACCAAAAGGGTCGCGGCAAACCCGCCGAGCAGGCGCTGGATCACGGGTTCCCACTCGGCCTGCTCGGGCAGCACGTCGATAAGCTCGCCCACATACGGCAGCTCGCGCACCGTCAGCCCGGTATCCGCGCACAGCTGCGCGCGCACCTCCACGTAGCGCTGGTCAATGTTGGAGGAGCGGTTGCCTAACGACGCCAACTCCGCCCCCACCGACGCCTCCGCGCCAGCAAGCCTCTCGTGTTCGCTTCGGGCCTTGAACCACTCTTCGCGCAGGCGTTCTTCCTGCTCCGGCGCGGCCGCCAGCTCCGCCGATGCCTGGGCCTTCAGCTCCGCGAAGCGCTCGGTATCCAACGCCCCGTCCAGCTGCACCAGGGCCGCCAGTTCGCGCAGCTTCGCGCTCCGTACAGAAAGTTGGTGTTCCTCGCGGGCGATGTTGCGCTCGATCTCGCCCAGGCTCTGCCCGGCCACCTGCTCCCGCTGCACCGCGGCGCGCTGCACCGCCTCCTGCTGGACTTCCTTCCTCGCAGAAAGGGATTGCGCCTGCACTTCGAGGGCGGCGAGTTGGGCGGAGCTGACGTCGATACGCTCGCGCAGCTGCTTCGCCTCAATCGCACGCCGCACGTTGGGCAGGGCGGCAGACAGCGCAGCGGTGTTCTCCTGCGTCGCCTGCGCGTCCTTGAGCTTGGTGTTCAGGCCAGGCAGGGGAGCGAGCGTCTCAATCTGCTGGTGCACGTCCTCGAGCCGCTCGTACGCCTGGCGCAGGTCCTCGTGCGTGGCCACGGAGTCCTCCGCGACCTGGAACGTGCCCGGTACGTCCAGCATGTAGTTGCGGAACAGCTCGTCCATGCTGGACAGGGATTTCGCGGACTGCGTGCGGTGCAGCAGCATCTGCGCTTCCTCGCTGCCGATGCCCAGCTTGGAGCGGAAGCGGTTGGCAAACACGGAGTACTGGTCCGTAAATGTCACGCCGGCGGTTTTGTACTTCGCCTCCAGCTTGCGCTTGTCCAGGGAGTTCTGCAGCAGCGGCACGAACCCGTCCACATCCACCTCGCTGGGGAAGATGCCGTAGAGCGTTTTCACCTGCGCTTCCTGCTGCTGGCCCGCGTTGAGGCGGTAGATCGCCGCGAGCGTGAGCACCTCGCTGCCGGCGCGGTAGGTCAGCGCGACAATGCTGGCAGTCGCGCCTGAGCGCAGGTACTGGCTGCGGATCTCGCCGGTGGCCGGGTCCTCGCTGCGCCGCCACGCGCCGCGGATGTAGGACACGCGGCTGCGCCCCTTGTCGCGTCCCGTTTCCTGCTGCGCCGCGGCGTTGAAACGCAGTTTCCCGGGAGGGACGAGCACGGCGGAAAACGCGTCGATAAGTGTGGATTTGCCCGAGCCGGACGCGCCGGTGATCAAGAACCCGCGCTCGCCAACGGGGATGTCGTAGTAGCCGTCGAACGTGCCCCAGTTGACCAGCTGCACGCGCGCAAGACGGAATTGTTCTGTCACTGTTCTTCCCCTTCCTGGGCCAGGCGCAGGTACTCCTCGCGCAGCGCGTGGACCGTGTCCGCGTCGAAGATGTGGCGCAGCACAGGGGAGACCTCCCAGCGCCCCTCCGTCTCCGTGTCGGTGAGCAGGCTGTACTTGCGGATGGTGTTCACCGCCGCGGTGAACCGCTTCTTAAACCCGGACTCGTCCCGGTTATCCACCGCGCGGACGTAACTGATTGCGCCGTACAGCTCGTCTTCGCCCACCACAACGCGCTCGCCCGGCGTGGACATGCCCAGCTCGTGGCGCAGCTGCAGCAGGATCGCGGTTTGCAGGTGCGTCAGCGCCTCCGTGCGCAGCACCGGCGGCACCTTCACGTCCTCGTTGTCCGGCCGGACGTGGCGCGTGAACGCGATGCCGGCGTCCTCGTCCACCACCAGCTCCAAAAACACGTCGTGCAGCCGCGAGCGCAGCGTCTCCGTGTCCGTGGTGATGGCGTGCCACGTCTCCTTCTTCCGGTCGGCGGTGATCAGCGGGCCTTTGAGCAGGTCCACCAGGGCGCGCCGCGTTTCCTCGGACAGGGTGCCTGTGTCGCCCGTCCACAGCGGTTCCGTCATTGCATCTCCTCTACTGCTGCTGCGTCGAAGTGCCACCGCGGGACCGTTGCCAAGCGAATGCCCCCATCGTCTTCCTCGAAGCGCACCTCTTCGCTGCCGTCTCGCCGCACCCCGTGCTTCAGGGCCAGGTACACCAGGCCCACCACCGACCCCAGGCCCTGGGTGGCGGGGTGGCGCTCGAGCACCTTGCCTATCGACGCCCCTCCGGCCCGCCCGACCGTCTCCCCAACAGCCGCAATCAGCTCCTCCAAATCGATCTCGCTTTCGCGTACCGCCTGGTAGAGCGCCTCCGCGTCGCCCTCGCCGGGTTCGAACGCCTCCACCTCGGTGGTGATGACTTCCGCGCCGGGGTCCGCGAGCTTGATCTGCGCCACCGAGGCGATTTGCATGCCGATGCGCTGCAAGGGTGTGTCCATTTTGTGCGTGGCCGAAAGCTCCTCGCGCTCCGCGGCGTCGGCGGCGAGCTTGCGGGTGTCGCGCAGCAGCTCGATCATGCGGCGGTCCTCGGCGAACTGCTCGCTGGCCACGTAGTTGCGCAGGTTGCGGGCCAGGCGCGTCATCATGCGGTTGACCTCGTAGCCAGCGTCCTCCATGTCGCGGAACAGCGTGCGGAACTTCGCCCGCTCTTCCGGCGTCATCGCCGTGTTGTCGGCGCGCTCGAGAACCTGCCCGATCCACGTGTCCAGCCACGCGCCGCGCTCCGGGTCCACCACCAGCGAGTAGAACGCGTTGAAGCTTCTGCCCGCGTCGGATTCGCCGATCAGGTCCACGCCGGCAAAGATCTCGTCCAGCACGTCGCCTCGCGAGCCCTCCGGGTCCAGCAGCTGTCGGCGCAGCTGCGTATTCAGCGTTTCCAGCTCGTGCCGCACGCGGGCGAAGTCACCGGGGATCGCGCTCGCCTGGCCCAAGATGTCGCCCACCCGTTCGCGCACGGTGGCGGGGGAGGGCAGCTCGAACTCACCGCGTTCCACCTGCTCAATTTCCGCCTCGATGCGCTCGCGTTCGGCCTCGAGGTGCTTCAGGCGCGAGTCGATGTCTGGGTCCGTGTCCCGCGCGAGCGCTTGCAGGGCATTGCTTATCGACGCCACCCGGCTCGCCGTCACCGCCGAGCGCGGCGCACTCACCCTGTCCATCATCTGCAGGGCAGTAAGCGTCTGCTCGCTCGGCTCGAGCGTCTCGCCCGTTTCCTTGGTGCCGGACTTGCGCACGAGCCACCCGGCTTTGACCCAGTCGTTGCAGTACGCCTGGGGAGTCTTCGGGAGCTCGAAGGTGCCGCGCAGCACGGCAAAGTCGTCCGCCATGAGCTGGTAGAGCTGCTCCGCCGGCCTCGCCTCAGCGCCGCGTGGGAAGTGCTCCGCCACGACTGCCAGCAGCACCGGGGCGTTGTCCGCGTGCAGCAGGCGGATCGCGGCCGACTGCTCCTTCTCACGCTTATACGTCAGCGCCCGGGCCTGGATGGTCATGCCGGCTATCTTCCCATAACCCCCTCCCACCTGCACCGAGAAACTTTTTCGCTCTACATGTAGACACGTTAAGGCCGATAGTCTATATTTGCTTTTGGGCCCCTCCGCCCACGGTCCATCCCCCCCGAGACCGGTTGAGCACTCACCCACCCCCCCATTTAGAGTGCGAGTAGGCGGAGGGGATTCCGCTATTCTTAGGCGTTTTTAAGGGTTAAGTAGCAAAATGTGTGTCTGATTTTCGCAGTCCTCACTGCTCAGACGGCATAAATCGGCCGTATATAAGGTTTCGCACCTTATATATGCTCGATTCTCGTTCAATCCACCGGAATGGCATCCTCATGTGCTAGTCGGGGATTGGTGTGCTTTCTGGGTGAGTAGAAACAGACCACGTTGCCCAGTATGCGCTGGGGAAATGAAGAAAAATGGCACCACTTCCAAAGGCACAACCAGGTGGCGGTGCAAAAACCCAGATTGCGGCAGCTCGACGACACGCCGCCGCACCGATCACACCCAAACTCGCGACTTTCAAGCGTTCATCTCTTATGCGACTTGCACCGCCTCATTGGCCGAGGTCGCTCGCCTGCGAAACATCAGCCGGTGGACCCTAGATCGCCGATTCGCGCCGTTTTGGCTCATCGATGTGCCCAACGATGGTGAACCTCACCGCGTCTATGACCAGATCTTCATCGACGGTACCTACACCGCCGCTGGCTGCCTCCTCGTCGCGGCCAGCTATGACCACGTCATCGCATGGCACTGGGCGAAAAGCGAAACCGCCCACGCCTACACCCAATTGCTCAAAAAGATCGCCGAGCCACTATGTGTGGTCCTCGACGGCGGACAAGGAGCACTCACCGCCATTAAAGCGTGCTGGCCAAACACGCTCATTCAGCGCTGCCTAGTCCATGCCCAACGCGCGATCCGTCGCTACACGTCGACCCAACCACGCACCGACGCGGGCAAGGCGATCTACGCACTGGCGTTGAAACTGACCCGCATCACCACACTTGACCAGGCACGCGAATGGACACTGCGTCTCCACGACTTCGGACAGGTCTATAAAGCATTCCTCGACGAAAAGACCCCCGTGCCAAAAGAACGGCGCACGCTGAATCACCAGTGGGAATGGACCCACCTGCGAGTTCGCAAGGCATACAACTCCCTGCTGCACCTCTCACGGAAAGGATGGCTGTTTACCTACCTGCAGCCGCCCAAAAACGCACTCGAGCCAAACCGGTGGGTCTCAACAACCAACAGCCTCGAAGGTGGCATCAACGCCCAGCTCAAACGCATCGCCGATGCACACCGCGGCAGGTCAGGAGAACGCCAACGAAAAATGCTCGAGTGGTGCCTGTATGCAAAAACGCAACTGCCTGACGATCCACTCACGATCGCCAGGCAGTGCAATTTCGGACAAGACCAACTCGCCAAAGTCAACGATCTTGCCGAAGAAGACCACAACAAAGCCGACCAAGAAACAGGACGACCAGCCTTCTACGACAACGCTATCCCAACCGAATACAACCACTCGATACGAACCAGAAAAGGCCCCATGAAATAGCACAAAAAGTGTCCGACCGACGACACGCCGACCGGACACACATTTTGCTACTTAACCCGTTTTTAAGCGGACACCCGCACAAAGGAGTGGCCCGCCACCTCGTGTTCTTAGGTGGCGGGCCGCGCTTCGAATTTCTCCGTGTCTAAGTATAAACACGGATTGATTAAAGAAAAGTTGAAAAGCGAAATGTGTTGCAAATCACACCTTTAGAAGCTGGAGCTGCCACCTCCGGCGCTAAATCCCGAGGACGACACGGAGCTGCTGCTCGAGGATGCCGCCTGATCCGCCTTCACGTTGGACTCGTGCCAGGCCTGCATGTGCACGTACGGGACGTACCCGCCGTACCAGAACCCGGATTCGTACACCGCCGGCGCGGTGAGCTTCTCGCGCTCCTTGACGTCGCTGAACTGCTTCTTCTTCACCTGGTCCAGGATCACGCGGTAATCGCCGAGCACGCGCACGAAGTCGTCCACGTAGGTGGGGGAGGAGGGGTTGGCATCCAGCGCCTCGATGCGCTGCATCAAATAGTCCAGCTCCTGGCGCAGCCCGCTATCCTTCACATCGCTGCGGGCGCGCAGCACGTCCTCGCGGATGGTGCTCAGGTCCGCTCGGCGCGCGGCCGGATCGCCGTGCTCGACGCCGAAGAGGCGGTCGATGTTGTCCTCGGCGTTGGAGACGTGGTCCACGGACTCGGCGGCGTCGGCAAGCTGCCTGCGGTGCTTGTACACGTCCTTGTCGTCGTCCATGTTGATCGAGCTCAGCCCCTGCGCGCCGTGCACCATCTCGTTCATGCCCAGGAAGCGGTCGCGCACTTCGGCCCACTGGCGGCGCAGCGTCTCGTCCGCGAACGCCGAGGAAAGCGAGTTCGCCCGCACGTCCACCTCGTCCAGGCGGCCCGCGAGGCGGGTGTACTCGTGGGTGACAAGCTCGTAGTCCTCGCGGGCTTTCGCAATTGCCTTACGACGATTGCTCCGCACCGCCACCACACCCGCACCAACCGCGGTGGCAGCGCCGAACCCGCCCATGCCGGCGCCGACGATCGCCCCGCCGCGGTCGTTTTTCGCGTTGCTGAACTTCCGGTCCGAAAGCCCGTCCGCGTCCATGGCCAAGTTCGCCGTGCGGAACAGGCCGGAGGGAATGTTGCCTTCCTCCACGCCGGGTTTCATGGCATCCAGCAGGGATTCGCGATACGAGTCGTCGTTAAGCATGAGCTCTTGCGTGACATCGTCGCCGCCGTAAATGAACGCCTGGCGCGGATCCAGGCCAACGCCCACAATGAGCACGCCGTCGGCGGGGCGGCCGTTTTCGCCCTTGGACTGGTCGATCAGCTCGGGGTACTGCGAGCGCAGGAGCTCCTCAACGTCGTCGAGGATGTTCTCGTGGTTGGTTTCGAACACCATGTAATGGAAATCCGTGACCACATCGGCGGCGTTGATGTTGGCGGTATCGCGCTGGAGACGCTGCTCGTCCTCGGGGGTGAGGACGTCCTGCGGGTCGTCGATAGTCGCACTCGGCGCGCCCGCGGCCTGGACGGTGAAGTGGTCGCGCTCCGGGGCATCGATGGCGTTGTAGACGGCACCCGCGCCACCAAGGCCCACAAGTGCGGCAACGCCAAAGACTGCAGCAATCTCTTTCATCATTCCCATGTGTTCAGGGTAACCCCGTGTAACGCAATGTGACTGGTGGGCGATACGCTCTTTACACGTGTCAGATCACTGGCAGGTACCCGATTTACTTAAGGAGATTGCCATGAAGCGCATCGCCACCGCTGCAGTCGCAGCAACCCTGTCCCTGTCCGCACTGTCCGCTCCGGCCTTCGCGGCCGACGCCGACACCACCCCGGCCAAGGAGAACCAGGGCAGCTCCGCCCAGGCTGAAGGCGACCAGGCTGGCGAGAAGGTCGGCTCCTCCGAGGTGTACAAGAAGTGCAAGGACGAGAAGAAGGCCACCGCTGGCAAGGCCACCACCGGCAAGGACGGCGACAAGGCCGAGCCGGGCAAGGAGAAGGGCTCCAACAACGCCACCGGTGAGTGCATCCAGCAGCTCATCGACAACCCGGACACCAAGCCCGGCATCCTGGGCCTGCTGATCGGCGTCCCGGTTGCCCTCATCGCCCTGATCGGCGCAGCAGCAGCGTTCTCCGGCGCTATCCCGGGCTTCTCCCTCCCGGCCCTGCCGGGCCTGCCGATGTAATTCGGCTCGCCTGAGCTTCTTACGGTCCGCTCCCATCGTGGGGCGGGCCGTTTGTCATATCTCGGTTTGGACACATTCTGCTGAGTTGCCCTGCAGCACTTCATGGATACGTGTTCTTCTTGCTCAAGGTAACCCAACCAACACAAGGAGAACCCCATGAAGCGCATCGCCATCGCGACTCTCGCAGCAACCATGCCCCTGTCTGTCCTGGCCTCGCCGGCACATGCGGCGGAGGACGAGAAGACGTCGTCTGAGGTCTACCAGCACTGCCGTGGTCTGGTGGGCTCCGCTAATGAGAAGGAGAAGGAAGAACTGCGACAGAACGGCGGCTCCTCCAATCCGGACGCCGTGTGCATCAAGAGCATGCTCAACAGCCCGAACTACCGCGGCGGTGTCATCGCTGTCTTGGTCGGTGTCCCGCTCGCCCTTGTGGCGCTACTTGGCGCAGCATCCGCGGCTTCAGGCATGGTCCCGGGCGTTTCCCTCCCGAATATGCCGAAGCTGCCGGTATAGGGGCCCTTCTGTCTGTCCCGTCCCTGCTGGGGTGGTGCCCCTTTTTGTCTCATTTTGAAAACGATTCGCCGAATCGGTTGAAAGCGTCTTTTAGACATGTGTTAACTCTTTGACAGGTAACCAAACCTACACAAGGAGAACACTATGAAGCGCATCACGTCCGCTGCTCTCGCAGCAACCATGTCCGTGTCCGTCCTCGCTGCACCGGCGTTCGCCGCTGAAGGCGACGAGAAGATGGGTTCCTCCGAGTGGTACCAGAAGTGCCTTAAGGAGCAGAAAGAGATCCAGCAGGAGATCGACAAAGCCCGAACTCCAGAAGAGAAGGAGCGTCTCGAGAAGGCATTTGACAAAGTCTACGAAGAAGCGGGCATCGGCAGCTCCACCGATTCCGGTGTCTGCATCAAGGGCCTGACCCACGAGGACAGCGAGTATCGCTCCTCCGCCCTGGGCGTCCTGATCGGCGTGCCGCTCGCCCTCGTCGCTCTGCTCGGCGCGGCAGCGGCGTTCTCCGGCTCCATCCCGGGCGTTTCCCTCCCGGCGATCCCGGGCCTGCCGATGTAAATCGCGCTTCCAAATAACCCGGTTCCTGCAGCGCAGGGACCGGGTTATTGTTCTGCTACGAAGCAGTACGTCAGTTCCCCCTCCGCTCACAAGCGTTTCGCAGACAGGCTCCGTAGAAAGCTTGTGATCCGGGCGAGACACCCCGGGATGAATCCGACACGAGAAGGAGAATCATGTCTGCAAACACTCGTATTGCCGCATCGGCCACCGCACTCGTGCTGGCTGCCGCCGGCCTCACCGCCTGCAACGACAGCGACGGCGACACGGACACCACCGCGGTGAACCCGTCCGGTGCCGTGTCCTCCGAGGACCCGGTGTCCGGCGGTTCCTCCGCGGGCGGCTCCTCCGCGGGTGGCTCGGTGTCTGACGGTTCCGCGGGCGGCTCCATGTCCGGCGGCTCCATGTCCGGCGGCTCCATGTCCGGCGGCTCTTCCGCAGGCGGCTCCGCATCCGGCGACACCGGCCTGGGCGGCGTCGAGATGACCGATTCGCCGCTCGGCGGCGCCGAGGTCTCCGACTCCCCGTTGGGCGGGGCAGAGGCTCCGGAGCAGGTTGATCCGCTGAGCCCGCAGATGACGCCGTAAGCGCGGCACCCTAAAAGGCACCGGCCCGGAGTTTCCCTTCCTCCGCGCCGGTGCCTTTTCGCTGCTAGAACGGCTCCTGCACCGCGCGGGTGATCACCACGGCGTCGGCGTCAATGCGTTCGTGCAACTGCCTATCGACGTCCTCCGGTCCATCCGACGTCAACAACCACCCCGCCCACGCCTCCTTGCCGGGGGAGAAGTACCCGTCGCCCTTGCCGATGATGTTCAGCGTGGCATCGCGAAGCCACAGGGGACCGACCAGCGCCGCGTGCTCCGTGCCCTCGAGCGGGGCCACGTATGGCTGGTAGGCGACGGCGTTGAGGTCGGCCACGGTGTCGTCGAAAAGCTTCTGCGCAAGCAGCATGTGCTCGGGTGAGCCGAGGTAGACGATGGTGGTCAGCGACAAGGTGCCGTGCGGCTCGTCGCGGAGTGTGAGGTCGGTCAGGCCGCCGAGGCTGGCGGGGAGGTGCGTCGGCGCGTCGTGGTCCTCGAAGAAGAATTTCTCGAAGGCGTTGTCACGGTTGGTGGTGGCAAAGTCCACGAGCGCGTTGAGCTCGTACAGCCGCATCTGCTCCGGGGCGGGGAGGTTGTCGTAGGCCGCCTGGCAGCGCAGGTCCCAGAGGGTGAATTCGTCCTCGATGGGGTGCGGGCGAGGGGAGACCGCCGAGATGACAGCGCCACTCGTTTCGATGCGCTCGCGGTAGAGCTCGTACGCCTCCTCGAGGTCGCGCTCGTGGGCCACGAAGTGGGTGGTGACGATCTCGAAGGGCATGCGCAAGAGGGTAGTCGATTGCGTCGGGCGCGGGGCAGTGCGGGAGCTGGCAATGTTTCACGTGAAACCTATTGGGCCTCACTTTCTACAGTGACGCGCTCACTTTTACAGTGAGAGCCCATTTTTCCCTCTCTTTTTACAGTGACGCCCTCTGTTTTTACAGTGACGCCGTCTCTTTTTACAGTGAGGACCCTCCCAATACAGTGACAGCCCATTGTTTCACGTGAAACACGGGCAAAAGAAAACCGCCCCGGAGGGCGGTTCAGCGCGGGAGCAGGGGACTGCTACACGGCGGTGGAGCCGGTGGCGGCGACCGAAGGCTCGTCGATAGGCGACTGCTTGTGAAGCTTGCCCGACGCGAACTTGTTCACGATCAGTGCGACCGCGCCGTCGCCGGTGACGTTGGCGGCGGTGCCGAAGGAGTCGACGACGATGTAGGACGCGATCATGAGCGAGAGCATCGAATCGTCGAAGCAGAGGTTGGACTGCAGCAGGCCCGCGGCCGCCATGATGGCGCCGCCCGGCACGCCCGGGGCCGCGATCATCATGATGCCCAGCAGGAGGATGAAGCCGAAGATCTGACCGCCCGAGATGTCCAGGCTGGCCATGTAGACGATGGACAGCGCGTAGAGCATGATCTTCATCATCGAGCCGGACAGCTGGATCGTCGCGCACAGCGGGACCACGAAGCCGGCGACGTCCTCGTCCACGTTGTTCTTCAGCGTGGACTCGTAGGTGACCGGGATGGTCGCCGCCGAGGATGAGGTGCCCAGCGCGGTGAAGTATGCCGGCAGCATGTTCTTCAGTGCCTTGAACGGGTTCACGCCCGCAACCACACCGGCCACGAGATACTGCAGCAGCACGATGACCAGGGTCATGACCACGGACAGCAACAGCACCACACCCATGGCGGCCATGGTGTCGCCGAAGTTCTCGTTCATGCCCAGGCCCAGGAAGGTGCCGAAGATGTACAGCGGAAGCAGCGGGATCACGAAGGTGACCACGACCTTGAGCACGACGTCGTTGAGCTCCTGCAGCACGTTGTAGAGGTTGTCGGACTTCACCGCCGTCATGGCCAGGCCCACCACGAACGCGAGCAGCAGCGCGGACATAATCGCCAGCGGCGGCGGCATCTCAACAGTGAAGTAGGGGGTCAGGCCGCCCTCCTCCGGGTCCGCGACGTTGGTGATCAGGTCCTTGCCCGACAACAGCTTCGGGTACAGCGCGCTACCGGTGCCCCAGGCGATCAGGCCGGAGATGACGGTGGAACCGAACGCCACGCCCGCGGTGATGCCCAGCCACTTGCCGGCGCCGCGGCCCAGGCCCGCGATGGCGGGAGCGATGAGCGCGAAGATCAGCACCGGCACGAAGAAGCCGAGGAAGTTGGAGAACAGGCCGTTGAAGGTGATAAAGACACGGGCGAGCCAGTCCGGGAAGAACAGGCTGCAAAGGAACCCGAGAATGATGGCGACAACTACCCAGAAGAGTAGCGACCCTAAGAGCTTACTTTTCATGTGTCCAGAGTAGCCGGTAATTATACAGCACAGTGCATTTTCGGGCGCTTTTCTTTCGCTTCTGCCACCGCCGTATGCTTGGAAGCCATGAGCCCGTTTGAAAATATGAGCACCCTCAACGTCGTTGTCGGCATCATCTTCATCCTGCTGACCCTGCTTCTGCTCATCCCCGGCGCGCTCGCCGCCGCAGGCAATCTGCCGGGCAACAAGTGGTTCGGCCTCCACGTCCCGGCGGTGCGCAAGGACCGCGCGATTTGGGACCAGGCACACAAGGTCGCCGGCCCGTTCTGGGTGTTGGCGGCGGTGGCGCTGGCGTTCGGCGCGGCGTTTTCCTTCATCGCCTCCGGGTGGATGTGGTTGCTGCCGGCGGTGGCGCTGGTGGCGGCCATCGTGGCGGCGTCGCTGGGCGGCAATTTCGGCGCGCGTGCGGCCGCGGCCGTGGAGCAGGCCCGGGAGAAGCAGGCGGAGGAGCCCAAGCCCGCAGTGAACATCGATGCTTTACGACGAGCCGCCGGCCACGCCGACGACCAGAAGTAGGTGCCCGTGACCTGGCAAGAAGCGATTCTGACCATCCTGCGCGAGGCGGGGGAGCCGATGGCGTACAAAGACATCGCCGCCGAGATCGTCCGCCGCGGCTTAGTGGACGCCCCGCACACTAACCCGGAGATTGCCACCCACGCCGCCATTACCGGCCTCAAGGTGGACGGCCTGGTCGCCTCCGCCCCGCGCGGAAAGTACTCTCTTCCTGAATAAAATTCCCGGCGGAATACCGGTTCCGCTATAGTTGTCCCTTGTGACGTACATGACTTCTCTGAACTGGTGGTGGCTCGCCTAACTGGCGCGCCCCCTTCGAAGTCACGGCCCGCCAGCTTGCACCCCAAGCGCCGCGGGCCTTTTTCACCCTCGGTGCAATGAATACGACAGAACCGAGGACCACATGCAATACACCCACCGCGAGGTGCGCTACCACGAGGACGTGGCCAGCCTCTTCGCCCACATCGGCGGACTTGACGCAGACGATTCCGTGCTGCTCGAGTCCGCCGACATCACCACCCGCAACGGCCTGCAGTCCGTGGCGGTGCTGCGCGCGTCGGTGCGCGTGACCTGCACCGGCAGCCGCGTAGAGGTTCAGCCTCTCTCCCCGTCCGGCGAGGTCATCGCCGCAAACCTGGGCTTGGAGGACTACCGGGTGGGGGAGGGCGTCTACGAGTTCCCCGCCTCTCACGCCGCGGACGAGCGCGAGCGCCTCACCGCGCCGTCCTCCGCCGACGTGCTGCGCGCGCTGACCACCCGCGCCGGCTACGGCAACGAGGACTTCCCGTTCCTCGCCGGCGGCTTCGCTTACGACTACCTCGATTCCTTCGAGCAGCTGCCGGGTGTGGCAGACGGCCTGAACACCTACCCGGACTTCCAGTTCGTCCTCGCGGAGGTGCTGCTTCGCGTCAACCACGAAACGTCCACGGCCTACCTCGCCGGGGTGGACGCCGCGGGGGAGGGCATCGATCTGGAACCGCTCGCTCAGCGGATGGAGGAGGTCGTGCCGGATTATGCGCCGTTGGCGGGGGTGGCGCAACCGCTCGTCGCCAAGGCATCGGCGTCAGATGCGGACTTCCGAGCGCAGGTGGAGGGGCTGAAAGAGCACATCGCGAACGGGGACATCTACCAGGTGGTGCCGGCGCGCGCATTCACCGCGGAGTGCACGGACGCGTTCGGGGCGTACCGCCGGCTGCGCGAGTCCAACCCCTCGCCGTACATGTTCTACCTGCGCGGACCCGGCTACGAGCTGTTCGGCGCCTCACCGGAATCCAACCTGAAGTTCGACCACACAACGCGCCAGGTGGAGCTGTACCCGATCGCAGGCACCCGCCCGCGCGGGCTCAATCCGGACGGGACGGTCAACCACGAACTGGACACCCGCATGGAGCTTGAGCTGCGCACCGACGCCAAGGAGGTCGCCGAGCACACCATGCTGGTGGACCTGGCCCGCAACGACATGGCCCGCGTGGCCGAGCCGCGCACCCGCCGCGTCCGCGAGCTTCTGCAGGTGGACCGCTACTCCCGCGTGATGCACCTGGTCAGCCGCGTCACCGCGACGCTGGCTTCGGACCTGGACGCGCTGGACGCCTACCGCGCCTGCATGAACATGGGCACGCTCACCGGCGCCCCGAAGCTGCGCGCGACCGAGCTGCTGCGCGGGGTGGAGGGCACGCGCCGCGGCTCCTACGGCGGGGCGGTGGGCTACCTGCACGGCAGCGGCGACTTCGACACCTGCATTGTCATCCGCTCCGCGTTTGTGGCCGACGGCGTGGCCACGGTGCAGGCTGGCGCGGGCGTAGTGCGCGATTCCATCCCGCAGACGGAGGCGGACGAGACCCTGCACAAGGCCTACGCGGTGCTCCAGGCACTCGCCGCGGGCCGCGAACTGGAGGTGCGCAAGTGATCGTTTTGCTGGATAACCAGGACTCTTTCGTTTACAACCTCGTCGACGCGCTCGCCGGCTTCGACACCGTGGTCTACCGCAACACCGTCTCCGCCGACACGGTGCTCGGCGCGGACCCGGAGCTCATCGTGCTCTCGCCCGGCCCCGGCTACCCCGCGGACGCCGGCTGCATGATGGAGGTCATCGAGCGCGCCCAGGGCCGCATCCCCATCCTCGGCATTTGCCTGGGTTACCAGGCGCTCATCGAGCACTTCGGCGGCCGCGTCCAACCGTGCGGCCCCGAGCACGGCACCTCGGTGCCCATGCAGCTGACTCAACCGCACTCGCTTTTCGACGGCCTCACGGTCGGCGGCGCCCCCGGCCAACCCGGCCTGGATGTGCCTGTTGCCCGCTACCACTCCCTGGGCGCGACCGAGGCGCCTGAAGGGATCACACCGCTGGCCTGGACGGACACGGCGATCGGTGACGTGATCATGGCCGCCGAGACCGAGGACGGCTACTCCATCGGCTTCCAATTCCACCCCGAATCCATCCTCACCCCCGCAGGGCCCCAGCTTTTGGAGCGCTGCGTGGAACACCTGCTGCAGAAAGGACGCGGCAATGGCTGACCACGTAGAGATCTTCCGCCGCTTCATCAACAACCCCGCCCCGACCTTGGACGACGCGGTTGAGGCGTTCACCCCGCTGACCGTCGGCGACTACGACGACGTCCACATCGCGGCGCTACTTGCCACCATCCGCACCCGCGGCGAGACCTTCGCCGACATCGCGGGCGCGGCCAAGGCGTTCCTCGCGGCGGGCCGCCCGTTCCCGGTGACGGGGGAGGGGATCATGGACACCGCGGGCACCGGCGGCGACGGCGCGAACACCATCAACATCACCACCGCCGCCTCCCTCGTCGCGGCCGCCGGCGGGGTGAAGATGATCAAGTGCGGCAATCGCTCGGTCTCCTCCAAGTCCGGCTCGGCCGACGTGCTGGAGGCGCTCAACATCCCGCTGGACCTGGACCCGGACCGCGCGGTGCGCCAGTTCGAGTCCTCGAACTTCACCTTCCTGTTCGCCCCGGCGTACAATCCTGCTATCGCCTTCGTGCAGCCGGTGCGCAAGAAACTCGGTGTGAGCACGCTTTTTAACACGATGGGCCCATTATTGAGTCCCGCACGACCAGAATTCCAAATTATGGGTATCGCAAATCCTGGGTTGGGACCAACTATTGCGGCGACCATGAAAATCCTCGGTCGATCCCGCGCGCTTGTGGTCCACGGCGCCGGCACCGACGAGATTGCGGTCCACGGCGACACCCTCGTCTGGGAGCTCAACGACGGCGAGATTTCGCACTATACGGTGGCGCCGGCGGAGCTTGGCGTCGATAAGCATACGCTCGAGGACCTCCGCGGGGGCGACGGCGAGGAGAACGCCGCCGCCATGCGCGCGACGTTCGCGGGGGAGGGGCCGGCCGCGCACCGCGACGCCGTTGCCGTGAACGCCGGCGCGATGTTCTACCTCTACGGCATGGCGGGCTCGCTCGCCGAGGGCACCGCGCATGCGAAGCAATTGCTTGCCGACGGCTCCGTCGCCCAGTGGCTGCGCACCCACGAGGAGGCGGACTACAGTGGCTAAGATTTTGACCGAAATTGTGGCGAACCGTAAACGTCACATTGACGCAATACGCGAGCGAGTGGGTCACGTTAGTTTCGACACGTTACGTTATTCCGAGCGCTCCCTCTACGACGCCCTGGCCGCCCCCGGGGCCTCCTACATCATGGAGTGCAAGTCCGCCTCACCCTCGCTCGGCACCATCCGCGAGGACTACAAGCCGGGGGAGATCGCGAGCGTGTACTCGCGCTACGCCTCCGCGATCTCCGTGCTGTGCGAGCCCGACTACTTCGGCGGGGACTACGACCACCTCGCCACCGTCGCCGCCACCACGCACCTTCCGGTGCTGTGCAAGGACTTCATCATCGACGAGGTGCAGATCTACGCGGCCCGCTACTTCGGCGCCGACGCGGTGCTGCTGATGCTGTCGGTGCTGTCCGACGAGGAGTACGCGCACCTCGCCTCGGTTGCCGAGTCGCTGCGCATGGACGTGCTCACCGAGGTCATCGACGAAGACGAGGCCGCGAGGGCCGCCCGGTTGGGCGCAAAGATCTTCGGCGTGAACCACCGCAACCTCCACGACCTTTCCATCGACCTGGACCGCTCCGCGCGCCTGGCCGCGCTCGCGCCGGACGGGGCAGTGGTGGTGGCCGAGTCCGGCATCCGCGACGCCGCGACCGTCCGCCGGCTCGGCGGGCACTCCGACGGTTTCCTCGTCGGCTCGCAGCTGACCTCCCAGCCGGACGTCGACCGCGCCTGCCGCGAACTGGTCTACGGTCCGAACAAGGTCTGCGGCCTGCGCTTGGCATCCGCGGCCCAGGCGGCGAAGGCGGCCGGCGCGGTGTACGGCGGGCTGATCTTCGAAGAGGCCTCCCCGCGCAATGTTTCACGTGAAATGGCCGCAAAGATCATCGCGGCGGAGCCGGGCCTGGACTACGTGGCGGTGTCGCGCCGCACCGAAGGCTACGGCGAGCTGGTCCAGCCCGGCATCACCGCCGTGCAGGTCCACGCCCCGTACCAGGGCTCGCTCGAGGCGGAGCGCGCGTTAATCGAGCACGTCCGCGGCGAGGTCGATGTCGAGGTGTGGCGCGCCGTCGACATGACTGGGCCTAATGATGCGGCGGGGGTGGCGGAGCTCGTCGATAAGCTAGTGCTCGATTCGGGTGCCGGCGGGACGGGGGAGCGGTTCGACTGGTCCCGCATCCCCACCACCGACGCGCTGCTCGCCGGCGGACTGACGCCCGACAACCTCACCGACGCCCTGCGCACCGGCTGCGCCGGCCTCGACCTCAACTCCGGCTTCGAAGACCCCCGCGGACACAAGGATGCCGCCGCCTTGGCGCAAGGCTTCGCCACCATCCGCGACTTCCACAATTAAGGACTGACACAATGACCCTGCTCCCTGCGTACTATGGCGAGTTCGGCGGACAGTTCGTCCCCGAATCGCTGATCCCGGCGCTCGACCAGCTCGAGCAAGCCTTCGTCGACGCGTTCAACGACGACGCGTTCATGGCCGAGTACCGCGGACTGCTCCGCGACTACCTCGGCCGACCCACCCCACTCACCGAGTGCCGCAACCTGCCGCTTGAGGGCAACGCGCGCATCTTCCTCAAGCGCGAGGACCTCGTCCACGGTGGCGCGCACAAGACCAACCAGGTGATCGGCCAGGCGCTGCTGGCCAAGCAGATGGGCAAGACCCGCATCATCGCGGAGACCGGCGCCGGCCAGCACGGCACCGCCACCGCACTCGCCTGTGCGCTGCTCGGCCTGGAGTGCGTGATCTACATGGGCAAGACAGATATGGAGCGCCAAGCACCGAACGTGTACCGCATGCGTCTGATGGGCGCGGAGGTCGTCGGTGTGGAGTCCGGCGCGGGCACCCTGAAGGACGCGGTGAACGAGGCGCTGCGTGACTGGACCGCCACCTTCCACGAGTCCCACTACCTCCTCGGCACGGCGGCCGGGCCGCACCCGTTCCCGAAGATCGTCAAGGAATTCCACCGCGTGATCTCCACCGAAGCCCGCGCCCAGATCCTCGAGCGCACCGACCGGTTGCCGGACGTAGTGGTCGCCTGCGTCGGCGGCGGATCCAACGCGATCGGCACCTTCGCGGACTTCATCGACGACGAAGGCGTCGAGCTCATCGGCGCCGAGCCCGGGGGAGAGGGCTTCGGCCTCGGCGCCCACGGTGCCGCCATCGCCCAGGGCACGACCGGCCTGCTTCACGGCACGTACTCGTACCTGATGTGCGACGGCGACGGCCAGGTTGAGGAGTCCTACTCCATCTCCGCCGGCCTGGACTACCCGGGTGTGGGCCCGGAGCACGCCCACCTGGCCAAGTCCGGCCGCGCGAAGTACGTCCCCGTCACCGACGACGAGGCCCTCGACGCCTTCCAGGCCCTATCCCGCCACGAGGGCATCATCCCCGCACTCGAGTCCTCCCACGCCCTCGGCTATGCACTGAAGCGCGCCGCCGAGCACCCATCCGACAAAGAGCCCCTGCACATCCTGGTCGCCCTGTCCGGCCGCGGCGACAAAGACATCGCCCACGTGCGAGCTTCGCTCGCAGATAGAGAGGAAAAGTAAATGAGCCGCTACGAGAAACTCTTCGCTGCCGGCAAAGGCGCGTTCGTGCCCTTCATCATGCTCTCGGACCCCAACCCGCAGGACGCGGTGGAGATCGTCTCCGCCGTCGTCGACGCGGGCGCAGACGCCGTGGAGCTCGGCGTGCCGTTCTCCGACCCCGTCGCGGACGGCCCCGCTATCCAGGGTGCGCATGTGAGGGCGTTGGCGGGCGGAGCGACCGTCGATAAGGCGCTCGCCCAAATTCGCACCATCCGCGAACGTTACCCGGACTTGCCGATTGGCATGCTGGTGTACGGCAACGTCGCGCACGCGCGCGGCCTCGAGCGGTTCTACGGCGAGTTCAAGGAGGCGGGTGCGGACAGCATTTTGCTTCCCGACGTCCCCGTGCGCGAGTCCGCCCCCTTCAGCGCAGCCGCCACCGCGGCCGGCATCGACCCGATCTACATCGCCCCGGCGAAGGCCTCGGAGGCCACGCTCGAGGCGGTGGCGGCGAACTCCCGCGGCTACATCTACGCCATCTCGCGCGACGGGGTGACCGGTGCGGACAAGGAGGCGACGGTGGAGGGCCTGCGTGAGGTCGTGGACAATGTGCAGAAGTTCGGCGGCGCACCGGTGCTGCTGGGCTTCGGCATCTCGAAGCCGGAGCACGTGCGCGACGCGATCGCAGCGGGGGCCGCGGGCGCCATCACCGGCTCGGCGATCACCAACATCATCGACAAGCACATCGACGGCAACCGCGTGACCGACATGGACGCGCTGAAAGCCGAGCTGACCGAGTACGTCGCGGCCATGAAGGGCGCTACGATCGCATCATGACCTGTTCACGACGCATGTTCCTGCTCGGCACCGCAACCACGTTTGCCGGTGCATTCCTCGCCGCCTGCGGAGAGGCGGCCCCCGAAGAAGTTGCCAAGACCGACGTGCCCGTCGGCTCCGCGGTGATCCTGGACAAGTTCATCATCGCCCAGCCCACCGCCGGCACCTACGTGGCGTACTCCAGCGTGTGCCCGCACCAGCAGAAGAAGATCACCAAGGTTGAGGGCGACACCGTCAAGTGCACCGCCCACGGCTCGGTGTTCAGCATCGCCGACGGCGCCCGCGTCTCCGGCCCGGCCGTGACCGGCATGCGCGAGGTCCCCGTGACCGACGCCGGCGACAAAGTCTCCGTTTCCGAGTAGATGAAGAAGCTCGACCCGCTTCTCGTCGGCATCGTTGTCGCGGCGGCACTCGCGTTCGTGCTGCCCGCCCAGGGCGCGTTCGCGGACGGGTTCGCCGTCGCGGTGAAGCTGGGCATCGCGCTGCTGTTCTTCCTCTACGGCGCGCGCCTGTCTACCCAGGAGGCACTGAAGGGCCTAACCAACTGGCGCCTTCACGCGCTGATCCTGGCGTTCACGTTTGTGATCTATCCGGTGATCGGCCTCCTCGCGCGCCCGACGGTGGCGTTCATGTCCGAGGACCTGTACCAGGGCCTGCTGTTCATGTCGCTGGTGCCGTCCACCGTCCAGTCTTCGGTGGCGCTCACCGGGGTGGCGCGCGGCAACGTCTCGGGCGCGGTCGTGGCGGCGTCGGTGTCCTCGCTCGTCGGCGTTGTGGCCACGCCGGTTCTTGTGATGTGGCTGATGGGCGCCGGCGACGGGGTATCCGTGGACGCCTCGGTGTTCGGCGATATCGCCCTGCAACTGCTCCTGCCGTTCATCCTGGGCCAGCTCGCGCACAACTTCGTCCCGCGGGTGGGGGAGCTGGCCAAGTCGAAGGCGACCAAGATCGTTGACCGCGGCTCCATCTGGATGGTGGTCTACTCCGCGTTCTCCCGCGGCGTCGTTTCCGGCGTCTGGTCCAACGTCTCCGCGTGGGAGATCGTGTTCCTCACGGTGTTCTCGTGCGTGCTGGTCGTCGCTATGCTGTGGCTCACCCGCGTCCTCTCGGAGGCGCTGCGCTTCCCACGTGAGGACCGCGTCGCCATCCAAATGTGCGGCACCCAGAAGTCGCTCGCGACCGGCCTGCCCATGGCCACCGTCATCTTCGGCGGCGCCTCGCTGGGCGTCCTGATCATCCCGCTGATGATCTACCACATGTGCCAACTGGTCATCTGCTCCGCGTATGCCTCCCGAACTTCCTAGGAGTTTCACGTGAAACATTTCGTCCGCATCCACTACAACGTCCCCGAGCTCGGCGGCGAGCTGCTCAACATCGCCGAACTCGAGGAAATCTCCGCCCACGAGTGCACCATGGTCCGCATGATCGAGCTCGATCCCGCCGAAACCATCACCGGCATCTACGTCGACGGCCGCGTCATCGGCCAGGCGAACCAGCCCATGGGCACCGTCCCACACCCGCGCACCTACGACTCCATGGAGGGCATCACCGCCACCCACCTCAGCGAGGAGGAGTTCGAGGGCCTTTGGTCCGAGGCGCAAGCAAAGTTGCAATAGCTTATCGACGTCCCTCCGGCTTTCCACGCCCGCCCCACCCGGCGGGCGTTTATTCTTGGCCCATGGACGGATTCTTCGACACCATCATTGAGTTGCTCCTGCGGTACATTGGCCAGCCGATCCTGTTTGTCATGGAGAAGTACGTCGGACTCTTCGAGAGCATCTTCGGCCCTCGAGGCTTCATGCTTGCATTTGCTTTGCCGATCGCGGCCGGGTTCGCCCTCATCTTCGCCCTGAAGCCTGGCCAGGCCTTCATCTGGTTCCGCCGCGACCTCATCGACGGCATGGCCGTGGCCGTCCGGATCCGCTACAACCCCAACTGGCGCAGTGAGGGCTCCGACCGCAGAGATACCTACGACTGGCGCCACAACTCAGTCATCATCGAAGTTCCGACCCCCAGCGGACCCCGCCGCTACATCGACAAGCCAGTGGAACAGAAGAATCTCGCGCCGAAGATTCGCCGGCAGGTATACAAGCGCGCACTCCACGAAATTCGCTACAGCCTGAACGTCAGCGACACCGTGGAGGCGCGCAACATTAACCAGGCGATCCACGAGGACTACTACGACTTCCCGCTCCGCGATCCGGTCCCCGTCAGACTCATTCCGCCAAAACAGGAGGAAGGGCGCATCTGGTTCCGGGTGGCTGAACAGAACAGTTTGAAAGGCCAATAGTTGGTGGGCACCCAGTTGTCCGCAATGTGGAGTTGTGGGGGACAAGGTCTGCCCATCGGAGGGTAAGCCGACACTCCCGACAGCGGGGAGCAAGTGGGGTAACAACAGCCAACATCCCCAGCAAGGGGCACCTATCACGCACCTCCTTTTCGTTGGCACATCTCAATAGTTGGTGGTCACCCAGTTGTCCGCAATGCGGAGTTGCGGAGCGGGGTGAGGGGCGGGCATGGGCGGAGCTGACGTCGATAAGCAATAGCCAATAGTTGGTGAGTCCCCACTTCTCCGCAATGCGGAGTTGCGGACAAGTTATAGCAATCGGTATAAACCACGTTTCCGCAGGTCAAAGGAATGTCGGGAGCGAGTTTTATAATGTCCGCAATCGAACTCGCATTCGCCTCAAGGGGGCCCGAAATGACCGCCGCAGTTGCCACAGAACCCAACCCCATCGCCGTCGCATTAAGCCAGCAAATCGAAGACACGCACCGCGCAATGACGCAGAGCAAAGCGGAGCTGTTGTCCGCAATTCAAACGTTCGATGAACTCGCACTTGCTATCGAATGTGGCTCATCGACCACCGCGCACTTCCTCATGCGCCGCCTGGGCGTGTCATCCTCAACCGCGCACGAGTACGTCAGCGTCGCGCACCGTCTACGGCCCTTCCTTTACCTGCACAAACACTTCACCGAGGGTGCGCTAAGCTACTCGGTGGTGCGGCTGCTGCTGAAGTACATGACGCCCGAGAACGAGCGTGAACTGGTAGATCTCGCCCTCGGGATGGGTTATCACGAGCTCGAATGCGCGCTGGCGGGGAAGAAGCCGCAGGACGGGGAGGGCGAGGACAGCCCGCAGTACTACCTGAGCCTGCACAAGCGCGACAACGGCGATATCGCGTTCCACGGCAATATGAATGCAGCGGACGGCGCCGGGTTCATCGCAGCGTTGAAGATCGGCGAGATCGCGTACTGCAACCTCGGCGAGGTGCTCGAGGACCTGGACCCTGAGGTCAACGGCGAAATCAACATCGCCCTCGAGCGAGCCGAGGAGGTGGAGGAGAACCGCCCCGCGCGGAAGACAGTCTCCGGCTACGGGCTGCCGATCGGTCGGATGCTGCTGCGGGCGCTCATGGGCATCGTCCACATGGCGCGCACGACGCCGCGAAACACGCTGACCACGCCGGGGGCGCACGTGAACATTCTGGCCACATCGGACGGTCGCGGGTATATGCCCAACAACGTGGGTGCGCCGTCGAAAGCCATTGCAAGCTTGCTAGCAAATGCGGACATACGCCTATCGACGGTCAACTCCGACGGCCTCATCCTCAACACCGGACGCAAACAGCGCCTGGCAACGAACGGACAAGTCAACGCGCTGCTGGCGATGTGGGGAGGGCAGTGCGCGGCACCGGGGTGCACGCACACGCGATTCATCGAGATCCACCACATCGAGGACTGGGCCACCGGGGGCCTAACCGACTTGGAGAACCTCTTGCCGCTGTGCTCCGCCTGCCACTCCCTGGTTACGGAGGGGTATCTGCAGACGTTGAAGGAGCGATCAGACATCCACTTCGTCTACCGCGACGGGACGCGCTTCGTGTCCACGAACTACTCCCTGCCGCAGCGCAACGACACCATGCGGACCATGGAGGAGTGCAACTGGTCCTTCAACGACCAGTGAGGCTTAAAAGAACTGCTCAACGGCCGGCACACCCGGGACACCCGGGATCTTGCCCGCTGCGGCCGCGGCGGCACCAACGAGTGCCAAGACGCCTGCGGCGATGCCGGTGCCGACGAGGATGTCGTAGGTGGTGCCGAGCTTGTAGCCGCGTGCAGCATCATTCTTCAGCGAGGAGGTAGCGCTCTTCGGCACCAGGTTCTTCTCGGAGGAGCTCTTGTACGGACCGGAGTAGCCGGTGCCCGGATTCAGTTCTTCGCGGACCCTTGCCTGGGCTTTGTAGCCAGCGAGGTAGGCATCAGTGACGTCGGACGCCTTCTTCGGCTTCACTGCCTTCTCAAAGTTCTCCAGCGTGTCGTTCAACCTGTCCTCTTCAGCCTGTGCCGGTACGGCCGCCAAAGACAGGGCAGTGGTGGCGGCCAAAGCAGCTGCGGTGATGCGCTTCATTGGAAACTCCTTTGTGCGAATCTGACGTTAAATAGCCCGGAACCGGACTCGCGACAGTAAAACACAGGTTTCCGCAGGTATTCAAGCCTTTCTGGAGATGTAACGTCTCCACCTTCCGTGACGATATACATAGCCCCTGGAACGCGAAAACTCCCCTCCCGAGCAGGGGAGAGGAAGACTAGAAAACGACGTTGACCAACAGCATGTACAGGGCGGTGCCGGCGAAGATCGAGAGGTCGGCGCGGCGCTTCCACCAGTGCAGCAGCAGGGTGGCCACCAGGGCGATGAGCGCGGATGCGAGGTGGGCGGGGGAGCCGGCGTGGCCGACGAGGGTGTAGGCGACAAGCACTGTCATCACGCCGACGGGCATGAGCACGGCGAGGAAGTCGATGAACGGGCTGCCCTTGAGCACCCGCAGCATGGAGAAGGGGAGTGCGCGCAGCAGCACGGTGACGATGCCGACGGGGATGAGCACTGCGGCCACCATGGGCAGCGAGACGCCGTCGGGGAGGCCGTAGTTACTCATGGCAGCCGCCAGGTCAGCTTGTCGTCAATGCGCGGGGCCCAGAAGCGCAGGAGGAGGACGAGGAAGTAGGACACGAGCGCCACGATGATCACCTGGCCCGGCAGCACCACGGCAGCGCCCAGAGCGAGGCCACCTGCGATAAGTGGCGCGGACAGGTCACGGCTGGCCTGGAACGCCTCGAACGCCAGCACGGCAAAGAGGGCGGTCAGCGCGAAGTCGAAGCCCTCGACGCCTTCGGGGATAACGGCGCCGGCGAGGGCACCGATGATGCCGGAGGCGATCCACACGATCTGGCACACAACGGTGATCGTCAGCAGGCGCGCGCCTGAGGGGCGGCCGCGCAGGGTGGAGGTGATGGCGTAGACCTCGTCGGTAAGCGCGTAGGTGGCGTACGCGGACGGCACACCGCTGCAGATGGAGGAGCGCGGGTACGTCAGCCCGTAGAACATGTGGCGGAAGTTCACCATGAACCCCGTGATCGCGGACGAAACGGGGCCGACGCCGGTAAGCACCATGTCGATGGCCAGAAACTCCATCGACCCTGCGTAAATCACGGTGGAGAAAATTGGGGTCCACCACCACGCGAAGCCGGATTGGGTCATCAGCAGGCCGAACGCCAGCCCGAGCGGCACCAACCCGAGTGCGACCAGCCAGGTGTCGCGAAGTCCCAGCCGAATCTCCGCCGATGTTTCACGTGAAACAGCCACTAGTTGTCCTCGAGGTTCGCGGGGAAGGTGGCGAACAGGGGCAAGGGCATTGCTTGTCGACGCATCACGTCACCCCAAAGATCCGCACCCGCGGAAGCAACGACGTCGCTGGGCAGGGCGGGGGTGACAAACCAGTCGCCGCGCAGGATCTCGTCGTCGAGCTGGCCCGGCGCCCACTCAGCGTAGCCGGCGAAGATGCGGACGCCATCGAGCTCAGGGGCAAGCTCGACGGGGGAGGCGTTCAGATCCACGAGCACGAGGCGGTTGGCCAGGCGGTTGAGGTAGGGGTTATCGGGCGCGCCGGCCGCGGTCACGCCAAGGCCCACCGCGGACTCGGGGCTGACCGGCCCGCCGATGTGCACGGCCTGCGGCTTGGCGGCCAACTCGGCCCAGCCCGCGTCCATCACGTTGGCGACGGCAACCTCGCTGCGGCGGTTCAGCACCACGCCGAGGGTGTGGTCCGCGTCGTGCTCCAGCACGAGCACCACGGTGCGGGCGAACTCGGGAGAGAACATGCCGGGCGCGGAAACAAGAAGCATGCCCGGTTCCGGTTCGACCCGCTCCAGTGCGTTGAACAGGCGGTCTGCGTAGAAATACTCAGGCATTTTCCTTCTCCCACCAGGCTTTCAGCTCGGCGACGGCCTCGTCGTGGTCCAGCTCGCCGCGCTCCAGGCGCAGCTCCTTGAGATACTTCCACGCCTTGCCCACCTCCGGGCCGGGTTCAAGCCCCAGGATCTGCATGATTTCGTTGCCGTCCAGGTCCGGGCGCACGCGCGCGAGGTCCTCCTTGGCGGCGATGTCCGCGATGCGCTCCTCCAGGTGATCGTAGGTGCGCTGCAGGCGCGCGGCCTTCTTGGCGTTGCGGGTGGTGGAGTCGGCGCGGACGAGTTTGTGCAGCTTGGGCAGTAGTTCGCCGGCGTCGGTGACGTAGCGGCGCACCGCGGAGTCGGTCCACTGGCCCTCGCCGAAGCCGTGGAAACGCATGTGCAGGAACACGAGCTGGCCCACATCGGAGATAACGTGCTTCGGGTACTTCAGGGCCTTCAGGCGCTTGCGGGTCATCTTCGCACCGACTACTTCGTGGTGGTGGAAGGTCACGCCGCCGCCCTCCTTGGGTGCGCGGGTGGCAGGTTTGCCGATGTCGTGCATCAGCGCCGCCCAGCGCAGTTTCAGGTCCGGGCCTTCGTCCTCGAGTTCGGTGGCCTGGCGCAGCACGGTCAGGGAGTGGCGGTAGACGTCCTTGTGCTGCATGTGCTCGTCGGTCTCCAGCTGCAGCGCCGGAATCTCGGGCAGGATGTAGCCGGCCAGACCGGTGGACACCAGCAGATCGATGCCCTCCCAGGGGCGTGCGCCAAGCATGAGTTTGTCCAGCTCAGCCTGGACGCGCTCGGCGGTGATGCGCTCGATCTCACCCGCCATGTCGCACATCGCATCGAACACCCGGTCCGCCACGGTAAAGCCCAGCTGGGAGACGAAGCGGGCGGCGCGCAGCATTCGCAGGGGATCGTCGCGGAACGACACCTCGGGCTCTTGCGGGGTGTCCAGGACCTGCTCCACAAGGTCGCCCAACCCGTCGACGGGGTCGTGGAAGGTGGGGGAGAGGCGGAGCTCGTCGTTAAGCGAAAGCTCAATGGCCATCGCATTGCACGCGAAGTCGCGGCGGATGAGGTCGCCCTCGAGCGTGTCGCCGAAGGTGACCTCAGGGTTGCGGGTCACGCCGTCGTAGAGGTCGGAGCGGAAGGTGGTGATCTCCACGGTTTCGCCGCGGCGGATGGCGGAGACGGTGCCGAACTCGATGCCGGTGTCCCACACTTTCTCGCCCCACTCGTCCAGGATCTCCTGGATCACCTCGGGGCGCGCGGAGGTGGTGAAGTCGAGGTCGTGCACCCCGCGGCCGAGCATCGCGTCGCGCACCGAGCCGCCGACCATATATAAGGTCTCGCCGCGGCAAGCGAACAGTTGCGCGAGCGGCTCGAGCAGAGCAGCATGCTTGGCCACGACATCCTGCGCCCTGGCCATCAGCGCAGGGGCAGCAAGCGGGTCGGTCGGGTCTGGCATATCGAAGAGCTTCTGCGTCACCCGGGACACGATACCCGCCACCCCCGCGCGGGAAGTACCACAACCGGCCGAAAGACCGATAGCATGACACGAATGAGTGACAACCAGCGCCCGGTTCCGGGGCCCTCCAACGGCAAGGGGGGCTCCGGCGGCGGTAAGCGCCGGCCGCGGCGCCGACGCGGGGGCAAACCCGCCGAGCAGCAACAGCAGCAGGGAGACAAGCCGAAGCGGAAGCGGAATAACCGCCGCGGGAAGAACTCCCGCGGCGGGCGCAAGCAGCACAATCGTCGCAGGTCGCAGTACCAGAACAGACACGATTCGTCGATAGAGACGCGCGACGAGACCTCGGCCGGCGGCCTGGTGGTCTCCGGCATGGCGGAGGCCGTGGGCAAAGACGGCAAGGTGGACATGAGCCGCATCTACGTCGCGCTCATCGGCCGCCTGGACCGCCGCGGGCGGCTGCTGTGGTCCATGCCGAAAGGCCACGTGGAAAACGGCGAGCACCAGTGGGTCACCGCGCAGCGCGAGGTGTGGGAGGAAACCGGGATCACCGGCGAGGCCTTCGACACTCTGGGCACGATCGACTACTGGTTCGTCTCCGACGGCGTGCGCATCCACAAGACGGTGCACCACAACCTGCTGCGCTACGTCGACGGCGTGTTCAACGACGAAGACCCGGAGGTCACCGAGGTGGCGTGGGTACCCATGAGCGACCTGATGGAGCACCTCGCCTACGCCGATGAGCGCAAGCTCGCCCGCATCGCGTACGACCGGATGCCGGATCTGGCCAGGAAGGAAAAGAAGGCCGGAAGGGCAACTCCGAGATGAACCGGTACGCCGCGCTGGCTGCCGTCGTGCTCGCCGCCCCCGCAGTGCCGCTGGCGCCGGACAACCCGGAAGTGACGGAGCAGTGGGCGAACCTGACCGTGCGCCCGTCCGAGGGCGAGCAGGCGAGCGTCGAGGTCGTCGAGGCGCCGCGCTCCGTTTCCGCGCACGACCCGTTTCACGTGAAACTTCGCGTGACCAACCACTCCGACGACACGCTCGAGGGGCTCAGCGTGGTCCCGCGCCGCGCCTCGGCGGTGGCCACGGTGATGGAGCAGCGCTACGCCACCATCGCTGGCCTGCAGGAGTATCAGGTGGTGGGGGACGCGCGTGGCGTCGATAGGCAATTGGCCCCCGGCGACTCGCTGGAGATCGAGATGGACTTGGGCCTCGACCTGCCGGATGTGGGCACGTACCCCATCATGCTGCAGCTTCTCGACGCCTCCGGTGCCCCCCTCGACACCGATCGCTTCCATATGGGTGTGAGAGGCGTGCGCGACAACATCCGGGCCGCGGAGCTGACCGCGCTGTACCCGGTGACCGCCGACGTGGACATCCTGCCCGGCGAAACCGGCGAGGCGCCCGAGACGCAGCCGCTGGTGCTGGCGAACGACTCCCTGGCGGGCCAGCTCGCGCCCGAGGGGCGGCTGAGCCAGCTAGTGGACCAGTACATTGAGGCAGCGCAAACACCCGAGGTCGGCTACGCCACCTGCGTGGCGCTGGACCCCGCGCTGCTAGACACCGTGGACCGCATGCAGCACGGCTACACCGTCGACGACGAACGCCCCGCCGTGGTGGAAGAGCCGAAGCGCCTGCGCGACTCCTGGGGAGGTGAAGTCGCCCCCGACGGCGAACCCGGCGCCGGCGCGGACGACGCGAAGGTGTGGCTGGACAAGGTGCGCCACATCGCCGCCACCGGCTGCGTGGTGTCCCTGCCGTGGGCGAACGCGGACCTGAACGCCGTGGCGCGCACCGGCGATAAGTGGCTCATGCGCGAGGCCGTGGAGCGCGGGCCGTTCGTGCTGCAGCGCGTGCTGGGCACCGCCGGCACGCTCAACACCGTGGTCACCGGCACGGGCTACGTCGAGGACGGCACCGCGCCCGCGTTGGGTTGGGCGGACCACTCGCGCTCCACCGTCAGGGACGAAGGCATGCAGGCCGCATGGGAGCGCGCGGAGGCGGCAGGCGTGCAGGAGGAGCACGACGGGTCCGAAAGCGCCCTCGAGCGCGCCGACATGGCGGACCTCGCCGGGGCCGCCGCACCCGCCCCGCAGCAGCCCGTGCGCGTGCTGGCCGCCACGCCAGGCAGAGACTACGGCTGGGTCGCGCCGGGCGTGATGACGGTGGGCTACCAGTCATCCCTGGCCACCGTGCTGGCGGCCACCGGCGTGGACCCAGAGACCACCGGCTTTTCGGAGGAGAACCTGCGCTACAACTACGCCGTGGACTCCAAGGCCGCGCGCGACACCAACGCCGCCGCCGCGGTGCGCCTGGCCGCCCAATCCGCCTGGGTGGGGGAGGACTCCGAGGAGCAGCCGGAGCCGATCTTGGTCGCCCCGCCCGCGAACTGGGACGCGGACACCGCCGCCGCCGTGCTGGGCACCGTCGCGGAGCTGGTCACCGGAGCCGCGGCGCACCCCATGGCGTTTGGCGCCTACCTGGACGCGCCCGCTGAAGTCGCGCCTGCGGGTGAGCCCGGCGAGCACACCGACCCCACCGCGTTCACCGACGCGGAGGTGCTGCAGGTGACCCAGCAAGCCGGGTTCATCAACGACCTGACCGGGCTGATGGTGCCGGACCCCGGCATCGCGCTCACGCGATACGGGTTTACCCTGCCGCTGCGCCGGGATCTGCTGCAGGCGCTCTCGGTAGGCGAGCGCCGTTCAATGTCGCGCTACAGCGACGCGGTCGAGGCCACCAGCGAACGCCTCGGCGCCTCCCGCGCCGCGCTGGGGGACCTGCGCTCGGCGGTAGATCTGATCCCGCCCGGGAACGTCTACACGCGCACCTCCAATTCCAGCCCGCTGCTGATCGTGGCCCGCAACGGGCTGCCGCTGCCGGTGGAGACCTCCATCAACTTCTCCGGGCCCGCGGACGCCCGCCTGCACGTGCCCGGGGTGCTGCGCATCCCGGCGCGCGGGTCGGTCACGGTGCAGATGACCGCGGACCTGCCGGAGAGCTCCCGCAGCACGGACCTGAACCTGTACCTGGCCAGCGCGAACGGGCAGCCGATCTCGCAGCCGGTGGACATCGCCGTGCGCACCACGCGGTTCACGGTGGGCCGCTGGCTCGCCGTCGCCGCGCTGGTGCTGGCCGGGCTGCTGGTGGTGATCGCGCTGCGCGGCGCGCGGGGCAGCCCGCCTGCAGACAGCGAACGAGAACCACAAGCCAGCAGACGTAAGAATCGGAGAACCAAGTGACGGAACAGGGACTGCGCCGGCGCATTGTCACGCCAGCGCCGCCAGCGCCGGTGCCGGCGCCGCGCGAAACCAAACCGGCGCGCGAGGAGCTCGAGGACGGCGCGCCGGATAAGTCGCTGCTGACCACCAGCCCCAAGGGCGAAACCATCGCCCCGCCGCAGACCGCCGACACGGTAGCCGCGGGCGGCGCGGGGCCAGCAGGCACGGCAGCGGCCGTCGCGGTCGCCGAGACCAAAGCGAGCGAAGAGGAACCCGCCGAGGGCGGGGAGAAAGTCGTGCGCGCCACCGGCTCCATGGCCGTGGCCACCCTGATATCGCGCATCACCGGCTTCATCCGCACCGTGCTCATCGGCGCGGCCCTTGGCGAGGTCGTGGCGGCGTCCTTCAACACCGCCAACACGCTTCCCAACCTGATCACGGAGATCGTGCTGGGCTCCGTGCTCACCGCCCTGGTGGTGCCGGTGCTGGTGCGCGCAGAAAAAGAGGACGCGGACCACGGCGCGGCATTCATCCGCCGCCTGTTCACGCTCACCCTGACGCTGATGACGGTGGTCACCGTCATCGCCGTGGCGGCCGCGCCGCTGCTGACCCGGATGATGATGGAAGAGGACTCCCAGGGCAACCTCGTCCAAACCACCTCGTTCGCGTATCTGGTGCTGCCGCAGATCTTCTTCTACGGCATGTTTTCCCTGTTCATGGCCATCCTGAACACGAAGGAGCACTTCCGGCCCGGCGCCTGGGCCCCGGTGGCCAACAACATCGTCTCCATTGCCGTGCTCGTGGCGTATATGGCGCTGCCGGGGCAGCTGAACCCGGCGGCGCCGACGTCGATAAGCAATCCCCACGTGCTCCTGCTGGGGCTTGGCACCACGGCTGGCGTGGTGGTGCAGTGCCTGATCATGCTGCCCGCGCTGCGCAAGCTCGGCATTGACCTGCGGCCGCTGTGGGGCATCGACGAACGCCTCAAGCAGTTCGGCGGGATGGCGCTGGCGATTATCACCTACGTGGCAATCAGCCAGCTCGGCTACGTGATTACCAGCCGCATCGCGTTCAACGCGGACGCGGCGGCGCAGTTTATCTACCAGCAGCACTGGATGCTGCTGCAAATGCCGTACGGCATCATCGGCGTCACCCTGCTCACCGCGATCATGCCGCGCATGTCCCGCAACGCCGCGGACGGCGACGACGCCGCCGTGGTCGCGGACCTGACCATGGGCACGAAGCTGACGTTCATCGCACTGATCCCCATCATCATTTTCATGACGGCGCTGGGCCCCGACATCGCCCACGCCCTGTTCGCCTACGGCTCGTTCAGCCCTCAGGCCGCCCACCTGCTGGGCCTGACCATCTCCGCGTCCTCGTTCACCCTGATCCCGTACGCGCTGGTGATGCTGCACCTGCGCGTGTTCTACGCCCGCGAGGAAGCGTGGACGCCCACGTTCATCATCGCCGGCATCACCGGCACGAAAATCCTGCTGTCCTCACTCGCGCCCTATATCGCGCAGGACCCCAGCCACGTGGTGGTGTTGCTCGGCGCGGCCAACGGCTTCGGCTTCGTCGCCGGTGCGCTCATCGGCGCCCTGCTTCTGCGCCGCAAGCTGGGCACCCTGCGCTCCAGCGACGTGCTGCGCACCTCCATCTGGGCAGTGGCTGCGGCGCTCGTGGGTGTTGCGGTGATCTTCGGTGTGCGCTGGCTGCTTCGCGACGTCGCCGGCCTGCACCTGCCCGAGGCCCTCGGGCGCCTCATTGGAGCCCCCAGCCTGGGCAACCTCATCGAGGTGGCGATGCTCGGCGTGCTGTTTTTGGTGGTCACTGGCCTGGTGCTGTCGCGCTCCAAACTGCCCGAGGTGCAGAACCTGGGCCGCGCGCTGCAACGCATCCCGGGCCTAAGCCGCTTCATCCGCCCGGACGAGGACCGCGCGCTCGAGGTGGGCGAGGTGGACCCGCGCGATGTGTCCAACCAGTTCCTCGCAGCCGACACCTTCAATGCCTCTCCGGTGCCGCCGCCGATGTCCGCGGGTGTGGTCCGCGGGCCGCGCCTGGTGCCGGGCGCGGGCGTGTCCGACGGGCGTTTCCGCCTGATCCGCGACCACGGCGCCACCTCCGGCGCGCGCTTCTGGCAGGCGCGCGAGGTTGCCACCGGCAGAGATGTGGCGCTGACGTTCGTGGACACCACGGGATCGGCGCCGATGGCCCCGGCAACCCCGCGCGAAGCGGCGCTGAAGGCCGCCGGCGTGGCGCGGCGCACCCGCAAGCTGGCCAAGCTGGACCTGCCGGCGGTGGCGGAGAACATTGAGATCCTGTCCTACCGCTCCGGCGCCCTGGTGGTGGCGGACTGGGTGGACGGCTCCTCGGTCAAGGCTGTGGCGGAGTCGGGCCAGACGCTGCACACCGAGGCCGTGGCCAACGCCCTGGCACCCCTGGCCGGCGCGATGGCGGCGGCGCACGAGGCGGAGGTCCCGCTGGGGCTGGACAACCGCCAGCAGCTGCGCATCGACCACGAGGGGCACGTCCGCCTGGCGTTCCCGGTGGTGCTTCCCGATGCCACGCCGGCCACTGACGCGGAATCCTTCGCCTCCGCGCTGACGCTTCTGACCAGCAACGTCAGCTCCGACGACCTGGACGACGTCACCGCCCGCACCCGCGCGCTCGTGGACGCCGACGCGGTGGACCAGGCCGCCTTCCGCGACATCGAGCGCGCCCTGTTTGAAGCGGCGAACCTGCCGGTGCCCAACGAGGACGCGCCGACGGACGAGATCCCGGTGGTGGACATCTACGAGCCGGTCGAGCCGGTGGTCGAGCACGTGGAGGACCCGGACGCGCTGCGCGGCGGCTTCGGCGGCCGCAACATGGGCCCGGTGACCATCGGCCTGCTCACCTTCGCCGCCGTGATCGCCGCGGTGCTGGTGGGTGTGCTCACCACCTACCTGGTGGACTTCGTCTCCGGCGAAAACGTGGTGGAACGCCCGTCGGCCGCACCCACGACCACCACGCGCGACGAGCGCATGCCGGTGGTCATCGGCCCGCTTAACCAGGAGGTGCTGGACGACAGCTCCGTGCGGTTCATGCCCGAGGACGGCTCGGCGTTCACGCTTGAGCAAGTGCTTATCGACGCCTCCGGCACCGCCAACTACACCCTCTACGGCGTACCCGCAGAGCAGGAGACCGCGCATCCGCCCGTGATCGCGGAGGGCAAGCTGCGGGGCGGCCAGATCAGCGCCGACGTGGAAACCACCGAACCACTGTTAAGCGTGGTGCTGAAGGTGGACGGCGAGACGGATGTGAAAAACGTCTCGCTGGTGGGCCGCGTGGTTGTCCACTGAAATGCGCACCCGGCCCTAGTCAGGGGGACTAGGGCCGGGGCATAGTGGGGGCAACTGAATCTTTGGGGGGACAATGGACTACATCAACGACAGGCAGCTGGTGGCGAACTACCTGGGAGGGGACCGGCACGCCTTCACACTCATCGTGCGGCGCCACCGCAAGCGCATGTACTTCGCCGCCCGCAACTTTGCGCGCAACGAGCAGGACGCCCAAGACATCGTCCAAGACGCGCTGTTCAAGGCGGCGCGCAGCCTGCACACCTACCGCGGGGAGGCGAAGCTGTCCACGTGGCTGCACCGCATGACCATCAACGCGGCCATAGACCACCAGCGCAAGGACGGCCGCGCCAGCGCCCAATACAGCCTGGACGACAACGACAACGTGGACATCGACGCGAACAGGTACCTCGCGTACAACCCGATGGAGAACATGGAGCGCACCATGGCCATGCGTCAGGCCCTGGCGGTGCTGCCGCAGGCGCAGCGCAAAGCACTCTGGCTCATCGACGTCGCGGGCATGAGCGTCGGCGACGCCGCGGCCGAACTCGGGGTGCAACCCGGCACCGTGAAGTCGCGCCGCTACCGCGCGCGCGAGGCCGTCGCAGCGGCGATAGGGGAGGCGGCGCCGGCGCGCTAAGATCTGCAACCATGACTTCCCCCGGCTTCAACTTTGTCACCCCGCAAACCGAAGCGGCGGCCGCGCCGGCCACCACCGGCACGGACCACGTGCACGACCTGATCATCGTCGGCTCCGGTCCCTCCGGCTACACCGCCGCTCTGTACGCCGCCCGCGCCGAGCTGAAACCGCTCGTGTTCGAGGGCTACGAGTACGGCGGCGAGCTGATGAACACCACCGAGGTGGAGAACTTCCCCGGCTTCGAAGACGGCATCATGGGCCCGGACCTCATGGCGAACATGCGGGCCCAGGCCGAGAAGTTCGGTGCGGACCTGCGCCAGGAGCTGGTGGACTCCGTGGACTTTAGCGGCGACATCAAGAAGGTCGTCGTGGACGACGAGGTCTACCAGGCCCGCGCCGTCATCCTCGCCACCGGGGCCGCCCCGCGCCACCTGGGCATCCCGGGCGAGGCGGAGCTGACCGGCCGCGGCGTGTCCACCTGCGCCACCTGCGACGGCTTCTTCTTCAAAGACCAGCACATCGCCGTCGTCGGCGGCGGCGACTCCGCCATGGAAGAGGCGACCTTCCTGACCAAGTTCGGCTCCAAGGTCACCCTCATCCACCGCTCCGAGAACTTCCGCGCCTCAAAGATCATGCTCGAGCGCGCACGGGAGAACGAGAAGATCGAGTTCCTCACCGACACCGTCGTCGACTCCGTGGTGGAGGCCGACGGCAAGGTCGGCGGACTGAACATCCGCAACGTCGTCACCGGCGAGGAGCGTGTGCTGGACGCCACCGCGCTGTTCGTCGCCATCGGCCACGACCCGCGCTCCGGGTTCCTGGACGGCCAGGTCGCCGTGGATGAGGGGGGTTACGTTGAGGTGGCGGAGCCGTCGACAAGCACGAGCGTCGCGGGCGTCTTCGCGTGCGGCGACCTGGTGGACAAGACCTACCGCCAAGCCATCACCGCCGCCGGCGCCGGATGTCGCGCCGCGCTGGACGCACAGCACTACCTGGCGGCGCTGTAGACTGGCGCGCATGAACGCACCAGTTGATGTGACCCAAGCAACCTTCAAAAACGAGGTCATCGAGGCCGACACTCCGGTGCTCGTGGACTTCTGGGCGGAGTGGTGCGGCCCCTGCCGCAAACTCTCCCCGCTGCTCGACGAGATCGCCCAAGAAATGGACGGCCAAGTCAAGGTAGCCAAGGTCAACGTGGACAACGAGCGCGCACTCGGCGCCATGTTCCAGGTCATGTCCATCCCCGCCGTCATGCTGTTCAAGGACGGCAAGAAGGTCGACGAGTTCGTGGGTGTGCGACCGAAATCTGAGATCGTTTCCAAGATTCAAGCGCAGCTCTAACGGCGCGTAGACTTAACCCCTGTCCATCCGAATAGAAAGGCCCGCATGCACGACATTTTGCGCGTTGGCGACTCCAGCACACGGGTCGCCGAGGTCCGGATGTCACTCGCCCGCCTGGGCCTCCTAGACGGCTACGAGGGCGAGATCGACTCCACCCGCCGCTTCACCGAAGCCGAGATGCTTTACGACGACATCCTGTGCGAAGCCGTCAAAGCCTTCCAACAATCCCGTGGCATCGTGCCCACCGGGACCATCGATTCGGCGACGCTGCGGGAGCTGCGCGAGGCGTCCTACACCCTCGGCGCACGCGTGCTGAGCTACCAGCCCGGCCAGGAAATGGTCGGCGACGACGTCCGGCAGCTGCAGAACCAGCTCCACGAGCTGGGCTTCTACCCGCATCGGGTGGACGGGCGTTTCGGGCCGCGCACCTACGAGTCGCTGATGAACTACCAGCTCAACTCCGGGCTGGAGGACGACGGGGTGTGCGGCCCCGACACCCTGCACGCCCTGTCACTTCTGGGACGGCGCATCACCGGCGGCTCCGCGCAGGCCATCCGCGAGCGCGAGACCGTGCGCCAGGCCGGCCCGAACCTGACCGGCAAGCGCGTGGTCATCGACCCGGACTTGGGCGGCTCCGACCGCGGCCTGGTTGTCGACGGCCCCTACGGCCCCATCACAGAGGAAGAGATCCTCTGGGATCTGGCCCAGCGCATCGAGGGCCGCATGGTCGCCGCCGGCATGGAGACCATCCTGTCGCGCCCCCGCGGCGACAACCCCTCCAACAAACAACGCGCCGACCTGGCCAACGGGTTCAAAGCGGACCTGCTCATCTCCCTGCGCCTGGACTCCTACCCGAACGAGAAGGCCAACGGCGTGGCCACGTTCTACTTCGGCTCCGAGAAGGGCAGCTCGTCGCTGACCGGCGAGACGCTGTCGGGCTACATCCAGCGCGAGGTCGCCGCACGCACCCAGCTGCAGAACTGCCGCAACCACGCCCGCACCTGGGAGATGCTGCGCATGACCCGGATGCCTTCAGTGGAGCTGGTGGCCGGCTACCTGACTAACCCGGGCGACCTGGCCGTCCTCACCGACCCCAACGAGCGCGACGCCATCGCCGAAGCCGTCGTGGTGGCTGTGAAACGCCTCTACCTGCTCGACCACGACAACCGGCCCACCGGCACCTACTCCTTCAAGGAGCTGCTGCGGGAGGAAAAGCACGCCTAGCGGCGGGCGCCGCCCGAAATTGTTCACCCGCCCCGGTCTCGGCAGTGAACCAATTTCGCTGTGAAAAGGGAATTTGTTCATTTCCCCCAGGTAAAAACCGCCAAATCCCAGATTTGTTCACCCCCCAGTGAACAAATCCGGGTGAGATACCTTTTACTCGCCTAGTCGGTGCCCTGGATGAGCCCCATGATGCGCTCGAAGTCGTCCTTGTCGCCGAACTCCACCACGATCTTGCCCTTGCGCTTGCCCATGGTCACCGACACCTTGGTGTCCCAAATGTCCGCGAGTGAATCGGCGGCGCGGGTGAGGTACTCCGGCTGCGGGGCGGGCTGGCGCTTCGGCTTGTCCGGCACCTTGCCGCCTGCGTTGATCAGGGACACGGCCTCTTCCGTCGCGCGGACGGAAAGGCCCTCGGCGACGATGCGGTCGGCGAGTTGGGCTTGGGCGTCGGCGGTGTCGTCGCCCAGCTTGATGCCCAATAGTGCACGGGCGTGACCTGCGGAAAGCACCCCGGCGGCGACGCGGCGCTGCACGCCCACGGGCAGGTTAAGCAGGCGGATCGCGTTAGTGATCACGGGGCGTGAGCGGCCCAAACGGTCCGCGAGCTGCTCTTGGGTCACGCCGAATTCGTCGAGGAGCTGCTGGTAGGCGGCCGCCTCCTCCAGTGGGTTGAGCTGGACGCGGTGGATGTTTTCCAACAGCGCGTCGCGCAGCATGTCCTCGTCGGAGGTTTCACGCACGATGGCCGGGATGTGCTTCAGGCCGGCCTTGGAGGAGGCGCGCCAGCGGCGCTCGCCCATGATCAGCTCGAAACCCTCGGGGGTGTCGCGCACGACAATGGGCTGCAGCAGGCCGAACTCGCGGATAGAGTGGACCAGCTCGGCCAGCTCGTCCTCGTCGAAGACCTGGCGCGGCTGCTTCGGGTTGGGGATGATCCGACCAACCGGGATCTCCTGGTAGCGCGCGCCCACCGGCACGGGCTGGATCACCTTGTCGCGCTTGGCGGACACTGTCGGGGCACCCTGGACTTTCTTTTTGGGGGCGCCCTTCGGTGCGTCGTCAGGCAATTGCTTGCCAAAAATCACGTCGGAGGCGCCGCCGCCGATGCCCGGGGTCTTGCCGTTTTTGTCGATGTCCGACGGCGTCGACGGGATGAGCGCCGCCAGTCCGCGGCCGAGGCCGCCCTTGCGTTCTGCCATTGATTACTCCTCCTCGAGCTGGTTGTAGACCTCGGGGCTCACGCCGATCGGGCCGGTGGTGGGGTGCGGCTGGTAGTCGCCGCGGGTGGCCAGCTCCTTCGCCGCATCGAAGTAGGCCAGCGCGCCGCGGGATCCGGGGTCGTAGTCGATGACGGTTTGGCCGTAGCCGGGCGCCTCGGAGACCTTCACGGAGCGGGGGATGACGTTGTTCAGCACCACTTGGCCGAACTGGCCGCGCACCTCGTCGGCCACGTCGGCGGCCAGGCGGGTGCGGGCGTCGTACATGGTCAGCACGATCGCGGAGATGTGCAGGTTGTTGTTCAGGTGCTCGCGGATCATGCCGATGTTGCCCAACAGCTGGCCCACGCCCTCGAGCGCGTAGTACTCGCACTGGATGGGGATGAGCACCTCGTCCACCGCGGTCATCGCGTTGATGGTGAGCAGGCCGAGCGACGGCGGGCAGTCGATGAACACGTAGTCGAAGTCGTGCTCGTCCAAAAAGCCGCGGCGGATCTGGTCGTGCAGGCGGTACTCGCGGCGCACCATGGACACCAGCTCAATCTCCGCGCCGGCCAGGTCGATGGTGGCGGGGATGCAGAACAGGTTCGGGTTGTCGGGGTGCGGCTGCACGGCGTCGGAGGCCTCGGCCTCGCCGATGAGCACCTCGTAGCTCGACGTGGTGCCGGAGGTGTGTTCCGCCCCGAGCGCGGTCGACGCGTTGCCCTGCGGGTCCAGGTCGATCACCAGCACCTTCAGGCCCTGCTTGCTCAGCCCGGCCGCCAGGTTCACGCTGGTGGTGGTCTTGCCCACCCCGCCCTTCTGGTTGGCCACGGTGATCACGCGCGGCTGGTCCGGCTTCGGGAGCGTTTCGCTTCTCGACGTCACCCGCGCCGCGCGCATCGCCGCCTCCATCACAGGAGTCTCGTCGTAGTGTTCCATCTACGCCCCCTTCTTTCTGCGCTGGATACGGATCAATGTGGTGGGCTGGGCCAGCACGGAGTCGCCCACGGTGAAGATCTCCGCCTCGCCGCCGCCTGCTTTCGTAATAGCTTTGGCGTCGCGCTCGAGTTCCTCCGCCACGGATTCGCCCTTCATTGCAATCATGTGCCCGCCGCCCTGCAGCAGCGGAATGGACCACCCGGCGAGCTTACCCAGCGGGGCGACGGCGCGGGAGGTGACGGCATCGAACTCCGCCTTGGGCTGCTCCTCGGCACGCCCGCGCACCACGGTGACGTTGTCCAGGCCCAGCTCGGAAACAACCTCGCCCAGGTAGGTGGAGCGCTTCAGCAACGGCTCGATCAGCGTGATGGAAAGGTCCGGCCGCGCGATCGCCAGCGGGATACCGGGAAGGCCGGCGCCGGAGCCGATGTCCGCCACCTTTAACCCAGGCTCGAATGCCTCCGCGATCACGGCGCAGTTGAGGATGTGGCGCTCCCACAGGCGGTCCACCTCTTTCGGCCCGATGAAGCCACGCTCGGCGGCCGTGGTGGCCAGCGAGCGGTGGTAGGCCTCGGCCAATCCGAGGCGTTCTCCGAAAACTTGGGCTGCGGCTGCAGGGGAGGTATCCGACATGCACAACACTGTAGTCGGCCCGCCGACGTGAAAAAGTCCCGGCCGAAAACGGGCCGGGACATGCGTCGATAAGCAGGAGGCTACTTACCTTGCTTCCGCTGCTTCTTGGTGCGGCGGTCCTTGGTGCGCGCGCCCGGGGCGGGGGCGGTGGTGCGCTTGAGCTCCACCTTGCGCGCTTCCTCGACGGCCTCTTCTTTGTCCATCTTGTTGTTCAGCCACATGGACTGGAAGAACGTCCAGACGTTGTTGGTGAGCATGTAGAACAGCAGGCCGATGTGCCAGATCACGCCGGTGGCAAGAATCATGACGGGGAAGAACCACATCATCATCTTGTTCATCAGACCCATCTGGTTCTGCATCATTTCAGCCATCTCGCCCTGCGGCTTCGGGCCCTTACCGGCGGCCTTGCGGGCCTCCTGGCGCTGGACCATGATGCGGGCGTTGAGGTGCGTAAACGCCGCACACAGCACGACCAGCGGCAGGCACACGGCGATAATCTGCGCGCGGGTCAGATCCGCGTTGCCGAACGCGGCGAAAGCCTCAGCCGGCATGGACATGTACGCGGACAGCGGGACGCCGAAGAAGTCCGCGTCCAGGAAGGACTGCACGTCTTCCGCAGGGAAGGCGTAGTTTGCCGTGGAGCGGTTTTCCTCCACGGACATGCCCAGCTCACTGGTGCGGTTGAAGGAGCGCAGCACGTGCAGCAGGCCGATGAAGATGGGCAGCTGCACGAGCGGCACGATGCACGACGACAGCGGGTTCGTGCCGTTTTCGCGGTAGAGCTTCTGCGTCTCCTCCGCGATCTTCTGCTGGTCGTTCTTGTACTTTTCGCGGATTTCCTGCATCCGCGGCTGCATCTCCTGCATCTTGCGCATGGAGCGCATCTGGTTGACCATCGGCTTCACCAGCAGCAGACGCACCGTGCAGGTGAGCAGGACGATGGCCAGGATCCAGGAGATGCCCGAATCCTTCGGGATGACAAAGCCGAGAACCTCGTGCCAGAACCTCAGCACCCAGGAAATCGGCCAATAGATGAAATTCAGCACGTTTCGGTGTTACTCCTCACTCATTTCAATGCTGCCCGGCACCGGGTCGTAGCCGCCGGGGTGCCAGGGCCCGCATTTGCACAGCCTGGCCGCGGCCATTGCGCCGCCGCGCACCGCCCCGTGGCGTGACACGGCTTCGAGCGCATACGCACTGCATACTGGCATAAAACGGCACGTCCCGCCCATCTTAAGGGGTGAGATGTACTTTTGGTAACCGCGAATCAGCCCCACCAGCAGTTTCGCGGCTGGCCCCTTCGCGGCGGGGATTTCGCCGCCGGCGAAGTTGAAGTAGGCCATTATTGTTTCTTTTGCGCTTTGTCCAGCGCTTTTTCTAGATCGCGCGCGAGCTCGTCGCTCGTTGCGGCGGCGGCGGGCGGCAGGGCGCGGATCACAACATCGAAGGAGCGCTCAAGCTTATCGACGAGCTCCCGCTGCACCACAACACTGCGCAACTTCCGTGACACGGCATGCCGCGTCACGGCGTTGCCCACCTGCTTGGACACCACCAGCCCGAAGCGCGGCCCGCCCTGGATGACGGGGTCGCGGCGCTGGTGTAGATGCACCATTAACGTGCGAGACCCCGCGCGCACACCCTTCCTCATCGCAGCTTTGAAGTCTGCGGAGGAGGAAAGTTTGTGCGGGCGGGGTAACACGCGCGGGTTTGAGGCTATGCCGACAGCTTTGCGCGGCCCTTCTTGCGGCGCGCGGAAACGATGGCGCGGCCGGCGCGGGTCTGCATGCGGGCACGGAAGCCGTGCTTGCGTGCGCGGCGACGGTTGTTCGGCTGGAAAGTCCGCTTAGACACGGTGGACTCCTTGTGCGGTCATGAACAGCCGACGGCTCGTCAAAGCCTCCCGGGGAAGTGGCCGTTCCAAATGTGAAACGTTGCGTTGAGATTGCGGTTCGGCTCCGGATGTGGAGCGCAGTTCGCGTGCAGCGCCTTCGCCAGCTCGCCTTGGTCAAGCGGCCCGGTGCCCGGCGGGGGCGGTGCTCTCAGATGTACGCCGGTGCAACCGACGTAAAGACGGGGTTAAGACTACGCGAATTTGTGCTCCCCGGCCAAATCAACACGCAACCTTTTTTCCAGGGGCGATCGGGTACCCCCGTAATTACAACGGTGTGTTTTTTCGCAGGTGGGGCGGGCAATCCTTCCCGCACCCTGCGGGAGGGCTGGCAGCATGTGGACAGCTGTTCGACGCGCCGAGTTATCCACAAAAACCGGCCCGGGCGAAGTTTCGACAGCCCAAGGTCGGAGCGGGTAACAATGATGCAATCACCACAATCGCACAGCCTGGGGATGCACAGGCCTGTGGATAACTGTGAAGTACCGGTTGAGACTTTCGCCCAAAACTCGCTGTTTGCGCAGGTCGGAGCCATACAGAACCTCACACAAAGTTATCCACAGGGCGTGCAATCCTTGTGGACAACCGGCGCTGCTAAAGTATCCACACCTGTGGATAACTCTGTGGAGCAGCAGGTGGCAGCGCGCCGAGCGGGCGAGCAGAGTTGTGGATTGCACATGTAGGCAGGAACAGACTGGAGACGACGTTGGCGGACCAACACCTCGAGGACCTGTGGCGCGGCGTCGTCGACGAGCTGCTGCGCCTCTCGGAGCAGGCCACCTCGTCCGTACCCACACTCACCCCCCAACAGCGCGCCTACCTGCGGCTAATGAAGCCGGTCGTGCTTGTCGACGGCTACGCCTTACTCTCCGCACCCCACCAAGCCGCCAAAAATGTCATTGAGGAGTCCCTGGCTCCCCACATCACAGCACTGCTGTCCTCCCACACCGGCCAGCCCTACGCCCTGGCCGTCTCCGTGGCCGCGCCCGAACCGGAGCCCGCGCCCGAGCCTGCTCAGCAGCCGGTACCGCCGCCGGAGCCCAGCTGGCAACCCACCCAATCCCACGTCGAAGCGCCGGCAGCGGGGGAGCAGATCCCCATGGGGCTGGACGAATTGGCGCAGATGCATGCTGCACAGGTGGCGGGGAGCCGTCGAGAAGCAAATGCGCATCCCACCGTCGACCGCCGCATCCCCCGCGAGAAACCCGCGCACGACCCCGACCGCGAAGCCAGCCTGAACCCGAAGTACACCTTCGAAAACTTCGTCATCGGCTCATCCAACCGCTTCGCCAACGGCGCCGCCGTCGCCGTCGCCGAGAACCCCGCCAAGGCCTACAACCCCCTGTTCATCTGGGGCGGCTCCGGTCTCGGCAAAACCCACCTGCTCCACGCCGCCGGCAACTACGCGCGCGTGCTGCAGCCGGGCCTGCGCATCAAATACGTCTCCTCCGAAGAATTCACCAACGACTACATCAACTCCGTGCGCGACGACCGCCAAGAATCCTTCAAGCGGCGCTACCGCAACCTGGACATCCTGATGGTCGACGACATCCAATTCCTCGAAGGTAAAGAAGGTACCCAGGAAGAGTTCTTCCACACCTTCAACGCCCTGCACCAGGCAAACAAGCAGATCATTCTGTCCTCCGACCGGCCCCCGAAAGAGCTGACCACGCTCGAGGACCGGTTAAGGACGCGCTTCATCAGCGGCCTGATCACCGACGTGCAGCCGCCAGACCTGGAAACCCGCATCGCAATTCTGATGAAGAAGGCGGCCGCCGACGGCACCCAGGTCGACCACGCCGTACTCGAGCTCATTGCCTCCCAATTCGAGTCATCCATCCGCGAACTCGAAGGCGCACTGATCCGTGTGTCGGCGTACTCGTCGCTGATCAACGAACCGATCACCATGGAAGTCGCCCAAGTAGCACTGCGAGACATCCTTCCCGACGAAGGCGACGTCAACATCACCGCCGACGCCATCAAGGACGCCGCCGCCGAGTACTTCCAGGTCTCCCTGGACCAGCTGGTTGGCGCAGGAAAGACCAGGCAGGTCGCCCATGCGCGCCAGATCGCGATGTACCTGTGCCGAGAGCTGACCGAGCTGTCCCTGCCCAAGATCGGCGACGAGTTCGGCGGCAAAGACCACACCACCGTCATGTACGCAGACCGCAAGATCCGCAAGGAAATGACGGAAAACCGCGGCACCTACGACGAGATCCAGGAGCTCACGCAGGTGATCAAAAACCGCGCCCGCACCCGCGCACGGTAGGTGGCGCATCGCCGCTGTTTCCACGCTCGTTCGCGCTAGACCCTGGGACGCATACCCTGGGATAGCGCGATTTTTTGGCATTCCCAGGGTATTGTTCCCAGGGTCTGCGTGGGGGCGGCGCGCCCGACCAGCAACCACCTCTTTCTCCTCCCCAAATCACTTCCGTACCACTCTCCACAGACCTATCCACACCTGTGTAATTACATCGATGTAGTTTGGCCAAGTAGATCACAATGTAACCGCCATCACACATGCAGAAGCTGGGGACAGAGTGTGCATAACCGGTGGAAGAACGCGGTTCCGTTTGTGTAATTTCAACGACCCCGAAAAACTATCCACAGGGGTGCTGACTTATCCACAAGTTATCCACACCCTGAATCACAGAAGCGACACGCCTTGCGACCGGCGCAAAACCGGCCCAATCCACAGATTCCCCAACACCTACTGTTGTTCCCCTCTTTACTTCTTGTAATTCAATCTGGAGAAAGAGAGGGTGTGCAATCTCGGCGCGGCGGCGACCTTTGGACGTCGATAGGCAGAGTGCGCGCAGGCGAATCACAAATGTAGAGTGGTGTCCGATCTGGCTCTGCCCGAAATGCCGAAAATGCCAAAGGAGACTGCGCAGTCATGGACAACAATGTGTCGTTTCGCGTCCATAAGGATGAGCTCGCGGACGCCGCGGCGTGGGTTGCGCGCAGCCTGCCCACCAAGTCGACGCAGCCGGTGCTGCGCGCGGTTGTAATTACGGCCGACGACAACGGCCTGGAGTTCGCGGGCTTCGACTACGAGGTCTCCACCCGCGTGCGTATCGGCGCCGAGGTGAACGAGCCGGGCCGAGTCGCGGTGGCTGGCAAACTGCTCGCGGACATCGTGGGCACCATGCCTAACGACGCCATCGAGGTCTCCACCGACTCCAAGGTGATGACGCTGAAGGCGCGCTCCTCCCGCTTCGAACTCCCGCTCATTGCGCTGGACGACTACCCGCAGCTGCCGCACCTGCCCGAGGTCACCGGCCGTATTTCCCCGGCGGCGCTCACGGGCGCGGTGACCCAGGTGGCCTCCGCCGCGGGCCGCGACGACACGCTGCCGATGCTCACCGGCATCCACATGGAGATCGACGGCGAGAATGTCACCCTCACCGCCACGGACCGCTTCCGTCTGGCGCAGCGCCACCTGACCTGGGAGCCGACGAGCCCGGACGTGAAGGCCGACCTGCTCGTCCCGGCGAAGACGCTGCTGGATAACGCGCGCACGCTGGACACGTCCATCGACGACCCGGTGGAGCTCGCCGCGGGCACTGCCGACAACATCGGCGGCGACGGCCTGTTCGGCCTGCACACCGGCAACCGCGAAACCACCACCCGCATGCTGGACGCCGACTTTCCGAACGTCGCGCCGCTGCTGCCGAAGACCCACACGGCGATCGCGTCGGTGGAGGTCGCGCCGCTTTTGGAGTCCATCCGCCGCGTGAGCCTGGTCGCGGACCGCAACGCGCAGCTGCGCATGCACTTCAAGGAAGGCGAGCTGACGCTGTTCTCCTCCGGCGCGGATTCGGGCGCGGCCCAGGAGACGCTGCAGGCCGCGTTCACCGGTGTGGATGAGCTGCTCATCGCGTTCAACGCGGGTTATCTCCGCGACGGCCTGTCGGTCATCGGCACCGACCGCGTCGTGTTCGGTTTCACGGAGGCCTCCCGCCCGGCGATTATGATCCCGCAGCCGGATCAGTTGCCGGAGCGCGGCGAGGAGGGCACGTTCCCGACCCCGGACACGCACTTCACTTACCTGCTCATGCCGGTTCGCCTCCCGGGCTAGCCCATGCACGTCCGCGAGCTTGATCTGCGTGATTTCCGCTCGTGGCCCGAGCTGAATCTCAAGCTTGAGCCGGGCGTAACCGTTTTCGCGGGCCGCAACGGCCACGGCAAGACCAATATCGTCGAGGCGGTTCACTATTCGTCGAAGCTGTCGAGCCACCGCGTATCGACGGATGCTCCGCTCATCCACGCCGGCGCCGACAACGCCCGCGTGTCCGCAACCACCGTCAACGACGGACGCGCGCTGACCACCCACCTGCTGGTCAAGGCGCACGGCGCGAACCAGGCCCAGATCAACCGCACCCGGCTGAAATCCGCCCGCGAGCTGCTGGGCGTGCTGCGGGTGGTGATGTTCTCCCCGGAGGACCTGCGCCTGATCACGGGCGAGCCGGCGGAGCGGCGCAAGTTCTTGGACGACCTCGCCGCCTTAAGAACACCCCGCCTCGGCGGCGCCCGCGCGGACTACGAGAAGGTGCTGCGGCAGCGAAACGCTCTGCTGAAGAGCTCGAACATGGCGCTGCGTCGCGGCTACCAAGACGAAGACGGCGCCAGCGCGTTGAGCACCTTGGACGTGTGGGACGGCCAACTCGCCGCGCTTGGCGCGCAGGTGGTGGCAGGAAGGCTCGGCCTCGTCGACGAGCTTTCCGAGCGCATTACCGAGGCCTACCAGTCCGTCGCCCCGGAGTCGCGCCCGGCGTCGGTGGCGTACAGCTCCACCCTGGACCGCGCGGTCACCGAGCTCAACGGCGGGCCCTCGCGCGACCCGGCGGTGTTCGAGGCCGCCATGCTCGCTGAGCTGGGACGTCGCCGCAAAGACGAGATCGACCGCGGCGCCACCCTGGTCGGCCCGCACCGCGATGACCTGGCGCTCATGCTCGGCGACCAGCCCGCGAAGGGCTACGCCTCCCACGGCGAAACCTGGTCCTACGCGCTGGCGCTGCACCTCGCCGAATACCAGCTTCTGGCCAGCGAGGGCACCGACCCGGTGCTGATCCTCGACGACGTCTTCGCCGAGCTGGACGCCAAACGCCGCGAGCGCCTCGTGCACGTCGCCGCCGACGCGGAGCAGGTCCTGGTCACCGCCGCGGTGGGCGACGACCTGCCCGGCAACCTCGACGACGCCGTCGCCGCGCGCTACGCCGTGACCATGCAGGACGGGGTGAGCGCCATTGAGCGATCTGATTAAACGCAGCTTCGACACCGTCCGCGCCACCGCCCGCAAGCGCGGCGGCCGCCTGCCGGACCTGTCCCGCCAGGGCACTAGCACCATCCCCAGGCGCAACACACCATCGCTTCACGACGGACCAAAGGCGGGCATCACGGTGCCTGGTCTGGACGTGCCGGAGGAACGTCGCAAAGCAAATGTGCGAGGCATCCCCACCGGCCTGGACGGGCGCGCATTGCCGCGCAGCTACAAAGTCTCCTCTTTTGGCAACCTGCTAGGCAGCGAAATCCGCAAGCGCGACTGGACCGAGAAGATGGCGCACGGCTGGGTCATGGGGCACTGGGCCGAGCTGGTGGGCGAGAAGATCGGCCAGCACACGCACGTGGAGATGATCAAGGGCGGCGAAGTGCACGTCAGCTGCGACTCCACCGCCTGGGCCACGCAGATGAAGTACATGCAGCGCGAAGTGCTCGCGGCGATTGCGGCGAAGGTCGGGCCGGACGTGGTGACCAAGCTGCACGTGTACGGCCCGAAGACGAAGAGCTGGCGGTATGGCCCGCTGCACGTGAAGGGCCGCGGGCCGCGCGACACGTACGGGTAGCGCGCGAAAAACGCGCGTGAAACGCCCTCTCGCGCGTTGGACGCCTCCCCGTTATGGCCCCCTCACCGTGTAATATGGGACAGGTTCAACGGGCCTGAATTACACATTCGGCCCACATTCACGCATGGAGGAGCTTCCCGAAAGTGGCAGAGCAGCAACCCCATTACGACGCGTCATCGATCACCATCCTCGAAGGCCTCGAGGCGGTGCGCAAGCGCCCGGGCATGTACATCGGCTCGACCGGTGTGCGCGGCCTGCACCACCTGGTGTGGGAGGTCGTGGACAACTCGGTCGATGAGGCGATGGCGGGCTACGCCGACCGCGTCGACGTCACCCTGCTTGAAGACGGCGGCGTCCAGGTCGTGGACAACGGCCGCGGCATCCCGGTGGAGATGCACCCGTCCGGCGCCCCGACGGTGCAGGTGGTCATGACCCAGCTGCACGCCGGCGGCAAGTTCGACTCGGAGTCCTACGCGGTCTCCGGCGGCCTGCACGGTGTGGGCATTTCCGTGGTCAACGCGCTGTCCACCCGGGTTGAGGCGGACATCAAGCGCGACGGCAAGCACTGGTACCAGCGCTTCAATATGGCGGTGCCGGACGAGCTGGAGGAGGGCGGCAACGCCCGCGGCACCGGCACCACCGTCCGTTTCTGGCCGGACGCGGAAATCTTCGAGACCGTCGATTTCAACTACGACACCATCTCGCGCCGCCTGCAGGAGATGGCCTTCCTGAACAAGGGCCTGACCATCACGCTGACGGACCAGCGCGTCACCGACGAGGAGCTTGAGCTCGAGGCCATCGCCGAGGAGGGCGACACCGCAGCGGCTATCGACGGCGACTCGTTCGACGACACCACCGAGACCGTCGACGCCGCCGAGGTGGACCAGGACGGCGACGGCGACCCGGTGGAAGCCGGCGACGAGGTTGCCCCGGACGTGAAGAAGAAGCGCGAGAAGAAGGTCACCTTCTACTACCCGGACGGCCTGGTGGACTACGTCAAGTACCTGAATAAGTCGAAGACGGCGATCCACCCCACCATCATCGGCTTCGACCAGAAGGGCGACGGCCTGGAGGCCGAGGTGGCGATGCAGTGGAACGGTTCCTTCAAGGAATCTGTGCACACGTTCGCCAACACGATTAACACCCACGAGGGCGGCACCCACGAGGAGGGCTTCCGCGCCGCGCTGACCAGCTTGATGAACCGCTATGCGCGCGACCACAAGCTGCTCAAGGACAAGGAGCCGAACCTTACTGGCGACGACTGCCGCGAGGGCCTCGCCGCCGTCGTCTCCGTGCGCGTGGCAGACCCGCAGTTTGAGGGCCAGACCAAGACCAAGCTGGGCAACACCGAGGTCAAGGGCTTTGTCCAGCGCGCGGTGAACGAGAACATCTCCGACTGGTTCGACGCCAACCCGGCGGAAGCCAAGGTCATCGTGAACAAGGCCGTGGCGTCCTCGCAGGCCCGCCAGGCGGCCCGCAAGGCCCGCGACCTGGTGCGCCGCAAGTCCGCCACCGACCTGGGCGGCCTGCCCGGCAAGCTCGCGGACTGCCGCTCCAAGGACCCGCAGAAGTCCGAGCTGTTCATCGTGGAGGGCGACTCTGCAGGCGGCTCCGCCAAGGGCGGCCGCGACTCCATGTACCAGGCCATCCTGCCGCTGCGCGGCAAGATCCTGAACGTGGAGAAGGCCCGCATGGACCGCGTGCTGAAAAACGCCGAGGTCCAGGCCATCATCACCGCGCTGGGCACCGGCATCAACGACGAGTTCGACATCGCCAAGTTGCGCTACCACAAGATCGTGCTGATGGCCGACGCCGACGTGGACGGCCAGCACATCGCCACCCTGCTTCTGACCCTGCTGTTCCGCTTCATGCCGGAGCTGGTGGAAAACGGCCACGTCTTCTTGGCCAACCCGCCGCTGTACAAGCTGAAGTGGGGCAAGGGCGAGCCGGGCTACGCGTTCTCCGACCGCCAGCGCGACGAGCTGCTTGCGGAAGGCCTGGAGGCCGGCCGCAAGATCAACACCGACGACGGCATCCAGCGCTACAAGGGCCTGGGCGAGATGAACGCCAAAGAGTTGTGGGAGACCACCCTGGATCCGGACACCCGCATCCTGCGCAAGGTCGAACTCGAAGACGCCCAGCGTGCCGACGAGCTGTTCTCCATCCTCATGGGTGACGACGTTGCGGCCCGCCGCAGCTTCATCACCCGCAAGGCGAAGGACGTGCGCTTCCTGGACGTGTAAGCGCCCGTAAAATCTGACAACGCCCCGACGAATGGTTTCGCTGGGGCGTTGGCGACTTTAGACGTCGCTAAGCAAAACGCTCCACGATCTCGCCGAGCTGCGGCAACGACGGGCCCACGATCTTCGCGGCCTTGCCGCGCAGCGTGGAGTACACCTTCTTGATGGCGCCGGGCATGGAATCCGCCTCCTTGTCGCCAGCGTCGAGCATCGCCTTAACCACGTCGTCCTCGCGGCCGGAGAGGAACTCGCCGAAGCCCTGCTGGCCGCTGGCCTGGTAGGCGGACCAGTAGGGGTTGAGCTCCTCGACGATCTGCGGGAGGAACTTGTTCACACCCTTGGAAATGGCGTCCGCGTCGGCCTTCTTACCTGCGGCGACGGCGGACTTCAGGGCCATGCCGGTGAGGCCAGACTGGCGGGCGACGGTGTCGTCCACCAGGGAGGTGAGCTCCTGGACGACCTGGGGACGCTTGGCTGCGTCGAGCAGCTGGGAAAGATCAGTCATGCGGGCTAGTTTAACGGGAAAAACGGCCGGTGCGGGACCGGCCGTTTTCGGTTGCAGCTCTTCCACCGCAGTACCTCTCGTGGGTTTACTGCAACCACAACGGGCACAACCGTAACACAGCTGTGTGGTGGAGCTAACGCTGGGGGAGGTACCCCTGGAGCTTCGGCAGGTACTGGTCCGCGTAGGACTGCACAAACGCCGTGATTTCCTTCGCAGGAATCAGGCGATTGCCTTCCGACGAGCCCGGCACATGCGTCAGATTAAACTGCTCCGCCAGGTTGTCCACCGCCTCGCGCGCCTGCGGCACGAAATCGACGATGAGCTGCACAGTCACCGCCGTCGCGGCAAAAGCGATAGCCAGAGAAATCGGCGCCGAGCCCGTGTAGGACCCCTCCAGCGCGCGCTTCTCTGGCGGGTTCACGTCCTTGTCGTAGTCCGGGTAGTAGTTCGGCTTGGACGACCCCTTCGAGCTCGCCGAGGACAGCTGCGAAATGGCCGTGTCCTGCGCAAACGCGGGGGAGGGGGCGGCGAGCAGGGCGGCGGCCGCCAGCGCCGCAACAGTTTTCTTCATGGGGAACATGTTAGGCGGTGGGGGATTGTGCGGGCCTTGTACTGGGCGGATTTTGTAAAACTCGTCCGTCCGCCGGGTGCCCAGGTAGATAATCCCAGGTCGGGGGAGGGGTTCTCGCCGACTTTTGCAAGACTTCCGAAAATTTTGCCCGTCAAGGGATCCAAACCGGCGCTTTCACCGTCCAAAAGGTATGGGACTTTACAACGGTATGAACATCACTGTTGGGCACGCGATCATGCGGGATCCCCTGCCCGGATTGCCGGCGCACCCGGTCAACCAGTACTTTTCCGTGCCCACAGACATGCTCATCCCAGGCCCCATTGCTGCGGCGGCGGCAGCCTCTCATCCCAGGCGCGTGGTCTACCGCGTCCCCGCGAGTTGCCGCGCCGCCGCACACGCACTGTCTCACCCAGGGACAACCCTGTCCGGTTTCGGGGCGTTGGCGTTGTTCGGCCTTCCCACGCTGGTAGACATGTGCGACACCGTCCTCATCAACCCCAAAATCGGCCGGAAAGTCCTGGCCAACAGCACAAGTCCGGGAATGGTTCGCGGCAGCCCCAAACCTCAGGACGTCTGGCGCGTGTTCTTCAACGGCGAGGTTGTGCAGCTGGCAACGCCCCCACTGGCGACAATCCAGGCGTTGAAGGCGCTCCGCCGCGGAGAGGCGGGGTGGGAGGTTGAGACGGTCGAGGACGATCCTGTCTTCGTCAGGGCCGTGCAGCTCGTGGACGCTGTCCGTCGGTTTCTTGCCGTCACCCCAGAGTCTCTGGTTCTTGCAGGGCACAAGCTTATCGACGACCGATGGTTAGCCTCCGTCATCAGCTCCTCAAGCGCCGTGGCGGACTCCCCGAAAGAAACCGAAATGCGACTGATTCTGGCAAGACTCGCCGGCAAACACGGCTTCACCTTCCGGGAGCAGCTGCCAGTGCGGAAACGAAACAGACTGGTCACCACCCTTGATGCTGCTCTGGTGGAGCCCCGGTACGGCTTCATGTACGACGGCATCCACCACTGGACCAAGCAGCAGCGGGTCAAGGACGCCGAGATCAACATCGAACTCCAGTTGTTGCAGATCCGCCCGCTGCGTTTCGCCACTGGCACGCTGCGTTCAATCCCTGCGGTGACAGAAGCGCTCCTTCGGAAAGACGGCTTCATCTGATTTTGCAAAACTCGGCGAGGCGCCTGGGCGCGACCTGCAGGTATCGACATCGGCGCGCCCCGATCGGCCGACTTTTACAAAACTTCACTCGGCCCAGCGCCGGTACACCTCGGCGGCGATGTCCGCGAACCCAGCGTTGGCCCCGGACAGGGGCTGCAGCGCCCGGATGGTTTCGGCCAGCGCAGCAGCGGCCGCCTCCACGCTGTCGAAAACCGGCACGCCGTGGAAACGGGCGCCGGGGACGGCGGCGCTGACCGCCAGGGCTGCGAAGGAACGGACGTGGCAGCCGTGAAAGGCGCAGTACTCGTCGGCGACGGCCAGGAGCTGCTCGCTGGAAAAACCCCTCATGACCGGGCCTGACGGATCCGGGATTCCATACTGGCGTAGGTGGGGATGAGGGAGCGGGCGAGGTCGGTGACGTGGGCGTCGTCAAGCAATCGCGATGCTGCGGTAACTACCGCACGGCGCGCGGCCTCCTGCTTCGAGCATCCCCATGCTGAAGCCAAAAGCACGAGCGCCTTGTCCTCGTCTGCGGTCAAGCGGAGCGTCATAGCCATACCACTTTGATACCACGCCACAACCGGGAAAACCCGGAGAAGCCCGCTAGACTCAATCACATGGCTGATGACACCACTGGCGGCTTGGACCGCATTCAACCAATCGACATCAACGAGGAGATGCAGACCAGCTACATCGATTACGCCATGAGCGTGATCGTGGGTCGCGCGCTCCCCGAGGTGCGCGACGGCATGAAGCCCGTGCACCGCCGCGTGATCTACGCGATGTACGACGCCGGTTTCCGCCCCGAGCGCTCCTACGTCAAGAGCGTGAAGGCCGTCGGCGAAACCATGAGTAACTACCACCCGCACGGCGACAGCGCCATCTACGACACCCTGGTGCGCATGGCGCAGCCGTGGGCGATGCGCTACCCGCTCGTGGACGGCCAGGGCAACTTCGGCTCGCCGGGCAACGACGGCCCGGCCGCGATGCGTTACACGGAGTGCAAGCTCACCCCGATCGCCATGGAGATGGTCCGCGACATCCGCGAGAACTCTGTGGACTTCGCGCCGAACTTCGACTCCAAGACCCAGGAGCCGACCGTCCTGCCGTCGCGCGTGCCGAACCTTTTGATGAACGGTTCCAACGGTATTGCGGTGGGCATGGCCACCAACATCCCGCCGCACAACCTCAACGAGCTGGCGGAGGCGATCTACTGGATCCTGGACAACCATGACGCCGAGGAGAAGGAAACCCTCGACGCCGTGATGGAACGCGTGAAGGGCCCGGACTTCCCCACGGCAGGTTTGATCGTGGGCGACCAGGGCATCAAGGACGCCTACACCACCGGCCGCGGCTCCATCCGCATGCGCGGCGTGACCGAGATCGAGGAGATTGGCAACCGCCAGGTCATCACCATCACCGAGCTGCCGTACCAGGTCAACCCGGACAACTTCATCCACAACATCGCCGAGCAGGTCACCGCCGGCAAGATGGTGGGCATCTCCAAGATTGAGGACGAGTCCTCCGACCGCGTGGGCATGCGCATCGTGGTCACGCTGAAGCGCGACGCTGTGCCGCGCGTGGTGCTGAACAACCTGTACAAGCACTCGGCGCTGGAGACGAACTTCTCCGCCAACATGCTCAGCATTGTCGACGGGGTCCCGCGCACCCTGCGCCTGGACCAGATGCTGCGCTTCTACGTCAAGCACCAGATCGAAGTCATCGTCCGCCGCACCCAGTACCGCCTGGACGAAGCCGAAAAGCGCGCCCACATCCTCCGCGGCCTGGTCAAGGCGCTGGACATGCTGGACGAGGTCATCGCCCTGATCCGCCGCTCGCCGACCGTGGACGACGCCCGCCAGGGCCTGATCGACCTGCTCGACGTCGACGAAATCCAGGCCAACGAGATCCTGGCCATGCAGCTGCGCCGCCTCGCCGCCCTGGAGCGCCAGAAGATCATCGACGACCTAGCCGCCATCGAGGAACAGATCGCGGACTACAAGGACATCCTGGCCAAGCCGGAGCGTCAGCGCGCGATTGTCGGCGACGAGCTCAAGGAGATCGTCGATAAGTATGGCGATGAGCGCCGCACCCAGATCGTCGCCGCAACAGGCGACGTCACCGAGGAAGACCTCATCGCCCGCGAAAACGTGGTGGTCACCATCACCTCCACCGGCTACGCCAAGCGCACCAAGGTCGACGCCTACAAGAGCCAGAAGCGCGGCGGCAAGGGCGTGCGCGGCGCTGAGCTGAAGCAGGACGACGTGGTGAAGAACTTCTTCATCTGCTCTACCCACGACTGGATCCTGTTCTTCACCAACTTCGGCCGCGTCTACCGCCTCAAGGCCTACGAACTGCCGGAAGCGGGCCGCACCGCCCGCGGCCAGCACGTGGCCAACCTGCTGGAATTCCAGCCGGAAGAGAAGATCGCCCAGATCATCCAAATCCAGACCTACGAGGACGCCCCCTACCTGGTGCTGGCCACCCGCGACGGCCGCGTGAAGAAGTCCCGCCTCACCGACTACGAGTCCGCCCGCTCCGCCGGCCTGATCGCCATCAACCTCAACGAAGGCGACGCGCTCATCGGCGCTTCCCTCGTCGGCGAGGACGACGACCTGCTACTCGTGTCCGAGCAGGGCCAGTCCATCCGCTTCTCCGCCGACGACGAGCAGCTGCGCCCCATGGGCCGCGCCACCGCCGGCGTGAAGGGCATGCGCTTTAAGGGCGACGACCAGCTGCTGGCCATGACAGTGGCCAAGGACGGCGAGTACCTGCTCGTGGCCACTTCCGGCGGCTACGGCAAGCGCACCGCCATCGAGGAATACAACGCGCAGGGCCGCGGCGGCATGGGCGTGATGACCTTCAAGTACAGCCCGAAGCGCGGCAAGCTCATCGGTGCGCTCTCCGTCGCCGAGGATGACCAGATCTTCGCCATCACCTCCGCCGGCGGCGTGATCCGCACCGAGGTCAACCAGATCCGCCCGTCCTCGCGCGCGACTATGGGCGTGCGGTTGGTGGACCTCGCCGACGGCGTCGATCTTCTGGCCATCGACCGCAACGTCGAGGACGAAGGCGAGGAGGAAGCCACCGCAGTCGCCACCGGGCAGAAGACCATCGAGCAGGCGCTTAGCGACGACAGCTCCGCCTCCGCAGGCGAGGACAAGGAGTAGCCCGTGGCCGTCCGCAAAGTGACAGTGCGCCACATCGGCGCCGGCTCCACCTTCAAAGTGGTAACGCTGCTGGCCTTTCTGGGCTTCATCGCCTGGATGGCCGCCTGCGTGCTGGTCTACTACGGGCTGGAGCGCGCCGGGGTGGTGGATTCAGTGAATTCGCTGATCGGCGGCGTCGGCGGCGACCAGGTGGTGGACATGAAACTGGCGATGTCCGCCGCGGGCCTGTTCGGCCTGGTGGGCTTCCTGTTCCAAGTGATCATGGCCCCGCTGACGGTGGTCATGTACAACGCCATCGCGGACCTGGTCGGCGGCGTCAGCTTCACCATGTCCAACCGGGCCAAGTAGGGGGTCCCGGCTCCAAAACCCCCATGTCGATACCTCGATGTCGATAGTTCCTGGTCGCAGGGTTGAGCCCTGTTCCGGCGGTTTTCCGTCGAAAAGCTCTGACCAGCAACTATCGACCTCAAGGTATCGACTTCGCCATTTCCGCTCTCCCTCGCTTGCGGACTCCGCATTGCGGACAATTCCGGTGGCCCCAACTATTGGTCGGCACCAACGAAAATCGCCCCGGAGGAACCGGGGCGTTGGCGGCACTGGGAACCTAGAAGGGGAGCAGGCCGTTCATGGCGGCGAAACCTGCACCCGCGATGCCCAGGACGGCCAGGGCTGCGACGACGGAGCCGATGATCGCGGCGACGTTCACGCCCGCGGCCTTGGCAGCCTCGGCGGAAGCCTCAGAATCCTGCTCGGCCACCGAAGCCACAGCCACCGGAGCGGCGCCGTGGGAGACGGCGCGGGCGCCGAGCTCGAGGGCGTCGCGGCCGATGCGCGGGGTGTCCAGGACCAGGGAGTCCCAGTCGGCGGGCACCTCGACGGGGCCGTCCGGGCCTTCCGCGGTGTAGCCCTGCTCGGAGTAGTTGAAGTGGGTGAACTGGTGGTCGTAGTTCATCACGGACAGGTAGTCCGCCGGCGTGGCCTGGGTGCGCGGCAGTTTGCGGGTGACGTCCGCTGCACCGTTGTGGCGCAGGCCTAGGGTGTGGCCGAACTCGTGGAGGATGGCGTTGCGGAGTTGCTCGTCGGAGTCGATCTGGCCGTTGTTGGCCACGAAGAAGGCGCTGTCGCCGACGAGGGCAACGCCGGTGGTGTAGTCGCCGCGGTCGATCTGGTCGCCGATGATGCCCAGGCGGAAGGCGTTGGCGCGGTCGCCGAGGTGGGTGTCAATGTCCTTCAGCAGGCGCACGCCGGTGATCTGGTCGGCGAAGTAGTACTGGGAGTAGGCCACGGTTTCGCCGCCGTGGAACTCGGTGTAGTTGGGGATGTTGGTGTAGGTCTCGCCGGCGTCGATGTGCAGGGCGATGCCGTGGTCGTCGAAGAGGTCGACGATGTCCTGCAGGGCCTCCGCGGACGGTGCGAAGGACTTGCCGTTGTGTGCTTCCATCCAGTTGAGCTGGAGGAACAGGTCGGGGCGGTTGGGGTCGACACCCCAGTCGGGGAGGGCGAGCTCGGTGCCGTCGTGAAGCACGACGCCCTCGGTTTCCCAATCGTCGGGGAGGCCGTCGTTGTCGGAGTCGATGACGTATTCGGCCGCTTGGAGGTCAACGAGTGCGGAGGCGTCTGCGACGGCGGCCGGCTGGAGGCCGGTGAAGGCGAGGGCTGCTGCAAGTGCGGCGGCGAGGGCCTTGGTTTGTGCGCGCATCTCGTTGCTCCTTTTTGCGTTGTAGTGGACATGGGCTGCTTCGATGTCCATGACTTTATGCAAGGAGTTTGCGCAGGTAAACCGAGGTAAGATCGTTCAACACTTGGTTCGGATTGTTCAACGTTTGCAAGGCCAGATGAGCTCGGATTGTTCACCAATCAGCCTCCGCCGAACCACCCCACGAACCCAAGACGCGCCCGCTCACCAGCAAAGACACGTAAAATCCCAGGACAGACCGGATTGTTCACCACTTTCTGCCGCGCGTACCCCCGCCTGTTACCCCTGCTTGTCGGGGCGTGAATCGTCGATAAGCAATTGCTCTTTTATGCGCCTTACGCTGGCGATTTGGAGCTGTTGTGGGTGCTCTGTAATATTCCTATTCGTTCCAAGGGCCTATAGCTCAGTCGGTTAGAGCGCATCGCTGATAACGATGAGGTCGCAAGTTCGATTCTTGCTAGGCCCACGGTACCCTTGGGTACGCGGGGCATTAGCTCAGTTGGTAGAGCACCTGCTTTGCAAGCAGGATGTCAGGAGTTCGATTCTCCTATGCTCCACAGATTGCTCCCTCCGGTTACGGAGGGAGCTTTTTGCTTTGCGACGTAAGCTTCGCACTTCCACCGTGAAAGTGAGAATGACTTTCGCACTTTCCTCTACCAAAGTCAGAATGAGACTCCGAAATAGCAGGTAGACAAAGTGCGAAAGTGAGAATCGAAATGCGGCCTATCCCGTCGCACGCCCACGGTAAGCTGCCAAGGCGTGGACACCTACCTCTCCTGCTTCGACGCCATGGCGGACAAGGCGGCGGCGCAGGTGATTGCGCAGTATTCGACAAGTTTTTCCCTGGCCGTGCGCACGCTCCCGAAGCCGGAGCGCACGCATATCCGGAACCTGTATGCCGTGGTGCGCATCGCGGACGAGATTGTGGACGGCACTACCTCCCAGGCTAACGAGTGCCCGGAAACCGCCCTTGACCTGTACGAAGAGCAGGTGCTGCACGCCCCGGCCCACCGATTCCACACGGATCCGGTGCTGCACGCGTGGGCGCGCACGTTCCGCGAGTGCCGTCTCAGCGAGGACCACGTCCGAGCATTTTTCGCCTCCATGCGCGCGGATCTGACGCAGACCACGTTCACAAAGCAACAGCTGGATACCTATATATATGGCTCGGCCGAGGTGATCGGCTTGATGTGCCTGGACATTTTCCTGCGCGGCCGCGACACCCCGCATCGCCGCGAGTTGGAGGAGGGCGCCCGCGCGCTCGGCAGTGCGTTTCAGAAGGTCAATTTCCTGCGCGACCTCGGGGAGGATAGCCGTGTGCTCGGTCGCGCGTACTTTAACGCCCCGCTTGACGACGATCTAAAGTCCACCCTCACCAGCCAAATCACCGACGAGCTCGACCGCGCCCACAACGCCATTCCGCTGCTGCCGCCCGCCGCGCGCGGGGGAGTGGCCGCCGCGGAGGCGCTGTTTCGGGAGCTCAACGCACGCATCGCCGCCACCCCCGCGAGCGAGCTGCAGACCAGAAGGATCAGCGTGCCCAACCACCTCAAAGTAGCGCTGACCGCAAAAGCGTTCGCGAAAGCCAGGAAGCCATGAAACAGCAACCGAAGTCAGCCATCGTGATCGGCGCCGGCGTGGCCGGCATGGCCACTGCAGCGCTGCTCGCCCGGGAGGGCATCGACACCACCGTGGTGGAAAAGCTGCCCACCCACGGTGGCCGCGCCGGCAACGAGACCATCGACGGTTTCCGGTTCGACACCGGCCCGAGCTGGTACCTCATGCCGGACGCGTTCGACCACTTCTTCGGGCTTTTCGGCAAGCGCACCGACGACCTCCTGGACCTCCAACCCCTCGCCCCCGCCTACCGCCTTTTCCCGGAGACCAGCCAGCCCATCGACGTCCACTCCGGCCGCGACAACGCCGCGAAGCTCTTTGAAAGCATCGAACCCGGCGCCGGTGACAAGCTCCGCGAATACCTGGACAGCGCCGAGGAAACCTACGACCTGGCCATCCAGAACTTCCTGTACACCAACTTCCGCTCCCTGGCGCCCCTGAAGCGCATCCGCGGCCAGTACGCCCGCCTCGCGCGCTACCTCACGGAGCCGCTGGACCGGTTCGTGGCCAAGCGCTTCACGGACACGCGCCTGCGCCAGATGCTCACGTACCCGTCGGTGTTCCTTTCCTCGCACCCGAGCCGCACGCCGAGCATGTACCACCTGCTCAGCCACACCGACCTCACCCAGGGGGTGCTGTACCCGCAGGGCGGTTTCGCCGCGGTCATGGACGCGCTCTACGCGCTCGCCGTCGAGCAAGGCGCGCGGTTTATCTTCAACGCCGAGGTCGCGGCCATCGAGGACAGGGGCGTAATGCTTATCGACGGCCAAAGGCTCCCCGCCGACCTGACCATCTCCGCCGCGGACCTCCACCACACCGAAACCCGCCTGCTGCCCAAGGACAAGCGCACCTACGACGAGTCCTGGTTCGCCCCGCGGGACCCCGGCTTGGGCACGGTGCTGGTCATGCTGGGCGTTCAAGGCGAGATCCCGGAGCTAGCCCACCACAACTTCCTGTTCAGCGACGACTGGTCCGACGACTTCGATGCTGTATTTAATGGACCGGTTGCCAGCCGGCCACTGGCGGCGTCGCAGTCCATCTACGTGTCCAAGCCCTCCGCGACCGACCCCCCTGTCGCACCCGCCGGCCACGAGAACCTGTTCGTGCTGGTGCCGGTGCCCGCGGATCCCTCGGTGGGCCACGGCGACATGTATCGAGGCGAGGCCTCGGAACAGGTGCAGCGCATCGCCGACGCGGCGATTGAGCAGATTGCGTCACGGTGTGGGGTTGCGGGGTTGGGCCGGAGGATCGTCGTAAAGCAAACGCTCGGTCCTGCAGACTTTGCCGAGCGCTACAACGCCTGGTCCGGCGGATCGATCGGGCCGGCGCACACCCTGCGGCAGTCGGCGTTTCTGCGCGGCTCCAACAAGAGCCGGAAGTTGGAGTCGCTGATGTACGCTGGAGCGACCACGACGCCTGGGGTGGGCGTGCCCATGTGCTTGATTTCCGCTGAGAATGTGCTCAAGCGGGTGCGCGGCGACAGAAGTTCGGGTCCGCTGGACCACTGAGCGCTGGTTTGTGGAGGAACCGCCGATTTTGTGGTGAAGATCACTCAATTTATTTGCGTTTAAAAGTTGGACAAAGATCGAGGTCAGCGGGGTGGAGATATGAAGTTTGTCTTAATATCTCGACTTTTATGGCTTTCAGTGGGGATAAGGACTTCTTTTCGATGGTTTATTGCGATTGAATAGGGGTCTGTCAGTTTTGGGGTCCGTGTTCAGGAACTCTCCAGGCTGCTTCGAATATCTCCCTAGACGTTGAAGGACTATGACGTTGCATAACGCAAACCTGAAAAAGCGCATCATGGCAACGATGGTTGCCGGTGCAGTCGCATTCGGTGGCGCAGCCGTTGTCGCTCCCGCCGCAGACGCAGACGTGCGTATTACTAGCCAGTACTCTGCCCTCGACTCCGCTGTGGAGCAGGCAGTCGTTGACTACAACAAGCAGCAGGCGTGGGACGACAACGCCCGCCTGGCTGGCCAGTACCAGACCCCGTTCGGCCCGGGTTGGTGCATCGACGCCCACCTGGCTATCCCGACGGCCAACACCGCATATGAGGTACGCAAGCTCGACGGCACCTCTGGCTTCTACGGCTTCAACGGCGACATGGGCGGCAATCTCAAGATCGACGAGGATATTGAACGCGCAGCCATCAACCTGACCAAGCTGATGCTCACGGACCTGAAGCAGGGCAAGTATGCCGACGCGAAGGCCAAGAACACCGCACTGCAGGCGCTGCTGTCCAACAACAAGGAAACCCTGAACGCCCTGCGCGGTTGGATTGGCGGCAACCGAAACGTCCACGTTCCGGGCGTCAAGCCGGTGACTAAGGAGCAGTTCCTGCAGTGGACCGGCTTTGAGGTGCGCAAGAGCTACTTCGAGCAGACCGGCCAGGCCAACTACTACCTGGCTCTCAACGACGCCGTTTCCTCCCGCCTGAACGTGAAGGATGGCGAGTACGTCACCATCCTGCTGCCGCGTTCCTACAACGTGTACGAGAACCTGTCCAAGGAGCCGACCAACCAGCGTATCGTCACCATCGCGCAGCCTGGTCTCGAGGGCTTCGAGCCGGACGTGAAGGAAGAGCCGAAGCCGTCGACCTCCACCACGACCACCGTGGCGCCGGGTCCGACCGTGACCGAGACCACCAGCGTCACCGCTGCGCCGGAGACCAAGGTTGAGTCCACCACCGTCACTAGCACCCAGCGTGAGGAGAAGACCACCACCAAGGTGGTCGAGCGCTACTTCCGCCACTTCTCCTACGCCTTCGACTTCCGCTTTAGCGAGAAGTCCGAGGAGATCGAGGTCAAGGATCTGGGCTCCTGGGAGATCGACTTCGTCGACGGCTCCAACGGCCTGGTTGAGGTGACCAAGGAGGTGCGCGAGGACGGCACCGCCATCCTCAAGATCACTCCGAAGAAGAAAGGCAGTGGAAAGGTCCGCATCGTTGTCGTGGACAGCGAGGGCAACCGCCACGAGTACGTCATCGACGTGGTCAACGAGTCTACCACCGTGGAGACCACCGGCGAGGTCACCGTGAACAACCACTACTTCAACGTGGGCGTTTCCGGCGTGAACCAGAGCATCGACATCCCGGCCGGCTGGGACTACGAGATCGTCTCCGGCGGGGGCTTGATCACCACCGAGGTCAAGGATGGCAAGCTCAACGTCAAGATCAACGACGGCGTGCTGAAGGGCAACGTCAAGATCGAGGTGTTTGAAAAGGACGACAAGGGCGAGAAGACGGGCAACAAGAACGTCTACGAGTTCAACATCGACGCCACTTCCGACAAGTACACGCAGACCCGCGTGATCGGTAACGCCAACTCCTACAAGCTGGACATTGAGGCGGACATCCCGAACAAGCCGGAGATCGTCTCCGGCGAGGACCTCATCGAGTCCATTGAGAAGCGCGACGGCTTCTGGATCATCACTCCGACGCCGGGCGCCGAGGGCAAGGTTGTACTCAAGGCTGTGGACGCCGACGGCAACACTTACACCTACACCCTGGACATCAAGCCGGGCGCTAACGTCCTGGTCGACGTTGAGACCCACCTCATCGAAGAGGGCACGACTGTCGACGTCAAGGCCGGCAAGGACTGGAAGCTCGAGCAGACCGGCGGAGACGAGGCCAACTGGGAGATCGTGAAGACCGACGGCGGCTTCAAGATCAACAACAAGGTCAACGGCACCGGCATCTTCAACCTCTACGCTCCGGACGAGAACGCTAAGGACGGCCGCGTCCTGGTCGGCGTGTACACCATCGTTGCGAAGCCGGAAGATAAGACCGAGTACGAGGTTCCGAAGTTCACCCAGGACCTCGTGGACCGCAACACCGCTCAGTTTAAGCCGGGCACCGAGGGCAACACCTTCGAGATCATCGAGGGCGAGGACAACGCCACCCTGATCAAGACCGAGGACGGCAAGTTCCGCGTGCTGCCGAACCCGGGCTTCGAGGGCAAGATTGTCGTTGCCGAGAAGTCCCCGAACGGCAAGACCGTCGCCGAGTGGACCCTTAACGTCACCAAGGGTGACGTTAAAGAGCAGCAGGTTGACGCTGAGTCGAAGGACGAGCTCAACATCTCGGTGAAGAACCAGCGCATCGTCAAGGGCGAGGACCTCATCGACCGCATCGAGAACGGCACGGTGTACTTCAAGGAAGGGGCTGAGGGCCAGGTCATCGTCGAGAACCTGAACTCCCGCGGCCTGCCGTTCCACCGCTGGATCATCGACGTCACCCCGTCCACCCCGCGCGAGGAGAACATCAAGCTCGAAGGCTCTTCGAAGCTGACGCTTACCCTCCCGGAGGGCTCCGACTACGAGGTCACCGACGATTCTCTCGTTGAGGTGACCAAGGACGGCAACACCATCGTCGTCACCCCGAAGGATGGCGCTGAGGGCACAACCCAGGTCAAGGTCAAGAACGACCGCGGCGTCTACGTCATCTACAACATCGACATTGTCCCGGGCGCAAACGGCAAGGGTGGCAGCTCCGAGTCCCGCGAGCAGAACTTCAAGCTCACCGAGGACGGCAGCTTCACCATCACCCGCATCAACAAGAACGAGATTCGCGTTGAGAACGGTGAGGAGCACGTCAACGTCGTGTTTGACGAGAATACCGGCAAGTGGGTCCTGACCCCGAAGGGCAAGGACTCCGTTGGCAAGACTGTCACCGTGGTCGAGGTGGACAAGAGCGGCAAGGTGGTCAAGCGCCACACGATCGAGATCGTGGCGCAGCCGACCCCGCTGAAGTTCGTTGAGGAGCGCGTTGTTTACGAGCGTGACATCAACGACAAGATTGTTCCGGGTAAGAACAACACCCTGCACGTCGTCCGCGGCAAGGACCTGATCACCAACGCGGCACCGGACTCCAAGGGTCAGCTGTTCATCCAGCCGACCGAGGACAAGCACGGCACCATCCTGGTCGAGGAGCGCGATTCCGAGGGCAACCCGGTCCGCCTGGTTGAGATGGAGATCCCCCGCTCGTCCGAGGGCCTGACCCCGCCGCAGCTTGACTGGAAGGGCACCCCCGACAAGGGCATCGACATCAACGTCAAGGGCGGCGAGAACTCCGTCGAGGTCTACGTCTGCTACAACGAGGACTGCACCAAGAAGAAGCGTCTTGAGCCGGGCAAGGAGATCGAGGTCACCGAAGGCGGCAAGCTGCGCGTCCTGCCGGGTGCACACCTCGACGGCGGCGTCAAGCTCATGGTGGTTCCGGTTGAGAACGGCAAGATCAGTGACAAGGATAAGGTGATTATCAACATCACCCAGCAGGACACGACAGTCCAGGAGCAGGGCTCCTCCAGCGAGCTGGACGGCAAGTGCATTGCCTCCCTGGTCGGTCTGTCTGCACCGTTGCTGCTGGCCATCCCGGTGGGCATCCTCTCCCAGGTCCAGATCCCGGGCCTGGAGGGCGTGTCCGCGCAGATCAACAACGCTATGCGTGAAGCCAACGACCGCGTCCAGCGCGGCCTGGGCATCTACAACGAGGATCGCGCGCAGCGCGCAGCTGGTTTCCAGAACGCGTTCCAGGGTGTCAACACCGAGCAGCTTGGCATAGCTGCCGGCGCCCTTGGCGCGATCACCGTCGGCCTGCTGATTGTCGACCAGGTCATGCGCGCCTGCGGCCAGGAGGAGTCCACCTCCTCCTACCAGCTGGGTAAGGCAATTGACAGCGATTTCTTAATGTACGGCTCCTCTGGCAAGCCGTCCAAGACTGAGGCTGACAACAACGAGGATGAGAAGGCCTCCTCTTCCTCCGCCGATGAGCAGGATTCTGCCAAGTAAAACCTGCCTTTAACCTGGAAACCCGGTGCCAACTCGGCACCGGGTTTTCGGCATTTCAGCACCACATTTTTGGAGAATCGGTGTTTTTGTGGTGAAGATCACTCAATTTATTTGTGTTTAAAAGTTGGACAAAGATCGAGGTCAGCGGGGTGGGGATATGAGGTTTGTCTTAATATCTCGACTTTTATGGCTTTCAGTGGGGATAAGGACTTCTTTTCGATGGTTTATTGCGATTGAATAGGGGTCTGTCAGTTTTGGGGTCCGTGTTCAGGAACTCTCCAGGCTGCTTCGAATATCTCCCTAGACGTTGAAGGACTATGACGTTGCATAACGCAAACCTGAAAAAGCGCATCATGACCGCAATGGTCACTGGTGTTATGGCTACGGGCGCGGTCGTATCCGCTCCGCTCGCAGAAGCCGCAAACGAGAACACCTCCAGCCAGCAGATCGTCCGCGCCTACGAGAAGCTCAGCGGCGCAGATCTGGCCCGCTACGACCAGATGCTTCAGCAAACCGTGAAGCAGGACCAGGCGATCGACCTGCTCCCGTCCAGTGTCGGCCCGGGCTGGTGCATCGACTGGGGTCTCGGTAACCCGTGGGATACCGGTAACTACGAGGTGCGGAAGCTCACCGGTGCGTCCGGTCGCGTCGGCGATGGTGACCGCATCAGCAAAGACGTTCACATCGCGGCCATCAACGTGGTGAAGGAACTGCAGAAGGACTACAAAGCCTACGCAGCGGGCGACAGCTCCAAAGCAGACGCCATCAAGGCCAAGAACGCGATTCTGCGCGCCCTGCTGTCCAACCAGCTGGGCTACCTGAATCAGGCTCGCGAGGATGTACTTAAGTTCCACAACACCCAGTTCGAGAACCTTACCGGTTTCCGCATCTTGCACCACCAGGCGCCGAAGGGTCAGCCGAGCTACTACCTTGACAAGCTTGAAGAGCGCCACGCCGAGATTGCTAAGACCGTCAAGCCGGGCGAGTACGTCACCGTGCTTGTGCCGCTGGAGTACGACTTCAACATCGTTCCGCACAAGTCCTTCCAGCGCCTGATCCCGGTCCCGCAGCCGGGTCTGGATCCGAACCCGAAGCCGACGCCGGATCCGAGCGAGGAGACTTCCACGCCGAAGACCACGGAGCGGATTGTCACCACGGTTACTTCTACCCTGCCAGCAGTAACCACCACGGTTACCCGCCCGCAAGAGGTCGTTACCACCGTGACGCAGCCGGGCACCACCGTCACTGAGCCGGGCACCACCGTGACGCAGCCGGGCACCACCGTCACTGAGCCGGGCACCACCGTGACCCGTCCGGAGCAGGTCACCACCGTCACCTCCACCAACCCCGCCGTGACCGAGACCGTGACCTCCACGATCACGCCGGAGCCGACTACTACGACCTCCACGGTCACCGATGTCGAGAAGTACTTCGTTGAGAAGTACTACGAGCGCGTTAAGGAAGTTTCGGAGTACTACTACTTCGCAGGCTTCACCTATGGCGAAAAGTCCAAGGTCATCGAGCTGCCGGAGAAGATCGGCAACAAGTGGACCTTCGAGATCATCAAGGGTTCCGACATTGTCATCGTCGAGCGCTCTGAGGACGGCAAGCTTGTCATCACCCCGCGCGAGGACTTCGAGGGCGAGGGTGAGGTTGAGATCCTCATCACCGATGACAAGGGCAATCAGCACATCTACCGCATCAAGGTCACCGATACCGTTGCTGTGCAGGATTCCCTCGACGTCAAGGTGAACAACTTCTTCTACACCTTGAATGCTGGTAGCGAGGACCGCATCACCACCATCCCGTGGAAGCCGGGCGAGGACATCGACTGGGGTCTGGGTTACGACAAGGACGGCAACCTCATCCAGCCGGAGCACGGCGAGGTTGAGATCCTCAAGGACGAGGAGAAGGGCACCGTCACCGTCAAGGCCGGTGAGAACTACACCGGTAACGTCATTGTCCGCGTCACCGAGGACAGCGGCGAGGTTCGCGAGAACATCGTCACCGTGGAGAACAAGACCTCCAAGTTCGACGTCACCCGCGAGATCCTGAACACCTCCACTGCAAAGATTGAGTACCGCGGCGGCGACTACAAGATTCTGGGCAACGGGGACCAGATGGTCACCATCGAAAAGGACGGCGACGTCTGGGTTGTCACCCCGAAGGATGGCACAACCGGCGATGTTGAGATCGTCTTCACCGACGAGAACGGCTTCGAGTACAAGTACACCTTGAAGCTTATTGAGGATAAGAACTCCGGCCCGACCATCACCCAGCGCGATCTCCAGTACAAGTCCGAGACTCCGGACACCCTCGAGATCAAGTACATCGAGAACCACACCGCTGAGATCGTCGCAGGCGACGACGTGGCGAAGATTGAGAAGAAGGGCGACACCTGGGTTGTCACCCCGACCAACCCGAATGGTGGTCAGGCGACCGTCCACATCAAGGACGAGAACGGCCGTTTGGTCGCCGTCTGGATCGTCGACATCGAGCCGCAGTCTGAGCAAGATGTTGAGAACCAGGCCGTCGACCGCGAGGTCAACGACCGCGCGACCGTCGAGATCTCCCGCGGCACCAAGGACTTCAACTGGCTCGAGGTCGTCGAGGGCAGCGAGTACCTCACCGAGGGCGCTGACGGCTCCGAGCTCGGCGACAAGGACAACCTCAAGCTGAAGTTCAAGCCGGTTCCGGAAGGTGAGACCCGCATCGTCAAGGTCGTGGAGTACGCCAAGACTCCCGACGGCGAGAAGCCGTTGCCGGTCAAGACCTACACCTACACCGTCGAGCCGTCCCCGGTCCGCGAGATGGACTACACCATCACCGCGGATAACGAGCTGAAGCTCTACGGCAACAAGTTCCGCATCGTCAAGGGCGGCGACCTGCTGGCTGAGCAGCCGGAGAAGGACGCCTCCGAGATCAAGGTGACCCCGAAGCGCGACGCCAAGGGCACCCTGGTCATCGAGAACGTCTCCGACGACGGCTACGTCTTCGAGCGCTACACCTTCGAGATCACCCCGGGCCGCAGCGCTGAGGTGACCCCGGAGAACACCACCATGGGCTGGAACGCCAAGGCCACCATCGCGTCTGAGGACGGCGAGAAGGTCGAGGTCCTCGAGGGCGAGGAGTTCGTGGATGTCACGCGCGACGGCGACAAGATCATCGTCACCGGCAAGGACAAGGCTGGCAAGGCCCTGATCCAGGTCAGCGACAAGCGTGGCGCGTACGCACAGTACGAGATCACTCTGGTCGAGCCGAAGCGCAACGGCCTGTTCTCCTACAAGATCTCCACCTCCACCGAGTTCCAGGCCACCCTGGTCAAGGAGGAGAACAAGTTCCAGGTGATCAAGGGCGCTGACGCGTTCGAAGCACCGGAGGAGAGGAACGGCCAGTGGGTCCTGCGTCCGAGGGCTGACAAGGTCGGCGAGACCGGCATTGTTGTCGAGTACAACAAGGCGGGCGAGGAGATCAACCGCTACAAGCTGGAGGTCGTCGAATCCAAGACCACCGGTGCACGTCAGCAGACCGACTTCCTCATCGAGGGCGACGCCAAGGAGCTGAAGAAGCTGGACGAGGGCAACAAGGTTGTCGTTGTTAGCGGCAACGACCTGGTTGGCCTCAAGGACAACGGCGGTTCCGTCGAGCTGACCGCGAAGAAGGGCTCCGCAGGCAAGGTGGTCCGTGCCGAGGAGCGCAACTCCAACGGCGACCTGGTCCGCACCATCTACTACGCCGTCTACCCGGAGGGCACCCGCACCGCCGAGGGCAATGTGATCAGCGAGAACAACGACCTGCCGATTGTCATCGACACCAGCATCAAGAACGACTCCCCGGTCAACGTCACCTTCCCGGAGAACGTTGACAAGCTCATCTTCACCAAGGGCGAGGAGTACTTCGAGGACGTCAAGATCACTGACGAGGGCGTCACCCTGGTTCCGCGCAAGGACCTTGAGGACGGCACCTACAAGGCGACCTACCTCCTGGTCGGTCCGGATGGACAGGCCTACGGCGAGCGCGAGATCGAGATCAACGTCAACGTTGAGAGCGGCACCCGCGTCGAGCAGAAGGGCTCCTCCGAGCTCGACGGCAAGTGCATCGCCGGCATCGTGGGCCTGACCGCTCCGCTGCTGCTGGCTATCCCGCTGGGCATCCTGTCCCAGGTCCAGATCCCGGGCCTGGAGGGTGTCTCCGCGCAGATCAACGCGGCTATCCAGGACGCGAACAACCGTATCCAGCAGGGCCTGGGCATCTACAACGAGGACCGTGCACAGCGCGCGGCTGGCATCCAGGGCGCGTTCTCCATCGAGAACCCGCAGATGATCGGCATGGCAGCTGGTGCCCTGGGTGCTATCACCCTGGGTCTGCTGGCAGTCGACGGCGTCATGCGCGCCTGCGGTGCGGAGGAGTACACCTCCTCCTACATGCTCGGCAAGGCGACCGGCAGCGAGACGCTGATGAACGGCTCCTCCGGCAAGTCGGACAACAAGTCCAACGACAAGGCTGAGGACCAGGCTGAAGGCTCCTCCAACAAGGAGAACTAAGCCCCCGAAGAGCTAATGCCCACCAGGTTCACCCTGGTGGGCATTACTCTTGCCTCATGCTTACCCCAGGATGCTTACTTCTCGACGAACCACCGGCTCCACCCCGCAACAGTCCCGATAAATAAGCATCCTGGGGTAAGCATCTAGCACCGTGCCACCGCCACCCACCCAGGAACGCGAAAACCTCGTGCCAGGCGCCTGCATGGCGGGCACGGGGTGGGCAGCGCGCGTGGCGGCTACTTTCGCGGCAGGGCGGCCAACGCCAGGCCGATGCCCACGAGCCAGGAGTCCTTCGCAATGGCAAGGCCTGCACTGGACGGGCGGATGCCGTCGTCCTCGGTGTACTGGTCGTTACCGAAGTACATGGAAAGCAGGCCGGCACCGAACGCGGTCAGGCCCAAGCCGGCCAGGCGGTTCGGGATCAGCGGGCACAGAAGCGCCGCACCGAGGGCGGTTTCAGCGGAGGCAAGGCCGGTGGCGAACGTTTCGGCGTCGACCTGGCCGAGCTGCGGGATGCCGTCGGTAGCCATATCGCGCAGGCCTTCTGCACCCTCCTTGTCCACCTGGAACTTGCCCAGGCCGGAGTTCAGGATCAGGGCGCCGGTGGGGATGCGCAGCGCGGCGGACGGGAGACGCAGGTTGATCTTGTCCTTGTTGGACTTCTTCAGAAACATGGGCGGGGTCCTTCGATCTATTGGGAAATATTGTGCCCCGCCCATGTTAGGGGTTAAACGGACAGCTCGGGGTGGAGGTCCTTCATGTGCCAGGTCCGCCGGGCGTACAGTGCCACGCAGGAGATGGCCACGGACATCGCGCCGACGAACAGCAGCACGGTCACGGCGGTCCACATGCGCGGGTCGTAGGACGGGGTGCCGAACAGCGCGTAGCGCACCAAATCCACCGAGTAACGCATCGGGTCCCAGCTGTGCACCCACTGGATGAACTCGGGCTGCACCTCCGGCGGGTACAAACCGTTCGACGCGACCAGCTGCAGCGACATCAGCGCCATGGTGGCCAGGCGCCCAGGGGCGGGGCCCAGCGCGGTGTTCAGGGCCATGATCGCGGTGACGAACACCCAGGACACCAGCACCAGCACGCCGAGCAGTGACAGCGGGTGCAGTGGCTCGACGTCCAGGATGAACGTCTGCATGATCCACAGGGCGACGGACTGGAAGAAGCCGATGATGAACGACGGGATCATCGTGTACAGCAGCACGCGCAGCGGGTTGGTGCCCGAGTCGATCGCGCGGCGGCTAAACGGCGGCATGATCATGTACATAATCAGCACGCCGAACCACAGCGACAGCGACAGGAAGAACGGGCTTAAGCCCTTGCCGAAGAAAGTCACGCCGTCGCCGACGTTCTCGGTGTGCACCGGGTCCGCGGCTGCGTCGATGGCCTTGTTCAGGCGCTCACCCTCCCAGCTTGGGGCCTTTTCGGCGCCGTCGGACAGGCTCATGGAGAGCTCGCCGGTGCCGTCGGAGAGCTTGACCAGGCCGTCGTTGAGGTCGCCCAGACCCACCACCAGCTGGTTCGAGCCGGCGGCCAAGCGCGAGGTGGCGTCCGTGGCGGTGTTCGCCGCCACGACCAGCTTGCCCGTGCCGTCCTTCAGCGTGGTCACGCCGGCGAGCAGGGTGCCGGAGCCCTCCTGCAGGCGCTTCAGGCCGTCGGCAAGCGTTTTGGCGCCCTCGACGGCGCTGTCCACGCCGCCGCGGTACTTCGCGCTCGGGTCCGACAGCTGGGTCGCCAGCTCGTGCGCGCCGGCCTGCAGCTGCATCAGCTGGCCGACCAGGTTGTTTTCCGTCACTGCCTGCAGCGGCCCGGCGTTGATCTGCAGCTGCACGCCGCGCGCCTGGTCCGCCAATTCCTTGCTGCCCGGGATAGGGGAGCGGTCCAGGTCCGCGATCACGTTATTCAGGTTCGCGTTGATGTCGTCCAACGCGGCCTGCAGCTCGTTGATCTTGCCCGCAAAGCCGGCGATTTTGTCTACGCCGCCGGCGATCTGCGTGGCGCCGTCGCCAAGCTGCTGCGTACCCGCCTGCAGCTGAGTCAGGCCGTCGGAGAGCTGGTCGGCGCCGCCGGAAGCGGTGGTGATGCCGTCGTTGAGCTGGATTGCGCCGTCCTGCAGACGCGCGACGCCACCGTCGAGCTTGGTCACCGCGTCCGGCATCTGCTGCACCTTGTCGTTGAGCTGCTGGATGCCGTCGTCGAGCTGCGTGCCGCCCTCGTCGAGCTTCTCCGAGCCGTCGTGTGCTTTGGTCGCGCCCTCGTCCAACTGTTCGGCGCCGTCGGCGGCCTTATGCACGCCATCCGAGAGCGTGTTAATGCCCACAAACAGCTGCTCCACCACCTTGCTGCCCACGGAATTCGACACCGCGGAACCGATGGCCTCCGCGGCCTTCTCGCCCAGCATGGTGGGGATGAAGCCGTTGGTCTCGTTCAGCGTGATGTTGATCTTCGCCGAGTGCGGGTCCTCCTCCTTCACGCTGGTCACAGCGTCGGAGAAGTCTGTGGGGATCTCTAGGCCCAGGTAGTAGGTGCCGTCGGCGATGCCCTCTTGGGCCTCCTCGGCGCTGACCACCCGGAAATCCATGGGGCGCTGCTCCAGCAGCTCGTCCACGACCTGCTGGCCGTTGTCGCCCTCGTCCGAGTTCACCAACGCGACGGGCAGCTTGTACAGGTTGCCCAGCGGGTCCCAGTACGCCCAGGGGAACAGGCCGCCGAACAGTAGCGGCAGCAGACAGATCGCCGTGATGGCGAGCGGGGGAAGCTTGCCGTGGGCGAACTTCCGGAAGTCGGATCCGATGTGCAGGCCGCTCATAGCCCCTCCTCATTCACCGTGTTCACCATGACGGGCAGGTGCACCGCGACCCCGCGCAGATCATCCAGCAGCTTGCGGCGGATGTCCATCTTGCGCACCTGGTCCACATCGTCCACGATCAGCATCTTCGCGTCCGGGCGCGAAATCAGCGCGAGCAGGACGCGTAGGCGGAAACGGTCCGTGGGACCGATGTCGCCGACGTGCGCCGTCAGGTCGATGTCTTCCAGCTGCAACGGCTCCAGCCATTTCTCAACGTGCTCGTGGGACTTGATGGCCTCGGACGTGTGCGGTGTGCGGGCGAAGAAGCTCTGCGACCACGCAATCTGCTCGCGCACCACGTCTCGGATGCGCACGAGGCGGTCCAGCCCGTCAATCTCGGTCACGCCCGCGAGCGCGACTTGCTTGAAGCGCTGGCGCGTGGAGGTTTCCTCCCCGTCGAGGAGGATCGTGCCGGAGTGCGGGTTGAAGCGCCCTGCCAGCGCGAGGCTGAGCAGGGTTGAATAGGACTCTCGTCGCGTGTTCAGCAGGGTCAACCCCCGGCCGATGTCGAAGTTTTCCGGGGTGTCGCCCTTGCGGAGCACGAGGTCTTGCGTGCTGAGAATGGGGGTCATGGGTTCCCTTAACCGTAGGGTGGGCTATCACTTAACTCGTGCTATGGTGCTCCCGAAAATAGTCACTGTCAAACCCAAAAAGGGGGCTGGTCAACAATGCGTGCAGATGCCCGCGCGAAACGCGACCAGATCGTCACCGCTGCGCTGGCCCAGATAGGTACTCGCCCGAACTCCGAGATCACCCTCGAGGGCATCGCGGCGGACGCCGGCGTGGGCATCGCCACCCTCTACCGTCACTTTCCCACCCGCGCCGCGCTCTACGACGCCTGCGCGATCGTCTTCCTCGAACGCATCGAAACACTCCTCGATGACACCCTCGATGGCTTCGAGGACAGCCCCGTCGAGCACTTCGAATCCTTCGTGTGGGCCCTCGTCGAATCCGGCGTGGGCCTCCTCGCCACTGCGCTGGCCGCCGATAGCTCCGACGACGGGCTCGGCGCACGGCGCGACGCGTTCATGGGCAAAGTGCAATTGCTTATCGACGCCGCCGCCCCCCACGGCATCATCGCCCCCGGCCAGTCACCCATGCAGCTGGCCACCGAGCTAGTCGTAGCGACGCGGCCGCTCGCCGCCCCGCTCGCGGACATCCTCCCGGATGTGCGCGAGCGCCTGGTGCGCCACCTCATGGCGGGCTGGCGCACCACGGCCTAACTACTTGTTGCCGTCTTGCGGGAAGTCGTTCAGGTCATGGCCGATACGGCCGTCGCGGAACGTGCGCTCCGCTGACTCCCCGCGCAGCTCGTGGCGGCCGCCCTCGGCACCGACGGCGTCCTCCACGGAGTGCTCAGCATGGGTGGCCTTGCGCTGGTCATCCGCCAGGGTGTCCAGGGTGGTCAGGCCCTCCCCGCCGAGGTCTTGGCTGGTGTTGGTGGTGCCGGAGGTGGCGTCGGAAGGCTGCTGCTCCTCGCCCGGCGCATTCGGGAACACGCCGCCTTCGATGCCCTCCTCGCGACGGGCGCCCGCACGGTCGTCCTCCGTACGCGTCGAGTACACGATCGTGGAGGAGCCGGTCTTATCCGTCTCCGTGCGCGTCGGCGCCGGGCGGTAGGCCTTAGCCGGCTCGTCCTCGCCCGCGAGCTTGTCCTTGAGGAAGAACTCCCAGGCAGCCCACGCCCCACCCGCGAGCGCCGCAGTGCCCAGCGTCGTGCCGATGACCTTGCCAACCCCGCCCTTCTTCTTTTTCTTCGCGTTCTTCGCGTGCTTCTCCAGGAACTGCTGGCGCTCCTTGCGGCTCGGGGCCGCATCCTCGAACTGCTTGCGACGGCGGTCGAGGCGGTCGTGCGCGTCGCGGGTGATTTCGCCGGCCTGTGCGCGGGCAGCGCCGTAGAGCTCCTCCAGCTCACCTTTGTCGAACTTGTCGTGGATATCGTCCAACTTGCCGTCCTGCAGGTTATCTAGCAGGGACTGGTAGATGTCACGCTCGCGCTTGCCGTTCTGGTCGCGCAGGTACTTCACTGCCTGGTTGACGATTGCCACAGCCAGACCAATGTTCTTCACGTTCACGGTGTGCTCCTTGCGTTGTGTTTGTAAGTTTCGGGTGGTTACGCGGCCCAGGGTAGCGAAATCCGCCGTGCCTGCTTGGGGGAGCTCAGTGCGGGCTCGGCCGCCCTTCCGGCTAGATCCAGCTACAAGGATCCAGCTAATCGCTTCTGAGAGCCGAATAGCTGGGTCTTACTAGCTGGATCCGCAGATACCGCGAGCGCCGCCACCCCACCGACCCCCGCGCGGACCAAGCGTTACGCAAAAGTGAACAGCTTGGTTCATTTTGCGCGATTAACATTCACGCAGAAAAACCGCGTGCGCAGCGCAAACATTGCGCAAAACTGGCAACGCATTGTGGCGGTTACGTGGCGTCAATAAGTTTCAAGGCACCGTTTAACCACGGTGCAACGAAACACATCAAACCAGCCGAGAAAGGTCCTGCCATGTTCGAAGCCTCTCCTTCGACCAGGCTTTCCGCCTCGGCACCGCTGGACCGCGAGGGCGCGCCGCTGATCCGCCGCCCCCGCCCGAAACGCCAGCGCACCGCCTTAAGCTTCGAGATCATCCCGCCGCGCCCCACGGACGACGCGGAGAAGATCGACCGGCTCATCGCGGGCCTGGCCGAGTACAAGCCGGACTACGTCTCCGTGACCAGCTCGCGCCGCAGCGAGTGGCTGGAGGGCACCGCCGCTGTGATCTCCCGCATCGCGGAGACCACCGACCTGCGTCCCATCGCGCATCTCGCCTGCACTGCGGGCACGCGCGATGAGATGGCGGAGTGGGTGCGGGTGCTTATCGACGCCGGCGTCCGCGGGTTCCTCGCCCTGCGCGGGGACCTGCCGGAAACCGGCCTGCCTGCGGACCACCTCCAGTACGCCACGGATCTGCTCAACCTGATCCAGGACGTGCAGGAGGAAGAGGCGTTCCGCCTCGCCGCCGGCAAGCTCGCGCTTTCCGTGGCCTGCTACCCCAAGGGCCACGCGGAGTCGCGCAACTTCGACCACGACCTGGACGTGCTGCTAGCCAAGCAGCGCCTGGGCGCGGATTTCGCCATCACCCAGCTGTTCTTCGAGGCCCAGGACTTCCTGGAGTTCGTCGAGGTGGCGCGGCTGGCGGGTGTGCGCATCCCGCTCATCCCCGGCATCATGCCGATGACCTCGCTGAAACGGGTCCGACGCATGGGGGAGTTGTCGGGGCTGGAGGTGCCGGTAGGCGTCGAGAGGCAATTGCTCGAGGCTGACGACGAGTACGAGGCCGGCATGCAGCTCACCGCCAACCTGGCGCGCGAGATTTTGGATGCCGGCGCGGGCGGACTCCACGTGTACACGCACAACAACCTGGACGTCACGCGGGACTTTCTGGACCGCATCGGAATAGATAAAGGACAACAATGACCACCTTCCCCAAGGCCACCATCGAGGGCTACCCCCGCATCGGCGCGAACCGCGAGCTCAAGCGCGCGCTGGAGAGCTACTGGGCGGGCCGCATCGACGCTGAGACGTTCCGCTCCACCGCACGCGCCCTGCGCGTGAACAACTACAACCACCTGCGCGACCTCGGCCTGACCGAGGATTACGCCATCCCGGCGGACGTCGCGCTCTACGACCAGGTGCTCGACACCGCCCTGACCGTGGGCCTCGTGCCGGGCGGCGTTGACCTGGACGAGGAGTTCGCGCTCGCCCGCGGCAACGACACCCGCGTGCCGCTGGAGATGACCAAGTGGTTCGACACCAACTACCACTACCTCGTGCCGGAGATCGAGGCTGGTCAGGAGATCAAGGCGGTGCCGGAGCGCATCCTGCGCATCGTGGAGGAGGCCGCCGAGGCCGGCCACAAGGTCCGCCCGTTCCTGGTCGGCCCGGTCACACTGATCGCGCTGTCCAAGCCGGCGGAGTGGTCGCTGCTGCCGTCGCTGGTTGAGGCGTACGCCGAGGTCTTCGCTGCGCTGAAGGAAGCCGGCGTGGACTGGGTCCAGATCGCCGAGCCCGCCGTGGTGGCCGACCTGTCCACCCCGGACGCGGAGATCGCGCAGCACCTGCGCGAGGCCTGGACCGCGCTTTTGGGCCGCGAGACCCGCCCGAACGTGTACCTGACCACCCCGTACGGTTCCGCCCGCGAGGCCCTGCCGGTGCTGGGCGAGCTGGGCGTCGAGGCGCTGCACGTGGACCTGTCCCCGTGGACGCTGGAGGCCGACGCCGGCTACCCGGAGCGCGTGCGCGCCACCGTGCCGGACTCCACCCACCTGGTGGCAGGACTCATCGACGGCCGCAACGTCTGGACCGCCAACCTGCGCGAGCGCACCGACGTGCTCAACTCCCTCGGCCGCGGCGCCGACGCCGTGTCCGTGTCCACCTCCACCTCCCTGCAGCACGTGCCGCACACCCTGAAGGCCGAGCGCAACATCCCGGTCGAGGTCGCCCCGTGGCTGGCGTTCGCCGACGAGAAGCTCGCCGAGATCCAGGCGCTTGTCGCAGGTGAGGAGGGCGCCAAGGAGGCGTTCGCGCAGTCCGACCGCGCCGTGCGCACCCGTGCCGAGTCCACCACCATCCACAACAAGGCCGTCGTGGACCGCGTGGCGGCCCTGCCGGAGGGCGCCGTCAAGCGCGAGCCGGCGTTCGAGGAGCGCAACAAGGTCCAGCGCGAGGAGCTCGGCCTGCCGACGCTGCCGATCACCACGATCGGCTCCTTCCCGCAGACCACCGAAATCCGCAAGGCGCGCGCGGACCACCGCGAGGGCACCCTCTCCGACGCCGAGTACAACGAGGCGCTGAAGGCCGAGATCAAGCAGGTCATCGAGCTGCAGGAGGAGATCGGCCTGGACGTCCTCGTCCACGGTGAGGCGGAGCGCAACGACATGGTGCAGTACTTCGCCGAGCTTCTCGACGGCTTCGTGGTCACCGAAAACGGCTGGGTCCAGTCGTACGGCTCCCGCTGCACCCGTCCGCCGATCGTGGTCGGCGACGTCTCCCGCCCGGAGGCCATGTCTGTGGAGTGGTCGGCCTACGCCCAGTCGCTTTCCGACAAGCCGGTCAAGGGCATGCTCACCGGCCCGGTGACCATCCTGGCCTGGTCGTTTAAGCGCGACGACGTGCCGCTTTCGGTCTCCGCCGACCAGATCGGCGTCGCCCTCGCCGACGAGGTCGCCGACCTGGAGAAGGCCGGCATCAAGGTCATCCAGATCGACGAGCCGGCCCTGCGCGAGCTGCTCCCGCTGCGCGAGGACGACCGCGCCGCCTACCTGGACTGGGCCCAGCGCGCGTTCCGCCTGGTCTCCCTGGAGGCGCAGCCTTCGACGCAGATCCACACGCACCTGTGCTACTCCGAGTTCGGCCAGATCATCGACGCCGTCGCAGGCCTCGACGCCGACGTCACCTCCATCGAGGCGGCCCGTTCCAAGATGGAGCTGCTCGAGGACATCGACGAGACCTTCCACTCCGAGATCGGCCCCGGCGTGTGGGACATCCACTCCCCGCGCGTGCCCTCCCAGGAGGAAATCGCCAACCTGCTGCGCGCGGCTCTGAACCACGTGCCCACCGAGCGCCTCTGGGTCAACCCGGACTGCGGCCTGAAGACCCGCGGGTACGCCGAGGTCGAACCCTCCCTGCGCAACCTGGTCGCCGCGCGCGACGAGGTCGTCGAAGGGCTCTAGGCTCGGCTCTAGCGCGCCGGGCGGGGCGGAGCTGGCGTCGATAGGCAATAGCTCCGCCCCTCGCGCTCGCCCCGCGAAAGTCGAGTACGGGAGGTCGAGTACGCCCTCTATTTGGGCCGGACTCGACCTCCGCCGCTCGACTTTTGGCGGGGCCCTTTCGTTCTCGCCAGTAGCCATGTACTCTGAGCGAAACAAACAAACATCGGGGGGGAAATATGGACAGGAGAAAGCTAGCGCAGCTGCTGGTCAGACCGGGGGAGTCGGACCGTCAAACGTGCATCAAGTTATCCGCGAACAAATTCATCGCCCAGGCAGAATGGTCTCGGCTGAAACACCACGAGCGGGAGTTTCTCAGCAGCTATGCCGTCGGCGCCGCGAGCCGGAAAGCGGTGCTGGTGGGGCGCTCCGCCGCAGTCGTGCACGGCCTGTGGACGCTGCCCGCCCCAAACGCGCCCGTCCTGCTGGCCATCCCAGGACAAAAACCGCCCGCCAGGGCAAGCTGGCCGGAAGGGGTCGAGTACCGCAGCCTGCGCATCCCCGAAGAGGATGTGGTGGCCATCGAGTGCGCGACGCCTGGCGACGTCCTCCGGTTAACCAGCCCCGTCCGCACAGCCGTCGACGTCGCGCGCCTGCACGGGGTGAGGGCAGGAGCCGTCGCGATGGATTCCCTGTTTGTGGGCAAGCCACCGCTGGAGCAGGAACGCATCCAGGCCGAACTCCACGCGACGATCAAGCGCCTGGCCGGCAAGAAGGGGATCGGGCGGGCACGGCAGGCGTTGCGCTGGTCGTCCACCAAGTCCGAGTCGCCGTACGAGTCCCTCCTGCGCGTGATCCTGCGCGAGCGGAACATCGTCGTCCGCGAGCAGATGTGGATTGGCCGTTACGTGCGCCCCGACCTGCTGTGGGGGCAGGTGGCGATCGAGATCGACGGGCTGGTCAAGACGGCGAAGAAAGACGAGGAGTTGGCGAAGAAGGTGTCGCGGGACCAGCTCCTGCGTGAAAACTGGTTACGGAAGCAGATCTACGAGGTCGCCCGCTTCGAGCCGTCGGAGATTCTCCGGGACGAGGAGGCCTGCGTCCGGGAGATCCTGGAGCTCAAGGCCCGCTCCGGTCTCCTCGGCGAGCCGAAAGTACCGGCCACGGTGTTCAGACCGGTGCACGGGGAACACTGGCGGAGGTAGGGGCGCTATACGCCGCCGAAAGTCGAGCGGCGGAGGTCGAGTACGGCACCGAAACCGGGCGTACTCGACCTCCCGGACTCGACCTTTAGGGCCGTGAGCCCAACCCCGCACCCGCCCGCACCCCGCGCGCCGGAACCCGCGTACCCTAGAGCGCATGACTCAGAAGACTCAGACCATGACTTTGCACACCAATCACGGCGACATCGTGATCGACCTGTTCGGCAACCACGCGCCGAAGACGGTCGAGACGATTACGGGCCTGGCGCAGGGCACCACCGATTACTCCGCCAAGAACGCCAAGGGCACCACCGAGGGCCCGTTCTACGACGGCGCGATTTTCCACCGCATCATCCCGGGGTTCATGATCCAGGGCGGCGACCCGACCGGCACCGGCACTGGCGGCCCGGGTTTCCAGTTCGCCGACGAGTTCCATCCGGAGCTGCAGTTCGACCGCCCGTACCTGCTGGCCATGGCTAACGCTGGCCCGGGCACGAACGGTTCCCAGTTCTTCATCACCGTCGACGCGACCCCGTGGCTGAACAACCGCCACACCATCTTCGGCGAGGTCACCGACGAGGCGTCGAAGAAGGTCGTCGACGAGATCGCGAACGTGAAGACCGGCCGCATGGACCGCCCGGTCGAGGACGTCGTGATCGAGTCCATCGACATCGCGTAAGCCAAACAAGCCAAAGCGCCACACGCGCCGCGCCCCCGCCACCGTGCGGGGGCTTTTTCGTACCCTGATCCCATGCCCACTCTCCGCAACCTGCCCCGCACCGCCCCCGCCACCACGGCGATTACGGCGATCTGCACGCTCGTCTTCCTGGTCGCCGCGCTCCAGGCCCGTTCGGTCACGGACGTGGTGTGGGATTCGCCGGTGGGCACCCACACCATCCTGTACGGCCCCGAGGTCTACGGCGCGGGCTACCTCCGCGCGCTCACGGCCGGCTTCATGCATTTGGACATCACGCACCTCTTCCTCAACATGTTCATGCTGGTCCTGGTGGGTGCGGAGGTGGAGCGCTTCCTTGGCTCTGGCCCGTTTGTGGTGGCGTGGGTCGCGGGGGTCCTTTGGGCGTCGGCAAGTGTGCTCGCATTTAGCTTCACGACGCCCACCGCCGGCGCTTCCGGCGCCCTCTACATGCTGATGGCGCTTCTGATCGCCATTGCTTTTCGACGTTCCACGGACCTGCGCGCGCCACTCGCCCTGGTGGCTGTAAACGTGGCGTACACGCTGCTCAGCCCGGGTGTGTCGCTGTGGGGGCACCTCGGCGGCCTGGCGGCGGGGGCGGTGATGGCGTGGCCGTTGACCTCGGAAAACGTGCGCACCCGCTGGATCACAGCGGGGGTCGCGGCCGCGGCGGCGTGCGTGGCCATCTGGGCGCTGACGATTCCGTCGACGGTGCCGGTGTACTAGGGACGGCGCTCAAAGGGGAGGGCTAGATCTGCCAGACGGTGCGGGGTAGTCTTTCTCTCGCAGAGCCGCGGAGGATCGTGGGCGTCTAGCCTCCCTCTCGGACGATTGATTGAGACCCTAGCCAGCGAAAGCCCGGCTAGGGTCTTCTTTTTGGGTTTACACGCGGGCTGAGTGATCAAGCTCTACCAGATCGCCGCCGCAAACCGAGAATTTACAGTCCGAAAGGAAGGCGGAAATTCCCGAACCATATATTTTCCTGAAACGCCGAGGTCAAGCCCCAGAAATCGCCGATTCCAGACACACTTTTTGACCTTTAACCAGACCTTTCAAGTTATCCACAGCGGTTGTCCACAGTGTGGATAACTACACGCGTGTAACTCGTCGAACGACACGTCGAACAGCGAAAATGACACGCCGAAGGAACGTGGCGTTTTCGAAAGCAAACCAGCACATTCCACTGCCCTGTGGAGTTGTGCACAGAGTTATCCACAGGTGTGGATAGATATCGTTCGAACAACGGCGAGTTGGTGTCGAGCTCGTTAACCAAGATCAAGGCCAAAGAAAGGAAGGTGAGTCTGATGAAGCTTCAGGTGCGCCGCTTTACCAATACGGAGCTGCGAGAGCGTCGACGCAGCTTGCGTGCACAGTTGGCGGAATCCTTGGGAATGGAGGAGCCAACTGATGATGCGTTGAAAGAGCTGGCCTGGTCCGGTGGTTTCACCTATGACCAGCGGGACGTTTACGACGAATTGCGCAGGGTGGAGTCACTTCTCGGGGAGCGGTAGTCGTGGAAACTCGCGCGCCCGTGAAAATGCCTAGGGTGGGGACGTACGCAACCAACGATTCAAGGAGTGAGCAATGGCTGATCAGAGCAAGGCGGAAGAGATCGTCTCCAGGGGCGAGCGCCCCGCAGGCAAGGGCCGCACCACCGAGCTGGGCGGGCAGCCGGTCGCCTCGGAGCACATTTCGGTCACTCAGGGGCGCCAGGGAGCCAATGTGCTTAACGACGTCCACATGATGGAAAAACTGGCGCACTTCAACAGGGAGAACGTGCCTGAGCGCATCCCGCACGCGAAGGGCCACGGCGCCTTCGGCGAGCTGCACATCACGGAGGACGTGTCCAAGTACACGAAGGCGAAGCTGTTCCAGCCGGGCACCGTCACCCCGATGGCGGCGCGTTTTTCCACCGTGGCGGGCGAGGCTGGTTCCCCGGATACGTGGCGCGACGTGCACGGTTTCGCGCTGCGTTTTTACACGGAGGACGGCAACTACGACATCGTGGGTAACAACACCCCGACGTTCTTCCTGCGCGACGGCATTAAGTTCCCGGACTTCATCCACTCCCAGAAGCGCCAGCCCAACTCGGGCCTGCGCGATGACGAGATGCAGTGGGATTTCTGGACCCGCACGCCGGAGTCCGCGCACCAGGTGACCTACCTGATGGGCGACCGTGGCACCCCGAAGACGTCGCGCCACCAGGACGGTTTCGGCTCCCACACTTTCCAGTGGATCAACGAGGAGGGCACTCCGGTGTGGGTGAAGTACCACTTCAAGACCCGCCAGGGCTGGGAGTGCTTCACCGATGAGGAGGCCACCGAGAAGGCCGGCACCGACCCGGACTTCCAGCGTGCGGATCTGTTCAACGCCATCGCGGACGGCGACTACCCGATTTGGGACGTCAAGGTGCAGATCATGCCGTTCGAGGAGGCGAAAGATTACCGCTTCAACCCGTTCGACCTGACCAAGACGTGGTCGCAGAAGGACTACCCGCTGATCCCGGTGGGCTACTTCGTGCTCAACCGCAACCCGAAGAACTACCACGCGCAGATTGAGCAGCTCGCGCTCGACCCGGCGAACCTGGTGCCGGGCGTGGGCCTGTCGCCGGACCGCATGCTGCAGGCCCGCGTGTTCGCGTACTCGGACCAGCAGCGCCACCGCATCGGCGCGAACTACAAGGATCTGCCGGTCAACCGCCCGCTCAACGACGTGAACACCTACTCCGAGCGCGGCAACATGGCCTACTTCTTCAACGAGGAGAACGAGCCGAACTACGTGCCCAACCGCACCGAGAAGGGCGCCGGCTACCTGGACAACAACGAGGATTCCTCCTCCAACTTCACCGACTACGGCCAGGCGGAGAACCTCTACGTCAATCCGGATCCGGAGGGCACTGACCTGGTGCGCGAGGCGTATGTCAAGCACGCCGAGGACGACGATTTCGGCCAGGCTGGCACGCTCTACCGCGACGTCTTCGACGACGCGGCGAAGGAGCGTTTCGTCCACAACATCACCAACAAGATGATGGCGATTAAGCACAAGGACGTCGAGGAGCGCGTGTACGAGTACTGGGGCAAGGTCGACGCTGACCTGGAGACGAAGGTACGCGAGTCTTTCGCCAAGAAGCGCGCTGAGCAGGAGAAGTAAGCGCCAAACGCAAAAAGCCCGTTGAGTCCGCAACAGACTCAACGGGTTTTCGTGCTATTCAGCAGTGTTTTAGAACACGCCGCGGATCTTCTTGCCGAAGTCGGAGACGGTCACGTCGCGGGAGTCCACGTCCTGGTCGTTGTAGAACGAGGTGTCGCCTGCGAGGCGGCCGGTCTGGGTGACTTTCATGTAGTTGTACAGGCGGCCTTCCTTGGTCTTGCCGTCGCCGAAGGAGAAGGCGCCCAGCAGCATCTCGTCGCCGGCGAGGATCGGGTTGGACAGGGTGACCTCGAAGGTGCGGATGCCGCGGTCGAAGTCGTAGCCCAGGTCGCGGATGTGGGTGCCGTTGTACTGGGTGGTGGTGATCAGGCGGTCAACGCCCTCCGGGCCTGCCTCGGTGCCGACCTCGACGCGGAAGGTCAGGGCCGGGAATTCGCCCCAGTAGCGCTTCGCGCCGGTGTTCTTCACGCGCAGTGCGACGGAGCCAGCGGCGCCCGGCACCTTCCAGGAGGAGGTGGTGAAGTACGGCTGGAGGTCCAGGTCGCGCTGGGCATCTGCCTGCTTATCGACGACTTCGTTGACCTCGTCAGCAGCCTTTTCCTCGACCTCGTTGATGACCTCTGCGCCCTCGTTCGCGATGTCGTTGTTGGTCACGTCGGTGGCTTCGTCGTTGTCGACCACGGTGACGTCGTCAAGGTTTGCACCCGTCTCGATCTTCTTGACGTCCTCGTTGTACGCCGGGTTCGGGTTCTCCACGGTGTCGGTGACCTGTGCGCCCTTGTTCGGCGCCCAGGAGCCGGCCGGGGTGGAGTAGTTCTTGACGCGGACCTCGTTCTTGATCGGCATGTTGGCGATCCAGGCGGTCGGGGTAGCCCAGGTGCCGTTCGGGCGGCAGCGCTGCTGGGTGCCGGTCATGGTGACGGTGCGGAAGCCGTAGGTGGCCTCGCCGGTGTTGCCGGCCGGCACGTCGTACGGGCCGATCTTCTGGCCGACGGACCAGGACAGGGAGCCGGAGACGTCCCAGCCCAGGGACTTGGCCAGGGAGTAGCCGATGTTGCCCTGAAGGCCGTCCTTCGAGCCGGAGCCGCCGAGCGTCAGAGTCTCGGTCTTGGAGCCGTTGACGGAGGCGGAGATGGTCTGGGTGCGGGACAGGTCCTGGGACAGCGGGATGGCACTGTCGGACAGGTTGGTGGTGGAGATGGTGCCCACCGGCAGGAAGTTGTCCTTCACCTTGTACACGATGGTGCGGTAGTCCTCGGTGGAGTTGCACACCGGGCGCGGGTTGAGGATGTTCGCCTTCAGGTGATCCGAGCCGCGGTAGGTGTGGATGATCGGCAGCGCGGAGTTGGTTGCCGGGGTCTCCGGGTAGGACTCTTCGAAGGTCTGGGCGGTGGCGGTGATGCCGGAGCCTGCGATTGCGACAGCGGCGACGGCTGCGATCGCGGCCTTGGCGGCACCAGCGATGCGGAATGCGCGCATTTGGCGTTCCTTTCGGGGAAACAATTGTGGGATTTTTCTAGGGGCGGGCTCTTCAGGCTGTCAGCGAGGAGCTCTCATATAACACCTAGTCACTTGCCAAGGAAGAGTCATAATATTGTTGAACAATCCACCCAATCCGGGGTCAAACTAAAGTAATTGACATGTCGCGAAAGCCAGCTCACCAGTATTAATACTGTTATTTGTGGGTAAAACCCCGGCGCAATCTATCGCGCTATTTAAATACAGTGATGTGTCGCATAAATCGGCTTCTCAGGTCCCTCTAGGAATGCGTTCAGCCTCGAACCCCCGCCAAAGCAAAAATCGGATTGTGGCAAATATTTGCCACAATCCGATTTCACACAACCCCCAACTCAAAACCCCCGAAGAAGAACTACCGCCAACCCATGGTCATCAGCAGACCGAGGATCATGCCCGAAAAGCCGATGGCGTAGTTCCACGGCCCGAGCTGCCCGAGCCACGCAAGCTGGTCGCCAGCGAGGTAGTAGAGGATCAGCCAGGCCAAGCCGAAGATCATCAGCCCGAACATGATCACCTTGTACCAGATCGGGGTGCCGCCGGTGTTGACCTTCACCGGCGTGCGCGTGGTGCCGGCGGAGGTGCTGCTAGCTGGGCGGATGGGGTCTTTGGTTACTTTTGCTTTAGGCATGTGCGCTCCCTTGGTGTGTGCGGGCCAATGCGTCGTGCTTATCGACGTCTAAAGCCCGAGCCCGCGCTGCACATTCCGCAGCGCGTTGTTCGCGTTCTGGGGTTGAACTGTATCAGCCTGCGGCGCGGCCGCGTTATTCTGCGGGATGAGTTTGCCAGCGTCGAACTTCCACAGGTTGTAGCCGATGGCTTGGTCCTTGCGGATGGTTTCGCCGGCGGCGACTTCCTGGTGGCCGATCAGGCCGTCGTCCACAAGCGCGCCGGTGGGCACCGTCGGGCCGGGTACGAAGCGGCCGTTCCAGCCGGCGTCGCGGAGCGCCTTCTCGGCTTCCTCGGGGCTTTGGCGGGTGATTTCCGGCATGTTCATGAGCATGCCGTTGGACACGCGCAGCTCGATGGTGGTGCCGGATTCCACGTCGGTGTTTTCACCGGCGACGGCGAGCACCTGGCCCTCCGGTTTCTGCGAGTCCACGCTGGTGACGGTGGAGCGCAGCTGCAGGGAGGACAGGGTGGCGGTGGCCTGCTCGACGTTCAGCCCAACCAGGGACGGCACCTGCACCATCTCCGGCCCGGAGGAGACGGTGATGGCGATGCGCGAGCCCTTGGCAATCTGGGTGCCGCCGGCGGGCTGCTGGGACAGGATGATGCCTTCGTCGATGTTGGCGCTGGATTCGCGGCGCACGTTGGGGTTGAGCTCCAGCCCGGCCTTCTTCAGCTCTTCGATGGCTTCTTCGGCGGTCAGGTTGGTCACGTCCGGCACGTCCGTCATCTCCTTGCCGGAGGAGACGGTCAGGGTGATCTGGGTGCCGCGCTTGAGCTCGGAGCCGGCGGCGGGGTTGGTGGAGATCACGTTGCCGCGTTTGATGTCGGGGCTGGGTTCTTCCATGACGGAGACGGAAAAGCCGAGGTGTTCGAGTTCGCGGACGGCGTCGTTGCGCGGCATGTCCGCGAGTTCGGGCACGGGGACCATTTCCTCTTGGGTGATGGCCGGGTCGTTGTTGTCCTTGTTCACGGAGAAGTAGTCGTAGACGAACCAGCACACCGCGGCGGCGAGCAACAGGCCCAGCAGCGCGGAGAGCCACTTCAGCCAGTTGGAGGAGGTTTTTTCGTTGGCGGCGCGGTGGTCGGCGTAGCGCGTGTGCCCGGAGGAAGCGGATGCTTCTCGACGCACCACAGGTTCGCGCACCACATCCCCAACCACGGCGGTGTGGTCCTGGGACGGCGGGTACTGCGCGTCCATGGCGTGGGAGCCCGCGTCGTGTTCCGCGGCGGCGAGGTGGTTGCGGGCGGCGGTGGTGACGCTGCCGCGCTCCAAAAGCGCGAGGTCCGCGCCCATCTCGTCGGCGGTCTGGTACCGGTCGGCGGGGTGTTTCGCCATCGCGGTGAGGATGACGGAGTCGACGTTGACGGCTTCGTTGTCCGACAGCGGCGCGTTGATGCGCTCGGACGGCGGCACCGGGTCTTCCTGGACGTGCTGGTAGGCCACGGCGAAGGGGGATTCGCCCTCGAAGGGCGGCACGCCGGTGACGGCTTCGTACATCACGCAGCCGAGCGCGTAGATGTCGCTGCGCGCGTCGGCGGCCTTGCCGCGGGCCTGCTCGGGGGAGAGGTACTGCGCGGTGCCGATGACGGCGGACGTTTGCGTCATCGCGGAGGTGGAATCATCCAGCGCACGCGCGATGCCGAAGTCCATGACCTTCACGGCACCGGTGTTGGTGACCATGATGTTGGCGGGTTTGATGTCGCGGTGGATGATGCCTGCGTCGTGGCTGGCCTGCAGTGCCCGGGTGACCGGCAGCAGCAGTTTCGCGGCGCGCTCGGGGCTGAGCGGTCCTTCGTTGCGCACGATGTCGCGCAGGTTCATGCCGTGGACGAGCTCCATGACAATGTAGGGCACGTCCACGCCGGAAGTTTCCACGGAACCGGTGTCGTAGACCGAGACGATGTTGGGGTGGTTCAGGCGCGCCGAGTTTTGCGCTTCGCGGCGGAAGCGTTCGCGGAAGTTTTCGTCGCGCGCCATGTCGATCTTCAGCATCTTCACGGCAACTTCGCGCCCGAGGGACACGTCGGTGGCGGCATACACGTCCGACATGCCGCCGGTGCCGATGATGTCGCCGAGTTCGTACCGGTCCGCGATCAGCATTTACCTGCCACCTCCGAGCAAGCTATCAAGGTTGGGCAATTCTACCGCAGGGGCCGGTGAGTTCGTGACCTCGGGCTGATTGCCTATCGACGGCTCACCTGCCGGCGCCCCACCCTGCTGCGTCGGAGTCGCCGCGGACGGCTGCTCCGGCGCGGAAGTTCCGGGGGCGGGCGGCTCGGCGGACGGCTCCGCCGGGGCCGGTGCGTTGTCGGCCTCGGGCTCCTCGAAGCGCAGGGTGCCCGGGTTGCGCGGCTCCGTGATGGTGGTGCGCTCGCGCTCGGTGGTGGTCTCGGTGACCGGATCCTCCGTGTCTGCCTCTTCCTCCGGCGTCGGGGTGGTCGCGCTCATGGTGGGCCGCGGGGTGGTGGGGGTGCCGCCGCCGGTGAAGCGGTCGAACACGCCCTCGGTGTACGCCCAGGCGGCGCCGCCGGCCAGAAGCGCGAGCAGCAAGATCGCGGAGATGACCGGGCCTGCCTTAGACGACTTCTTGTCCGCTTCGTGTTCGCGCGGCGCTGGTGTCGCCGCGGACGGCGGGTAGGCGCCCTCGGGGCGGGAGGTGCGCTCCTCGGCGACGCTGGCCAGCATCTGGGTGGACGCGGTGGCGGACGGCTCGGTGGCCACGACCTGGGTGTGGCCACCGGGCTGGGCGGGCCGCAGGCCCTGGCGGACCTGGGAGATGGCCAGCTGGAACTCGTTGCCGTCGCGGAAGCGCTGGCCGGGATCCTTGCGCAGGGCGATCTCGATGAGCTCGCGCGCTGGGGCAGACACACTAATCGGAAGCGCGGGCGGCTCGGCGGAGACGTGCGCGAGCGCGACGGACACCGACGAGTCGCCGGTGAAGGGGCGCTTGCCGGAGAGCAGCTCGTAGCCCACCACGCCGAGCGAGTACACGTCGGACGCCGCGGTGACCTTCATGCCCTGGGCCTGCTCGGGGGAGACGTACTGGGCGGTGCCCACCACCATGCCGGTGCGGGTCAGGGGCACGGCTGCGGCGGCCTTGGCGATGCCGAAGTCCGTGATTTTGACCTGCCCGTGCTGGGTGAGCATGAGGTTGCCCGGCTTGATGTCGCGGTGCACCAGCCCCATGCGGTGGATCACGGCGAGGCCGTGGGCGGCCTGCTCCAGGACGTCGAGAGCTAGTGCCTCATCCAGTTGGCCCTCGCGGGCGATGAGGTCCGCGAGCGACTCGCCGCGGATGTACTCCATGATGATGTAGCAGACGGTAAAGCCCGCGTCGGTGTCTGCCTCGCGGTAGTCGTAGGTGGCCACCACGTTGTCGGAGTTGATGCCCTGGGCGCTCAACGCCTCGTTGCGGAAGCGGGCGAGGAACTCCGCGTTGGAGCTGAACTCGGGCCGCAGCACCTTGATGGCCACCTCGCGCTCGTTGGCCAGGTCGTCCGCCAGCCACACGGTGGACATGCCGCCGTGGCCGATGATCCACTGCAGCTGGTAGCCGTCGCCGACGAGCTGTTGCAGGTCCTCGCGGTTTTCGGTGTTCATCTACTGTGCTCCTTCCACGGGTGCGGGGGCGGCGGGTGCTGCGCGCAGCACGGCGCGTCCGATCGGCCCGGCGACTTGGCCGCCGTAGGCTGCCTCGCCCATGTTGGCACCGTTTTTCACCACCACGGCAACGGCGACGTCCTTGGCCGGGTCGAAGGCGACGTACCACACGTGCGGGGCGGCGCCTTCGGCGTGCTCGGCCGTGCCGGTCTTGGAGGCGAATCCGTTGCCGTCGTAGCCGAAGGTCCACCGCTCGGACGCGAACATCAAGTCCGTGATCGTCGCGGCTTCCTCTTCCGTTACGGCCTCGTTGAGTTCCACCGGCTCGGTTTCGTGCAGGACCTTGCCGTCGGCGTTGCGCACTTGCCGCACCACGTGCGGTTCCATGCGCTTGCCCTTATTTGCGATGGTCGCAGACATCATCGCCGCCTGCAGCGCGGTCATGGTCACGTCGCGCTGACCGATGGTGGACTGCGCCAGCTCGGCGCCGCCGGGCAGATCGCCCAGCGAGCCGGCGGCATTCGGCAGGCCCAGGTTGTAGCGCTCGCCCACGCCGAAGCGGGCGGCGGCGTCGCGCAGCGCATCCGGGCCCATGGCGAGGCCCATCTGCACGAACGCGGTGTTGCAGGACAGGGCGAACGCGGTGCGCAGCGGCACCTGCCCGCCGCCGGCGCAGGGCTGGCCGCCGTCGTTGGTCAGCGGGATGTTGTCCGTGCCCGGCAGGATCGTCTGCGCCTCGCCGGTCAGCGGCGACTCCGGCGTGAAGCCGTTTCGCAGACCCGCGGCGGTGGTGATGATCTTGAAGATCGAGCCCGGCGGCAGCTGCTCCTGCGCCGCGTGGTTCAGCAGCGGGTTCGCCGGGTTGCCGGTGGCCTCGGCCCAGGCGCCCTCGGCGGTCGCTGGGTTGGCGATGCCGTTGGGGTCAAAGCTGGGGGTCGAGGCCATGGAGAGCACCTCGCCTGTCGACGCCCTCACGGCCACCACCGCACCATCAAAACCCGGCTTGGCCAGCTGGTCGTACGAGAAGGCCTGTAGGTTCGGGTCCAGCGTCAGGTCGACGGTGTCGCCCTTCTTGCCGTCCTCGAGCCCGGTGCGCAGGAAGCGCGAGGCGGTGCCGGAGTCGCCGGTGAGGTCGCCGTTGTGGGTGGCCTCCAGCTGGGAGGTGCCGAACTGGTCGGAGACAAACCCCACGATCGGCGCGAACGACCACGGCATGTTGGGGTAGGTGCGCTGGTAGAAGCCGGTCTCTTCGTCGCGGTGGCTCTGCGCCAGCACGGTCCCGCCCGCGACGATGTCGCCGCGATTGGTGCGCTTGAGGTCCATGAGGATGCGCGAGTTGTGCTGGTTCTGCGCGTACTCGTCTTCGCGCATTCCCTGCACCACGGTGAAGTTGACCAACAGCGCCGCGATCATCAGCAGCGCGACCACGGCGCCGTAGCGGATGGACTTGTTCATCGTGCACCCACCACCTCAGGACGCGCGGTGCCCGCGGCGACGGCGTCGTAGTCTGCGGGGCGGTTCGCGCTGTTGGAGATGCGCAGCAGCAGCCCCAGCAGGATGTAGTTGGCCATCACGGACGAACCGCCGGCGGACATGAACGGCGTGGTCAGGCCCGTCATGGGCATCATCGCGGACACTCCACCGGCGACCACGAAGATCTGGATCACGATCGTCAGCGCCAACCCGGAGGCGAGCAGCTTGCCGTAGGAGTCGCGCGCCTGCATGGCGGTGCGGAACCCGCGGGTGATAAACACCGCGAACAGGCACAGCACAGCCGCGATGCCCACAAAGCCCAGCTCCTCGCCGATGGCGGCCAGGATGTAGTCGGAGTGCGCCACGGGCACCAGCTCCGGGTGGCCGTAGCCCAGGCCGGTGCCGGTGATGCCGCCCCAGCTCAGGCCGATCAGCGCGTTGGCGGGCTGGTTGCCAATGCCGTCGAAGTCCGCGAACGGGTCGATGAAGTTGGACACGCGCTCCTGGATCTTGGAGCTGACCTGGTAGACGGCGTAGCCGCCCACGGCAACCAAGCCCACGCCGATGAACAGCCAGGATGCGCGCCCGGTGGCGAAGTAGACCATGCCCAGCACGGTGGCGAACAGCAACAGCGCCGGGCCGAAGTCGTTGGAGATGCCCATGATCAAAATGGCGATGGCCCACACCATGAGGATCGGCGCGAGGTCGCGCAGGCGGGGGAAGGTCATGCCCAAGAAGCGCTTGCCGGCGACGGTGAACAGGGCGCGCTTCTGGGCCAGCAGCTGGGCGAAGAAGATCAACAGCAGGATCTTGGAAAACTCGCCGGGCTGGATGGAAAACGGCCCGAGCCACAGCCAGATGCGCGCTTCCTCATACCCCGGGGGCTGCGGCCACACCAGCGGCAGGGCCAACAGAATCAGGCCAACCAGGCCCAGCAGGTAGGAGTAGCGCGACAGGGACTTGTGGTCGCGGATGACAATGAGCGTGAGCACCATCAGCCCCACGCCGACTAAGGACCACAGCATCTGGCGCTCCGCCAGCGGCCCGTAGCCGGGGCGTTCTGCCAGGTCAAGGCGGTAGATCACCACCAGGCCCACGGCGTTGAGCAGCGCCACCACGGGCAGCATCACCTGGTCCGCGTGCGGTGCCAAGAACGCGATGGCTACGTGTGCGATGGCGTAGACGCCCATGAACCCGCCGATGATGTAGAGCATCTCGGTGGACAGGGTGCGCCCTTGGCTCGTCTCTAAGCCAAAGAGCATGAGGGCTAGCAGGCCTGTGGTGAACAGCAGGAGGAGCAGCTCGCGGCTGCGGGATACTAGGCGGCTCATCGCACCTCCCGGCACTTGCCCTCGTCGGCGCTCTTCTTGTCCGTGCAGGCCGGCAGCGCCTGATCCGCCAACTCATTCAGCTTGGCTAATACGTCGTCGTAGGAGCCGGTGACGTCCGCGACCTCGCGCTTGTCTTGCGGCAAGTCTTCGGTGGTAAAGATGCTGCAATCGCCCGGCTTGGTGTCCTTGGAAATCACGCGCAGGTCGCCCTTGGTGTTCAGGCAGGCGCGCTGGATGTCCTCGGTTTTCGCGTCCGCGAACAGGTTGTCGCGGGTGGTGTGCTGCACCACGAACTCGCCGGAGTCCTGCACCTTCAGCGTGTACTCGTCGGTGGCGCGGGACTGCGACCACATCACGCCCGCCACCGCGAGCACCAGCAGAAGCACAAGCGTTGCGACGACCCAAGGCCACACCGACGACGGCTGCTTCTTCCCTGCGACACCGACAGCGCCGCTAGTGTGGCCCTCCTCGTCGTCGGACGCGTCCGCGTCTTGGAGCTTGGCCCGGTTGTGGTCCGGGGTGATGGTCTCGGACTTGCGCAACAGCGCTGCTGCGCGCGAGGCGGCGGAGTCCGGGTGGGAGGACTCGTAGCCCGGGTCCAGCGCGCCGGCCCTGACCACGGCGCGGTTCTCGCGGGTGTTGTTCTCCGAGGCCTCCACGACCTCCGCCACCACCACGGTGACGTTGTCCGGCCCGCCGGAGCGCAGCGCCAGCTCGATCAGGCGGTTCGCCGCCATCTCCGGGGTGCCGTCGCCGAGCGCGAGTTGGATGGTCTGCTGGGTCACCGGGTCGCTCAACCCGTCGGAGCACAGCAGGATCCGGTCGCCCGGCTGGACCTGGATCAGCTCCAGGTGCGGCTCCACTGCCCGGCCGGTGTACGCCTTCAAAATCAGGGACTTCTGCGGGTGCGAGGAGACGTCCTCGGGGGCGAGTTTGCCGTCGTTGACCAGCGACTGGACAAAGGTGTCGTCGACGGTGAGCTGGCGGAGCTCGCCGTCGCGAAGCAGATAGCCCCTGGAGTCGCCCACGTGGATCAGGCCGAGCTCGCGGCCGTTGAACATCGCCGCGGTGAGGGTGGTGCCCATGCCGGCTTGCTCGGGGTGCTCGGCCACGGACGCCTCGATGGAGGCGTTGCCGTCCTCGGCCGCCGCGCCCAGAAGGGCGAGCATGTCCGCGTCCTCGGGGTCGCGGTCCAGGTGCTCGAGGTGCTCGACCATGAGCTGGCTGGCCACCTCGCCGGCGGCGTGGCCGCCCATGCCGTCCGCAAGCACCAGCAGGTGCGGGCCTGCGTAGGCGGAGTCCTCGTTGTTGCCGCGGACCAGGCCCCGGTCGGACACGGCCACGAAATCTAATGCGAGCTTCACGGCATCAGCCTCACAATCGTGCGTCCCATCTTCATGTCCGTGCCCACGGTCACCCGCTCAGGCTGATCAATGCGCACCCCGTTGACGAAGGTGCCGTTGCGCGAATCCAGGTCCTCCACGAACCAGTCGCTGCCCCTGCGGAACAGGCGCGCGTGGCGCGAGGAGGCGAAGTCGTCGCCCAGCTGGAAATCGTTGTCTCCCGCTCTGCCGACAGTCAAGTCTTCTAAGCTGGCAATTTCCATGTGGGAGCCTTGCAGCGGCCCCTCAACTACCGCAAGGGTGCGGGCTTTCTCCCTGGGGGCGGGGGCGGAGGCACTTGCTTGACGACGCACCGCGCCACCCGCCGACACCACATCCTTCCTCTGCGTCCAGATCACCAGGAAAATGAACACCCAGAGCAAGGCCAGAAGGCCGAAGCGGGCGCTGAGGATCATGGTCGAATCCATGTGAAACCCTTCTTACGGGCGGAAGTATTCGGTGCTGGGGTGCGCCACCGAATCCGTGAACTGCGGCTCGTTCGCACCGGCCTGCGGCTGGTCCTGGCTGCCGACGATGCGGACCTCAATATTGGAGTGGCCCAGCGTGATCACGTCGCCGTCCGCGAGCATCCAGTTCTCCACCGGCTCGTCGTTGACCGTGGTGCCGTTGGTGGACTGCAAATCCACCAGCACCGCCACCTGGCCATCCCACGTGATCTCCGCGTGCTGGCGGGACACGCCGGTGTCCGGCAGGCGGAAGTCCGAATCGTTGGAGCGGCCCAGGATGTTGGAGCCCTCGTGGACCAGGTACGTGCGCGACGAGCCGTCCTGAAGCAGCAGGCTCACCGTGGCCGCATCGGTGTTGGCAGCGGCCTGCGGCTGGTTGGAGTTAGGTTCGGACATTGCATCCTCCTTCAATTGCGAGCGCGAGGCCTTGCGCTTCTTCGGCTCCGCCACAATGGCGTCGAAGCCGCTGACCACATCCGGCATGGTGTCGATATACGAGGACACCCGGAGCTGGCCAGTGCGCAGACCCGACTCCTCCGCGATACGCACAACAACAGGGCCATCCAAAAACCACTGCTTGTTGCGCACGTAGCGCATGAGTTGATCGGCGAGGTCCACAGGAAGATCGCGGTTTTGCGACAGGTTCTCCAAGTCCTTCGAAGACACACCCACCGCGTACACGTTCGGGGCGACGTACTCGTCCCTGTCCGTGACCACCAGCGAGTCCTGGGCTTCCTGCTTGACCAGCTCCTCAATTTCTTCAGGCACAACCTTGCCGCCGAACAGCGCCGCCATGGAATTGTCCAAGCCGCGCTGCAGAGAACTGTCCAGCTTTGCCAGCCTGTCCATCACTGCCATTTCCTGCGCACCTCCTTTCTTCACATCGGAATTTAAGTAACCCGGACAGTATAGGTGCCGCACCCGACACCACCTATCCGCGCAGCGTGTCGGCCCCGTTATGGACGCGGGGTAAAAGGCGGTGTGCGCTGGCGATTTGTGGTTTTTGTGAGCTGCGTTCTATATTAATCAAGTCGCCCGCCCGGGTGGCGGAATTGGCAGACGCGCTGGCTTCAGGTGCCAGTGTTCGCAAGAACGTGGGGGTTCAAGTCCCCCCCCGGGCACAATGTGAAGTCTCGACTTATACTCCGCGGAGTGTGGGTCGGGGCTTTTGCTTCTCGACGACCTCCGGTCCGCGCCGGCAGCCTCCACATCACACCCAGTAGACGACCACTCTGCCGTCATGGGGCGCCGGGCCCTGCTGGAGGCCATCGATGTTTTTCAGGGCTCGGTACACCTGGCTTTCGCTTAGCCCGGTAGATAAAGCCAGCTCGCGTCTGCTCAGAGGGTGGCCAGTCTGCTGTAACGAGTCGAGCACTCGCTGTTCGTTCGTTGCAGTTTCGCCGACAGCACGGACTGGCAGTTCCGCTTGGCCGCTCCCACTCTGGCGGTACGCGGTCCCTCTTCCGGTCCCAACCTGCTCGGCTAACCCAAAGCGGACCAGCTCCTGGAGTTCGTCCCGGGCCTGAACCGAATCCATCGGGAACTCATTGCGGTAAGCGGAGTTCGTCAGTTCCGCACCGTGCCGCATTGCTACAAGCGCGTGTTTCTGCGCGACAGACATCACGTTGGCTCCAGGCTGCTGGGAAAGCCAGTTCCTATCTTCCTCTGACAGCATGCTCGACGAGGTCAGCAGCACCTTGAACTTGATTACTTCGTCTTTGAAATAGGGTGCCGGAAGGAAAGCGTCGCGGAGGCTTCGCCGCACTTCGGGAATCCCGGTGGCATGTCCTTCAATGACTCGCTTGCCGTCCTCGGTCCTGATTGCGGAACACATGCGGTACAGCACTGCGTTTTTCGCCCGCGGGCTTGTCTTGCCAAGCTCGCGTTCTGTCAGGCCCCACAACCCACCGGGATTCTCAACGATAAACTTCATCGGCAGTTTGACCAGCATCGGGTAGCTGCCGAAGCTGGCAACGGAAAGGTCGCGGTGAACGAGCGAGTTGGCGATAACTTCTCTCAGCGCGACGGCCGGGATTTCGGGAGCGTCGAACCCGTGGCCATCGCGAAACGCGACCCCGCGCATCAGGTGCTTGCGGGCCCATGACTCGGCTGATTCGAGGAGATCGGGAATAGGGCCGGTGAACTCATCGTGGTCGGTGAGACGCAGGCCGGTGTTCTGCCCGTCACCTCTCGCGTGCGCCTTCACGGCCGTGTGCGGGAGGAACTGCTGCGGGTGGAGCCCCATCGCGTACACCGCAGCAACCGTCGGTAGACCAGTCTCGTGGTCGACGACGTTTGTACGCACGAGCAGTTCGTCACGGCTCATCCCCTGGAGGCGGCGCGAACTTCGCTGCTCTGCACTCAGGTACTGTTCCAGCAGCTCCGGCACCAGGTCGCGGTCCACGTCCGCTCCATCGACTGGTTGCCGGTCGTGGGTTGGCTGACTGCGCTGGGAGGTGAGGTAGAGCTCCTCTTCGCGGCTCAATTCGTGATCGCCATCGCTCGATCGTGTGAAGGCGGGGCCATTGGCGCCGACCCGAAATGGTCGGCGCTCGGGTGGTTGCGGAGGAATTACGCAACTTACAACCTGCTTCCCGTCGATGGTGGCGATTTGCACGGCCCCAAGCTGCACTGGAGGGTGAATGCGCTCGCGCGCCTTGGTGCCAAGCCCGGCTGCCAGGTCCTTCGCATTTGCAACCCCGCGGACGCGCATCTGCCCGTCTTCTTCGGCGAGGCCGAGGACGATGACACCGCCATCGGGCATATTCGCGAACGCACTGAGGGTCTCATCAAGTGAGGTCGGCAGACCACCGGTGGCATCCTTGGCCTCGATATTCCAGGTATCGGTGCCGATGCTGAGCAGCAGGTCGATCAAAGCCGCGAGGTCAAGTTCGGACATGAACCGAACTGTAACGCATTTGCGTTACGCGTAATGAAAATGCAATGCAGATTCTGTTACGCATAACGAATTTTCGTTTCACGGGCTGAGAACTAGCACCCTTCTGAGCTAGGCGCGTACAACCCCGGCAGGCTGGACTACCCAGCCCGCCGGGGTTTTCCGCTGCGCGCGGTAGAATCATCGACGAGCGGGTGACCTTCTTTCCGAAGTTCGCCCCGTTGCCGAGACGCTGTCGTCGCGAATACCAGTCCTAGGGCTGAAGCATCGTGCGGGAGCGTCTCACCATTTGAAGACTCGACTGGCGGGCGTCGGGACATACCCCGAGTAACAAACCCCTATTAAGGCCCAAAATTGGCCATACTAGGGAGGGCTTACTAGGGGTTTGTGGAGATGGGGGGGCAGGGCAGGCAAAACCAGCCGCCCAAACCACACCCGCCCACAACCAGCCACGCGTCGTTAGGGTGGGGGGCGTGTTTAGGCAACGTGAAATCGTCGTAAGGCAAACGAAGGCCCTGGGCCGCGACACGTTCGCGATCGAGGGGCCAGGCGGGGAGCTGCTGGGCACGGCCAGGCAGACGCTGAAGATGAGCGACCTGGTCAAGGCGTCGCGCGGGGTGGAGGTGTTCGACGCGGCCGGCGCGCACGTGCTGAGCATCGAGGACCCGGTGAACTTCATCCGCGACAAGTACGTCGTGCACCAGGTCAACCCGCCGCTGGAGCTCGCGCGGCTGACGCAGCGGTTCGCCTGGATCGGCGCGAAGTTCGACGTGCAGGTCGCGGGTTTCCCGGACGTGCAGATCCAGGGGCAGGCGTTCCAGCTGAATTACACGCTGACCAGCCAGGGCCGTCCGCTCGCGACCGTGGACGCCGAGTATTCCGGCATGGGGCGGATGCTGATGGGCAAGTCCAGCTACCGCGTGCGCATCGAGCCCGGCCTGGACGAACGCCAGCACGCGGCGGTCATTGGCATCGCGTTGGCCATCGATATGCGCCGCGCCAAGATGCGCAGAAACTCGGGTTAAAGGGGGCTTTTTGCTTTGCGACGGTGCCTTGCCGCCGCAACGGGGGTAAAAAACGGGGGTAGTAGGGTTTTCCGGATTGCTGAACAATCCGCGGATCTTTGAACAATCCAGGGGGTTTGCTACACCCCTGAGGGGAAACCCGGGGAAAATAAGAGTGTATGAGTTGTGTATGCAATCCAAACATGCAGGTAGACGCAAAATTGCCGGGATCCATGCTGGAAAACACCTTAGTGTGCATAAAATGCAGTGCTGACGGATTGTTCAACCATCCGCGCGCGTTTGCAGTTTGATCGTTGAACAATACTGACGAAACCCCGGAACGCGCCCCCGGATTGATGAACAATCCGCAGCTAGGAATGGGTGGAAACGTTGAACAATCCGGAAAGAATGTTCAACGATTTAGGGTATTTTTCAGCCTGGCGGCGAGCGGTTTACCTGCGCATATTCGGTGCATAAACTCAGGGTTGTCACAAAGAGAAAAACGCACACCAAGGAGTCACCGAGATGCGAGCAGCATTCCGAAACACCATCGCCGCAGCAGTTGCCGCCGCCATCGCGGTTTCCGGCGCGAACGTCGCACACGCCCAGCAGGACGTTGAGCTGGCACCGGTGCTGACCAACACCGCCACCCTCGTTGACTCCGACGGCGACGGCCTGCCCGACATCTGGGAAGAACAAGGCGTCGTTTTAGCAGATGGCACGGAAATCCCCCTGCCGGACTGGGGTGCCGACCCTAACCGCCCGGATGTCTTCCTCCAGCTGAACTGGATGGCCTCCGAATACGACACCCTCGGCTGCGACACTTCTGCCGCCCGCGAGTGCGCCAACGCCAACCGCACCTCCTACGCCCCGTCGACGCAGAGCCTGGACGATTTAGTGGACCTGTTTGCCGACCACGGCATTAGCCTGCACATCGATGCCGGCGAGCACTACACCAACATCCCCAACTACTCCGACGTCCACGGCGGCGAGACGCTGGAGTACCGCGACTCGTACTTCGACCCGAGCAAGTTTGAGGCGTTCCAGCTCATTAACACCATCAACAACCTTGGTGACCGCGCCAACATCTTCCGCCCCGGCGTCCTGGGCGACCGGATGCGCGCCGGCTCCAACGCCACGGGCCTGTCGCTGGTGGGCGACAGCTCCTTCTACGTGGCTAACCCGGGCGGCCGCGCCAACGACGAGCAGGTGCGCAACACCATCCTGCACGAGTTCGGCCACACCCTGGGTCTGCGCCACTGGGGTGCTCAGCAGTACGTCACCGACATCGCTGAAGGTTCCCCGATGCAGGCCGGTTACCAGTCGGTGATGAACTACGACCGCCAGTTCGACTACTTCAACTACTCCGAAAAGCCCTACTTCGCCGACACCCCGGCAGGCAAGGTCCTCGTCCCCGCCGACTGGGACTCCCTGGTACTCGACAACCCGCGCATCGGTGCCTACGCCGAATCCATCGGCGCCCGCGCAAAGGCTGAGGTCGAGGAGATCGAGCAGCCGGAAGAGATCGTCGAGATCGAACAGCCCGAAGCTGTCGAGGTCGCCGAAGAGCACCCCATGGTCGCACTGGTCCCGGCCGAGGAAATCCCCGCCGCAGACGCCGAAGCCCAGCCAGGTGAAGTCCCCGCCAAGCAGCCCAAGGCAGAGCCGAAGGCAGAAGCAAAGGTCCAGGAAGCAAAGGTCGAAGACGCCAAGGTCCAGGAAGAGGTCAAGCCCGCCAAGGCCGAGGCCCCGAAGCAGGCCGACAACCAGGTCAACATCGCAGCCATCATCGGCGGCGTCATCGCAGCCCTGGCAGCCCTCGGCATCGGCGCAGCATTCCTCGCAATGCGCTAAGAGCAACAACCAGACAGAGTGCGTCCCGCAACCGGGGCGCACTTTTTTGCGCGTGGTACCATCTGCCCATGACTAAGGCGCAGCGCTGGGGATTTTTCGCGGTGGTCTCGCTCGGGCTGCTCATGATCGGCCTGGACAACTCCATCCTGTACACCGCGCTGCCGGCGCTGGAGCACAGCTATAACGCCACCCCGGAGCAGGGCCTGTGGATCATCAACGCCTACCCGCTGGTGCTCGCCGGGCTGCTGCTGGGCACGGGCGCGTTGGGCGACAGGGTGGGCCACCGCCTGATGTTCATTGTGGGCCTAGCCATCTTCGGCTTGGCGTCGCTGGGCGCGGCGTTCGCGCCCGGCCCGCTGGAGCTGATCCTGGCGCGCGGCATGCTCGGTATGGGCGCTGCGGTGATGATGCCGGCCACGCTCGCGCTGATCCGCCTGACGTTTCCGGACGAGCGCGAGCGCAACACCGCCATCGGTATCTGGGGCTCGGTGGCGGTCGCGGGCGGCGCGCTCGGCCCGGTGGTCGGCGGCGCGCTGATTGAGCACTTCTGGGTCGGCTCCGTGTTCCTCATCAACGTGCCCATCGTGGTGATTGCGCTGGTGCTCACCGTCGCGCTCGCGCCGGAAAACCTGCCCAACCTGGATAAACAGTGGGACGTGGTCTCCTCGCTCTACGCCCTGATCGCGCTGTCGGGCCTGACCATGGCCATCAAGCAGGCCGCCAACAGCCCCGCCATCACCCTCGCCGCGCTCGCCGCCACCGCCGCCGGTTCCTGGCTGTTCGTGCGCCGCCAGCACCGCCTGGCGGACCCGCTGCTGACGTTCGATATCTTCCGCTCCCGCCTGTTCACCGGCGGCGTCCTCGCGGCGGCCGGCGGCATGTTCGTCCTCGCCGGCGCCGAACTGATGACCACGCAGAAGCTGCAGCTTGTCGACGCACTCACGCCCCTTACCGCCGGCGCCACCGTCGCCGTGATGGCACTTTCCGCTATCCCGGCCTCCGTCCTCGGCGGGGCGTATCTGCACAAGATCGGCTTCCTGCCGCTGATCGCCGGCGGGTTCCTCGGGGCGGTAGTGGGGGCGGTGGCGTTGGCGGCCGGATGGACGTCGATAGGCATGGTGCTTCTGGGCCTTTCCGCGGGTTCGGTGATGAGTGTCTCCTCGATCGCGATCATCGGGTCCGCCCCGATGCACCGTTCCGGCATGGCCGCGGGTGTGGAGGAGGTGTCCTACGAGCTGGGCACCCTGATCACCGTGGCGCTGACGGGGTCGCTGCTGCAGGCGAGGCTGGACCGCGGTGCGGACTACACGGCCGCGTACAACCAGGTGATCGGCGTGCTGGCTGCGGGCGCGGTGTGTTTTGCTGTGGCTACCTGGTGGTGTTTCCGGGACAACCCGAAGTCTGGAGGAGTCAATGCCTGACATGAACCCCCGCGCGTGGCACCGCAAAGCCTCGCGGCCTGTGAGCGTCTGGATGGCGGTGTTCATCCTGGTCGGCCTCGCGCACCCGTTCATCCCGGACGGGCCGTGGCTGCTCATCCACATTTTCACGCTGGGGATTTTGACCAACTCGATCATGTTGTGGTCCCAAAACCTCACCGAGCGCTTCTTGGGGCAAAAGCTTGACGACGCCTCCCGGCCCGCCCAACTCACCCGCACCTACCTCTTCAACGCCGCCACCATCGCCGTGCTGGTGGGGCAGCTTGCCCGGTGGTACTGGCTCACGTGGGCGGGCGCGCTCGTGGTCGCGGTGGTGCTGGCGTGGCACGCGGCGGTGCTGTTCGGGCAGGTGCGCTCGTCGCAGCGCCGTCATGCTGGGGTTTTCGGCTTCGTCGCCTCCGCGTGCTGCCTGCCGGTGGGCGCGCTGTTCGGCGCGGCGCTGTCCGCCGGCCTGCCGGGGCAGTGGCATGGCGCGGTGCGCCAGGCCCACATGTTCACCAACGTGGGCGGCTTCGTCGGGTTCGCGGCGATGGGGGCGCTCAGCGTGCTGTTCCCGGCGATGTGGCGCACCCGCGGGCAGGACCGCGTCGGCGTCGCGCTCGGGCTCGCGGGCGCGGGTGTCGCCGTGGCGGTGGCCGGTTCGCTGCTGCGCCTGCCCGTGGTGGCGGGTGCGGGCACCGTGGTGATCCTGGCGGGCTGGGTGTGGCTCTACCAGGGGTTCGTGGCCAGCGCGCTGACGGTGCTCAAAGACCCCCGCGGGCGCGTGACCTACCCGGCGCTGTCCGCGCTGTTCGCGGTGACGTGGCTGATCGGCGGGCTGACCTGGTACGCGGTGCGGATGTTCGGCGGGGCAGGGGAGATCCCCACCCTGCCGCTGTTGCTCGGGTTTGCGGGCCAGCTGCTGATCGGCACCATGAGCTACCTCATGCCCACCACCATGGGCGGTGGCCCGGCGGCGGTCAAGGCGGGTCTGCGTGAACTCAACCGGGCCGCCTACCTGCGCGCCGGCCTGTTCAACGCGGCGCTTCTGGCTTGGTTGGTGGTGGGCAACTCCTATGCCCGCATCGTGCTGTCTTTTATCGCGTTCGGCGTGCTGGTGGCGTTTCTGCCGCTGATGGCGCGCGCGGTGAAGGCGCAGGTGGCGGTGATCAAATCACGTCGACCTTAAAGGTCATGCCCATCGTCTTGTGCCCGGCGATGGTGCACCACCCGCGGGTGTCCTTATTGAACTCCCCGAAGTAGGTGGCGCTGGCCTCGCCGGGGGAGAGCCGGCCGGAGTTGGCTTCCCCGATCTTCAGGTCGTGCTCTTTGTCGCCGTCGTTGACCAGGTTGACCACCAGTTTGGTGCCGCGCGGGACCTCGATCCGGTTGGGGACGTAGCGCATGCGCTCGATGCGCACGTCGGCGGTGACTACGTCGTCGCCAGTAGGTAGCTCGCCCTCGCGCGACTGTGTGACCGCCGCCGTGGTGGCGACGGCCGCCACACCCGCGGCGACAACCGCCCACGCTGCAACATCTACCGCACGTGGCATAGAGGTCAACTCCTTCGAAAGCCAAGTTGTCCAACATCTAAGGTTGGAATATACTCCTGACGTAACAACAACACGGCACCAGGAGAACGCGCATGGAACGGAATCACGCGCCCCGTCCCGCCGGTGAATTGCTCAACGCGGTCGGCCACCTCAGCTTGAAGCAGCTCGAGGTGTTCCACGCGATCCAGGAAAGCCCGGACGGCATCCAGGTCGCCGAGATCGGCAAGGCGCTGGGCATGCACCCGAACACCGTGCGCGGCCACCTGGACGAGCTCCTGTCCGCGGGCGTGGTCTCCCGCCGCGTCGCCCCCGGCACTGGCCGTGGCCGACCCTCCCACATTTACACCGCCCGCGTGGCGCGCACGAACCTGGCCTCCCACTCCATGATCGCCCTGGTAGAGGTGCTGGCCAGCACCCTGGCCGACAAGGACACCGACAGTGCAAAGCGCCTCGGCCGCCAGTGGGCGGAGCGGGTGAACACCCGCCGCCACGAAAACCTGCGCGTGGACCTGGACACCGCGGAGCGCCACACCTGCCAGACCCTGCGCGAGATGGGTTTTGACCCGACGCCGCGCCCGGAAGCCACCACCGCCAAGGTGCGCGAGATCAGCCTCAATGCCTGCCCCTTCATCGCGGAAGCGGGCACCCGCCCCGCCCCGGTGGTCTGCGCCCTGCACGAGGGCTTTTTGGACCAGGGCGCCGGCGACGTGAAGGTGGAGCTCATCCCGCACGACCGTCCCGGCGAGTGCGGCGCCCGCCTGAGCAAGCGGGAGGTTTAGGCCACCAGCCAGTCGTTCGGGCTGAACAGCTCGTAGTACACGTTGGCGGGGGCCTTCTCGGCGGGCAGCTGCTTCAGGTCCTCGCGCAGCGACTGGAGGAAGCCGGTGCCGCCGCAGAGGTACACGTCCGCGCCGGCAAGGTCGAGCGCGCCCACGTCGACGCGCTCAGCGTCGCCGCGGAAGTAGGTCTGCAGTGACCCATCCTTCAGTTCATCCACCAGCTCGCGGGTTTCCTGCGCCTGCGCCCAGGATTCCTCGGAGTTGTCGGAATGCACGTACGTCACCCGGCGCGGGTCACCGCTTTGCGCCAGGTGGCGGAGGATGCCGGTCAACGGAGTGGAGCCGATGCCGGAGGAGATCAGCACGACCGGGCGCTCGCCCGGCTGCAGCACCAGGTCGCCGGCGGCCAGAGTTACGTCCACGGCATCGCCGACGTTGACACGCTCCATCAAAAACGTGGAGACCTCGCCGTCTTTCTGCACCGCGATGCGGTAGCGCGCCGGGCTGCCTTCGATGATGGAGTATTGGCGCAGCTGACGTGCGCCGTCGTCAAGCTTGACGCCTATAGACGTGTACTGGCCCGGCTTCGGCTGCGTAAAGTCGCCCTCCACGGTGAACGCGGTCACCGCGCTCGAAAGCTCGGTCTTCTCCACCACCGTGCCGCGGCGGAACACGTCGCCGTCGGCGACCCCGTCGGAGGCGTAGAGGTCCTTCTCAGCCTTGATCAGCACGTCGGCCATGAGCCAGTACACCGCGCTCCACGCCTCCGCCACCTCGGGCGTGACGGCGTCTCCGAGCACCTCTGCGATCGCGGCCATCAAGTTCTCGTACACGATCTGGTACTGCGACTCGGTCACGCCGAGGGAGACGTGCTTGTGCGCGATGCGGTTGAGCATGACCACCGGGTCCGGCGCGGAGTCGTCCACAAGATGCGACGCGAACTTCACCACCGACGCCGCGAGCGCCTTCTGCTGCGCCTGCTGCTTCTGGTTGCCGCGGTTGAACAGGTCGGAGATGAGCTCGGGGTGGGCCGCGAACATCTTGGAGTAGAAGGTGTTCGCAATGGTCTGGATGTTTTCGCCCACCGGTTGGAGCGTCGCCTTGACGGTGTCGGCGTGCTCCTGGGAGAGGTGTGCGTGCGTTGAATTTGGGAGTGTGTCGTTGTACATAAACACGATTATATCCGTTTCAAATGGCTTCGCAGGGTGGGCCTCTACACTTGCCCTATGCTCAGCTCAGTCAACGACCACCTCCAAGCCATCGTGGATAACGTCCGCGACCAAGACAGCGGCGAGCTCGCCGACTACATCGACGTGCTCAAAAACGCCGACCCGGACAAGCTCGCACTTGCCATGTGCACCACAGACGGCCACCTGTACGCCATCGGCGACGCGGACTACGAGTTTTCCATCCAGTCCATCTCTAAACCCTTCGTCTACGCACTCGCACTAGACATGTACGGCGCCGAAGAGGTGGAAAAGCACGTGGGTGTGGAGCCGTCCGGCGAGGCGTTCAACGCACTTTCGCTTGACGACGACGGCCGCCCCGCCAACCCCCTCATCAACGCCGGCGCCATCACGGTCAACCAACTCATCGGCGGCCCCGACATTCCGGTGGAGCAGCGCAGCGAGAAACTGCGTGACTACTTCTCGCGCCTGGCCGGCCGCGAGCTGACCATGGACCAGCGCGTGCTCGACTCCGAGCTCGACAGCGCCGAGCGCAACAAGGCGTTCGCCCACATGCTTCGCGACGGCGGCATGATCACCGACGACGCCCACGACGCCGTGGCCAGCTACATCGCCCAGTGCGCAGTGCTAGTCACCGTCGGCGACCTCGCCACCATGGCAGCCACGCTGGCCAACGGCGGCACCCAACCCGTCACCGGCGAGAAAATCCTCTCCGCCGAAGCGGCGCGCCTCGCCCAGGCTGTCATGGTTTCCGCGGGCATGTACGACGCCTCCGGCCAGTGGATGGTCAACGTGGGCATCCCAGCCAAATCCGGTGTGGCCGGCGGCTTGATCGGCACGCTGCCCGGGCAGCTCGGGATCGCGTCGCTCAGCCCGCGGCTGAACAAGCAGGGCAACTCCGTGCGCGGCGTGAAAATCTTCCGCGAACTATCCAGCTCACTGGGCCTGAACCTGCTGTCCTCTAACTTCTACCTCGCGCCGGGCATCAAGTCCGTGGAGCGCCGCGAGGGCGCCGACATCGTGGAGCTGCAAGGCATGATCAACTTCACCGCCGCGGAGAAGATCCTGCGCGGGCTGGCGCAGCGCCGCCTCCACGGCGAGAAGCTGATCTTCGACGTCTCCGGCGTCACCGGCTTCAACAAAGCCGGCCGCGACCTGATCAAAGACGGGCTGATGAAGTACAAGGACGACGGTTTCGAGGTGGCCATCTACGACCCAGACCACACCCTGTCCGACTGGACCTTCGCCGACGGCACCACCGCCCAAGCCATCCGCGACTTCACCGCCTCCTTCTCCGTGCCCGCCACCCGCGAGGAGGTCTACCGCGCCATCACCAAACCCAACAGCTGGTGGGACCAGAAGGTCGAGGGCGAGGCCGGCGTGAAAGGCGGCGAGTTCCACGCCGAGGAGGGCGACTTCTCCGTGCAAGAAGCCGACGACGGCAAACGCGTGGTCTGGAATGTCGAACCCACCGAAGGCGAGTGGGACGACACCTCGCTCATCTTCGACATCGAGGAAGAAGAGGGCAAGACCAAGGTCAATTTCACCCACCGCGGTATCCGCCCGCACGACCGCGGGTACGAGGAAATTGCCAAGACCTGGAAGGACCGCATCGCCAAGGGCCTGCAGCCTTTGATCAACCGGGAGGAAAATTCGTAGTGTAGGAAACGGAAAATTGGTAGTGTAAGGCGCTATGCGTTACCTTCCGCGAGCCGTCGACGCCCAGCTTGACCAGCTCATTTCGCACGCTGCGGCAATTGCGCTGGAAGGGCCTAAAGCAGTAGGAAAAACCGAAACCGCGCGCCGCCGCGCCTCCACCGTTATGCGGCTGGACACGCAAGAGGGTGCCGGCGTGCTTGCCGCTGACCCCACCTTCAGCGCAGAAAAATCCGGCACAATCCTCATCGATGAGTGGCAACGCCACCCCGAGTCCTGGGACTATGTGCGCCGCGCTGTCGACGAGGGCGCCGCGCCCGGCCGCTTTCTCCTCACCGGGTCAGCCACACCGGCGGCGGGCACGGACACACACAGCGGGGCCGGTCGAATCCTTTCCTTACGAATGCGGCCGTTGGCGCTGTTTGAGCGGGCGGGGGCGGAGCCGTCGATAAGCATGGGCGAGCTGTTCCAGGGCGGGGCGGCAATCGCAGGTGAGACCGACAAAACGCTCAAGTACTACGTCGACGCCATCGCATCCGGCGGCTTCCCTGGGTTCTATGAGGCGCCCCCGGCGCTGCGCAACCAGCAGCTCGACTCGTACCTTGCACGCGTGGTGGACCGTGACCTGCCGGAGCAGGGCTACACCGCGCGCAACCCGGCGGCGCTGATGAACTGGCTGGCGGCGTACGCGGCGGCGAGCTCGACTACCACGAGCTACCAGGAGATCCTCGACGCCGCGACGCCCGGGGAGTCCAACAAGCCCGCTAAAACCACAACCATGGTGTACCGCGAGAAACTCGCCGAGGTGTGGATGCTGGACCCGGTGCCGGCGTGGGACATGCGGCGGTCGCCGTTCTCGGGCCTGGCAAAGACGCCGAAGCACCAGCTCGCGGATCCCGCGTTTGTGCTCCGGCTTTTGGACATTCCCGCCGCGAAGCTGACCGGCCGGTTCAACTACCTGCTTGGCCCGCTCTTCGAGTCCCTTGCGACGTTGTCGGTGCGGGTGGCGGCGCAGGCGACCTTCGGCAACGTCGGCCATTTCCGCACCGTGAAGGGCGACCGTGAAGTGGACCTGATCGCGCAGGATCAAGACGGCGCCATCGTGGCGTTTGAGGTCAAACTCGCCGCGAACATCAGTGACGACGACGTGAAGCACCTGCTGTGGCTGCGCGAGAAGTTGCCCGACGATGTGGTCGACACCGTCATTCTCACCACCGGCACCCGCGCCTACCGCCGCCCGGATGGTGTCGCGGTCGTGCCCTTGGCGTTGCTCGGTGCGTAGGCTCGAACCCATGCTGGACCGCACAATCTGGTGGCACGTCTACCCGCTGGCCGCCCTCGGCGCACCGATCCGCGAGGAGCACGATTCCGCCTCCCGCCTCCGCGCCCTCGAGCCGTGGCTGGACTACCTGGTGGAACTCGGCTGCAACGGCCTTTTGCTCGGCCCCATCTTCGCCTCCGCCACCCACGGCTACGACACCCTCGACCACTTCCGCATCGACCCCCGCCTCGGCGATGAGGAGGACTTCGCCTGGCTTATCGACGAATGCCGTGCCCGCGGCATCCACATCATGCTGGATGGGGTCTTCAACCACGTCGCCCGCACGCACCCGTGGGTTGAGCAGGGCCTCGCCGGCGACACGGACTGGGAGGGCCACGGCGAGCTGGCCACCCTGCACCATTCGGACCCCGCGGTGCGCGATGCGGTGGCGGAGATCATGCTGCACTGGCTGCGCCGCGGCATCGCAGGCTGGCGCCTCGACGTCGCATACGCCGTGCCCGCCGACTTCTGGGCCGACGTGCTCGCGCGGGTACGCGAAGAGTTCCCCTACGCGATGTTTTTGGGGGAGGTCATCCACGGGGACTACTCGTTGATAGGCAAGGAAGGCTCCCTGGACGCCGTGACCCAGTACGAGCTGTGGAAGGCGACCTGGTCCTCGCTGGTGGACGCGAACTTCTGGGAGCTCGCCCACGCACTCGAGCGGCATCCAACTGACATCTTGCCCAACACGTTCGTGGGCAACCACGACGTGGACCGCATCGCCTCCAAGGTGGGAGAGGACAAGGCGGTGCTGGCCGCGGCGGTGCTGATGACGGTGCCCGGTATGCCCTCCATCTACTACGGCGACGAGCAGGGCTTTACCGGCGTACGCGGCGAAAGCTGGTCCGCCGACGACGCAGTGCGCCCCACTCTGCCCGCATCGCCTGCAGAGTTGTCCCCGCTCGGCGGCTGGTTGTTCACCGAGTTCCAGCGGCTGATCGGGGTGCGCCGCCGCAACGCGTGGCTCACCCGCGCGTCGGTGGAGGTGCTGGACAAGACCAACGAAACTATCTCGTTCCGGGCCTTCGACGGCGAGCACTCCCTGCAGACGGACCTCTGGCTTTCGCCCGCCCCCGGCGTGCGGGTGCACTCAGGCGGCGACGAGCTCTACAGCTGGATGTTGAAGTAAGCCAGGATCTGCGCCAGCGCCTGCTGAATGATTTTGATGATGTCCGGCAGCTGCAGCGTGACCACATTCGCCACCGGCACCTCAACGGTGGGCACGCCCGCCGGCGCGAGGTTGATCAGCTGCGGGCTGACGTTCAGGTTCTGAGGGTTCTGGGCCTGCTGCTTCGGTTGGGTTTGCTGGGGCTGCTTCGGTTGGGACTGCTGCTGGTTTTTCTGGTTGCCCTGGTTGTTTTGCTTCGGCTGGGCCGGCTTTGCGCCGCCCTTGAGGCCGCAGCGGTTCGCGGCTTCGTCGACACGCGAGAGTGCGTCGAGGATCTGCGGGCCGCGACGGTCGAACGCGGCGACCGCACGGGCCTGGCGGACTTTCTGCTGGTAGTCGGCGTCGTTGGTCCAGTAGCGGGAGGCCTGGTCGCAGGAGATCGGGCCGGACGGCATCTTGGCTAGGGCGTCATCGATGGCGTCGGCGCCGGCGGTCGGGGCGAGTGCGACGGTGCCGGCCAGGGTGGCGGTCATTGCAAGGGTGCGGATCTTCATGCAGGCCAGTATGTCACGAATGGGGTCAATGTGGTAGGAGTGACGGCCCCTGGGTCACGCCTCAGCGCCGTGCTTTCCTTAGGAAAGCACGGCGCTCGATACGCAGGAGTTCTGCTCAGCGGTTTTCACGATTCGGTGCTGTGAGACCGAGAACCCCAGTGCTGGAGGCTACTTCGGGCGCTTCTCGCAGCCGACGCCGTCGCCATCACGGTCTAAGTGCGATCCGTAGCCAGCGTCGCCGCGGCGGATCGGGCCACCCAAGTCGTTCCACACTGCGCGGCAGTTGGGGTACGTCTTGGCAGCAGGGGCAGGACGCGGAGCAGGTGCCGGAGCCGGTGCGGGTGCCGGGGCCGGGGCAGGACGGGGAGCCGGTGCGGGTGCTGGAGCCGGGGCAGGACGCGGAGCAGGTGCGGGTGCTGGAGCCGGGGCAGGACGCGGAGCAGGTGCCGGTGCAGGCTTCGATACTGGGTGGCACGGGATGAGATTTGGTGCCGGGTTCGGGATGAAGCCCTGCTGCATTGCCCAGCATGCTCCGCCGCCCGCTGCGGCAACGAAGGCGAGGGAGCCGACGACTATGCCCACGATTTTCAGGGTGGACGGATCATCTTCCTGTGGTTTGGACTGCGCTTCGGCAGGCGCCGTCGTTGTGGGGTCCGCTGCGTGAGCGGTGGGCACAGTCAGTGCCCCGGCGGTGACCGCGACGGCGGCGGTGGTAGCTACGAGAGTCTTCTTCATGTGCACAAGTATTGCACAGCATAAACACAGCTACGCCTAAGCCCCGACGAAGCGGTGGATCAGGGAACGGTACGCTCGCACGGTCAGGTCCACGTCCTCCACGGAGACGGACTCGTCGTGGCTGTGCAGCTGGCCCAGCACGGAACCCAGCGTCTCTTCGCGGGCGTGCAGGGCGAACCCGTATCCGACGCCTTCCTTACGACGGGCAAAGCGCAGGTCCGACCCACCGGCCGCGATCGTGGGCACGACTGGCACGCCGGGGAAGAACTCGTCGAAGGTCTGGCAGATGGCGTCGTAAAGAGGCCCGGACGTGGGCGACACCGTCCCGTCTTCCGTGATGAGGTGGGTGATCTCCACCTCGTCGGCGAGCTCGCCCAAGGCAGAACGCAACAACGAGTCGATCTCCTCCTGCGTCTGGCCGGGCAGGGGGCGGATGTCCAGCTCCAGCGACGCCTCGGACGGCAGGACGTTGATGCCGTTGCCTGCGCGCAGCACGGTCGGGGAGATGGTCAGGTGGCTCATGGCGTGGGAGTAGCTCTCCAGCTGGCCGAACGCCTCGTAGCCTTCTCCGCGCATCAGCGCTGCCTCGGTCGCGGGGTCGAACTTCCAGGCGCGGACGTAGCCCTCCCAGATCTCGTCGGCACGCACCTCGGGTTCGATGGCGGCGACGCGCCGGGCCACCTCGGCGATCTTCGCCACCGCGAGATCTCGGCCATAGGGCGCGGAGCCGTGGCCGGCGTCGCCGTGGACGGTCAAGCGCCGCTGGCCGGCACCCTTCTCGCCGACGACGACCGCTAGCGCGTCGGAGCCGTCGGTAGCGGGAATGTGCGAGCCGCCCTCCTCGGACAGGCAGTTCTTCCAGGAGAACTTCCCGTGTTCGGCCAGCCACTTCGCGCCGAGCCCGCCGCGGGCCTCCTCGTCGGCGCAGCCCACGAAGGTTAGGGTGCCGCGCGGTCTCTCCCCGCGGGCCACGTCGCGCACACACGCCGCCATCGCCGCGGTGATGTAGAGCATGTCGGTGGCGCCCCGGCCGTACACGCGCCCGCCGATGATCTCGCCGCCGAACGGGTCGGTGGTCCACTTGCCCTCGTCCACCGGCACAACGTCGGTGTGGCCGAGGAGCGTCAGCGGCTCGGCGTCGGGGTCTGTGCCCTCCACGGTGAAGCTGATGGACACGCGTCCGGGGTGCGGCTCGTAGCGTTCCACGCTTACGTCGGTACCTGCGAAGAAAGCCTCCAACGTGTCGGCGTTTCTTTCCTCATGCCCGGAATCTGCCGAGAAATAGTTGACGCATCCATTCCGGATGAGGCTCTGCAAGAGTTCCAGGGTGTCATCAGATAGGCTCATAAAATAAAAGCCTAACGTCCAAAGTATTTGGAGAGCCCAGGATGAATTACGACCTGCCTGGTCGCCGGTCTGACAGCACGGACCCGCGCGCCCTTCGTACTCGCAATGCACTTGTCCAGGCAGTGCTTCGCCTCCTCAACGACTATGAGGTGGCCGACCTCAATGTTTCGCAGATTGTGAAAGAAGCCGGCGTGAGCCGCCAGGTGTTCTACCAGCACTTCGCCGACCGTGACGCGCTCATCCTCGCCGCTGCCGCGGACTGGGTGTTGGACGCCTACGAGCGCTTCGCGGAGCGTTTCAAGATCGACCAGAACTTCGAGGCGTCAGTCGTCGAACTGGCCAGCGTCGTCGACGGAAAGAACGAAGCCGCCGTGCGCCTGATCGATTCCCCGGTGCACACCGTGTTGGACAACGAGGTGCAGCGCGTCATGCAGGACACGATGCGCGAACAGCTGCTGCCGCGCGCGAAGCAGTGGGGGGACGCGGACGCCGAGCTCGTCGCCGACATGTCCCGCGTCTACGTCGCCGGCATCCAGCGCCTCATTGAGCAGTGCGTCCGCGAGGGCTGCACCGCGGAGGAGATCGGCCGCCGCGCCGAAGCCGTGCGCCGTGTGCTCATTCGTGAGTAGCCTGGCTGCATGTGTGAGGTACCGGAGGTCGTCGCAAAGCTAAAAGCCCTCTACGAGCAGTCGTGCGAAATCGCGCGCTCGGGGGAGTTCGACCGCTACGGGGAGGTGCGGTACCCCAAACTCACGGTGGAGGTGGAGCGGTGGCGGCCGATTGACCGCTCCGAGCCCTTCGGCTACGTCGACGAGGCCGGCACCTACTCCGCCGTCATCTCGCGCCCGGACCTCATGGAGCCGTACCTGACGGCCCAGCTTGAGGCGCTGACCTCTAACTATCCATGTTCGGTGGATGTCGGGTACTCGGATGTGGCGATCCCGCCCGCCTACATCAAGGGCATGCCGCCTATCGACGAAACCGCGAACCTGCCGCGCCCCACCTTGGATGAGGTGCACGACGCGATTGTCGACGGCCACTGGGACGCCTTCAACGGAGCCGAGAAACCGTTGTTCCACTTCGGGCCGCAGCGCTTCGACCTCGCGCTGGCAAGGTTAGAGCACTACACCGGCATCGAAGCCGACTCGCTGCAGCGCTTCATCCTGTTCACGAACTACGCCATGCACGTGACCGAGTTTGTGAAGTTTGGGCTGCGCGAGCTGTCTGATCCTGACTCGCGCTACACGCGCCTGGTGCTGCCGAGCGGGGAGACCGTGTCCGACACCGTGGCGCTGGAGGACCTGGAGCTGGGCTCGAAATTCCAGATGCCGCGCTACGACCTGGTCACGGAAAACGGCGACGGCATCACCATGATCAACATCGGTGTCGGGCCGTCGAACGCGAAGACCATCACCGACTCGCTTGCGGTGCTGCGGCCTGAGGCGTGGATCATGATCGGCCACTGCGCCGGCCTGGACGCCCGCATGCGCATCGGGGACCTGATTTTGGGCAACGCGTACGAGCGCCACGACCACGTGCTCGACGACTACCTGCGCCGCGAACTGCCCATTCCCGCCGTGCCGGAGATCCAGCGCACGCTGGAAAAGGCGGTGTCCAAGGTCTACGGATCGGACGCGTCGCTGATGCGCACCGGCACTGTGTTGAGCACGGGCGACCGGAACTGGGAGTGGAAGGACCCGCGCGATTTGTGGGAGTGGCTGCGCGGCTCCACCGCGGCGGCCGTGGACATGGAGTCGTGCACCGTCGCCGCGAACGGGTACCGCTACCGCGTGCCCTACGGCACCCTGCTGGCGGTGTCGGACCTGCCGCTGCACGCGGTGCCGAAGCTGCCCGCCGGCGCCCAGGCGTTCTACTCCAACTCGAAGGAAGCCCACGTCATGTGCGCTGTCCGGGCCGTGGAGAAGCTCGCGCGGCATCCGGAAAGGCTGCGCACGCGCAAACTGCGCCGCGCGATCGGCGAGGTGCCGTTTAGGTAGGGCCTACCAGCGGGATTCGTCGAGAATCTTCTCGCGCTTCGCCACCACCGTCGCCACGACGGACTGGCCGGTGACGTTGACGGCGGTGCGGCCCATGTCCACGATCGGGTCCACCGCCAGTAGCAGGCCCACGCCGGCGAGCGGCAGGCCCAGGGTGGACAGCGTCAGGGTGAGCATGACGGTCGCGCCGGTGGTGCCTGCGGTGGCGGCGGACCCCAGCACGGACACGATCACGATGAGTACGTAGTCCGAGATGGACAGGTCGATGCCGTAGAATTGCGCCACGAACAGGGCGGCGATGGCGGGGTAGATGGAGGCGCAGCCGTCCATCTTGGTGGTGGCGCCGAGCGGGATGGCAAAGGAGGCGTACTCGCTGGGCACGCCCATAGCTTCCTCGGTGGTGCGCTGAGTTACCGGCATCACGCCCATAGAAGAACGGGTGGCAAATCCCAGCGTGGTCACGGGCCACACGCGGCGGAAGAACTCCAGCACCGGGATGCGGTGTGCGGCCAAGACAACGGGGTAGAGCGCGAAGATCACCAGCGCCAGGCCGATGTAGACGGCCAGCACGAACTTGCCCAGCGAGCCGAGCGCGTCCCAGCCGTAGGACGCCACCGCGTTGCCGATCAGGGCGGCGGTGCCGATCGGGGCGAGGCGGATGATCCACCACAGCACCTCCTGGACCACCTTGAGCAGGGAGCCGGAGAACTCGATGAACGGCTCGGCGGCCTTGCCCACGCGCACCGCGGCGATGCCGAGCAGCAGCGAGACCACCAGGATCTGCAGGACGTTGAACTTCACGGACTCGCCGGACACACCCAGGCCGAGGATGTTGGAGGGCACCACGGAGTTCAAAAAGCCCATCCACGAGCCTGTCGACGTCGGCTCGGCCGCCGTGCCCGCATCCACCGAGGTGTTCGCGCCGGGCTTGATCACCAGGCCGACGAGGATGCCGATGACCACGGAGAAGAACGCGGTGATGGCGAACCACACTAGGGTCTGCACGGCCAGGCGCGCGGCGTTGGTGACCTGGCGCAGGTTGGCAATGGAGGTGACCACCGCGGTGAACACCAGCGGCGGGATCAGCAGTTTCAGCAGCTGGACGTAAGTTGATCCGACCCAGTCCAGGGTGTCGGCCAGCGGCTGGACGTCCACGGCGATGAAGCCGAGGATGAGGCCGATGATCAGGCCGTAGATAACTTGTGCGCCGAAGCTAGTTGCCCACTTAGGCACGAGCGGCTCCTTCTAGACAGAATGGTTCACTTATGCGATAAAGACGTGGATAAACTACTCCTTCGGTCCGAAAATGTAAACCACACAAATAGACCACACGGTCTGTTTCGGGCACAGGATAGACTCCCCAGACGATGGAACCCCACTTCGACGACCCAGCAATCGCCATGGCGCACCGCTCCGCCGTGCGCTCCATCGAGCGGGTCGTCACCGAAACCACCGCGCCCACCCCGAATGCGAAAGCCAAGATCCTCGACCAGCTAGGCAACCCAAAAACCCTGGTCATCACCGGCGCTGGCATCTCCACCGATTCGGGAATTCCCGATTACCGCAGTAAAAACGGGCGCCTGACCAAGTCCCGCCCGATGACGTTCCAGGAGTTCGCGCACTCGCCGACCCAGGTGCACCGCTACTGGGCCCGCGCGTTCGTGGGCACGCGCTACATGCGAGCCGCCCGCCCCAACCGCGCGCACTTCGCCCTCGTTGAGCTGGAGAGGGCGGGGTTGATCCGCGGCATCATCACCCAAAACGTCGACGGGCTGCATACCCAGGCCGGCTCCGGCAACGTCATCGCGCTGCACGGGGACATGGACCACGTCGTCTGCCTCGACTGCAAAACGTTGCACGAGCGTTCGCTTATCGACGCCCTGCTCACCGCCGCCAACCCCACCTACTTCGACTCCGTGGAAGTCGAGGGCTCAATGCTGAACCCGGACGGCGATGTGGAGCTGAAGCAATCCGACGTCGAGCGCTTCCGCATGATCGCCTGCCCGACCTGCGGCAGTCACAGGCTCAAGCCGCATGTGGTGTACTTCGGCGAGGGGGTGCCGAAAAAGCGCAGACTAGCTGCGGATGCTTGGCTAAAGGAATCCGCAGGCGTGATCGCGATCGGCACCTCGTTGGCGGTGATGAGCGGCTACAAGTTCATCCTCGACGCGAAAAAGCAGGGCAAACCCACCGCCGTGATCAACGGCGGGCCGGGCCGCGCCGACGCCAAGGTGGACACCTTGTGGCGCGCACAAGTCGCCGACGCGCTCGACGACATCCTGGACGGGCTCGACCTGTGATCGGTCTTCTCCTCCTGCTGGCGTTTGCAATTTGGCGCTACATCGACACCGGCCTGCCCAACGCGTTCACCACCGAGTTCCCCAGCGACCTGAAGGTCTATCTCTTGGGCGGCGAGAAGGTCACCGGACACCAGCCGCTCTACGCAACCGACCTGCTTCCCGGCCTGCCGTTTACCTACCCGCCGTTCGCGGGCGTGGTGTTTTCGTGGTTGACGGAAAGCACCGCGCTCGGTATCGCGTGGAAAGCATTATCCGTGCTGGTGGTTCTGCTCGTGGTGCGGGCGTCCACAAGCAAAAATGCCCTCCTGCTCACCGCAGTGTTCGTGCTGTGCCTTTCGCCGGTGCAGGGCACGCTGTTTTTCGGCCAGATCAACCTGCTGCTCATGGGCCTAGTGTGCCTGGATTTCCTTCCCCGTTACAGGCTTCCGGGCATCGGTGTCGGGCTCGCCGCGGGACTGAAGCTCACGCCGGCGTTTTTCATCCTCCTGCTCATGCAGCAGCGCCGGTGGGGTGCGGTGTTCATTGCCGCATTTACGTTCCTGTGTACCGTGGCCACCGGCTTTTCCGAGGTCACAGACGCGAAGACCTTCTGGACCGACGCCATCTTCCGCACCACCCGCATCGGCGCCGACGACAACCCGGGTGCGCAGTCCATCCGCCAGGTCCTCGCCCGCGCCGGCTACGACGAGTTGTGGCTCTGGCTTGTCCTTAGCGCGTTGGTCACGGCCCTCGGGCTTTTTGCTTCTCGACGAGCTCCCGCCCCCCTCGCCGTCTCCTTCATCGGCATGACGTCCTGCCTGGTCAGCCCGTTTTCCTGGTACCACCACTGGGTGTGGATCCTGCCGATGCTGGCATACGTTTACAACCGCTGGGGCGCGATCGTGCTCGCGCTGTTTATGGTGCCGTTTGCGTCGGTGAACGTGTTCCACGCCCCGCAGCTGCTGTTCACCATCGGCCCAGTCGGCTTCATGCTCTGGCACACGCTACGCTCAGGGTATGCGCACCCGTTTATTCGCCGCGGCAACCGCGGCCGCCACCGCCCTGACGCTTGCCCCGTCCGCCGCCGCTGACCCGGCGCCCGTCACCGGGGTGGAGCTGAACCAGCCGGCCGACCAGGTCATCGCCGTGGAGGCGAAGTTTAACCTCACCTCCGACCAGGAAATCGCCATGCGTGAGCTCCGCAAGCTGCGCGGGGACATGTGGGACCGCAACGTGCCTTTCGACGGCACCACGTTGCGCCAGGCCGCCGCCAAGCACGGCCTGACCTCCCGCGACGCCTACGTCAACGCGGCCCAGTACGATGCCGGCCTGTCCCGCATCGCGCTGCAGCGCGGCGCCGAGGCGGCGAAGTTCTTCCGCCACCAGCGCCCGTACAACTCCACCTGCTACGGCAACTGCGGCGACAACGACACCGCCACCTACAAGGGCAAGGCCGCGCCGGGGGAGAACCTGCACTCCGTCGCCAGCATGGACAAAGCGATGCAGGGCTGGGGCTACGGCGAGGTAAGCGACCTCATCCGCGCGAACGGCCACTTCAACAACGGCAACGGCCACCTGCACAACCTGCTGGACCCGAGGATGCGCTCCTACGGCTTCGCCAGCGTGGTCACCGCAGAAGGTGAAGCTTCCGTGACCTCCGCCTGTAGTATCGGCGCCGGCAACGAGGGCATCGAAGGTGAGCAGAACACCGTCCTGCACCGCCCGGCCAACGGCAGGGAAAAGCCCAGCACCACGCCGAAGAAGCTCGTCTTCGGCGGTGCCGACTCGTCCTCCTCGCCCAAGGAGATCATCAGCATCATCGCCGCTGTGCTGACGGTGCTGTCAGTGCTGCAGACCCTGTATAGGTTCGTCCAGCCGCAGCTGCAACAGTTCCGCAACCTTGTCTAGCGCGACCGTAGTGTCGTCGTAGCTGCCGTCCTCGCTGCGCGCGCCGATGGCTACCCCGTAGCCGTCGAACCAGCCGAACTGGCGGGTGTGCCAGGAGCCGTCGGTCTCGTCGTCGGACCAGCCGCCCTTGAACGGCACGGTCGCTAGCGTGCCCAGCCCGTAGGACTGGTCTTCGGCGATGTGGTGCATCTCCATGATCACCGGGTCGTCCTCGTCCTGCTGGCTGAGGTAGAACGCGTAGCGCGCCTGCCCGGGAAACGACCAGCTGGTGGTGCCGAAGGCGCCTTCCACCTGCACCTTGGAGCCGGACTTGGCAATCTCGTCGCGGACCTTCTCCCCGGCTTCTTTGTCGCTGCCCATGCAGTCCCACAGGGTGCGGGCGGAGTCGTTGTCGGACCACTCGATCGAGGCTTCGGTGAGTTCCTCGACGTACTCCTCGCCGTAGTCGCAGTGCTCCACCGCGGCGCGGGCGATGGGGATCTTGATGGTGGACCAGGCCGGTAGTGCGTAGAGGGATCCGGTTTGCGTCATCTCGGATCCGTCGAAAAGCGCGACGCCCACCTCAGTGTCCGTCTCCTTTTCAATTGCGGCCACCTCCTTATCCAGCCCCTCGAAGGGGTCCGGCGCGGGTTGGGTGGTCACCTCGGTGCGCAACGGCTCGGCCTCCTGGGCGGCACAACCGGCCAGGAGCAGCACGCAAGCCCAAGCGGCGCGCTTCATCTACGCCCCCGCCACCTTCAGCGGCTCGCGCAGCACGTAGTCCAGCGCCACGGCGCGGGCGATGTCGCGCACGACCTCGCGGTGGGTGGGGATCAGGCGCAGCTCCGGGCGGCAGTTCGCCTCCGAGCGCACGGTGCGGGCGAACGGTGCGGCAGCCAGCGGGTCGTCGATAAACGCGCTGCCCGCCACGACCACCGTCGCGGGGGAGTAGTTACTGCACAGCCCCGCCACCAGCGAACCCAGGCCCCGCGCGCGGCGGTCCAGCGCGTAGCGGGTGTCCTCGCGCGAGTCGGTCACCGCGTCTTTGAGCGTGCGAATATCCTCCACGCCGATGGCGTCGATCAGGCCCCGGGTGGTCAGCTCGCCCTGCTCCACCTCGATCGGCTCCACGCCGTCCGGGTGGGAGATGGCGCAGGCGATGGAGTCGTCTGCGAACAGCGCCATCACCGACGGGATGTTCAGCGATGCGGTGGACTGCATCTCCGAGCCGACAATCGCGCTGGAGATGGAGGAAACCTCCACCGGCACCGAGAACTGCTCGCGCAGCTGGTCGCCGATGTCCACGCCGTCCCAGCCCAGGTTGGGCGCGAAGACTTTGCCGCCTTCGCGCACCGTGCCGGAGGTGGTCACGCCCACGGTGCGGATGGGGCGCTCCAGCTTGGTGGTCATCTGGTTCAGCTCCGCCATCATGGACTGGATGAAGTCGTCCTCGCTGACGTTTTTCACCGTGATTTCCATGTCGCGGCACAGCAGCGTGCGGCCCTTCAGGTCGAACAGGGCCACGTAGGTGGATTTCGTGCCCACCGACACACCCGCGTGCACGCCGGGGGTGTCCGCCAGCTCCAGCGGGATGGTGGGGCGGCCGCGCCCCTTGGACTGGGTCAGGTCGTTGCGCTCGGTGACGTAACCTGCGTCCACCAGCGCGGAGATCGCGCGTGTGACGGTTGGCTGCGACAGGCCGGTTGCTTTCACAAGATCGCTTCTCGACGTCGTCTCGTGCAGCCGAATAAGGTGCAGACACTTGGCTGCGGGCGTTCGTGGGCGTGAGAAGGTCATATGAATATATTTACCTGGCCCCTGACGTAATTGTCCATTTGGCCAGCTCCGATACAATCGCTCGGCATGACCAACGAAAGCTGGCGCGAGCCGTCCTTATTGGACGCCACTTGTGAGGACTTTGTCTACGACCTCGCCGAGATCAGCCCCACCCTTGCCACCCAGATCGGCATCGACGGCCACGACGGGGAGCTGCAGGATTTTTCCCCGGACTACTGGGGGCGCCTGGCCGACAGGATGCGCGACCTTGTCGCGGACGTGGACGCGCTCAACGACTCCACGGACGCCTCCGACGACGAGGACGACTTCGACGACGTGGACAACCTCACCGCTGCGATCCTGCGCGACCGAATGAGCGCGGAGCTGGAGTTCCACCACCGCGGCGAGCTGTTGTGCCGGCTGAACAACATCGACTCGCCGGTGCAGACCATCCGCGACTCGTTTGCGCTGATGCCGAAGGTGACGGAGGAGGACTTCGACAACATTGCCTCGCGAATGTCGCGGATTCCGAGTGCGTTGGCGGGCTACCGCGAGTCTCTGAGCGAGGCGGCGTCGACAGGCGATGTGGCTTCCCACCGCCAGATCGACGCAGTGATCAACCAGTGCGAGCTTCTGGGCGATACCGAATCCCAGCTGGACCACCTGGGCCTGTCGCCCGATTCGCACGTGGTGGGGCATGCCAAGGAGGCCTTCCTGGAGATGGCGGACTGGCTGTCCACAGAGCTGTCGCCGCAGGCATCCCACAACGACGGCGTGGGCCGCGAGCGATACCAGCTGTTCGTCGAGTTTTTCCACGGCCGCGAGGTGGACTTGGACACCAGCTACGACTGGGCTCAGGAAGAACTGGCCAAGACCGTGGAGGAGCAGCGCGCCATCGCGCACGAGCTCTACGGCGACATCTCCGTGGCAGGCGCCTACCGCAACCTGAACCAGGACGAGCGCTACATCCTCCGCGGCACGGACGCGCTGATCGAGTGGATGTCCGAGCTCAACGACAAGGCCTCCGACACCTTCCACGTGCCCGAAGGCCTGCACACGGTGGAGTGCGGCATCGACCGCGCCGGATCCGGCGGCATCTTCTACACCCCGCCCAGCGACGACATGATCCGCCCCGGCACCATGTGGTGGTCCGTGCCGGAAGGCCAGGAGACGTTCCACACCTGGCAGGAGATGTCCACCGTGTTCCACGAGGGTGTGCCGGGCCACCACCTGCAGCACGGCTACGCCTTGCTTAACCGCAGCGAGCTGAATTTGTGGCGCCGCTCCGTGTGTTGGAACTCCGCCCACGGCGAGGGCTGGGCGCTCTACACCGAGCACCTCATGGAGGACCACGGCTTCTTCGAGGACCCCGGCTACCGCATGGGCCTGCTCGACTCCAGGCGCCTGCGCCTCGCCCGCGTGATGGTGGACATCGGCGTCCACCTGGGCAAGTGCACCCCGGAGGGCACCGGCACCTGGGACGCCCAATACGCGAAGGCCTTCCTGCGCGACAACACCGCCATGCCGGAGGCGAACCTGGCCTTCGAGCTGGACCGCTACATGGGCTGGCCCGGCCAGGCGCCGTCGTACGCGCTGGGCTACAAGGACTGGGTGGACCTGCGCCGCCAGGCGATGGCCCAGGGGATGACTGAGCACGAGTTCCACGTCAAGGCGCTGAAGCTCGGCTCCATGCCCATGGACATGCTCACGAACGAGGTGCTCCACCACTAAGGATCTTGGGCAGCCACCCGGCGATGAGGATCACCATGATCAGCCGGATCACCTGCAGCGCCACCACGGCCGGGCTGGTGGCCAGCACCAGCACCGTCTCCAGCGCGCCGGGGCTGGTGGCCAGGTAGCCCTCGTAGAAACTCAGGCCCAGCCACTTGGACATGAGCCACCCCATGCCGGCGCACGCGAGCATCAGCCCGGCGATGTAGGCCAGCGTGGCGGGCAGCAGGCGGGAGAACCGGCGCAGCGCGGGCACGGACAGCCCGCCGCCGCACATCCACCCGATGGCCAAAAAGCCCACGATGGAAAGCAGCTGCGGCGGCACGATGGTCACGTCTATGAGCGAGCCCACCAGCACCGTCAGCGCCATCGGGCCGAAGACTGAGGGGTTGGGAAACCGCAGCAGTTTGCCCGCGAACAACCCGCAGACGATCAGCGCCGGGACCAGCAGCCACATCCACCAGTAGGGCTCGAGTTCGATCTGGGTGGCGGGAGAAAACTGCGAGGCGACCAGCGGCAGCGACACGGACACGATGAGCAGGCGCAGGTACTGGCTGAGGCTGACGTAGCGGATGTCCGCGCCCACGTCGCGCGCGATCGCCGGCATCAGCGACGCCCCGCCGGGCAGAAGTGAAAGCACGCCCGTTTCCCGTGAAACGCCGTGGTTGGACAAAACTAAACCGCCGGCAAACCCCATGGCAATCACCACCGCGCCCGCAACCACGCCCGGCAGCAGATAGGGCAGCGGGTTCATCCCCACCAGCGGCAGCGCCGCAAACACGCCGACGGTGCCGCGGGCAAAGGTGAACAGGTGCTCGTTGACGGGCAGGTCGTCCTGCGTCACCAGCGCCACCGATCCGGCCCCCAGAATCCCGGCGAGGATCCATGCTGCTGGGACCCCCAGATACGAAAACAGCAGCCCGAGCGCCACCGACAACGGAGCAGCGACAAGCCAACGGTTCATGTGGGGCATAGTAGTCCCGTGATTGTTTTCCTCCTCGCCGCGTCCGCGTTCGCCGGTTGGATCGACGCCGTGATCGGCGGCGGCGGTCTCGTGCTCATCCCGGTGCTGATGTCGGCCACGTCCATGCCGGCGGCGTCTGTTCTGGCCACGACCAAGGTCGCGGCGATCTCGGGCACCGCGTCCGCCGCCGCCACCCTCGTGCGCCGCGTTGGAGTCCCCAGGGTGACCTGGATCTACGCGTTTATCGCCGGAGTCGCCGCCGCGCTCGGCGCCAGAGCGGTTTCGCTTATCGACGACTCCGTGGCCACCCCAATCATCCTCATCCTTCTTATCGGAGTGGGTGTCTTTGTGGCGCTGAACCCGAAGTTCGGGCAGGAGGACGCCAGCATCTTTTCCGGCAAACGCCTCGGACTCGCCGCGCTTGCTGTGGCGCTGATCGGCGGCTACGACGGCGTGTTCGGCCCCGGCACCGGCATGTTCCTCATCATGGCCTTTACTGCCGTGTTCACCCAGGGTTTTGTGCGTTCGGCGGCGATGGCGAAGGTGGTCAACACCGCAACGAACCTGGGCGCGTTGTTGGTGTTCGGGCTCGGCGGCTTCATCAACTGGAAGCTTGCGATCACCCTCGCAGTCGCCAACGTTGTGGGCGCGCAGCTGGGTGCGCGCACGGTGCTCAAGGGTGGATCGACGCTGGTGCGCGTGGCGCTCCTTGGGCTCGTCGTCACGCTGTGTGCGAAGTTGGGCTGGGACCTACTCCAACACCAGTGACCCGTTGGCCAGGCCAATCACCGCGATCACGGCCGCGACCAGCACCACCGCGACGACGACCTTTTCGAAGGGGTTGAAGAGCTTGTCGCCGTGCTTGCGGCGCGTCCAGATGTAGGGGGCCAGGCCTGGCACAACGGCGAGCGCGCCGAGCAGCACGTACACTGGGTCCGCGGCGTAGATCAGCCAGAGTGAGTACACCGAGCCGATCAGGCCCACGATAAGGTGCCTGCGGTTGTCGCGGCGGGACACCTCAGGCCCGGAGTCGTCGAAACGCGTGCCGGCGTGCGGGTGCGTCAGGCCCTTGCCACGGATGGTCAGCAGCACCAGGTAGATGGAGGAGAAGATGTAGGGCAGCAGATACATGATGGTGGCCAGCTGCACCATGGCGTTGTAGGACGCCGAGGAGAGGAAGAACACCACCACGAAGAACTGGATCGCCAGCGTGGACAGCAGCTGCGCGCGCACCGGCGAGCCGTTTTCGTTGTGGCGGCCCATCGAGCGCGGCAGCAGGCCGTCCTGCGCCATCATCACGATCGGCTCGGCGCACAGCATCTGCCACGACACATACGCGCCTAAAACAGAAAGGCACAGGCCGATGGAGATCAGGGCGCCGCCCCACGGGCCCACCACCTGCTCGAGCACCGCGCCCATGGAGTTGTCCGGCAGCGCCGCCAGCTCCTCCTGGCTGAGCACGCCGTAGGAGAGGGTGGACACCGCCACCAGGAGGCCCAAAACGGACAGGAAGCCGATGATGGTGGCCTTGCCCACGTCGCTACGCACGCGCGCCTGCTTCGAGTACACCGAGGCGCCCTCGATGCCGATGAAAACCCAGACGGTGTAGAGCATGATGCCCTTGAGCTGGTCCGTGAAGGGGATGTGTGAACCCCAGAAATCCATGGTGAAGCGGTCCCAGGAGAAGCCGAGGAACGCCACCAGCACAATGAAGGCGAGGATGGGCAGCAGTTTGGCCACGGTCGTCACCGCATTCATCACCGCCGCCTGCCTCAAGCCGCGTGTCAGGCCGTAAAAGATCAGCCAGCTCATTGCACTCACCGAGAGAGCCAGCACCCAGCGGTTGGAGAAGGCCGGGAAGTAGTAACCGAGGGTGTTAATGAACAGTGTGGCGTAACCCACCTGGGCCATTACGGAGCCGAGCCAGTAGCCCATGCCGGAGGTAAACCCGATGAAATCGCCTAGCCCCGCCCGCACGTAGGAGTAGACGCCGGAGTCCAGGTGCGGCTTCCTCACCGCCAGGATTTGGAAGACGAAGGCGATGGAGAGCATTCCCACGCCCGCGATGGCCCAGCCGGTGAGCATGGCGCCCGGGCTGGCTACTGAACCGATGTTGTGGGGCAGCGCGAAAATGCCGGACCCGATGGTGGATCCGATAATGAGTGAGACCAAGGTCCACACGGAAACAGTGCGCTTTGACATTGCGATTAAGACTACACCAGGACTTGTCTACTACAATCATCAAATATTCAAAGCCATATAAACATCTACAACTGAGGAAACCTGAGAAATGCGCACCAAACTTATCGCCTTCACGAGCGCGCTTGCGCTCGCCTGCGCGTCCGTTTCCCCAGCTCAGGCCGAAGATGGGTACGATCCCGCCAACGTGGTTCCGGGCCTTACAGCAACCGTAGAACCCCCGCTGCCACTCGGCGCAGCATGGTACGAAGCGAACGACATGCCTAGCTGGGCAACGCTCACGCCAGACGGCACCATCCGCCTCGAACCGGGGGAGGACATCAGCCCCGGTGTGTACACGTGGACCGTGACCGCGACGTTCGCGGACGACACCACCCAGGACTTCCCGGTCCGCGTCACCGTGGGCGACGAGACTGAGGATGAGGCGTCCCAGGAAGGCGCCGTCATCGACGCGTTTGTTCAGTACGCCCCGGAGGTCTCGCACCGCTGCGCCGCCACGGCCCTCGGCGTCGGCCTGCCGCTGCTTGTGTTGCTGCCCCTCGGGTTCGCGTCCCAGCTGAGCATCCCGTTCGTTGCTCGCCAGGATCACCTGCAGCTGCAGGTGGACGACGTGCCGCTGCAGTTGGACGTGAAGCTGCGCGACCTCAATTCCAGGGACGTGGACATGGGCATCGCCGCCATTCTCGCCGCCGCGGGTCTCGTCGGCGCCGGCGCCATCATTTCTCAGTGCCAGTAGGGTCCTCGGGCCACGCGTGTTTGGGGTAGCGGCCCCGCATCTCCTTGCGCACCTGCTGGTACGGCCCCTCCCAGAAGCTGTCTAGGTCGTCCGTCACCGCGAGCGGGCGCCCGGCGGGGGAGAGCAGGTGGTACAGCACCTTCACGCCCGAGACAGTCTGCCCCTTCTGGCCAAACATGTGCTGCAGCTTCACGCGCTTCACCGGCCTGCCGCTGCCGTACTGGTATTCCTTCGGCGCCGCCGCATCCAGCTCCGCCACTTGCTGCCAATTCAGTTGGCGCAACATCGCCTGCCGCATGTCGCAGCTGCCTATCGACGCACCTTCGGCCACCCCACGCACCTCGACCGAATAATCGCCCTGGCTGACATCCGGCCAGCCCAGCGTCTCGTGCAGGAAGTCCAGCCGCTCTTTCAAGTGCTGCTCCTCCTTGGTGAGCGGGAAGCTGTCGAAGTCCACGTCTGTCAGCGCCTCCGCCGCCTCGTCCGGGGTGAGCTTGACCGGAGTGGAGCTGAGTTCGATCGCACCAATCCTGGCCACCTTCCGGCCCCGGACCTTGCCGTCCTCCAGGTAGGCCACCTTGTCCTCCACCACTCGGTGCTCCGGGAACGCAATCGGCGCAGCTTCCCGGATGACCGCTCCGCTGTGGGTCCTTTGCACCTCCGCGGCTGCGATCCACTCGGCGTTCGAGTTGAACTTTGCGCGGGTGCCTGAAGCCAGCTGGTATTCGTCGCCGACCTTCTTGGCTATCCACTGCGGAAACGCAGACGCAATCACCTCGCCCGGGTCCACAGGGCCCTTGTCTTCGACTAACCTGCGCAGCCTCTTCGCGTCTGTTTCACCCGCAAGCCTCGCCACAGTCGGCGCTGCTTGGGAGCCCCACTCCAGCAGCGCCGCACCCAACCTCGGGTCCAGGGGCAGGCTCGCCAGTTTCTTGCCGAAGTCCGTGATTGTGCCGTTTCGTGTCGCCCCGAGCTGCTCGAGGTTGGATTCGGCTTCGGTGAGGTCCTTTGGTTCGTCGATAAGCGGTAAGTCCGGCGACCCCCACGCCTTCATGGTCAGCAGCGCGCCGGTGAGGTCCGCGGTGAGGATCTCCGGGGTGATGTCCGGCTGCATTTTTGCGTACTCGTCGCGGGAGAAGACGCGCACCACCTCGCCGGGGCCTAATCTTCCCGCGCGGCCGGCCCGCTGGTCGGCGCTGGTTTTCGCCTCCGTCACCGTGACCAGGCCCGTCATGCCCCGGTTGTCGCGCTTGGGCACCCGGGATAGGCCGGCGTCCACCACCTTGCGCACGCCCGGCACAGTTATCGACGACTCCGCCACCGACGTCGCCACCACCACCCTGCTGGTTCCCCTCAAGGTTTCGTCCTGCTCTTTGCTGCTCTGGCGGCCGTGGAGCGGCTTCGCTTCGTCCAGGAACCCACAAACCAGCTCCACCTCGCGCACCCCAGGCACGAACACAAGCGTTCGGTGTTCGCTTGCGGTCTGCGCCGCGACGTGACGATAAAACTCCTTCGTCCCCTGGATCCTTTCCGCGTGCGGCGAGTACCGGATGTCCAGCGGGTGCGTCACTGCCTCCGTGGACAGGATCTGCGCGCCCATGTGGTCCGCGAACTTTCTAGCGTCGAGGGTGGCCGACATGGCGGCGAGGTACAGGTCATCGCGCAACAGGGCGACCTCCATGCACATCGCCAGCACCAGATCCGTGTCCAGCTGGCGCTCGTGCACCTCATCGATCACCACCGCATTGACGCCTTCCAGGCCGGGGTCCTTGAGCAGGCGGTTCAGCAGCACCCCCGGCGTGACAAATTCGACCAACGAGCCGTCCTTGTGCTCGCCGCGGATGCTGTAGCCGACTTTTTCGCTGTCGCTGAGGTGCGCAAGCCTCTGCGCCGCTGACCGCACCGCAACCCTCCGGGGCGCCGTGACCAGCGTTTTCCCCACCTTGTTCGCGATCGCCGGCGGCACCAGCGTGGTCTTGCCCGTGCCGGGCGGCGCCTCCACCACCAGCGGCCCATTGTCCGGCAGTTGGTCGATGACGCGCGACACGGGCAAATCCCGTCCGATTTTCGCGAGGTCAAACATGGCAATTAAGGGTAGCGTGTGGGCCATGAGACGCCTCTTCGCAGCGATCGTCCCTCCGGCCGATGTTCGCGAACACCTCATCACCGCCCTGCGGCCCATCCGGAACTTCTCGGGCACAGAGGTGCGGTGGGCCGACCCCGACAATTGGCACATCACGGTCGCCTTCTACGGGTCGCAGCCCAACGACGCCGCCGCGGTCATCGACCACCTGGCCCAAGCCACCGCCTTCACCCGGCCCTTGAGGTTGCACCTCCGAGGGGCCGGGTGTTTTGATCGGCGCACCATGTGGATCGGGGTCGGCGGCGACAAAGCACCCCTAAAAGACCTGATGGCGGACTGCCAGCTCGACCCGGACATGCGCCGCCGGCAGCGCGCGCACCTTACCGTCGCGCGGACCGGCACTCGCACAAGGGATCCTTGGCTTCTCGACGACCACGCCCACGCCCTCGCCATCTACACCGGCCCCGAATTCGCCGCCGATGAAGTGCTGCTGTTGGAGTCACACCTGGGCAGGGGCCGAAGTGGCGGCCCAAAGTACGAGGTAGTGGATAGGTTCTACCTGCGTTAGTGCTCCTCCTCCGGGTCGGGGAACGGGGCCTCGACCGGTTCTTCGGGCAAGGGTTCCACGTACGGCATCTCCGGGGCGAACCCGAACTTCATGCCGTACTCCTGCTCCAGGTCCTCTATCGCGGCGGTGGCCTGCTCGATATCCAGGTCCTGCTCGAAAGTGTCCAGGATTGTGTGGCCTTTGGCGAAAAACTCCGCAGCCCGGGCACGGTTCTTGCGCACGGCGGACATGCTGGACTGCCACCTGGGATTGTGGGGCGTGAACTGGTCGCGCAGGAGGCCATCTTCCACGGTGACCACGTAGGAACCGTCGGCGAACAGCCAGATGATGTCCCCGGTGTGCGGGTCCGGGATGTAGAACGCCGTCCGATCAGTTTTCATGTTGTGGTGCCGCTGGCACAGGGGGTAGAGGTTGTCCGCCTCTGTTGGGCCGCCCTCGTCGTACGGGATGCGGTGGTCCAACTGGCACTGTTCGGCGGGGCGGTTGCACTCCGGGTAGATGCAGGTGCGGTTACGGGCGTAGACGGCGTGGCGCATTCCCTCGCTGGGAACGTAGCCCCGCAGCCGCTTTTCCAGTTCGGCGTCGAGGTCCCGCTCGTCGATGAAGGTGTCGGCGATCCACCGCTCGAAGGCGGTGGCGGCCTCCGGCTCCGTCCATCCGCAACCGGGGATGAAAACCGGGTCGCCGTTTCCGCGGTTCTTTGGGCTGTACACGTTCAGTACCGGCGCGATCTCGATGCCGATGGTTTCTCCGGCGAGCAGCTTGATGGCCGCATCGGAGGTGCTGATGCCGAGCTTGCGCGCAACCTCGGCGACGTTGGCCTGGATCCTCCGGCCGTCCAGAGAATTAGTGTCCAGCTGCACGATCGACCGGTCGCGGTACTCGTAGATGCCGAACTTTTCTGAGTTGTCCTGCTCGCGCTTGTCGCGCTTGCGCTTGTCGTAGGCGCGGCTTTTGTCCGTGCGCTTGATCGCTGCCCGGATGCGGTCCGTGACGGTCTTGCGCTGGGGAACTGCCTGGTCGTGGCGGGTGGGGGTGAAGGTGTCGGACAGGATGCCGTCGATAAGCATGAGTGCTTCCTCGTCCACATCCTCCCCGAGTTCCTCAATCGCGGTGTAGACCGCGGTCAGGTGCCCCACGTCCAGCAGGCGCGTTTCCTGCTGCAGCTCGCGCAGACGTGGGAGGTCCTGCAGCGCGGCGTGGCCAAGGATCGCGTTTTTGACAAACCCCTTGTGCCAGCCGGTGGCGAGCTGCAGTTGCGTCACCGTGGCGTCGAAATCCTCGACGTCGAAACCGGGGTACGCGTAGTGCCCAAACATGGTCCAGTAGGTGTCCCGGATGGCCTGGGCGCATTCGCTATCCGGGTCGTGTTCTCGCTGGTTACGGAATTTTTTCGGTGCTGTGGTGGCGGTGGTCACGGTCGCCCCTCTCGTCGTGGTACGCTCAACAATATAGAACATACAAACGACTGTCAAGAGGTATGCCAGCACAAAGAAAAAGAAAACCACTCACATATGCGACCGCGACGAAAGGATGCGCTACATTATTCCCGTGCTCGTCATTCCGCGGCCGCCCGCCCGCATCATCCCTGGTGCGGTCCATTTGCCTGCCTTTTTCACGCCCGCAGAGCAGGAGGAACTGGTCAATCAGGCGCGCGAGCTGGCCAAGAAGGTGGCGGGGACGCCGGTTGCTATGCGACGTCCAAAGGTCGGCCACGGCCAAATGGATGCCTGGCTGCTCTCGCTGGGCTGGTTCTGGGCCACGAACCCGTACCGCATGGTCAGGGAGGTCGACGGCTACCCGGTGCCGCCGATCCCGGACAATTTCCAGGCCATCGCGGACAACGTCATGGCGAAGGCGCGGGAAATAGACCCGATAGTCGGCCCGACCCCGAGAATTGAGACGGCGCTGGTGAACTTCTACCCGCCGGGCAAGGGCATGGGGCAGCACGTGGACGCGGAGGAGGAGTCTGAAAACGCGGTGGTCAGCCTGTCGTTCGGCCAGGACACGATCTTCCGCATCGCGGGGCGCGATACGCTGCTGCTGTCCGGCGACGTTGTAGTCTTTGGCGGGCCGGCCAGGAGGGCGAAACACGGCGTGCTCGGCGCGAGAAAAGGCACGTCCGACCTGCTCGAAGGTCGGCTGAACATCACCATGCGGCAAATGGAGGCGACATGATTGCGCTACTCGGCGTGTGGCTGGCGGCGATCGCGAGCCCTGGCCCGGACCTGGTGCAGATCATCCGCGTGGGGTCGAAGGATCGAAGAGCTGGCGTGATGTGCGCGCTGGGCATCATGCTCGGCAACACCATCTGGATCGTCGCATCCCTGGCGGGCTTAAGCGCGTTGATCCAGGCGTTTCCGCAGGTCCTGTCAGTGCTGCAGATCGTGGGCGGCGCCTACCTGCTGTGGATGGGCATCGGCGCCATCCGCGCCTCCGACCCGGAAATCCCCGCCACGCAGCAGGTTCCAAGACCGTTGCTCACGGGTCTGCTCACCAACCTGTCCAACCCGAAGGCGATCCTCTTCTTCGGCGCCATCTTCGCGCAGTTCGCGCACCTCGGGTGGGTCGCCGCGCCAGTCATGGTCCTCACCGGCACCATCTGGTTCGTGGGCTTTGCGCTGGCAGTCCAAGCGATGTCGCAGCTGATAACCAAGTACAGCAAGCTTATCGACGTCATCACGGGCAGCATCTTCATCGCATTAGCAGTCTGGATGCTGTGGGAGGGCCTACACTTCGGCTCATGAGCGAGCAGAAGGTAGCAGTAGTCACTGGCGGATCGGCAGGCATCGGGGAGGCCACCTGCAGGGCGTTGGCTAAGGACGGCTGGAAGGTCGTCGTGGCGGCGCGGCGCCTGGAGAAGTGCCAGCAGATTGCGGACGAGATCGGCGGGGTGGCGATGGAGTTGGACGTGGTGGACCGGGGGAGCGTCGAGAAGCTTGCGCAGCTTGAACGCGTGGACCTGCTGGTCAACAACGCCGGCGGCGCGAAGGAGCTGGACTTCTTGCGCGACGCGGACGACGCGGACTGGGAGTGGATGTTCCAGACCAACGTGATGGGCACGATGCGCGTCACCCGCGCGCTGTACCCGCAGCTCAAGGCGTCGAACGGGCTGGTGGTGAACATCGGTTCGGTGGCTGGCACGGACGCGTACAAGGGCGGCTCGGGATACAACGCCGCAAAGCACGGACTCCGCGGCGTGACCAGGGCTTTCAGGCGCGAGGAGGCGGAGAACAACATCCGCGTGTGCGAGATCGATCCGGGCCGAGTGAAGACGGACTTCTCGCTCAACAGGTTTGGCGGCGACGAGGAGCGCGCAAACCAGGTCTACGAGGGCAAACAGAACCTCAACGCGGACGACATCGCGGAGGCGGTCCGGTGGGTGGCAAGCCTGCCGACGCACGTGAACATCGACACGATGAGCATCATGCCGGTGGATCAGGCGGAACGCTAGAGGTAGTCGGCGGCCTCCACGAGGTGGGCATGAACCGGGCGCCATCTATGCCCTGACACCCGGCAAGCAGGAAGGTCAGGGTAAACGCCCAGATTCTTCGCATGCCTTAGACTAACCTGCATGCATATCGACGTGCCCATTTCCGGCGACACGATCAAACTCGGACAATTTCTCAAACTGGCCAACCTCGCCGAATCCGGCGGCCACGCGAAGGAAGCCATCAGCGCTGGCGAGGTCACCGTCAACAACGAGGTGGTCACCTCCAGGGGGCACTCGCTTATCGACGGCGATACCGTCGGCCTTGGCGCAGATTCAGCCACGGTAGTAGTCGACGGCGACGACGGCGACTACTTCGACGAACGCACCGCCAACGACGACTTCGACCCCGAGAAGTGGAGGAACCTGTAATGCCCGCATTCGAAGGCAAAGAAGGCATGCCGTTCTGGCAGGACCTGGTCACCCAGAACCAGCTCAAGTCCACCCACTTTTACTCCGAGCTTTTGGGCTGGGAGATCGTGGACGGCACCGCCCGCAAGGAGGGCCTGCCGGTGGCCGGCATCGTGCCGGCGCAGATGGACATGTGGGTGACGTCCTTTATCGGCAGCCCGGAGAACGTGGAAAAGCTGGGCGGCAAGGTGCTCAGCGCAGATGAATCCGTGACCCTGTGCCAGGACCCCGCCGGCGGCCTGTTCGGGCTGAAGGACCCAGAGGAGCGCTTCTTCGCAGCAGGTGAGCCGGGTGTGCCGGTGTGGTACGAGTACTCCGCGCCGAGCATGGACGCCATCGACTTCTACGGCGAACTCTTCGACTGGGAGATCCGCGAGGAAGACGGCTACTTCATCGCGCTGGAGGACGGCGCGCCGTTTTTGGGCATGTTCGTCGGCGAGCACGCCCAGTGGTTCAGCTACTTCGGCGTGCGCGACGTGGACGCGGCCTGCACACAGGTGGAAAACCTGGGCGGCGGCGTGGAGTTCGGCCCCGAGAACGGGACTGCGGGCGTGCACGACGCCAACGGCGCCCAGTTCTTCCTCGCCGAGGTGGAAGAACCCACCTTCGACGAGGTCAACGAAGCCGACTCTGTGCTGGACTAAAGCAACTCTGCAGCGTCCTGGACCCGGCGGCGGATCTCCGCCGGCGTGGAGATGAACCCGTCGGCGTGGTACTCGGTGCCCTCGAGACCCGATCCTGCCCTGACCTGGATCAACCCGTCCACTGAGGGCTGGCGGTTGGGGAAGGTGACGATGTAGCGATCTGCCGGCGGCAGCGCTACATCCCCGAGTGCCCACACCACCTCGGCGCCGACCAATTCAACTGCCTTTGCTGCGTCTGCCACGGAGTCCATGTCCAAGATCGTGGTGCCGGACAGCTCCGCGGCGGCGGCGACGTCCGGGCGCCAGAGCATGTCTTTGGCGTTGGCAGGGCCGTCCCAAAGCGAGACTGCCCACCGGCCGTTCGGCTCCGACGGGCGGAACACAGTGCCCAGCTCGTGGGGCTCCACTGTGACCCCGCCGGCCCACTTTGTTGCTGGCAGGGCGTGGTCGACGGCGGTGCCGAGCATGAGCATCGCGGCGTGGGTGATGCGGTCCGGCAACAGCGCCAGGTAGTTCGGCCCGTCCTCGTAGGTGGCGTGCATGTAGGACGCCAGCTGCTCCAGCTGCAGCTCCGGCGGCATGTCGCGTTTGACCCCGCCGACGTTGAAGTTCGGGTCGCCCTGTTCGTTGATGTGCTCTACCAAATCGTCACCCTGTCCTCGGGGTCGATCCACATCTTCGAGCCCGGCTCCACCTCGAACGCCTCGTAGAACTCGGCGATGTTGGCGGCGATGACGTTGCAGCGGAACTCGTTCGGCGCGTGCGGGTCGATGGCGAGCAGCTGCGCGGCCATCTCCGGGCGCGCCTTGGAGCGCCACACCCGCGCCCACGCCAGGAACAGGCGCTGGAAGCCGGTGAACTCGCCGTCCAAGTCGCCGAACTTCTGCGGCTGCTCGTCGTCGAGCCCGTTGTCTTCCAGGTACTTCTTGTAGGCCACCACGGCGATGCCCAGGCCGCCGAGGTCGCCGATGTTCTCGCCGAGGGTGAACTCGCCGTTGACACCCTTGGTTTTCGTGCCCTCCAGCACCGACGGCACCAGGCCGTTGAACTGGCCCACCAGCTTGGCGGTCAGCTGCTCAAAGTTGGCGCGGTCCTCGTCGGTCCACCAGGAGTTGAGGTTGCCCAGCCCGTCGTAACGCGATCCCTGGTCATCGAAGCCGTGGCCGATCTCGTGCCCGATCACCGCGCCGATCGCGCCGAAGTTCTCCGCAGCGTCAGCGTCCGGATCGAAGAACGGCGGCTGCAGGATCGCGGCGGGGAAGGTGATGTCGTTGACCACCGGGTTGTAAAACGCGTTGACTGTCTGCGGGGAAGACACCCATTCCTGCCGGTCAGAGGCCTTGCCGATCTTGGACAGCTGGTAGTCGTGCTCGAATGCGGCGCCGCGGCGGACATTCTCCACCAGGTCCTCGCCGAACTCCAGGCCGTCGTAGCTGCGCCACTTCTCCGGGTAGCCGATCTTGGCGTTGAACTGCGCGAGCTTCTCCAGCGCGCGCTCCTTCGTCGGCTCGCTCATCCACTCCAGCTGCTGGATGCGGGAGCGGTAGGCGGCGATCAGGTACTCCACCAGCTCCAGCATCTTCTCCTTGGAGGAGGGCGGGAAATGCTTCTCGACGTAGCTCCGCCCAATATCCTCGCCAACCAGGCTCTCCGCGAGCCCCACCCCACGCTTCCACCGGTCGCGCTGCTCGGTGGCGCCGGAGAGATGCTTTCCATAAAACTCGAAGTTGGCCTTGCCGATCTCCTCGGAGAGCACGCCGGCGCGGGAGCGCAGGATGTTCCACGCGGCCCACAGCTGCCAGTCCGCGAGTGTTTCCCGGCGCAGCATGCCGTCCAGGTCTTCAACGAACGACGGCATCATGTTGACGACTTTGCCGGAAAGACCGGAGGCGTCGAGAAGCACGCGCACCAAAGGCGGCATCTGTTCAAGGTCGGTGGGGTTGTAGGTGGCCACCGCGTCGCGCGCCTTGACCACGTCCCAGTGGCTGGCCGCCAGCTGGGTCTCCAGGTTGACGATGCGCTCCGCAGCGATCTCGGGGGTGAGTCCCTGCAGGTACTTCGGCTCGAGGAAGCCGAGCATCTTCTCCACGTGCTTCTTGTAGGCGGCGAGGGTGTCCGCGTGGTCCTCGTCGCGGTAGTATGCCTCGTCCGGCAGCCCCAGGCCGGACTGGAAAATGTAGGCGACGGACTCCTCGCCCTGCGAGTCCTTTTCCACCCAGTAGCTCACCGGCCCGCCGATGCCCACGCGCTCCAGCTCACCCAAGCCGCGCACGAATCCTTCGACGTCCGCGACCTCGATTCTGGCCAGGTCGGGATCGAGGGAGCTGATGTCGCCGGGGTTGTCCATGAAGGACTTAAACAGGTCGCCGCCTAAGCCGGCACCTTCCTCCAGGATGGCGCGGACATCTTCCTCGGACTTATCGCGCAGCACGTAGAACGCGCCGTCAATGCCGCGGTCAGCGGGGATTTCGTGGGTTTTCGCCCACGCGCCGTTTACAAGCTCAAAGAGGTCATTCATGCCCCAACTCTACAGCCGGAACGGGAATTTGGATGGGGGCCTGGGACTGCTCGATGATCCAGTTGCTGGCCTCGCGCTGCTGGGCCAGGGTGTAGCCGCCGTGGGAGCCGATGTCGGAGAAGACACCCAGAGACTTCAGACCGAGCGCACGGAACAGCACGTTGAACTCGGCGAGCGGCACGCGACCGGCGGCCAGGTTGGTGCGCATGGCGGGGGCGACCAGGCCGCGGTGCGATTCCTGCATGGAGCACACCAGGTCGTCGACGCGGCAGATCTCCAGCACGCGCGGGCCGAGCACCCCGTAGCCGTCCGGAAGCGAGCCCAGCGAGCCGCGCGAATGCGGGGACGTGCCCGCGGAGAGGACCGCGCCGTTGCCGCCCTGGTGCGGGTTGGCAAACAGCGCAACACCGGAAACGCGCTCCGGGTCGATCGGGCCGCGCCCATTGGCGATGTCGCTGGTGATCGTGGCGGCGATGTCCGCGCCAAGCGAGTAGCCGGTGAAGCTGAACTTCGCGTTAGGGCACGCGTTGGCCAGCCGGGATACAGTGGATCGTGCGCGCTTGAGGCCGCCCGCCTTGGACTTCTCGTACTCCGAGGTGGCGAACGGGGTGGAGGGGTAGGACACCCACCGCGGCTGAATCTCCCCGCCGGTGCCCAGGCGGGTGAGCACGCCGGTCATGAACACGTTGCCGCCGTGCGGCACGTAGTCCGGGATGCCCTCTGCCGTGTTGGCGCCGCCCGGCACCGCGACTAGGTAGTGCGCGGCGCAGCTCTGCTGAGCCTGGGCCTGGGCGGGGGTGGCTACCAGGGAGAACAGCAGGGCAGCGGCGGCGGCGATTTTTGGCAGTTTCATAGCGAGGGGATTGTACCTTTTATTCGTCCGGGTCGCGCACCTTCATCGGTCCAGGAGTGTACAGGCCCCACCTGGTGGTTTCTTCCAGGTCCACCTGCGCCAGGGCGGGGGCCTCGCCGGCGGAGTTGGTGCGGCGCTCGTACTTGGCCACAGAACCCCAGTCGCGCTGCCAGTCGCCCCTGAGGTAGCCCGGCACCTCGTAGGAGGTGTTCACGGCCTCAACCGGGGCGAGCGAGCCGCCGCCGAGGAAGTCCATGAACCCGGAGAGCTGCTCCTTGCCCGGGGCGTCCGGCATGATGCGGAACTCCGGGATCTCGTCCACGCCTGCGTGGTGGTAGAAGGGGCGCTGGCAGGGGTACTGGAACGCCACCGTCCAGTCCAGAAGGCCCGGGGTTTCGGAGTCGAACATGGTGTTCAGCTCCGTAAGCTTCGGGTTGCGTAGCGGGGTCACGGCCAGCCAGTCCTTCTCCGCCAAGGAGGTGTCCTTGGCCACCAGGCGCACCACGTCAGCCTCCTCGGGCAGGTCTGCAATTGGGTAGCGCAGGTTGCGCCACTGCGGGGTCGGGCCCTGGTCCAGCATCTCCACCGCGCCGAGCTTCTGCACGCCACCGTCAGTCTTGCGGCCGTACTGCAGCTCCAGCTCGTTGCCCTCCTGCTCGATGCCGTTGATGTCGTGGTGCTTGATGCGGCCGGCCACGGACGTCACCAGCAGCGGGCGCTCCTCGGAAACGGATGGCAGGTCGAACCAGGAGGTTTCCAGCTCGGCCGACTGGGTCGGCTCGTCCTCGAAGGTGCCCAGCACGGGCACGCGGGTGTAGTCCAGGCCGAACGGCAGGCGCACCGTCGAACCGTTCACGCCGCGCATCGAGCGCGGTCGGTTGCCCTGCGTGTTCACGCGCGAGGTGGACTGCGCCTCGTCGGAGCTGGGGTCCACGTCGGCGGTGTCGTCGTCCTGGATCTGCTGGTTGCTCGAATCCGACGTGTCGGCGTTTTCGGACGCGATGAAGGCCGGCACGCCGTCGGGGTGGAACCCGTGGTTGTCGCCGGAATCCAGGGAGCGGCCGAGCGGGACGCCGTCGATAGGCGAAAGGAATGCGTCGTTGGTGTCCTCCTCCAACAGCACGTCCGCGCCCTGGGCGCAACGCTCGCCCGCGAAGGTGCGCACGTTGCCCATGCCCACCGAGTAGTCCGGTGCCTGGGAGATGAAGGACTTCACAAACGTCAGGCAGGACAGCGCCACAATCAGCGCCGCCGCCACGGCGATGGGGGCGGACATGACGCCGGCCCAGCGGGAGGCGTCCACAGGCTTCGGCGGGCGCATGGACTGCACCACGCCCACCACGAACACCACGAGCGCGATGGCCAGGACAATGGTGTTGAACTCCACGGCCTTCAGCTGCGGGGTGCGGTCCCACCATGGCACCGCGTAGGAGGACACGTACCACCAGCCGTTCCAGCCCGCCAGCGTCAGGGCCAGCAGGAACAGCACCGCGGCCGTGGCAAAGGAGCGGTTGCGCTTGGACTGGAGTGCGATGCGCGAGAGCACCACCGACCCGTACGCCGCGATCGCCGCGCCGAGGCCCGCGTAGATGCCGAAGTGGTGGGTCCACTTCGTCGGCGTGAACATGAGGAAGAAGGTGGAAAAGCCGATGATCAGCATCATGCGCTGCGCGGTCTTTGTCCTTTCACCGCCTCGGGCGAACCACCACAGGGTCAGGCCGATGCACAGAAGCAGCACGAACATGGGGAAGCGGCGCGCCAATGAGCCGTCCACCGTCTGCTCGAACAGCACGGAGTAGCGGCTCCACTCCTCAAACCAGTGCATTGCGGGGCCCACCTCGGAGCGCACCGCGGTCGCCTCCAGCACACTCGCCAGTGTCTGGTCCTTGAACACCGGCGCCATCACAGCCATGCCCGCGCCCATAAACGGCGCGACGTTCGCAAGCTTTGCCTCTCGACGCCCAATGGTCCCCAACACCCAGGGCAAAGAAATCAGGAACACGCCCACAGCCGCGAGGCCGGTCGGGCCGCACGCCAGGGTCAGCGCCGCCACCACGGTGCCCCACGCGGCGGGGACCAGGCGGTCGGTTTCCATGGCGCGCTCAAACAGCGCCCAGGTGGCCATCAGGCCAAACGCGATGATCGGCTCCGGACGGGTGCCGTTGTTGTACGGCAGCCAGAACGCCAGGAACACCAGCGCCGCAGTCCAGTGGGCGACCCTTCTTTCAGCAACCGCGGGGCCGAGCTTCGGCAGGATCTCGCGTGAGAGCAGCCACCACGTGCCCAAGCCCGCAAACAGCGCCGGCAGGCGCATCCACATCGACGCCGTGGTGACCTGCGACAGCAACGCCAGCAGGTCGTAGAACGGCGAGCCGAACGGTGCCTCCGGCACGCCGTACCAGCGGTAGTAGTTGGCCATGTAGTCCGTGTTGGCGGCCACGCGCGCCATGGTGAGCAGGTAGCCGTCGTCGGAGGTGTTGGCGCCGAAGATGTGCCAGAAGCCGAGTACGGCGGCCACCAGGCCGTCGAGAGGCTTGAGCCCCTGGCGGCGCAGGCGCGGGGCTGGGCGGTCCATTTTCCGCAGCGCGGCCAGGGAGATCAGTGCGCTGATCAGTCCGAGCACCATCGCCAGCGTCTTGATCAGAGTCGGCTGGGAGGTGAAGCGGGAGTTGATGTCGACGTGGGCCGACAGGCCTGCGCTAATAAGCTGCTGCTCATCCTTGAGCTCGGTGTAGATGCCGGTGAGCTGCGGGCGGTAATCCTCATCGTCGGAGTATTCGGTTCCCGGGACCTCCACGGTGGTGAGGTCGTGCGCAAGGTGGGCCTCAAGCTTCGCGTCATCCGGGAGCTTCGCCACCTGCGCCGGGGTGAGCTGCAGCAGCACCTCGTTCAGCGAGCTGACCACAAGGCCGCCGTCGGGCGAGGTGACAAAGAAACCGCGGTCGCTGGCCTTCGGGGAACCCTCAGGCAGCGTGCCCAAAAGCAACGACTGGCCCTCGCGGAGCTCGTCGATAGCCGAAAGCGGCACGGTGACATCGAGCTGCTGCGGCGCCAGCGAAATCAGCGGCGCGTTCACGGACGCCACCGAGCCATTCTGCGGCCACGACACGGAAGATTCCGTCTGCTTGACCGGCAGAAACGGCACGAGCAACAGCAGGACAAACGCGATCAAACCCGCGACAGTCGCGGTGGTCTGGACTCTTTTCACAGCGGACACCTTACTTCCTCACCGCCACAGCAAACGGGCCGAACTGCTCGACGTCCCAGTCCTGGGTAAATGCGTCTGGGTTGAAGAACAGGCCCTCGTAGCGCACATTCGGCTGGCTCGGGTAAATGTCGTGCGCGATGTGGGTCTTCAGCCCGTCCTTGCCGTTGTCGCGGAACACGAACGCCACCGGCGGCTCCCACTGCGAGTTGTCCACCGCCTCGGTGAACTTCTCCGGATCGTCGTAGGAGATCTCCGCCCACTGCTTCAGCTCGTCGTTGCGGTGCTCGAACTCACCCAGCGGGTTGGCGTAGTGGCTGGTGTAGGCGTTAAACGCGTAGAAGGGCTGGAAGGCCATGAAGTTGATCTCGTCGGTGTAGATCACCGCGTCGTTCTTCATGTGGCCGTGTTCCTCGATGAAGTCGGCCATCTCCTGGTAGTAGCGGCCCGCGTCCGGCGGGAAGCGGTCCGCGCGCTCGCCGTTGCCGTCGGTGTCGGCGTAGGCCTGGTCGATGTAGTCCTCGTTTTCCACCGGGATGTTCTGCACCATCTGCAGCGCACCCACCGCCAGGATCGCGGCGACGGCGGTGGTGTACTTGTTCAGCCCGAACTCCGAGATCGCAATCACGCCGAGGGTGGCAAACAGCGCCACAATCAGCACCTCGAGGCGGAAGCCCAAAAGAGAGGTGCCCAGCAGGGTGATCGCCATCGACGCGAGCGCCCACAGGTAGCACACGCCTATCGACGCACCAAGGGCCGCCAACTCAGGCTCCTTGATCCTGTAAATCAGGTAGATCAACCCGATCATGGACAACAGCCCGATCAGCGAGAACGACAGGAACGGCAGCGGGAAGTACGTGCCTTCGATGGGCAGGAAGTGATTCGCCGTGGACTCCAGCTGCTCGTCGCCGGTGATCACACGCCAGACGTACGGGCCCCAGGAGATCGCGGCGATAGCGAGCGAGCCCAGGCCCGTGACCAGCAGGTGCACCAGCGGCTGAATGGAGTGCTTGGTAAAGGCGTGGATGACGGCCAGCACCACCATGGTCAGCGCCGCAATCGCAGTGAACAAGGTGTAGAAGCTGGCGGAAATACCCAGGTAGAGGGCCAGTGCAATAGTGGACGCCCACGAGCCGTTGACCGCCCGGTAGGACATCACCGCCGCCGCCGGCACGAACATGGCCACCACCGCCGCGTAGGGCTCCTCCGGCACCTCCGTGAGCACAACCGCCGTGGTCACCGTGGCAATCGCGAGCGCGGTGGGCAGCGAGCCGGTGAGCCTGCGCCACACCGGTGTGAGCATCGCCGCGGCCGCCGCCAGCGTCGCGATCGCGAACGGCTGGTACACCTCCCAGCCCTGCATACCCAGCACGTTGGCGGTGCGGCCGCCCAGCCAGAACCAGCCCATGGGGTAGAAGGTGGGCAGGTCCTTGTACGCCATATCCGCGTGGCCCAGGTTCTCCGTCATGCGCGACAGGAACTGGGTGCGGAAGCCCTGGTCCACCTGGATACCGTCCAGGTACAGCCGGGTCGCGCCCAGAGGGATGCCGATCGACGACACCACCAGCCCCGCCGGCACCAACGACATCACGGCCGAGGAAATCCAGGGCTTCTTGCCCTTCGTCCACAGCACAGCCAGAACGACGCCGACGCCGATGCAGACGAAGGACGCGGCGGTGGCCAAAGACCTGGTCACCATCGACGTGTTAAACGCCGGCAGCGAGATCTTGTGCAGCACGAACCAGGCGGCCAGGGCGATCACGCCGCCGGCGAGCCCGGCTGCGACGGTCCGGGCAGCAGTTTGCCCGACCGACTGCTCGTCGGGGTGGTAAGCGGTAGTCATACGTAACAGTTTCGCATACGCTACCCAACTCCACGTTCTGCCAGGTACATCAGGATTGCCCGTACTCGACGGTTGTCCTCGTCCGGGGTGAGACCCAGCTTGGAGAAGATACTGGAAACGTGCTTCGCCACCGCTGCGCCAGAGAGGTAGAGCTTCTCGGCGATCTGCGCGTTGGACAGGCCCTCCGCCATGTGCTCGAGTACCTCCATCTCGCGCGGGGTGAGCGTGGTCAGCCAACGCGAGCTCGCGGCCATCAATGCGCTGGCGACGTCCGGGTCGATAACCACACCGCCGGTCGCCACGGTTTCGCACGCCTGGATGAAGTCTTTCACTTCGGCGACACGGTCCTTGAGCAGGTAGCCGGTGCCGCCGTCGCCACCGGAGAACAGTTCCCGCGCGTAGGCGGGCGCGACGTACTGCGAGAGCACCAGCACGTTGATCGGGCCCTGCTTGCGTAGCGCCAGTGCGGCTTGGAGGCCGTCGTCACGCATGTTCGGTGGCATCCGCACGTCTGTGATCACCAGGTCGGGCGCATGCGTATCGACGACCCCCTGTACCTGATCTGCGCTGCCCACCTGCGCCACAACCTCGTGGCCGCGCCGGGTGAGTAGGCCGGCAACGCCTTCCCGCAGCAGTGCGGAGTCGTCCGCGATGGCAATCCTCATGGCACAATCCCACTTTCTCCCCGGAACAACAGCAACGGAATACGCGCGGCAACGGTGGTGGGGCCACCGGCCGGCGAGTGCAGTTCCAGCTCGCCGCCGAACGCCGCGATCCGTTCCCGCATCCCGTCGAGCCCACCGCCAGGGGTGATGCGCGCGTTGCCGCCGCCCTGGTCGGTGACCGAGATGTTCAAGGTGTGGTCGCAGGTCACTAACACGCTGACCGGTTGCTGTGGTGCATGCTTCGCGGCGTTGGTGAGTGCTTCGGCGGTGAAGAAGTAGGCGGCGGCGGTGACGGAGTCGTCGATACGCGGCAGCGCGTGCGGCGCGCGGACCGTGACGTGCGGGCCGTACTGCGCGGCGGCCGTTTCGATCGCGGCGATGAGCCCGTGGTCCGATAGCTCGCGCGGGTGGATGCCGCGCACGGTTCTCCTGAGTGCATCGAGGCCGTTGTGGAGGTCGCGCGCGGCGTCGTCGAGAAGCGGCGAATCGACGTCGAGCCTGGCCTCACCCAGCTTCATCGCCGCGGCCACGAAATGCTGCTGCGCGCCGTCGTGCAAGTCGCGCTCGATGCGCAGGCGCTCTACCTCGTACGCCTCCGCAATTTTGCGCCGCGACGCGGTGAGCTGGTGGATCTTGGTGGAAGCCCGCTGCTCGTGGTTTATTCTTCGCCGCATGTCCGAAAGCGTAGCGGGGTAGAGCTAGCACTACCCATATTCGGGAGTCAGGGCCATAGTGCTTAGCGACGACCACCTGTGAAATGGAAACCATGCTTGAACTCAGAGACATCACTAAGTCATTCCCCCAGCAGCGGGTCCTCGAAGGCATCAGTCTGACGGTGGGCGACGGCGAATCCGTGGCCATCATGGGGCCTTCGGGCTCTGGTAAATCGACGCTGCTGCACTGCATGTCCGGCGTGCTCGTTCCCGACCAGGGCGAGGTGCTGTTCGACGGCCGCGATGTAGCCGCAATGAGCGACGCCGAACGCTCGCGCCTGCGCCTGGAGCACTTCGGCTTCATCTTCCAAGACGGCCAGTTGCTGCCGGAGCTGACCGCCACCGAAAACGTCGCCCTGCCGCAGATCATGCGCGGGGTGCCGCGGTCGCAAGCACACGACGAAGCCATTGACATGCTCACACGCCTGGGCCTGGGTGCCTATGTGGACCGGTACCCGGGGCAGCTCTCCGGCGGGCAGGGGCAGCGCGTAGCCATCGCGCGTGCTTTGGCCGGGCCGCCGTCTGTGGTATTCGCTGACGAGCCGACGGCGGCGTTGGACCAGGCCACCGGCCACGAAGTTATGCAGCAAATCGTGGCCGTGTGCCAGAAGTTCGGTGTAGCACTCGTGGTGGTCACGCACGACCCGAAGATCGCCGATTGGTGTAGCCGCCGCGTTGAGATCCGCGACGGCCTGATCCACTCGGAGGTGGCGTTATGAGTGCGGTGACGTTGATGCGGTCGGCGGTGTCGCAGACAAGCGAAGGGCGCTCGCAGCGGCAGATCGGCGAGCGCTGGGTGCGTGCGCTGTCGCTGGTTGCGGTGACGGTGGCGACCTGGATGCTGTGCACCCTTATGGGCGGCACCTGGATGTTCGTGGCGCGCAACATGCACCCGCACGAGGCGCTCACGGAGGTCGATCCGATCTCACTGGCGTACGTGTTCCTCGCCTTGTTCGCCAGCGTGCTGCTCGTGCCGAGCCTGTTGGGGCTGCTCACCCAGGCCGCCAGGGCGAATCTCGGCGGGCGCGAGGAACACCTAGCGGTGCTTCGCCTCATCGGCGCGACGGCCGGCGAGGTGCGCGGGATGATGATCCTGGAATCGCTGCGCCAGGCGTTTGTCGGGTTGGTGCTCGGCTCGGTGCTGTACGTAGTCACGTGCCCCGCATGGTCGTTGCTGACGTTCCAGGAAAAGCGGGTCGGCACCTGGGAGATGCTCACCTGGTGGGTCATCCCCGCCGCGTGGATCGTGGTGCTGATCCTGGCCGCGTGCTCCGTGTGGCTCGCGTTGCGACGAGTCGCCGTGACCCCACTCGGCGTGACCAAGAAAATCCCGCCGAAGGGGCAGAGCTGGGTCACGCTGGCGCTATCGGTAGTTGGTGCGGTGCTGCTGTACCGCTACCTGAGTTCGCTGACCATCGCGCCGGAGGCAGACGCGTTGGAATTCGTGGTGGTGCTGGTCGTAGCCGGCGGCATTCTCACCGTCAGCGCACTGATCGCGGTCGGTGTGATCCAGCTGCTCGCGCGGCTGAGCTACCGGGTGCCCGGGGCTGCCAACTACGTGGCCACGCGCCGGGTGGGCCGCGGCGCCAAAACCACTTGGAAGCGCGTGACCGCGCTCTACTTCGTGGCGTTTATCGGCGGTATTGGTGGCTGGTTCTCAGCGGTACCTGAAATTGACGAAGCCCCTGCCCTGAAGATGATCGCGGGTGATATCCCCTCCGGTGTGGCTATCACCGTGGTCTTCGCGACGGTGCTGATGGTGTCGTCCACGCTGCTCACCCAAGCGTTGAGCGTGGTGGAGCAAAAACAACTGACCAAGTCGCTGTACTTCATCGGCGCGCCCGCAGCCTTCCACACCAAGGTGGCTGCCCGCGAGGTTGGGGTGCCCATGCTGGTGGTGGCGCTGCTCGGGTTCGGCATGGGCAACCTGATGGGCACCGCCATGGTCTTGGTCCACGTCGATGTGCTGGACAAGTTGGTGCTGTTCGGCGCGCTCGTTGTGGTGGCGCTGATCGGTTGCGTCCTGGCGGTGCTGGGGACCGGCCGGTTGCGCGAGAAGGTACTGCTCGGGATGGGCCGGGCGAACGACTAGGTGGTCCTGACACTTTCAGGCAGAAAAAGTCAGGGTTCTGGGGATATAGGGCCCGTCTGACAAATTCAGCCGCGATCCGTCAGCGGGGACGGATCGCGGCTGAATTATGCGGGCAGTACTAGAAGTTCAGCTTGCTCATGATCGGCGCCGGGATGGCCTTCAGTACCAGGGAGATGGGGCCGAACAGCTTGTGCACGAACACGGAGGACTTGCCGGCCAGCGCCGCCTCGACGGCGGCCTCGGCCACGTCTTCTTTGTTCACGGTGAGTGGGGCCTCATCCAGGCCGTCGGTCATCTTGGTGCGCACCTGGCCGGGGCGGACCACGGTGACCTTCACGCCGTCGTCCTTGAGCGCCTCGCCGAGCTGCAGGTAGAACCCGTCGATGCCGGACTTGGAGGCGCCGTAGACGAAGTTGGAGCGGCGCACGCGCTGGCCCGCCACGGACGACAGGGCGATGATCGTGCCGTGGCCCTGACGCTTCATGTGCTGGCCCAAAAGCACGCCCACGGACATCGGGGCGGTGAAGTTCGTCTGCGCGGACGCGACGGCCGCTGCCTGGTCCTGCCAGAGCTGCTCCTGGTCGCCGAGGGTGCCAAAGGCGACCACGGCAACGTCGACATCGCCGTCCTCGAATGCGGCGTCGAGCACGGCCGGGTGGGCGGCGAAATTGAGCGCGTCGAAGTCGACGAGGCGCACGTGGCCTGCGCCGGCGTGCTGGACGGCCGAGATCGCGCCGTCGATACGCGGGGAGTCCTTGCGCGCGCACAGGGTGACGGTGGGGCTGCCGCCGCGGGAGGCGAGCTCGGCGACGATGGCGAGGCCGATCTCGCTGGTGCCGCCGAGGAGCAGGATGTGCTGGGCTTGGCCTACTGCATTCAACATGGTCGGTTCTCCTTAGTTCAGCTCGAGTCGGCGGGACATGTCGGATGCGAACACGCCGGTCGGGTCGATGTCGCGGCGGGTCTTCAGCCAGCCGGCCATCCCCGGGTACATCTTGTGGAACTTCTCCGCGGAGGTGCGGGACTCCTTGGCCAGGTAGAGGCGGCCGCCGAACTCCATGACCTGGTCGTCCAGGCGGTCCAGGAACTCGTTCAGGCCATCCCTAATCGGGAAGTCCACGCACACGTTCCAGCCCTTCATGGGGTAGGACAGCGGCGCCTGGTTGCCCGCGCCGAACAGCTTGAACACGTTCAGGGCGGTGTAGTGGCCGGACGCCTGGATGTCGTAGATGATGTCCTTGAACGGCTCCACGGCGTCGGTGGGCACGACGAACTGGTACTGCAGGAAGCCGGCCTTGCCGTAGCCGCGGTTCCACTCGCCGATGAGATCCAGCGGCTGGTAGAACTGCGTGAGGTTGAGCACCTGGTTACGCGCGGGTTTGCCCATCAGGTAGTACGCCTCGCCGATGGCCATCAGCGACAGTTTGTTCATGGTCCAGGACGGGAAGATGTCCGGCACTGTCATCAGCTGCGGGGCGTTGAACTTCAGCGGGTCCTTCGCCAGCTTCGGCGCGTACTCCTTGAGCTGGTCCAGGGTGGCCAAAGAGCCGCGGGAGATGGTGGAGCGGCCGGTCTTCGGCGGCGCGGAGATGGCGTCGAACCAGGCCGAGGAGTAGGTGTAGTTCACCTCGGAGCCGTCGGAGTGGGCCGCGATCGTCTCGTCCAACGTGTCGGTGCGGTCGGTGTCCGCGATGAAGTAGGCGGTCTCCGTGAACGTCATCTGGATGCGGGCGCGCAGGATGATGCCGGTCAGGCCCATGCCGCCGACGGTGGCCCAGAACAGCTCGGCCGTCTCGCCGGTGGGCTCCAGGTGCAGCACGCGGCCGTCCGCGACCAACAGCTCCATGGAGAGCACGTGGTCGCCGAAAGAGCCTGCGGAGTGGTGGTTCTTGCCGTGAATGTCCGGTCCGATGGCACCGCCGATGGTGACCTGGCGGGTGCCGGGCAGCACCGGGACCCACAGGCCGTAGGGCAGGGCGGCCTTCATCAGCTGGTCCAGGGTCACGCCTGCGTCCACGTCGACGATGCCGGTATCCGGGTCGATGGAGTGGATGCGGTTCAGCGGCGTCATGTCGACGACGAGGCCGCCGCCGTTTTGGGCGGGGTCGCCGTAGGAGCGGCCCATGCCGCGGGCGATGATGCCGCGGCGCTTGTGTTCTGGAAGCTCGGAGTTTTCGTCGGCCACCTGCTTGACTGCCTGGGCGATGGTGTCAACGTCGGCGGTGGACAACACCTGTGCGGTAGAGGGGGCGGTGCGGCCCCAGCCGTAGAGGGATTGGGTTGTCAGTTCCATGCCCACAACACTACCGCCGGACTACAGGTCCATGATGCTACGAATCTCCGCGGGGAGCTCTTCTTGGCTGGAAATCACAGGTTTGCCGGCTGCCTTGTGTTCGCGCAGGATCTCGTAGATCCGGGTGCGGCCTTTGGAGTCCACGAAAGGCAGTTCTTCCGCCATGAGGCGGACCATGAAGTCGGACAACGGGGCGTCGATACGCTGTGCTGCCTCGTGGATCGCGTTGGGGTCGTCGCCTTTGTAATGCTTCCTCATGGAAAGAAAGCCTATATTGGGCGCCATGTCCAGCACCCTCTACCGCTCAGACCACCTCGCGCCGGTGATCCGCCTCACCGAGCGCCGGGCTGGTGCGACGCTGCTTGTGCGCGTTGGCCTGGTGTCGGATGAGGTTGTGTACCGGTGGGTGGGCATCGACGAGGACGCGACCATCGCGGAGTGCTGCGAGATCGTGGGGGAGGTCTTCGGCGTCGAGGGTGTGGGTGCGGATGCGCCCCAGGAGCGTTTGCTTTGCGACGTCCTAAAGTCCCCCGGCGATTCCGCCCACTTCTCCAAAGGCTTGTGGTCCTTCGAGATGCAGTTGGCCAACGTGTACCCGCGCGACGAGTCCACGCCGCCGTCCGTGTGCGTGGCGGGCTCCGGATCGTTCGGGCCGGTGCCCTTCGACATCGGCGCAGTCAACGCCCGGCTGATGGGGGAGGTGGAGGTGCCCGGGCTGCGCGCGGAGGTGCGCGAGTTCATGGCGCGGGCGCGCGGGCACGACTTCGCACCGCTGCTGCAAGCGCTCGATGTGGGTTCCGGGCCGCGGATTGAGGCGCTGCCGGTGGAGTCCGGGCGGTTGGAGCGCGATGCCTTTTGGTCCCTGGTGTTCGCGCTGACCTGCTGCGCGGGCGGGGAGACAGCGCACATCGCGGAGAGCATCTTCGCCTCGCTGGGCCATGGTGCGTTGTCCATGGGGGAGATCCGGGGGCTGTGCGCAGAGTCGCTCGCTTCGCTGGATGAAATCGGCGGCGAAAGGAGCGCGGCGGAGATGTTGGATATCTACCGCCAGCTCATGCGAGGGTAGGGTATTCGCCCGTGGCTTCAAGTTCTACCCTGAAACAGCAGCTCGTGCCCTTCCTCTTGGTCGGCGTGGGCTGCGCAGTCATCGACTTCGGCATCACCCACACCCTCGACGAGTTGCTGGGGTGGCAGCGCGACTTTGCCAAGGCCGTGGGCTGGGTCTTCGGCACGCTCGCCGCGTACGTGCTCAACTCCAAGTTCTCCTTCAACGCCAAGATCAACGCGAAGAAAGCCGGGGCGGTGTTCGTGCTCTACGCCGTGACGTTTGCGGTGCAGATGGTGCTGTGGCGCATCACGGACTCGCCACTGACGTCGCTGGGCCTGGTCAACCCGTGGAAGAACCTCGTGTCCTTTGTTATCGCCCAGGGCGTGGCCACCGTGGTCAACTTTGAGCTGCAACGCCACCTGATCTTCCGCGAAGCCAAGAAGACTATGGCCGCCTAAAGTCCTCGCGCGCGCCCCGGCGCAGCAGCTTCAGCCATTGGAAGAAGCCCTTCGGGTCCTTCTTCTCCAGCAGGAAGAACCAGCCGAAGCGCACCACCTCCTGCAGCTGCATCTTCTTCATGCCACGCTGGTTAATAATGTAGCCGCGGTTCCGGTACGTGAAATACCGCTTAGTGGGGTTGTCCGGAAACTGCGCGTGGGCGCGCCCGCCCATGATCGGGTGGAACTCGCCCGAGCCGTCCGGGTGCAGGTAGAACGTGGTCAGCGCGGTGCCGTATTTCAGGCCGCTTTGCGCCAGACGACGGTGGTACTCCACCTCGTCGCCCCGAATGAACAGGCGGTAGTCCGGCACACCGATGCGCTCCATGGCCTTTGCCGAGATCAGCGCGCCGTTGAACAGGCTCGCGTACTGGGGCAGGAAGTCGCCTTCGAGCTCATCTACGCGGCGGTGCCAGGTGGTGCCCTGGCGTAGCGGGAAGGCCAGCTTCTCCGGGTCGTCGATGTTGGCCACCACCGGGGAAACCTCCGCCAGCTGGTGCTTGTCTGCGACTCGGTACAGCTCTGCCAGGACGTGTTCATCTTTGGGGCGGCCGTCGTCGTCCGCGCACCAGATCGCGTCTGCGCCCAGGGCCAGGGCGTGCAGGAATCCGTAGGCGAACCCGCCCGCGCCACCCAGATTCGTTTTGGATGGGAGGTAGACGGCGCGGTCGGCCGCGAGGTCGTCGAGAAGCTTCTGCACCTCTTGTTGCGCCCCGTTGTCCACCACAATCACCCAATCCACCGGATGCGTCTGGCTGACCACCTGCTCCAAGGAATGTTCCAGCAGGTCAACGCGACGGTGGGTGACAATCACGGCGGCGGTCGTGCCGTTCGGATTCAACGCAGTCATGCCTTTTATTGTGCCCGAGGGATCCAAACGCGCATTCTTCACGTCTAAGTAGGCATGGTGAATTTGTATGACGGGATGAATGTCGGTCCAGAGAACAGTCTGCTCCCCGCCGGGAACCTGCCCCAGGGGATGCAAACGATGCAGGTAAGCGCGAGATTCCACATGCTCGCGAGGGAGCAGAGATCCTACGAGTTAGCCCGCGCGGACTCGCGAAACCACCCGCGGGGAGTGATCTACCAAGTCCCCGCCGCGTACCGTGCCGCCGCCTTCGGCATAGAAAACCCCTCCACCGTGGTCCTCGCCCATGGCGCGCTCGCCCTGTACGGACTCAGGTACCGGGTGGAGGGCAAGGACACTGTGCTCATGGACCCATCCGCGGAACGCAACTCAAACGGCAACATCTCCAAGCCGTCGATCGTGCGCCGGGGGTGCAAACCCGAGCACGTTTGGCAGGTCCGGCACTACGGGCATGCGCTGCAGGTGGCCAACCCAGCGGCGGCGACGGCGCAGGTGCTGAGGGAGATCCGGAGGACGTCGCAAAGCAATGGCCCCACCTTCGCCGGGCACAGCATGGACCTTGTTGAAGCGATCACTCTCATTGACTGTGTGCGGCGCCACCTGGGCATTGACCCGGTGGACATCCTGCAGGCGAGCTCAGGGACGGTGTGCAAGCGGTGGCTTACCCGCGCGCTTGCGAAGTCCAGCAAGCTGGCGGACTCGCCAAAAGAGACCGAAATGCGCCTACTCGCCCAGATGGTGTGCGACGAGTTCGGGCTGCGGCTGGAGGAGCAAGTCGTTGTCCGGGACGGCGGCAAGATCGTGACCACGTTTGACCTGGCGATCCCGGAGCTCGGGATCGGGATCATGTACGACGGCGCCCACCACGGCGAGGCGAAGCAGTGGCACAAAGACGCCGAAATAAACTCCGATCTCACCATTTGCGGGTGGCGGGTGCTCCGCTTCACTACGGCGTCGTTGCACAAGTTTGTGGAGAAGCTCGTGGCGCTGATCCGCAAGCTCCAGTCCTGACAGATTACGCCGGCGGTTTGCGGTGACCTGGGGGTTTAGGGGCCGTCTGACAGATTCGGCCGTGAAGTGTCATCACCGTGGAACCGCTCCACCAGCTCGGCGACGTACTCGCCGGTCTCGGGCCCCTCGTAGGCGCCCACGACATCGGCGACCAGGCCGGCCTCCCGGATTTCGCCCTTGTCCACCCACAGGGCGGTGTTGCATAGCTGGGCCAAGAAGTCGTTGGAGTGGGAGGCGAAGACCAGGATGCCGGAGCGCTCCACCATCTCGGCGAGCCGGACGCGGGCTTTGGCCATGAAGGCGGCGTCGACGGCGCCGATGCCCTCGTCGAGCAACAGGATCTCCGGCTCGATGGAGGTGACCACGCCGAGCGCCAACCTGACGCGCATGCCGGTGGAGTAGGTGCGAAGGGGCATGTTGAGGTAGTCGCCGAGCTCGGAAAACTCGGCGATTTCGTCCATCTTCGCCTTCATCTGCTTGCGCGTCTGGCCCAGGAACAGGCCGCGGATGATGATGTTTTCGTAGCCGGAGATCTCCGGGTCCATGCCCACACCAAGGTCGAAGACGGGGGCGACGCGGCCGCGCACGTCCGCGACGCCGCGGGTGGGTTCGTAGATGCCCGAGAGCAGGCGCAGCAGGGTCGATTTACCTGCGCCGTTGTGGCCGACCAAGCCGACGCGGTCACCCTCCCGCAAGTGCAGGTTAATGTCGCGCAGCGCCTCGACGACCACGGTGTTGGAGGCGTTCTGGCCGATCTTGCCGCCGGCGGAAGACATCACGGCCTTCTTCAGGGAACGGGACTTGGCGTCGAAGATGGGGAAGTCGACGCAGGCGTTGTAGGTGTCGATGGAAACCATGTGAAACTCCTAAACTCCTAAACCCAGTACGGCACGCGGAAGCGCCAGCGCTTCATGGCAAGCAGGGTGATCAGGACGCCGGCGACGGTGCAGGCGAGGACGATGCCCCAGTGGTAGGTGGCCAACGGTTCGTCGATAAGCGGGGCGCGCACGATCTCGAGGTAGTGGTAGAGGGGGTTGACCTCGGCGAGCATGGCGCGCTGGGCTACCTCGCCGCCCTGGTCCTTGAGGGTGCGGGTGGTCCAGACGATCGGGGTGACGTAGAACAGCAGCTGCACCAGGGCTTCCAGCAGCGGGGCGACGTCGCGGAAACGGGTGGCCACCATGCCGAAGAACATGGCCACCCACACGCCGTTGACCACAAGCAGGGCCAGGCCGGGGATGAAGAGCAGTGTGTGCAGGGTCAGCGGGATGCGGAAGATCAGCACCAACAACAGCCAGATCACCATGTTGTGCGCCAAAAACAGTAGTTGGCGCCACACCAGGCGGTACACGTGCACGCTTAACGCAGAGGGGAGCTGTTTGATTAGGCCTTCGTTTTCGATGAAGACGTTCGCGCCGTCCTTGATGCAGCCGGAGATGAAGCCCCAGACGATGAAGCCGACGGTGACGTGCGGGAGAAAATCTGCGACGTCGATCTGGAACAGCATGGAGTAGAGCAAGCCCAGCGCCAGCGACATCACACCGGTGGCGATGGTGATCCAGAGCGGGCCGAGGGTGGACCTCTTATACCGCTGCTTGATGTCCTGCCATCCCAGTTGCAGCCAGAGTTCGTGCTGGCCCCAGCCGCGGATGAGGTCGTCGAACGCGCGCCGGAAGGTCTTGGACTTCGACGGCGGCGTGTCTTCGCCCGGAGGGCTGGTCATGCGGGCGACGTCTTGGCGCAGCTGTTCTTGGTTGTGCACGCAGATCACCCTAGTGCACTGTATTTGCGCACCCGAGCTGGCGGTGTGCGCCGTGTCGGACGGGCGTGCATAATTAGGACATTCTTGCCTGAAGGGAGGTCGGCCGTGGCATATGACGTGTGGGGAGTGCGCGGGCTCTACACATCGCTCGGTAGCGGCTGGACGTACCTGAACGCCCACACGCAGCCGCAGGTGCCGGAGAAGGTGGCCACGGCGGTCTCGAGAAGCTTCCGCAGCGCGGCGTTGGTGCCGCCGCCGGAGCCGGTGCTGGGCTCGCACTCCAAGGAGGCGCTGGGCCAGCCGGAGGGCGTGCAGTACCCGGAGGCGGCGCGGGTGGCCATCGCGGATCTGACCGGCGTGACGGCGGATCAGGTGGTGCTCGGCCCGAGCGTGCCTGCGCTGTACTCGGCGCTGGTCAACGCGATGAAGCCGATGCTGCGCCGCAACTCCTCCGTGGTGCTGAACCCGCTGGACCGCCCGCACCTGACCAAGCGCCTGCAGCGCGCCGGGTTGGATGAGGTGTGGGCGCAGGCGGACCTGGCCACCGGCGATCTGCCGGCGTGGCAGTACAGCGAGATCGCGGACGGCTCCACCCGCCTGGTGTCCGTGCCGGCGGCGCACGCGGAGCTGGGCAACGTGGTGCGGGTGGCCGACATCGCGGAGGCTGTGCGCGCGAAGTCGAGGGCGTGGGTGCTTGTGGACGCCACGGCGTACGTCCCCTACCGCCCCGTTGACCTCGAGGCCTGGGGCGCGGACGTGGCCGCGGTGGACATCGCTCAGCTGGGCGGGCCGGACATCGCTGCACTGATCTTCCGCGACTCCGCGATGTTCAAGCGCCTGGACATGGAGGCGCTGGACCTGGAGGTCTCCCAGGGCCTGGCGGGCGCGGTGCCGGCGGTGGTGGACCACTATGCCTCCCTGGTCGAGGGCTTCACCGGCCGTGCGACCCGGCGCAACCGCCTGAAGCACTCCCTGGACGCGACCACCGCCTACCTCAACGGCCTGCGGGACGACCTGCACACGTTTCTGGGCACCCTGCCCGCAGTGCACATCGTCGGCGTGAGCGGCGAGGCGGCCGAGGACGCGCGCGTCGAGCGCATCCCGCGCCTGGCGTTCGGCGTGACGGGCGTGCCCAGCGAAACTGTGCTGCAGCGGCTGCTCGCCAACGGCATCGTGGCCACAAAGACGTGCGCCACACCGCTTCTCGACGACATGGGCGTCGCCGACATGGGCGGCGCCGTGACCATCGCCATGTCGCCGTTTAACACCCAAAACGACATCGAGCAGCTGGTGCGGACGGTGGCGTCTTTGGCCTAAACCGTCAGGATGATTTTCCCCGTGTTGTCGCCGGAATCCAGGTGCTCGTGGGCCTTCTTTGCGTCTTCGAGCGGGAAGCGCTCGGAGATGTTCGGGGCGATCTTGCCGGACTCGATCAGCGGCCACACATTTTCCACCGTGGAGGCGACAATCGACGCCTTCATCGGCCGGGGGCGTGCGCGCAGGGTCGTCGCGGTGACGGACAGGCGCCGCGGCATCATCCGGCCCAGCGACAGGGTGCCCTTCGGCCCGCCCTGCACCGCGATGACGATGAGGTGGCCGTCCGTGTTCAGCGTCTTGATGTTCTGTTCCAGGTACGGCCCGCCAACCACGTCCAGGATCGCGTCGGCCCACCCAGGCAGCTCCTCGGCGAAGTCCTGCTCCTTGTAGTTGATCAGGATGTCGGCGCCGAGCTCGCGGCAGTACTCGAGCTTCTCTTGGCTTCCGGCAGTCACCGCGACCTCGCAGCCGAGCGCCTTGCACATCTGGATGGCAAAGGAGCCGATGCCGCCCGCGCCGCCGTGGATGAGCACGCGGTCGCCTTTAGCAATCCCGGCCACCATGCCCAAGTTCGACCACACCGTGCACGCCACCTCGACCACGCCGGCGGTCTCCTCAACCGTCAGGCCTTCCGGGATCGGCGTGAGCTGGCCCTCCGGCACCGCCACGTACTCCGCGTAGCCGCCGCCGGCGAGCAGGCAGCCGACCTCCTCGCCTTCCTTGCGGCCAGTCGTGCCCGGGTCCACGATCACACCCGCGCACTCCAGCCCCATAATCTCGGACTCGCCCTTCGGCGGCGGGTACTTCCCGGCGGCCTGCATCAGATCGCCGCGGTTCACGCCGGCGGCGACGACCTTGACCAGGACTTCACCGTCGCGGAGGTCGGGCGTAGCGACGTCGATAAGCTTCAGTTCCTCATTGATTGCTTTCATGCGGCCAGGCTACGTTAGACTGCTTCGAGTTGGAGACGTGGCAGAGCGGCCGAATGCACCGGTCTTGAAAACCGGCGAGGTTAATCCCTCCAGGGGTTCAAATCCCCTCGTCTCCGCCAATTACTTTTCGGGGGCCTTTGCTTAACGACGCCTTCCGGTTTCCCTCCATCGGCGGCTCGTCCGCCAAGGGCGCGGCGTAGCAGCTGCCTAACGACGAAAAACCGGCCAGGTGCTTCACCTGGCCGGTTTTTCTATTGCCGGTGTGGGTTAGACGATCTCGTCCGGGAACAGCTCTGGCATGGTGTGGAATTGGCGGGTGCCGGGGAAGTCTGAAGGGACGTCGATGAGCAAATCCTTTGCTCGCTTCGTATCCGGACGATTCTGGCCGGCGACGACCTGCACCTTCTCAATCGGGAACTCGCCGCGCAGCTGCACCACCGCGGCGCCGTCGTTGCGGTACGCGAAGTTCTCGCCGAGCAGGCCCGCGACCTCCGAGATGGACTCGGTGGAGCTGCCGAGGTTGTCCGCGCGCCACGAGCCCTCCAAATCGCCGAGAGGGACGCCGAGGAGGACAATGCCATCCGCGGACTTGGCCAGCGCGGAAGTCTTCGGGGTGAAATAGAACGGCACGGACGCGCTCTCGCCGACCAGCGGGCCAACAGTAAGCGAATCCAGCTTGGCTGGGAACCAAACGAGGTAGTCAGACGGGTCATTGGAAGTATCGCGGGCGGCGAGGCCGGAGGTGAGCCACGTGTGGATTTTCATGTAGCCGAGTATACGGATTTCGCCCTCGTGGTTTCGGGGTGTATTTGGACGCGCGGAGGCGACAGAGTAATGTGGAGCAAGGTCTGGAGATGTGCCAGAGTGGCCGAATGGGGCTCCCTGCTAAGGAGTTGCCCCCTTGACGGGGGCCGCAGGTTCAAATCCTGTCATCTCCGCCACGCGCCCGTAGCTCAACGGATAGAGCATCTGACTACGGATCAGAAGGTTGGGGGTTCGAATCCCTCCGGGCGCACTCTTGTCTTTCGTGCGGAAACCCCTGCTTGGCGGGGGTTTTCGGCGTTTGTGGGTGTGTTTGGGGGCGAGTCCTGACAGATTACGGCAGCCGTTTGCGACGACCTGGGGGTATGAGGGCGCTCTGACAGATTCCGCCGTGATGTGTCGGGTCCTCCAACAGAAAAGCCCCGCCGGGGCGGGGCTATCAGGTGGCCGTACTAGCTCTGGCGGGTGTCCACCACCGGGGCGGCGACGGTCTCAGCCGGGGCGTTGTTGCTGCTGCCGCCGATGGTGACATCGACGCCGTTAATTTGCGGGATGCACGTGCGGACAACGGCGGTCACGAGCAGGGCGGCTACCACACCCGCGGCTGCGCCACCAGCGGCAGTGAGCTGTGCGGGCTCGACGTTGAACTGACGTGCAGCGTCGTCGAATGCGCGCTCCGCCTGCTTGGCAGTGTCGTTCAGGCCCGGGACGTTAACCTGGCCGGCCAGCACAAGCGGGATCAGAACAACCAACGGCAGACCCAGGCCCACCAGGGAAGCGATGCAGCGCGGGTCGGAGGAACCGCCGTCGACGCCGACGTTGGCATCAACGAGGTGGTTGCCGCCCGTGCCCTCGCCGTTACGCTTACGGGAGGAACCGACGCCCAGCAAGCCGCCGTTGGCGTTGCCAGTGACGAGCACCTCCGGGTTCGCGTTGCCGGTAGCGATGAGGCTGTTGTTGTTGGCGTTGTCGCTGACAATCGGGTTGACGTTGTCGGTCACCACGACGGAGTTGTTCGAGCCAGCGTCCCGGAAGTTGTCGTTCGCATTGCCCGTGATGACCGGGTTGGCGTTGTTGGTGACCACGACGGAGTTGTTCGAGCCGGCGTCCCGGAAGTTGTCATTGCCGTTGTTGTTGGCGTTGTTCGTGACCACGGGATTCGCATTGTCGGTGACTACGACCGAATTGTTGGAACCATTGTCGTTGGCGTTACCGGTGATGACCGGGTTCGCGTTGCCCGTGATGACCGGGTTGGCGTTGCCCGTGATGACCGGGTTGGCGTTGCCCGTGATCACCGGGTTCGCATTGCCGGTGACGACCACGGACGGGTTGCCGTTGTTGGACAGGTTGTCCTTGATTTCGACGGTCGGGTTCGCGTTGCCGGTGATTACCACCGACGGGTTCGCGTTATTAGTGATCACTACGTTGGGGTTGCCATTATTGGAAAAGTTGTCCCGCGGGTTGACGTTGTCGGTGATGACCACGTTCGGGCTGCCGTTGTTGTTGCCGATGTTCGACGGGTTCGCGTTGTTGGTGATCACAACGTTGATCAAGCGGCCAGTTCCACCGCCGGTTTCGCCCTCGCCGCCGCCGCTTCCGCCACCGGTGAGACCCCCGATGATGTTGCCAATTAGCCCGCCGCCGGTGCCAGCCCCAATCAGGCCGCCCAGGACAGGGCCGAGAATGTCTGCGACAGTGCCCGCCGTCTCCGCGGGTGTCTTCGACGGGTTCTTGGCCGCGATCTTCAGGGTCGCATCGAACGTGTCAGTGCCGTCGTTCACCTTGATTGGAAGGTCGAAGTCGCCTTCCTTGAACGTGGTCGGTGGGGTGACGCGGATGGTGGTGCCGTCGTTGGAGACGGTCCAGCCAGTCGGCAGAGCGGCGCCGTTCTTGGACACGGTCACGCCCTCCGGCAGGGTGAGGTCCGCCACGGGCTTCGCGGAGGTGGACTTCTCAAAATCCACCTCGTAGCGAGTATCCAGCTGTTTTTCCCATTCGGAGCCCGGGCGCTCGTCGATGATGTTGACACGCAGGGTAGTGGTAAACGCCGGACCGTTCGCCGGGGTGACCCGCACGGGGATGTCTTGTGCACCGGTACGGAACGCTGTCGCGGACTGCGGGCGGATCAGGGTCAGCGTGCCGTTGTCGTTGCGGAACTTCCAGTTGAAGATGGTGTTTGCGCGCGGTGCGACGATGTCGCCCGGCTGCAGCTGCAGCCTTTCTACCACTGCCTCGGTGGTGTTCCAGAAGTTCGCGGTGTCGAAGCGCGGCTCGAAGGTGGTTGCGGTGGTGCCCTCGCTTGTCGACGGCTGCTCCGCCGGCGCCGGCTCAGCATCACTCGTCGGCGTGGTCGGGGTTGCCTCAGTGGTGGTGGGCTCGGCAGCGGCCTCAGTAGTGGACTCGGTGGCCGTTTCCTGGGCCTGGACCGGGGAGATGAACGGTGCCACGAGGGCAAGGGATAGGGCGCCCGCCGCGATGGCGGTGCGGCGGGAACGAATGGACTTGGCCATGGTGGCTCCTCCAGGAGTATTCAGGGAAACGTCAGCGATATATGACACGTATCGCAAATCTCGCGTAGATCTTTACATACACTCGCCAAGAATCGGTGCTTTCTCGCGAAAAAATTTTCAGTCTGGGTACGCTCGCCGTGTGACTACGGCCAACGCGGCGGCGATCGCGCATCTGGAAAAGCAACTGAACCGGCACCGGTTGGACTCCGGCGACTTGGACGGGCTCCACGAGGAGCTGGCGGATATCCCGTTGCACGATGTGGTGTACGTGGTGGAGCGGCAGCCGTCGAAACGCGGTGCTGTGCTGATCCGCCTGCTGCCGCCGGAGCGTGCGGCTGCGGCGTTCGACGCGTTGGATCCCGCCCACCAGGCGGAGATTGTTGAAGAGCTCGGCAGCGAGGATGTCGCCGGGCTGTTCAGCGCGCTGGGTGCGGAGGACCGCGTGCGCATGCTGGACAACATGCCCGCGGAGATCGCGGAGCGGTTCCTGGGGGATCTGGACGAGGACGCCCGCGCGGACACTAACCTCATTCTGGGCTACGAGAAGGGCTCGGTCGGCCGCGCGATGAGCCCCAATGTGGCGGCGGTTGGTCCTGGTGAGGGGGTGCGGGAGGTCGTCGAGAAGCTGCGGGCGAATGCGGATGACCTGGAGACCGTGTACACCATCGCCGTGGTGGATCCGGAGCGCACGCTGTGCGGCGTGGTGGGGCTGCGGGACCTGTTCAAGGCAGCGCCGGACGCGCGCGTCGGTGACGTGATGCGCGAGCGTCCGTCGGTGCAAGTCAGTGACGACGCCGAGGACGCCGCGCGCCGCCTGCTCTCCTCAGGGCTGCTCGCGTTCCCCGTGGTCGACGACGGCAACCGCCTCGTGGGTATTTTCACCCACGACGAGGCCGCCGACATTGTCGAGCACGCCGACAGCGAGGACTCCGCGCGCCAGGGTGGCGCTGAGTCGCTGAAGCAGCCGTACCTGTCGACCCCGGTGCTGAAGCTGGTGCGCTCGCGAATCGTGTGGCTGCTGGTGCTGGCGCTCTCTGCGATCTTGACTGTGCAGGTCCTGGGCATTTTCGAGGACACGCTCGCGCAGGTGACCGTACTGTCGCTGTTCATCCCGCTGCTCACCGGCACCGGCGGCAACACCGGCAACCAGGCGGCTACGACGGTGACAAGGGCACTTGCGCTTGACGACGTCACCAAAGGCGACATCCTGAAAGTCATGTGGCGCGAGCTGCGGGTAGGCGCGACGCTCGGAGCAGTGCTGGGCGTGCTCGGATTGGCCATCGCGTGGGCCGTTTTCGGCCAAGAAATCGGGATTGTGATAGGAAGCACACTATTTTGTGTCTGCACTATGTCTGCGACCGTCGGCGGCATGATGCCGATCATTGCTAAAAGCGTCGGCGCGGACCCCGCGGTATTTTCCAACCCGTTCATCTCCACCTTCTGCGACGCGACCGGTCTGGTTATCTACTTCGTGATTGCGAAGTCGGTGCTGGGGTTGTAGTTGGAGTTGTGTTTGGGGGATGTTTGCTGGTTTGGCCTGCGGTTTTGGCGGTGAGTTCACCCGGGTGTAATGTTCTTCTTCGTTGTCCACACGGCAACGAACTGAATACGCGCCCGTAGCTCAACGGATAGAGCATCTGACTACGGATCAGAAGGTTGGGGGTTCGAATCCCTCCGGGCGCACCAATGTCATGAGTCGCGTCATGCTTGACGCATGAGTCGCGACATGTTGGACGGACCGGCATCCCAGTTGTTTTTGTTCT
>NZ_JASPJX010000029.1 GCF_030232585.1 Corynebacterium sp. MSK008 | reverse complement strand
TGCAGGACTCGGTGGCACAGGGGCCATGGCCACGGGCGTGGTCCTGACCAAGAAGTGGAAGCTCCCCCAAGGTGTCTCGCCCATCGCATTGGCCGGTTGGCAGCTGACGGCCGCCGGCCTTCTGCTGGCGATCCCGGCGCTGCTGGTGGAGGGGCCACCGGCAGTGATTTCCGGTCGTGGCTGGCTTGGGTACGCCTGGCTCGGCCTGGTCGGGGCACTGGTCTCTTACAGCCTCTGGTTCACCGGCATCCGACGCCTGCCCGTCACGTCCACAGCCCTCCTGGGACTTCTCTCGCCGTTGGTCGCCGCCCTGCTCGGCGTCCTGATCGCGCACGAACACCTCGGAGCCGAGCAGTACCTCGGCTTCGCGATCGCCCTGGCCGCCATGGTCTGTGGCCAGCTCCCCGCACCCACCCATCGTCGAAAGGACAATTCATGAACATCACGGTTCTCGGAGCCACCGGCATGGCCGGCGCAGCGATCGCGCAGGAGGCCACACGCCGCGGCCACCACGTCACTGCCGTATCGCGGAACCCACAGGAGACCAACGACCCGCATACCACCGTCACTCGTCTCGATCTGACAGACCTCGAGGCACCCTTGCAGCCCGTCCTGAACGACGCAGACGCCGTCGTGCTCACCGTGCGCATGGCCCCCGGCGACGAAAGCCGTATGGCTCCGCTGACCAGCCGTGTCCTCGACCACGCCGCCGTCGCGGGGGTCCGGGTCTTGGTCGTGGGAGGAGCAGCGCCCTTGCGCTCACCTCACGATCGAGAGTTGCTCGTCCTGGAC
>NZ_JASPJX010000028.1 GCF_030232585.1 Corynebacterium sp. MSK008 | reverse complement strand
CAATCGTCGTGTTGCTCGGCAAGGACGGCGCCAACAAGCCGGATGATCGATTCGCGGTTCGGGAAGATACCCACAACGTCGGTGCGCCGGCGGATCTCCCGGTTTAACCGCTCGGTGGGGTTGTTTGACCACACCTTCGTCCAGACTGGTTTCGGCGCTGCGGTAAACGCCAGCACCTCATCGAGTGATTCCTCCAAGTACGCCGCTACCTGGGGGAACTTCGGTTCCAGCAAGTCGACGACTTCGCGGGCTTGGGCCCAGGTGGATTGGGCATCAGGTTGTTGGAAGATCGTCTGGAACATCGCCGAGACCATCGGCCACTGGGTTTTCGGGACTTTCTCGTAGAGGTTCTTGGCGAAGTGGGTGCGGCAGCGCTGCCACGACGCATCGGGCAGCACTTCGGATATCGCGTGTTGGATGCCTTCGTGGGCGTCACTGGTGATCAGGAAGACACCGCGAAGCCCGCGCGCTTTGAGGTCTTGGAAGAAGCCTTTCCACGATGCGTTGGATTCCGCAGTGGCGACGTGCATGCCGAGCATTTCGCGGTACCCGTCGGCGTTGACACCGGTAGCTAGTAGCACGGAGCATTTGACCACTCGGCCGCCTTCACGGACTTTGATCGTGAGTGCGTCGCAGGACAGGTAGGCGTACCCGCCGGGGTCGAGTGGGCGGTTTCTGAAGTCTGCGACCATCTCGTCGAGTTCTTCCGACATACGTGAGACTTGCGATTTCGACAGGTTGGAAATGCCAAGGGTTGCCACCAGGTCGTTCATCCTGCGGGTGGAGACCCCTTTGAGGTAGCAGGTGGCAATCACAGTCGATAGTGCCCGTTCAGCCCGTGA
>NZ_JASPJX010000027.1 GCF_030232585.1 Corynebacterium sp. MSK008 | reverse complement strand
TGGGCCAAGGTTAGATATCCACTACGGTCAGAGTGGTATTTCAACAACGACTCCACACACACTGGCGTGCATGCTTCAACGTCTCCCACCTATCCTACACAAACCGCACCGAATGCCAATACCAAGCTATAGTGAAGGTCCCGGGGTCTTTTCGTCCTGCCGCGCGAAACGAGCATCTTTACTCGTACTGCAATTTCACCGGGCCTGTGGTTGAGACAGCAGGGGAGTCGTTACGCCATTCGTGCAGGTCGGAACTTACCCGACAAGGAATTTCGCTACCTTAGGATGGTTATAGTTACCACCGCCGTTTACTGGGGCTTAAATTCTCCGCTTCGACCCACAAAGGGTCTAACAGGTCCTCTTAACCTTCCAGCACCGGGCAGGCGTCAGTCCGTATACATCAACTTCACCGTCTTCGCACGGACCTGTGTTTTTGATAAACAGTCGCTCCCCTCTCTTCTCTGCGACCCCAACCAGCTCAACACGAAAGGTGTGTCACCGGTTGTGGTCCCCCTTCTCCCGAAGTTACGGGGGCATTTTGCCGAGTTCCTTAACCACAGTTCACCCGCTCGCCTTAGTATTTTCTACCTGACCACCTGTGTCGGTTATGGGTACGGGCCGTACATGCACATCGCTAGAGGCTTTTCTCGGCAGTCCAGGATCACCAACATCACCCACAAAAGGGCTACGCATCACGCCTCACACATATGACAACCGGATTTGACCAATGTTGTCGTGCCACACGCTTGCACCGCAATCCAATAAGCGGCTTAGCTACCTCACTGCGTCACCCCATCACTGACCTACAACGGATCAGGCCCCACGCATCACCACCAACCAACCACTTCGAAAAGTGGCAACGGCCAGCGGATCAGGGTGGTTAGTCTCACCGCTTCGATACTGGGCGCGCACATACGGGTACGGGAATATCAACCCGTTAACCATC
>NZ_JASPJX010000026.1 GCF_030232585.1 Corynebacterium sp. MSK008 | reverse complement strand
ATGTCATGAGTCGCGTCATGCTTGACGCATGAGTCGCGACATGTTGGACGGACCGGCATCCCAGTTGTTTTTGTTCTGGGGTGCCGGTTTTGTTCATTTGGGGCGTAGTGGTGGGTCGCCGTGTTTCCAGTAGGCCTTTTGGTAGTCGCGGGCGGTGTCGATGTAGTGCTCGGTGATGACTTCTCCGGTTTCGACCAGTGATGTGATGATGTGGTTGTCGGTGATGACCATGAGAATTTTCTTGTGTTTGTAGCCGCGTCCGATGCCGAGGTGGAAGAGTTTGCCGGCGTAGCGCACGCTGACTTTGCCGTTTTTGTCGACTGTGTCGTTTCGGGTTCGCCATTCTTCTTTGGGGTTGTCGTTGGGTGTGGCTTTGACTCCGGTGGTGTATGCCTGCTGTGGGGTGCGTCTGTCCAGGGCGCGGTGGGGTCGGGTGCAGTTGTAGTATTGGCGAAACTCGTTGAGGAGTTGTTGCAGCTCATCAATGGTTTGTGCTGCGGGTCGGGCTTTGATCCATTTTTTGAGGGTTTGGTGGAACCGCTCAATTTTTCCTTGGGTTTGGGGGTGGCCGGGCCGGCCGTTTTTCTGTTGGATTTTGTGTGCGACGAGCACTTTTTCAAACGCGTTTCTTCCACCTTTGCGCCCGGCTAGGCGGGCAGTGAACACCAAACCGTTGTCCGTCAGCGTGGATGCTGGCGGGCCGTACGTGTGGATCAAGCGGGTGAGTTCGGCGGCGACGGCGGGGCCTGCAAATGCGGCGGCCGCGGTGATTGACAACAGGTATCGCGAGTGGTCGTCGAGGAAGTCGAGGACTTCAACGCGTGTGTTATCAGCGAGGAAGAGGTGGGTGATGTCGGCTTGCCAGCATTCGTTGGGCATCGCCGCTTCGAAGCGGATGTAAGAGCTTTTCGGCTTCTTTTGCGGCTGCGGGGTGATCAAGCCTTCTTTGGTGAGGATGCGGCGGATCGTTGACGTTGACGGGGCATGTTTGCCGGCCTGTTCGAGGTGGTAGGCAATGGTTTCGGCCCCGGCGTCAAGTCCGTGCCGGGTGAGCTGTTTGCGGATGCTGATGATTTCGTTGCGTAGTGCCTCCGGGACGGCGTGTGGGTGGGTGTGAGGGGCGCGCGATTTCGGTGCGATTGCCTCGGCGCCGCCGGCGTCGTAGGCGTTGAGGATCTGGTGGACGCGTTGCCGTGAGATGCCAAAGCGCTTGGCAACGTTGGTGGGTGTGCCGCCTTGGTCTCTGACAGCTCTGACAATGGCGAGGTTGCGGTTGGGACTGTTCATGGTGTCAAACATGTCCCGACTCACCAGTCAAACGTCACCGACACGGCTGAGGTAACCCTAAGTGTCAACAATGACGCGACTGACCTGTCAAGGATCACGACGCCTTCCGCAGGCACACCCCGTCAAATATGTCGTGACTTCAGACAC
>NZ_JASPJX010000025.1 GCF_030232585.1 Corynebacterium sp. MSK008 | reverse complement strand
ATGTTATGTCTATGGACATTTTGGACGCGGAGTCTGGTCACTTATTGGACATGGAGTCTGGTGACTTATTGGACACGGAGTCCAATGGCTTTTTGGACTCCGGCTAGTGGTGGTCTTATTGGCCGGGGTTGCGTTTCTTCGGTCGGGGTTTGGATAGGTCTGGGCGCAGTTTCGGCGGTTGCCGGTGTTTCATGCCTTCAACGAGGTTGATGTTGATCTGGCCGCCGGCCGGGCGGTGCGTCAGCCTGATGGGCAACGGCACGCTGAACAGGAATTCACTGTCGTGGGCGGTATAGAACTCCGCGACGTTATCGGGGGTGACGATGCTGAACAGCTTGCGGCTTTTAAACCGCAGGCCGATATAGAGGCCGTAGCCGCACACCGAGACGGTCCCGTGCCGGTTGACTTCGAGTTCTACTGGCACGTCGAAGCGGTAGTTTTCCGCGACGTCGCGGGGATCTATGGTGGGGTCATCCGTGTGTGATGTACCTGGTGTGGTGATTGCACGAACGGTTTCGGCCTTGGGCGAAGTGGCAGCTTCCCCAGGGTCGTTTTTCTTCGCTGGTGGTTGTGCCAGCGGGTTGTGTGCAAGGTTGTAGTCGACCACGCGCTGCCAGATCACATCAGGATCCAGCGGATCGGTTGGGGACTGTGCCTGTGGGAAGCTCTCCCAAGCTTGTTGCGGGGTGATGTGCATTTTGCCGACGCGCAGGCTTTGGTGATGCCGCTGGGTGTTGTAGACCTCGCGGTAGACATCAATGGCGGCTTCAAGATCGGCGAACGTTTTGGGTGTGCGCGCATCAAGAAATTGCACCAGGGTGCGGTGCGCGCGTTCATCCTTGCCTTGGGTCGTTGGCGCAAAGCCTGCAATGGCCATCACGCCTTGTTCTGCCAGCCACACTTCCGTGGCTGATAGACGACCGCGGTGATAGGTGGCAAACGCTTCGCTGTTGTCCGACAGGATCTCTTGCGGTTTGCGGTAGCGGGCAAATGCCTCTTTGAGTGTGGTGCGTGCGTCGGAGCCGTTTTCGGGCAGCTTGAACGCTTTGGTGCCGACATCGAATCTGCTGGCGTCGTCGATGACCTGGTAGATGGTGACCTGGGTGTGAGCAACGTCGAACAGGCGGTAGACCACCGCGTCGATCTGCCACAGTTCGCACACATAATCGCGAGCGAATCGTTTATACGAACTACGGGGGCGTTTGCGGGCATTGGCGTCGACCAGCCCGGCTTTATTCAGCCACGCTGCAATCGTTGGTCGTGACGGCGTGTGATCCGGGCCGACGGTGTCGAGCAAGTGGTAGTGAATCGAGAGCGGCCCGTAGTCCAACCCCTGCTGCTTGAGTTCAACACGGGCATCGAAGACGGCCTGGCGGTCAGCATCGGTGTACTTACGAGCCGGGTTTTTCGGGGCGGTGCTGTCCGGCAAAATACCCGCCCGGCCGCGCTTGGCGACACGATCTTTCACATTGTGGAACGTCTGGCGTGAGATCCCTTCTTCCTTGCAGAACTGCGTGATGTTTTTGTCGTCGCGGACGGGATCGAAATCCGCGATCTTCCTACGTAAATGCGATGAAATAGCCATCCGGCTATTTCATCGCAGTGTCCAACAAGTCATCAGACATGATGTCCAATAAGTGACCAGACTCCACGTCCAAAAACTCACCAGACTCCATGTCCAAAAAGTGTCAAGACATGACA
>NZ_JASPJX010000024.1 GCF_030232585.1 Corynebacterium sp. MSK008 | reverse complement strand
CGGCGGGATCAAGCGGTTAATGCGCCACGTTTGAATATTTGCTCGAGTATTTCACGTGGGGTTGCTCCGCCGAGGACTTGTCGTGGTGTGTCGTTGAGTTCGTTTTGTACCCAGGCGACGTGCTCGGGGGTTACTTCGGCGAAGTCGGTGCCTTTCTTGTAGAACCGGCGGCGGATCTCACCGTTGGTGTTTTCGTTGGTCGGCCGCTGCCACGGCGAGTGCGGGTCGCAAAAGTACACCTCGCAGCCGTCTTTGATGCGCACACGTGCGGTTTCAGCCATTTCCACGCCTTGGTCCCAGGTGATGGTCTTGAGCTGTTCGGCGTTGAGGTCTTTGACCATCTGCTGGATCGTTGCAATCACCGTCATCGATGTGTGTTCGGTGGGCAGGTGGCCAAGCAGGGTGTAGCGGCTGGTGCGCTCTACGAGGGTGATCAGCGCGCTTTTGCCGCCTTTGCCGATGACGAGATCGCCTTCCCAGTGCCCGGGGATTGCCCGGTCGTCGGCTTCTGGGCTGCGCTTGGTGATTTCAGCGCCTTTGATCCACGGCTTGCCGGTGAGCAGACCTGCGTTGCGGGGCCGGGTTTTTCGGCGCTTCCCGCCGCGGATGAGCACATCTTGGGTCTTCATCACCGCTTCAAGCTCGGCGCGCAGGCTGCCTTTGCCCTGGATGTACAAGGCGCTGTAGATCGCTTCGTGGGAAATACGCATGCTTTCATCATCGGCGAAAGCGTACTGCAGCCACACACTGATGCGCCCGGGTGACCACCGGCGGGCAAGACATTCCACCACCACAGCACGAAGCACCGGGTTGTCATCAAGCTTGCGCACCTTCGGCCGGCACGCACGCGCCTTAGCGCCCGTGTGGGCACGCCGGGCGTTGTAGAACACCTTGACCTCACCGCTGGCATCGTCGATGATTTCCCATCCGTTGCGGGCAATCTCCCGGCTGATCACGCTGTGGTGGCGCCCCAGAAGTGTGGCGATCTGTCTGGCTGACAATCCCTGGCTGCACCCATGTTGGATCGTCAGGCGGTCTTCAAACGACAGTTGGACCCCGCGGCCGACTTTCACACGGTCCTCGGCGTGGTCGGCAGGCGCGCTACCTGCCTGTGTTTTCATTGGTGCTGGCACGCCATCAACTTTGCTGTGTGCAGGTGGTTTTACCGCGCAAGCCTCCGGCGTGTTGGCGCGCTGTGACGCATCACAGCGTTCAGCCGCCTTCTTCTGGCGTGCTTGCTGCACCCAGCGATACACCGAATTGGCCGACATGCCATATGCATCAGCAACGCGTTTCACCGGCTCACCAGCCAGCACCCGTGCGACCGCGTCTGCTTTCTGCTGCGGGGTGATGCGCGGCTTTTTCTGCAGTTCGGTCAGCACACCGACTTTCGCCAACCGCTTGTATAACGCACTCTTTGGCATGCCTAACGTCGCAGCCGCATCCGGTACTGACATGCCTGAAGTCACCAACGCCACCGCGTCATCGACAAGCTGGTCGCGTGCACGCGCCAACGCCATCTTCGGCGGGAGCGCACCAGCTTGCTTGACCCATTCATAAACCGTGGCCTCCGCCACACCGGCATCACGAGCAATCTCGCCGACATCATCGCCTGCAACAAGCCGCGCCACAGAAGCAGCTTTCACATCCTTCGGAGTCCAACGACCAGCCACAACAACCTCCAAGTCGAGGTGGCGCATTCACCCACTGACAACTCC
>NZ_JASPJX010000023.1 GCF_030232585.1 Corynebacterium sp. MSK008 | reverse complement strand
GCGATGTCGACCGAGTTCATGCTCGCCCTCGTCGAACGTGGGTTGGGCGTCTGCCTGCTGCCCGTCGAATGTGTGCCAGCTAACCCAGCGCTGCGAGCAGTTCCCGTGGCCGATGGCCCCTGCCGGGCCGAGTACGTCGCGTGGGGCTCTTTCAATCCGAGCCCCGCGTCTCGGGCGTTCATCGAACAGGTCAAAGAATCAATCGCCCAGCACATGGTCGGCTGATGCCGGTCCCATCGATCAACGTCTCCGGTCCGTACAGCTAGAGGCCGCCGAAGGGGCCGCGCAGCGGGTCGAACGGTGCGATGGTCTCATCAACCTCGCCGGTCTCAATCTGCTTCGCCAGCATCTTGCCGGACAGCGGGCCGAGGATGATGCCCCACATGCCGTGCCCGCCGTTGGTGTAGACGTTGGGCACCTTGGTCGCGCCCACCAAAGGCAGGCCGTCCGGGGTCACCGGGCGGGAGCCGACCCACTCGTCCTGGCGGTCCTCCCAGTCAATGCCGCGGAAGAACGGCTTGGTGGTGTGGATCATGGACGCGACGCGGCCCGGCTGGAACGGCTCGTCCGGGCCACGGAACTCCATGGTGCCGGCGATGCGGAAGCGGCCTTGGTACGGGGTGCAGGCGATCTTCGGGTCCGGCAGGTACACCGGGCAGGTTGCCGGCTCTGCGGTCTCCACGGAGAAGGAGTAGCCGCGGCCTGCCTGGATCAGCGTGGTCACGCCGAGGTCCTTGGCTAGCCTCGGCAGCCACGCGCCGGTGGCCAGCACCACGTTGTCGGCGTGCAGCCACTCGCCGGTGGCCAGCACCACGTTGTCGGCGTGCAGCCACTCGCCGGTGGCCAGCTTCACGGCCGGCTTGCGGGTGGAGGTGACCTCCACGACCTCCACACCCGTGGTGACCTTGCCGCCGCGCTCCACGATGGAGTCCGCGATTGCCTGGCAGTACGGGCCCGGCTCGATGAAACGCTGGCCGCCCATGCGGAAAGTCGCGCCCACCTTGTCGGTAAGCATCGGGGCGTCCCTGCGGGCGTCGTCGAGCGTGATCTGCTCGAACGGGATCTCCTGGCCGTGGCGTTGCGCGCCCTCGACCTCCTTGAGGAAGCCGCCGGCCTTCTTTTCGTTTTCGAATCCGATGATGAACGGGCCCTCGTTGGTGGTTGCCTTCACGCCGCCGGCCTCGAGCTCGTCGAAGGCCGCGAGGGCTCCGAGGTCCGCCTTGGTCAGGCCCGCCATCGTCTTGTCCCAGGCGCGGCCGGTGGCGTGCGCCATGAAGTTCGCACAGAAGCGCCACAGCTTCGGGTCGATGCGCACAGGCACATCAAGAGCGGCGTGCTTGTCAAAGAGCGCTGTGGGCCCGTACGCCCACAAGCTCGAGTTGGCCAGGGGGATCGTTTTTCCTGGTGCGAGCCATCCAGCGTTGCCCCAAGAAGAGCCGGCGGCGACATCGATGCGTTCCAGCACCTCCACCTCATGTCCGTACTCCTGTAGGTGCCACGCGGTGGCGAGGCCCGTCATGCCGGCCCCGACGACGATAGTGCGGGTCACGTGTGTTCCTCCTCACAGATACACGCGGAGTCAGCACTTGTTGCGTCATGTAGACGCCGTGGCAGACTCAGTCTTAACTTTTTCAACCTGCGAATGACCCTAGTCGACAAAGCGTAGGCAGATAGTCTATGTATTTGCCGACAGTTTTATAAGAGACGTGGAGGAATGTAGATGAAGGCTTGGCGGCTAGCCATCCCAACGCTATTGGCCCTGTCCGTTGTGCATAGTGGCATTGCTAATGCGAGTGAGGCAGATATAACAGGATCTCCTGCCGGGGAAAAAGAATGGACGAAAACCGCTAAAGCTACATTTCCTAGCTCTTCTTCGAAGGCGGGTTCTAGACTGGCGCCACAGCCGTACTTTGCTACTAATTTTGCTCTTGCTCCTGGTGGCGGTGCAGCATTCACCAACGTAGAGGGGTCAAGTCCCGTGTAGTGGTGTAGCCGTTTGTGCTTTCGGCTCGGTATGAAGTTGGGGGTTTGGTTAGGCGGTTA
>NZ_JASPJX010000022.1:1686-2879 GCF_030232585.1 Corynebacterium sp. MSK008 | reverse complement strand
GATCAGGGTGGTTAGTCTCACCGCTTCGATACTGGGCGCGCACATACGGGTACGGGAATATCAACCCGTTAACCATCGACTACGCCTGTCGGCCTCGCCTTAGGACCCGACTCACCCTGGGAAGACGAACTTGACCCAGGAACCCTTAGTCATCCGGCGGGCAAGATTCTCACTTGCCATTCGTTACTCATGCCTGCATTCTCACTCGCATGCAGTCCACCGCTCCTTCCGATACGGCTTCACCCCACACACGACGCTCCCCTACCCAACAGTAAAACTGTTGCCGCGGCTTCGGCGGTGTGCTTGAGCCCCACTGAATTGTCGGCGCAGAACCACTCGACCAGTGAGCTATTACGCACTCTTTCAAGGATGGCTGCTTCTAAGCCAACCTCCTGGCTGTCTTCGCGATCCCACATCCTTTTCCACTTAGCACACCCTTAGGGGCCTTAACCGGCGATCTGGGCTGTTTCCCTCTCGACTATGAAGCTTATCCCCCACAGTCTCACTGCAATGCACCACTTCACCGGTATTCGGAGTTTGGCTGACGTCGCTAAGATGATAGTCCCGCTCAACCAACCAGTAGCTCTACCTCCGGCAAGCTCACATCACGCTGCACCTAAATGCATTTCGGGGAGAACCAGCTATCACGGAGTTTGATTGGCCTTTCACCCCTACCCACAGCTCATCCCCTCAGTTTTCAACCTAAGTGGGTTCGCGCCTCCACAACCTCTTACAGCTGCTTCACACTGGCCATGGGTAGATCACCCCGCTTCGGGTCCAGGACATGCCACTTGCCACCCTATTCGGATTCGCTTTCGCTACGACTACCCCACTAGACGGGTTAACCTCGCGACATGCCGCTGACTCGCAGGCTCATTCTTCAAAAGGCACGCCATCACACACAAACAGGTGCTCTGACGGATTGTAAGCGCATGGTTTCAGGAACTCTTTCACTCCCCTCCCGGGGTACTTTTCACCATTCCCTCACGGTACTATCCACTATCGGTCACACTGAGTATTTAGGCTTACCGGGTGGTCCCGGCAGATTCACAGCAGATTCCACGAGCCCGCTGCTACTCGGGGAAAAACACAAACAACACAACCACACACACCTTCACGTACAGGACTTTTCACCTACTCCGGTGCACCATCCCAGATGCTTCCGCTGATGCATATGCATTGCGCTTGCAGTT
>NZ_JASPJX010000022.1:0-1586 GCF_030232585.1 Corynebacterium sp. MSK008 | reverse complement strand
AAAGCTCCTTAGAAAGGAGGTGATCCAGCCGCACCTTCCGGTACGGCTACCTTGTTACGACTTCGTCCCAATCGCCGATCCCACCTTCGACAGCTCCCATGACAGGCCACTGGCTTCGGGTGTTACCAACTTTCATGACGTGACGGGCGGTGTGTACAAGGCCCGGGAACGTATTCACCGCAGCGTTGCTGATCTGCGATTACTAGCGACTCCGACTTCATGGGGTCGAGTTGCAGACCCCAATCCGAACTACGACCGGCTTTACAGCGATTAGCCCACCCTCACAGGCTCGCAAACGCGTTGTACCGACCATTGTAGCATGTGTGAAGCCCTGGACATAAGGGGCATGATGATTTGACGTCATCCCCACCTTCCTCCGAGTTAACCCCGGCAGTCTCTCACGAGTCCCCACCACAACGTGCTGGCAACATAAGACAAGGGTTGCGCTCGTTGCGGGACTTAACCCAACATCTCACGACACGAGCTGACGACAACCATGCACCACCTGTACACCAACCACAAAGGGAAACCGCATCTCTACGGCGATCTGGTGTATGTCAAGCCCAGGTAAGGTTCTTCGCGTTGCATCGAATTAATCCACATGCTCCGCCGCTTGTGCGGGCCCCCGTCAATTCCTTTGAGTTTTAGCCTTGCGGCCGTACTCCCCAGGCGGGGCGCTTAATGCGTTAGCTACGGCACGAACCCCGTGGAAGGGACTCACACCTAGCGCCCACCGTTTACGGCATGGACTACCAGGGTATCTAATCCTGTTCGCTACCCATGCTTTCGCTCCTCAGCGTCAGTTACTGCCCAGAGACCTGCCTTCGCCATCGGTGTTCCTCCTGATATCTGCGCATTCCACCGCTACACCAGGAATTCCAGTCTCCCCTACAGCACTCAAGTTATGCCCGTATCGCCTGCAGTCCCGCAGTTAAGCTGCGGGCTTACACAAACGACGCGACAAACCACCTACGAGCTCTTTACGCCCAGTAATTCCGGACAACGCTCGCACCCTACGTATTACCGCGGCTGCTGGCACGTAGTTAGCCGGTGCTTCTTCTCCAGGTACCGTCACTTGCGCTTCGTCCCTAGCGAAAGGAGTTTACAACCCGAAGGCCGTCATCCCCCACGCGGCGTCGCTGCATCAGGCTTGCGCCCATTGTGCAATATTCCCCACTGCTGCCTCCCGTAGGAGTCTGGGCCGTATCTCAGTCCCAATGTGGCCGTACACCCTCTCAGGCCGGCTACCCGTCGACGCCTTGGTAGGCCATTACCCCACCAACAAGCTGATAGGCCGCGAGCTCATCCCACACCGAAAAAACTTTCCACCACACCATCCAAAATGTGGTCCTATCCGGTATTAGACCCAGTTTCCCAGGCTTATCCCGAAGTGCAGGGCAGATCACCCACGTGTTACTCACCCGTTCGCCACTCGAGTACCAGTGCAAGCACTGGCCTTTCCGTTCGACTTGCATGTGTTAAGCACGCCGCCAGCGTTCATCCTGAGCCAGGATCAAACTCTCCACAAAAACGTTTCAGAAAGAAACAGGCCGTGAAAAGCCCAAACCCAACCAAAAACAAACCAA
>NZ_JASPJX010000021.1 GCF_030232585.1 Corynebacterium sp. MSK008 | reverse complement strand
GGGCGCAGCCATGCTCAGGGCGATTTCGTCCCGATCGATTTCGACGCTGTCGCCAAGGCACGCACCGGGCGCAACAAAGTGACCCTGCAGGTGCTGTGGGGCCGCTACACCGCACAGCCTGCGGGCACAGACCAGCGGTACTACAGCTACGAGCGGTTTCGCCAACTTGTGGCTCAACACGTTGATGCAGCCGGGCTGACCGCCAGGATCACCCATGCCCCAGGCCATACGATGCAGGTGGACTGGGCAGGCACGAAGATGCGGCTGTTTGACCCCACCGGCGGGCAAGGCTCGAAGGTCAGCATCTTTGTCGCCTCGCTGCCGTATTCAGGCATGGTGTTCGCCTGCGCGTGCGCGGATGAGCGCCAGGACGCGTGGCTTGCAGCTCATATCCGCGCGTTCGAGTACTTCGGCGGGGTCGCCGAGGTCATCGTGCCGGATAATGTCTCGACGGCTTCGAATGCGATCAGTGCCGCGGACAGGAATCGCCGGGTCAACTCCACCTACGAGGAGTTTTTGGAGCACTACAACACCGCAGCGTTGCCGGCTCGGGCGAAACGCCCCAAGGATAAGGCCAGCGTTGAAGCTGCAGTCAAGATTGTCACCCAGAACGTTATCCACGCACTCGATGGCCACCAGTGCGCCGGATTAGACGAGCTCAACGCAAAAATTACCACCCTGGTCGATGGGATTAACGCTGCCGAACCGTTTCGCGGCAATGCGACGAGCAGGCGCGCATTGTTTGATCAGTTCGAACGCGACGTGCTCACCGCGCTGCCTGCAACACCGTGGCAGCGTACCGAATGGAAACGCGCCAAAGTCGCGCCTAATTTCCACATCAGAGTGCACAACGTGCATTACTCGGTGCCCAACCAGCTGGTGGGCCGCACCGTGGATGTGCGTATCACCGGTGACGTGCTCGCCGTCTTCGACGCCGGGCAGCGTGTGGCCACCCACCAACTCGCGCGTGCCCGCGGGGTGTATGTCACCGACACCGACCACATCCCGGCGAACATGGGTGAGACCCGTGGGTTGTGGACAAGCGAGTACTTCCTGCGCGAAGCCGCCAAGATCGAGGGTGTCAGGAAGTTTGTGTGTGAGGCTCTGATCTAGAAGGAGTTTCACCGATAATGACTACGGTGTCACCGAAGAAAAACCATGACCCGGCGAGGGTCAACGAGATCAGCGAGAAGCTGATGGAAAATCCTGAGCTCGCCAGCTTGATCAGCGAGCTGTCGACCTCCGCTGATGATGCAAGCGAGCTGGTCAAAGGCCTACTGCAGGCATCGATCAACGCTGGTCTGCAGGCGGAGATGGATGCGCATTTGGGCTATGGGCATTCCGACCGCAAGACCAAAGCCCAAGTGGAAACCGCACAGGCGACCAATCACCGCAACGGGTCGTACACCAAGACCGTCAATTCTGGCTACGGCGCGGTAGAAGTGACCGTGCCCAGGGATCGTGCCGGCACGTTTGCACCGAAGATGGTGCCCAAGGGTGCACGCCGACTGACTGAGCTCGATGACATGATCGTCTCGCTGTACGCCGGCGGGATGACCGTGCGCGATATTCAGCACCATCTCGCAACCACGCTCGGGGTGGATATGAGCCCGGATACGATCAGCACCATTACCGATGCGGTCTTGGAAGAGGTCATGATCTGGCAGAACCGTCAGCTCGACGAGTTTTACCCGGTGATCTTCCTCGACGCGCTGCGCGTGAAAATCCGTGACGGCCACCGCGTGGTCAACAAAGCCTGCTACATGGCGGTTGGTGTCGACATGGACGGCATCAAGCACATCCTGGGATTGTGGATCGCCGACAACGAAGGCGCCGCATTCTGGGCATCGGTGTGCGCGGATCTGGCCAACCGTGGTGTCCAGGACGTGTTCATCGTGTGCTGCGACGGACTCAAAGGGCTGCCGGAAGCTGTGGAGGCAACCTGGCCGAATTCGATGGTGCAGACCTGCATTGTGCACCTGATTCGGGCTGCGAACCGGTGGGTGTCCTACCAGGACCGCAAATCTGTCTCCCGGGCGCTGCGTGAGGTCTACACGGCCGCCAACGAAGACACCGCGCGTGCCAGCCTGGATGCTTTCGAGGCCAGTGAACTCGGCCGGAAATACCCGCAGTCGGTCAAAGTTTGGCGTGATGCGTGGGAGCGGTTCGTGCCGTTTCTGCAGTTCCCGCCGGCGGCACGCCGGGTGCTCTACACCACTAATTCGATCGAGTCGCTCAATGCTGAATTGCGTAAAGCTACCCGCAACAGGGGCCAATTCCCGAACGATACCGCGGCGCTGAAGACGCTTTGGCTGATGATCTGCAACATCGAAGACAAGCGTGCCGCCCAGCGGGCGAAGAAAGCAAAGCGCAACATTGAGTGCAACGGCTATATTGAAGGAGCGAAAGCCACCGGGTGGAAACAAGCCATCAACCAACTAGCCGTGGCTTACCCCGACCGATTCGCGGACTACTTGTAAACCAACCCCCCGCACACAAAGAATCGGACACCCTCCCAAGATCGGGCCGGCCACCCGCCAGGTGATTGCCGAGCTCATCGAAGCCAAAGCGATCCCTGCCCAGGCGTATCAAGCGTGCCGCAACGTGCTCAACATGGGCAAACACACCAACAAGCCAATCCTCGAAGAAGCCTGCAGGCGTCTGGTGTCCACCGACGGTGCCAGGCGTGCTGTGTCGTATACCGCGGTGAAAAACATGATGGCCGCCGTGCGCAAAGACACCTCCACACGACCTACCGGCACTGACCTGCCAACCGATCAACCAACCGGCAGACCCGCTGACGGTGCGTCTGCCCCGACAGCGCGTGACACCCGCGGCGCCTACCTCGGTGGTGCTGGGCAGTTCAGCCTCGAAAACCTCACCAAGAAGGGATCTGCATAACCCATGCCCCACCCACAGCCAGCATCAGCATCTGCCCGCTTCCTCGACGAATCAGTCCTGCCGGTCTTTACCGACCTGCGCATGACCGCCTTCGGACAAAGCGTCATCGACATCGCCGCCGATCCCGCATTCGACGACTGGAGCTTTTCCGACAAGGTGCTCTACGCACTCGATAAAGAGGTAGCGGCCAAGCGTGAGAGGCGAGTCAACAAACTGCTCAAAGCATCCCGATCGCCAAATCCCGATGCTTGTATCGAAGACATCACCTACACGCCCGGCCGCACCATCAACAAAGAGCAAATCACCCGACTCGCTCACTGCCAATGGTGCCAAAGCGCACAAAACATTGTCATCCTGGGCAAATCCTCCGTCGGCAAAACCTACCTCGCCCAAGCACTACTCACCGCGGCGTGCCGAAACGACTACTCCGCACGCTTCTTCCGCACCGACACACTCGCCAACCACCTCGCCGTGCTCAAACACGACGACCCAGCCCGCATCACATTCCTCGAAGACCTCCACCACACAGACGTGTTAGTCCTCGACGACTTCCTGACCACCCCAATCGATGCCGCTACCGCACACCAACTGCTCAACATCCTCGCAGAGCGCGAACCCCGCGGATCCACCATCGTGACATCCCAGTTCACACCCGACGAGTGGTACAAATCCATCCCCGATGCCGTCATCGCCGAATCCATCCTCAACCGACTCGTCGCCGGCGCCGAAATCATCACACTCGAAGGCACCAACATGCGACTGACCCAATAACCCCGCCAAAACCCCAAAACGCCCGGGTGTTACTCGAAACTCACCCGGGCGTTACCCGATACTCACCACACCGTTACTAAACACGTGGTCTAAACACCCGCGCACACCGTTGCACTCGACCTCCACTACTCGACCACCAACGCAGCCACGAAACCCCGGGGCCGGGCCTAGACTCCGCATTGCGGACAACCGGACCGACACCCACCATTGGTGCACCCCACGACAACCCGGGGCGTTGCCACCCGGTGGGGCGGGACCTGTCACCTGGGGGCACATAGAGGTCGCGGGGGTAGCAAGCGCGGTTGCGTCCCTTAGTGTGGTGTAACGCTTGCTGATGGTGGGCCCTGGGAAATACAGGGGCGGCCACCGCCAGTAAC
>NZ_JASPJX010000020.1 GCF_030232585.1 Corynebacterium sp. MSK008 | reverse complement strand
GTTACTGGCGGTGGCCGCCCCTGCATTTTCCAGGGCCCACCATCAGCAAGCGTTACACCACACTAAGGGACGCAACCCATTGAGGCAGCGACCAGTCGACCACCGAGCTTCCGGTTTCGTTCTGCATCTTTGGTGTATCGACTCGGAAGACTTTCCCACGCTTCGATGAGGTTTTCTCGAACTCGCAGATCGAATCCCACAGTCGTATCCGCATACCAGCTTTCGCCGTATGTCTTCTGTAGGTACTCCACTATCGCGTTGCGGAGTGCCACTTCGATGTAGGCGATCTCGTGGAAGATGGCAGCACTCAGTCGCCGATCCAGCTCGTAGAGAGCGAGAGCTTTGGATTCATCTTGGTAGGTGGCAGATAGATATGGCTTGAGCCTGTCCTCTGAAATCCAGACTTTGGCAACCTGTTGCATGAGATCCCCCGCAGTTGTATTTCTCACGTGCTCAACTATGATAGGCGCTGTAATCCCCTCCCGTAGTGGTCCCCCGTTTTAACGGCATGGCTGTGGAGGGGTTTCTTTATTACAACCGCTCGGCGATGGCTGCCAGCGCTTCGCGGGTGCCGATCTCACCGGGCAGCCAGGGCAGATCGACGCGGGGGACGTCGGGAAGTTTCGCGTTCAGCAGCTCAAGCGCGTCGTCTTCCACGGCGCGGCGGGCGGCCATGAACTCGCTGGCGTCGTCAGGGCTGCGGCGGTTGATCACCAACGAGCCGACGCGGATGCGGTTGGACGTGAGGTCGTCGTAAAGCTCGATGCTCTCGAGGACCGGGAGGCGCTCCGCGGTGAGCACGATGTGGAAGCAGCAGGCCGCGGGGTCGGTGAGGATGTCGCGCAGGCGCTCGAACTTGCGGCGGCGGCGCAGCAAGGTGGCGCGGATTTCCTGGTTGCGGCGCTCCACGGGGTCGTCGATAGTCCCGCCCAAGCCGCGCACCGCGCGCGAGAATTTGTCGGACTGCTCGCGCCGCTGCATCAGGCCGCCGGTGTACGCGGCCATGAGCTCCGGCAGCGCGAGCAGGCGGGAGGTGTGGCCGGAGGGTGCGGTGTCGAAGATAATGTGGTCGAAGCCTTGACTGACGACGAGCTCCGCCACCGCCTCAAGCATCGCCGCCTCATGCATGCCGGGCGAGTGCCGCGCCAGGTCCAGGTGGCGGCGGATCTCGGGGTGCATGCGCTCCGGCATCATCGCGCGCATGGAGCGCTCCACCTCCGCGAGGTGGCGCTCGGTGGTGGCGGCGGGGTCGAGCTCCACCACGTCGAGGTTGGGCTCGAGGCGTGTGGGGTCGTCGGAAAGCTGCGCGTCCCAGATGTGGCCCAGGTTGTGCGCCGGGTCGGTGGACACCAGAAGCACGCGCTTATCCGCCTCGGCGAGCCGCACCGCGCAGGCGGCGGAGACGGTGGTTTTGCCCACCCCGCCCTTGCCGCCGAAGAACATCACGGGCGCGGGCGCTAGCAGCATCGCACGCCGTCCAACGGGGAGCGTTCCATGCCCATGCGGGTGTGCCAGGCGTGGAATTCGTCGTAAAGCAAAGGCATCAGTTCGAGGGTGTAGAAGCTTGCGGGGTTGGGGATGCCGAGCGTTTCCGAGGCGACGAGGAGGGTGAACAGGTCGTCCTCCTCGCGCGCGGCGCGGGCGAATTCGCGGCGGTACGGAGCTTTGTAGAACTCGTCTAAGCCGCGGGCAATTGCTTTAAGACGTTCGCGCATCCGCCAATTCACCCGGAATCGTCTCATCGTCGCGCCAGGTCACAGCCGGTTCTTTGCGCGCCTTCGAAATCGCCGTGAACGCCTCCACGATGACCCAGATGGCGCAGCAGATGATGATCACGTCCAGGACCAACAGCAGCCAGTTGCCTGCCTCGAGGAACGTGCGCACCTGCAGCACCGCCGCCCACAGCGACATGGCGGTGACGAACACCAGCGGGATCAGCACCGGCCAGGTCGGGCGGCGCAGCTGCGTCAGAATGATCACGACGACAGATAGCGTCAGGCCCGCCATGAGCTGGTTGGTGGTGCCGAACAGCGGCCAGATCAGCATGCCGCCGGAGCCGTCCAGGCCCATCGAGAACGTCAGGCCCAGCGCGCAGCCCACAGCGATGATGGTGGCCACCAGGCCGGAGAGCTTCACGCCCGCCAGCTCCGCCATCTCGGAGACCACGAGGCGCTGCAGGCGGATGCCAGAGTCCATCGTGGTGGCGGCGAAGAGCACGGCCATGGTGGCCAGGATGGTGGCGGACAGGGAGGTGGGGATGCCCAGGCCTTCGTTCATGAGGTCGCCGCCGCCCTTGATAAAGGCGTTGACGCCGCCAGCGTTCCACTCGTTGTAGATCTCCTCCCATTTCGCCAGCGACTTGAAGCCGGAAGTGGTGGCCACGATCGTGCCAAGCGCGAGCAGACCCTCGCCGACCGCGCCGAAGTAGCCGACGAAGCGCGCGTCCGTCTCCTTGTCCAGCTGCTTCGACGACGTGCCCGAGGCGACGACGCCGTGGAAGCCGGAGATCGCGCCGCAGGCGATGGTGACGAAGAGCAGCGGGAAGATGCCGGGGGTGCCGGACGGGACGGCGTCGCGAAGCGAGGGCGCCACAACCTCCGGGCGCACGATGAAGAACGAGCCGTACAGGATGGCCAAGCCCACGAAAAGCTGCAGGCCGTTGATGTAATCGCGCGGCTGCAGCAGCACCCACACCGGCAGCAGCGAGGCGATGAACGCGTAGGTGAACAGGAAGATGATCCACCAGCCGCGGTCCGGGATGCCCAGCATCGTCTCCGGCAGCGCGAGCGGGAATTGATCGCCCAGGATCATCAGCCCGTACAGCGCCGCCACACCCACGATGGAGACCAGCGGCAGGTTCCAGTTGAAGCGGTAGATGGCCTGGCCGATCAACAGCGCTACGACGATGGCGCCCCACGTCGGGATCACCGCCGTCGGCGTGGAGATGAGCAGGTTCGAGATGACCACCGCGAACGCCGTGTTCACCATGAGCAGCAGCAGGAAAATCACCACGAGGAACAGGTTGCGCCCGCGCGCGCCGATGTAGCGGCCCGACAGCGTGCCGATCGACTGTCCGCGATGCCTTTGCGACGCCCACAGCGCCCCCAAGTCATGCATCCCCGCAAAGAAAACGGTGCCGAGCGTGACCCACAGAAACGCCGGCACCCAACCCCAAATCACCGCGACAGCCGGGCCGATGATCGGTGCCGCGCCCGCCACGGAGGTGAAGTGGTGGCCCCACAGGACGTACTTGTTCGTGGGGACGAAATCCACGCCGTCTTCCATCGTGTGCGCCGGGGTGGTGTAGGCGTCCGAGAGCTGGTAGACGCGTTTGCCCAGGAATCTGGAGTACAGCAGGTAGCCGGCGGCCATCATCGCCAGGCCGACGAGCACCAGGATGAGCGAGCTCATGGGTCTTCTCCGATCGTGTTGCTGTTCACAATTTCACGCATTATGGCACACGACACTTTCTCGGGGCGCGTTTGACCGGTTTGGGAGGGCGCCAGCATCGAAGGAGGCCGCGCTCATTCCCACAAACCCCTAGTAAGCCCTCCTGAGTATGCCCATTTTTCGGCCTTACTAGGGGTTTGTTGCTAGGGGTCTGCGGAGTCGGGAGAGGGGGGGGGGGCAGGCCCGCCGGCCCGCCGGCCGGGTCCAATACCCGGCAAGAACAACGCGCCTCCTGTAATCTCCGCAGCGGGGTAACTAGTCAAGGGGGGCTAATGAAAGACACACGCAAGAAAGAGCTGCGGGAAAAGCTCGTGGACCTTCGCAGGGTGTCGTCGGTAGACACTGAGACTCACCGGCGCATCAGCGACGGCGAGATGGTGCAGCTGACCAAGTCGATCTACTTCTGCGCCGCGACGTGGAAAAAGCTCAAGGAGTACCAGCGGGCGTTTTTGAAGTGCTACGCAGCAGGGTGCCAAAGCAGACGTGCGGTACTCATCGACTGCTCAGCCGCCAGGCTCAACGGCGTGTGGACCATCGCGCGCAACGAACCAGTCACGCTTGCGGTGCCGAATGGGCGCCCGGCCTCCACCAAAGGCGGCTGGACCGGGTACGAGTACCGTCACCGGCAAATACCGGAAGTCGACATCATCTATGACGGGCCCGTGCGCTACACCAACGCGATCCGCACCGCCGTCGACATTGCCCGTGAACGCGGCGTGCGCGAAGGCGTCATAGCCATAGACAGCGTGCTTTCCGGCCACGGCGACCACCTTTACCAGGAACTACTGCACCAGTTCCGCGCCACCATCGCCCGGCTGGCGGGAACGAAGGGGATCGCCAACGCCCGGAAAGCGCTCCCGCTGGCCAGCAGACTTTCGGATTCGCCCTACGAGTCCCTCCTGCGCCTGATCCTCGATGCCCACGGGGTCCCGTACCGCACCCAGGCGGTGATCGGACGGTACCGGGTTGACTTCCTTATCGGCGACAACCTTGTCGTGGAGGTCGACGGGTGGGAAAAATACGAGGAGGTCCCCCACGATGTACTGCGCAAGCAGCGTGTGCGTGACGACTGGCTCGCCGAGCACGGATACAAAGTCCTGCACTTATACACCAACGACTTCTGGGGCGACGAAGCCGATTTGATCCAACGCATCCGCAACGCGTGGCCAGCCGCCCGGAGATTGCTCCCCGTGCAGGTGAAGCCGAAGGGCTACACACCGATCGGCCCGGGGCGCAGCGTGGCGCTGCCGCCGGACCTGCAGGAGGCCGTCGACATGCTAAGCAGACCCTAGCCCCTCGACTTCCGAATACATTCCGAATATCCTCAGGGACATGACACTCGCAGCAGGAACTCCACCGCATTCCCGCCGCTCCTCTGACCTGAGCAAGCGGTCCGCCGAGGTGTTCGCCGAAGCGGAAAAACACCCGGTCACGGTCACGCGCCGCGACGGGGAGTCGCTGGTGCTCATGTCCGCGCGGGAGGCGCAACGGCGGGCGCAGTTGCTGGAACTCGCGGCGCAACTCATCACCGTGGCAACGGAAGGCGTCGGCAGCCTCGGCGAGCGAATGGCTCGAGCGTTCCCCTGGATGTTGGCGCTGTCGCAGGCAGACAGGGAATCGTGTGCGCAAGAGCTTATCGACGCAGCACGCGCCTCCTTCGCCACCGAACAACCACACCTTGCCCTCGTTGAGTTCACTGCGTGGAAAGAAACCGCCACCGCTGTCGCGGCAGGGCTCGGGCAAGAGGAAACCGACTGGCTTACAGACAGTGAACCGGTGGAGCGCCCCTAGCCATGGCGGCCGGGAGGAAGGGGGAGCTGGTCCCGCGGCCCTCAAAGAAGGTCGAATACGACATCCGCTTCGCCTCGGCTGGGGCGAAGAAGGGGTGGCGCGACCTGGTGGCGACCATGCGGAACCCAATGGCCGACGCATGGGATTTCCTCACTCGTACCCCGACGGCAACCACTTCCACCAATTACCGGCTGAAGGGGGAGCTGGGGACTGTGCAGCGCGGCGGGCAGTCGTTCAAGCGGTGGCAACACAAACCGACGCTGAAAGGTTCAGCGCGGATCTGGTTCTACATCGATGACCGCACGGTCTTCCTCGAGGCTGTGCATACCAGTCACCCGAACGAGACGAAGTAGCCCCTCCCGCCCGCAAACCCCTAGTAACAGAGCCCTAGTATGCGCCTTTTTGGGCCTTAGTAGGGGTTTGTTACTAGGGGTCTAGCGAGAAAGCTCGACGCCTTCGTCGGCGAGGACTTCGAGCAGCCCGCCTATCGACGCCTCCGGCATCCCCCAATCCGTCACCACCACACGTGTCACGCGGGTCTCGCGCAACAGGTCGGCCAGGGCGTCGAGGTTGCGCGGCACCGGGCGGGAATCTGCGGCGCCGTAGACGGCGGCGATGATGGCGGCGCCGAGGTCCTCGATCGAGCGCACCGGGCGCATCACAAAAACAGCGGGCATTAGTTGACCTCCATTTCGCAGAAGGATTCGTAGTGGTCGGCGGTGTAGAACCACTCGTCGACGTGGCCGTCCGCCCCGCCGCCGGTGACGATGCGGCGCGCGCCGCGGTGGTGCACGCCCGGGGTGTCCACGGTGTACTCGCGGTAGTAGTTGCGTGGCTGCTCGGGGAGTATGCGTTCGTAGTTGCCGAAGCGGCGGTCGTCGTTGTCCGGGTGTGGGAAGGGGCCGCCGGCTTCGATGAGGTCGACGGTGTCCCAGGCTTCGTCGGGAAGCGAGCTGCAGGCGGGCAGGCCGGACGCAGGCTCGGCCGGAGGTGGCGTCGATAGGCAACTGCTCAAAAACAGGCACGCGAGCAGGACGGATAGGCGCTTCATGGGCAATATCGTGCCACGCGCTAGAGTGAGCGCCATGGCTAGGGGCAGAATTCCGGATAGCGATATCGAGGCTATCCGTCAGCGCGCGCCGCTCGACGAGATTGTCGGCGAGTACGTGCAGCTCAAACCTGCCGGTCACGACTCGTTGAAGGGCTTGAGCCCGTTCAAGGACGAGCGCACCCCGAGCTTCCACGTCCGTCCCGCGCACGGCTACTACCACTGCTTTTCCACGGGCAAGGGCGGCGACGTGTTCAGCTTCCTCATGGAGATGGAGCAGCTGAGCTTCCCCGAGGCGGTGGAGGCGGTGGCGGATCACATCGGTTACCACATCAATTACCAGGGCGGATCCACGGGCGCTCGCAAGGTGGACCGCGGCACGCGACAGCGGCTTTTGGCGGCGAACAAGGCGGCGCACGAGTTCTTCCGCGAGCAGCTGGAAACCGAAGACGCCGCGCCTGCGCGCGAGATGCTGCTCAAGCGCGGTTTTTCCCGCGAGCTCATCTACGACTTCGAATGCGGCTACGCGCCCTACGCGTGGGACCCGATGACGAAGCACCTGTTGCGCAAGGGCTTTGAGGTGCAAGAGCTTATCGACGCCGGCCTGTCCTCGATGGGCAAACGCGGGCCGATCGATAAATTCCGCGGCCGTTTGATCTGGCCGATCAAGGACACCGCCGGCAACGTCATCGGCTTCGGCGCCCGCAAGCTCTTTGAGGACGACCGCCTGGGCAAGTACATCAACACCCAGGACACGCTGCTGTACCACAAGTCCAAGGTGCTCTTCGGCATTGATAAGGCGAAGAAGAACATCGCGGAGAAGCACCAGACGGTGGTGGTGGAGGGCTACACGGACGTGATGGCGATGCACGCCGCGGGCGTGGATACGGCGGTGGCCACCTGCGGCACCGCGTTCGGCGGCGACCACATGAGTCTGATCCGCCGCCTCATGCTCGACGACAGTTTCTTCCGCGGCGAGCTGATCTACACCTTCGACGGCGACGAGGCCGGCCGCAAGGCCGCGATGCGCGCCTTTGAGACGGACGCGGAGTTCGGCGCGCAGTCCTTCGTCGCGGTCGCCCCGGACGGCATGGACCCCTGCGACCTGCGCCTTGCCCGTGGCGACGGTGCCCTGCGCGACCTCGTCGCATCGCGCGTGCCCGTGTACGAGTTCGTCATCGAGTCGCTTTTGCAGGACTACTCGTTGGATTCCGCCGAGGGGCGCGTGCAAGCCTTACGACGCACCGTGCCCGTCGTCGCCACCATCTCCGACAAAGTCCTCCAACAGGAGTACGCCCGCCGCCTCGCCGGCTGGGTCGGCTGGCCGAACCCGGACGAGGTGCTGGAGCAGGTCCGCGCCGAGGCCAAGAAGCCGAAGAAACAGAAGCGCGCGCCAAAGGATCCGGCGCGCGCCGCTGGCGCCGGTGGCGGCGTCGGCGCGGCCGTCGGCCCGGACAGCTCCGGCGCGCAGTCCGAGATCCTCATCCCGCCACGCCCCGACGACCCGGTGCTGTGGCCCCAGCGCGAAGCCCTGAAGCTGGCCCTGCAGCACCCGGCAGCAGCCGGCAACTACTTCGACGGCATCAACCCGGACGCCTTCACTCACGACGCCTACCACCAGGTCCGCGAGGCCATTACCGCCGCCGGCGGCTGTGCCCGCGCCGGGGCGGAAAACGCGGAAAACCCCGCCGACGCCTCCAACTTCCTTGCCGCGGTAGCCGGGGAGATGCGTGATTACGCAGGCCGCAATTTCGTCTCCGAGCTGGCCGTCGAGCCCATCCATGCCGACGACCTCTACGAGTACGCCGACTCAGTGCTGTCGCGCCTGCAGGAAACGCGGGTGGGCCAGCAGATCGCGCAGCTGAAGTCCCAGTTGCAGCGCATGCGCCCTTCCGACGACGAGGAGGCCTACAACGCGCTGTTTTCGGACCTGGTCGCGCTCGAGCAGGCCCGCCGCGACCTCAACGACCGCGCCTTCCGCAGCAACCGGTAGTGCGCTTCCCGTATCCAACGCCGTGAGTTGATCCGTGCTCTTTCCGAGAAATGAAATGGGTATTCGACTGTCTTTATCGTTGCGGGTCCCCTGTCTTTCTGAGTCGCTACACTGCTTTTGTCGAGAGCTCGAACCAAAATCTTCATGCGCTATTCGTTAGAGTTAGAGGCATGGCGACTAACCCCATCGAACGTTTACAAGCTCGGTCATTCGGCCCTTTCGGTGACCTAGATCTGAACTTTAGTCCCAAGCTCAATGTAATCACGGGAGACAATGGCACCGGGAAAACGCAGCTGCTCAAATTGATGTACTCGCTCTCGAAGACCCTGGAACCGGCGCGGATAGACACACCATCTAAGACGAGCCTCGCAGCGCCTCTCGCGAATAAATTGATTGGAGTTTTTAAACCGGACACTATAGGCCGGCTTGCGAGTAGGGTCCGAGGCCGGAGTAGGGCTTCGATCTCCCTCAAGTATGCTGGCATTCGAGACCCGCTAAAAGTGGAGTTTTCCTCTGCTTCAGACACCCGGGTGGCCGTAAACTCTGTGCCGAACAGGACCTTGGATGACACAGCAGTTTTTTTGCCGTCGCGGGAACTTTTATCCATATATCCAGGGCTAGTGTCGCTCTACGAATCTAGGGAAGTCTCTTTCGATGAAACTTGGCGAGACACCGCTCTGTTGCTGGGTATGACGCCATTGCTCGGCCCCAGAGGAGATCGAGCAAACGATATGTTGGCACCGTTGCTACGCATATTGGAAGGTACCGTTAGTGAAGAGAACGGTAAATTCTATGTTCGGTTGAAAACAGCTACCGGCGGAACTGGAAAAATTGAAGCGCCACTGGTTTCGGAGGGTTATCGAAAACTTGCGATGCTGGTTCGTCTGGTTCAGTCTGGTGCGCTCCTCGATGGCGGGTATCTTTTCTGGGACGAGCCTGAAGCCAACCTGAACCCGCGGACGCAGCGAGCGGTCGCAAAGACTATCCACCTGCTTGCGAAACACGGCACCCAGGTTTTCGTAGCGACTCACAGTGTATTCATACTCCGGGAGCTACGTCTTCTGATCGACGATGACCCCATCGAAACTCAGTACGTCGGATTGGAAAGGACCGAGCCCAGTGTGGAGTCCAAGGCATTGACTGGAGTACGAGGAGTCACTGCATCTAATCAAAACGATCTGCCTGCTCTGATAGCACTGGAGGAAGAAGCTGCGCAAGCGCTTCGCTATTTGAATCGGGACTTCGATGACTCGGAATAGTATTCAAGTTGAGGACATGGTATTAAGCTTTCCAGGTCAATGGGAAGTTGAAGATTTCGACGCTTGGTATGGTTCGGGGGCGAATGCTAAACCCCTTACCAACTCTCCCTTCAAAGCAAAAGATTGTGACGTGCTCGCACTGGCTGAGGGGGACCTGTGGCTAATTGAGGTTAAAGACTACACTTATCCAGGTAAGAAAATCCCTAACGACCTACATGACACGTTTGCTCTGAAGGTCTTCCATACACTCGCTCGGCTTATGTCGGTGGCGCACTTCGGGCAGCATGACAAAAAGAATTTTTGCAGGCGGGCCATCAATGCCAAGGAAATCAGAGTGGCGTTAGCGATCGAATCGCGCGGAGATGATCGAAAATTATTCATCGCCTTGGCTGGTCTGAAAGACCGTCTTGAAAAAGCGTGTAGGCCGATGGGGATTACGAGAGTTACTGTGAGTAACTCTCGAAGCGGAGTAAATAGCGTCGAATGGTCGCAGAAGCGTTCCTCTGAAGCGCGACTTCGGCATTCAGATCGCTGATGATCCCACAAGCCCCACCGTCAACCACCGTTCGAGTGAATTGGCGTACTGTTTGCATCTAACGAAGACCGATGTTTCCCCTCAGGGGGCTGCGACCTTTTCGAGAGATGCGTGACTACGCCGGTCGAATCTTTGTTTCCGAGCTCGCCGTCGAGCTCATTCACGCCGACGTTCTCTACGAGCATGCCGGTACTGGGTTGCCCCGTCTACAGGAAACCCGCGTGGGCCAGATCGCGCAGCTGAAGTCCCAGCTCCAGCGCATGCGGCCCTCGGGAGATGAGGAGGCCTACAACGCGCTGTTCTCCGACCCTATCGCGCTGGAGCGGGCATGCTGTGACCTCAACGGCCGCGCCTTCCGCGGCAGCCAGTGAGGGAGCGCCGCGGCGACCGGTAGTGTGCTGACTCCACGAACCAATGGTGAAGGGCAAATGGTGAATCAGCGCCGATTCACCATGAGGGTTTCACCGTTTGTGAAATTTCAGAGGGCCAGCACGGCCCCGCTCGCCCAAAAACGCCTACTCCTGCTCGGCGGCGAACTCGCGCAGCGCCCACTCGACGGCATCCAGCGGCAGTTCGGCGTCGTAAGCGTCGCGCGCCGCCTTCAACGCCTCGAGGTACTCGCCGTACTCCTCGGCGGTCCAGTCGGAATCCTTAGCCAGCCCGGCCAAACGAGCGCGGTTAGAGCAGATGATCACCGGCTTAGAAGCCTCCCCAGCCTCCTGCTCCCCGGCCAGGAAGTACGCCACGGCGGAAGCGAACTTCGGCGGCAGCCCAGTCGCCACCAAAGCACCGTAAGCGTCAACGGCGCCGACGCCGTCTAAACGACGCACAGCCGCAAGCAACTGAGACGCCTTCCCCTTGGGTCAAGTCCCGTGTAGTGGTGTAGCCGTTTGTGCTTTCGGCTCGGTATGAAGTTGGGGGTTTGGTTAGGCGGTTAGCTGGTGGTGGTCGCCATGATCACCTCCTGTTGGGTGCATGAGGTGTTTGGTGTGTTCGAGTGCGGATAGTGACATGTAGCGTTTTTGTTGGATCCAATCGTCGTGTTGCTCGGCAAGGACGGCGCCAACAAGCCGGATGATCGATTCGCGGTTCGGGAAGATACCCACAACATCGGTGCGCCGGCGGATCTCCCGGTTTAACCGCTCGGTGGGGTTGTTTGACCACACCTTCGTCCAGACCGGTTTCGGCGCTGCGGTAAACGCCAGCACCTCATCGAGTGATTCCTCCAGATACGCCGCAACCTGGGGGAACTTCGG
>NZ_JASPJX010000001.1 GCF_030232585.1 Corynebacterium sp. MSK008 | reverse complement strand
CGATCAGCGAGGTCGCCGCCCGGTTCCAGGTTTCCTGGCCCACTGTGAAGCGCTGGGCCGACCGCTATCGCGCCGGCCAGTCGATGCAGGACCGCTCGTCACGGCCGCATCACTCGCCGAACAAGACCAACGCGAAGACGACGAAGCGCTGCATCCAGCTCCGTCTCCGTCTTCGAGAAGGACCCGTGCAGCTCGCTTGCCGGCTGGGGATCGCTCCGTCGACGGTTCACCGGATCCTCGTCGACGCGCACCTGAACCGGCTTTCGCATGTCGACCGGGCAACCGGGGAGCCGGTCCGCCGCTACGAGCACGACCACCCCGGGGCGATGCTGCACGTCGACGTGAAGAAGCTCGGCAACATCCCCGACGGCGGCGGCTGGCGCTACGTCGGCCGCCAGCAGGGCGAGAAGAACCGCGCCGCCACCCTGGGCAAGCCCAAGAACAAGTACATCGACCCGTTGATGGGCAAGGCCTACGTCCACACCGTCATCGACGACCATTCCCGCGTCGCTTACGCCGAGATCCACGACGACGAAACCGCCCTCACCGCCTCCGCGGTCCTCGTTCGGGCCGTCGAGTGGTTCAACGCACGCGGGGTGACCGTTGAGCGGGTCCTGTCCGACAACGGCGGCGCGTACCGCTCACACCTGTGGCGAGACACCTGCCACGAGCTCGGCATCCGGCACAAGCGCACCAGGCCCTATCGGCCGCAGACCAACGGGAGGATCGAACGCTTCCACCGCACCCTGGCCGACGGCTGGGCCTACGCCCGCTGCTACACCAGCGAGACCGAACGCCGCGGAGAACTCGACGGCTGGCTGCACTACTACAACCACCACCGGCCCCACACCGCTTGCGGGAACCAGCCGCCCTTCTCACGCTTGACCAACGTACCCGGTCAGTACATCTAGCCCCCTCTCCCCAGCCCCGGAAACCTGTGGTTTCCGGGGCTTTTTCGTGCGCACAAGGAATCTTTTCTAAATCAGTGGTGTGCACCTAGATTTTGCATTAGTTTGTGTGCTGTCACATTGTTCTGTTCTAGTGGTAAGGAACACATATGCCGAATTTGCACACCAACCAGCTGCCGCCGGAAAACAGCACTGAACTCGACAATGTCGTGGAAGCAGCCGTCGCCCGCGCGTACCACTGGATGGAAGCTACCGCCGACGCGGATGCGGATGATGCCCAGACGCAACAGCTCGCGGAAATGCTTCGCGACGACAACGGGGTCCGCTTCACCATGGACTTCGTTGACCGCGTCATGCGCCCTGAGGACAACCGGGTAGCGGCGAACGCACTGCGTGCAATCACCAAGGGCGTCGACGCATCGTTCCTCGGTCGCATCAATGCCCTGCTCGTGGGCGCTGGCGCCTTCGTCGGCCCGTTCTTGCCCTTCGTGGTCGTCCCCGCGGCGCGCATGCGCCTGCGCCAGCTGGTGGGCCATCTCGTGCTGGACGCTGAGTCAGACGCACTGAACAACCTGCTCGACAACGCGCAAAAGCGCGGCGAGCAGCTCAACCTCAATCTGCTAGGCGAGGCAGTACTCGGCGAGAAAGAAGCGACGGACCGTGCCGAGCGAACCCTGAACCTGATCAAGAATCCTCGCGTGACGTATGTCTCCGTCAAGGCTTCCTCGATGGTCTCCCAGCTCAATCACTGGGACTACGACGAGTGCGTGCGCCTGGTCAAGGACCGTATCCGCCCGCTGTACCGCGCCGCGCGCGACCGTAGCCCCCAGGTGTTCATCAACATGGACATGGAGGAGTACCACGATCTCCACCTCACGCTCGACGTGTTCACGCAGCTGCTCAGCGAAGACGAGTTCAAGGACTACCAGGGCGGCATCGTGCTGCAGGCGTACCTGCCCGACACGCTCGGCGCCCTGGAGTACCTGGCGGACTTCGCGCAGAAGCGCGTGGCCGACGGCGGCACCAAGATCAAGATCCGCCTGGTCAAGGGCGCGAACCTGTCCATGGAGCGACATCACGCGGAGGTCAAGGGCTGGGCGCAGGCGCCGTACCTGACCAAGGACGAGGTGGACGCGAACTACTACCGCCTGCTCGATGTCATCGTGCGCCCCGAGTACGCCGACAGCGTCTCCATCGGCATCGCCTCCCACAACCTGTTCACCTCCGCGCTCGCCTACGAGCTTGCGCAGCGCCGCGGTGTGGCCAGCATGCTCGACTCGGAGATGCTGCAGGGAATGTCGCCGGCGCAGCAGCAGATCGTGCGCGAGGCCTACGGCCGTCAGATCCTCTACACCCCCGTCGTGCGCAAGGAAGACTTCGATGTGGCGGTGAGCTACCTCGTGCGCCGACTCGAAGAAAATGCGGCGCCCCAGAACTTCTTGCACGCCCTGTTCGCGCCCAAGACCGCCAAGCGCGACCCGATCAAGGAGCAAGAGGAGGTCTTCCGCTGGGCGGTGGACAACCGATGGGACATCCACAACGGCCCGAACCGGGAGCAGGACCGCACGCAGGAGACCGGACGCCAGGCCGCCGCGGAGGCCGGCACCACCGGACGCTTCATCAACGAGCCGGACACCGATCCGGCACTGGAGGCCAACCGTACCTGGGCAATCGAGCACCTAGCACACCCGCCGGCGGTGGACACCGGCAACGAGATCACCGATCCGTCCGTAATCGCCGACCACATCGCCCGCGCTAAGGAAGCCCAGATTGCCTGGGGCGCGCTTTCCGCCGGCGAGCGTGCCGACGTCCTCGACGCCATCGGCGACGAGATCGCGCGCCGCCGCGGCGACTTCATCGCGGTCGCCGCCCACGAAGCAGGCAAGACGGTGGACCAGTCCGACCCGGAGATCTCAGAGGCGATCGATTTCTGCACCTACTACGCCGACAGCGCCCGGCACCTCAACGACATTGCCGCGGACTTCGAGCCGAACAAACTGACGGTGGTTGTTCCGCCGTGGAACTTCCCGGTAGCCATCCCCACCGGTGGCGTGGTGGCGGCGCTGGCCGCCGGATCCGCCGTCATTCTCAAGCCGGCGCCGCAGGTGACGCAGTGCGCCAAGCTCATCGCCGATTGCGTCCAGGCGGTCTTCGCCGAGAAGGGCGTAAGCGCCGACACCGTGCAGTACGTGCGCGCGGATGAGGGCGAGGCCGGCAAGGCCCTGCTTACAGACGACGCCGTGGATGCCATCATCCTCACCGGTGCCTCCGAAACCGCCCAGCTGTTCAAGTCCTGGAACCCGCAGCTCAACGTCATGGCGGAAACCTCCGGCAAGAACGCCATTATCATCACCCCGTCCGCCGACCCGGACCTCGCGGTCAACGACCTGTACCTGTCCGCGTTCGGCCACTCAGGCCAGAAGTGCTCCGCGGCCTCGCTGGCGATCCTTGTCGGCTCCGCCGGCGAGTCCGAACGCTTAATAAACCAGCTGCTCGACGCAGCCTCCACCCTGGTGGTGGGCCCGGGCACCGACCTGTCCACCACCATGAACGGGCTGATCGAAGCCCCGGGCGAGAAGCTCGAGCGCGGCCTGGCCACACTGGAGCCGGGCGAGAAGTGGCTGCTAAAACCCCGCAAGCTCGACGACGAGGGCAAGTTCTGGTCCCCCGGCATCCGCGAAGGTGTGAAGCCGGGCTCCTGGTACCACCAGAACGAGTGCTTCGGCCCGGTGCTGGGCATCATGCACGCCAAGGACTTGGACGAGGCGATTGAGTGGCAGAACTCCACCGGCTTCGGCCTCACCGCCGGCATCCACACCCTCGACGGCGAGGAAATCACCACGTGGCTCGACCGCGTCGAGGCCGGCAACGTCTACGTCAACCGCGGCATCACCGGTGCAATCGTGCAGCGCCAGCCGTTCGGCGGCTGGAAGAAATCCTCCGTGGGCCCCGGCGCGAAGGCGGGCGGGCCGAACTACGTCGCGCAGATGGGCACCTGGCGGGAGCGGGCGGAGCTGGCGCCGTCGTTAGGCGTAAGTATCTCGGCGAGGGTGCAGGAGCTTCTCGACGCATTCCGTGCCAACGTCAGCGACGAGGACTTCGGCTGGCTCTCGCGCGCCGCCGAGTACGACCAGCGCGCGTGGGACATGGAATTCGGCCGCGGCCACGACCACTCCGGCCTGCGTTCCGAGGCGAACATCTTCCGCTACCGCAGCACCCTGGAGCCGGTGGTGGTCTACGTCGGCGAGGGCTACCAGCTGCGTGAGGTGTACCGCCAGCTGCTTGCCGCTGCGATCACCGGCACCGAGGTGCGCATAGTTGCCCAGGATGCGATCGCCCGCGAACTTGAGGCAGCCGATGTCACTGTCGACGCACACACCGTCACAGGCACGCCCGACCGCATCCGCGTGGTGGGCAGCGCACCTGAGGAGCTCTACGGCGACGTCGCCACCGCGGTCTTCGACGGGCCCGTGCTCATCGACGGGCGCCGCGAACTCCTCCCCTACCTGCTGGAGCAGGCCGTCTCTGCGACGCTGCACCGCTTCGGCGTGATCCACGATCCGGCCGGCATCCGGAACTAAGACCCCCGTCCACCGAGATACACAGGGAGCACCCTGATGACTACTGCCCCTCCACCACAGTCGGACGCGTCGGCCCGCCCGAAGGCCGGTGTCGTCCCAGACGAAGACGCGGGTCTGCAGAAAGGCCTGTCCACGCGCCAAATCAACATGATCGCCATCGGCTCGGCGATCGGCACTGGCCTGTTCCTCGGCGCGGGTTCGCGCTTGGAAGCGGCCGGCCCGTCGCTAGCCCTGATGTACCTGTTGTGCGGGTTCATCGGCTATCTCATCCTGCGCAGCCTGGGCGAGCTCATCGCCCACCGTCCGACTTCCGGATCGTTCGTCTCCTACACCCGCGAGTTCTACGGCGAGAAAGCGGCGTACGTCTCCGGCTGGCTGTACTGGTTCAACTGGGCCGCCACCGCGGTGGCGGACGCAACCGCGCTGGCTATCTACATCCGCTGGTTCGGTCAGTTCTACGGCTGGATCAACGACGTGCCGCAGTGGGTCTACGCCCTGGTCATCATCGCGCTTGTCACCGGCATGAACCTTGTGTCGGTGAAGTTCTTCGGCGAGATGGAATTCTGGTTCTCGCTGATTAAGGTGCTGTTCCTGCTCGTATTCCTCGCCGTGGGCATCTTCATGGTGGTCTTCGGCAACCCGAGCGGCGACCTGACGGGGCTGTCGCTGATCACGGACAACGGCGGCTGGTTCCCCAACGGTGTGCTACCCGCGTTGATTGTGATTCAGGGTGTCGTGTTCGCCTACGCCGGTATCGAGCTATTGGGCACCACCTCCGGCGAGGCGAAGAACCCGAAGAAGGACATCCCGCGCGCCATCAACGCCGTGGTCTTCCGCCTGCTGGTGTTCTACTTCGGCTCCGTGCTGCTGCTGTGCCTGCTCTTGCCGTACACCGAGTACTCGGGCGACGAGTCCCCGTTTGTGACCTTCTTCGACTCCATCGGCGTGCCGTACGCAGGTGCCATCACGCAGCTGGTGGTCATCACCGCGGCACTGTCCTCGCTCAACGCGGGCCTGTACTCCACCGGTCGCATCATGTACTCGCTGTCCAAGGCCGGCTCCGCCCCGCAGTGGGCGGGCAAGGTGACCAAGGGCGGCGTACCCTACGGTGGCATCCTGCTCACCACCGGTGTTGCGCTGTTCGGCGTTGTGCTGAACTACTTCGTCCCCGAAGCCGCGTTCGAGGTGGTGCTCAACATCGCCGCGCTGGGCACGATGGCGTCGTGGGCGGCGATCTCGTTGTCCCACATGCGTTTCGTCCGGCTGGCGCGCCAGGGCAAATACACCCGCCCCGACTACCGCGCTCGGTTCTCCCCGTTCACGGACATTATCTCACTGCTGTTCTTGGTGCTCGTGGTCATCCTCATGGCCTTCGACTACCCCATCGGCACGTGGACGCTTCTGGTGTCACTGCTGATGTGGCCGGCACTCGCGTGGGGCTGGTTCAAGGTGCGCGACCGGGTGGAGTTCATCTCCCGGTCCCACGTGAACTACGAGACAATTACCGGCGAACAAGCCCCCGACATCGACCCGCCGCGGCGCAACCCGTAGCGCTGCTACACGCGCAACCGCACACACAAACACCCAACCAACCCGAAAGGAACCATATGCCTCAGCTCGTAGACGTCCAGAACATGTGCCGCTGGATCAACCACCACGGCGTGGAAAAACTCATCGCCGGCATCCAGAGCTACATTGAGGAAGACTTCGTGCGCTGGGAAAGCTTCGACAAAATCCCGCGCGTCGCCAGCCACACCCCCATCGGCGTGATCGAACTCATGCCCACCTCGGACTCCAACGAGTACGCGTTCAAGTACGTCAACGGCCACCCCTCCAACCCTGCCCGCGGCTACCAGACCGTCACCGCGTTCGGCGTGCTGGCGGATGTGGACAACGGCTACCCCACCTTCGAGGCGGAGATGACGCTGCTGACCGCGCTGCGCACCGCCGCGACCTCCTCCATGGCCGCGAAGTACCTCGCGCGCAAGGACTCCGAGGTCATGGCGATGATTGGCGCTGGCTCGCAGTCCGAGTTCCAGGCCCTGGGCTTCCGCGCCGCACTGGGCATCGAGCGCGTGCGGATCTTCGACATCGACCCGGATGCGATGGAGAAGTTCCGCCGCAACATCGAGCCGCTCGGCATCGAGGTCTACATGGCCGCCAGCGTCGAGGACGCGGTCGAAGGCGCGGACATCATCACCACATGCACCGCCGATAAGGCGCAGAACACCATCCTGGACTACTCGCTCGTCCGCCCCGGTGTGCACATCAACGGCGTCGGCGGCGATTGTCCCGGCAAGACTGAGCTAGATGCGCGCATTCTCGACGACGCCACCGTGTTCGTGGAGTTCCCGCCGCAGACCCGCATCGAGGGCGAGATCCAGAACAAAGACGACGACTTCGAGATCGTAGAGCTGTGGAAGGTCATCGCCGGCAAGCACGCTGGCCGCACCAGCGACGAGGAGATCACCCTGTTCGACTCCGTCGGCTTTGCCATCGAGGACTTCTCCGCGCTGCGCTATCTGCGCGATTCTGTGGCAGGCACTGAGTTCGAGGAGTTCATCGACCTAGTCGCCGATCCGGACGATCCGAAGGACCTGTTCTCGCTGACCGCCAACGTGCTCAGCCCGCTCTAGAGCTGCTCGCTTCACGACGAAACCTCCGGCAAACCCCGCGCAACGCGGGATCCTGCCGGAGGTCGTGCCGTCGTAAAGCGTTATTGCTTAGCGGGCGTCCTCGATGGCCAGTGCCTGGGCTACTGCCTGGACGACGCCAGCGACCTTGACAGCCTCCCAGACCTGCTCCTTAGTCACGCCCTCCTCGCGGACGGTGTTGGCGTGCGCCACGGCGCAGTGCTCGCAGCCGTTGATGGCGGACACAGCCAGCGACCACAGCTCGAAGTCGGCCTTTTCCACGCCCGGCTTCGAGATGATGTTCATGCGCAGGCCGAACTTCACGTTGGCGTAATCGTCGCCGAGCCAGCCCTTGGCGCGGTAGGCGACGTTGTTCATCGCCATGACGGTGGCGGCGCCGTACGCGGCCTCCACAGCCTCCTCGGAGAGGTGCTCCTTGGCTTCCTCAGCGATCTCGGCGATGACCTTCGCGTTACGGGTCGCTGCCGCGGAGGCGAGAAGGGTGCCCCAGAGCTGCTGCTCGCTGAGCTCGGTGGAGCGGGTCAGCGTACCGAGGTTGAGCTTCTGGTCCTTCGCGTACTCCGGCAGTGCGCCGCGCAGGTTCTCAATGGACATCGTGTTCTCCTTCGCTGTTACTTCAGGGACTCCTGGACCACAGCCATCTTGTCGATGTTCTTGGTCGGGTCGTTCTTCTGCCAGTCGCAAGCGCAGACCTCTTCAGACTGCAGCGCGTCGAGCACACGCAGGACCTCGTCGACGTTGCGGCCGACAGCGTCCGGGGTGACAGAGACGAACTGGATCACACCGTCCGGATCGATGATGAAGGTTGCGCGGTCCGCAACACCGTCGGCGTTCTCAACGCCGAGAGCGCGGATCAGGTCGTGGCGGACATCAGCGAACATCGGGAACGGGACATCCAGCAGGTCCTCGTGGGTCGCGCGCCAGTTGAAGTGGGAGTACTCGTTGTCGGTGGAGCCGCCGAGCACCTGGGTGTCGCGGTCCTCGAACTCCTCGTTGAGCTTGCCGAACGCCGCGATCTCGGTCGGGCAGACGAAGGTGAAGTCCTTCGGGTAGAAGAAGACGATCTTCCACTTGCCCTCGTACTTATCCAGCGACACGTTCTCGAAGTAGTCGTCCGGGGAGGATGCGTTGGCTTCCTTCAGGTTGCCGCCCTTCAGCGCGACAAGGTCAAACTCCGGGAAACGCTCTCCAACAGTCATGATCGGCATAGAAATTCCTCCAAAGAAACTGGTCAAAGGGATTTTTCAACGGACAGCACCCAGTATGACATAGATCGCTCGGGCTTTCAACGTAAAAACCTATGAACTTCGTGTAGGTTCATAGGCATGGCTAATAGAGAGTATAAACCGACGCTCGCTCAGCTCCGGACGTTTGTCACCGTCGCCGAGCAGAAGCACTTCGTCTCCGCGGCGAACAAGCTCGGCATCTCGCAGCCGTCGCTGTCGCAGGCGCTCGCCGCCTTGGAGTCAGGCCTGGGTATCCAGCTCATCGAACGCTCCACCCGGCGCGTCATTGTCACCCCCACCGGCGAGGAACTCCTCCCTTACGCCAAGGCGACGCTGGAGGCCGCCGACGCATTCGTGGCGCAATCCCGCGGCGCTCTCGGAGTACTATCCGGGCCGCTGAACATCGGAGTAATCCCCACCATCGCGCCGTATATCCTGCCGACGCTGCTGAAGCTTTTAGAAGATGAGTACCCGGATTTGGAGCCGCGCATTGTGGAGAACCAGACCGAGGAGCTGCTGCAGCGGCTTCGCGACGGCCAGATCGACGTCGCAGTGCTCGCCACTCCGACCGGCGCCACCGGGGTTTCGGAAATCCCGCTTTACGACGAAACCTTCGCCGTGATCACCGCCCCCGACCACCCTCTGGCCGGCAGAGGAGATCTCGACCTCAACGCACTGCACAACCTCGAGTTGCTGTTGCTGGACGACGGGCACTGCCTGCGCGACCAGATCGTGGAACTGTGCAAGATCGCCGAGGTCAACCGCTCCCCCGGCGCGCAGTCGGTCACCCGAGCCGCGTCACTGACCACGGTCGTGCAGCTGGTAGTGGCCGGACTGGGTTCCACGTTGGTGCCCGTGTCGGCCCTGTCCACGGAGTGCGCTCGTCCCGGCATCGCAGTGTCCACGTTCGGCCCGGGCGTGGATGCGAAGCGCACCGTCGGGCTCGCCATGCGGGCGTCGTCGCGGCGCCGCCCGGAGTTCGAGCAGCTCGGCGAGTTGGTATCCCGCGCCTTTGAGGAAGCGACGGAATCGAGCCGGAAGCTGCTGCCGCGCTAGACTCACGCTCTGGTTATGAATGAGCACGTATCCCCTACACCACCTCCCACGAAGCCGCAGCTGTACGAAGCACTCGACGGCGTCCCGATCGCGGACGTGCGCAGGTTCCGCCGTCGTCTGAAGAAGGCCAACTCCCCTGAAGCGTTGACGGCGATTGGGGCGGACGTGGACAAGGCGGCAGCTGCCGTCGCTAAGCGTGATGCGCTTATCCCCGAGATCACGTACCCGGAGAGCCTGCCGGTGTCCGCGCGGCGCGAGGACATCATGGAGCTGGTGCGCGACAACCAGGTCGTGGTGATCGCGGGTGAAACCGGCTCCGGCAAGACCACCCAGATTCCAAAGATGCTGCTGGAGCTGGGACGCGGCCGCCGAGGACTGATCGGGCACACGCAGCCGCGCAGGCTCGCCGCGCGCACTGTGGCGGAGCGCATCGCCGACGAGCTGGGCCAGAACATCGGCGAGTCCGTCGGCTACGCCATCCGCTTCGACGACCGCGTGTCCGAGTCCACTGCGGTGAAGCTGATGACGGACGGCATCTTGCTCGCCGAAATGCAGCGCGACAGGTTTTTAAACGCCTACGACACGATCATCATCGACGAGGCGCACGAGCGTTCGCTGAACATCGACTTTCTGCTCGGGTATCTCAAGCGGCTGCTGCCAAAACGCCCGGACCTGAAGGTGATTGTCACCTCCGCAACCATCGACCCCGAAGCGTTTGCGGAGCACTTCGCCGATGCGGAGGGCAACCCCGCCCCCATCATCGAGGTCTCCGGGCGCACCTACCCGGTGGAGATCCGCTACCGCCCGCTGGTGGAGCAGGTGCAAGGCAAAGACGGCTCCGTCAAGGAAGTCGACACCGACATGATCGACGGTGTGGTCGACGCCTGCAAGGAACTCATGCGCGAGGGCGAGGGCGACATCTTGTGCTTCTTCGCCTCCGAGCGCGACATCCGCGACTGCATGGAGGCCATTGAAAAACAGCACTGGCGCGGCGTGGAAGTCGTGCCCCTGTTCGGCCGCTTGTCCAACGCGGAACAGCACCGGGTCTTCGCCCCGCACTCCGGTAGGCGCATCGTGCTGTCCACCAACATCGCGGAAACCTCGCTGACCGTGCCGGGCATCCACTACGTGGTTGATACCGGCCTGGCCCGTATCTCGCGGTACTCCACACGCACCAAGGTGCAGCGCCTGCCCATCGAGGAGATCTCCCAGGCCTCCGCTAACCAGCGCTCCGGCCGCTCCGGCCGTATCGCCGATGGCGTGGCCATCCGCCTGTACTCGGAAGACAACTTCGAGGCGCGCCCCGAGTTCACCGACCCGGAGATTCTGCGCACCAACCTGGCGTCCGTGGTGCTACAGATGATCTCCCTGCGCTTGGGCGACATCAACGACTTCCCCTTCATCCAGCCGCCGGACCAAAAATCCGTGCGCGACGGGTTGCTGCTCCTGCACGAGCTCGGTGCAATTTCAGACAAGGAGCGCGACGGCGCGCCGGTGCTCACTGGCGTCGGGCGCGACATCGCGCGCATCCCGGTGGACCCGAAGATGGCGCGCATGCTGGTGGAGGCCAACCGCCTCGGCGTGCTCGACGACGTCACCGTGATCGTGGCCAGCATGACCATCCAGGACGTGCGCGAGCGCCCCCTGGAATACCAGGCCCAGGCAGACCAGGCCCACGCCCGGTTCAAAGACGCCACGTCGGACTTCCTGTCCTCGCTGAAGCTGTGGGACTACATCGGCGACTCGCGCGACGAACTGTCCGGCAACGCCTTCCGCAAACGCATGAAGCGCGAATTCTTGCACTACATGCGCATCCGCGAATGGTTCGACCTCGTGCGCCAACTTCGCGACGTGGAACGCCAGCTGGGCTGGTCGCGCGCCGAGAACGTCGCCGGGGAACGCGATGCCGACGCGATCCACAAATCACTGCTGACCGGCCTGCTGTCCAACATCGGCGCCCGTGACGGCAACTCGAAGGAGTTCCAGGGCGCGCGAGGGACGAGGTTTATGGTCTTCCCGGGGTCGTCGCTCAGCAAAAAGCCCCCGGAGTTCCTCATGGCCGCCGAGCTGGTGGAGACCTCGCGCCTGTGGGCGCGCGACGTGGCCAAGATCGAGCCTGCCTGGGTGGAAGCTACCGCCGGCGACCTGATGAAGCACAGCTACTCCGAACCCGTGTGGTCGCGGAAGCGCTCGGCTGCGATGGTGCACCAAAAATCGATGCTCTACGGCGTCACCATTGTGCGCGACCGGCTGGTGCCTTACCACCGTGTGGACGCCGAGGGCGCGCGCAACATGTTCATCCGCCATGCCCTGCTCGAGGGCGATTGGAACCGCCACCACCAGTTCATCGACCACAACGAAGCCCTGCTCGCCGAGGCCGCTGAGGTGGAAGAAAAGGTGCGCCGCCGCGGCCTTGTGGTGGACGAGGACACACTGTTCGAGTTCTACGATTCGCGCCTGCCGCAAAGCGTGACCACCGCCCGCCACTTCGACTCCTGGTGGAAGAAGAAGCGGGCCGAGGACAAGCACTATCTGGACTTCGATCCAGCCGCACTCGTCGATGACGAGGGTGTGGATTCCTCTGCCACCGCCTTCCCCGAGGTATGGCGCCAGGGCTCCATCGACTACGCGCTGCGCTACAAGTTCGAGCCGGGCGATCCTTTCGACGGCGTCACCGTAGACGTGCCCGTGCCGCTTTTGGCTAACCTGCGGCCGGAAGGTTTCGACTGGTTGGTGCCGGGGCTGCGCTCCGAGCTGGCCGCGGAGTACATCCGCACGCTGCCGAAGGCGCTGCGCAAGACCGTAGTGCCGGCACCCGACTTCGCCGAGCGTGCCCTCGATGCGATCCGCGCGCAGCAGGAGGCCGACGGTGCCAGCGAAAGCGAGCTGCGCGAAACGCCGTTCGCCGAGGCACTCGCGGATGCGTTGCGCAGCGTCGGCGGGCGCGGCATCAACGGCACCGACTTCAACCCCTCTGCGCTGCCCGAGCATCTGAAGGTGACGTTTGCCGCGATCGACCGCCGCGGCAAAGTGGTCGACCACGACACGGATCTCGGCGCACTGAAGCGCCGCCAGGCCGGCAAGATCAAGTCCTCCGTATCCAAGGCAGGGCGCACCTCCGAGTCGGATGCGGTGGCGAAGTGGACTACCGACTCCCTCGGTGCGGTGCCGGAGACGGTGACCACGACTATCGACGGCAACGAGGTCGACGCCTACCCGGCACTCGAAGCCACCAAGGATGGCGTGAAGGTCACGGTGCACCCGACGAAGGCCGCCGCGGACGCCTCTATGGTCACGGCGACGCTGACGCTGCTACTGCGCGAAATCACGGTCAACGCCGCGCAGATGACCAAGGGGCTGCCGCTGCGCCAAAAGGTGGCGGTGGACCGCTACCCGCACGGCGGCGCCGCAGGACTTGTGGAGGACGCCCGCGTTGCTGTTATCCGAGATCTGATGTTCTCCTCCGGCGGGCCGGTGCGCTCCCCCGAAGAGTTCGACGCGCTCGTGGCCGAAATCCGTCCCCAGGTCGCTGGCGGGGTGCGCCGCGTGGTAGTCACGCTTGCGCCCGCGCTTGCGGAGTACGCGAACATCGCCGCGGAGCTGCAGCAGTGGGAAGGCCCAGCTATCGACGACATGGAGTCGCAGCTGCAGTTTTTCCTGCCGAAGCACGCGGTGACTGTCCACGGTATCGGCCACTTGCAGCATCTGCCCCGCTACATCGACGCGATGCGGATCCGACTGGAGGACATGCGCCTGGATCCGGACCGAGACGCCGACAGACAGTCAGTGATTGATTCGGTGAAGGCCTACTTGGCCCAGCGCATGAAGTCCCTGCCCGCTGGCCGCACGAAGACGGAGGCGTACAAGGACATTGTGTGGCAGATCGAGGAGCTGCGAGTGAGCTTGTTTGCGCAACGGTTAGGAACACCGAAGCCGGTGAGCCAACGCCGTATTGAGAAAAAGATTGACGCTCTGCGTTAGCCCCGGGACCGCGGGTTAGAAGTCTTCGCGGTCGCGGCGGCGCATGAGCCGGATTTCGGATTCGAAGTCGTCCGCGCTCTCGAAAGACTTGTACACGGACGCGAAACGCAAGTACGCCACTTCGTCCAGTGCACGAAGCGGCTCAAGGACGGCCAAACCGATCTCGTGGGCGGGCACCTGCGAGCTGCCTTGCGCGCGAACAGTTTCTTCCACTTCCTGGGCGAGGCGCTTCAATGCGTCGTCGGTGACATCGCGGCCTTGGCATGCTCGGCGCACGCCGACGATGAGTTTGTCGCGGTCAAACGGTTCGCTCACGCCGTTGCGTTTCACAACTGTCAACACGGCCTTTTCCACTGTGGTGAATCGGCCCCCGCACTCGGTGCACTCCCGGCGGCGACGAATGGCGGAGCCTGCTTCGACCAGACGCGAGTCCGTGACACGGGACTGCTCATTGTGGCAAAAGGGACAAAACACGGTTTTCCACCCCCGGAGTATTCAAGGCGTGTTCAAGGCTTGGTCTAGCCGTGAGTCTACGCCCTGCCTATCGCGCCGTTGCCACGGTGGCGGTGTGGGCCGCCTGACCGCTGGTCATCGAGGACGGATCCTCGTCCTGCGCCGAGAAGACGCCGCCGAAGGCAGAACCGATGAGCAGCGCCGCAGTCATGCACACGCCGAGCACGAGCGTGTCGCGCGTCTCGTGCCGTGTTTCGAACGTGTTCGCATCGGGGGAACCGCCCGAAACCGCTGTGGACGCCGAACGAGCACTCGTTCGATGGGATCCGGAAATGGTTCGAACACCGGCACCGCTGGTTCGGTGCTGCGACGCAGAATCTACATCCCAAACCTCCGCCGGGGGAACCACGGCTGCGGCACCCGGGCGAGATACGAATGCATTGTGTACTGGATTGATTGCTACAGACATGTTGGGTCTCCCTTCGTTTCGCGGCACACATTACGTTCGGCGCCGACACGCTCGAACGTTCTAACGTTCATTTGTTCGAATACGATTACGTGTTCGATTTATAGCACCACGGCCGATGCGTGTCCACCCAAACCTCGTAACCATCGAACATGAGTGCCCTATCTGGTAGGTTCGTAGGCGCACAACGCCACCGAGCCCAAGGAGAACGTCATGGCACGAAAGAAGTCCGAGCCCGGCAACCCGGATTACAACGCTCTGTCTGACCGTCAGCGCCGAATCCTCCAGGTCATCCAAGACGCAGTTGTTCTGCGCGGTTACCCGCCGAGCATCCGAGAGATTGGCGATGCCGCCGGTTTGCAGTCCACCTCCTCCGTCGCATACCAGCTCAAGGAACTGGAAAAGAAGAGTTTCCTTCGCCGCGACCCGAACAAGCCGCGCGCAGTGGACCTGCGCCAGCTGCCGGAGACTGGGCGTAAGAAGCGCAAGCCGCAGGAGGCGAAGCCGGAGGATTCCGGAAACGCGCGCTACGTGCCGGTGGTCGGCCAGATCGCGGCAGGTGCGCCGATCCTCGCCGAGGAGAACGTGGACACCTACTACCCGCTGCCCGAGGAGCTGCTCGGCGACGGCGACGTGTTCATGCTCAAGGTCGTCGGCGAATCCATGCGCGAGGCTGGCATCCTCGACGGCGACTGGGTTGTGGTCCGCTCCCAGCCGAACGCGGAGGAGGGGGAATTCGTCGCGGCGCTTCTGGACGGCGAGGCGACGGTGAAGGAGTTCCACCGCGACTCCACCGGTGTGTGGCTGTTGCCCCACAATGACGCTTTCCAGCCGATCAAGGGCGACGAGGCGGAGATCATGGGGCGCGTCATCTCGGTGTTCCGTACTCTTTAGTCGGTGCGTTTGCACCGTACACCCCGCCGATCCACGGACTGGATGCCGCACAGCTAGAAGCGCAGGAGATAGATGTACGCCGAGGAGCGTAGACGCCAAATCGCGTCTTTGACCGCAGTTGAAGGCCGCGTCAACGTCACCGAGTTGGCGCAGCGCTTCGACGTCACCGCGGAGACGATCCGCCGTGACCTTTCGGCGTTGCATGATGAAGGCGCGGTGCACCGCGTCCACGGCGGCGCGGTGGCGAACCAGTCTTACCGTTCAACCGAGATCCCGCTCGATACCCGTCAACGAGCGTCGCTAGCCGCCAAGGCCGCGATTGCGGAAACTGCGCTGCAGTTTGTTCCGGATGCCCAGAGCAGCACGATCTTTTTGGACTCGGGCACTACCATCAGCAGCTTGGGCAAGCGTCTTGCGGAAACCCGTGGGGACCGGGAGTACTCGGTGGTGACCAACTCCATCCCCACTGCCTTAGAGCTGAGCGATTCTGGTCTGAATGACGTGCAGCTCCTCGGCGGTTCCGTCCGGCCGATCAGCCAGGCGGTTGTCGGCAGTACCGCGCTTCGCACGCTCGCCCTCCTGCGCGCTGACGTGGCGTTCGTGGGAACTAATGCGTTGTCCATCGGCCACGGCCTTTCCACAGTAGACGCCCAGGAGGCGGCGGTGAAGGCCGCGATGGTGACCAATGCGCGCAGCGTAGTCGTGCTTTGCGATTCCACGAAGCTTGGCAACGACTACGTGGTCAGCTTCGCGCCGCTTGCGGATATCGATGTGGTGATCACCGACGCCGAAGCCCCATCGGCCTTCGTGGACGAGCTGCGCTCGCACGGGGTCGAGGTTGTGCTCGCACAGCCGTAGTGGCCAGAGCCACTCGGCCCGGCGCATGCCAACGCAACGCTGCGGGGTTTTCTCCGCGGATATGGTGGCATCTTCGCCTGTTTGCGACCTACACTCGTTGCAGACCTGAATGAAAACAACGGAAAGGACACCCGAATGGCTTCCAAGACTGTGAAGGTCGGTTCCACCGTCGGGCTGCACGCACGCCCTGCAACGGTGATCGCCGATGCTGCAGGCGAGTACGACGACGAGATTCTGCTGACCCTTGTCGGTGGCGACGATGACGACGAGACGGACGCTGCCTCCTCGCTGATGATCATGGCGATGGGTGCGGAGCACGGCGACGAGGTCACGGTCACTTCTGACAACGCCGATGCGGTAGAGAAGATCGCGGCGCTGATCGAGCAGAACCTCGACGAAGAGTAACCGCTTTTCGCTTCTCGACGAGCTCACGCCCGGGCCACGCGCCCGGGCGTTTTCACGTGCAGTAAGTACCGGACGCTAGAACGTCGACGGCTTCGCCACCTCGAAGTCCTTGCGGTACTGCCCCTCCCCCAACGTGTCGTACGCCCAGCGCATCAGCGGGTAGATCACGATGATGCCGACCGAGCCCAGCGCGATACCTTCTAACGTCACGGCGCCCACGTCCAGGGTGAGGTTGCCGATGCCCACAATCAGCGCCACCGCGGCCGCTGTGAGGTTCGCGGGATCGGTGAAGTCGACCTTATTGTCCTGCCAGATGCGCACGCCCAGCATGCCGATGAGCCCGTAGAGCACCAGGCACGCGCCGCCGAGCACGCCGGCGGGGATGGTAAAGATCACGGCGCCGAACTTCGGGATGAACGCGAGCACGATCGCAAACGCGGCGGCGACCCAGTACGCGGCTGTGGAGTACACCTTCGTCGCTGCCATCACTCCGATGTTCTCGGCGTACGTGGTAGTGCCGGAGCCGCCGAAACCGCCGGCGAGCGTGGTGGCGATACCGTCGCCGATCAGCGCACGGCCCTGCATATCGTCGAGGTTGCGCCCGGTCATCTCGGACACTGCCTTTACGTGGCCGACGTTCTCGGCGATCAGCACCACCAGCACCGGCAAGGTCACCAGCACCGCGGAGACGTGGAACTCCGGGCGGTGGAACTGCGGCAGGCCGATCCAGGGTGCGTCGCCGATGGTTTGCAAGGCGTCCTCGCCTAAGCCTCCCGTCAAAGCTGCGAACAGCCATCCGACGAGCACGCCGATGAGGATGGACAGGCGCGAAAGCAGTCCGCGGGTGGCAACGGTGACCACCACAACCGTCAGCAGTGTCACGCCCGCTACCCAGGGCTGGGTTTCCACGTTCGACACCGCCGTCGGCGCGAGGTTGAAGCCGATGAGCGCGACGATGGCGCCGGTGACCACGGGCGGCATGACCGCGTCGATGACGCGCTTGCCCGCCCATTCCACGATGATGCCGACGAGAATGAGCGCCGCACCAGTCAGCAGCACCCCACCCAGCTGCGCACCGACACCGTACTGTTGCGAGGCCGTCAACGGTGCGATGAAGGCGAAAGATGAGCCCAGGTAGCTGGGCACTTTGTTGCGGGTGATCAGCAGAAAGATGATGGTTCCCAGGCCGGAGAACAGCAGCGTGGTGTTCACCGGGAAGCCGGTCAGGGTTGGCACAAGCAGTGTGGCGCCAAACATGGCCACCACATGCTGCATGCCGATGCCGATGGTGCGCGGCCAGCTCAGCCGCTCGTCCGGGGCGACAACTGCCCCGGGGCGCACAGTGCGCCCGTCTCCGTGAAGGGTCCAGCCGAAAGTGTGAGTCACGAAATGCCATTATCACCCCGCCGCCTGAATTTTCCTGTGCCGGGGGTAGCGGGCGGACAAAGTGAACAGCTCTCAGAGTGCCCTTGCTATTTTGAGCATCATGGAAATTATTGTGCGCCCCACCGCCGAAGAAGTAGGCGTGTCCGCAGCCGACCTTATTGAACCGTTCGTGCGTGACGGCGCGACGCTCGGCCTGGCCACGGGTTCGACCCCGAACCCCACGTACATGGAGTTGGCCCGCCGCCACCGCGAGGAGAATCTGAGCTTCGCCCAGTGCGACGCGTTCCTCTTAGACGAGTACGTCGGGTTGGAACGCTCCGATGAGCAGTCCTACTACGCAACCATCCGCCGCGAGTTCACCGACCACATCGATATCGACGATGCGAAGGTGCAGTCTCTCGACGGCCTGGCGGCAGACCCCGAGGCAGAAGCCCGCAGCTACGAGGAGCGCATCACCGCAGCCGGCGGCGTGGACGTGCAGATCCTCGGCGTTGGCGCCAACGGCCACATCGCGTTCAACGAACCCCCCAGCGCGCTTGATTCGCGCACCCGCGAGATTGACCTGCACCCCACGACCGTGGCGGACAACGCCCGCTTCTTCGACAACGAGGACCAGGTGCCCCGCAAGGCACTGACCCAAGGCGTGGGCACCATCATGGAGGCGCACACCATCGTGCTCATCGCCACCGGCCCGAACAAGGCTGACGCGGTCAAGGCCCTCGTGGAAGGTCCGGTGACACCGGGCTGCCCGGCATCGGTGCTGCAGAACCACCCGCGCACCACGGTGATCCTCGACGAGGACGCCGCGGCCAAGCTCAGCCGCTAGCTAGCTAACCACGAACTCCGCGTACTGCTCAGCCAGGACGCGGGGCAGGCGGACGTCGATACGCGTGCCTGCCTCCTCGTACTCCTCCGAGCGCACCGTGCCCTCGTCGTGGACGCGGCTGACTACATCGCCGCGGGTGTAGGGCACCACCATGGTCACGTGCGCGTCAATGGAGTTGAGGTGCTGCTCAATGCGCGCCTCAAGCTCATCGATCCCCTCGCCAGTGAGCGCGGAGACGAACACGGCCGTGCGACCGGTTTTCTCAAACGCGTGGCGCAGCTCGGCTAGCACGAGCGGATCGGCCTCGTCGATCTTGTTTACCACCACGATCTCCGGGGGCATCTCCTCGCCGGAATCGCGGGTGACCTCCGCGAGCACCTCGTTGACGGCCTCGATCTGCTTCAGCGGGAACGCGTCGGAGCCGTCCACGACATGCAGCACGAGGTCTGCACCCGCGACCTCTTCCAGCGTGGATTTGAACGCCTCGACCAGCTGCGTGGGCAGGTGGCGCACGAACCCGACGGTGTCGGTGAGCACCACGTTGCGCCCGTCCGCGAGCTTCGCCTTGCGGGTGGACGGGTCCAGGGTGGCAAACAGCGCGTCTTCCACCAGCACGCCTGCACCCGTCATCGCGTTGATCAGCGAGGACTTGCCCGCGTTGGTGTAACCGGCAATGGCGATCTTCGGGATGGTGGAGCGCTGGCGCTTCGCGCGCTTGACCTCGCGCGCCGTGGTCATGTCGCGCAGCTGGTGGCGCAGCTTGGCCATCTCGGTGCGCAGGCGGCGACGGTCCGCCTCGATACGCGTCTCACCGGGACCACGCAGGCCCACACCGCCGTTGGAGCCGGCGCGGCCGCCGGCCTGGCGCGACAGGTTGCCGCCCCAACCGCGGGTGCGGCTGTAGAGGTACTCCATCTGCGCCAAGCTCACCTGGGCTTTACCCTCTTTACTTTTAGCGTGTTGGGCAAAGATGTCCAGGATGAGCATTGTGCGGTCGATCACCTTGATCTTCAGTGCTTCCTCAAGCGCGATCATCTGCGAGGGCGACAGCTCGCCGTCGAAAATCACCGTGTCAGCGCCGGTGGCCTGCACGATCTCGCGCAGCTCCGCCACCTTGCCCGAGCCGATATAGGTGCCCGGGTCCGGCTTATCGCGCTTCTGGTACAGCATGTCCAGCACCTCGGCACCGGCGGTTTTCGCCAGCGCCGCCAGCTCCCACATGCTCGCCTCGATCTCTTTGACGGTGCCTTCGGTCCAAGCACCGACGAGGAGGACTTGTTCGATGCGGAGCTTGCGGTACTCCACCTCGTAAATGTCGACGTGGTCTTCGGAGCGCAGCTCCGTGGCTCCGGCAACGGAGCGGAACGAGTTGCGGTCCGCCAGGTCTAGGGCGCCGACGGAAGGTTCTGCGCCGGGCTGTGGCTCGTTATGGCGAAACGCCTGTCGCAGCAGCTCTTCGTGGGTTCGTTGCTCGGGCGTCAGTTCGTCTTCAAGCAAAAAGCGATCTTTCCTGTGTGTTGAATCTGTCACTGTCATATCTACCCGATTAAACGCAGAAAGGCCCAGGATTCTTCCCGGTCGGGGCGATTGATTAGAATCTACGGCCATGAGCACAGCAGTGAGCACCGATCTTTCCGCACTCGGCTTGAGCTTTAACAAGTGGCAGGACGCGGTTGAGGCCGCGATCGCCACCGACCACCTCGCCGTCGTTGGCGAGGTGCGCGGCGGCCAGCTGATCCAGTACACCGACCCGTCGGGCGCGCAACTGAACATCCTGGCTGTGGAGCCGTTTGCCACCTTCGCGGGCTTCGAGTCCGTCACCCGCACTTACGCGCACATCACGCCGCTTAACGACGTCGTCGCGCTGGCCGATGTGGTCGATCCCCGCGGCAACGCCATTGCGTCGCTGACGGTGAACCTCGCGCAGGAGCCGCTGCTTGTGGACGATCCCGCGCTCGAGTGGCAGGAACTGTCCGTCACCGCCCTGGGCTTGGCGGTTGACCGCTACGAATCCACCGACGCCTACCTGGCGCTGCACCCGGGCGCTGTCGTGGGCACCGTGACCTCCCCCGGCGCCGAGGCCGTGGCAAGCGGCAGCGCCACCACCCCGGATGCAAGCGCAGAGTTTTCTGCCCGCGTGCTGGAGGCGGAGTACCGCACCTCCGCGCTGACCGGCCAGCGCTTCATCCACGTCTCCGTAGATGCTGTCTTCCCGTTCGACGTGTGCCTGCCGGACGGCGAGCTGCCCGCGCGCGATTCCGTCATCGCCGGCACCGCCGTGATGGCCGGTTCCATCCCGACTCCTTCCGGCGGCGGCTGCGGAGGCTGCGGCGGATCCTGCGGGTGCGGCGGCCACTAGCCGTTACAGGGGCTTCCCGATGAGCTCACCGAACAGGGATCTCTCCAGAGCGCTGCTTGGCGCGTTTGTCCTGGCCGCTTGCGTGGTGCTTGTGCTCTCGCTCAAGTTGCCGGGATTGTTGCTGTCAGTGCTGCTCATCATCGGCGCGGTCCTGTTCGCGCGCCGCATGCAGGTGGACCCGGAGGTGCTGGCGATCCGATCGTCGCTGCAGTACGCGCGCGACGACATCGCCGAGGTGCTCGACGCCTACGAACAGCTGCAGCACGGCGCGACCGCATCCGACATCGCGGACCGCACGCTGCACTACCCCGCCCTGGCAAACCCGGACAATTCAGTGCCGCAGGTCAACGAATTTCTCCTGCGCGCCTCTTCCGCCCGCCGCTTTTTGGAACGCATCGACGGCTACCTGCAGTCCACCTCCACCGACAAGGCGCAGCTGGAGCGCATCCTCACCGTCGCCGACGAGCGCGCCTTTGAGCTGCAGGAGGCCTGGGACGACGCACGCCGGGCCGCGAAAGAGATCGGCCCGGCGTAGGTCCGAATCTACAGCTCGTCCGCCAGCTCCCCGCGGAACACGATCGTGGACGGGCCGGTCATCGTGGCCTCGCCGTCTTCGAGCAGGACCTCGACGGCCCCGCCCGGCACGTTCACGATTACGGAGCCGTTCTCAATGCCCGCGTCCGCCAGTGCGGCCTGCGCGGCAGCGACTGTGCCGGTGCCGCAGGAGCGGGTCTCGCCCACGCCACGCTCCCACACGCGCATGTGCACGGCTCCCTGATCCAGCTCGGTGAGCACTTCCACGTTGACGCCCTTGGGGAAAAATTCGGGGTCGAACTCAGGGGCCACAAACTCCATGTCGGCCAGGTTCGAGGGGGTCAGCCCCGGGATCACGCACGCCAGGTGGGGGTTGCCCACGTCCACGCCGATGCCCGCGAACTGCTGCTCGCCCATCGCCGCGGTGGAGACACCGGTGACCTCAACGCGTCCCATGCCCACGGAGACAATCGCGTCGGCGCAGTCGGCGGAGATCACCCGGATGTGCTTGACACCGGCGCGGGTGTCAACGTCGAACTCGGTCGCGTCCTCGAGCCCCTCGGCCACCAGCACGTGGGCGAACGCGCGGATGCCGTTGCCGCACATCTCCGCGATGGTGCCGTCGGCGTTGCGGTAATCCATAAACCACATGCCTTCGGCTCCCCCGCGGCGCACCACGCGCAGCAACCCGTCGCCGCCGACACCGGCGCGGCGGTCGCAGAGGAATTCGACCTGCTCCGGGGTGACGTCGAGTTGGTCTTCAACGTCAATAAGAACAACGAAGTCGTTTTCGGTGGCGTGCGCTTTAATGAATTTCACGCCAGCGAGTCTAACGCGGCGCCCATAACGTCCGCGCCGGCCGCGTCCAGCCACATGGTTCGCGGGTCGCGGTTGAACCAGGAGCGTTGGCGGCGCACGTACCGGCGAGTGCCGGTGATCGTTTGCTCCACGGCCTCGTCCTCGGTGAGCTCGCCGTCGAGCATCGCCAGCACCTGCGCGTAGCCGATCGCCCGGCCGGCGGTGGAATCGCGTACGAGGCCGGCGTCTACCAGGCCGCGTGTTTCGTCGATAAGCCCCTGCTCAAACATCTTGCGCGTGCGCAGCTCGATGCGCGGGTTCAGCCACTCGGCGTTCGTGCGCAGCCCCAGGATGCGCGTACCCCAGCGGGGTGCTGCGTTCTTCGGCGGCTGGGAGGCCTGAAACGGTTTGCCGGTTAGCTCGATCACCTCAAGCGCGCGCACGGTGCGCCGCGGGTCTTTGTCCTCGATGACGCGCGCGGCGGCCGGGTCCACCTCGGCCAGCTCCACGTGCAGCGCGTCCACCCCGATCTCGCCGAGACGGGCTTCATACTTCGCGCGCACGGTGGGGTCGGTGGGCGGGAACGACCAGGCGTCGATAAGCGATTGCACGTACAGCATGGAGCCGCCCACCAGCACCGGCGTCTTGCCGCGCGCCATGATTTCTTCCGCCGTCGCGACCGCAAGCTCCTGGTACTCGGCCACCGAGGCCGTTTTCGTCACTTCCCAGATGTCCAGCAGGTGGTGCGGGATGCCCTCCCGCTCCTCCACGGGCAGCTTCGCGGTGCCGATGTCCATTCCCTTGTACAGCTGCATCGAGTCCACGTTGACCACTTCGCCGTCGAACTCGTGCGCCAACGCGATGCCAAGCGCCGACTTGCCGCTGGCGGTCGGGCCCACTACTGCGATCGGTTTCATACGCTCCACTCCGCTACGTAGCGTCCCACGCCCAAGGTGTCGTCGTGGTCCAGCAATGTCGCCTTTTGCGGCCGCAGCGTCGCCAGTTCATGCCACAACGCGGGTTCGAGCAATTGCTTATCGACGACCTCCGGTTGCCCACCGTCCAGCCACCCGCACAGCCGCTGGTGGTACTCCGGCGCGCCGTCGACCAGCGCGAGCGGGGCGCGCTGCGTCAGCCCGGCAGGGCCGTCGAGCACCACCACGGTCACCGCGTCCGGGTCGGGGGTGCCGATCTCGCCGCGGACCTCGCGCACTTCCGGATCCCCCAACGCGAAACGTGCGACCAGCTCGCCTAAGTGCTTGCCTGCACGCACGGTGATCTCCGGCCCGCCCCAGGCAGCAAAGGACCCGGTGTGGGCGGTGCGCCAGCGCTCATCCAGCGAGCAGACGATGTCGATCGCCCTGCCGCCGGCAGTCTCTGCGAGCGCGCGGACGGCCAGTACGAGGCGGTGCGAAGCGTCGTCGCTAGGCGAAAGCGCGAGTGCCGGCGATCCCGGCACGATCCACAGGTTTGGTCTCACGCGCACAACCCTACCCAGCGCCCCGTTTGCACCCCGCAGAGCGTGAAGTGCCGGTAATATCGCACGCATTGCGCAAGGCAGCCGCGACGCGCGGCACAGTGCGGCCATGTCAAAGGCCGCGGAAAGGATGTCCACCATGACCGATTCGAACTCCACTCCGACCCCGGGCACCAAGGCGCCGTCGCCGGCCGCGATGGCGAAGAAGCCCGGGCCGCGCCCCGGAGCAGCGGCGAAGACCGTCACCCCGGCTCCCCTGCCGGCACGCGAACCGTCGGACCCGTCCAAGTTCGGTCGCGTGGACGATGAGGGCAACGTCTTCCTCACCCGCGGCGGCGAGGAGCGCCAGATCGGTTCCTGGCAGGCGGGCACGCCCGCAGAGGGCCTGGCGCACTACGGCCAGCGCTACGACGACCTGGTCACCGAGGTGGAGCTCATCGAGACGCGCCTGCGCGCCCACCCGGAGGACGCGGATGCGCTGCGCAAGTCTGCTGAGGCACTCAAGGCATCGCTTGATGACGCAGCCGTGATCGGCGACATCGACGCCGTGGAGGCCCGCCTGGACAAGGCCATCGACGCCTCCGATACCGCGCGCGAGAAGGCGAAAGAGCAGAAGGCGCAGCGCCGCGAGCAAGCAATCGCCCGCAAGGAAGCGCTCGCCGCTGAGGCCGAGGACCTGGCGGAGAACTCCACGGAGTGGAAGGCCGCGGGCGACCGCATCCGCGAAATTTTGGAGGAGTGGCGCGGCATCCGCGGCATCGACCGCGCAACCGACGACGAGCTGTGGAAGCGCTACTCCCGCGCCCGCGACAGCTTCAACCGCCGCCGCGGCTCCCACTTCGCCGAGCTGGACCGCAACCGCGCACAGGCCAGGAAGACCAAGGAGGAACTGGTCGAGCGTGCCGAGGCGCTGAAGAATTCCACCGACTGGGGCCACACTGCCCGCGCGTACCGCGACCTGATGACGGAGTGGAAGGCCGCCGGCCGCGCCCCGCGCGAGGTGGATGACAAGTTGTGGGAGCGCTTCCGCGCCGCCCAGGACCACTTCTTCGAGGCCCGCAACGCCGTCAACGCCGAGCGCGACCGTGAATTCGAGGCCAACGCGGAGGCAAAGGACGCGCTGATCGCCGAGTACGACTCGCAGATCGATCCCGCGAAGGGCCTCGGCGCGGCGAAGTCGAAGCTGCGCGAGCTGCAAGACAAGTGGGACGAGATCGGCTTTGTCCCGCGCGGGCGTGTGCGCGAGTTCGAGGACAAGATCGGCCGCATCGAGCAGCGCGTGTCCGAGGCGGAGGATTCTCGCTGGCGCAAGACCGACCCGGCGCAGCAGGACAAGGTCAACCAGTTCCAGGTCAAGGCCGACGACTTTACCAAGCAGGCCGAGGCCGCCGAGGCCAAGGGCGACGCCACCAAGGCCGCCTCCCTCCGCGAGCAGGCGAAGCAGTGGCAGGAGTTCGCCGACGTCGCCGCCAAGGCCGTCAACGAGGGCTAGTAAGTTTCTGCGAGTGCTCCACCCCCACCTTTTCGTCCCCCGACCGGATGCTGCCGATGCTGGCGAAGCCGTGGTCGGGGGCTACGCCTTTTCCGCCACGTTGGCCATCCAGGACATCACGGGTCTTGCCACCTCCGGCGTGTCCGCGGCGCACATTGCCAAGCGCCTCGAGCCCTCCACAGAGTCCGAGGCGATGCTGTTCGGCCTGACGTCCTCGCAACACCTGCGACCGGTGACCGACTTGGGCTACCCGGAACTCTTCGCCGAGGACCTCGACTTCCTCGACGCCTGGCTGTTCGTTTCCCTGCCCCTGCTGGAGGACCGCGGGGTGATCGAAGCGAACTTCACGTTCGACTCGGAGCTCGCTCCCCTTCCGGGCGAGCCCATCCCCGACGCACCGTGGGAAAGCGCTCTTTTGCTTCTCGACGCCCTGTCGGCCCGCCTTTCCCGCCCCACCCGCCAACTGTGGGTCACCCACGCCCTCGACGCCGATGAGCCGCCGCACGTGCGGGGCTACGGCTACGCGCCAGCATTCCGGGAGGACCAGGGCACGTTTTCCATCTCCGCGATTGAGGGGCTGCCGGACGCCGTGGACACGGAGAACGTCGAGTTTGCGGTCATCGAGGGGCCGGGATTCTTCTCGCGCCGCAAAGCAGGCGCGAACGAGGTGGAGCAGTTCTCCCGCCTGCTCACGGCGGCGTCGCGCGACTACCCGCGCGGCGAGCTGGTCATGGACACCATCGAGTGGGACATCCAGCGCATCCGCGACGCCGGCGCCAGATTGCAGGACCGCGGCGGCGCGCAGCTGACGGGCCTCGCCTACGTCGACGGCGTGATCGTCGGATTGTGCGAGGTGGTGCGCTTCCTCGCAGACGATGCAAAGGTCTGCGAGCTGGGCCTTGTCTATGTGCTGCCCGAGCACCGCGGCCGCGGCATCGGCTCGGCACTGCTGCGCGCGTCGCTGACGCGCGCCAAAGAGATCTGGGAGGACCTGGAGACGGTCTACTGCTCCTACCCCGCCGACTCGCCCGCGGCGAACGCCATCATGCGCGGGCTTAACGCTGAGGTGGTTTCCTCCACCACCGCGTGGCAGAAAAGTTAGGCAGCGCGCTCACCCTGTAAACGCCGATATCGGCGTTTACAGGGTGAGCTGCCACAAAAGCCCAGTTCGCGGATCGGGGGTCACGCTACATGCCGATATCGGCTTTTGCGGGCTGGGGACCCTCCCCGAACTTGTACCTGTTAGTCCAAGGATTTGCGGTGTCGCTCTGCTGCGCGGGCGCGGCGGTCGTCGATAAGCAACGGGTTTTCCTGCTCCCTCGTCGCCGCGCACTGCGCGAGCGCAACCTCATCCTTGCCTTGCGCCTCGGCGCGCTTTCTCGCGACGGCCGCCTGCTCCTCGTTGCGCGACAGAATCAGCGGCAACACCGTGAACACCACAATCACTACCGCGAGCAGGACTAGGTAGTAGCCGGGACCACGACTAATGCCGGAGGCGTTGGAGTTGCGCAGCCAGATGCCAAGCACGGAGTAGACCAGCGAGACGGTGGTGACCATCCATGCAGGTACTGCCAGTGCGAATCGCTGTGTCACCACGGCAAGCGTGGTCAGCACACCGACGCCGATAAGCGAGATCCACGCGAAGACGTACTCCGTGATCGCGGTCTGGGCGTCCTTCGCCGCGTCGGTGGCGGCGAGCACCTGCCACAGCGACGCTCCGCCGACGAACGGCAGGAACAGCGCCACCAGATAGATGGCCACCGCGGCGGCGAGCACCCATCGCTTTGCGCCCATGTCCACGGTGGATGCGGCTTTCTTCTCCGCGCGGGCAAGGGATTCGGTGTTGGGCTGCGTCATGACAGTCACTGTAGCCCCTAGTACCTGCTATTGATTAGCCGCTACTGCGCGAGCGCCGCAGCCGGCGGAATAGCCGCGGCCCGGCGCGCCGGTAGCACTGCTCCAATCGCCGAAGCTGCGAGCAAGCCCGCCACCAGTGCGGCGAGCGAAGCCCACGGGATCGCTGTCACAACATGGAGCTTCTCGCCTCCTAGTAACGCATTCGCCCCAGCAACGCCGAAGAGCACTCCGAATACCACGCCAATGAGCCCGGCAGCGAGAGCAAGCAGCAACGTTTCAATCAGGATCATCCCTGTAATTTGGGTGCGCCGGGCTCCAAGGGCACGAAGCAGACCTATTTCTCGGTAGCGCTCGGTGACTGAGAGCGCCACGGTGTTGGATAGTCCCACTACGGCGATGATCAGAGCTACGGCGAGAAACGTGAGTCCGAGCACAACGAATTGTGCGAGTTCCGCATCCGTCTCGAGGCGTTGGACGGCCGGGTTGGTCAGCGTTGCCACACCGGGTAGCTCGCCAATCGCATCCGCCGCGTCAAGTGGGTCAGCTCCGGGTACCACCTTCACCCACACGCTGGGCGTCGACACCGCGAATCGTGCAAGATCCGATTGGTGCACGATGCCCATCAGGGGCGTGCCTTGAATAACCGTGATATCGAAGGGGTGTGCATTGCCAGACTGACGGAGGGTGACGGTGACTAGCCCTGACCCCGCAGTGGTCTCCGGTGTGGGTGGCAAAATGATCGTCCCTGGCTCGGGTTCAGGGATGATCGCGTCGGTGCGAAGCACGCTACCTAGCTGCGGGGTCCACGCTGTCACGGTCATCGGACCGTCACTATCCGGCGATGCAGCGAACTCCGCGTCAAGCACGACGTCTGACACGACGGCAGTATTTGCAACCTGGGGAAGCTGACTCACGCGGTTGCCTAGCTCCACAGGGTTGTCCGTGTCTCCGGCTGGAGTGACAATGATGTCGGTTGGTGTCGCAGCCTCGACAATTTCGCCCAACGTGGCCTGGGCCGTGGCGCTTCCGGAGAGCAACGCTGCCATTAATGTCGCCCCTAGCCACACTGCCGCTGCGGTGGCGTCAGATCGCCCGGGGTGGCGCCGCAGCTGCTCGCTGGCAAGCTCCGCGTGCGCTCCCCCTCGAGCAATTGCTATCCGGCCGAAACCCAGTGCCGTACTCGTAAAGATTTGCGCTCCAGGGCTCAACAAGCCGGCACATGCGAGGAGCGCTCCTGTGATCACCAGGGCCAGCGACTGAGTGGCCCCGCCGGTGACGGTAACAGCTATCCCGGTGAAGACGAGCAACACCGCCAACACCGTGCGCGAACCACCCCCACCACGAGAACCGCCAGTTGTCCGGACTGCTGGCTCCGTCCGACGAAGGGCTTCGACTGGCGCGACACGAGTTGCCCGTCGAGCCGGCCTCACAGACGACAACAGGCTAGGAAAAACTCCAGCAGCCAATCCAAGCGCGATCAGCCGCATCCAGAATCCCGCATCTGTTGACGCGGCAGGCATCCCCTTCAGCGCCAAAACTCCGGCAACCACGCCAAGTGCGATTCCGCCCGCCGCACCAAGTGCGCCGGCGACAGCGGCGCGGGCAATTACAGACGTAAACACCTGGCGCCGCAAAGCACCTATGCTCCGCAGTAGCGCAATCTCCCTCGTACGGCGTGCAAGCTGAAGTCTGTGGTTGTTACCAACCACCACGAGCGCAGCAAGTAAGGCGACAGCGGTAAGCAGACGCAGCGCGAGCATTACAGTTTGTGTGCCAGCTTCGTACTTCGACGCGTTCGCAGCAACGTATTCGCTGCTGCTCTCGACTCGCGCGGTAGTGCCAAATTGAGCAACTTTCTCGGCAACCTGTGCCCGAACATCGTCGACGCTGCCTCTTACATGAACAAATGCTGCGTTGCTTCCCGCGATCCCCAACAGCCGCTGAGCGGCACTGCGCGAACACAGAAGCGTGGGCAGGGACGGCTCCATCGTCGCGCCGGGGTCAGCCTCCGCGGTGCCGACAACGACGATGGTTTCGGAACCGCCCCCGTTATTCTTGAGGTTGATCTCGGCGCCGGGCAGATAACGCATCGGCTTTCCTGGGGTTTCCACAATGACCGACTCTTTGTCACTGGTGGGCATACGCCCCGCAGTGAGGCGGAACAACGTTTCGTCGAGAAGCGACTGCACTTCGATGGCTGAGCCTATTTCATCGTCGACCACCGCGATACCGGCAGTCTGTTCTTCGACCTTCTCTACTCCTGGCACTGCCCTGATCCCCCCAATGAGATCTGCGGGTAATGCCGAGTCAGCACCGGTGAGGGTGACAATGAGGTCAGCGTCGCCGGTTGCGGTGCGCACGGCTCGCTCGAGATCTCCGCGTACACCCGCTTGGAGGAAAACGGTGAATGTCACGAGCGCTGTAGCAAACAGGGCAGCGATTAAGTTCGCTGGCGAAGTGCGAGAGATACGGAGCACGCTAATTCACCGGCCTGGCAACGATGTCTCTGGCAATACTGCCATCGCGAAGCTCCACGATTCGATCAGCCCATTCGGCCACGGCTGCGTCATGGGTGACCATGACGAGAGTTTGGTTGAGCTCATCCGTGAGGCGCCTTAAGAACCGAATGAGGCTCGCACTCGTAGCTTGGTCAAGCGCGCCGGTGGGTTCATCAGCAAAGATGATGTCCGGCTGAGTGATAAGCGCGCGGGCGACAGCAACACGTTGTTGCTGCCCTCCGGAAAGCTCCGTCGGTTTATGAGTGAGGCGGTCCTGCAAGCCCAGCATCCCCACAACGTGATCAAACCAAACCGGATCCGCCGTGCGTTTGGCCATTTTCAATGGCAAGACAATGTTGTCTCGCGCGGTGAGCGTAGGAATCAGGTTGAACGCCTGGAAAATGAATCCAATCCGGTCACGCCGGGTGATGGTGAGCTGGTCGTCGCGCATCGCAGTGAGCACGTCGCCGTCCAACACGACCTGTCCCGCATCCACGGTGTCCAGGCCTGCAGCACATTGAAGAAGAGTGGATTTTCCAGAACCGGACGGGCCCATGATTGCGAGGAACTGCCCACGCGGAACATCCAAGCTCACCTGGTCAAGCGCCCGGACCGCGCCCGCACCGGTGCCGTAGGTCTTTTCGACTGCGTGTACATGCAGCAAGGGAGGATGTGTCATGGCGACAGTGTCCCTGAGGCCCACGCGTCGCCACATCGGACTGCGGTACACAAAGTTCATCTACTGCAGGAGGATGTATTGCGTAACGACAACGGAGGACAATACAGAGCATGGTTGAGGATTTCGCCGAACGCGTCAAAACCCGCCCATTAGTATGGGGCTGCATAGTTGCGACGCTTTCCTTTCCCTTGCTCACGATCGGAGCACTAGCCCGGTACCCGCTCCCCGATGAGTGGCCCAATCTCCTTCTTGCACTGGCATTCACCCTGCCCCTGATATTCCTGTTCGCCATCCCGGAACTCACCGTGATACTCAGCGTCCCCGCGCTCGTGGGGCAGGTGTTTCTGGGGCGGCTTGCGGATGCCGCAGATCTCACCTCCGGCAACGTCGTCCCGCTCATCGGCTTGTGCTTCATCGCTGTTCGGCGAGGATCGAAGACCACACGCTGGTGGACTGTGGCATCAGTGCTCGCGATGACCGTCCACACATGGTTCCGGTGGAACAGTTCGACACTTCGGCCAGCACGCACGCTCGTCGATTGGGTTCTCGATCCGATCCCGGTGCTGTTCGTTTCCGCGATCCCGGTGATCGGTGCCGTGTTGATTGGTGTGGTTGTCCGCATGCATCGAGAGCGCACAACCATGCTCGCCGTCCAAGCAGCGCAAACCGAACGCGACCATCGCCTCACCACTCAACTCGCCGTAGAACAGGAACGATCGCGTATCGCCGCAGATCTTCACGACATCCTCGCCCACTCCTTGTCGGTCATCGCAGTACAGACGGATGCCGCGGCGCATGTGCTCAACCAGTCTCAGAACTGCCCGCCTGGAGCCTATGAGGCAATCAGTTCCGCACACGCGGCCGCTGTGCAGGCACTACAGGACACCCGCAACCTGGTTCGTGCAGTCAGTTCCGAGACCGAAGACCATGCCCCGCAGCCCACCTTGGAGCAATTGCCTGACCTGGTGCGATCGTGCGACCCCACGGGTAAGCGCTTCGAACTTCGAAGCCCCGACGACCTTGCAAACTCCCCGCTTTTGCCCTCTGCTCAAGTCGCTTTGTACCGCATCGTGCAAGAGGCCCTCACAAATGTCATGCGCCACGCCGGTGAAGGGGCCCAAGCGTACGTGGCCGTCGCCGAAGTGGGTGAGCACGTCCGCGTCGAGATCGTCGATAATGGCGCTGCCCGCCAAACCGACGGCGCCCGCGGCAACGGAATTGCGAACATGACCCAGCGAGCTCGAAGCGTCGGAGGGGATCTTGTTGCAGCCCCACGGGACGAAGGAGGCTTCGCAGTGGTTGCACAGGTGCCAATTGCAGGCCAGGAGGTCAAGGCATGATTCGCGTATTGCTTGTCGACGACCAGCAACTGGTACGAACCGGCTTTCGCTTAGTACTTAGCACCGCGCCGGATATCGAGGTGGTCGGCGAGGCTGCAAACGGCAACGAAGCGCTCGAACTGCTTGAAAGCGGTTTGGAAGTGGACGTGTGCTGCATGGATATCCGCATGCCGCACATGAACGGGTTAGAAGCAACGCGAGCAATCACTGCCGCCGGGTACCCCACCCGCGTAATTGCCCTAACCACCTTCGATCTAGATGAATACGCCTATGAAGCACTCGCCGCAGGCGCGTCGGGATTCATGCTCAAGGACTGCGGCGCGGCCGACCTCATATCGGGGATTAGAACCGTTGCTACTGGCAACGCGATGCTTGCCCCCTCGACCACTGCACGGGTGATCGATCGGTTCCGCCCCCATATGGCCGCAACGAGTCCTTCCACGCTAGCGGCCAAACTCGCAAAAGAACTCTCACCCCGCGAGCTCGAGGTGCTCACCGCCATCGCGCGGGGACAGAGCAATCAGGAGATCGCCGCATCACTGCACATGGCGGAAACAACCGTGAAAAGCCATGTCGGTCGCCTCCTGAGCAAGCTCAACGCGAGGGATAGGGTTCACCTCGTCATCATTGCATACGATGCCGGTCTAACCACTCCGCGGCAGTGAACCGAGGAGGCTGCCCTAGCCGCCGCAGCAGGCGGAATCTGCTGGAGCGGCGGCGGGCCGGCCGAACGTCGGCAGGCCAAGGCCCACACCGATCGGCGCGGTGGTGGGCACCTCTCCCCGCTCAGAGTTGTCGCCGGCCTTAGTGCGGCGGTGCTCGTGGATCCCGGAATCTGCGATCAGGTAGTGCGGCTTCGCATCGGTGATGGTGACGGTGACGATATCGCCTGGGCGGACCTCGCCGTCGATGTTGCCCTCGAGCGCGAAGTGCACCAGACGCCCGTCGCGCGCGCGGCCGGACATGCGCTGGGTGCGGTCGTTCTTGCGGCCGTCCTCCTGCACCAACAGCTCCTGGCGCGTACCAACGAGCTTCGCGTTCTCCTCCGCACTGATGCGCTCCTGCAGCGCGTGAAGACGCTCGAAGCGCTCCTGGACCACGGCCTTGGGGATCTGCTGTTCCATCTCCGCCGCCGGGGTGCCGGGGCGCGGCGAGTACTGGAAGGTAAACGCCGAGGTGAAGCGGGCCTTTTCCACGACGTCGAGGGTGGCCTGGAAGTCCTCTTCGGTCTCGCCCGGGAAGCCGACGATGATGTCGGTGGTGATCGCCGCGTGCGGCAGCTTCTCGCGCACCTCGTCCAAAATGGCCAGGAACTTCTTGGAGCGGTAGGACCGGCGCATGTCTTTCAGCACCTTGTCGGAGCCGGACTGCAGCGGCATGTGCAGCTGCGGGCACACGTTCGGGGTCTCCGCCATCGCGTCGATGACGTCGGACGTGAACTCCGCCGGGTGCGGGGAGGTAAAACGCACGCGTTCCAAGCCCTCGATGTCGCCGCAGGCGCGCAGCAGTTTGGAAAACGCCGAACGATCGCGCTCCATGTCCTCGTCGACGAAGTTCACGCCGTACGAGTTCACGTTCTGCCCCAGCAGGGTCACCTCGGAGACACCCTGGTCCACAAGCGCTTCGACTTCGGCGAGGATCTCGCCCGGGCGGCGGTCTACCTCCTTGCCGCGCAGGCTGGGCACGATGCAGAACGTGCAGGTGTTGTTGCAGCCCACAGAGATGGACACCCAGCCGGCGTAAGCGGACTCGCGCTTGGCCGGCAGCACGGACGGGAATACCTCGAGGGCCTCCACGATCTCCACTTGGGCCTCATCCTCCACACGGGCGCGGTCGAGCAACGCCGGCAGCGCGGAGATGTTGTGGGTGCCAAAGACGGCGTCGACCCACGGCGCTTTTTCAATAACGGTGTCGCGGTCCTTTTGCGCCAGGCACCCGCCGACGGCGATCTGCATGCCCGGGTGGCCGGCCTTGACGTTCTTCAGCTGCCCGAGCGAGCCGTAGAGGCGCTTGTCGGCGTTCTCGCGCACCGCGCAGGTGTTGAATACCACCAAGTCAGGCTCCTCGCCGGCATCGGCCGCGACGTAGCCCGCGTCTTCGAGCATGCCGGAAAGGCGCTCGGAGTCGTGCACGTTCATCTGGCAGCCGAACGTGCGCACCTCGTAGGTGCGGGGATTGCTGTTTTGGGTGGTGCTCGCCGTAGTCACGGCGAGACAGTCTAACCAGGTGAGCTGTCTGCGCCTAACCGCCGCCTAACTGTCTGTAACCCGGGTTCTGTACGCGGTTTTCCAGGTGATTCACAAAATTATTTGCCATTTGTGTCATCTGGCTCACACTCTTGTCCTATGGTGCGTTACATGACACAGGAAATTGCCGAACCCATGATTCGCATGGTGGGTGTGGAGAAATACTTCGACGACTTCCACGCGCTGAAAAACATCAACCTCGAGATCCCCCGCGGACAAGTGGTTGTGGTGTTGGGGCCGTCGGGGTCCGGAAAGTCCACCCTGTGTCGGACGATTAACCGCCTCGAAACCATCGAGGAAGGCGCGATCGACATCGACGGCCAGGAACTGCCCGCAGAGGGCAAGGAACTGGCGCGGCTGCGTTCGGACGTCGGCATGGTGTTCCAGCAGTTCAACCTGTTTCCCCACCTGACCATCCTGGACAACGTCACACTCGGACCGATGAAGGTGCGCAAGGCCAAAAAGGCTGACGCCACCGCCCGCGCCCGGGAGCTGCTGGACCGCGTGGGCATCGGCAACCAAGCCGACAAGTACCCCGCCCAGCTCTCCGGCGGCCAGCAGCAGCGCGTGGCCATCGCTCGCGCTCTGGCCATGGAGCCGAAGGTCATGCTTTTCGACGAGCCCACGTCCGCCCTCGACCCCGAAATGGTCGGCGAGGTGCTCGATGTGATGAGCGAGCTCGCACGAAGCGGCATGACCATGGTTGTTGTCACCCACGAGATGGGGTTCGCCCGCAAGGTCGCGGACCGCATCTTGTTCATGGCCGACGGCGAGATCGTCGAGGACACCGACCCCGAGTCGTTCTTTACCAACCCGCAGTCCGACCGTGCCCGGGATTTCCTGGGCAAGATTCTGCCCCACTAAATCACCCTGCTTTTGAGAAGGAGACCCACAATGAAGCGCTCTATCCGCATCGCATCGTCCGCAGCCGCCGCCCTGCTCGCTGCCACTACCCTTGTCGCCTGCGGCGGCGAGGAAACCTCCGCAGATGGCGGCCTGCTCGGCCAGATTGAGGCCGGCAATGTCACCCTCGGCACCAAGTACGACCAGCCGGGCCTCGGCCTGCGCGAGGCAGACGGCTCCATGACCGGCCTCGACGTGGATGTGATCACCTACGTGGTCAACCACATCGCCGACGAGAATGGCTGGGAGCACCCTGAGATCACCTGGCGCGAGACCCCTTCCGCACAGCGCGAGACCGTTCTGCAAAACGGCGAGGTCGCGGCGATTGCGGCAACCTACTCCATTAACAAGTCCCGCTCCGAAGCCGTGGACTTCGGCGGCCCGTACCTGCTCACCCACCAGGCGCTGCTCGTGCGTTCCGATGACTCGGAGATCACCGGCTTGGAGTCTCTTGACGGACGCATCCTGTGCTCCGTGACCGGCTCCACCCCGGCGCAGAAGGTCAAGGACACCCTTCCGGGCGTGCAGCTGCAGGAGTACGACACCTACTCCTCCTGCGTTGAGGCGCTGCGCAACGGCAACGTCGACGCGTTGACCACCGACGCGACCATCCTCGGCGGCTACTCCGCCCAGTCCCCGGGCGACTTCAAGGTCGTCGAGCTGAAGAAGGACGGCGAGGAGTTCACAAACGAGCACTACGGCGTCGGTCTGAAGAAGGAGGACCCGGGCGCGCTTGAGGCCGTGAACAAGGCACTCGACGAGCTGTATTCCGACGGCTCCTTTGACAAATTCGTCGACGAGAACCTCGACGGCGGCCAGGGCGTGGAGAAGGACACCGTCGGCGACCTCTCCTTCGTCGAGTAACGCCCCCTCCGCCTCTTCCTATTCAGTTTTCACCGTTGGGAGTTTCCCGCTATGGATGCAATGTGGGCCGATCTCGCGCCCAAGCTGTGGCCAGCGTTCTGGACCACCATCAAGCTGACCTTCTACTCAGCGATCGGGTCGATGATCCTGGGCACGATTCTCACCGCCATGCGGGTTTCCCCCGTCGGTATCTTGCGGAGCATTTCGTCGTTCTACATCAACACAGTGCGAAATACCCCGCTCACCCTCGTGGTGCTGTTCTGCTCCTTCGGGCTGTACCAGAACCTGGGCCTGGAGCTTGCCAGCCGCGAGTCCCCAACTTTCCTAGCGGACCAGAACTTCCGACTGGCCATCTTGGGGTTTGTCCTATACACCTCGTGCTTCGTGGCCGAGTCTCTGCGAAGCGGCATCAACACCGTGCACTTCGGCCAGGCTGAGGCGGCGCGTTCGCTGGGTTTGAGCTTCGGGCAGATCTTCTCCCTGATCATCTTCCCCCAGGCGCTGCGCGCGGCGATCGTGCCGCTGGGCAACACCTTGATCGCGTTGACGAAGAACACGACCATCGCGTCCGTCATCGGCGTGGCCGAGGCCTCACTTTTGATGAAGTCCACCATCGAGTTCCACGCCAACCAGCTCTTCGCCGTGTTCGGCATCTTCGCGCTCGGATTCATCATGCTGACCCTGCCCATGGGCTTGCTCGTCGGCTGGCTCTCTAACCGTTTGGCGGTGAAACGATAATGTCTTCTTCCGTTCGAGCCACGGTGCTTTACGACGCCCCAGGGCCCAACGCCGTCCGCCGAAACTACATCTACACCGCACTGACCGTCGTCGCGGTCGTGCTCGCTGGCTGGTGGGTGCTGGACAACCTCGCCGCAAACGGCCAGCTGGAGGCGAGCCGCTGGAACCCGTTCTTGCAGGGCAACACATGGACCACCTACATCCTGCCGGGCCTGTGGGGCACGATTAAGGCAGCGGCGGTCTCCATCGTGTTCGCCATCGTCTTCGGCGTGGTATTCGGCCTTGGCCGGCTCGCGCCCAGCAAGCTCGTGCGGGGCATCTGCGCAGTTGTTGTCGAATGCTTCCGCGCCATCCCAGTGCTGCTGCTGATGATCTTCCTGTACCAGGTGCTGGCCGTCTACCGGCTGGTCCCGCCGAAGGACCTCGCGTTCTGGGCCGTGGTGATCGCGCTGACGCTGTACAACGGCTCGGTCATCGCGGAGATCCTGCGCGCCGGCATCAAGGCGCTGCCCCGCGGGCAGACCGAAGCCGCCCAAGCGTTGGGCCTGAGCCACTGGCAGACCATGGGCCGGATCTTGCTGCCGCAGTCGGTCGCGGCGATGCTGCCGGCCCTGATCTCTCAGATGGTCATCGCACTGAAAGACTCCGCGCTCGGCTACCAGATCGGCTACGTGGAAGTGGTGCGCTCCGGCACCCAGGTCGCATCCGCCAACCAGAACTACCTGCCGTCGTTGATCGTGGTAGCCATCATCATGATCCTGATCAACTACGGCCTGACCATGCTGGCAACGCGTGTGGAACGCCAGCTGCGCGCCGGACGCGCCCGCCGCAACCCGTTTGCCAAAGTGCCCACCGCCGGCAAGAACGTCGGACTGGACACCAAGGACACGGTGAACGTGGATTGGCAGGCGCCGGACTACACCCAGATTGATAACCCGGTGGAAAAGCGCTTCTAGCGAACCTGCCTCAGCGCCTGCGCCAGCCCGTCGATCTGCGCGTCGGTGTGAGTGGCCATCACCGTCACCCGCAGCATCGCAGCACCACGCGGGACGGTTGGCCAACGGATCGCGGGCACGAAGTACCCGGCCTCGCGGAGCCTGGCGGCCGCGTTCACCGCTCTGGTTTCGTCGCCGATGGGCACCGGGATGATCGGACTGGCCCACTCATCCATCCCGAGCTGGCTTGCTAAGCGACGGATGTTCCGATGCAGCGCAGGCACCGGACTCTCCTCTCCCTCGAGCACGCCGATGGCCGCCGAAACCGCCGCGCACGTGGCCGGTGTGGACGAGGTGGAGTAGACGAAGGTGCGGGCCTTCTGCCGCAGGAGTTTTGCCACGGGTGCGGAGGCAGCCACTGCCCCGCCTTCGACTCCGAGCGCCTTGGATGAGGTGGCGACGAGGATGTCCGGATGGTCGTCGATAAGCGAAAAGTGCTCCGTGATGCCGCGGCCCGTGGCACCGAGGGTGCCGGTGCCGTGCGCGTCGTCGACCATGAGGGCGGCGCCGCGGGCGCGGCAGACAGTGAGGAGTTCGGGGACGGGCGCGAGGGTGCCGTCCATGGAAAACAGCCCGTCGGTAACCACGATCGCTGCTCCGGAGTGGCCTCGCAGCAGCTCGTCGACGTGCGCCGGGTCGCGATGGCGGTACACACGCACCGTGGCACCCTGTGCCTTGGCCAAGCGGCAGCCGTCGATGATGCTGGCGTGATTGCGCTCGTCCGAGACGATGAGCGTGCCGGGGCCGGCGAGCGCCTGCAGCACGCCGGCATTGGCCATGAACCCGGCGGAGAAAAACACGGAGTCCTCGTAGCCGAGGAAGCGGGCGAAATCGCGCTCAACCTGGCTGTGCAGGTCCGTGGTACCGGTGGTCAGGCGCGATCCGCCGGAGCCCGCGCCGAAACGGTTGAGTGCGTCGGTAGCCGCTGTGGTCACGGCGGGGTGTTCGGCCAGCCCCAGGTAGTTCGAGGAGCTGAACAGGACATACTCGCGCCCGTCGATGGTCGCTACCGGGGTCTGGCCAGTGCTGAAGATTGCTTGGGTGCGCTCGAAGCCTTGGCTGCGCCAGTTGTCGCACTGTTGCTCGGCAGCGTTGTCGAGCCAGCTCATTTGGCCTCCCCGACCAGCACGGGAGTGTGCTCGAGGTAATCGATCAGGTCCGCAGGATCATCGGTGTCTACCACGAACAGGCGCCCGCCCATTTCGGAGCCGACCGGCTTCATGTTGGGCACGCGCAGGTACCCCATCTCTCTGGAGGCCACGTATCCGGTGGTGTAGTCCGGATCGTCCGAGATGCACACCTCGGCGAGCACCGCCGGGTGGTGCGCCACCTTGGAAGCGAGCACGAGCGCATCGGTGACGCGGGTCTTGCCGGAGTGCGCCTCGGGACGCTCCCCGGTGGCGGTGGCGGCGTCCATGGAGGTCACCCGTACGCCGCGGGCGTGATCCGGTTCGAGGCGTGCACCGGTATCCGCGTGGAACAGGATGGCCCCGCGCATGTCGCGCACGCCAGTGAGCAGCTCCCAGGCCTCGGCGGCGTGCGGGGTCAGCGGGGCGAGCGCGTCGATCACGGTCTCGCGGGCCTCTACCGGGTCTGCGCAATGCGCCTCCCTGATTGGCAACGCCGGGATATCTGCCACTTCGCCGTCGATTGCTGTGACCGTCACGGTGATCGAATCCGGCTTTCCCTTGCCGTGGGCCAGTGCGCGCTGACTCATCGCGGCGCACACGTCCGACACTTCTCGCTCCTCCACGATTCGTTCGGCGCCCGAGATGTGGGTGCCGAGCGCGCTGGAGCGCATCTTCACGCTGAACAATGCCATGCGGACAAGTCTAGGAGACCGTCTTGAACACTGTTCAGTGTTTCGGCCTACTCCGCGCACGCGGCGATGCGCGCGTCCAGCTCCTCTCGAGCGATGCGCAGCGCCATGCCCTGGTCAAAGCCGCGCCGGGCCAACGCACCCACGACGCGGCGCAGATGCTTGTCGTACTCGGCGCGGTCTGCGGGAGCCGCTTTGACCTTCCGCGCGGACTTTTCCGCCACCGCGCGGGCTGTGTGCTCCTCGTCTTCCTCGGAGATCTGCTCCAAGGCCGCGGCGCGGTCCGCTCCCCCGACGCCCTTGTCGCGCAGCTCCATGTCCAGCGCACGGGCGGACTTGCCCCGGCGGGCGGCGCGCTGGCGCACCCACTCGTGGGCGAACTGCGCGTCGTTGATCAGGCCGGAGCCGGCCAGGTCGTCGAGGACTTCGTCCACAAGCTGCGGTTCGAACTCGGCCTTGACCAGTCGCTCGTGCAGCTCCGCGCGGGAGCGCGCACGCTGATCCAGCAGGCCAAGCGCCCGTTTGCGAACGGGCGCCAAGGCCTCCTCGTGTGTCCGGTCGAAAAGACCGGTGCCCGGCTCGTAGGCGTCAAGCGCCGCCTGGAGCCGGGCAACCTTGTCCGCGTCCGTCAACTACTTCTCCGCGGTTGCCGGTGCAGCCACGTCGTCCTCGTCGTCGAAGTCGATGTTCGGCACCATATCCACCGGCTCGTCCGTCAGCTCGTCGGACGCGTTGGCGTACTTGCCCACGCCGAGCGCGCGGAAGATCTTGTCCTCGATCTCGTTGGCCAGGTCCGGGTTCTCCTTCAGGAAGATGCGGGCCTTCTCCTTGCCCTGGCCGAGCTGGTCGCCTTCGTAGGTGAACCAGGAACCGGACTTTTTCACGATGCCGTTTTCCACACCCATGTCGATGATCGAGCTCTCACGCGAGATGCCCTCGCCGTACATGATGTCGAACTCGGCGATCTTGAACGGCGGGGAGACCTTGTTCTTCACCACCTTCATCTTGGTGCGGTTGCCAATGGAGTCCTGGCCGTCCTTCAGCGTCTGAATACGGCGGACATCGCAGCGCACCGACGCGTAGAACTTCAGCGCCTTACCGCCAGTGGTGGTCTCCGGGGAGCCGAACATCACGCCGATCTTCTCGCGCAGCTGGTTAATGAAGATGGCGGTGGTGCCGGAGTTGTACAGCGCACCGGTCATCTTGCGCAGCGCCTGGGACATCAGGCGGGCCTGCAGGCCGACGTGGCTGTCGCCCATCTCGCCCTCAATCTCGGCCTTCGGTGTCAGTGCGGCCACCGAGTCAATCACAATCATGTCGATCGCGCCCGAGCGCACAAGCATGTCCGCAATCTCCAGCGCCTGCTCGCCGGTGTCCGGCTGGGAAACCAGCAGGTTGTCGGTGTCCACGCCGAGCTTGCGCGCGTAATCCGGGTCGAGGGCGTGCTCCGCGTCGATAAACGCCGCGATGCCGCCGCCGCGCTGCGCCTCCGCGATCGCGTGCAGCGCCACGGTGGTCTTACCGGAAGACTCCGGCCCGTAAATCTCCACGATTCGTCCGCGCGGCCAACCACCGATGCCGAGCGCGACGTCGATGGCAGTGTTGCCGGAAGAGATGGACTGGATCGGCGGGCGGTTCTCGTCGCCCAAGCGCATGACAGCGCCCTTGCCGTAGTCCTTCTCAATCATTGCCAGCGCTGCATCGAGCGCATTCTTGCGGTCGTTGCCGGCCGAAGCCGCGGACTTCTTTTTCGTTGCCATGTGGTGTTTCTACCTCCAAGTATTCGGCGGCGCTGGGCGCGTCGCGTGCACAGTTTCTTAGTTAGACGTATCGCCATACCGCTTCGGTTCCCTCGAACGCGAAGAAATCTTTCCCAAGCGGAAAACACGGCACACTGTAGAACGCGACGGCGACACGCCAGAGAATACACGCAAACGTGTTCGAAACTCAACAACACGCCGGGGCAGCGGAGCCGTCGATAAGCAACGGCCCCTAAGTGCCCGGGCGATCGACCCCGAGGCGGCGCTCCGCCGGGACATCGAACGCGTCGCAGAGCCCGCGCCACGCATCGCGCGGGTCCACGCCGGCATCAATGAGCTGTGCAGACGTCTGCTCAAACCCGGGCAACACCTGGGTCTGAATGATCCACTGCGCACGCTCCGAGCCGAATTCGTCCTGCACAAGCTGGTGAAACTCCGTCAAACGCATGCGCCCGACAGTACACGCCACCCGCCGCGGTACACTCCCGCGCATGAAGAAAAACTCTACGGCACAGGACATTGCGCTCATCGCGGTCTTCGCCGCCATCATCATCGTGCTGGGCTTCGTGTCCATTCCCGTCGGCGCTGCCGGCGTGCCCATTGTGCTGCAGAACGCCGCGGTCATCCTCGCTGGCCTCGTACTGGGGTGGCGTCGCGGGTTCTCCGCCGCCGCAATCTTCCTACTGGTGGGTCTGGCGCTGCCGGTGCTCGCGGGCGGCCGCACCGTGATTTCCGCCCTCGGCGGGCCGACCGTCGGGTACCTGGCCGGCTACCTCGTCTCCGCCGCCGTCGCCGGTGCGGTCGCGTACACCGCACCGTTCCGCTCGAACAAAGCGGCGAGCATCGGAATCCTCATCCTCGCCGGCTACCTGGGCCTGTTTTTCCAGTACCTCTGCGGCGTGTTCGGCCTGATGTGGCGCGCTGAAATGACCTTCGGCGCAGCTTGGGCGGCGCAGGTGCCGTTCCTGCTGCCGGACGCCGGCAAGGTCGCGCTCATGATCGCCATCGCGTTCGCGGTGCACCAGGCGTTCCCGGATCTGCGCGGGGCCCGCAAGTAGGCGCCATGCCCCTCATCGAGTTCCGCGGCGCCGCCGTCGCATATGACGGCGAGCAAATCCTCGCGCCGCTCACCGTGAGCCTGTCGGAGCAGCGCATCGGCATCATCGGCTCCAACGGCTCCGGCAAATCCACCACCGTGCGCCTGATCAACGGCCTCATCGAGCCAACAGCAGGGCAAGTGCTTTACGACGGGCTCACGCCCGACAAACGCGGCAAAGAGATCCGCAAACGCGTCGGTTTTGTCTTCTCCGACGCCGAATCCCAAATTGTCATGCCGCGCGTTTCCGACGACGTGGCGTTTTCCCTGCGACGCTTCAAGCTGCCGCGCGAGGAGGTCAAACGCCGCGTGGCAGACGCACTCGAGCGCTTCGATCTTGCCGACCGCGCGGAGCACTCCCCGCACACCCTCTCCGGCGGCGAGAAGCAAATGCTGGCGCTCGCCTCCGTGCTCGTGATCGAGCCGGACACGATCATCGCCGACGAACCCACCACCCTGCTGGACCTGCGCAACCGCCGCCGCATCGTGCGCGAGCTGATGTCGCTGGACCAGCAGCTCATCGTTGTCACGCACGACCTGGAGATGCTGCGCGGATTCGACCGCGTACTGGTCATCGACGACGGTGCCTTGGCCTACGACGGCGCCCCCGACGAGGCCATCGCCTTCTACACCGACCTAATGGACGCTAAGCCGTGATACGCGAACTCCCCCTAGGCGTCTACATACCCGGCGACACGTGGCTGCACCGCCTAGGCGCGGCGCTGAAGTTCGTGCTGCTGGTCGTTTTCATCATCGCCGTCACCGCCCTGCCGACCCAGCCGTGGCACGCTTCGGCCGCGCTCGGGCTCGTCGCTTTGCTCTATGTGTGGGCGCGCATCCCCGCACGGGTGGCGTGGCGCCAGCTCATGCCGCTACTGCCCGTGTTGCTGTTTCTGGGCGTGTTCATGGTGTGGCAAAACGGCGTGCAATCCGCGCTGACGCTGCTGATCGGTCTGCTCGCCACCATCGCCGCGGCGAACCTGCTCACGCTGACCACCCCGGTCGAGGCGCTCATGGACGCCCTCGACCGCGCCCTCGCCCCGCTCGGCCGCGCCGGCGAGCTGACGTCGCTGACCATCGCGCTGACCATCCGGCTTATCCCACTCATGCTCGCCACGGCCAACGAAGTGCTCGACGCACGCAAAGCCCGCGGATCCGGCTTCTCGCTTCGCGCCTTCGGCACGCCACTTGTGATCCGGTCCGTGCGCCGCGCGCGGATGATTGGGGAGGCGCTGATGGCCCGCGGAGCCGTGGATTAGCTGCGCAGCCACCCCTCCCCTTTTCCAAATCCAGCTACTAAGACCCGGCTATTCGGCTCTGAGGGACGGATAGCTGGATCCTGATAGCTGGAAACGCCAAGGAGAAGCCGTGGAGAGGTTGCGCTCGCACTCCGCTGTAGAACGACAATCCGCCCGGCCCCGCATCAGAGGGACCGGGCGGAAAGCGTTTCGAAAGCGTCTGCGGCGCTACGCGCTTACTCCCCGCGCAGCTCGCGCATGCGCTGTGCGACAGCGTCGTCGGAGACATCGTTAGCGACCGGGTTCGAAGCACCAGAAGCACCGGCGGCACCAGCCTGGGCGGCGCCACCCTGTGCGGAATTGCCCTGCTCGATGGCCTGCTTGTTGCCGGAGGTCAGCTCGCCCGCCATCTCGGCGCGCAGCTGCTCCAGGCGGCCGTGACCCGCCATTTGGATGCCGGCCTGCTCGACCTCAGCCATGCGGCCTTCGATGGAGTTCTGCGCCAGCTCGGCGGCACCGAGTGCGTTGGCGTAACGGCGCTCGATCTTGTCGCGCACCTGGTCCAGGTTCGGGCCGGAGGCGGTGATCGAGTTCATGGACTGCATGGTCTCCGAGACCTTCTCCTGCATCTTCGCCTGCTCCAGCTGGGACAGCAGCTTGGAGCGCTCAGCCACCTGCTGCTGCAGGTGCGCGGCGTTGCGCTCGACGGCCTGCTTTGCCTGCGCGGCCTGCTGCAGCGCCTGGTCGTGCAGCTGCTTGGTGTCCTCGACGCCGGACTCGGCGGTAACCAGCTGTGCAGCGAATGCCTCGGCGGCGTTTTCGTACTCCTGCGCCTTCTGGGCGTTGCCCTCGCCGCGTGCCTTGTCGGCGAGCTGGAGTGCCTGGCGAGCGTTCGCCTGCAGCTTCTCGACGTCCTCCAGGCGGCGGTTGAGCTGCATCTCCAGCTGGCGCTGGTTGCCAATCACGGCAGCCGCCTGCTGGGACAGTGCCTGGTGCTGACGCTGTGCGTCGTTAATGGCCTGCTCGATCTGGACCTTCGGGTCTGCGTTTTCTTCGATCTTGTTGTCGAAGAGCGCCATTAGGTAGTTCCAGAACTTGGTAAAGGGATTCGCCATGGCTAAAGCACCGTGACCTTTCTGTCAGTAGATTGCGTTAAACGCCAACCACTGTAGTCGCGGATTGCCGGCTACGCTTCCGCTGCGGCCGGCGTGGTGCGCTCCAGCTCTTCGGTGAACGAATGCAGCGACATGTTCGCCACAGCCTCCAGCAAAACCTCGGAGACCGTGGTCCCCAACGCCTCGCACAGGGAGGCCAACAGCTCGGAGGAAACTTCCTTCCGGCCACGCTCCAGCTCGGAGATGTAGCCGGAGGACACTCGCGCTTCCTTTGCCAGCGCACGCAGCGTCACGCCCTTGTCCGCGCGGAACGCACGCAGCGACATGCCGAGCGCCTCACGGAACAACGGCTCGCGGGATGCGGCGGGGGCAACATCGGCCGGGGCGAGCGGCACGTTTACCGGGGTGTCGTAGAGCAAAGTAGTAGTGGTCATCATTTTCTCCAACGACTCGCCGTTTAGTTTTGTTCCCGCACGCCCGTCAGCGCACCGACCAGCGCGGCCTCCACCGCCAGGCGGCGGACCTCATTGCGCTGCCCCGACAGCACACGCACCGGCACCGCAGCTCCCGGCATAAGCGCGTACTGGCCTACTGCTGGATCGAGCAGATCCGCCGCCTGCGACGAGGCGGTCCATTTCGGCCCGGCCAGACCGATCCACACGGTGCCGGCGGGTACGCCGTCCTGGCCGTCGGGGCCCGCGACACCGGTCAGCGCCACCGCCCAGTCGGTACCGCACACGCGCCGCGCCCCACGCGCCATCTCGCGCGCGACGGCGGCAGAGACTACGCCCTCGCGCTCGATCAGATCCGCGGGCACGTCCACAAGCGATGTCTTCAACTCCGGCGAGTAGGTCACCAGCCCGCCGACCAACACATCCGAGGCACCGGGCACATCAGCCAACGTCGCCGAAGCGAGACCGGCAGTGAGCGACTCGCAGAAGGCGATGGTTTGGCGGCGGGTGCGGAGCTCGTCGATAAGCAATTGCGCAGTAGTCACTTGTTCACCTTCCCTGCATCAACCAAATACTGCACACCCGTGACCACAGTGACCGCAACCGCCAACAGCATCACCACGAACGTCGGAGTGTCCATCCACGCAGGCAGCGGGCACAGGTACAGCCCCACGGCGAGGGTTTGCAGCGCGGTCTTGAGCTTGCCGCCCTTCGACGCCGGCACCACCTTGCCACGGCGCAGCATCACCATGCGCCACACCGTAATGCCCAGCTCACGCGCCACAATGACCACCGTCACCCACACCGGCAGCGTGCTCGCGATGTTCAGCGTGACCAGCGCGGTGATCATCAGCGCCTTGTCCGCGATCGGGTCGGCGATTTTGCCGAAGTCCGTGACCAGCCCACGGGCGCGCGCGATGTCGCCGTCGAGCTTGTCCGTGATCATGAGCGCAACGAACAACCCGAACGCCCACCACCAGCGCTCAGACAGCACCAGCCAGGCAAAAACGGGAATGAACAGGATCCTCAACGAGGTCAAAATGTTCGGGAGGTTCCAATTCGACTGCTTGTCGGGTTGCATCACAACCTCCACCATACCCATGCTGCGCCGCGCTCCTAGACTGCCCTGCATGAAGTATTTCGCAGCCACGTACACCTACGGCGAGCAAAAGCTTGTCGACGACACACGCCCCGCCCACCGCGAATTCATCTCGTCTCAGCTGTCGCTGGGCCGGATCGTCGGCTCCGGGCCGCTCGCGGGCGCCGAGCAGGCCCTGATCATCCTGCAGCTGCCGGACACCGCCAGCGAGACGGACGCGGCGGCCATCCTGGACGGCGACCCCTACACCGTCGCAGGGGCCCTAGCCGCCCGCGAGATCCGGGAGTGGAACCCGGTGATGAATATCTTCAGCTAGGGGTTTAGCCCTTGCGGCCGCCGCGCGCGACGTCGAGGTGGGCGGTATCGCGCGAACCAGTGGCGGTGTGGTCGCCCTTGCCGGAGGTGGCCGGATCGTCGATCCATTCGACGTGGTGGCCTTCGCGGTCCACCTTGCGACGGTTGCCGTGATCGTCGTAATCGATGTGGTACTTGCCCTCCTCCGGATCCCGGCGGCCGGCCTTCACGTCCGCGCGGTCCTTCATCAGCGAGGCAACCGCGGTGACCACAAGCACGCCAACGATGACCAGCAGCGAGGCCACGGTGCCGACCTCCGGCACGTTGAGGCCCTCGCCGCCGTTGATGAACGACAGGTTGTTCTCGTGCAGCGCGTGCAGCAGCAGTTTCACACCGATGAAGCCGAGTACCACCGCCAGGCCGTACGGCAGGTACACGAGCTTATCCAGCAGGCCGTTGAGCAGGAAGTAGAGCTGACGCAAACCAAGCAGCGCGAACGCGTTGGCGGTGAAGACAAGGAAGGATTCCTGGGTGATGCCGTAGATCGCCGGAATGGAGTCGAAGGCGAACATGACGTCGATGAACCCGATGGACAGCAGGGCCACGAACAGCGGGGTGACCGCCTTCTTGCCGGCCTGAGTCTTCGAAACAAGCCGGTCGGAGTGGTACGACTTGGTCACCGGAATGACTTTGCGCAGCGTTTTCACCACGAACATGTCGTTCGGGTCCGGGTCCTCCTGGTCGGTGACCTCGTCGTAGACCAGCTTGATGGCGGTGTAGATGAGGAACGCGGCGAAGATGTAGAACACATCCGACCACGCCTCGATGATCACGGCGCCAAGCAGAATGAACAGTAGGCGACAGATCAGCGCGATCACGATGCCGATGAGCAGCACCTTCTGCTGGTACGCGCGCGGGATCTTGAACGAGCCCATAATCAGGGCGAAAACGAACAGGTTATCCACCGACAGCGACAACTCGGTGATGTAGCCGGTGAAGAACTGCACGGCGTGCTCCGCATCCCACAGCCACCAGACAAGCCCGCCGAACACGCACGCCATGGACATGTAGAACAGGGCCCAGCCGCCCGATTCCTTCATCGTCGGCTCGTGCGGGGTGCGCACATGCGAGACGAAGTCGAAGATGAAAAATCCCAGGATCACAGCCGAGGTGATCAGCCAAATGTAAAGGGGCACATGCATAAATAAGCCTCCGGTCAGCGTTGCGAAAAAGACCGGAGGTCTCCCCCACCACTGTGGGCGGTCCGGACCGGGGCCATCGCCTTACGACGGCACCGTGCTGACGATCCTGGACACTTCCGGGGTACTCCCCTCCAAGCGCGTTACACACTACACCACGCGGGGTGGCATGCCGTTTTCGCCGCCCGGAGCATCCCCGTTCTCCCACCCAAGCAAAGGATCCAGCTACTAGGACCCAGCTACTCGTCTCTCAGGGGCTATTAGCTGGGTCTTAGTAGCTGGATTTGGAGCTGAATCCCCCACCGCGCAGCGCCGCAGCCTAGAACGCGCCGCCGGTCGGGTTGTACGTCGCGGTGACGGTGCGGGTGTCGGAGTCGCCACCGGCATCGGAGCCATCCGCGCCAGAACCGGAACCGTCGGCGTCGTCGGCGCCGTCGTCAAGCGAGACGTCCTTCGGTGCCTCGGCCGGGTCCGCGCCCTTGATCATCCAGATGATGGTCTCCAGCTCCTCGGGCTTGACCAGCACGTCGCGGGCCTTGGAGCCTTCGGACGGGCCGACCACGCCACGGGATTCCATCAGGTCCATCAGACGGCCGGCCTTGGCGAAGCCGATGCGCAGTTTGCGCTGCAGCATCGAGGTCGAGCCGAGCTGGGAGGTGACCACGAGCTCGACGGCTTCGAGCAGGTCGTCCATGTCTTTGCCGATGTCGTCGTCGATGACTTTGGCTTCGGCCTGCTTGTCCTCGGTGACGCCCTCGACGTAGTCAGGCTCGTCCTGCTGCGCCTTCGCGGCCTCAACGACCGCCTGGATCTCTTCGTCGGAGACGAACGCGCCCTGGAGGCGCTGCGGCTTGCCGGCGCCCTGCGGGATGAATAGTCCGTCGCCCATGCCGATGAGTTTCTCGGCGCCGCCCTGGTCCAAAATCACGCGGGAGTCGGTCAGCGAGGACGTCGCGAAGGCGAGGCGCGACGGCACGTTGGTCTTGATCAGGCCGGTGACCACGTCCACGGACGGGCGCTGGGTGGCCAGCACCAGGTGGATGCCCGCCGCACGCGCCTTTTGGGTGATGCGCACGATGGATTCCTCGATCTCCTTCGGCGCTGTCATCATCAGATCGGCAAGCTCGTCCACCACGCACACAATGAACGGGTACGGGCGCATCTCGCGCTCGGATCCCGGGGGTGCGGTCAGTTCGCCGGAGCGGACCTTGCGGTTGAAATCCTTGATGTGGCGCACGCGCGCGGACTTCATGTCCATGTAGCGCTGCTCCATCTCCTCCACCAGCCACTGCAGGGCGGCGGAGGCCTTCTTCGGCTGGGTGATGATCGGCGTGATCAGGTGCGGGATGCCCTCGTACGGGGTCAGCTCCACCATCTTCGGGTCCACCAGGATCAGGCGGACTTCCTCCGGCGTCGCGCGCGTGAGCAGCGAGATCAGCATCGAGTTCACAAACGCGGACTTACCGGAGCCGGTAGAACCGGCGACCAAAAGGTGCGGCATCTTCTGAATCGAGGAAGCGATGAAGTCGCCCTCGATGTCTTTGCCCAGGCCGATGAGCATCGGGTCGTCCTGCGCGGAGACCTTCGGCGAGTCCAGCACGTCGCGCAGCCGCACCATTTCGCGGTCGGCGTTGGGCACCTCGATGCCCACGGCGGATTTGCCGGGGATCGGGGTGAGTAGGCGCACGTTGTCCGTGGCTACGGCGTAGGCGAGGTTGGACTGCAGGTTGGTGATCTTGGAGACCTTCACACCGGGTCCAAGCTCCACCTCGTAGCGGGTCACTGTCGGGCCGCGGGAGAAGCCGGTGACTTGGGCGTTGACCTTGAACTCTTCGAAGACGTCGGTGATCGCCTCGATCATGCGGTCGTTGGCCTCGGTGCGCGTCTTCGGCGCATTGCCCGCGAGCAGCAGGTCCGTGCTGGGCAGGTGGTAGTCGCCCTGCGGGATCTTGCGCACCTGCTTCGGCGCGGGCTGCTCGGTCTCCGACTTTGGGGTGGTCGCGGGGATCTTGGAGGCGTCGATGCCGCTGCGCGCCGCGATCGCCTTCGCCATCTGCTCGCGCGAGCTTGCTACGGTGTCGGGGGCAGTTGCTTCTCGACGTTCACCTTCCGGCGCTTCCCGCTGCAGTACCTTCGTCTCGTTGTCGCGCTGGGGCGGCTTCGGTGCTGCAGGTTTGGGTGCCGCTGGCTTGGGTGCCGGTGCCGTTGCGGCCGCCGGGCGCTGGACTACGGCGGTCTCTGCGGAGTCGGCAGGCTCGGCTGCGGGCTGTTCAAAGCTATCTTCGACCTCGTCGGCGAAGTCGAACAGGTCCAGCTCGTCGTCGCCGTCGGCCGGGTAGCTTTCCATCGGAGTGGGGCGGCGCAGCGACGGTCGCCGCGTCGGGCGGGCCGGGCGGTCCGGGCGTTCGGTGTCGGCTGTGCGGCCGCGTGAACGTCGAGAAGCTGCGCGAGTGGTGCGGCGCTCACGGCCTTCCGCGATGTCGTCCAGGTCTTCGGCGACGTGGCTGTACGGGTCCTGGTCTTCGTTGTCGGGTGTGTCCGTGTTGGACAGCATGCGGGTGACCAGGTCTTTGATGTAGTCGTAGGCTTCGCGCACGGTGATGCCGGTGGCCTTGAGCGCGCCGTAGAGAATCACCAGGCCAAGCAGCGGGATGGCGACGAACGAGGAGAAGCCTGCTGCGAGCACGCCGCCGGTGAAGGCGCCGAGCGCACCGCCTGCGAGCTTGCGCTCCTCCCACGACGCCGGGTTGCCGGCGAAGACGTGGATCAGCCCGAGCATGCCGATAGCGATAATCGAAAAGCCCAGCGTGACGCGTGCGCGCACTGCGTCGGAGGTGCGCACGTTGAGCATCAGCGCGATGGCGATGCCGACGAGGATCACAGGCAGGATAAGCGCGCCTGCGCCGATGAGCCAGTGCGTGCCGGTGGAGATGACCTCTCCCACAGGACCAGCCACGTCGAACCAGACCGAACCGCCGATAACGGCGGCCAGACCAATGAGAACTAAACCCCACGCGTCGGCGTGGGTTTCAAACGTGCTGTGGCCGACGGAGCGGCTTTCCCGTCGCAGTTCGCGGCTTCGGCGTTCGTCTTTGGCGGAGCTTTCAGTGCGCTCCTCTGGCATCTCGAAATCGTCCTCCCATTCGTCGTCCCAATCGCCGCGGCTGCGTCTGGGGCTGCGTGTGGCGGTGTCGTCGTAATCGGACTCGTCTTTGTCGCGGCGGAAGAACGACCCGACGCCCCGGGCGGCGGCGCTCAGCGAATGGCCGACGACCTTGTACGCGGAACCCACACGTTCATCCGCGGTTTCAGCGGCCACGTTCGACGATGTCGTCGGGTGCGTCATGGACACCGGACCGCCATAGCGGGTGCCGCCTGTAGGACGGCGCGTTGAAGACCGCGACGAGCGCGGCGCGGTGTTTTTGACAGACATGCATGTAACTCTAACGCCTTAAGTCACATTTACACCTCACGCCACACCCGCGACGTGCAGTCAAGGGTCACATCTTGATCTCGAAACCCTCAAACGCCTCCACGGCACCAGTCAGCTCCATCTTGGCGGCGTCGCGCCCGGACACCCACAGCAGCAGCTCGCCCGGATCGCCAGCGACACGCAGCACGTTATCGCCGCGCTCGGCGACCCCAGCCTTATCGCCGATGGTCGCGGGCGGCATGGTCGGCGGGGTCAGGATCACCGGCACCGGCGCATTGCGCAGCGTCAGTTTGCCGAAGCGCTTCGCCAGCACGAAGAGCTCCTCGTTGATGACTTGGGAGAATTCGCGCGGCTCCACCACTCCCCCGCCCCGGCGCACGTCCTCGTGGTGGATGAAGTGCTCGGACGTGTTCATCGCAGAGTTGAGCGGCTTGAGCCACACCGGCGGGCCGGCAGCCCATTCGCGCACGACGTCCTCGTACGGGCGGGCCTTCTGCTTCGCAGTCTCCTTCTCGGTGATGCCGGACAGCGCATCCACGAAGATTCCCGGGGCCGCCGCCGGCTTGGACTCGCGGATGAGCAGGTGGACTGCAAGGTCCCGGGTGGTCCAGCCCTCGTTCAGCGTCGGCGCATCGGGGCCGACCTCAAGGAGCAGCTCGGCGAGGCGTTCACGTTCTTTCTGCGCAAAAGACATGCGCCCAAGCCTAGCTGGAAAGGCTCACCCCGGAGTCGCTGGACAGTTTCATCTCCAGCTCGTGGTAGCTCCTGATCTGCGGGGCGAACTGCTCAATCTTCGGGTCGAAGGTGATCACCTCGCCGCCGCGGCCCCAGCCGAGCTTGGTTGCCTGCTTGCCATCCTTGTAGCACTCGTTGCGTCCGCCCTTGGCGTTCATGTGGCACATGACAGAGTCGCCCTCGAAGGCGCCCAGCACGCGCACTCCCTGCACCTTAATGTTGCGGAAGTTCGGGTCACCGAAACGGATCACGTCGTAGAGTTTCCACGCGGACGCGTAGCCAGGGTCGTACGGAACCTCAGTACCGGGCGGCAGCGGTCGGCCGCCGGTCCAGTCAACGTCGTCCTGTGCATGAGCGGTTGGTACAAGTGTCACCGTGGCGGCAAGCAGTGCCGCGGCGGTTTTCGTAGCGGTCTTCATGGGCCACATTGTGCACACCCGTCTCAGAGCTGCCTAGCCCTTGTTGCGTGGTTGTTATGAAACCGTACGGTTTCCGCCTAGATCTGGGAGGACCCCGCAAGGAGGTTGGACAGGCCCAGCCGTGCCTGGAGTCCCAGGAAGAAGCGGATCACCGGTGCGAAGAAGGTGACCAGCGGATCGGTGGTGACAACCTTGCCGTACGGCATGTAGGCCAGCTCCGTCGCCTCCTTGCCGTCGACGTAGCAGCCCCACATGCCGGACTTCGCGTTTTCCAGGCACAGAATCGAATCCTGGTTGAACTGCCCGATCACGCGAACGCCCCGCGCGTCCTGGTTGCGGAAGTTCGGCTCGCCCCACTTCACTACGTCGTAGCTGCGCCACTGGGTGGCGTAGCCGGGATCGAACGGGACCTGCGTTCCCGGCGGGAGCGGGTGCCCGCCGGTCCAGCTGGTCTCATCGGCGGCGGCTGCTGGGGAGAGAAGCGAAGCGGAAAGAACGACGGCTGCTGTGGTGCGGTTGAGGTGTCTCATACCCGTTGTATCGAAATGCCCTGGAAAAGCGTTAGCCCCTTCGGCTGCCACGGGGCGGGCCGAAGGGGCGTCGATAAGCAAATGCTTAGCGGGATTCGCGGGTGGACGCGATCTCGTCCTCGGTGGCGATGTGGTTCTCCGACGACATCGGCACCACGGTCGGCAGAATCACCGGCTGACGCTTGTAGTTCTGCTCAATCGCGCGGGAAACCTTGCGGCGGATCTGCTGCACCATGCGGAACGCATCGTTCTCGCCTTCGGCGGCCAGATCGCCCATGACGGCCTCGACACCCTCGACGACCTTCTTGTTGAAGTCGCGGTCGTCGTCGCTGTAGCCCGTGGTGGACACCTGCGGCGCCTCCAGCAGACGGCCGGTGCGGTCGTCGATCACACAGGTGATGGACACGACGCCACCGGACGCCAGCGAGGTACGGTCCGCCAGCACGTCCGGGTCCACGTCACCCATGGTGGTGCCGTCGACGTAGAGCTGGCCCACCTGGTACTGACCGGCAACCTTGATGTTGCCCTTGTGCATGTCCACAACCACACCGTTCTGGGCGAGCGCCGTGTTGTTCGGCTTCACGCCGGTGGAGATTGCCAGCTCCTTGTTGGCACGCATGTGACGCCACTCGCCGTGCACCGGCATCGCGTTGCGCGGGCGCGCCGCGTTGTACAGCGCGAGCAGCTCGCCTGCGTAGCCGTGGCCGGACGCGTGGACGTGCGCCTCGGCGTTGGTGATCACGTTCGCGCCGATCTGCGCGAGGTTGTTGATCACCGCGAACACCGCCTCCTCGTTGCCCGGGATGAGCGAGGAGGACAGGATGATCGTGTCGCCGTCGTGGATGGTGATCTGGCGGTGCTCACGGCGGGACATGCGCGACAGCGCAGCCATCGGCTCGCCCTGGGTACCGGTGGTGATCAGCACCGTCTTGTGCGGCGCCATTTTCGCGGCTTCCTCGATCGGGATGATCGTGCCCTTCGGCGCCTTGAGCAGGTTCATCTTCTCCGCAATCTCCATGTTGCGCAGCATGGAGCGGCCGTTGAAGGCCACCTTGCGGTTGTTGGCCACTGCGGCGTTAATCGCCATCTGCACGCGCGCCACGTTAGAGGCGAACGACGCGATGACCACACGCTGGCGGGCATTCGACACTAGGCGGGTCAGCGTCTCCTCGATGCCGGCCTCCGAGGCGGAAATGCCCGGAATGGTGGCGTTGGTGGAATCGCACATGAACAGGTCGATGCCCTCGTCGCCGAGGCGGGAAAGCGCCGGGATGTCCGTCGGCTTGCCGTCGTACGGCGTCTGGTCCACCTTCACGTCGCCGGTCATCACAACGTGGCCGGCGCCGGTCTTGATGGAGACACCCAGGCACTCCGGGATGGAGTGGTTGACGTGCCAGAAGCGCAGACGGAACGGGCCGACGGTGACCTCGGAATCCTTGTTCACGTCGTTGAGCTTCGGACGCTGGCGGTGCTCCTGCGTCTTCGCCTTGATCAGCGCGTTGGTGAACTTGGACGAGTAGATCGGGATATCGCTGCGCAGCTTCAGCAGCCACGGGATCGCGCCGATGTGGTCCTCGTGGCCGTGCGTGACCACGAGTGCGTCGATCTTGTCCAGCTTGTTTTCAATCGGGCCGAAGTCCGGCAGCACCAGGTCCACGCCCGGCTCATCGGAGTTCGGAAACAGCACGCCGCAGTCCACGATGAGCAGGCGGCCGTTGTACTCGAAGACCGTCATGTTGCGCCCGATCTCGGAGATGCCGCCGAGCGCGTAGATGCGCAGCGTGTCCTTCGCCGGCTTCGGCGGTGCGGGCAGGCGCTTGGTCAGATCGGCACCCTGCATGGACTTCATGGGGTTGCGGCGGCCGCCGCCCTGGCCCCCACCGTTGCCACCATTGCCGCGGCCACGGCGACGGCGGTTGCGGTTGCTGCCGCCACGGTTATTACCACCGTTTCCGCCGCCACGGTTGTTGCCGCCGTTGCGGCCGCCGTTGTCGTCGCGGTTGCCGCCGTCACGGCCGTTGTTTCCACCGTCGCGCTCAACTGGCGCGTCGTTGCCGCCGCCGTTCGCAGGGGCGTCGCTCGGTGCCTGGAAAACCGGCTGCTGTTCGTTTGCCTCCGGCGGCCCGGCCTTGCGCGTCACCTTGCGTGCGCGGTTGCGGGGTTCATTCATATTTATAGGACTCCAGCCTGTGTCATTTCTTCGCGGAGCCGCTCGACCTGCTCGTCCGTCGCCGCGGCGACGGGCAGGCGCGGGTCTCCTACTTCGATGCCCTGCAGTCGCAGAGCTGCCTTTGCAAATGTCACGCCGCCCAGCGCGCCTTGTTGGCGTGCGAGCACGTTGAGTGTGTTGGCGTTGATTTCCCGTGCGCGGGCGAGATCGCCGTTCTCGTATGCAGTCACTAGTTCACGCAGTGCCTTCGGTGCGGCATGCCCAACCACGGAGATCATTCCGGTCGCGCCGAGGGCGAGCCACGGCAGGTTCAACGGATCGTCGCCCGAGTACCAGGCCAGCCCGGTCTCCTGGATCAAGGTAGACGCTTCGAGCATGTCGCCCTTCGCGTCCTTCATTGCCTTGATCGTGTCCACTTCCGCAAGCCTGCGGATGGTGTCGGAATCGATCGGGATGCCGGAGCGGCCGGGGATGTCGTACAGGCAGACCGGGAGATCGGTTGCTTCCGCGACTGCGCGGAAGTGCGCCTCCACCCCTGCCTGAGACGGCTTGGAGTAGTACGGCGTGACAACCAACAGGCCGTCAGCGCCGGCCTCCGCGGCCGCTTTCGCCATTTCCACCGCGTGGCGGGTGTCGTTGGACCCCGCGCCTGCGATGATGCGGGCGTTGCCCCCTACCTCTTCGCGCACTGCCTTTAGCAGCGCGACCTTTTCTTCGTCGGTGGTTGTTGGGGATTCGCCCGTTGTGCCTGCGAGCACTAGTGCGTCGATTCCTTGTTCTACCAAGTGGGCAGCGAGATCGCGGCCTGCCGCAACGTCAAGTTCGCCGTCGGAATCAAACGGCGTGACCATTGCTACGCAGACGGAGCCGAAGATGTCGGCTCCCAGATCAGCTTTGAGAGATGTGCCCATGGCCCAGTAGGATACCTGCCTCACGCGAGCAATTGCTTATCGACGTTCCCCTTCGGCCAAATCGCCGAAAAGCAGCGGCGCCTCGCCCTGCATGACCTCGAGCACAGCAAGTGCGAGCTGACGGATCTCTTCGTGCTCGAACTTGCCGTTGTGTGTGCCGATGAATTCGCGCCAGGCCCGGTAGGTGCCAGTAGCGACCAGCTCGGTCGCGGCCGCAGCGGGCACAAGCGCGTCCGCCGCTTCCTGCGAGCGCTTGCGCCTCACCAGCGCATTCGGCTCGTCCACCATCGCGTCCTCCAGCGCGTGCAGCAGCTCGCCGCGGACGAACTCCGCCTCCTCGACGGCAGCCTCGAACAACCGCGTGAGCTCCTCGTCTGCCGCGATCGCGGCCGGGATCACCGCGCCCTGCGCCGCGTGTTCGCTGACTGCCAAGCCGTGTCCGCGGACCGCGGCTGCCGCGTCGCGCGAGACACCCCGGATATGCAGGGTGGCGCTGGCGTGTTCCAGCATGGCCGCGCGCGAATCCGCCAAGTCGTCGGCGTTGCGGCGAAGGAGGGCGGCCGAAGGTTCGTCGCTAAGCAAGGCGTAGGCAACCGCACCCTCGCCTTGGGTGATGCCCTCTGCGACCGGGACCCTAAGTGCGGTGGCCGCGATGAGTTCAACCTGCATCTACAACCCGAGGTAGGCGTCGAGGCCAATCGTCAGGCCCGGGCGGTTCGCCACCTCGCGCACCCCGGTGAGCACCCCGGGGACGAAGGATTCGCGGCCGTAGGAATCCTGGCGGATGGTCAGGGATTGCTCGGTGGTGCCGAAGATGACCTCTTCGTGCGCGACCATGCCCTGCATGCGCACTGCGTGCACCGGCACGCCGTCGACGTTCGCGCCGCGCGAGCCGTCGAGCGCCTGCTCGGTGGCATCCGGCATGTCGGTCAGGCCCGCTTCCTTACGCGCATCCGCAATGCCCTGCGCGGTCTTCACCGCGGTGCCGGAAGGCGCGTCCAGCTTGTTCGGGTGGTGGAACTCCACGACCTCGGCGGACTCAAAGAACGGTGCGGCCTGGCGGGCGAACGCCATGGTGAGCACAGCGGAGATGGCGAAGTTCGGGGCGATGAGCACTCCCACGCCCTCGTTTGCCACGCACCAGTCGCGCACCTTTTGGTAGCGCTCGTCGTCGAAGCCGGTGGTGCCCACCACGCAGTGGATGCCGTTATTAATGCAGAACTCCAGGTTGTCCATCACGGCGTTCGGGGTGGTGAAGTCGACGATGACGTCCACGCCTTCGTCCACCAGCACCTGCAGCGAGTCACCAGCGCTCACCTGTGCGGCGAGCTGCAGGTCATCTGCCTTTTCCACACCGGTAACAACGGCGGAGCCGACCTTGCCGGTCGCCCCAAGCACTCCAACTTTGATCATGGGTGTCCTTTCTGTTTGTCTCCGCTGGCCATGGTAGCCCCGCTAGGGTGGGACTATGACACTCCACAGCCGCAAGTTCAGCCCCACCCGCCGCCGAGCCGTGTACGCAGCACTCGCGGCGGCCGCCTTGACCGTTGCGGGCTGCGGCGCAGAAACGGGAGACACCGGTTCGTCTGCTGAGCCGGAAGCGGGTTCACCCACGACCTCCGCTGCGACCTCCACTGCACCGGCATCCACTTCCGCGACCGCAGAAGACACGTCGGAGGCGGATACCAAGGACGTCTCCGCAGCGGCGGCGCCGGCAGGCGGCCAGTCCGCCACCCCGTTCACCCTGGAAGACACTCACTTACAGAACCCGGGCCACCCCGAGCTACAGATCGAGGACGTCCGGGCCGGCTCCCACGAAGACGTCGACCGCGTCGTGGTGGAGCTATCTGGCACCGGCACGCCGAACGTGTTGGCTGGCTACACCGCAGACCCGCGCCAGCAGGCCTCCGGGCTGCCGCTCGTACCGGCTGGCAATGCGTACTTCGAGCTGATCATCCAGGGCGTGCCGTGGTCGATGGGCTTAAGCGATGCCGACTTGGCTAAGGCCGACCCCTCCGGAGTGGCGGCCGGTGGCATCCAGGAGATCGCCGACGGCGGAATCTTCGAAGCGGACGCCCAGTACATCGTGGGCCTTAACGCTCAGCGTCCGTACAACCTGTACCTGTTGGAGAACCCGACCCGCGTGGTCGTGGACTTTCAGAAGTAGGAGGCAACAATGAGTCTCATTTCTTGGCTTGGACTCGGTTTCGTGGCATTGCTGGCCATTGGCGACATCGTCGCCCTGGGCAACACCTCCAAGGAGATCTACCGCAGCGACATGGAGGAAGACTCCAAGCGCCGCTGGGGATTCCTCCTTGGCTTTTCTCCCCTTGCCGGGTTGTACGCCTACAAGAAGCGCGATGAGCTGTTCGGCCACGGCGAGCGGCCAGTAGATGAACCTGGCCGCGGCGACGATCGGGATGAATTTCGTCGCTAACATTCTGAGCCTTTATGCGACACCGCACCTAGCAAGCGTCTAGAGTGAACGGGAACACACTGACGCCCAAAAGTGGCGCCGGAGAGTCTGTGTGAAAGGTTTAAGTGATGTTTGACCCCTATCGCCGCCCCACGGTGGCGGTTGTCGGCGCTGGTATCTCTGGTTGCACCGCTGCAGCGGAGTGCGCGTTTTCCGGCTTCGACACCACACTGTTCGACCGCCAGGAGTACATCGGCGGCCATCTCACCGCCCCGGACGCGCCCACGGTGTCCAGGCGGCAGCACTTCCGCACCCCGTATTTGAAGCGCACAACTACGGACGGCACCCCGCGCTCCCTTATCGCGCACCTCGAGGCGGCTGTCGATGCGAGCGGTGCGACATTCACAGGTGGTGCCGAGGTCACGGGCGCCGAATGGAACCCCGCAGAAGGACAGTGGGAGGTCAGCTACACCCGCGGCGGTGAGACACGCACTGAGCTTTTCGACGTGCTGATCCGCGCCACCGGCGAACCCTCCCCGTGGATCGGCGTCCCCGGCCGGGCGAACATCAGCGCAGACGAGCTGTACCTTCACAACGGCGTGGACGTCGTCGGCCTGCCAAACGCCCTGTTCGTGGACTACCACACCCCTGACCCGAAATTTGACCAGAAGTCCTGGGCCGTGTTTGAGGCGCGCGGCGACTACGCACGCAGGTACGTGCGCCAACTGGAAATCCGCGGCCCCGGCGCACTGACCGTCAAGTCTGATAAGTGGCGCGTGCAACCCGGCACCGTCCGCGGGCTGAAGGCAGCCCTCGTCGAGTTCGATCCGGACGTGCACTCTTTCGCCCGCGCCGAGAACTACCAGGCCGCATCCCGCCGCACCCGAAGCGAAGCCGCAAGCTAGACCGCGACGAACGAACACTTCCGAGGAGACACGATGACCACCCTGAAACCCTCCGCCAACATCGCGCCGAGTGAGCAAGACGTTCCAGCTGTTGCAGTAGACACCAGCGGCCTGCCCGAGCTCGGCCCGGATTCTATTTTGTGGCAGCGCTTCGGCGACTGGCGCTCCCTGTTCGTGGCGCTGAGCGCCGGCGTGCTGCAGATCGCGCAGCGCGACATCAGCCGCTCCCTGGTGCAGCAGTCCAACGTGTTCGACAACGAGGTCGCCCGCCTCGTCCGCTCCGCGTTCCCGATCATCCGCACGGTGTACGAGGGCCCGGAAGTCGGCGCGATGATCCGCGACTTCCACAAGGACATCAAGGGCACCCACCCGGACGGCTCGCGCTACCACTCGCTGAACCCAGAGGTCTACTACTGGGCGCACGCGACGTTTACCGCCATGCCGTACCTTCTGGCGGGCAACTTCATGCCCGACATGACGCGCGCCGAGCGTGAGCAGCTCTTCCAGGAGTCGCGCACGTGGTACAGCTACTACGGTGTTGCCGAGCCGGAAGGTGCCCCGAAATCCTACGACGAGTACGTCGCCTACATGGATGCCATGTACGACAAGCTGGGACCGAGCGAGACCATCGACCGCTCCCGCATCATGAACGGCCTGACGCTGGATCCCCCAGATCCGTCAGTGCCGCGCTGGGCGTGGAAGCCGATCGCGCCGTACGCGTCGAAGCTGCTCTTGTGGGTGTCCATCGGGTTGCTTCCGGAGAAGGTCCGCAACTCCCTTGGCCTTGAGTGGACAAAGTCGGACCAGCGAAAGCTCAACGTCTTCTCCCGCGCCACCCGCACCGTTTTCTCAGTGCTGCCGCGTAAGGCCCGCATGGTGCCAATCGCATCCCGCGCCTTCGAGCGCGCCGAGACTAGTTAAGACACACAACAGAGGGGCCGCCGGTTTTCCAACCGACGGCCCTTCCAACTTCTCCAGCGTTATTTCGGCACCCTCAACTGCACTGCGGGCGCGTGCAGGTGCAGCCCGTCGAGGCTGACCATCTGCATGGTGACCCCGCCGAGCGATATCCGGTCCATCACAAAGTTGGGCACGGGGACGTTCGGTACCGGGCGAGCATCCGGCACACCCAACTGGGCGAGTATGTCGCCGAGCGAGCCCTGAAGATCCACTGTCACCGGCACCGTGGGCACCCCGGCAACCACTGGGGTTGCGGTCAGTCCCGTGGCTACGACGGTCACCGGCCCGTCGTAGACCTTGGTCTCCACCGGGCCGGTGGTCAGCAGGCCGCGCGCCGAGAAACCCGGCACTTCCAGTGCAAGGTTGCGCGCGGTGAGTCTGTCGCCGGTAAGGATTAGCGTCCGAGTCGGCACATCTCCGATGGTGACCATGCCCATCGTTGCGCGAACATTGCCGGAGATAGCGACGTTGTCTGCGGTCACGGTGCTGAGGTTCTGCGGCGCAATCGTGCGCGTCGGCTCGAGCTCGGGATATGTCAGGAGATTACGCGGATCTGGGGGTTGTGGCGCCGACACCGAAGGTAGCTGCGGCGCCAGCGGCAGCTTGATGTCGGGCGAGTTGGGCAAGCTCGGCAGCTGCGGCAGGGTGGGCACCGACGGCAGTTCCGGCAGCGCAGGAATCTGCAGCTGCTCAGGCGCCGTCTCTTGGGCGTTCACCGCAGGTTCGTCTCCCATGTTGGCGACGATGAGGCCCGAAGCCGCGATTGCGATGGCCACCGTTTTGGCGTTTCGCAGTGAGGCGAGATCGATTTTGGTTGATCCTCCTGGGCGGGGCGTTTCCCCTCCGCCCGGCACCGCTGGGTCTTCGTGCTCCGAATCCGGAGGTGCCTGCTCCCTCTTCCCGCCACGCGCATGCCTGCCCTTCGGTGTCGCGTCTGTGTCTTCCCACGCGAGACCGAGAGCGCCCCCGATAATGCCCAGCAACGAGCCGACCACAAACCCGCCCAGATTCGACGTGGGCAGGGCGATGATGGCGACCAAGATGCTCATCACGCCCAGGTAGGGTGCGGCAAACGGCTGCAGCCACATCCCGATGCCGAACATGATGAGCGCGGCGCCGATCAGCAGCGTGGATACTCCTGAAATGGTCGCGATCATCACCAGCAGGTCGGACACGCGGATAGTGAAGTAGGCCGGCGCGAGCATCACCACGCCAGAGAGGATCACGAGCAAGCCGGGAAGAAAAGGGCGCTGTTTCCTCCAGGTTGCGAACCGTTCCCGTACGGACGCCCGCTGCGTGCGGTGCTCGCCGTCGCGACGCGTCGCCCCTCGCCTCCTGCGGGTTGCAGGGGCTGCGGCATCGGCAGCGCTGTCGTGAGGGTTCTCGGAATCGCCGCCGTCATCCCCGAAGAAGAAGTCGTCGTCCTCCGGGTCGGTGCTAGCTTGTGCAACCATCGGCCATTCCCCGAGAGACGTCAACAACCACACCGGAGGCTATGAGCTTCTTCGCGCCGACGGAGGTGGCGCGAATGTCCTCCGCACTCAGCGTGACCTTATTTGCGTGCAGACCCCACGTGCCCTGTGGCGCCATGGAGTTGAATTGGCTGGCATCGGCACCTACCGAGGCGTCCGTCAGATCGAGTGCACCCTTGATGTCCGTGGCACCCACGACGAGGTCGCGGACCTCAACGCTGTTGTCGCCGAGCGCCTTCAACGTGAACGTACTCTCGCCGACCACGGGCACGTCGGGCAACGCAGCGGACAGGCAGAGGTTCGACGCATACGCATGCTCGAACTTGAGCCGCGCGACAGGAAGAGTGTCGTTGGCCATCTGTTCACTGTCGGTGAAGATGCTCAAGCCCTCCCCCTCAAGGTGGGTCATGCTGATCTTAAAAAACGTTCCGGACAACGCCAGGTTGGCTGTCAGCCCGCCCTGCGCTACCGCAACGCCCGTCGCGCCGAAGCCGATGAGCCCGGCGAGCAGAGCGACACCAGCTTTCGTTTTGTTGATCCTTCCCATGGCAATTCCTTCCGCCCGTGGCCGGACACCAAACCGCCAGCGTATCGACGGCTGCCATCACGGTAATCACTTATGATTTGGAACACCGTAACACACGCTATGTAAGGGGTTTAACAGCTCGGCCGCTTGTTTCCGTCACAATACTCGTGACCTAACCCGCAGTGACTATTTCGGTGTATTACACTTCACATAAAGCAACAAACACCTCAGCAGGGAAAGGAAGACGCGATGTCTCAAGCAGTTGCACCTGAAGGAGCAGACGCCCGTAAGAACGATTCTGGGGAAGATACCCGCTTCGCCCAACCAGATAACCTGGACAAACCGGAGCGAGCCAAGCGGGAGCTGAAGCGGGCGCCGCTGGGCCCGGATTCCCTGCTGTGGAAGTGGGGATCTGACCAGCGTCTGCAGTTGCTGCGCGGCTACACCGGCGTGCTGCAGAACATGCACCCGGCGATCGGCCAGTCGCTGCTGGATCACTCGAAGTTTTTCGACGAGCCCTTCGCACGCCTCGAGCGTTCCACCCCGCAGATCATCTACTCCATCTACGACGACGGCACGCGCGCCAAGATGATCCGCGATTACCACCACACCATCAAGGGCAAGCTGCGCAACGGCGAGCGTTACCACTCACTGAACCCGGACGTGTACTGGTGGGCGCACGCCACCTTCGTCTGGCGCGTCATCTGGGCGCAGGAGCTTTTCGGCACCCCCTTCACCCGTGCGGAGAAGGAGCAGATCATTCAGGAAGGCGTGACCTGGTGGGATATGTACGGCATGTCCGAGCGCCCGGTGATCGACACCCTCGACGGCTACATCAAGTACTTCGAGGAGATGGAGGATGAGGTCCTCGAGCGCAACGAAACAGTCGATTTCGCCCTGCGCACCGCCCGCGTGGAACCGGTGAAGGCCCCGGACGGCGTGCCGGAAGCCGTGTGGAAGGTCATTTGGAAACCGCTGATGAACAGCGTCATCTGGTTGACCTACGGCACGCTGAGCGACAAACAGCGCAAGATCCTGGACCTGCCGTGGTCCAAGAAGGACCAGCGCAGGTTCGACCGCATTGCGAAGGCGGTGAAGAAGCTCTTCACGATCCTCCCGGAGGACAAGCGCTACATGGAACCGGGCCGCTCGATGATGATCAAGGCCGGAATGATCGAGGGCAAGTACAAGGAGCCGAAGCTTGCCGACGCCTACCACGGCCAAGGCGAGAACGACGCGGACAGCGCGCCCAAGGACGCCCCCAAGACCGGCGCTCAGGACGGCGACGCGGACGAGCGCCGCGCCGCCGGCTGCCCCTTCTAACCCCGTATCCACCCCAGGACCGCTGGCCCTGCACCCCCGCAGGCGCCGCCGGTGCTGGGGTGCGCTTCTCTTTCAACCATTGTTACGGAGATTTCATGGCTATCACTCGCTTGAAAGAACAACCGCTTCCCGCCGATTTCCTCGACCGGCTGCAGAAATTCACCACCAACGCGACGACCGGCTCCCTGTACACAGGCGAGCGCAAGGCAGTCAATTCCCCGTTCTTCGAGGGGGAACTCGGCTGGGTCGGTGTCGGCACCGCCGCAGACGTGGATGAGGCATTCAGGCTCGCCCGCCGCGCGCAGCCGTTGTGGGCCGCAAAGCCGGTGAAGTACCGCGCCGCTCTGCTGGAACGCTTCCACGACCTGGTCAAGGAAAACCGTGAGCTTCTCGCGGACATCGTCCAGCTTGAAACTGGCAAGGACCGCACCGCGGCGTACGACGAAGTGCTGGACGTGATGAACAACGCCCGCTACTACGCCAACATCGCCGCCGATGAGCTGGAGATGAAGGCGCGACCGGGCGCATTTCCCCTCATCACAAAGACCGTCGAGCAGCGCGTACCGAAGGGCATCGTCGGCCAGATCAGCCCGTGGAACTACCCGCTTGCGCTCGGCATCTCCGATGCGCTCGCCGCGCTCGTAGCCGGCAATGCCGTGATTGCCAAGCCGGACCTGAACACCCCGTTTTCCAACATCATCTCGCTGAACCTCCTGCTCAACGCCGGCCTTCCGCACGACGTGTTCCAGATTGTCACAGGCACCGGCAGCGAGGTGGGCCAGGCGATCGCGCAGCAATGCGACTACCTCATGTTCACCGGCTCCACCGCCACCGGCAAGCTTTTGGGCAAGGTTGTCGGCGAACGCCTCGTGGGCTACTCCGCCGAGCTCGGCGGCAAAAACCCGATGATCATCGCGCCGGATGCGGACATCGAGGCCCACATCGACACCATCGCCACCGCCTGCTTCTCCAACTCCGGCCAGCTGTGTGTCTCCATCGAGCGCATCTACGTGCCTGACGAGGTCTTCGACCGTTTCATCGGCGCGTTCCGTGATGCCACCAACCGCATCAAACTTGGTTCGGGCTTGAACTGGAACTATCAGATGGGCTCGCTGATCAACCAGGACCAGTTGGACACCGTGCAACGGTTCGTGGACGACGCCGTGTCCAAGGGCGCGACCGTCGTCACCGGCGGCACACCCCGCCCGGACCTTGGGCCGTTCTTTTTCGAACCGACGGTGCTCACCGACGTGCCCGACAGCGCTGACCTGCTCACCCGGGAGGTCTTCGGACCCGTCGTCTACGTCCAGCGGGTGGCGGACACCGATGAGGCGATCCGCCTGGCTAACAACACAAACTACGGCCTCAACGCCTCCGTTTTCGGTGCTCCCGACACCGCTTGGGAGATCGCCGAACAGGTGCAAGCCGGCGGCGTGACCATCAACGACGGCTACGCGGCAACCTGGGCATCCGTGTCCACCCCGCTCGGCGGCGTGAAGGAGTCGGGTGTGGCCCGCCGTCACGGCCCCGAGGGCCTGACGAAGTACACCGAGGTCAAAAACATCTCCCAGCAGCGGATCATGCCAATGCGCGGCCCGAAGCAGATGCCGCGCAGGTACTACGGCGAGCTCATGACCACTGCGCTGGATCTGGGCAAGAAGTTGCGATTCTTGCCGTGACGTGAAACGTCGATAAGCAAGAAAGCGGGCGCCCTCGCCACGAGAGCGCCCGCTTTTCGACGACTACCTGTCGGTTTACTCGCCGTCCTCGACCGGGACCAACGAGATCTTGCCGCGGTTGTCGATGTCGCGGATCTCCACCTCGACCTTGTCGCCGACGTTGATGACGTCCTCGACGTTTTCCACGCGGGTGTTGCCACCCAGGTTGGAGATGTGGATTAGGCCGTCGGTGCCCGGCATGATGGACACGAACGCGCCGAACGCAACGGTCTTGACCACGGTGCCTAGGTAGCGCTCGCCCACCTTCGGCATCTGCGGGTTGGCAATCGCGTTGATCTTCTCAATCGCGGCGTCCGCTGCCTCGCCGGAAGCGGCGGAGACGAACACGGTGCCGTCGTCCTCGATGGAGATCTCGGCGCCGGTGTCCTCGGTGATCTGGTTGATCGTCTTGCCCTTCGGGCCGATGACCTCGCCGATCTTGGACACGGGGACCTTCACGGTGGTGATCTTCGGGGCGAGCGAGTTCATCTCATCCGGGCCCTCGATGACCTCGGCCATGGTGTCCAGGATGGCGTCGCGCGCGTCGCGCGCCTGGTTCAGCGCGTCCGCCAGCACCTTCGACGGGATGCCGTCGAGCTTGGTGTCCAGCTGCAGCGCGGTGATGAACTCGCGGGTGCCGGCGACCTTGAAGTCCATGTCGCCGAACGCATCCTCGGCGCCCAGGATGTCGGTGAGCGCAACGTATTCGGTCTCGCCGTTGACCTCGCCGGAGACCAGGCCCATGGCGATGCCGGCCACCGGGGCGGCCAGCGGCACACCCGCGTTGTACAGCGACAGCGTGGAGGCGCACACCGAGCCCATGGAGGTCGAGCCGTTGGAGCCCAGCGCCTCCGAGACCTGGCGGATGGTGTACGGGAAGTCCTCGCGCGACGGGATCACCGGCAGCAGCGCGCGCTCAGCGAGCGCGCCGTGGCCGATCTCGCGGCGCTTCGGAGAACCGACGCGGCCGGTCTCACCGGTGGAGTACGGCGGGAAGTTGTAGTGGTGGATGTAGCGCTTGGAGTCCTCCGGGTGCAAAGAATCCAGGTGCTGCTCCATCTTCAGCATGTCCAGGGTGGTCACGCCGAGAATCTGGGTCTCGCCGCGCTCGAACAGGGCGGATCCGTGGGCGCGCGGGATGAGCTCGACCTCGACCTCGAGGTCGCGGATGTCGGTCACGCCGCGGCCGTCGATGCGGAAGCCTTCGGCGAGGATCTTCTCGCGCACGATCTGCTTCATCAGCGCGTTGTAGGCCGCGCGGATCTCCTTCGACGCTGCCGCGTACTCCTCGCGGTCATCGTCGTCGATGTCGAAGTCGTCGAGAAGGCTCTCCTCGATGTCTTCCATGTACTCGTTGGTGGCCTCGTCGCGCTCGGCCTTGCCCTTGATGGTGAGCAGCTTGCCCAGCTTCTTGGACGCCTTCTTCTCCACGGCATTGAACACCTTGTCGGAGTACGCCGGGAAGAGCTGGAACTCCTTGGTCTCCTTGGCCATCTCGTCTGCCAGGCCGCGCTGGGCGCGGCACAGCGTCTCAATGAACGGCTTGGCGGCCTCGATGCCCTCGGCGACGGTGGACTCAGTCGGTACCGGGTAGCCGGCCTCAATCTGCTTGACCACGTTCACGCCGGCACCAGCCTCCACCATCATGATGGCGACGTCTTCCTCGGTCTTGCGGCCGCGCTTGCGCTCGACCATGCGGCCGGCCACAACCATCTCGAACAGGCAACGCTCGTGCTGCTCGTGGTTGGGGAACGCCACCCACTGGCCCTCCGGGTGCTTGTCGTCTGCCAGCAGCGCCATGCGCACGCCGCCTACCGGGCCGGAGACCGGCAGACCCGACAGCTGGGTCGCGGCAGACGCGCCGTTGATGGCCACGACGTCGTAGTACTCCTCCGGGTGCTGCGAGAGCACGGTGATAACCACCTGCACCTCGTTGCGCAGGCCCTTGACAAAGGTCGGGCGCAGCGGGCGGTCGATCAGGCGGCACGCCAGGATCGCCTGGGTGGAGGGACGGCCTTCGCGGCGGAAGAAGGAGCCCGGTATCTTGCCGGCTGCGTACATGCGCTCTTCCACGTCCACAGTCAGCGGGAAGAAGTCGAAGCCCTCGCGCGGCTGGTTGGATGCGGTCGTGGTGGCCAGCATCATCGTCTCGTCGTCGAGGTAAGTGGTTACGGAGCCGTCCGCCTGGCGGGCCAGCTGGCCCGTTTCAAAACGGATGGTGCGCGAACCGAAGTCGCCGTTGTCCAAGGTTGCTACTGCCTCGGTGATGCCAAATTCCTCGTCCACGTGGACGTCGAAAGCATTCTTTGGCTTGAAATTGCTCAAAAGGATCCCTCTCCTTGAAGGTTCGTGGCGATCATCGGTGCCGCCTTGTCGTGTTTCTCATGCAACGGCCAATGATGATAACAAAAAACGCCCCACCACGCAGGTGAGGCGTTCTTTTTGGGCCGAAGCTTTGCGACGGCTTGACGACGCTTAGCGGCGCAGACCCAGGCGACCGATCAGGTCACGGTAGCGCTCGACGTTGTTCTCGCGCAGGTACTTCAGCAGACCGCGACGACGGCCGACGAGCAGCAGCAGGCCACGACGGGAGTGGTGGTCGTGCTGGTGGTCCTTGAGGTGCTCGGTCAGGTTGTTGATGCGCTCGGTCAGCAGCGCAACCTGAGCCTCCGGGGAACCGGTGTCGGTCTCGTGCAGGCCGTAGGCCTTGAGGATCTCAGCCTTCTTCTCAGTGGACAGTGCCATGAGGTACTCCTTGGTTGTTTCAGTTCGCGTTCTACGGAAAAAGTCTTCGCTGCGCCGCAACTGCCGCGAACCACAGTCAATTGGCGCAAGACCTTGGGAGACGTTACACGACCGGGGTCTCGCGGGCCAAACCGGTCAACCGGCGCATGAACTCCTCCAAGAAGCCGGCAGTATCCACCCGCACGGCGACGGCGGCGTGCTTGTCTTGGTCGTTGAGACGGGTCTCGTCGCCGATGGTGCGCCCGCGTGTTTCACCCTCCACATCCACCTTCATGTTGATGCCCAAGGTGTCCACCAGCCCCGGGTTGATCGCCACGGCCACCGCAAGCGGGTCGTGCAGGCCGCAGCCGCCCAGGTGCGGCGAGGTGGTCTTGTACGCGTCGATGTAGTAGTTCGTGATGTCCGCGAGGAAGTTGCCGCCGGTGGTGCCCAGCGCGGACCACTTCGCGGTCTCAGCCGTGGTCAGCAGCGTCTTCAGGGTGACATCCAGGCCGATCATGGTGACGTAGCGCAGGCTGCGGAACATCAGGTCCGTCGCCTCCGGATCCTGGTGGATGTTCGCCTCCGACCACGCCGTGACGTTGCCTGGCACGGTCAGCGCACCGCCCATCATTACAATCTGCGCGCCGTCGCGGAACACGTTGGACGCCTCGATCGCGGCGGCGATTGTGGTGGACGGGCCGGTGGGCACGATCAGCAGATCGTTGCCGTACTGCGCCACCGACTCAACCAAGAAGTCGACGGCGGAGGTCTCCTCCACCTGGCGGGCGGCGTCCGGGATCTCCGCCTCGCCAATACCGTTTTTGCCGTGGATGAACGCGGAGATTTCCTGGACCTCGAAGGAGTCCTTGGCGCGCGCGTGCCCAGGACCTGCAAACACCGGCACATCCGTGCGGCCGAACAGTTCCAGAATTGCCAGGGTGTTGCGCACGGATTGCTCCACCACGACGTTGCCGTAGGTGCAGGTCACGCCGATAAGTTCAACTTCCGGCGAAGCGAGCGCGTACGCGAGAGCCAGGGCATCGTCGATGCCGGTGTCCAAATCCAGGATCAGCTTGGTGGTCATGCCCCGAGAATATCGCGGGTACGAGAAACGTCGCGGGACATGTGTTCCAAAAGCTCGTCCACGGAGTTGAACTTGAGCATGTCGCGGACCTTCTCCACGAACTCCACGCGGGCCATCCGTCCGTAGAGGTCCGCGTCGCGGTCCAGCACGAAAGACTCCACGCTGCGCCGGGCGTCGCCGAACGTGGGGTTGGTGCCCACGGAAATAGCCGCCGGGTAGCGCACGCCGGGTTGCATGTCGCCGTCGATCTCGCCGTCATCGATGATGGTCAGCCACCCCGCGTACACGCCGTCCGCGGGCACCGCGGAGGTGTCGGAGGCGTACTGGTTCGCCGTCGGGTAGCCCAGCTCCTTGCCGCCGCGGCCCGCGCCGCGCTCAATCGGCGCGATGACGGAGAACGGCCGGCCCATAAAATCCGTGGCCAAGGCGACGTCGCCGCCGGAGAGGTGGTCGCGGATGGCAGTCGAGCAAATCCGCACCTCGCCCTCACCCAGCAGCTTGACGATGGTCACGTCCACGCCCGCCTGCTCCCCCAGCTGCGCCATGTCGGTGGCGGTGCCGGCGGCGTCGCGGCCGAAGGTGAAGTTCTCCCCCACCAGCACATGCTTCGCGCCCAGGGTGGAAACCAGCACGTCGTCCATGTACTGCGCGGGCGTCAGGCCCGCCAGCTCTTCGCGGAAGTCGATGACCAGCAGTGCGTCCACGCCGAGGTCGGCGATGTGGCGGGCGCGCTCGTCGAGAGGCATCAGCGCCCTAGGCGCGCGTTCCGGGGCGAAAATGGTTACGGGGTGCGGGTCGAAGGTCATCACCACGCACGGCACGCCGAGCTCGCGCGCGGTCTCCACCGCTTTGGAAATGAGCAGCTGGTGGCCCCGGTGCACTCCGTCGAACACACCGATAGTGACCACCGTGCCGGTTTCCGCGAAGGAATCCGGCGCACTCGAAAGCCCGCGCAGAATATCCACGGCGAACACAGTACGGCATAATCGCGTGGCATGAACGATCCCCTCGCCACTTCCGGAATCGTCGTCGTGGACAAGCCTGCTGGCATGACCAGCCACGACGTTGTCGCACGCCTGCGCCGCTTCTTCGGCACCCGCAAAGTCGGCCACGCGGGCACGCTCGACCCCATGGCGACCGGGGTGCTGGTGGCGGGCATCGAGCGCGGCACGAAGCTGCTAGCCCACCTGGTGGCGGAGGACAAGGTGTACGAAACCACCATCCGTCTGGGCGCGTCGACGACGACGGATGATGCCGAGGGCGCGATCGTCGAAAAGCATGATGCCTCTGGCGTGACTGATGAGGCGATCCGCGCCGAGGTGGCGAAGCTGACCGGCACGATCATGCAGGTGCCGTCGAAGGTGTCCGCGATCAAGATCGGCGGGCGGCGCGCGCACGAGCTGGTGCGCGCCGGCGAGGAGGTGGACATCCCCGCGCGCGAAGTGACCATCCACGCGTTTGAGCTGGGCGAGATCCGCCGCGACGGAGAGTTCGTGGACGTCGATGCGCGCGTGCACTGCTCCTCCGGCACCTACATCCGCTCGCTCGGGCGCGACCTCGGCGCCGCCCTCGGTGTCGGGGGGCATTTGATTGCCTTACGACGCTCACGCGTCGGCTCCTTCTCCCTCACCGACGCACGCACCCTCGACCAGCTCGAGGACGCCGCCGAGCTGTCCCTGAGCCTGGACGAGGCGCTAGTTCGCGCGTGGCCGGTGCTCGACGTGACGACCGAAGAGTACGACGCGCTGGCCATGGGCAAGTGGCTGGAGCCGCGCGGGCTCAAAGGCGTCCACGCGGCGGTGGGCCCGGACGGACGCGCGGTGGCGCTGGTCAAGGAGAAGGGCAAACGCCTGGCCACAGTGTTCGTGGCGCGCCCCTCGACGCTGTAGGGGCGCGGTCTGGGCGGCTGCGCGCCCTCGCTCGGTCTCAATCCCGGTCTCCATCCGGTCCCCCCTCGCTTGGCCCCCAGCCCGCGCCGACCTCCGCGCCCCGATCTCCCGCGCCTGCCCCCCCCAATCCCGCGGATCCAGCTAGTAAGACCCAGCTATCGTCCAAAATATAGCGATTAGCTGGATCCTTGTAGCTGGAAACAGACGCCGGGGCCGGCTGGGGGCAGCGCTCGGGGCTGGCTGGGGCGGTCGGGGCCGGCTGGGGGCAGCGCTCGGGGCTGGCTGGGGCGGTCGGGGCCGGTGCCGAGAGACGCCCCCGCCCCTCCCGCGCTACCGCACGTAGGTGGAGGTGACCACGTAGCCGCAGCGCTCAACCCAGCGGCCCTCGAACAGCGGCACCGGGGCTGGGCGGGCCAAAAGCCGGGAGGTGAAGGACCCGTCGGTGCGCAGCTCGATTTCGGCTTCGTCGAAGTCCAGCCAGCGCCGGGTCATCGGGTACCAGCACTTGTAGGTGGCTTCTTTGGCGCAAAACAGCAGGCGGTCGGCCCATGTGTAGCCGTCGGCCTGGAGGCGCTGCACCATCGATATCTCGGAAGCACTGGCGATGGACCGCAGCACTCCGTCCGGGAGCGGCTCGGCTGGCTCGGCGTCCAGGCCCATGGAGTGCACGTGCCGGGTGGAGGCGGCTACGGCGGCGCGCAACCCGTCGGTGTGCGTGAGGGAGCCGGTGAACCCCTCCGGCCACAGCGGCATGCCCCTCTCCCCTCGCAGGATGGCCCCGGCTGATTCCACGCCGAGTTCGCGCAGCGCTTGGTGCGCGCACCAGCGGGCATCGCCGAATTCGCCTTTGCGCACGTCCACTGCGGCGCTGACCTCGTTGCGCTCGTCGGGGTGGAGGTCCTCGTAGCGGGTCAGGTCGACAGCATCAGTCGAATCACCGGTCAGGTAGAACACGCAGCGTGCCTCGGGAGGGAACAGCGCGACGTCTTGCATCACTGCTCAACCTCCATGACCGGGTACGGGAACGGCTGCGCGGATGGGAATCGCTCCCATTCGCGCGGATAGCCGAGAGACGCTTCGATGTGCTCGATTCCGTCGACAGTTGTCACCCCCGGCATATGCAGGTGACCGTACACGACCGCTTTCGCGTTGTAGCGCTGGGCCCAGGTTCGCGTGTGTCGGGTGCCGCACCACAGTGCGATATCGGACCACTGCATGCGCTGCACCGGTTCCTGCACCAGTGGCCAGTGGTTGATCAGGATTGTGGGTCCGTTGATACGGGAAAGCCGCTTGGTGGTGTACGCCAGCCGGTCCCAGCACCAGGCGCGGATGTCCACGAAGGGGGCGATGGCGACCTCGTCGGTCATCACCACGTTGTTTTCGTGCGCGGCGGCGAGCGCTTCTTCCACGGTGAGGTTGCGGGCGCGGAACGAGTAGTCGTAGAGGGTAAAAAGCGGGCAGATGGTTACCCCGCCGAAGACCGGGTAGCGGTCCTCCGGGGTGATCACACCGATTGCGCGCATGGCCTGCACCAGCATCGTGTACTTCTCGCGGCCCCGGTGCCTGTCCGCGGAACGGCAGAACAGCTCGTGGTTGCCGGGCACCCACACCACGGTGTCGAAGCGGTTGGCCAGCTCTTTCATCACTTGGATGATCAGCTCCGGGCGCTCGGCGACGTCACCCGCGACGATGAGCCAGTCTGAGGGGTCCGTCGGCTGGATTGCGTCTATTTTCGGGCCGTTGCGCTTCACCGCCGCGTGCAGGTCGCTGACGGCCCAGAGCGTGGTGGTCATTCCTCATTTTTACCATCCACACCAGACACGGCCCATCGCATTGAGCGGAATCTCCACACCACGCCAATCAATCGCGCGACGACCTGGGCGAGCTGCCCGACCCAGATGCCGGTCAGCCCCCAGCCGAACGCCCCGGAGGCCAGGATGATCGGCAGCGCCACCCCGAGCAGCGAAAACAGCGTGAGGTTACGCAGGAATGCGGCGTCGGCGGCACCGAGCAGCACGCCATCGAGGGCGAAGACCGCCCCGCCAACCAGGATCATCCCGATGAGCAGGAACCAGGGAACCCGCAGCGTCTCGACGACCTCCGGGTCCGACGTAAAAATGCTCTGGATCGGCACAGCGAACACCGCGAACACGGCTGACAGCGCCACCGCGAACACCATCGAGTACTTCAGCGCCTGCAGGCCCACGGCACGGGCCTGCTGCGCCCCTCCGCGGCCCAGCGCGGAGCCGGTCAGCGTCTGCGCCGCGATCGCCAACGAGTCCAGCACGAGCGTGAGGAAGTTCCACAGCTGCAGCATGAGCTGGTGCGCCGCCAGCGCCACCACCCCGATCCGGCCGGCCACAGCCGCGGCGGCGAGAAGCGAGACCTGGAAAGACAGCGAGCGCAAAATCAGGTCCCGGCCCAGCACCAGCTGGCGCTTGATCACGCTCCACCGTGGCGCCCAGCTGCCGCCGTACCTGGCATTCTCACGCACCAGCACCACCACGAACAGCGCGGCGGTAATCCCCATGCCAATCACGTTGGACACCGCCGAGCCGACGAGCCCGTAGCGCCCCACCAGGATCGGCAGCAGAATCGCGCCTGGGATCAACCCGCACAGTGTCAGGTAAAACGGCAGCTTGGTGTTTTGCACCCCGCGCATCCAGCCGTTGCCGGCCATGATCGCAAGCGTCAACGGCACGGCGAAAACGGCCACGCGCATCCACTGGGCCGCGCGCACGCTCGTCTCATAGTCGCCGGCAAGCGCTTGGGCGAGAGGTTGCGCGAACAGCCCGACGATGACCGCAAGCAGCGTGCCGACGCCTAGCGCCACCCACGTGGCCTGCACCCCCTCCGCCACCGCCTTGTCGCGCTGGCCCGCGCCGAAAAACCGCGAGCTACGCGCTGTGGTGCCGTAGGACAAAAACGTCAGCTGCGTCGTCACCGTGGACTGGATCGCCGCACCCGCCGCAAGCGCTGCGAGCTCGGCGGTGCCGAGCCGGCCCACCACCGCGGTATCCAGAAGCAGATACAGCGGGTTAGCCGCCAGGACGCCGAGCGCGGGCAGGGCGAGCATCAGGATCTCGCGGCCCATCGAACGTGGTTTTGCTGGTTGCCAGTTACTCATCGGGCTCCGGGAACGCGTCGAGAAGCTTGCGGATGACCTCGTTGCGGGTGCCGGTGGCGGAGTAGCCGGCGGCGGCCCAGTGGCCACCGCCGCCGAGCTGCTGCGCGACGGCGGAAACATCCACCACCACCGAGCGCAGCGACATCGCCCAGTGCTTCGGCGCCTGCTCTTTCAGCACCACACCGACGTCGGTGCCCTCCAGCGAGCGGGAGTAATCGATAATCGACTCAACCGCCGTCTGGCTCATACGCGAGTGGATGCCGACTGGGATAGTCAGCACCGCCACGGACAGTCCCTTGGTGGGCACGATCTGGGTTTTCGCCAGCACCTCGCCCATCAGCTGCATGTCCACCGGGCCCATCGTGTCCATCAGGTCGAGCGCGATCTGACGGGTATTCAGCCCGTACTCCATGAGCTCGGCGGCGAAGACGTGCATGCGGGGCGTGCCCCAGCGGAAGCTGCCCGTGTCCGTGACCAGGCCGGCGTACAAGCAGTAGGCGATGTCCGGGTCCAGTTCCGCGTCGAGGCAGCCCAGCAGTTCGCGGACCATCACAGTGGTGGATTCGCTCTCCACGATCAGGTTCATCCCGCCGAAGCCGGGGTTGGTGTTGTGGTGGTCGATCACAATCACCCGCGAGGGGTCTTCCATAATCGCCGGCATGAGCGAGCCGGTGCGGTCGGCGGAGGCGCAGTCCACGGTGACCACGAGGCCGTCGTCAGGCAGTGACGCTCCGTAGTGGATGCGGTCCACGCCCGGGATGGTGCGCATGTTCGCCGAGTGCGGCAACGGCTGGCCGATGTAGACCTGCACATCCTTGCCCAGCTTCTCCAGACCAAACGCCAGCGCGCAGGCGGAGCCGATCGCGTCCGCGTCCGGCTTGATATGCGCGACCACCGAGATTTTCTCGGCTGCGCGCACACGGGAGGCGGCGGCCTCGAACTGCGCCGCCGCCTCCGGGAGGTACACCGGTGCCTGGCTAGACATCGTCACCTGTGCGCTTGTAGGGGTCGCTCTCGCCCGCCGGCTTCGCGTTCGCGCGCAGCTTCGCCAGCTCCTCATCGCGGGCACGGGCCCGGTTGAGCAGCTCCTCCATGTGGGCGGACGACTCCGGGACGGTGTCGCGCTCAAAGGAGATCGTCGGGGTGAAGCGCACGCTGAGCTGGTCGCCCACGATCTTGCGGATCTGGCCGCGGGCGCGGTTAAGCGCCTCGGCGGCCTGGTCGTAATCCGGCTCGTCGTTGATGCCGCGCCCGCGGACGGTGTAGTAAATGGTCGCGTCGTGCAGGTCGCCGGTGACGCGGGTGTCAGTGACGGTGACCAGCTCCAAGCGAGGATCCTTCACTTCCCGCTCGATGGCGGATGCGACGATCGTCTGAATCTGCTTTGCCAGGCGCTGTGCGCGAGGGTTGTCAGCCATGCTCAACTCCTTTGTCCGAAACTTTCAATAGTGTAACCCCCGCCCTGCGCGGGGCTCGCGCGGAACGGGGGTTAGCGTCGATAAGCAATTGCTTTGCGACGTGTATCACGCGGCAGCGCTAGTCGCGCGGCACCTCGACCATCTCGTAGGTCTGAATGATGTCGCCGACCTGAATGTCCGGGTAGGACAGCACCATGCCGCACTCGTAGCCCTTGGCCACCTCGTTGGCGTCGTCCTTCTCTCGGCGCAGCGACTCGATGGTCGCGTCCGGGGTGATGACGTTGCCGTCGCGGAGCAGGCGCAGCTTCGCACCGCGCTTGACCTTGCCCTCGGTGACCATGCAGCCGGCGATGAGGCCGACGGCGGAGGCCTTGAAGATCTGGCGGATCTCCGCCTCGCCCAGGTCGCGCTCCTCGTAGATCGGCTTGAGCATGCCCTTGAGCGCGTTCTCGACTTCCTCGATGGCCTGGTAGATCACCGAGTAGTAGCGGATCTCCACGCCCTCGGCGTTGGCCTCCTCGGTGGCCTTGCCGTCGGCGCGGACGTTGAAGCCGATGATGATCGCGTCCGACGCCGCCGCGAGCGTGACGTTGGTCTGGGTCACAGCGCCGACACCGCGGTCGATGATGTTGACCTGGACCTCGTCGTCGACCTCGATCTTGAGCAGCGCCTCCTCCAGGGCTTCCACCGAACCGGCGTTGTCGCCCTTGAGGATGAGGTTGAGCTGGCTGCGCTCCTTGAGAGCCTGATCCAGGTTCTCCAGGGACACACGCTTCTTCCGGCGCGCCTGCATCGCCGCACGCTGACGGGCGTCGCGCTGGGCCGCAATCTGGCGGGCAACGCGGTCGTCCTCGACCACGAGCAAGTTGTCGCCCGGGCCGGGGACACCGTTGAGGCCCTGGACCTGGACCGGGCGGGACGGGCCCGCCTCTTCCACGTCGTCGCCCCACTCGTCGACCATGCGGCGCACGCGGCCGAAGTTGCCGCCGACGACGATGGAGTCGCCGACGCGCAGGGTACCGCGCTGCACGATGACGGTGGAGACCGGGCCACGGCCGCGGTCCAGGTGGGACTCGATGGCCACGCCCTGGGCGTCCATGTCCGGGTTCGCCGTCAGCTCGAGCGCCGCGTCCGCGGTAAGCAGCACAGCCTCGAGCAGGTCGTCGATGCCGGTGCCCTGCTTCGCGGAGATGTCGATGAACATGGTGTCGCCGCCGTACTCTTCCGGCACGAGGCCGTACTCGGTGAGCTGGCCGCGGATCTTGTCCGGCTGAGCCTCCGGCTTATCCACCTTGTTCACCGCAACCACGATCGGCAGCTCCGCCGCCTTGGCGTGGTTGATCGCCTCGACGGTCTGCGGCATCACGCCGTCGTCCGCCGCCACGACCAGGATGGCCAAGTCGGTGGACTTGGCGCCGCGGGCACGCATGGCGGTAAACGCCTCGTGGCCCGGGGTATCCAGGAACGTGATCTTGCGCGGCTGGTCCTCGAGGGTGACCTCGGTCTGGTACGCGCCGATGCCCTGGGTGATGCCGCCGGCCTCGCCGCGACCCACGTTTGCCTTACGGATCGAATCCAGAAGACGGGTCTTACCGTGGTCGACGTGGCCCATGACGGAGACCACTGGCGGGCGCTGCTCCAGCGCGTCTTCGCCGCCTTCGTCCTCGCCGAACTGCAGGTCGAAGGATTCGAGCAGCTCGCGGTCCTCGTCCTCAGGCGAGACGATCTGCACCTCGTAGTTGATCTCGGCGCCGAGCAGCTGCAGCGTGTCCTCGGACACGGACTGCGTCGCCGTCACCATCTCACCGAGGTTGAACAGCGCCTGCACGAGCGACGACGCCTCAGTGTTGATCTTCTCCGCCAGGTCAGACAGGGTCGCGCCTTGGCGCAGACGGACGGTCTTGCCGCCGCCGTCGGGGAGACGAACGCCACCGATGACGTTCGGCTTGTGCATCTCCTCGTATTCAGCCCTCTTCTGGCCCTTGGACTTACGGCGCTTGCCGGGTGCACCACCCGGACGTCCGAATGCACCTGCGGTGCCGCCGCGACGGCCGCCACGACCGCGGAAACCGCCGCCCGGCCCACCGAAACGGGGACCGCCCGGTCCGCCGCCACGACCACGGCCGCCGCCGCGACCGCGACCGCCCGGGGCGGCCGCCTTCGACGGCATCTGTGTCGGGGACGGACCTGCAGGCATATCTGCCGGGGACGGACGGGAGCCGCCGCCCTGGCGTGCGCCGCCGGGACGCGGGCCACCCTGACCTGATCCGGGACGGCCGCCACCCGAACGCCCACCGCCCGGACGCGGCGGACGCTGGCCGCCACCGGTGTTGGACGAGAACGGGTTGTTCGCCACACGCGGGCGACCTGGCTTCGGCACCGGCCGCGGCATTGCGCCCGGGGTCGGAGCGCCACCCTTGGCACCCGGCTTGGCAGCGGGCTTCGGCGCACCCGGCTTGGCAGCGGGCTTCGGAGCGCCCGGCTTCGGAGCGCCCGGCTTGGCTGCAGCTGGCTTCGGGGTGCCCGGCTTCGCCGCGGGCTTCGGAGCGCCCGGCTTGGCTGCAGCAGGCTTGGGGGCACCCGGCTTCGGAGCGGACTCGCCGCCCGCAGGCTTCGGTGCGCCTGGCTTCGGCGCACCCGGAGCCGGTTTGTCATCCGTCGGCTTCGCCTGAGCGGCCGGCTTCGGGGACGCAGGCTTCGGCGCCGCTGCCTTCGCACGGTTCTGCCCCGGCTTCTTCAGCGGCGGCTTCTTCGGCGCAGACTCGGCCTTCTTGTCATCGGCAGCGTCGTCGCCACCAGCCTGCTTGGCGTAGTGCGCCTTCATCTTCTTCACGACGGGCGGCTCGATAGTCGACGACGCCGTCTTCACAAACTCACCCTGCTCCTTGAGCGTGGCGAGCAGTTCCTTACTTGTTACGCCGAGCTGTTTGGCCAACTCGTGAACGCGTAGCTTTCCGGACACGTATCTCCTCTTCGTTGTTGCTAGGAGCAGTGCCCTTCCGGCTACCTGCCCCTAGACGTGGTCAGTGACATTCATCGCTGATGCTGCTTCATGGTTGCGTACTCATCAGTGTTCAGTCTTTCCTTTTTCGTCTGGGTCGTTTACTTCGCCGCAGTTGCTTTGCGACGACGCAAGGTACGTACGTACATGACCTAGGTCCACCGCAGTGGACAGACGGAGCGCCCGCCCGAAGGCACGGCGTTGTTCCGCCAGCTCGACCGCATCCATAGAGGGCGTGATCCACGCTCCCCGGCCAGGAAGTTTCCTGCCCGGGTCTGCGAGCACACGCCCCGGCGCGTCCGGGTCGGCGACAACCCGCAACAGCTGGGTATCCGGCTGCGCGGTACGGGTGGCGATGCAGGTTCGGGTGCGGATCGGCTGCTTGCGGGCAACACCCATCCGCGTCCCCTTCCTTTCTCGCGTTCATCGTCGCCGCACCTGAACGTGCGGACACAAAAGCCGTATAACACTGTACGCCAAAACCCGCTGGATCTATATTTCCAGCGGGTTTCCTGGTTTCAGCGGTGTTATTTACTCGGCCGCGTCGGCGTCGGAGCGGATGTCGATCTTCCAGCCCGTCAGACGCGCCGCGAGGCGGGCGTTCTGGCCCTCCTTGCCGATGGCCAGCGACAGCTGGTAATCCGGCACGGTCACGCGGGCCGACTGCGCCTCAAGGTCCAGCACCTCCACGGAGACCACCTTCGACGGGGCCAAGGAGTTGCCGACGTACTTGGCGGGGTCCTCACTCCAGTCGATGATGTCGATCTTCTCGCCGCCGAGCTCTGACATGATGTTGGTCACGCGCGCGCCCCGCGGGCCGATGCAGGCGCCCTTGGCATTGACACCCTTGACGGTGGCGCGCACCGCCACCTTGGAGCGGTGGCCAGCCTCGCGGGCGATGCCGACGATCTCCACGGAGCCGTCCGCAACCTCCGGCACCTCGAGCGCGAACAGGCCGCGCACCAGCTCCGGGTGCGTGCGAGACAGGTTCACCTGCACGCGCTTGTCACCCTTGTTCACGCCCACGACATAGGCCTTGATGCGGTCGCCGTGCTTGAGCTTTTCACCCGGGATCTTCTCCGCCGGCAGCAGGATGCCATCCTGCGGGTCCGCCTCAGTGCCCAGCTGGACGATGTTCAGACCGCGGGCTTCCGCCTGCGCGTCGCGCTGCACGATGCCGGAGACCACCTGACCCTCGAAGCCGGCGTACTCGTCGTAGACGCGGCCGGCCTCCGCTTGGCGCAGGCGCCCCTTGATGGCGTCGCGCACGGCGACGGAGCCGATGCGCGAAAAGTTCACCGGAGTGTCGTCGTACTCGGAGACAACCTCCCCCTCAGCGTCCAGTTCGCTGACAATGACGGCCACATCGCCGGTTTCAGTGTCGATGTCAACGCGCGCCTTGGTGCCGTCGTCCACCTTGGCACCGGCGTCCCCCTCCTTGAACTCGCGGTAGGAGAACAGCAGTGCATTAGCGATGGTCGCCAGCAAATCCTCCATGGCGATCCCCTGCTGCTCCTCGATCGCCTTCAGCGCGTTCAAGTCGATATTCACTTGTTTTCCTTCCTCACCGTTGCAGCGGCATCAAGATCTTCAAACGCCCGATCCGCCAACTCCGTCTCGGCTGCCGGCGGGGCATTGAACTCAATTTCTACCACTGCTCCGGACAATTCAGAAACTGGCGAAACGCGAACCTCCTCCCCCTTTTTCGTCGCACGCACCAGCGCCACCTGAGTCTCCTCCGAGTCGAGCGGGCCCACACGCCACTGCTCCCCGCCCACCTTGACCTTGCGTCCGCGGTTGCGGCGGAAGTGCCGCGCCTCGGTCAACGGCAGGTCCACGCCCGGGGTGGTCAGCTCCAGGGTGTAGCCCGCGCCGAAGCTGACCTCACCACGTTCCTCGGCGTCGTCGAAAAGCGTAGAGAGTTCCTTGGACACCTCCTCGAGGTCGTCGAGCGTCGGGTGCTCGTCCGAATCCAGGGCGATGACCACCTGCGACTTCTTGCCCGCCTTGACCGTGCGGATCTTCTCAATATCCAAGCCGTAGGTGCGCACAACCGGTTCAACCATGCGCTCGATTACCTCGTTCGTGGGAAAAGCCATGCCGACCAACCTAGCGTGTAACGTGCAGCGCGTGAAGAAACTCCTCCTGCTGCCCGCCGCCGCGCTTTTGCTCACCAGCTGCACCGTGATGGACGTCGTGGGTCCACGCGCGAACAGCGAGATCATGGCGCTGGCGAAGCAGGCCTCCGCCGACTGGGTTTTCGGGAACCCCGCGCAGGAGCAGTGGCGCGAGATGCGCAAGAAGCAGAGCGAGGAGCTGAAAGGGGAAGCGCTTCGTTTGTGCGGCCTGGACGCGCAGGGGCAAACGCCCGCCTCGTGCGACGTCAGCTACGGCGACACCGACCTGCCCGCCGAAGGTAATGCGGACGCGCTACTCGAGCACAACGTCGCTGCCGCCGACAAGGTGCCGGCGGAGTCCGTGGATCTCATCGTCGCCCAGGCTATCGACGCGCTCACGCTCTCCCCCGTCGACCTCGAGCCTGTCACCGAGACTGTGTCGAACGCCGCGGACACGGAAGCGGCCCGCGACATGCTCGCCCGAGAAAACGCCGTCTACTACGGCCTTGGTCTCGCGCTCTCCTACGCCGATGCCGGCCTGCGCGGACGCGTCGGCGAGCTGCGCGAGGCCTCCCACGAGCGCACCGCAGCACTGACCCGCGTGCTGGATGTCGCCGACGGCGAGGCGTTGGTTCCCGCCGCCGGCTACGAGTTCGCCGAGGGCTACGCCGTGCCCGCGAACGCAGAAGAGGCCGCCCAGCTGGTCAAAACCATGCAGAGCGACCTGGTCACACAGTGGCGCTACGCCGCCGCCCACGCCGAGTCGACGGCGTGGCGCGAGGACGCCATCCGGTTGGCCGCACACGCCCAGCGGGTCTAGCCGAGGCGCTCGGCGACGAGCTCCTGGACCTTCGCCACGATCTCGTCGGCCGGGACCTCCAGCGTCTCGCCGCCGCGGATGCGCAGCTCGACGATGCCGTCGGCGAACGCGCGGCCGAGGATGACAATGAACGGCATGCCCAAAAGCTCGGCGTCCTTGAACTTCACACCCGGGGACACCTTCGGTCGATCGTCGAAAAGCACCTCGAGCCCGGCGTCAGACAGCTCGGCCGCGATGCGATCGCCCGCCTCAAGCGCTGCGGCATCCTTGTTCGCTACCGCCATGTGCACCTGGAACGGGGCGATCTCCACCGGCCAGACCAGGCCCTTGTCGTCGTAGCGCTGCTCCGCGATCACGGCGAGCATGCGGGAGATGCCGATGCCGTAGGAGCCCATCGTGGGCACGGCGCGCTTGCCGTTTTCGTCTAGGATCTGCACGTTCATGGCCTCGGTGTACTTGCGGCCGAGCTGGAAGATGTGGCCCAGCTCGATGCCGCGGGCGAGCTCGACGGTGCCATTGCCACTTGGCGACGGGTCGCCGGCCTTAATCTCGGCGGCCTCGATGAAGCCGTCGACGGTGAAGTCGCGGCCGGCAACCAGGCCCACCACGTGCTTGCCCGGGGCGTCCGCGCCGGTGATCCAGCTGGTGCCGTCGACCACGCGCGGGTCCGCCAGCAGTCGCACGCCGTTGGCCTGCAGCGCGCGCGGGCCGACGTAGCCCTTGACCAAAAAGTCGTTCTTGGCAAAGTCCTCATCGCTGGCCAGCTCGAACGTGGCGGGCTCAAGCGACGCCTCGAGGCGCTTCTCGTCCAGCTCGCGGTCGCCCGGGATGAGCACGCCGACCAGCTGCGCGCCCACCGGCTTGCCGTCCTCATCTACCTGACGCGGGTCGTTGACCTTCACCATCATGCATTTGAGGGTGTCGGCGGCTTCGGCGGAGCGCCCGTCGATAAGCACGCCAGCCCCCTGCGCCCACTCCACGAGCGCCGCGATGGTCTCGGAGGACGGGGTGTCGTGCTCGACCGCCTCCGGCAGGCCCTCAATCGGGCGCGGCTCCGGCGCGACAGTGGTCACGGCCTCGACGTTCGCCGCGTAATCGCCCGCAGTGGAGACGACGAAGGTGTCCTCGCCGTTATCCGAGTACGCCAAAAACTCCTCGGACGCGGAGCCGCCCATAGCGCCGGAGGTGGCCTTGCAGATCTCGTAGCGCAGGCCCACGCGGTCAAAGATGCGCTGGTAGGCGGCGCGGTGGTTGGCGTAAGACTGGTCCAGGCCCTCATCCGACATGTCGAAGGAGTAGCTGTCCTTCATCACAAACTCGCGCCCGCGCAGGATGCCGGCGCGGGGACGCGCCTCGTCGCGGTACTTCGTCTGGATCTGGTACAGCGTGACCGGGAAGTCCTTGTAGGAGGAGTACAGGTCCTTCACCGCGGTGGTGAACATTTCCTCGTGCGTGGGGCCGAGCAGCATGTCCGCGCCCTTGCGGTCCTTCAGGCGGAACAGGTCCTCGCCGTATTCGGTCCAGCGGTTGGTGGCCTCGTACGGCTCTCGCGGCAGCAGCGCCGGGAAGAGCAGTTCCTGGCCGCCCATGGCGTCCATCTCCTCGCGGACCACGCCTTCGATCTTGCGCAGCGCGCGCAGGCCCAGCGGCAGCCAGGAGTACACGCCGGGGGCGGCGCGGCGCACGTAGCCTGCGCGCACCAGCAGCTTGTGGCTGGGCACCTCGGCATCGGCGGGATCTTCGCGCAGCGTGCGCAGGAACAGCGTGGACAGGCGTGTAATCATGGTTTGGCAGTTTACCGCTAGGGTTTTGCGCATGCTGATCGTGCTCCCGCCTTCTGAAACCAAAGCCCCCGGCGGCACCGACACCCCCATGTCGCTGTCGTTTCCTTCCCTCGACCCTGTGCGCACATCGCTTATCGACGTCCTCACGTCCACCGACGTCGACACCATGATGCGCGAGCTGAAAATCCCCGCCGGTAAACGAGCGGAGGCCGAAGAGAACCGAGAGCTGCGCACGGCGCCGGTGATGCCAGCGATCCAGCGCTACACCGGGGTGCTCTACGACGCCTTGGACGCGTCGACCCTTCCAGATGAGGCCCTTTCCCGCCTGGCCGTGGGCTCCGCGCTGTTCGGGGTGGTGCGTGCGGGCGATTTGATCCCCCGCTACCGCGTTTCCGGCGGCTCCAAGGTGGGCGGGAAGACGATGAAGGCGTGGTGGGGCACGTCGGTCACGGACGTGCTCGGTGAGCAGGGGTTCGTGGTGGACATGCGCTCCGGCGCCTACCAGCAGCTCGGGCCGGTGGCGGGGGCGCTGACGGTGCGTGTGGAGCAGGCAGACACCGGCAAGGTGGTCAGCCACTTCAACAAGCAGTACAAAGGCGAGCTGGCCCGCACGCTGGCGCCTCACGACGCCACGCGCGCCGACGACGTCGCCGACATCGCTTCCGCCGCCGGGTTCGACGTTGCGGTCGACGGCACGCTACTCACCATGCGGGTGTAGCCATGGCTTCCAACTACCGCCGCTACGGCCTGGCCACGCTGATCTACGCCGCCGGGTTCGCGTACATCCTGCTGCGCTGGGAAACGATCCCCGACCCGGTGACGGTGCACATCGGCCCCACCGGCGAGGCGGACGGCTTCGCATCAAAGACGCTGCTCAGCACAACCCTGCTGATGATCGTCGGTATCGCACTCTCGGTGGTGATGCCGCTGTTTCTGCCGCCGCGATCGCTTGCCCGGCACACCGTCGAGGTCCCGGCCGAGGGCGCGTTGCCGTTTTCGGAGACGGCGGCCCGGCGCGTCGAGAAGCTTTGCGACGCTTCCGCGGACGTCGTCTCCAAAATAGTCCTCGCGATGGCCGCACTGTTCGCGATGATGAACATCTCCATGGTGGTGCCGGATGTGAAACTGCCGTTTTGGCTGGAGATTGTGCTCTGGATCGGCTTCACCGTCTACGTAGTGGTGATCGCGGTGCGGATGACCTCCGCGAAGGACGGCATCGAACCGGACGCGGAGGAGCAGGTGCGCAACGAGAACCTGCGCTACCAGGGCGGCATGGGCACCTACTCTGCGCCGAACGACCCGATGGTGGCGGCGGTGCTGCCGTCGAACCCGGGCAAGATCGCGGTGAACACCGCGCACGCGCCTGGCAAGCGCTACGTGCGGCGGGTGGTGCTCGGCATAGCTTTGACCCTCGTGGTGTGCGTGGCGCTGCCTTTTGTGGTCTAGCTCGGTCGTGCCGTCGCGGCGGCGCAATTTATCGATTTATCGGTTTATCGGTCGAGCGGAATTTATCGGTTTATCGGTTGCGCTATGCTGACCAGCATGAACAATCCTTTTCGCCCGACCTTCGGCGCAAGTCCGCTTGTGTGGGCGGGCCGCGCGACCGTGCTGACCGATTTCGAGAGAGCCATTTCGGGTTCGGCCGGTAACCCAGACCGGTCGATACTCATCTCCGGGTCAAGGGGTATCGGCAAGACAGTTCTACTTACCGAGCTCGAAGATATCGCAGCACGCCACGGCTGGATCGTGCTCCGCGCATCCGCACGGGAGAAGATCGCAGAATCGCTCATCCAGTCCGCTATCCCCGAAGCGATCAACCGGCTGTCCCCACCACAACGACGCCAGATTACGGGACTTTCCGTCGCCGGCATCGGGTCTGTGCGCACGGAGGTGGAGTCGCGTGATCCCGTGCCGAGGCTGACCACGCAGCTCCGGGAGCTCATCTCTCACCTCCGCGGCACTGGAGTGCTCATCACCATCGATGAGGTGCAGGACGCCTCACCGGAAGACCTCACACAGGTCGCGGTGGCATACCAGGATCTGGTTCGTGACGATCTCCCCGTTGCCGTCGCGATGGCCGGCCTGACCCACGGGATTAATACTCTGCTCGATCTGCCCGGCGCGACGTTTCTCCGCCGCGCCCGCCACTACGAACTCGGCCCGCTCAAGCTGGAGGACGCAAACGTTGCGCTTACTGAGACGGCCCGCGACGGCGGCAGGACTTTCAACGACGCGCAGCGGGCAGCGGAGTTCAGCAAGGGCTACCCCTACCTCGTGCAGCTGCTCGGCTTTTTGTCTTGGGAGGCCGCGGACGAACTCGGGCTCGAGAGCATCGATGCCCACGCGGTTTCAGCGGCGATCCCGCGCACGCTTGAACGGCTGGGCGTCCAAGTCCTCCAGCCAGCGCTCAGAGATCTCCCACCCCGGCAGATGGAGTACCTGCGGGCGATGGCCAAGATCGAGGACGAGACCGGTTCGACCGAGATCGCCACTTCGGCGCTAGCGGAGACCCTCGGCCGCCCAGCCACTTCGCTTTCCGACATTCGTGCGCGCCTAATCGAACGCGACCTGATCACCCCTGCCGGTTGGGGCCTCATCGAGTTCGCTCAGCCGTATCTGGGCCAGTACCTGCTCGACCGCGGACGGCCTCAGCGGATCAGCTAAGACGCTTCGTCTCCCATCTCACGCGGGTACCGTCGCACCTATGACCGCCTCCTCCACCATCGACACCGCCCGCGCCCTTATCGCCGACGCCTCGCACATCGAGGTCTTCACCGGCGCTGGCATGAGCGCCGACAGCGGCATCGCCACCTACCGCGACGCGCAGACCGGCCTGTGGGAGAACGTGGACCCGCAGGACATGGCGTCCATCGACGCGTGGCACGACGACCCGGACACCATGTTCGCCTGGTACCTCTGGCGCGCCCACCTCGCGCAGCAGGCGGAGCCGAACGCGGGCCACGTCGCCGTCGCTAAGTCGCCGAAGACCACGGTGACCACGCAAAACATCGACAATCTCCACGAGCGCGCGGGCAGCAAGGAGGTCGTCCACCTGCACGGTTCGCTTTTCGACTTTCGCTGCTCGCTTTGCGACGAAAACTTCGCCCAGCCCATCGACCTCCCCAAAGAACCCGTGGCAGCAATTACTCCCCCGTCCTGCCCGGTCTGCGGTGGCTCCGTGCGCCCCGGCGTGGTCTGGTTCGGCGAGGCGTTGCCTGAAGCCGAGTGGAAGGAAGCGGAGCGCCGCATGCGCACCGCTGACGCGCTGGTGATCGTGGGCACCTCGGGCGTGGTCTACCCCGCCGCCGGCCTGCCGCTGATGGCGCACGCCCGCGAGATCCCCATCATCGAGGTCACCCCCATGCGCACGGACCTGTCGCACCTGGCCGACGTGGTCATCGAGGACACCGCCGCCAACGCCTTACCGGCCCTTTTGGGCTAACGGGACACTGCTTGGTCATAGGCCCGGATAAACCTACGTGCATTCGCGGGCGTGCCGAGAATGTGGGCAGTTTCCTTCCAGGATCGAAATTCGGCCGCAGGAATCAGCACGGCATCACCGACGCGTGACTGGATCTGTACGTGCTTGCCCGCAACGGTTACCTCCCGCATCAGCTCGTCGAAGTTCTCGCGTGCTTCGTCAACTGTCAGTGCCATCCTGCCTCCTTGCGCATTTCAGCCTAGCGGCTGGCGCGGAGCACCGTGAAGGTTGTATCTCGCGCGACCTGCTCCACGGATGCGAATCTGCGCTCCACCTCGCCGCGGTAGCGCAGGTGCGAGTTGTGCACCAAGTACAGCGCCCCTCCGGGGGCGAGCAGACGCGCGGAGGCGTCGAGGAGGTGCTGCACGAGAGTGGCGTCGACGGTGGTGCCGTCGTGGAACGGCGGGTTCAGCGCGATCGTGTCGAAGGACGCATCCGGCAAGCGTGAGCCCGCGTCGTCCCACGTCGCCTCCAACCCGATGGCGCGTGCGGACAGCACCGCGTCGGCATCCGCGTCCGTGGCAACGCCACCCAAGCCCCGGGTGACGGAGCCGTTGCCGCAGCCCAGGTCGAGCAGGCGGCCGGGCTCGGCGGGCAGGCAGGAGCGAAGCAGCTCCCCGCCCCGATCCGGCTTTGCACCGGAGAAGACTCCGCCGACGGCGACGAGGCCGTCGTAAAGCTTTGGCTCATACGACACCTCGCGTGGGCCCGAGGCGACGAGGCAACGGAACTTGCCGCGGCCGAGCGAGGCAGCAACGTCCTCGAACGACTCCCCCAACGTCGCGTTCATGCTGCGTGCGAGGTGCTTGTTGTTCGCACCGAGTACGACCCGCACGTCGTCGAAACCCGCACCCGCGATGGAGCGCGCCAGGTAGTCGAGCCGGGCGAGCGACTTGGGCATCTCCCCGACCGCGACCGCGGAACCGGTTGCGCCGGCCAGGTATTCGTCCAGCCGCACATCACCCGCGATCTCGGCGCCCATTGCCGAGGCCTCCTGGCTTCGCGCGTAGTCCGAGTCGCAGAACACCACGGGCGCGCCCGCAGCAACCGCCTCGCGGGTGAGATCCAGCGTCGGGTCGTGGCAGATGAGCACCGCCTGCCGGTACCCCTCCCCCAGACCCTGGGAACCGGATCCTGGCATCGGCCGATTTTTGCCAGCTCCCAGGGTTTGGCTCCCAGGGTATGTAGAAGCGGCGGGCCCGACGGAGGCGACTTCCCCGAACGCGACGTCCCAGATCAAGCTATCCAGCGTGCGCAAGGCCTGCGACCTCCCCCACCACGTACACGGCCGGCGCCGCAACGCCTTCGGCCTCCATCACGTCAGCCAAGCTCGCCGCGGTGGCGAAGTACACGCGCTGCGCTTCGGTCTCGCCCTCCTGGATCACGGCGGCGGGAGTGTCCCCGGACAACCCGGCCTCCACCAGCGCCGCCGTGATCGCACGCACGTTGCGCACACCCATGACCACCACGATCGTCCCGCCAACGCGGGCTAGCGCACCCCAGTCCACCAGCGACTTCTCATGCCCTGGCGGCAGGTGCCCGGAGACCACCGTGAACGCGTGCGTGACCCCGCGCTGGGTCACCGGGACCGAAGCGGCGGCCGGCACAGACACCGCCGAGGTCACGCCCGGCACGACCGAGCACTCCAGCCCGGCGGCCGCGCACGCCTGCAGTTCCTCGAAGCCCCGGCCGAACACGTACGGGTCGCCGCCTTTGAGCCGCACCACGCGCTTGCCGGCGCGCCCGAACTCCACCAGCATCTCGTTGATTCGCTCCTGCGCGACCTGCCTCGCGTACGGCAGCTTCGCCACGTCCACGACTTCCTTGCCGGTCAGGTCCAAAAAACTCTCCAGCTCAGCGGAGGGGCCGAGGTGGTCGGCGAGGATGACGTCGGCAGCCTCAAGCGCGCGCAATCCGCGGATGGTCAGCAGGTCCCACGCGCCTGGGCCGCCGCCTACGAGTGTGATGTGGCCGGTAGTCATATCCAATCAGTTTAGGGTGGAGCCATGAATCAACCCCAGCTCGCCCACACGCTCGCAGATGCCCTACCGGAGCTCGCGCATGCAGAGCCCGGCACGAAGTTTGAGAACCCGCAGCTTGTCGCGCTCAACGAGCCGCTTGCGGAGGAGCTCGGGCTCGACGTCGCGTGGCTGAAATCTGAAGACGGCCTGAAGTTCCTCTCCGGCTCGCAAGGCGGCCACGCCATGGCGTACGCTGCCCACCAGTTTGGCCAGTTCGTGCCTTTGCTTGGCGACGGCCGCGCCCTGCTGCTCGGCGACACCGCCGGCCATGAGATCCAGCTCAAGGGCTCAGGCTTGACCGCGTTTTCGCGCCCGGGCACGGACGGGGTAGGTGCGATCGGGCCGATGCTGCGCGAACACCTCGTTTCCACGTTTATGCATGCGGTCGGCGTGCCCACCACACGCTCGCTTGCGGTGCTGTCCACCGGCGGCACCGTGATTCGCCAAAACGGCGCGGTCCCCGGCGGGATCGTGGTGCGCGTGGCTAAGAGCCACCTGCGCGTGGGCACGGTACAGTATGCGGCGACGAAATCGGAGGAGCTGACGCAGAAGGTCGTCGCCGCCGCCGGCTTCGCAGACGCCGAGGAGCTGCTGCGTACCGTCACCCGTCGCCAGTTCGACCTGGTTGCGCACTGGATGCGCCTGGGCTTTGTCCACGGGGTGATGAACACCGACAACGTAGCGCTGTCCGGCGAGACCCTCGATTACGGCCCGTGCGCGTTCACCGAGCGGTTCGACGGCACCGCGAGCTTCTCCTCCATCGACCGGCAGGGCCGCTACGCCTTTGGCAACCAGCCCAACATCATCGCCTGGAACATGGCGCGGCTGGCGGAGGCGCTCTACCCGCTGCTCGGTGCTGAGAAGGTCAACGAGTACGTCACAACGGTTCAAGCCGCCTGGGATGAAGCGTGGGCGAGGTGGATCGGAGCCGACCACGACGGGCTCAACGCGGCCGCCGACATCACCACCTACAACCGCGAGCACGGCATTAACGGCGCGCCGGGGCCCATCTTCATCCCCCGCAACCAGATGCTGCAGGAGGCTATCGACGCTGCCGAGCTCCGCGGCGACTACACCGCGTACGACGAGCTGCTCGCCGCGGTGAGTGACCCGTACAACGAAAAGGCCGGGCCCGAATGGATGGCCCGGCCTGAGGGGCAGCTGCCCTACGTCACCTTCTGTGGGACATAGGAAGCCCTCCCCCTGTAGAGCGACGAAGGAGCTCTACAGCGTGTTTTCGCCCGTGTCCAGCCCCAGTGTCTTCTGGGTCCACGCCCACTGCTCGTCGTAAGCGGCCTCGTCGCGCTTGAGGGACTTGCCGTAGGTGGGGAACATTTCGTGCAGCTTGTCGCCCCAGTCGATCATGCGCTCGCCGAAGCAGCGCTCCAGCAGCTCGATCATGGCGGCCGGGGTGATGGATGCGCCCGGAGATGCGCCGAGCACGCCGGCGATGGTGCCGTTCTGGTCGTTGACCAGGGCGGTGCCGAACTCCAGGGTGCCGAAGCGCGGGGCGGCGGCCGGCTTGATCACCTGCACGCGCTGGCCGGCGACCACCACCTCCCAGTCCTTGCCGTCTGCTGCCGGGTAGTACTCGTGCAGCATGTCCACCTTGCCGTCGAAGTCGCGGAAGACTTCCTGCACCAGGTACTTCACCAGGCCGATGTTGGTGGCGGCCACGCCGAGGTAGGACGGGATGTTGTCCGGGCGGATGGACTTGAACAGGTCCAGGTAGGAGCCTTCCTTCAAGAACTTCGGGCTCCAGCCGCCGTAGGGGCCGAACAGGAGGGATTCCTTGCCGTCGACGACGCGCAGGTCCAGGTGCGGCACGGACATCGGCGGGGCGCCGACTTTGGCCTTGCCGTAGACCTTGGCCTTGTGCTGCTGCACCAGTTCCTGGTTGTCGGTCTTGAGCCACATGCCGGAGATCGGGAAGCCCGCGTAGCCGTGCACCTCGGGCACGCCTGCCTTGCGCAGCAGGTCGAGGGCGTAGCCGCCGGCGCCGACGAAGACGAAGCGGGCGCGCACGACCTGCTTGTCGCCGGTGTGGACGTTTTTGACGGTGACCTTCCAGAAGTTGCCTTCGCGCTTGATGTTGGTCACTTCGCGGCCGTAGCGGATCTCGGTGCCGTTACTCTTGGCGGCGTCGAGGAACTGCTGGGTCAGGGAGCCGTAGTTGATGTCGGTGCCTGCGTCGGTCCAGGAGATGGCCACCGGCTCGGCGTCGAAGTCGCGGCCCTGGGACATCAGCGGCAACTTCTCCGCGAAGGTCTCGCGGTCATCCGCGAACTGCATGTTGGGGAACATGTGGTTTGCGGAGAGCTTGTCGTAGCGCTTGCGCAGGTAGTTGATCTGGTCTTCGCCCTGGGCGAAGGAGACGTGCGGCACGGGGTTGATGAACGCGCGCGGATCGGTCAACACGCCGTTTTCAACCTGGTAGGACCAGAACTGGCGCGACAGCTGGAACTTTTCGTTGATGTTCATCGCCTTGGAGACATCAATGCGGCCCTTCTTTTCGGGCGTGTAGTTCAGCTCGCACAGCGCGGAGTGGCCGGTGCCGGCGTTGTTGAAGGGGTAGGAGGACTCCTCGGCCGGGCCGTCAAGCCGCTCGAAGATCATCTGGGACCATTCGGGTTCCAGTTCGTGCAGCATCGAGCACAGCGTGGCGCTCATGATGCCGGCGCCGACGTGCAGGATGTCCACCTCGTCCGCGTACTTCTTACCACCGTTGTCAGACATGCGTAGTCATCCTTTGATGTTTATCGACTTTTGGGAGTGGTGACTATATTACGTCCCTTTCATAGCCAAGGTGCAAAGGCTTGTCGACGACCACAGGTGCCCACCGTCCGCAGAAAAGTATCATCGGCCGCATGAACAAGCTTGATTGGCAACCTGACCCGCTCGGCGACGGATTCGAGCAGGCAGTACTCCCCCAGGGAAAGGACCCGGATAGTCGAACTCGCGTGGATGCGGTGCTGGTGCGGGACAAGCGCGCGTCGCAAAGCACAAAGCCCCACAAGCCTGCGGTGGTGTGGGTGCACGGCATGTCCGACTACTTTTTCCAGGCCCACGTCGCCGACGAGTTCACCCGGCACGGGTACCCGTTTTACGCGCTGGACCTGCGGCGTTGCGGGCGTGCACTGAAGAAGGGTCAGCGCGCGCACTTCACACTTTCCATGAGCCGGTATTTCCCCGAGCTCACCCAGACGCTAGAGATTCTTGCGGCGGAGCACGGCTCGGTGGTGGTGCTGGCGCATTCCACCGGCGGGCTGATTGTGCCGCTGTGGGCGGACCACTTGCGCCGCGAAGATCCCGCGGAGCATAAAAAGCTTGCCGGCGTCGTTTTGAACAGCCCGTGGCTGGACATGCAGTACCCGAAATGGCAGGTGGCCGTGCTTAAACCGCTGCTCAACTTCTTCGGCACCATCTTTCCTTCGCTGCCGCTGTTGCAGCGCGGCGAAGGCACGTACGGCAAGTCCATCCACCGGGACTTCCACGGCGAGTGGGAGTTCAACACGCAGTGGAAGCCGATTGACGGGCACCGCAAGTACCTGGGTTGGATCCGCGCAGTGATCAAGGGTCAGGAACACATCCACGCCGGAGACGTTGACACTGGTGTGCCGACGCTGACGCTGTGTTCGTCGCATTCATACCTTGGCGAGGAGTACTCCCCCGCCGCCGACACCGCCGACACTGTGCTCGACGTCGACCAGATTCAGCGCTGGGCACCGACGCTTTCTGACAACGCGAGCGTGCAGGTCATCGACGGCGCACGGCACGACATGTTCCTCTCCGAACGCCACGCCCGCGAGGCCGCGTTCAAGGCCGTTTTCCAGTGGTTAGACGGCCAAAATTTCGCCAGGTAACGTCAATACGCAACGCACACATATATATAGAGGAGAAAACCATGCCCGCTCACGACAGCACTTTGCAGGACGCCACACGCTTCGACCTGATCATTGTGGGAACGGGTTCGGGCAACTCCATCCTCACTCCCGACTTCGATGACAAGAACGTCGCGATTGTGGAGAAAGGCGCGTTCGGGGGCACGTGCCTCAACGTCGGCTGCATTCCCACCAAGATGTACGTGCTTGCCGCGGAGCAGGCGTACGCGGCGCGCGAGGCCGGAAAGCTCGGCATCGATCTTGAATACAAGGGCGCAGACTGGCCCGGGATCGTCGAGCGCGTCTTCGACAACCGCATCGACCTGATCGCCAAGGGCGGCGAGGATTACCGCCGCAACGGTTGCCCCAACGTCACCGTCTTCGACGTGGAGGCGTCCTTCGTCGGCCCCAAGACGCTCAAGACCGGACGCGGCGAGACTGAGGAGCTCATCACCGCCGACACGATCATCCTCGCCGCCGGCGCCCGCCCGTTCGTCCCTGACTGGGCGCACGACGTCACCTTCCACACCAACGAGGACATCATGCGGCTGGAGCACCAGCCGAAGTCGCTAACCATCGTCGGCGGGGGCTTCATTGCCATGGAGTTCGCGCACGTCTTTGAGGCACTGGGCACTGAGGTGACCATCATTAGCCGCTCGCAGCTGCTGCGCCATCTGGACAAGGATCTTGCCGAGCCGTTTAACAAGCTCGCTACCGAGCGCTACACCGTCCACATGGGCCGCACGGTCACTTCCGCTACCGAAGACAGCGAGGGCGTCACGCTCACGCTTGACGACGGCACCACGGTCACCACCGAATCCCTCCTCATCGCCACGGGCCGTATCCCCAACAGCGACACCCTCGACGTCGCCGCGGCCGGAATCGAAACGCACGAAGACGGCCGCGTCGCCGTCGACGAGTTCGGCCGCACCTCTGTGGACGGCGTGTGGTCGCTCGGCGACCTTTCCTCCCCGTACCAGCTCAAGCACGTGGCGAACGCGGAGCAGCGCGCGGTGACGCACAACGTGCTTCAAGCTTGGGCCAGCGAAAGTGGCTCGGCCATGGTGCCGATGCCGCACGATCACGTCCCGTCGGCGATCTTCACCCACCCGCAGATCGCCGCGGTGGGAATGACCGAACAGGAAGCTGTGGACGCCGGCTTCGACGTCACTGTGAAGGTGCAGAACTACGGCGACGTGGCCTATGGGTGGGGTTTGGAGGACTCCACCGGCATGGTGAAGCTGGTGGCGGACCGCCGAACCGGCCAACTTCTGGGCGCCCACTACATGGGCCCGCAGGCATCCACGCTCATCCAACAAATGATTACTGTGCTCGCATACGGGCTGGATCTGCGGGACTTCCCCCGCTCGCAGTACTGGATCCACCCGTCCCTGGCAGAGGTGACTGAAAACGCGATCCTCGGCCTCGACTTGACGTTCAAAGAAGTCTAAACCTCGACTTCACCCCCTCTTTCGGGGGACCACATTAAAAGGCAGGACCTTTTCGACACAGCTGGCGAAAAGGGCACGTAAAAGATATTTGGTGCACCCCAATCTTTTCAGCGAACGCCAAGCTTTCCAACCTTTGGTTGAACTTTTGAAAAATTTTAAGCGTCAACTTGCATACGTCTGGAAGTGTTCGGCTATTGTCGGTGCAGACACCGGGACCGAGCCCACCGGGCTTGCTATCGGTCCTAGGAGCTCAATGCCCCTGGGATTCTTTGAATTCCACCCGGACGTCGTGCAAGAACTATCAGAGAAGGATTTCGTTTCATGCGTAATTTCCGTAAGGCAGCCCTCGCCGGCGCAACCGCCGTCGCTGTGGCATTCGGCTCCACCGCAGTCGCAACCGCCGAGACCACTGAGGACAACACCGCGGCAGAGAACACCTACGTCGCACCGTCCCGTCCGGTCGCAGACAAGGACCGCAAGGACGGCGTTGAGCCGGCTTCCTCCAACAAGATCGTCCAGTCCGAGTGGCTCGAGTTCCGCGACAAGGACGGCAACCTGCGCGGCACCGACGGCGAGGCGATCTTCGGCAGCAAGAAGGATAACTTCGGTGAGCAGCCGCGTTACGCTCGTCTCGCGTACGGCGCAACCATCTTCACCGCTGTCTCCGCACTCGTCGGCCTCATCGTTGGCCCGCTGTACAACTTCTTCGTTCACGGCGAATTCAACTTCTAAGACCGCGGACTTCCGCAAACCAATTCCACTCACATTTCGAAAGAAGGAAAACGATGCGTAACTTCCGCACCGCTGCAGTTGCTTCCGCAACCGCTCTGACCGTCCTCGCTGGCGGCACCGCAATCGCGTCCGCTGAGGATGCTCAGAACGAGACCACCTCCAACGACAAGGCTGTTGTCTTCGTCGGCAAGCAGGAGGGCGACAAGGACTTCGGTAAGGTCGTCAGCGACGGCACCGAGGGCCTCTTCGGCGGCAAGGGTTCTTCCCAGTACTTTGATGACAAGGACAAGCCGTTCTACCCGACCGACGCTTTCGGCAACACCACCAACGCTGAGGACGTCCCGCAGTGGGCTCGCTACTGGATCGACGGCTCCATCGTCGCTGCCATCGGCGCCCTGGTTGGCCTCGTCATCGCTGGCTTCAACTTCGCCTTCTACAACGGCTGGATCCAGCACCCGCTCAGCAAGTAAACCTTGCGGCTAAGCCACGACACCCCATTGCGCGTAGCAGTGGGGTTTCGTTGTGTTTGGAGTTAGTTCGCAAGCGAAACGGGCCGGTACGGAGTTGCTCCGTACCGGCCCGTTTTGCAGTTTCGGGTCCTACTCCCCCAGCATGTGCTGCCCGGCGGCGACGTCCGCGTCCGGGATGGTGAGGATCTCATTGCCGTCGTCGGTGATGACGATGGTGTGCTCGAATTGGGCGGTGTACTCGCCGTCGATGTTCTGCACCGTCCAGCCGTCGTCCCATATGCGGTACGGCAGCTCGCCGAGGTTGATCATCGGTTCAATGGTCAGCGTCATGCCCGGCTCGAGGACGTCCGTGTAAGCGTCGGAATCGTAGTGCAGCACCACCAGGCCGTTGTGGAATGTGGTGCCCACGCCGTGGCCCGTGAAGTCGGTGACCACGTTGTACCCGAAGCGCTTTGCGTAAGACTCGATCACTCGGCCGATCACGTTGATCTGGCGGCCGGGTTTGGCGGCCTTAATGCCGCGCATCATCGCCTGGTAAGTGCGGTCCACAAGATCCTTGTGCTCCTGTGTCACCTCACCGGCGAAGAAGGTGGCGTTCGTGTCGCCGTGCACGCCGTTCTTGTAGGCGGTGACGTCGATATTGACGATGTCCCCCTCCTGGATCACTGTGGTGTCCGGGATGCCGTGGCAGACAATTTCGTTCAGCGAGATGCAGGAGGACTTCGGGTACCCACGGTAGCCCAGCGTCGACGGGTACGCGCCGTGCTCCACCAAGTAGTCGTGGACGATGCCGTCGATCTCGTCGGTGGTCTTGCCCGGCGCTACAGCGGCACCTGCAAGCGCGAGCGCGTTCGCCGCGATCTTGGAGGCCTCGCGCATTGCCTCGATGGTCTCCGGGGTCTGGATGACCGGCTCGCCGACGTTCTCCTGGACCTCGTCTTTCCATGCGTACTCGGGGCGCTCAATGGACTTTGGCACCTTGCGCTCTGGGGTGGGTTTTCCTGGGGTGAGTAGACCTCGGTTATTCATGTCCCCAATGGTAGACCTGCGGTCAAACAGGCCCGTATACCCCACCAGGGGACCTACTGGGCGGGCGCGTCGAGGTTCAGCAGCATCCGGTCCGAAAGCGCCACGGCGGCCTCAGAACCGCCGCCGAGTACAACCAAGGTGGCAAAGGCGATGTCGTCGTCCGCACGGTAGCCGGTGAACCACGAGTGGGATCCTTCGTTGATCTCGGCCTCACCTGTTTTGCCGCGGATATCCCCGCCCGCGGTGAACGCGCTCGCTGTACCGCCGGGCCCGGTCACCGCGGCCATCATCTGGCGCAGTTCCTCAGCCGCCTGCGGGTCCATCGGCGGGGCCTCTTCGCTGAGCTTCGTTTCCTCGCCCTCCACCAGGTACGGCACTGGCAACGAGCCGCGCGCAGCCGCGGCGGAGACCAGGGCCATGCCGAAGGGGCTGGCCAGATCCAGGCCCTGGCCGTAGCCGGCTTCGGTGCGGTCCAGCGGCTCCTCGCCCTCTGGGATTGAACCTGTGATGGTCTCCACCCCGGGGATCTCCATGTCCAAGCCCAGACCGAACTGTTTGCCAATATCCTGCAGCTCTCCCGGCGCCAGCTTCGTGGAAATATCCGCGAACGTGGTGTTGCAGGAGCGCGCGAATGCGGTCTCCAGCGGCACTGTTCCCATGCCGAAGCCGGCGTAGTTGGTCACGGTGCGCCCGAAGATGTTCATCGTGCCCGGGCACGGCACCGGTGAACCCGGGATCAGGCCCTGTTTGGTCAGTCCGGCGAATGCGGTGAGGATCTTGAACGTCGAGCCCGGCGGGTACTGGCCCATTGTGGCCAGGTTGCCGCCGGCGTCCGCGGCCGGCGTTTGCGCAATGGCCAGGATCCCGCCTGTGGACGGCCGAATGGCCACAATCATGGCTTGCTGGCCCGCAACAGGCTCCAAGGCCGTCTCCGCGGCGCGCTGAATGCGGTGGTCCAGGCTGATATGGACCGCAGGCGCGGGAGCGGCGTCCTGGCGCTTAATCTCTTCGTAGGAGGCGCCGTTTTCGTTGACCACATCAACGCTCCAACCGGTATCGCCCTGTAAATCGTCGCGCACCAGCTCGCCCACGCGCGCCATGATGTCGGGGGCGAAATCGGGCTGCGCGTTGACCATCGCGGCCTCCTCGTTCAACCGCACACCGGGCTCGCCAGCAAGCGCGGACTCGAACGCGTCGCGGGCGGGCGCAGGAACCACGGCAACGGAGTATGTACCAGTGGCGTCCTGTAGCTCTTTGGCAATGTCCTCTGCGTCGCGCAGGGGCGCCCCGCGGTCCACCTCGTGCGCCTTCGCTAGCGCCGCACTAATTCCCGCGGCTGCTGCCCCGGCGCTGCGCATCTCATCCGTGTCCACCAACACCCGGTAGGCGGTGCCGGGCTTCAGCAACTCCACCCCGTCGGAGGAGACCACACTCGCCTGCGACGGCGCCACCGCGCGCAACTCCAAATGCTGGTTCGCACCCAGCCGCGGGTGCAGCATGGACGGCTGCCAGCGCACGTTCCACGTATCGCCGCTCTGCGTCAGCGTCATCTGCGCCTGGTACGTCAGATCACGATCGCGGGGCAGGTCCCAGCGCAGCTCGTAAGTGGCGGTGGCCAGGTTGTCGTCCTGGTTGACGTCGATAAGCGATGCGCTCAGGCTCTCCGCCTGCAACCCGCCCCACGTCTCATTCAGCGAGGTTTCGGCGGCGGAGGCGTTGTCAATCAGCGCCGAATTCACCTCGCGCTTTTCCAGCGCGCTGAGGAAATCGGAGGCGGCAGGTTCGGCGTCGTTGGGGCGCGGGGTGCAACTGCTTATCGACGCCGCCAGCGCCACCACCGCAATCCCCGCGACACGGCGACGCAGCATGTTAGCGAGTGACCTTGACCTCGGCCTTAGCGCCGGCGACCTCCTCGAGGCCTTCCTCCTCGGCGATGCGGTGCGCGTAATCAATGAGCGTTTCCACGATCTTGGACTCCGGCACGGTCTCCACGACCTCGCCCTTGACAAAGATCTGGCCCTTGCCGTTGCCGGACGCCACACCAAGATCGGCGTCGCGCGCCTCGCCCGGGCCGTTGACAACGCATCCCATCACGGCCACGCGCAGCGGGAACTCCATGCCGTCCAGGCCGGCGGTGACCTCCTCGGCGAGCTTGTACACGTCCACCTGGGCGCGACCGCACGACGGGCAGGAGACGATCTCCAGCTTGCGCGGGCGCAGGTTCATCGACTGCAGGATCTGGTCGCCGACCTTGATCTCCTCCACCGGGTCCGCGGACAGGGACACGCGGATCGTGTCGCCGATGCCCTGCGACAAAAGCGCGCCGAACGCCACGGAGGACTTGATGGTGCCCATGAACTTCGGGCCTGCCTCAGTCACGCCGAGGTGCAGCGGGTAGTCGGTCTTCTCCGCGAGCTGACGGTAGGCCTCCACCATCAGCACCGGGTCGGAGTGCTTCACCGAGATGGCGATGTCGCCGTAGCCGTACTCCTCGAACAGTCCGGCCTCGTAGATCGCGGACTCCACGAGCGCCTCCGGGGTGGCCTTGCCGTACTTCTCCAGCAGGCGCTTGTCCAGGGAGCCGCCATTGACGCCGATGCGGATCGGGATACCCGCGTCCCCCGCAGCCTTGGCCACCTCCTTAACGCGGCCGTCGAACTCCTTGATGTTGCCCGGGTTCACGCGCACGGCCGCGCAGCCGGCATCGATGGCCGCGAAGATGTACTTCGGCTGGAAGTGGATGTCCGCGATCACCGGGATCGGCGACTTCGCGGCAATCGCCGGCAGGGCCTCCGCATCCACGGTCTTCGGACAGGCCACGCGCACGATGTCGCAGCCTGCGGTGGTGAGCTGCGCGATCTGCTGCAGCGTGGCGTTGATGTCGTGCGTCTTCGTCGTGGTCATGGACTGCACAGAAATCGGGTGATCCGAACCGACACCGACATCGCCCACCATCAGCTGACGGGTAGTGCGGCGCGGAGCCAAAGTCGGTGCCGGGCCTTCGGGCATGCCTAATCCGATGGGGGTGTTCATGGTGGCTAACTCTAGCACCGTCAGCCAAAAATTCGGACGGGGTTGACCACGTCCGCGGCCATGACCAACACACCGACGCCGAGCAGCAGCGCTGCCATGGCGTACGTCAAGGGCATGAGCTTTTCGTAGTTCGTGGGAGCGCCCGGGCCGAGGCCACGGAGGCGTCGTAAAGCATCGCGAATCTTTTCGTACAGCACCACCGCAATGTGCCCGCCGTCCAGCGGCGGCAGCGGCACAAGGTTGAACAGGGCGAGGAAGAAGTTCAGGCTGGCCAGCATCATCCAGAACGCGGACCACATGTCCTGCTCCACCAGCTCGCCGCCGGCGCGCGAGGCGCCGATGACACTGACCGGGCCTTCGATGTCGCGCTCCGCGCCGAAAATGGAGGCCACAACGCCGGGGATTTTCGCCGGGAACGACGCGATGCCGTCCACTGTCGCGCGCAACATCCGGCCGGTGAAGTGCAAGGTTGCGGGCACAGCCTCGGCGGGCCCGTACTGCTTCACCGCGTCGGGCACAGGCGCGGGGGCGATGCCCACCGCGCCCTGGGTGACGCGCTCGCCGGTGGCCGGGTCGATGCGCTCCACCTCGGCGACGGGGACGTCGATAGTGATAGTTTCACCGCCGCGCAGCACCTCGAGGGCCACCGTTTCGCCGGGCTGCTTCGCGACGGCATCGCGCAACTGCCCGAACTGCTCAATCTTCTGCCCATTCAGCGCCACCAACGTGTCGCCTGCTTGGACACCGGCCTGGCCAGCCGGACCCGCGCCGGAGCACTCCCCCAGCGTCTCCGCATCCACTTGGTCCGCCACGCACACCGTCTTGCCCACACGCGGGGTAAAATCCGCGTCCGGGTTCGGAATGCCGGAGAACACCGCCACGAAGTAGGTGATTATCACGCCGATGAGCAGGTTCATCACAATGCCGCCTGCGAGCACCGCGATGCGCTGCCACGCCGGCTTGTTCACCATCGCGTGCGGCTCCTCCTCGGGCGTGAGGGGATCCATGGCGGTCATGCCCGCGATGTCGCAGAACCCGCCGAACGGCAGCGCGGCGACGCCGTACTCGGTGTGGCCCTTCGTGGTCGACCACACCGTGGGCCCGAAACCGATGAAGTAGCGACGCACGCGCATGCCGAAGGCGCGGGCAGTGAACATGTGCCCGGCCTCGTGCAGCGCAATGGACGCGGCGATCGCAAGCGCGAACGCCAGAATGCCTAGCGCACCCACAAAACCCCTTGCGCGCTACGCGCTGGCGATGCGCTCGACAACAGCCTCCGCGCGCTCGCGGGCGCGGGACTCGGTGCGCAGGACCGCGTTGACGTCAGCAGGCGCCTCCGCGAAATCGCTTGCGCCGTCGAGGACCTCGGCGATGATGTCCACGATGTGCGGGAACTTGATGCGGCCTTCCACGAACGCGTCCACAGCAACTTCGTTGGCCGCATTGTAAATCGCCGGGTACGGCTCACCCTTCTCCGCGGCCTGGCGGGCAAGTTTCACCGCCGGGAACGCATCTTCATCCAGCGGCTCGAAGGTCCACTCGAAGGACTGCGAGAAGTCCAGGGCAGGCTGCGCCTCCGGGATACGGTTGGGCCAATTCAGCGCGTGGGAGATCGGCAGCATCATCGACGGCGGAGACGCCTGGGCGATGGTCGCGCCGTCGGTGAACGTCACCATGGAGTGGACGATGGACTGCGCATGGACGGTCACATCGATGTCGTCCGGGTCCACGTCGAACAGCAGCGATGTCTCGATGAGCTCGAGGCCTTTGTTCACCATCGTCGCGGAGTTCAGCGAGTTCATCGACCCCATAGACCACGTCGGGTGGTCCACGGCCTGCTCGTAGGTGACCTCCATGAGCTCCTCGCGGGACTTGCCACGGAACGGACCACCGGAGGCAGTGAGGACGAAGCGGGACACATCCCCGCGGTCACCGGAGCGCAGCGCCTGCGCCATCGCGGAGTGCTCGGAGTCCACCGGGACAATCTGTCCGGGTTTCGCCGCCTCTAGCACGAAGCGGCCGCCAGCGACAAGCGACTCCTTGTTCGCCAGCGCCAGCGTCGCACCCGACTTCAGCGCGGCGAGGGTGGCCGGCAGGCCAGCAGAGCCGACCAGTGCGTTGAGCACCAGGTCCGCCTCCTGCGACTCCACCAGCGCGGCCGCGCAGGTGTCGCCGGTAATGACGAAGCCGCCGAGCGCCTTCGACACCTTCTTGGCTCCTTCCAGATCGCGCACGGCAATCTGGTCGGCGCTGAGGCCGAATTCGCGGGCTTGCTCAATCGCCCGGTCAGGGTTGGTTCCGCCGGTGGCGATGCCGACCACGTTGAACTGGTCTCTATGTTTGCGGATGACATCAATCGCCTGAGAACCGATAGAACCTGTCGAGCCCAAGATGATTACATTCTTCACGTGCCTATTGTGACATGAAACAGCACATTCTGGCACTGTGCGGGCCTAATCCCGTGGACTGTGGTGCGAAAGTTTGAACACATTGGGGGTTGGAAGTCCCCTCTGCCCCACCCGGTGTGCGATGATAGGCGCTGAAAGTTTTACCAATCTTGGCAACCGCTAACCAGGCTTTGAAGGAGCATTCCAGTGGCCCACGCGAAGGAAAACGCACCCCAGGTGTACAACGGTGTTTCTGAGGCGGACGTTCCGTCTGCCCGTTTCGGCTGGAGCGCGTTCACTGACCGCACCATCCAGATCGCCGGTTGGATCTCCGTCCTGTTCCTCATTGCCTACAACTTTGGCAACCACCAGGGCCACGTCGAGACCATCTGGCTCATCTCCCTGGCTGTGCTGATCGCACTCGGCCTGATCCTGCACGCGACCAAGCCGAAGCTGAACCAGGTGCGCACCGTCACGTCCCACAACAAGCCTGTGGGCCACCAGGAGCCGGACTGGATCTACAACCAGGCCACCCTCTCCGGTGATGTGTACGAAAACCTCTCCGACTCCCAGCTGCGCGCCCTGAACATCGAGCCGGGCCGCGTCGCCCACCTGCGTCCGGCACGCGGCCAGGAGCGCGTGGTCGAGCGCAGCGCTTCCCGCCCGGTCGATGCGGCGCACCAGCGCGAGGACGTTGAGGTCATCACCGTCGAGTCCCGCGGCAAGCACGAGCGCATCTAAGCTTCTCGACGGCACCGTCACCGCCAGCCCCGCCGCTGGCGGTTTTTTCGTGCCCGTTTGCTCGCCTTGCACCCCACTCGCCACCTCCCCTTTCCGCCTTGGCCCGAATCCGCAGACCCAGAGCAAGAGACCCCTAGTATGGCCCTATTTTGGGCATACTAGGGGTCCTGTACTGGGGGTCTGTGCGCGGAGGCGTGCTCGGGAGGGTTGTAAGCTCGGCAGAAGCTAAGCGGCTAGCTGGCGTCCTCGTCGGCGGCGAGCTGGCCGCAGGCGGCTGCGATTTCCTGGCCCTTGGTGTCGCGCACTGTACACGGCACGCCCTGGGCGGCCACGCGGCGGACGAACTCGTCCTGGCGGGCCTTCGGCGAGGCGTCCCACTTCGAGCCCGGGGTGGGGTTGAGCGGGATCACGTTGACGTGCACGCGCGATCCCAGCGCCGAGTGCAGCTTCTTTCCCAGCAGGTCCGCGCGCCAGTCGTGGTCGTTCATGTCGCGGATCAGGGCGTACTCGATGGACACGCGGCGGCCGGTCTCGTCCGCATAGTAGCGGGCGGCGTCCAGTACTTCGGACACTGCGAAGCGGTTGTTGACGGGGACGAGTTCGTCGCGGAGCTCGTCGTCAGGCGTGTGCAGGCTCACCGCCAGGGTGCAGGACAGCCCCTCGTCCGCGAGCATGCGGATCTGCGGGGCAAGCCCCACCGTGGAGACGGTGACGTTGCGTTGGGAGATGCCAAAGCCGTCCGGGGACGGCTGCGTGATCTGGCGCACCGCCTCCACAACGCGCTTGTAGTTGGCCAACGGCTCCCCCATGCCCATGAACACGATGTTGGACAGGCGCGAGCCCTCCGCGGCCATCATCGCCGCGGCCGCGCGGACCTGGTCGACGATCTCTGCCACGGACAGGTTGCGGTCCAGCCCGCCCTGGCCGGTGGCGCAGAACGGGCAGGCCATGCCGCAACCGGCCTGCGAGGAGATGCACAGGGTGGCGCGGCCCGGGTAGCGCATGAGGACGGATTCCAGCAGGGTGCCGTCGTGAAGCCGCCACAGCGTCTTCGTCGTGTCGCCCTCATCGGTCTCTACCGTGCGCACCGGCGCCAAAAGCGTGGGAAACAGCGCGTCCTTGACAGTTTGGCGCTGTGCCTCCGGCAGGTCCGTCATGGTCAACGGGTCAGCTTCGAACTTGCCGTAGTAGTGGCGCGCGATCTGGTCGGCGCGGAACTTGGGCAGGCCGAGTTCCTTGAGCGCGTCGATGCGCTCGTCTTTGCTCAAGTCCGCGAAGTGCTTCGGCGGCATGCCGCGCTTCGGCGCGAGCAGCTGGATCTGGGGGAAATCGCTCATAGTGCGCCCCATCTTGGCACGTCGCGCCGCGAATTTCGAGTCTGGCGCGGGCTGAGAACCGGCCGGCTAACCGTTCATCAGCGCGATGGTGGTGAGCAGGATGTACGTCGCCGCCGCGGCGGGCAGCATGCCGTCGAGGCGGTCCATGATGCCGCCGTGGCCCGGCAGCAGGTCCGACATGTCCTTGATGCCCAGCTCGCGTTTGAACTGGCTTTCCACCAAATCGCCCATGGTCGCGCAAATAACCAGGGCGATGCCGAGCACGATGCCCATCCACCACGGGCCGTGGATGAGGAAGGTCACCACCAGCACGCCGGTGATGATGCCCGCGGTCATGGATCCGGCGAAGCCTTCCCAGGACTTGTTCGGGCTGACCGCCGGGGCCATCGGGTGGGAGCCGAACATCACTCCCGCGGCGTATCCGCCGACATCGTTGGCCACGACGCACAGCATGAACGCCACGATGTAGGCGGAGCCGTCAACCCCGGCCTCGGTGATCCGGGAAATCATGGCCGCGAATGTGCCGAACAGCGGGATCCACGCGAGCACGAAAATCGCAACTGCGGTGTCCCGCAGGTAGTTCTCGGGCTGGTGGTGCCTGCCCTGGTGGAACATGCCCCAGAACATCACCACCAGCACTGTGAAGGCGAATCCAGCCACTAGGCCAGTAGTGCCGTATGGCACGGACAGCCAGAGCATGGCCTGGCCCAAGATGATCATCAGCGTGCGCGGCTGGACGTAGCCGGCCTCGCGCAGGCGCGTCATCACCTCCCACATGGCCAGCGCCACGGCGACGGCGACCAGCGGGTACCAGGCAACCGGCCCGATCCACACCGCCGCGATCACCAGCGCGCCGAGCACCACGCCGGTCGCGATCGCCGCCGGCAGGTTGCGCCCCGCCTTGTTCTTCGGCTTCGGGGCGCGGCTGGGCCAGCGGCTCGGGGTGGCCTCAGGTGCCTCCGGAGCATCGCTCACGGCCGCACCCATCTCGGTGGTTTCCGTCTGCGCCTTCGACACGTCGGCTTAGACCTCCAGCAGCTCGTTTTCCTTGCGCTGCACGATCTCGTCGATCTGCCCGACGTAGCCCTGGGTGGTCTTGTCCAGCGCCTTTTCTGCGGTCTGCACCTCGTCCTCGCCTGCGTCGCCGTCCTTCTGAATCTTCTTCAGCGCTTCCATGCCCTGACGGCGCACGTTGCGGATGGCGATCTTGCCGTCCTCGCCCTTCTGCTTGGCCTGCTTGACCAGCTCCTTGCGGCGCTCCTCAGTCAGCTGCGGGATGGTCACGCGGATGACCTGGCCGTCGTCGGTCGGGTTCACGCCGAGGTCGGAGTTGCGGATGGCGTTTTCAATCTCGCCCATGGTGGACATGTCGTACGGCTTGATCAAAAGCATGCGCGGCTCCGGCACCGAGATGGTGGCCATCTGGTTGATCGGGGTGGGCGCGCCGTAGAAGTCCGCCATCACGCCGTTGAACATCGCCGGGTTGGCGCGGCCGGTGCGGATGGTGGCCAGCTCGTTTCGGGTGTGTTCAACGGAGGCGGTCATGCGCTCTTCGGCGTCCAGCAAAACGTCATCAATCATGGTTCTTACCCCTATCGTTTCTCGGGTTTGCGTCCCCCTTAACTTACCAGCGCTTGCCGCGTGCCTAGACTGTCGCCATGCCGCACCCAGCCTTCACGTTCGTCGCGCCGCCTGGCGCTGCGCTCACGGGCCCGCCCGGCGGGCGTCTTTCTGGCTGGAGCGTCCCGATCAAAGACGGCACCGATGTCGCAGGCATGCCCACCACGCACGGCAACCCCGCCCGCACCTACATCGCGCGGGAGACGGATCCGTTCGCGCAGATGCTTATCGACGCCGGAGCGCGCGTCCACGCCAAAACCCTGACTTCCGAGCTCGGCGCCACCTGCTACGCGGAGCGCCCCGGCGTGGCCGTGCTAGAATCGCCCGCCTTCCCCGGCTGCACCCCCGGCGGCTCCTCCGCGGGCGCCGCAGTCGTGGTGGCGGACGGCACGGTGCGCGCCGCCCACGGCACCGACGCCGGCGGCTCGATCCGCGTGCCGGCCGCGGCCTGCGGGGTGGTGGGGCTGAAGCTTGCTAGCCACGAGCTGTCCGCCCACGGGTTTTTCACCCGCGACGTCGCGGATCTGTTCACGCTCACCGGTTGGACACCACCCGCAGCAAGAAGGCTGCGCATCGGTGTGCTCACCCGGGGCGTGTTCGCGGACCCTGAGGTGTCGGAGGGGCGCGGAGCTGACGTCGAGAAGCTTGCTGCTGCCCTTGGACGCGCCCACGATGTGGTGGAGATTTCCCCGTACGCCGAGTCGCGCGAAACGTACGCGCACTTCAGCACCACAATCACGCGCTCGTTCAAGAATGTTGACCCGCTGGACAGCGGCTACATCGCGTGGCTGAAGGAGGAAGCGCACCGCCTGCGGCCAGAGCAGATCGCCGCGGCGAAAGCGCACACGCGCGAGCTGCCCGCGCTGCTTGCGGCGCAGTGGGGCGTGGATGTGGTGCTCTGCCCCACCATCGCGTTCGATCCGCCCCCGCTCGGCTACTTCCCCGCGCTGTCTCCCGAGGATAGCTTCCACGCGCAGACCGAGTGGTCGCCGTGGTGTTCGGTGTTCAATATGCTGCGCACCCCCGCAATCGCTCTTGCGGGGGTGCATCTGGGCAGCCTGACACTTAGCGGCCCGGAGTTGCTCGGCTTGGCGGCGCACGCCGAGCTGTTGCGCGCTTAGGCCACCAGCGTGCCCACCTGCTCGCCGGACACGGCGCGGGCGATGTTGCCCTCCTCCAGCAGGTTGAACACCAAAATGGGCATGTTGTTGTCCATGCAGAGGCTGAACGCGGTGGCGTCGGCGACTTTCAGTCCGTTTTCGATGACCTCGCGCGGGGAGATCTCGGAGTACAGCTTCGCGTCCGGGTTCTCGCGCGGGTCGGAGTCGTACACGCCGTCGACGCCCTTGGCCATCAGCAGCACCTCGCAACCGATCTCGAGCGCGCGTTGGGCGGCGGTGGTGTCCGTGGAGAAGTACGGCATGCCCATGCCGGCGCCGAAGATGACCACGCGGCCCTTCTCCAGGTGGCGGGCGGCGCGCAGCGGCAGGTACGGCTCGGCGATCTGGGCCATGTTGATGGAGGTTTGCACGCGGCAGTCCACGCCCATCTGCTGCAGGAAGTCCTGCAGCGCCAGGCAGTTCATCACCGTGCCCAGCATGCCCATGTAGTCGGAGCGGGCGCGGTCCATGCCGCGCTGCTGCAGCTCGGCGCCGCGGAAGAAATTGCCGCCGCCGATGACCACGGCGACCTCGGTGCCTGCGCGTGCCACGTCTGCGATCTGGCGGGCGACGGACTCGACCACATCCGGGTCGATGCCGACCTTGCCTCCGCCGAACATTTCACCGCCCAACTTCAGCATCACTCGCTTGAAACCTGTGCGGCTGGGATTGAGGTCAGTCACCGAAATTCGCTCCTTTTGCGCGGCGGGATGTGCAGATGTTCGCAGACGATTCTAGACGCGCTTTCGCGCGGGTACCGAAACGTGCGCTTCGGGCACTTTTTGCTCGACGACGAAGCCCCGCACACGCCACCGGCCCAACTGGGCGGAAGCGGTGCGGGGCTTGCAGTTAGCGCAACTTTGCGCTGAAAAGCTTAAGCCTGGCCGACCTCGAAGCGGACGAAGTCGGTGACCTCGATGCCGTTCTCCTCGGCGAACTGCTTAACGGTCTTCTTGGAATCCGCCAGGGACGGCTGATCCAGCAGGACAACGTCCTTGAAGAAGCCGCCCATGCGGCCCTCGACGATCTTGGCGATGGCAGCTTCCGGCTTGCCCTCGTTGCGGGTGATCTCTTCCTGGACCGCGCGCTCCTTCTCAATGACGTCGGCCGGGACCGACTCCTGGTTGAGGTAGCGGGCCTTCATCGCGGCGATCTGCAGAGCGACCTGGTGCGCGGCCTCAGCGTTGTCGCCGGTGTAGGACACGAGCACGCCGACTGCCGGCGGCAGGTCTGCGGCCTTCTGGTGCAGGTACTTCGCCACCTGCTCGCCCTCGATGGTGGCGGCGCGGCGCAGCTCGAGCTTCTCGCCGATCTTGGCGGAGAGAGCTTCCAGGACGTCGTGCGCGGTCTGGCCGTTCACGTCTGCGTTCGCGAGCTCCTCCTGGGAGTTCGCCTTCACTGCGGCGGCAGCGTCAGCGATCTGGGCGGCGATGTCCTTGAACTCCTGGTTCTTGGCCACGAAGTCGGTCTCAGAGTTGATCTCGACGATGGTGTTGCCGGAGACGGCGACCAGGCCCTCGAGGGCGTTGCGCTCTGCGCGCTTGCCCACGTCCTTCGCGCCCTTGATGCGGAGGTTTTCGACGGCCTTATCGAAGTCGCCGCCGGTCTCCTCGAGTGCCTTCTTGCAGTCGAGCATGCCGGAGCCGGTGGTCTCGCGGAGCTTCTTGACGTCAGCAGCAGTGTAGTTCGCCATAGTGGGCGATCCTCCTCGTGAAAGTGTTGCTAAAAGTGTTCAAACCGTTTCAAGCGTAGCCGACAGTACTCACTGTGGCACGGCTTGGAGCGGGGGCGCACACAAAACACCCCGCGCCCGCACTGTCCCGGGCGTGAAAGCCGGCGGGCGTGAGCGGAACGCGGGGTGCGCGTGCAGGTGGCGTGCAGGTGGCGTGAGCCGTAAAGCTTACGCCTGGGTTGCAGACCCGTCGCCGGACTCGTTCGCCTTGGTCTCAGCCTGCTCAGCTGCGCGGACAGCGTGCGGCTGCTCAACCTCCGCGACCTCCTGCGGAGCCGCGGACTCAGCTGCGACGGCAGCCTTCGCTGCGTCGGCTGCGGAAACCTCCTCGGAAGCGGCGGCCTGCGCAGCTGCCTCGGCAGCCTCAGCCTGACGCTTCGCGTCATTGTCACCTGCAGCGTCGCGTGCGGAAGCGAGCTGGCGCTCCTCGCGCTGCTGCTTACCGGCGATGACAGCCTCACCCACGATGTGGGTGAGCAGCTTCACGGCGCCGATGGCGTCGTCGTTGCCCGGGATCGGGAAGTCGACAACGTCCGGGTCGCAGTTGGTGTCCAGGATGGCAACCACCGGGATGCGCAGCTTCTGCGCCTCGTTGACGGCAATGTGCTCCTTGTTGGTGTCCACGATCCACAGCGCGGACGGCGCCTTGGTCATGTCGGCGATGCCGCCCAGCACACGCTCGAGCTTGACGCGCTCACGGGTGAGCATGAGGACTTCCTTCTTGCCGCGGCCTGCGTAGCCGTCCTCGGCTGCGTCCATGGCCTGCAGTTCCTTCATGCGGCCGATGCGCTTGGACACGGTCTGGAAGTTGGTGAGCATGCCGCCCAGCCAGCGGTGCGTCACGTACGGCATGCCGACGCGCTGCGCCTCTTCCTGGATCGGCTCCTGTGCCTGCTTCTTGGTGCCGACGAACAGGATGGTGCCGCCGTGTGCGACGGTTTCCTTGACAAACTCGTAGGCCTCATCGATGTAGGTCAGCGTCTGCTGCAGATCGATGATGTAGATGCCGTTACGGTCGGTGAAGATGAAGCGGCGCATCTTCGGGTTCCAGCGACGCGTCTGGTGGCCGAAGTGCACACCGGCGTCGAGGAGTTCACGCATGGTTACAACTGCCATGGTTTTGTCTCCTTCGGAGAAAGTAGTTCGGTTACTTGCATGTCTCACGTGCGGGTTTTTATCCCGCACCCTGGCACCGTGCTCGCCCTGCACCCTGTGAGAGGGACCGTCGCTGAGCAGGCATTATCCGGCGCGCGTAGTCAGCCCATAAAAGCTGCCCGTGCAACACTACCCGCCCGCGCCCACGAAACCTAATCTCAACAGCGCCTTCTGTGGATAACGCCGCGGCGGGCGGCGGGTTATCCACAGATTTCCGTCACCGGTCTAGTTTTCTTGCCCTCGGCGTGCTCGTATTCACTCATGCGCCTATCGACGATCCTCCGGTCCACCACCGCCCTCATCCTCGCCACCGCCACCTGCGCCGCCCCGGCAGCCGCCTGGGTCGATCCCGCCGCCGGCACCCCGCACCCGGCGGCGGTGTCGCGGCCCGCGGACATCCCGGAGCAGAACTGGAAGCCCGGCCACCGCGGCGTGGACTTGCCGCTGCGCCTCGGCGCTGACGTGCTTGCCGCAGGCGACGGCGTGGTGGCGTTTGTTGGCGTGGTGGCCGGCACCCCGGTGGTCTCCGTCGACCACGCCGGCGGGATCCGCACCACGTATCAGCCGGTGCGCTCCCCGCTCGCCGCCGGCGACACGGTGCGAGAAGGCGAGCCGATCGGCACTCTCGCGCACGCGCCCGCGGGGTTTACCGGCTCCCACGACGGGCTGCACTGGGGTGCCCTTGTGGGTAAGGACTCCTACATCGACCCGCTCACGTTATTAGAGGCGCCGCGGATCCGGCTCAAACCCATGGACGGTTCTTCTACGCGCGCGGGTGCGCCTGGTCGTAGACGCGCTTGAGCCGCTGCGCGGAGACGTGGGTGTAGATCTGCGTGGTTTGCAGGCTGGTGTGGCCGAGCATCTCTTGCACCACGCGCAGGTCCGCCCCGCCTTCGAGCATGTGGGTGGCGGTGGTGTGGCGCAGCGTGTGCGGGCTGACGTGCTCTACCCCGGCGCGCTGCCCGGCGCGCTCGACGATGCGGCGCACCTGGCGCTGGTCGATGCGCCCGCCGCGGGAGCCGACGAACATCGCCTGCGTGTCGGAAGCGAGTTCCGCGCGGCCGAACTCCAGCCACTCGGATACGGCCGCCGCGGCTTCGTCGCCGAACGGCACGACGCGTTGCTTGTTGCCCTTACCGGTGACGTGCGCGAGACCGCGGGCCAAGTCCACGTCGCCGAGGTTTAAGCCCGTCAGCTCCCCGACGCGGATGCCGGTGGCGTAGAGCAGCTCGAGCATGGCGCGGTCACGCAGGTACTCGGCCGGGTGGGCGTCGTCGGCCGTGCCCGCCTCCACGAGCTCCCCGGCGCGCTCGCCTTTGACCACCGTGGGCAGCGGGCGGCTGACCTTGGGTGCCTTCAGCCGTGCGGCGGCGTCGGTGGAGATGTAGCCCTGCCGGTAGGCCCAGGTGGAAAAGGCGCGGGCGGCGGCGGTGCGGCGCGCCAGCGTGGCCCGGCTCTTGCCAGCGCTCATGGCATCGGCCAGCCAGCGCCGCAGCGCGTCGAGGGTGAACGCCTCAAAAGTGTCCGCGTAGCCCGCGAGCCCTTTCAGGTCCGCGGCGTAGCCCTTGACTGTGTTTGGGGAGCGGCCGAGGACAAGTTCGGCGTATTCGGCGAAGTCGTCCACCGCCGCCTGGACTTGCCCCAGCTGTTCACTCATGTCACGGCAGTGTACTCGCTCCCCTTACTCGGGCTGTTCCACCCGCGACCAGAGGCGCTTGTCGCGCTCCACCAGCCCGCGCTTGGATAGGTCCATCAGGATGTGCACCGTCAGCGCGATGGAAAGCCCCGAATCCGCCGCCACTGCCTCGGCTTCCCGGCCGGTGCGGCCGGCGGGCGGCAGGGCGTCGTAAATGCGCAGCTCGTTGCGGGAGAGCTGCTGGGTCACGCTCGGCGGGTACTGCATCTCCATCTGTTCCTCGGCGCTGTATTCGCCGACGGCGGAGAGCTGCTCGTGGATCTGGCCGGCGTTGAGCACCATCTCAGCCTCGTTGCTCTGGATGGCCAGATTCGCGCCGAGGGATTGGGCGTCCGTGACCGGCCCCGGCACCGCCATGGCGGTGCGGTTGAACACGTTGACCCATTTCAGGGTGTTTAAGGCCCCGGAGCGAAACGGCGCTTCCACCAGCACGGTGCCCAGCGTCAGCGCCGCCACGAGGCGGTTTCTGGTGAGGAAGCGGTGCCTGTCTGGCGTGACAGAGGGCGGATATTCGGTGACCAACGCGCCGCCTGTGGCCACCACGCGCTCGAAGAGCGCCTTGTTGGAGCGCGGGTAGTGCTCGCCAGGCCCGCAGGCCGCCACCACCACGGTCGGGGTGTTCACATCCATGGCCGTCGTGTGGGCAACTGTGTCGATGCCCAGCGCACCGCCGGAGACAACCGTGTAGTTGTGCCCGCCCAGCCCGGCAACAAGATCTTTGGTTGCCATATGGCCGTACTTGGTGGCGTGGCGTGTGCCCACCACGCCGACGGACTGGGCGAACAGCCCCGGCAGGTTGGTGTTTCCCGCAACCCACAGCGCGTGCGGCGCTATGCCGTCCGGCTGGTGACTGGCCTTGTTCGCCGCCCCCGTTTGCTGGCGGCCGAACGAGCACGCAATCGCCTCCGCCGGCCACTGCGGCGACTCCGGCGTGAGCAGCGTGTAGCCGAGCTCCGCGGCGAACTCGAGGTCCTCGGCCGGGCGGTCCCAGGTGTAGCGGTTCTCGGTCTGGGACAGCAGGCCACCGATCCAGGTGGCGCGGGTGCGCACGCCGTCGGCGATCTCGTCTGCGGTCTTGCCCACACGCAACATCGCTTGAATGTGGTACGACGGCCCTTCTACCACTCGCGAAAGGTAGGCCCAAGATTCCAGGGAAGACATCTACGCCACCTCCTGCTGCAGCTGGTGCTCACGCATCTCCACGGCACGGCAGACATGGTGGATGTCCGGCTGGTCCATCTCTTCTAAGTCCGCGAGCGTCCAAGCCAACTTCAGGCATTTATCCACCCCGCGCTGCGTGATCTTGCCTTCCATCAACGCGGCCTGCAGCATCGCCATCGCCGATTCCTTGGCGGGGAAATGCCTCCGGATTAAGGTCGCCGGCACACGCCCGTTGACGGTCTCGTTACAGCCCGCCTTCGCCCACCGGGCCGCGGCGCGCTCGCGGGAGGAAGCCACGCGCTGCGCGATGCTAATCGACGGCTCCGCGTCCCTCGGGCTGAGCACCGCCGCGTCACCAGCAGTGGTGATGAAGACGTCCAGGCGGTCCTTCAACGGGCCGGAGACGTTGCTCAAGTGCCGCGCACGCTGCGGAGACTTGCACGTGCACTGCCCCTTGATCCGCTGGCAGGCGCACGGGTTCGCCGCCAGCACCAGTTGGAAATCCGCCGGGTAGACCACTTCCCTTCGCGCCCGAGTCAGCCGCACCTCCCGCTTTTCCAGCGGGATGCGCAGCGCGTCGAGGACGGGCGCCGGGATCTCGGAGGCCTCGTCCAAAAACAGCACCCCGCGGTGCGCCTGGCTCACCACGCCTGGGGTCGGCGTGCCACCTCCCCCGCCGATCAGCGCCGCACGCGTCAGCGAGGGGTGCGGGGCGATAAACGGCCGAGTTTCCACTACCCCGCCGCCGGAAACCCCGGCCGCGGAGTGGATGGCGGTGACCTCAACCATCTCCTGCACATCCATCGGCGGCAGAATCGACGGGATTCGCTCCGCCAGCATGGACTTGCCCGAGCCCGGCGGGCCGATCATCATCACGTGGTGGCCGCCGGCCGCGGCCACCTCGAGTGCCTCGCGCTCCTCGGACATCCCCGCCAGGTCCTGGAAATCCGGCACCGCCCGCTGCAGCGCGGCCGCTTCCGGCGCTGTGGCAGGTTCCAGCTCCGCTTCGCCGGTGATCCACTGCCACACCTGCGCAAGCGAATCCGCCACCAGCACCTCCCGGCGGCCCAGCAGCGCAGCCTCTTCGGCGTTGGCCCTGGGCACGACGACGGTGCGGATTGGGCCTGCCGCGTCGAATGCTGCGATGAGCATCGGCAGCACGCCTTCGGCCCGTCGCAAAGTCCCGTCCAGGGCCAGCTCCCCGCAGAACATGGTGGATGCGAGCCTGCGCTCCACCCGCGGGTCCAGACTTCCCAGCACCGCCAGCGCGATGGGTAGGTCGAAGTGCGAACCGGCCTTGGGCAGATGCGCGGGTGACAGCGACACCATGATCTTCGTGCGCGGCCACGGCAGGGCAGAATTCGAAATCGCGGTGCGGATGCGATCGCGCGACTCTTTCACCGCAGCGTCCCCCAGGCCCACCATGTGCATGCCGGGCAACCCGGCGCCGACGTTAGCCTCCACCGTGACCAAGCGGGCGGTGACCCCCTCCACGGTCGCACTCATCGTGCTAGCAAGCGCCATCTTCCACCCCCGGGAACCGGCGCAGGATGTAGTCCTCGCCGTCGAAGACCACCTCCACCACGTCGAGGCGGATCGGGCGGTACTGGCCCTGCGCATGCTTGTCCAGCCACTGCGCCGCGCACCGGCGCATGGTGTTGAGCTTCTTGGTTGTCACCGCTTCCGCGGCGCCGAACGCGGTGCCGCGGCGCGACTTCACCTCCACGAAGACGACGGTGCCGTCCTCGTCCTCAACGACGGCGTCGATCTCGCCCGCCCGCATGCGTTGCCGCTGGCCCAACAGCGTGTAGCCCTCGTCCTCGTACCACCTGATGGCTGCGTGCTCGCCAGCCCTGCCCAGCTCCCACTGGTCCTGATAGTTCACCTGCACGGTGCCTCCCCGTTTCATAGAGTTGCCAAAAATGTTGGTCCTCTATCAGACGCAAAAGGCCCCGCCGCGGTTCCATGGCGCGGGCAGTTTTGCAAAACTCGGCGACCGCACCGGTATTTGGCCAGGTAAATGCCTGACGCAACGCGCGACACGCCGAGTTTTACAAACGGCTCGCTACAGCCCTACTCCGGGAAGGTCAGATCGGGCTTGTCCAGCTCCTCGATGTTGACGTCCTTGTAGGTGATCACGCGCACATAGCGCACGAAGCGCACCGCGCGGTACATGTCCCACACCCACGCGTCCGACATCAGCACCTCATAGTAGACGTCGCCGCCGTCGGTGTGCGGGATGAGCTTGACGCCGTTGGCCAGGTAGAACCGGCGCTCCGTTTCCACCACGTAGGAGAACTGGCTGGCCACGTCCCGGTACTCGCGGTAGAGGGAAAGCTCGACGTCAGCCTCGTAGTTGTCAAGATCCTCGGCGCTCATGCCTGCCCCTTCTTGCTGGACTGCCAATAGAAGTCGTCAGCGTCCCTGACGTTCGCATAACTATAACGGTGCTCAGGGCTCGCACCGTGGCGGCGCACCGCGTCCATGTGCACCTTCGTGGAATACCCCTTGTGGCCCTCCAACCCATACTGGGGAAACTTCTGGGCCATCTCGCACACCAGCCGGTCCCGGCTCACCTTCGCCAGCACGCTCGCCGCGGCGATGCAGCGGGCCGTGTAGTCGCCTCCCACCACCGGCAGTTGGGGTGAGGGCAGGCCCGGGATACGGAATGCGTCGATAAGCACATAACCCGGCTTAACCGAAAGCCCGGCGATGGCGCGGCGCGCGCCGTCGAGGTTGGCGCGCTGGATACCGCGCCGGTCAATCTCGGCCGCGGGGATGTGCACCACCGAATACGCCACCGCAATTTCTTGCACAGCGTCGAACAACATGTCGCGCTTGCGGGCGGTGAGCTTCTTGGAATCCGTGAGCTCCTCCAGCGCCGGCTGAGGTTGTGTCGGCAGCACGCACGCGGCGATGGTGATGGGGCCGAAACACGCGCCGCGGCCGGCCTCGTCCACCCCCGCCACCGGGCCGAAGCCGGCCTTGTCCAGGGCGACCTCGTAGGTGCGCAGCTGCTTTAAGCGCCGCACGGGCCTACTGCTGGATGTCCGGGTCGCCCACGCCTTGCATGCGGTTGAGAGGGAAGACCACAGCCTTGACCTTGCCGCGAATGTTCTCTTCCGGGATGGTGCCCTGGAACTGGTCGCCCATGTGTGCGCGCGAATCCAGGGAGTTGGTGCGGTTGTCGCCCATCATGAAGTAGTTGCCCTCCGGCACCGTCACCGGGCCGAAGAACGGACCACCGCAGGCGTCGGAGCCCGTGGATTCATCCACCGGGTAGAAGTTCGGCTGCAGGGTGTAGGACTGGTCGATCGGCTTGCCATCCACCATGATCGCCGGGTCCCCCGCCTGGCAGGACACCGTCTGCCCGCCGGTGGCGATGATGCGCTTGACCAGAGTGTTCTCGTCCTTCGGCACCAACCCCACCCAGGAACCGACCTCCTGCATGCCACGGATGACCGGGTTGGAGGAACGGTTGGAGTCAAAGCCCGTGTTCCACGAGTCGGTGCCGGCGAAGACGATCACGTCGCCCGGCTCCGGCTCGGAGAAGTAGTAGCTGACCTTCTCCACGAAGATGCGGTCACCGGAACCGGATTCTCCGTGCAGCGTGGGCTCCATAGAAGCGGACGGGATGACGTAGAGGCGGCCGATGAACGTCTGGATCACAAACATGATCAGCAGCGTCAGCACCACCACGACCGGGATCTCCACGTACCAGGGAAGCTCCTTTTTCTCCTCTGGCTCGTCCGCGGCCGGGCGCTGCGCCACCGGGGCCGCGTCACGGCGCGGCTCGGCGGCGTAGGGGTTGTGGGGCTGTGCAGGCTTCGGCGCGGAAGGCTCGCCTGCGGGTCCGTTCACGTTGGTCACCCGGGATACGTTAGCACCGCGGGAGGCGTCGACAAGCAAAGTGCCCCGCCCGAGCGAACTCGGACGGGGCACTCTAGCGCGCTGAAACTAGCGGCGCTCCTTGATGCGGGCAGCCTTGCCGCGCAGGTCGCGCATGTAGTACAGCTTGGCGCGGCGGACGTCGCCCTTGCGCACAACCTCGATCTTCTCGATGTTCGGGGAGTGCACCGGGAAGGTACGCTCAACCGCGATACCGAAGGAAACCTTGCGCACGGTGAAGGTCTCGCGGATGCCGTCGCCCTGGCGGCGGACCACAAAGCCGGTGAAGACCTGCGTACGGGTCACAGAACCCTCGATAACCTTGACGTGGACGTCGAGGGTGTCGCCCGGGCGGAAGTCCGGGATGTCGTCGCGCAGCTGGCCTGCGTCAACAAGATCAATGATGCCGTTGCTCATGAAAGCAATCCTTTACGTGTTCGGACAGAGGACCCTGGCGGCACTTCCCCATCTGGGGCGCTCGGCCGGTTCATGTCGATTACAAGAACCTGCAGCATTTTACATATGCGCCGGTCACTTCCCAAATCCGGCACGCTTCAGCGCGTCGGCCATGGAGCCGGATGCTTCTCGACGTCCCTCCGGTTTACCCCGCTTCCGGCTGCGCTGCTTGCGCGGTTTGTTCTGCGCCGGCTGGCCCGGCTCGTCCTCAAGCCGCAAGCTCAGGCCGATGCGGTTGCGGGCCACGTCGACGTCCATGACCTTGACTTTCACCACCTCGCCGGAGCGCACCACCTCGTGCGGGTCCGAGACGAACGTGTGGCTCATGGCAGAGACGTGGACCAGGCCGTCCTGGTGCACGCCCACGTCCACGAACGCTCCGAAGGCGGCGACGTTGGTCACCGTGCCCTCCAGGATCATGCCGGGTTTTAAGTCCTTGACCTCGTTGACGCCTTCCTTAAACTCGGCTGTCTTGAACTCCGGGCGCGGGTCTCGGCCCGGCTTGTCCAGCTCCGCGAGGATGTCGGTGACGGTGGGCACGCCGAACTGCTCGTCGGCGAAATCAGCCGGCGCGAGCTTGGTCAGCACCGCCGTGTTGCCGATGAGCTGCTCGGTGCTCAGGCCCGTGGCCTGGGCGACGCGCTCGACTACCGGGTAGGCCTCCGGGTGCACCGCGGAGCCGTCGAGCGGGTTGGCCCCGCCCTGGATGCGCAGGAAGCCTGCGGCCTGCTCGAACGCCTTCGGGCCCAGGCGCGGCACCTTGCCCAGCTCCTTGCGGGTGGTGAACCGGCCGTTTTCGTCGCGGTAGGCCACGATGTTTTTCGCCACCGTGCCCGACAGGCCAGCCACGCGCTCGAGCAGCGGCGCCGAGGCGGTGTTGACGTCCACGCCGACGGAGTTCACCGCGTCCTCCACCACCGCGTCCAGAGTCTGGGCGAGCGCGGTCTGGTTCACGTCGTGCTGGTACTGGCCCACGCCGATGGACTTCGGGTCCACCTTGACCAGCTCCGCCAGCGGATCCTGCAGGCGGCGCGCGATGGACACCGCCGAGCGCAGGGAGACGTCCATGTCCGGGAACTCCTCCGCCGCGATCTGGCTGGCGGAGTACACCGACGCGCCGGATTCGGACACCACCACCGGGGTCGGCCGCTTCCCGCCGGCCTGGGCGATCAGGTCCGCCACCTCGCCCGCGAGTTTTTCCGACTCGCGCGAGGCGGTGCCGTTGCCCACTGCGATGAGCTCCACGCCGTGCTGCGCGGCCAGCGACGCCAGCTCCGCGCGCGAGGCATCCCAGCGATTCTGCGGCTGGTGCGGGTAAACAATCGTGGTGGCCAGCACCTTGCCGGTCTCGTCCACCACAGCGCACTTCACGCCGTTGCGGTAGCCCGGGTCCAGCGCCAGTGTGGCGCGCTGGCCGGCGGGCGCGGCTAGCAGCACGTCGCGCAGGTTGGTCTTGAACACCTGCAGCGCGCCCTCCTCCGCCTTCTCCTTCAACCGCATGCGGGTATCCAGGTTCGCGGAGACCTGCAGCTTGGTGCGCCAACCCCAGCGCACCGCCTTGGCCAGCCACTCAGAGTCTTTGACCGGCAGGTCGAAGCGCTCCGCGATCATGCCCTCGTACACAGCCTCATCGCCCGGGTCCATATCCAGTGTGAGCACACCCTCGGCCTCGCCGCGCAGCAGCGCCAAGATGCGGTGGCTGGGCAGTTTCTCAAACGGCTCGGAGAACTCGAAGTAGTCCGCGAACTTCGCGCCCTCGGTCTCCTTGCCCTCCACCACGGAGGAGCGCATGGTGCCTTGGGTGTACACGCGGTCACGCACCTCGCCGACCAGGTCCGCGTCCGTGGCGAAGCGGTCCACCAGGATCGCGCGGGCACCCTCGAGCGCAGACTTCGCATCCGGGAAGCCTTCCGAGAAGTAGGCCTCGGCCAAGGTTTCGGGGTTGGCCGAAGGGTCGTCGATAAGCTGCTGCTCCAACGCCTCAAGCCCCGCCTCGCGCGCGATGTCAGCCTTGGTCTTACGGCGCTTCTTATACGGCAGGTAGAGGTCCTCCACACGCGCCTTCGTGTCGGCGGCGAGGATCGCCTGCTTCAGCTCGTCGGTAAGTTTTCCCTGCTCTTCGATGCTTTCCAGCACGGCTTGCTTGCGCTCGGCGAGCTCGAGCAGGTACGTGTTGCGCTCCTCGATGTGGCGCAACTGCGCGTCGTCGAGGCCGCCCGTGGCCTCCTTGCGGTAGCGGGCGATGAACGGGACGGTGTTGCCCTCCGCGAGCAGTTTCAGCGCCTGCTCGACCTGGTTGTCCCGCACATTGATTTCGTTCGCGATGGTGGCTGCGATTGATGTCATTCGGGCGAGTCTAGTCGCGCCATTTTGGCGGCAGCTTTACAGCAGCACCTGCGCCAGAAGCGAGCCCACCACGCACGAGGTGAACACCGAAATCGCGCCCGGGATGAGGAACGAGTGGTTGACCACGAACTTGCCAATGCGCGTGGTGCCGGTGCGGTCGAAGCCGATGCAGGCCAAATCGGACGGGTAGGTGGGCAGGATCCAGTAGCCGTAGGCTGCGCCGTAAAAGCCGACGATGACCTTCGGGTCGATGCCCAGCGCCAGGCCGATCGGGGCGATGGCGACCAGCGCGGCGGCCTGCGAGTTGACCAGCTTGGACACGATGAGCAGCACGATCGCGTACGCCCACGGCGCGGCCTCCACAACGGAGCCCAGGCTGGACTCGAGCTGGTCGATGTGAGCGCTAAAGAACGTGTCCGCCATCCAGGCCACGCCGAAGACGGAGAACACCGCCGTCATGCCGGCCTTGAACACCGGAGTCGAGGCGATTTTCTTGTGGTCCACCTTGCAAAACAGCAGAATGATCGCACCGGCGAAGAGCATCACCATCTGGATGGCCAGGTTCATCGACAGCGGCTTGACGCCGCCGTCGCCGTCGTCGAACGCGGGCCGCAGGCCCTCGAACGCGCCGAGCACCACCACGAACGCGATGGCACCGAGGAAGACCCAGACGGCGTTGCGGGCGGACTTGGGAAAGACCTCGTCCAGCAGCGAGTGGCTGGACTTGTTAATGGATTCAGCGAACGCCGGATCCTGCATGCGCTCCTGGAACACCGGGTCCTTGTCCAGGTCCTTGCCGCGGCGCAGCGACCAGAGCGCGGCAAGGACAACGCCGGACAGCGACGCCGGGATGGCCACCATGAGGATCTGCGGGATGGAGTACGCCTTGTCAATCACGCCGGCGTTTTCCGCCAGGATCGACGCGAGCGAGACCGTGGCCACCGACACCGGCGAGGCGGTGATTCCCATCTGCGCGGACGTGGACGCCACGGCCATGGGGCGCTCCGGGCGGATGCCCTTTTTCACCGCGATGTCCTCGATGATGGGGAACATGGTGTAAACCACGTGCCCGGTGCCGCACAGCACCGTCAGGAACCAGGTGGTTAGCGGCGCGAGGATGGTGATTCGCTCTGGGTGGGCGCGCAGCAGTTTCTCCGCCTGCTGCATCATTACCTCGAGGCCGCGCGATTGCTGCAGCGTGGCCGCACATCCGATCACGGCGATGATGGTGAGCATCACGCCGACGGGCGGTTCGCCCGGCTCGAGGCCGAAGACGAACACCATGAGCATCAAACCGATGCCGGAGATCAGGCCGAGGCCGAGCCCGCCGTAGCGGGTGCCCAGCAGCAGGGCGCTGAGGATGATCAGGATTTGCAGGACGATGGCGACCGCGGACGTTGGGTCGAGCACTGACGCGAGCATGGGTGTCCTTTCTTACGCGTGTAACGCACCCAAGTGTATTGCCCGATTGGTCAGACCTTTAAATTTTCATAGGGTGATGTTGCCCACCAGATAGGTTAAACCTCTATCGTCCCGCCCGACTGATAAGCCCCAGTTGGCAGCGCCTTTTCCACCGCCCGCGTCGCCTCATCGAGCGCGAGCGCGGTACGCCCGGCGACGGTGAGCGTATCCCCCTCGAGCGTGATCTCAGGGTCGCGGTAGCCAGCCTTTTTCAGGGCTCTGCGCAATTGCTTCACGACGATCCGCGTCGCCCCGTCCACTCTCACCGTCGTGAGCACGTCGCGTGCGTCCAACATGAACCGGTCGTCCTCGCTGAGCGGTGTTTTTTCCAGCAGCTCGGGGCGGACCTCGCGGGTGCGCTTCAAGGACTGCTCCCTGCGCCAGGCCTCCACCTTGGCGTGGTCGCCGGAGGTGAGCACCGCCGGCGCCTCGAGGCCGCGCCAAACACGCGGCTTGGTGTAGCTCGGGCCCTCGAGCAGACCGTCGGAGAAGCTGTCGTCCTCATGGCTTTCGGTGTTGCCCAGCACGCCCGGGATCAGGCGCGTCACTGCTTCAGCGATGACCAGGACAGCAACCTCGCCGCCGATGAGCACATAGTCGCCTATGGACACCTCACGCACCCGGTAGCGCTTCGCCGCGTCATCGAAGACGCGCTGGTCGATGCCCTCGTAGCGCCCGCAGGCGAACACGATGTGCTCCTCGCGCGACCACGCCTGCGCGTCCTGCTGGGTGAAGGGCTTGCCGGCGGGGGTGGGCACGAGCAGCAGCGGTTTGCTGTCGTCCTCACCGCCTTCGTACGGGCGGGGTGCGACCTCGTGCACGTCGTCGTGGCGTAGCTTGTCGTTGCGGTGCGCCGCGGCGGTCTCAAGCGATGTTCCGGGGCGGCCTTTGGCGACGTCGTCAAGCGCGGGGCCCCACACCTCCGGCTTCATCACCATGCCCGGTCCCCCGCCCAGCGGCGGGGCGTCCACAGACTTGTGGTTGCCAGTGGCCCAATCGCGCAAGTCGTGCACGCCCACCGACAGGATCCCCTGCTCGATCGCCTTGCCCAGCAGCGCGTGGCGCAGCGGGTCGAGGTATTCGGGGAAAATGGTGACGACGTCTAAGCGCAAGTTAGACATCAAGCAGGCCCTCGGGCGGGGTGATGGTGAGATAGCCCGCATCCGTATCGAGCTCCGGGACGAAGTCCATCACGAACGGGACCATGACGTCCTTGCCGTTGTAGTCGATCTCCAAGATCTTCCGGTTCGGCGCGTCCATCACGCCGGTGACCTCGCCGACCTCGTCGCCGTCGTGCCGCACCTTCAGGCCGATGAGCTCGTGGTTGTAGTACTCGTCCGAGCCTTCCTCGCGCTCCAGCGGCTCGGCGAAGAACTTCATGCCGCGCAAACTGTCGGCGGCGGTGCGGTCCGGCACCTCCTCGAAGCTGACCAGCAGGCGCTTCTGATGCGGGCGCACCGTCTTCACGGTCAGCTCCCGCTCCTTGCCCGCCTGGCGGCCGGTGAGCACAGCGCCGACGACGATGTGCTCCTCCGACTCGTCCGCCAGCAACTCGACGGCAACCTCACCTTTCACGCCGTGGGACTTGACCACGCGGCCGATCTGCAGCTCCATGGGAGATCACGGTAGCAGGCCGCCGGTTCGCCGAACGTTCCTGGCTGCGCCAGCTCCCTCTGCGCCGCCTAGACAGACCCTGGGAGGCTCATCCTGGGAATGGCCGAATTTTGCGCGAACCCAGGCTGTGGATCCCAGGGTTTGCGAAAGTGGCAGGGTGGACGGCCCGGTGACAAAAGGACTCCCCCCCGCCAACGCGAAACCCCCGTTCCGCGCGCGGTGTGCGGGAACGGGGGTTCGTCGATAAGCGAAGAGTGCTTAGTTCTCCTCGGCTTCAGCGTCCTCGGACTCAGCCTCGGCGGACTCGCCCTCAGCCTCAGCAGCCTCAGCCTCGGCAGCAGCGGCGGCCTCAGCGGCCTCCTTCGCCTCAGCCTCTTCCTTGGCCTTCTTGCGCTTCTCGGTGATGGCCTCAGCGGTCGGGCCGTTCTTGGCCTCCTCCAGCGCCTGGTTGAACAGGTCGAGCTTGGACGGCTTCTCCTCGGCCACCTTCAGGGTGCCCTCGGCGCCGTCGATGCCCTTGTGCTTCTGCCAGTCGCCGGTCACCTTCAACAGTGCCATCACCGGCTCGGTCGGCTGCGCGCCGACGCCCAGCCAGTACTGAGCGCGCTCGGAATCGATGCGGATGAGCGACGGCTCTTCCTTCGGGTGGTAGATACCGATGTTCTCGATGACGGCACCGTCGCGACGGGTGCGGGCGTCAGCGATGACGACGCGGTACTGCGCGTTGCGGATCTTGCCAACGCGCTGCAGCTTGATCTTTACAGCCATGGTGTACTTCCTTTTAGGTCACTGGGCAGTGCAGACACTCGCCACTTATCGACGAGCCGGTTCAACCCTTCTTATTTACCCTGCGCGTGCCTGGCCGGGCGACCTCCCTTGTTTGGAAGCAAGGGCAAGACGGATCCGGCGCGTACGCAGTTATGGACTTGTCGTGCCAGGCGCACATACACGCCGGACAACCCGTGATACCTTACGCGCGCTTCGCCCCGGTTCCAAAACACGCGTCCGCTTTTGCCCGGTCATGCCCGCGCGAGTCCGGTTCGGTCCAGCGCGTCAGGGACGGTATTGTCCTTAACCGCTTGTGACGATAGTCGGCACATCACAGAACCACACACGACATGACGGGTTGGAGAAACGGTTGAGTACGACGGCAGGGCACCCACCGCAGCCGACGAAGGGCTCCACCGCCTACCGCGTCGACCTGGACGGTTTACGCGGGTTCGCCATCGCGCTCGTGGTAATCTTCCACGTGTTCGTCGGCCGCGTCTCCGGCGGCGTGGACGTTTTCCTGCTGCTGTCCGGCTACTTTTTCCTCGGCGGCCAGCTGCGCTACGCGCTGCGCCCGAATCCGAACCTGAATCCGTGGTGGCCGTTGTGGCGCACCATCCGCAGGCTGGTGCCGGCGCTGGCGCTGGTGGTGGTCGTGGTCGTCGGTCTTGTGCTGGCGTTTACCCCGGAACTAATGGGCGTGGAGCTGTCCCGCCAGGTCACCGCGTCGATGCTGTACTTCCAAAACTGGGAGCTGATGTCGCAGAACGCGGATTACGCCGCGGCCAGCCAGGAGACCTCCCCCCTGCAGCACCTGTGGTCCATGTCCGTGCAGGGGCAGTTCTACGTCTTCGGCATTCTGCTGGGCTGGGTCGTAGCCGTGGCCGTCGCGAAGCTGCACGCGAAGCCTGAACACGCCCGCCGCGCCGCCATCGCGCTGCTGGCTGTGATCACCGTGGCATCGTTCGCCTGGGCTTCCCGCTTCGGGCTGGAGGGCACAGGCGAGAACTACTACTCCACGTTCTCCCGCGCGTGGGAGCTCTCCCTCGGCGCGCTGCTGGCGTTCGTGCCGGCGAACCGGTTCCTGCCACAGGCCACCGCGTGGCTCACCGCGCTGTTGGGCGTGGCACTCATCGCCATCACGGGTTTCATCGTGCCCACCTCGCTGGCGTTCCCCGGCCCCGTCGCCCTGATCCCGCTGACCGGCGCAGCGCTGGTGATCCTCTCGGGCAACGCCAACGGCGTGTCCAAGGTGCTCGCCTCCGCCCCGATGACCTGGCTCGGCAGCGTGGCCTACTCGCTGTACCTGTGGCACTGGCCGCTACTGATCATCGTCACCGTCATCGGCGGCTACGACACCCCGCCGGCCTGGCTGGGCGCACTTGTCATCGTGGTGTCGCTGTGCCTGGCGCACGTCACGCACACGCTCGTGGAGGACCCGCTGCGCCAGCACCGCCCCCGCCCGCGTGGCGACGACGACCCAGTGGCGGCCGCGAAGGCGTCGCTACGCACCTTGCCCGGCGCCGCGCGTGCAGTCGGCGGAGTGCTCGCCGCAGCACTGTTCGCAGTCGCCCTGGCCGTCCAACCGTACTGGGACAACCGAGTCGACAGCGCGGATAAGACACTCGACCCGGTGAATTACCCCGGCGCCCGCGCCATCCAAGGCGCGCAGGTGCCGGATATGAAACCGCAGCCGGACCCGAACCTCATCGCCGGCATGTTCCCACCCATCGGGCTCGACGACTGCATGATCTTCCTCCCCGAAGCCCCCGACGCCATGCCCGGCCCGGACTGCACCTACGGCGACCTAGAGGCGGACACGACAATCGTGCTCGCCGGCGGCTCCCACATCGAGCCGTTCATTGTCCCCCTGGACAAGCTGGGCAAGGAGCACCACTTCAAGGTCGCCACCTTCGTGCGACAGGAGTGCCCGCTAGTGGTCGGCGGCCCACTAGACCCCGCCAACGACATCGTCTCCCCCGAGTGCGCCGAATGGGGCGAAAACGCGATGCAGGAAATCATCAACCTGCAGCCCGACATGCTCATCTCCACCTCCACCCGCCCCGCAGGCCACGCCGGCGACGGCCGCGTCTCCGCCGACTACGTGCCTAACGCCTACGCCAACCTATGGCAGCGCCTGGCAGAGCTGGGCATCCCCTTCGTGGGCTTGCGCGACAACCCGTGGATGTTCACCCCCACCGGCGAGCCGATGGACCCGAACCTGTGCATTGTGGCGGGCTACTCCGAGCACGCCTGCTCGATGGCGGCGGACATGGTCTACGCTCCCGAGGACCCGGCCGCGTACTTCCTCGACGACGCCTACGCGCAGTGGGAAATCGACACCGCCGGCTGGTACTGCGTCGACGGCCTGTGCCCGCCCCAGATCGGCAACGTGTACATCTACCGCGACCAGAACCACATCTCCAACGCCTACGCCGAGTCCCTGACGCCGGTGCTGTGGGAGCGCCTCGCGCCGATCTTCGAGGAGCTTTCGCTTCTCGACGCCCCTCCGGCCACCCCGTAGCCCCACCCGTTGGCGCCGGGCCGGGCGCCGGGCCACCCCGTAGGCGCTCCCCTTTGACCGCCCCATTCCGCGGATCCAGCTAGTAGGGGCTCGTTATTCGCCATTTTTCGGCTAATAGCTGGGTCCTACTAGCTGGATCCGTGCCGAAGACCTTACCGGAACGCCGGGCCCCGGCCCGCCCCACAGAACCAGAGCGAGAAACCCCTAGTACGGCCGAAAACTGGCCATACTAGGGGTCCTCCGCTCGGGGTCCGCGGGAGAGTGCCGCCGGTTGGCAGGCCCTCCGGAGCAGCGCACCGCGCCGCCGGCTAGAAGAACTTGCCCTTCTGCATGCGCTTCATCGCCTCGTTGAAGTCGAGGTTATTCAGATCCATGCCCTGCATGCCTGCCGGCAGCTGTTCCTGGAGCTTCTCCAGCTCCTTCGGGTCCGGCATGCCGCCCATGCCAGGCATCCCCGGCATCTTGGGCATGCCGCCTCCGCGCTTCGGCGGCTTGCGCTTGCCGTTTTTGCCCTTGCGTCCCTTCGGCTTCTTCTTCGTGGCGGAGCGGCCGCCACCCATGCCCGGCATCCCCGGCAGGCCGAACTGGCTGGCCATCTGCCCCATCATCTTCTTGGCTTCGAAAAAGCGGTCGACGAGTTGGTTGACGTCGGAGACTTTCACACCGGAGCCGTTGGCGATGCGCTTGCGTCGAGAGGCGTTGAGGATCTTCGGGTCCTGGCGCTCCTCGGGCGTCATGCCGCGGATGATGGCCTGGATGCGGTCGAGTTGCTTCTCGTCGACCATGTCGGCCATCTGGTTCATCTGCTTGCCGCCCGGCATCATCTTCAGCAGGTTGCCGATGGGCCCCATGCGGCGGATCATCAGCAACTGGTCCAGGAAGTCCTCAAGGGTCAGCTCGCCGGAGGTGAGCTTGTTGGCGGCAGCCTCAGCGTCCTGCTCGTTGTAGGTCGCCTCGGCCTGCTCGATCAGGGAGAGCAAATCGCCCATGCCGAGGATGCGGCTGGACATGCGCTCCGGGTGGAAGACGTCGAAGTCTTCGAGCTTCTCGCCTGTCGACGCGTACAGGATCGGCTTGCCGGTGACCTCACGGATGGACAGTGCCGCACCGCCGCGGGCGTCGCCGTCGAGCTTGGTCAGCACCACGCCGGTGAAGTCCACGCCCTGGGCGAACGCCTCGGCGGTCTTCACCGCGTCCTGGCCGATCATGGCGTCGATGACAAAGAGGACCTCGTCGGGGTTGACTGCGTCGCGGATATTGCGCGCCTGGGTCATCAGCGTCTCGTCGATGCCGAGGCGACCGGCGGTATCGATGATGACCACGTCGTTCTTCTGGTGCTTGGCGTGCTCGATGCCCTGCTGCGCCACGGCAACCGGGTCGCCGTGGGAGGTGCCCATCTCGTGCTCGTAGGAGTCCAGCGACGTGCCCGGGTCCGGGGCGAAGGTGGGCACGCCGGCGCGCTCGCCAACGATCTGCAGCTGCTGCACCGCGCCGGGGCGCTGCAGGTCGCAGGCCACCAGCATCGGGGTGTGGCCCTGCTTGGCCAGATGGTGTGCCAGCTTGCCGGCGAGCGTGGTCTTACCGGCACCTTGCAGGCCGGCGAGCATGATCACGGTCGGCGGGTTTTTCGCCATGTTCAGCCGGCGCGTTTCGCCGCCGAGGATGTTGGTCAGCTCCTCGTCGACGATCTTGATCACCTGCTGTGCAGGGTTCAGCGCCGCGGACACATCTGCGCCGAGCGCACGCTCCTTGACGCGCTTGATAAACGCGCGCACGACGGTGAGCGAGACGTCCGCCTCAAGCAGGGCGAGACGGATCTCGCGCGCGGTGGCGTTGATGTCTTCCTCGGTGAGCTTGCCCTTGCCGCGCAGGCCGCCGAGGGCTGATTGGAGGCGGTCGGACAGTGACTCGAACACGGTGTGCACGCTCCCTTGTGCTGCTAGCGGAAAATAATCCCCACAAGACTAGCGCGCGCCCCGGGCAATGGGCACATCACTGTGTCATCGCCGGGGCGCGTGCGCGTCGATAGGCAAATGCTTAGCCGAGCAACGCGTCGACGAAGCTTTCCACCTCAAACGGCGCAAGATCGTCTGCGCCCTCACCCAGGCCGACGAGCTTTACCGGCACACCGAGCTCCTCCTGCACCTGGAAAACGATGCCGCCCTTCGCGGTGCCGTCCAGCTTGGTCAGCACCACGCCGGTGATGTCCACGACCTCGCGGAACACGCGCGCCTGCATGATGCCGTTTTGGCCGACGGTGGCATCCAGCACGAGCAGGACCTCGTCGACGTTGCTCTTCTTCTCCACCACGCGCTTGACCTTGCCCAGCTGGTCCATCAGTCCGGTGGAGGTGTGCAGGCGGCCGGCGGTGTCCACGAGCACAACGTCCGCGCCCTCGGCGACACCGGTGGCCACGGCGTCGAAGGCGACGGACGCCGGGTCCGCGCCCTCCTTGCCGCGCACGGTGGAAGCGCCGACGCGCTTGCCCCAGGTCTCCAGCTGGTCCGCGGCGGCCGCGCGGAAGGTATCCGCCGCGCCGAGGACCACGGAGTGGCCCATGGACACCAGCACGCGCGCGAGCTTGCCGGTGGTGGTGGTCTTGCCGGTGCCGTTGACGCCGACGACCAGGATCACGGCGGGTTTGCCGTCGTTCGGCATGGCCTTGATCGAGCGGTCCATCTCGGGGCGCGCGGCCTCGATGAGCGTTTCGCGCAGCATCGCGCGGGCCTGGTCCTCGGTCTCCACGCCGCGCTCGGCGATCTTCTCGCGCAGCGAGTCGGTGACCTTCATGGTCAGCTCGGCGCCGAGGTCCGCCATGATCAGCGTGTCCTCGATTTCCTCCCAGGCGTCCTCGTCCAGGTCGCCCGCGGTGAGGATGCCCAACAGGCCCTGGCCGATCGCGTTCTGAGAGCGCGACAGGCGCCCGCGCAGCTTACCCATGCGCCCTGCGGCCGGTGCGATGTCGTCGATCGGCTCCTCTGTTGGCGCCTCAACCACGACGGCGTCGTCGGAGACCTCGGCGCCCTCCTGACGCGCTTCATCGGCGCTAGTCTGCGCTGCAGCAGCAGCCGCGGCAGCCTCCTCCGCCTCGGCTTCCGCGGATGCAGCCTCTGAAGTGGCCTCCGGCTCGACCGGGTCAGGTTCCGTGACAACGTCCTCCGCAACCGGGAGCTCTTCCTCCTGGACTCGCAGCTCCTCTTCGACGGCGGCCTTCTCGGGGGCCGGTTGCTTCTCGACGGGCTCCGCCGGGACATCCGCAACCGGTTGCTGCTCGGCGGGCCGCTCCGGCTCCACGGGTTCGTCAGCCGGCTCCACCGGTTCGTCAGCGGCAGGCTCTGCCTGCGCTGATTGGGAAGTCTCGGTGGGGACCTGTGGTTCGTCGTCACGCGAAATTGCGCGCTCGACCACGGTCTCCCCTTCCTCGTGCTTCGGTGGGACAAAGGCCGCGGCTGCCTCCGGCGCGGGCTTGTCGCGACGAACCGGCTCCGGCTGCTTCGGCTGCGCGTCCGCCTGCGCGAAGTTGAAGCCGCCCTTGGCCTGGTAGTTGCCTGACTTCTCCTGCTGGGTCAGCTCCTTGGGCTCTTCGACCTTGTCGAAGGAGATGGTCTTCGATTCCCTGCGCTTCTTTCCGGCGACAACAACGCCGATGAGGATCAGCGCGATGACGATTACTGCGAGGACAATCCAAAACGCAGTGCTGTTGACTAAAGCATTGAGATCCATGCGCTCTAGTGTGCCAGCACCGCCGACATCACGCGGGGGCGGGCATCAAGAAGGCCCTAGTGGCTCTTTTGGTAGAGCTCTCCGTCGCCGAGTCCGATCCGCAAATCCCCCTCATCCGTTTGAGTGACCGGCAACCGTGTTTCCGAGCCATCCGCGGTGAAAATGAGGTTATCCTCATCGACGGTGCACGCCTCGTCAGCCTCAACATTTTCGGGCTCGGCGACGTGGTGCAGCGTGCAGTCTCCCCCGTCGATGGTGAGAGTACTGGTCAGTTTCTCCTCACCAGCTGATTCAACCTTGGTGTAGGTGCCGTCCAAATCCGCTGAGGTGGAGCATCCGCCAACAAAGAGAGCCAGCGCGAAAACACCCACAACCGCCGAGCTACGCGATACAGACATATTCATCCTTTCTCCAACTTTTGGATGATACTACATGGCGGGCGCAGCCCCGGCAGGCTGCATACGCTGCGAAAGCACGCGGGTGACACCGTCGCCGCGCATGGTCACGCCGTAGAGCACGTTCGCCACGTCCATGGTGGGCTTCTGGTGGGTGATCACGATGAGCTGGGAGTCCTGCCGCAGTTCCTCGAGCAGGGCGATGAGGCGGCGGAGGTTGACGTCGTCAAGCGCTGCCTCCACCTCGTCCAGCACGTAGAACGGGCTGGGGCGCGCGCGGAAGATGGCCACCAGGAAGGCAAGCGCGGTCAGGGACTTTTCACCGCCGGAAAGCAAGGACAAACGCTTGACTCGCTTGCCCGGCGGGCGGGCCTCGATCTCGATGCCGGTGGCGAGCATGTCCTCCGGCTCGGTGAGCACAAGCCGCGCCTCGCCGCCCGGGAACAGTGTTTGGAACACGCGCGGGAACTCGGCCTCCACGTCCGCCCAGGCGTCGGTGAACAGCTGCAGGATCTGCGCGTCCACGTCCTCGATCACGTTCGTGAGGTCCTTGCGGGCCTGGATCACGTCGTCGAGCTGCGTGCTCAAAAACGTGTAGCGCTCCTCCAACGCCTTGAATTCCTCCAGCGCCAGCGGGTTGACCTTGCCCAGGGCGCGCAGGTCCTTCTCCGCCTGCTTGAGGCGCTTCTGCTCGGCGTCGCGGTCGAAGTCCTCGCCTGGGGTGTAGTCCGCCAGCAGGTCGGCGACGGCGATGCCCAGCGACGCGGTGATGTTGGCCTCCGCCTCATCGATGCGCACCTGCGCCTGCGAGCGCGCGATGTCGGACTGGTGCGCGTTGTCCGTCAACCGCGCGAGCTGCTGGCGGGTGGCGCCCACCTGCTGGCGCGCCTGCTGCACCTTGCCCTGCAAAGAATTGACCTGCGCGTTCAAATCATCGCGCTGGGCGGTAGCGCGGGCGAGCGCGTCCTCGATGCGGGCGGCGAGATCACGCGCGTGCTTCTCGACAGCACCGGCCAGCTCCCCTTCCGCCCTCCGGCGAGCCATCGCCGCTTCATGGCGGGCCTTCGCCTGCCGCTCCTGCTCCGCCTGCCGTCGCAACGCATCGCCCTTGCCCGCCTCGGCCTCGGCCCGTTGCTGCGCGGTGCGCGAGGCGAGCGTGGCCTCCATTTCCAGCGATTTGGCGTGGTTGAGCGCGTTTCTGGCCTGGTCACGCTGCTCCGTCGACGGCTCCTCCGGCGACTCCGCCACGTCCGTGTCCACGCGAGTGAGGCGGTCGCGCGTCTCCTCCAACTCGCTGCGGCGTTGGGCCAGGCGCGCGTCCGCCTCGTTCGCACGCGCTGCCGCGCGCTCGTGCTCGGACTTGTTCGCCTCGGCCTGCTTGACCAGGCGTGCCAGGTCGCGGCGCCAGGATTCCACTTCGGTGTCGTGCTCGCGCAGCGCCGCCTTGGCGGACGCGGCGCTCACGCGAGCCTCGTCGGCGGCGACGGTCGCGCCTTCCAGGGTGCCGGCGAGTTCCTCGAGCAGCTGTTGCGCTTCGGCCAACTCGGACTTCGCTGCCTCGATGCGGGCCGAGACCTCCACCGTGGAGGTCTGCCCCGTGCCGGCGGCGACCCACCCCTCGCCCACCAGCACGCCCGCAGGCGTGACGGCGCGCAGGCGCGGGTCCTGCTGCACCACGCCACGGGCGGCCGCGAGGTCGCCCGCCACCACCACGTCCGCGAGCAGGCGCGTGACCGGGCCAACCACCGTTGGGTCCAGCTCCACGTGGTCGAGCAACCAGTCCACCTCGCCGTCGGTGTCTAAGCGCCACGACGACCCGCCGCGCGCATCCACCACCACGGTGCGGGCGGCCGACTCCAGCGCGCCGACCGCGTCGTCGGAAACCTCGCCCGCCAGCGCCTCAGCGTGCTCGCCGAGCGCCGCAGCGAGCGCGCGGTCCAGCCCGGGCTCCACCGTGACTAAGCCAGCAAGCGCCGTAAACCCGGAGAGCACGTCTTCCGCCGAACGCTTCGGCGCCTGCTCTGCCAGCGTGTCAATGCGCGACTGCAGGGTTGCCACCGCCCGCTCGTGCTCGCGCTGCTTCGCCCGCAGCTGGTCCAGGCGCTTGTCCGCGGCGTCGGACTCGGTGTGGGCGCGGGCGAAGGCGTCGTCGAGAGGCGAGCGCTCCGCTGCAAAGCCCGCGATGCGCTCCTCGACGGACGCGACCTCCGCATCGGCCTCGCGGGCGCGCTGCTTCGTCTCCGCGAGCGTCTCCTCCAGGCGGCGCACCTCTTCCTCGGCAGCTTCGACGGCCGCTGCCTGGGATTCCTCCTGCGCGATCAGGCGCACGACACCCTCGCGGCGGTCCGCGATCGCGCGCACCTGCGCCATGTGTTCGCGCTCGGCGGCGTCGAAGGCCTCCTGGCGCTCGGCGACCTCCTCGCGGATGGTCTCGAGCTTCTCCGCGGCTTCTTCGGCGGCTTCGAGGGCTTCGGCGTAGCGCTCGTCCGCAAGCTGCGCCCGCGCCTCCAGGTCCTCCGGATCCTGCCCTGCAAACGGCGCGAACGAGTTGGAGCTGCGGGAGCGCTCCGAGGCGATGCGCTGGGTGGCGCTGACGCGCTCAGCCAGGGTGGACAGCGCAAACCACAGCTGCTGCGCCTCCTGCGCCTGCGGCTGCAGCTCCTGCTGGCGAGCCTCGACGGCCTCCTGCTCCTCCACCGCGGTCTCCAACGTCGCGGTGACGGTCTCCACCTGCTCCGCCAGCATCTCGGCGGCGCGCTCGGCGTCTGCGTACTTCGCGCGCAGCCGTACCACCTGATCGCCGGCGAGCTTAAGCTTCGCATCGCGCAACTCCGCCTGCACCGCCGCGCCCCGCTTGGCGGCCTCCGCCTGGCGGGCCAGGGGTTTGAGCTGCTTGCCTAGCTCGTCGGTGAGGTCGGTCAGGCGGTCCAGGTTCGCCTGCATGCCGGTGAGCTTGCGCTGCGCCTTCTCCTTGCGGCGGCGGTGCTTGAGCACACCCGCAGCCTCTTCGATGAACGCGCGGCGCTCCTCCGGGCGCGAATCCAGGATCTCGGAGAGCTTGCCCTGGCCGACGATGATGTGCATCTCCCGGCCGATACCGGAATCGGACAGCAGCTCCTGGATGTCCATCAGACGCGCCTTGGAGCCGTTGATCTCGTACTCGCTCGCGCCGTCGCGGAACATGCGGCGGGTAATGGCCACATCTGTGTAGTCGATGGGCAGGCGCTTGTCCGTGTTGTCGAAGGTGAGCGTGACCTCCGCGCGCCCCAGCGGCTTGCGGCCGCCCGCGCCAGCGAAGATGACATCTTCCATCTTCCCGCCGCGCAAGTTTTTCGCGCCCTGCTCGCCCATCACCCACGCGAGCGCATCCACCACGTTGGATTTGCCGGAGCCGTTGGGTCCCACCACGGCGCAGATGCCGGGCTCGAATTTCATCGTCGTCGCCGACGCGAAGGACTTGAATCCTTTGAGCGTCAGCGATTTCAGGTGCATTGGGGCAGTGTAACCCAGCGCTTCCTAATAAAGACTGCGCGGTGTCGGACACCCGCGCTACCTTTATTTCAGAACAAGGGAGGGTGGATGACTTACAAGCGCCAGATCCGTTGGTTCGCGCCGGGCGGCGATTCCGTCCCTGTGAGCAAGCGGGAGTTCGAGAGTCTGGATCTCCAAGGGCGTGCTGCCCTCGCCAAAAAGTTGGACAGGCTGCGAAGAGCTGAAATTGGGCTCCGAGACCTGAGGCACCTGCGAGACAACATCTATGAAGTAAGGGTTCGCGTTGGTTCGAATCAGTACCGTGCCACGCTCATCCAAGACCCCCCGTCCACTTCATCATTTTGTCGTGCTTCGTCAAAAAGAGTGCAAAGACCCCAAAACAAGAGCTGGACAAGGCAATCGAGCGAAGCAAGACATGGGAACAGGGGAAATCCAGTTGACATCCCCCACCACACCAGTAATATCGGACATAACCGATATTTGAGGGAGGGTGGCAATGAACTACACGGATGACAACTCCATGGAAGTCGATTTTGAGGGCCTTCTGGACGATCCCGAATTCGCGGATGCATTTGAAGATGCCTCCGTCCGTTCCGCTCTCGCAGAAACCCTGCGACAGATCAGAAAGACGTCTGGCCAAACCCAACGCCAAGTAGCAAGCACCATGGGCACTACTCAATCAGCGATTTCCGAGCTGGAACGCGGTGAAGCAGATCCGCAGCTGTCAACAGTTCAGCGCTACGCACGAGCAGTCGGCGCTAAAGTCCGTTTCGCTGTGGACGCTCCCGACCGTGTCACTTCCCTGGTCTCTCCGTACCGCCAGGTTTCCGCCACTACCTCGCCGCGAAATCCCGCCCATTCGGACATCCCGAGGCCCAACTTCACCTACAAGCAGATAAAGGTGGTGTAACAGGTGGCAGCCGAAAACCACGAAGAACTCCGCGTTCTAGCTGGACGCGTTGCAGGCCAGTCGAATCTTCGCGATATCCGCCTGACAAGCTCCCAGCTCGAGCTGATGTCAGTTCCTGAGCCTGGGGCACCACTCGAGGTCGCACTCGACGTCTCCCCCGAGGCACAGATTTCGTCGGGCACTGCCCCCGATCCCCACCTTATTCTCGTCAATTGCAGCTTCGACGTGTCCATCAGCCGCGAAGATTCCAGTGATTCCGTCCAGGTAGCGAATATTCGTTCTTCGTTCACCGCCGCATTCACTGCTGACTCCGACAACGATTTTTCGGACGAGGAACTCCAAGCATTCGCGAACTCCACTGGAGTCTTTGCTATTTACCCCTACGCGAGGGAATACGTCTCAGACTGCACCCGCCGTCTCGGCTTGCCCACTTTGGTGCTCGACCTGTTCAAACAGTGAGCTCATCGCTCCTCAAACCCCTCCGCGCCCTTCGGCTCCCCGAACTGCGCCTGAACGTGCTCCACATTGCCCGGGCGCTTCGCCGTCGAAGGCTGCTCTTCAAGAAGGGCTTTTAGCTTCTTGACGTCACCTTCGGCCCCCTCCGCAACCACCTCCACCCTGCCGTCAGCAAGGTTCTTCGCGTAGCCGGCCAATCCCAGCTCGAGGGCGCGGGAGCGAGTCCACCAGCGAAACCCCACCCCCTGGACGTTGCCGCGGACGTGGGCGGTCATGCGTGTGTCTGCCATGCCGCCCAAGCGTAGCCGTGATTAACGCCCGTCGTTGCCCTGGCGGATGGTGATGCGGTCCTCTTCGCTGCGACGGGTCACCGGGTCCGAACCGTCCCAGTACTCCAAGTTCTTCAGCTCCGGGAGCATGTCACGGTGGAACACCGGGTCGATGCCCTTGCGGCGCTGGTCGTTGAAGTTCTTCAGCAGCTTCAGCACCACGCCGCCGAGCGGGATGATGGCGATGATGTTGAAGATGGCTAACAGGCCAGCCATGGTGTCGCCGAGCGCCCACACGAGTGGGACGGAACCGAACGCGCCGAAGATGACAAACCCGATGACAACGATGCGGAAGATGTTGAGCGCAGATTTGGATTCGGTGAGGTACTCCAGGTTGGTCTGCGCGAGGTAGTAGTTGCCAATCACGGAGGAGAACGCCAGGAAGAACAGGATGGCCGTGATGGCGTGGGCGCTCCAGTCGCCCAGGGAATCAGCCAGCGCGGACTGGGTCAGGGAGACACCCTGCACATCGTCCATGCCGTAGGACACGGCCGGGCCGAGCAGCACGATAAAGGCGGTGATGGTGCACACGAGCAGCGTGTCAAAGTACACGCCGAGGGTTTGCACCAGGCCCTGCTTGACCGGGTGGGACACGGTTGCAGATGCGGCTGCGTTCGGGGCGGAGCCCATGCCGGCCTCGTTGGAGAACAGACCGCGGCGCATGCCTTGGGTAAACGCGAGCCAGACTCCGGCGCCGGCAACTTCCTTCAGGCCGAACGCATGGCTGACAATCAGCTCGAACATGGCGGGGATCTCGCGCCAGTTCACCACGAGTACCACCACGCCCATGATGATGTAGGCACCGGCCATAAACGGCACGATCACCTGCGTCCACGATGCGATGCGCGTCACGCCGCCGAAGATGACCAGTGCGGTGAGGATCGCCAGCACACCGGCGACTGCGGATTTGACCAGCACGGAGTCGTTGCCCACGGAGGTTTCAATCGCGGCGGTGATGGAGTTGGTCTGGATGGCGTTGTAGACAAAGCCGTAGGTCAGCGCCAAAAAGGCGGAGAACAGCACGGCCAGCGGCCTCCAGCCCAGACCGCGCGTCATGTAGTAAGCGGGCCCGCCGTGGTAGTTGCCTTCCGCGTCCTTGGTCTTCCACAGCTGCGCCAGCGTGGACTCCACAAACGCGGTGGCGCCGCCGAGGAGTGCAAGCAGCCACATCCAGAACACCGAACCCGGCCCGCCGATGGAGATCGCCAGCGCCACGCCGGCGATGTTGCCGGTGCCGACGCGCGAGGCGGCGGAGATGGTAAACGCCTTGAACGCGGATACGCCACCGTACTCTTCGTCCAGGTCGCGGCCTTCGCGGTCCTTGCCCTTGGGCGTCTCGGCGACGGCCTTGAGCATGTCGGGGACCATGCGGATTTGGACGAATAGGGTGCGGAATCCGAAGTAGACGCCGGCGGCGATGAGGAACACCGGGACGATGTTCCACAGCACGCCGTTGAGCGAATCTTCGACGAAGGTGGTGGCTGTTTCCATGGCGGGCAGTGTATCCGCAGGTTGCCCACATCACACAACTAGCGGCTCTTGATCTCCCCCTCCACCGCACTCCGCTCCCACAAACCCAGAGGAAGCATCCCCTATTACGGCCCAAATCCGGGCAAATTCACCCTTTCGTTCTCAGGGTTTGCGCAGCAGGGACGCGGCCTACCCCTCCACCGCCGGGGTGCACACCTCGCCGGGGTGAATCGCGCCGTGGGTGCCAAACTCGCGCTGCCAGTACAGCAGCGGGCAGTTGGTGTTCACGTCGGTTGCGGTGACGTCGACAAGCACGAGCACATGGTCTCCGGCCTCGATCATCTGCGAGACTCGCCCGGCCGCCCAGGTGTGGTTGCCGGCGAGCTGCGGCGCGCCGTCGGCCATCGCCCACTCCGCCCCCGCGAAGCGGTCCACCCCCTTGGTGGCGAAGCGCCGCGCAAGCACGTTCTGCTCTGTGGAGAGCACATTAATGCCTATCGACGCCCCTTCGGCCAACAACGCCAACAGCGACGACCTTTGATCCAGCGACACCAGCACCATCGGCGGATCCAGCGACAAGGACATAAAGGCGCTGACGGTGGTGCCGTGCGGGTCCGTCGCAGAACCGGTGGTCACGATCGCCACCGCGGCAGCCAGCTGGCTCATTGCGTCTTTGAATGCTGACTGATCAACCATGTCGCACCACCGTACTCTCGCGCTACAGCACCTGGCATGCGGGGCAGAAGTAGCTGGAGCGCCCGCCGACCACAACGCGTTCGATCGGGGTGCCGCAGCGGGCGCAGGGTTTGCCCGCCTGCCCGTAGGCGTTGAGCGAGCGGGAGAAGTACCCGGATGCGCCGTTGACGTTGACGTACAGCGCATCGAAGCTGGTGCCACCCTGCTCCAGAGAGCGGGCCATCACCTCGCGCGAGGCGTCGAGCACCGCCTCCGCGTCGCGCTGGCGCATGGTCTTCGCGCTGCGCCAGGGCTTCAGGCACGCGGCCCACATCGCCTCGTCGGCGTAGATGGATCCGATTCCGCTGACCACCTCTTGGTTGAGCAGCACATTTTTCAACGGTGATTTCCTCCGCCGCATCGCACGGGCAGTCTCCCGGACGTCGAAGTCGGGCTCGAACGGGTCGGGGGCGATGTGGAGGGCGGGTTCCGGAACGCCGCCCACAAGCTGCGTGTACTGCCAGAACCCGAAAGTGCGCTGGTCCACAAAATCCAGCTCCACCTCCCCCACGTCCGCGCGGATACGCAGGTGCGGCGAGGTCACGGTGTCATGGTTCGCCACAAGCATCTGCCCGCTCATGCGCAGATGCACGAGCAGCGCCGCGCCGTCGCTGAGCGTGAACCACATGTATTTGCCGCGCCGGCCCGTGCCGGTAATCGTGAGCCCAGGCAGCGTGGCCTCCAAGTCCACCGTGTTGCCGCGCGCGGCGCGGGGGTGCAGCACCTCAACCCGCTGAAACGTGCAACCGACTACGTGCTGGTCCAGCCCGCGGCGCACCACCTCAACTTCGGGCAGCTCAGGCATCGCCGCGAACGGCCTCCGCCGCGTGGTCGCGCAGGTACAGCACCGCCTGGTGGGCCGCCTCCTGCTCCGCCAGCTTCTTGTTCGGTCCGGTGCCGGTACCGCGGGAAGTTCCAGCGACGAGCGCATGAGCAGTAAAGGTCTGGTTGTGCTCGGGGCCTTCCGCCTCGGAGACGTACTCGGCCACCGGAAGCTTCAGCTCGGCAAGGCGCACCTGCAGGTCCGTCTTCCAGTCGTGGTGCTTCTTGTTCACGGTGGCGGTGCGCAGCTTCTCGTCGAAAAGCTTGAGAATCACATCGCGCGCCGGCTCGAAGCCGTGCTGCAGGTAGATCGCGCCGAAGATCGCCTCGGTGGTGTCCGCGAGGATCGACTCCTTCTCGCGGCCGCCGGTGAGTTCCTCACCCTTGCCGATGAGCACGTGCTTGCCCAGATCGATCTCGCGGGCGATGTCCGCGAGGCCGTAGCGCGAGACGATGGCCGCGCGCATCGGCGACAGGTCCGACTCCGGACGCGAGGGGTAGAGCTCGAACAGCTTGGTGGCCACGGACAGGCCCAGCACGGCATCGCCGACGAACTCTAAGCGCTCGTTGTTGGGAAGGTGCCCGTGCTCGTTGGCGAAGGAGCGGTGGGTCAGCGCGAGCTTCAGGCTCTCGCGCTCGATGTCCACACCGAGGTGCTCCAGCAGCGGGGCGTGGTCAACGCTGCTAAACGCCTGCTCCCACAGCTCGTTCGCGTTGCCCTTGTTCTTCTTCGAGCGGCTCACAGGAATTTCTCCAGGCCGGCCCAACGCGGGTCGACCAGGTTGTTCTCTTCGCCCTCAACCGCGTCCGGGGCCGGCACGTCGGTGTCGCCCTCGCACTCCGGCTCGCAGGTGGGGTTGAACGGCCAGTTCATACCGGCCTCGTCCACGAACGCCTGCTCCAGGTCCACGGTGCCGTCGACAACCTTGCGAATCTCGTCGCCGGAGCCCTGGTCCTCGGCTTCCTCGCTGTCGCCGGTGATGAAGTCGTCGGAGGCGGAAAACACCTCGGAGATACGCAGCGTCTCGGTCGGGGTGAGCTCCTTTAAGCAGCGCACGCACTGGCCCTCCAGCTGCGCGGTCGCGGTGGCATCCACCATCACGCCGGAGCCCAGCGGGACCAGGGTCGCCTCGATTTCAACCTCGCGCCCTTCGGGGATCGCGATCATTTCGGGGCCGATGCGCGACGGGGACGGGCCCGTCTGCGTCACAGTTTCTGGTGTGCCGTCGCCGCCAAGGACGTCGCTGACGTCAAATACAAAAGGGTTGGTAGACATAACGGCAACAGACTACCCGTTAGAACTCGTCGCGGCGGCCGCGCGCCGCAGCGCCAGCGGCACCCGCGCCGCGACGCAGCGCAGAGCGGTCGGAGGAGACGGTCTGCAGCACGTTGCGCAGGCCTTCCTCGAACTCGGCGAGCTTGGAATCGACGTAGTCGTCGCACTCGGAGCGCAGGCGGTTGGACTCTGCGGTCGCCTCGTCCACCAGGCGGTGTGCTTCCTCGTCGGCGCGGCGCATGACCTCGGACTCGGAGATGAGGCGCTCCTGCTCCGCCACACCCTTATCCACGGTGCGCTGGTACTCGGCGTTGCCGGACTCGACGATGTTGTCGGCCTCGCGCTGCGCGTTGTTCACCGTCATCTCGGCCACGTTCTGCGCCTGGGTGACCATCATGTTGGACTCTTCCTCCGCGTCAGTGACCAGGTTGGTCGCGCGGGCCTGGGCGTCGGAGAGCATGGACTCGGACTCGGAGTGGGCGTCGGAGACAATGCGGCGGGCATCCTCTTCCGCGTCGCCGACGAGCATGTCGGCGCGGTCCTGCGCCCCGCGCAGGATCTCGTCCTGCTTGTCCAGCACGTCCTGCGCGTCGTCCAAGTCGACGGGCAGGGCGTTGCGGAGGTCGTCGAGAAGCCCAAGCATCTCGTTGCGGGGAACCATGCAATTGGCGGTCATGGGCACGCCGTAGGCCTGCTCCAGGGTCTGAACTAGCTCATCCAGGGCTTCAAAAACGCGGTACATAGTGCCTAAGCGTACCCGCTGAAGCGTTAAATCACGCCCTGGGCGAGCATCGCGTCGGCAACCTTTTTAAAACCGGCGATATTTGCGCCGATGACGTAGTCGCCCGCGTGGTCGTATTCCTCGGCGGTGTTCTTGGTCACCTTGAAGATGTTGGACATGATCTGGTGCAGGCGGTCATCCGTGTAGTCGAAGGACCAGGAGTCGCGCGAGGCGTTCTGCTGCATCTCCAGCGCGGAGGTGGCCACGCCGCCGGCGTTAGCGGCCTTACCTGGGCCGAAGCACACGCCGCGGTCACGGAAGACCTCGATCGCCTCGGCGGTGGACGGCATGTTCGCACCCTCCGCGACGTAGCGCACGCCATTGTCCACGAGTACGCGGGCGTGGTCGCCGCCCAGCTCGTTCTGCGTCGCGCACGGCAGGGCTACGTCCGCCTTGAGGTCCCAGATCGAGCCGTCGGCGTGGAACGTCGCGCCGGTGGCCTCCTCCACGTACTCGGACACGCGCCCGCGGCGGTTTTCCTTGATTTCGCGGACAAGCTCGATGTCTACACCGTTCGGGGTCTCCACCCAGCCGGAGGAATCGGAGAAGCCGACCACGGTCGCGCCGAGCTCCTGCGCTTTCTGCATGGCGTAGATGGCCACGTTGCCGGAGCCGGAGACGATGACCTTCGCGCCGTCGATGGAGTCGCCGTTGGCCTTCATCATCTCGTTGGTGAAGTACACGCTGCCGTAGCCGGTGGCCTCCTTGCGCACCAGGGAGCCGCCCCAGGTCAGGCCCTTGCCGGTGAGCACGCCGGACTCGTGCTGGTCCACCAGGCGGCGGTACTGGCCAAACAGGTAGCCGATTTCGCGGCCGCCGACGCCGATGTCGCCGGCGGGCACGTCGCGGTACTCGCCGATGTGGCGCCACAGCTCCGTCATGAAGGACTGGCAAAAGCGCATGATCTCCCCGTCGGAGCGGCCCTTCGGGTCGAAGTCGGAGCCGCCCTTGCCGCCGCCGATGGGCAAGCCGGTCAGGGAGTTTTTGAAGATCTGCTCGAAGCCGAGGAACTTGATGATGCCCAGGTTCACGCTCGGGTGGAAGCGCAGCCCGCCCTTGTAGGGGCCGAGCGCGGAGTTGAACTGGACGCGGAAGCCGCGGTTGACGCGCACGTTGTTGTCGTCGTCCAGCCAGGGCACGCGGAAAATGATCTGGCGCTCCGGCTCACAAAGACGCTCGATCAGCCCGTAGTCCGCGTAATGCGGGTCTTTGCCCAGCACGATCTTCAGCGAATCCAGCACCTCGGCCACCGCCTGGTGGAACTCCGGCTCGCCCGCGTTGCGCTCCAAAAGCTTCTGGTAGTAGCCGGCAACTTCCTGATCAATCGCGCTCATTGGGCGTAGCCTCCGATATCTATAGCTATGCAGATTTAAGTACCGGACAAACTTTACAACACCATTCGTCCCCGCGTGAGCGGCAGCTAAACTCTCCCCCATGGTTTCTCCCCTCGACGCAGTTCCGTCGCCCAAAATCGTTGTCGCGCCGGACTCCTTCAAGTCCACCGCTACCGCCGCCGAGGCCGCAGAATGGCTCGCCGAAGGCGTGCGCTCCGTCATCCGCGACGCGCAGATCGTGCTCACCCCCATGGCGGACGGCGGCGAAGGTACCTCGTCGCTGTTCGAGGGCGAGCTCATTTGCTTGCCGACGACTACCGCGGCCGGCCGCCTCACCGAAGCGGAGTACACCTTCCACGCCCCGAGCAAGACCGCCTACATCGACGTCGCCGCCGCCTCCGGCCTGCCCGCGGTGGACGAGCCGGTGCTCCTGACCGGCGACACCTACGGCACCGGCGTGCTCATCGCGGACGCCGAGACGCGCGGCGCCGAGCGGATCGTGCTGGGCCTCGGCGGCACCGCAACGATCGACGGCGGCACCGGCATCCTCGTCGCCCTCGGCGTCAACCCCTTGGACCAGGCCGGCTACCAGCTGAAACCCGGTGGCGGCGCGTTGGAGCAGCTGGCGAACTTCGACACCGCGAAGGTGAACGTCCCCGCCGGCGCGGTGGAGTGGGTGCTTTTGACCGACACCACCGCGCCCGCCACCGGTCCCCAGGGTGCGGCGCACGTGTTCGGCCCGCAGAAGGGCGCGACGGAAGACGACATCGAGGTGCTCGACCGGGGTCTGGCGCATCTGTGCGAGGTCGCGGACGTGGACCCGGCCACCCCGGGCTTAGGCGCTGCGGGAGGCGTGGGCATCGGCATCACGTGGCTGTCCACCATGCTGCACGGGGATTCGTCCCACGTGCACATCCTGCCCGGCGCTCGCGTGGTGGCGGATTCCAACGGGCTCGCAGAGCAGGTCGAGGGCGCGGCGCTCGTGATCACCGGCGAGGGCCGCTTCGACGGACAAACCGGCACCGGCAAGGTCGCCTCCGTCGTCGGCGAACTGGCCCGCGGGGCCGGCGCGGCGTTCGCGGTGGCTGCAGGGCGTTTCGACGAGCAGCCGGACGAGGGCACCATCGCGGTGACGCTGTCGGAGACGAACAACGTGCGCGAGCAGCTCACCCAGGCCGGCGCTGAGATCGCCGTGGCCTACCTGAACACTTCCACGGTCCAGGGGTAGATCGAGGGCGATTCGAACCGGTCCTGGTCTTCCAGCAGCACCGGGTCGCGCGGCAGGTCCGCCTTCGGGGTGAGGATGCGCGACAGGCCCATGGCCAGGCGGTTGAGGCTGTCTGCCCCCTCGGGCGTGATGCGGTAGCGGAACACCTCGGCGTCCGCGGGGTCTTCGCCCCGGTCCCGCTCGTAGGTTTCGGCCAGTTGCGTGCGCACGGAGCCGTCGATAAGCACCTGCTCCATTTCCACCGTGCCCGAGGTGAGCATCTCCCGGTGCACGAGGATGTCGAGTGCGCGCTGGAAGACCTCTTTGACCTCGCCGGCGACGGTGGGTGGGACGAGGACGTCGAATTGGATCACAGACATGTGCTCAAGGCTAACCGGTATGGTTGCGTGCATGTCTAACCCCGCCATGAACCCAGCGCACTCGTACCACGTTGCGCTGCGGACCATGGCGGACGGGACTTTAAAGCAGGTCAATCCGTTCTCCGGCACGGAGGTGTGGACGGTTCCAGGCCGCGGCAACAGGCCCCTTACCGCCACAGGCGCCCCGCCGGAGCCGTTGATGCCCGGCGCGCTCACGGACACCTGCAATTTCTGCGAAGCGCGCAAACTGCGCACCCCGCCGGAGAAGTCGCGGCTGGTGGCCGACGGCGAGGGGTTTGCCATCCTGCGCGATGCCATGCCCGACGAGTTAGACAACACAGTCGCGGAGTTTCGGCGGGTGCCCAACCTGTTCGAGATTGTCAGCTACGACTACTGGCAGAAAAACTACGGCTACGAAATGCCGGTCGCGCGCCGCAGCCACATGGAGCGCTACCTGGCGGACCCCGCCGGGCGCGAACATGTGCTTGAGATTGTGCGGACGCGGCTGGCAGCAGCCGGCCAGGACCCGGATCGGCCCGAGGATGAGCTGCTCGAGCTGGCCCCGGCCTACTTCGGCGGCGGCCACGACGTGATCATCGGCCGGCGCCACTTTGAAGACGGGGCGGAGAACACAGCGCAGCTCGCCGGCTCCGGGTCGCTGACCCCGGAGGAGCACTACCGCTTCATCGCGTTCACCGTGGATTCGCTGCGCGACCTAGTGGAGCAGCACACCTACGCCCGCTACGTGGTGGTGTTCCAAAACTGGCTCTCACCCGCCGGCGCCTCGTTCGAGCACCTGCACAAGCAGCTGGTGGCCATCGACGAGCGCGGCGTCAACGCCGAGACCGAAACGGCGAAGCTGCGTCAGAATTTGAACCTGTACAACGACTGGGGCGTCAACCACGCGTTCTACCAAAACCTGGTGATCGCGGAGAACGACCACGCCATCCTCACCGCCGGCGTGGGCCACCGCTACCCCACCATGACGGTGTACTCGAAGTCCCGCGTCAGCGAGCCGTGGGAGCACACGGACGAGGAGGTTCGCGCGGTCTCCGACCTGCTGCACGCAGCCCACGCCGCCACCGGCGGGCAGGTAGCCACAAACGAGGAGTGGCACTACCGCCCCGTGGACCTGGACGTGCCCATGCCGTGGCGCATCAACGTGAAATGGCGCATTTCCACCCTCGCCGGCTTCGAGGGCGGCACGCAGATTTACGTGAACACGCTCTCGCCGTTTGACATGCGCGATCGCGCCACGGCTGCACTTCGCACTTTGCGTAGCGACGGCCACGTGTCTGCGTCGTTGCGTATCGCCGAGGAATGCACCCCCGCGCCAAACCTATTGCGATATAACCCAAATTTGGAGAGATGAATTTTGAGTAATATTTCCGAGATTTTGCACTCCTACTCCGTAGACGAGGTGTGGCAGCGCCGCCTCTACGAACTACTGCACGCCAACCCGGAGCTGTCCATGCAGGAGGAGGAGACCTACAGCCGTCTGATGATGGAGCTGTCGCGGTTCGACTGCGAGGTCATCGCCCCCATCGGCAAGTTCGGCATCTGCGCCGTCTTCGAAAATGGCGAAGGCCCGACCGTGATGCACCGCGCGGACTTCGACGGCTTGCCGGTGACCGAGCAGACCGGCGCACCGTATGCCTCTCACAAGGTGGCCAAAACCGCCGACGGGCAGACCGTGGGCACCATGCACGCCTGCGGCCACGACATCCACACCACCGCGCTGCTGAGCATGTGCGATTTTTTGGACAACACCCGCGAGCAGTGGTCCGGCACCTTTATCGCTTTGTTCCAGCCTGGCGAGGAGATCGGCGCCGGCGCCCAGGACATGGCCGACGGCGGCCTGACCGAGAAGGTGCCTACCCCGGACGTGGTCTTCGGCCAGCATGTCATGCCGGGCCGCGCCGGTTTAGTGATGTCCAAGCCGGGCCCGCAGTTCGCCGCCTGTGATTCCATCCGCATCAAAATTCCGGGCCGCGCCGCTCACGGCTCCATGCCGCACAACGCCATCGACCCCACCTACACCGCGGCGATGATCATTGCCCGCCTGCAGGCGATCGTGGGCCGCGAGGTGGACCCGGCGGACTTCGCCGTGGTCACCGTGGCCAGCATGCACGCCGGCACCACCAACAACATCATCCCGGGCGAGGCCGAGCTCGTGCTCAATTGCCGCTTCTACTCCGACCGGGTCAAGGCGAAGGTGTACTCCGCCATCAAGCGCGTGGTCCACGCCGAGGTGCTGGCCTCCGGCTCGCTGGACCAGGCCATGATCTCCTTTTTCGCCCACGGCGAGCTGCTGGACAACGACGAGGAAGTGTTTGACCGCGTGCGCGAGCAGTTCGACGGCGTCTTCGGCGACGCGTCTGTCACCGCCGACCCGAAGACCGTCTCCGAGGACTTCCCCGTCATCGGCCAGGCCTACGGCGCGCCGTACTTCTTCTGGCTCGTCGGCTGCACACCCCACGACGTGTGGGACAAGGCCGTGGAGGAAGACCGCGTCGGCGAGGACGTCCCGGTCAACCACATGTCCACCTTCCTGCCGGAGTACGAACCCACCATCGACGCCTCCACCCGCGCGGGCCTGACCGCCGCACTGACCTACTTGGCTAAGTAGCTCACCTGCACACGCCCCGGCGCGCCGGTACGCTCGGGTCACATGACTGCATCTCAGCCAGCATTCGAGCAGACCGTCGAGGGCCACGTCCGTAGCTTCTCCGGCCGCGCGCCGCAAGACTCCACGGTGAAGAAGTTCTGGACGGGGCTTTCCGCCGCCACTGTCGAGCAGATCGCCGACAACTGGGCGAAAACCCGCAACACCTACAAGGCCAGCCGCCGTGCGGCGTACTTCTCGGCGGAGTTCCTGGAGGGTCGGGCGTTGCTGAATAACCTGACCAACCTTGGGCTCGTCGATAAGGCGAAGGCTATCGCCGAGGAGAATGGCTTCGAGCTTTCGGACGTGCTGGAGGCTGAGCACGATGCCGCCCTGGGCAACGGCGGCCTGGGGCGCCTGGCCGCCTGCTTCCTTGATTCCGCAGCTGAGCAGGACTTCCCGCTGACCGGCTACGGCCTGCTGTATCGCTACGGCCTGTTCCGCCAGGAGTTCGAGGACGGCTTCCAGCGCGAGCACCCGGACGCGTGGAAGGAATCGTTCTACCCCTTCATCATCCGCCGCGGCTCCGAGCAGCGCATTGTGAAGTTCGACGACATGCACGTGCGCGCCATCCCGTACGACATGCCGATCACCGGCTACGGCACGGACAACGTGGGCACCCTGCGCCTGTGGGACGCATCCCCGATCGCCGAGTTCGACTACGACGCGTTCAACTCCCAGCGCTTCGCCGACGCGATCCTTGAGCGCGAGGCGGTCCACGACATCACGCGCGTGCTCTACCCCAACGACTCCACCTACGCCGGCAAGCTGCTTCGCGTTCGCCAGCAGTACTTTTTCTGCTCCGCATCGCTGCAGGAGCTTATCGACGACTACATCGCCGCCCACGGCGACGACCTGCGCGAGTTCCACAAGTACAACTCCATCCAGCTCAACGACACCCACCCGGTGCTGGGCATTCCGGAGCTGATGCGCCTGCTCATGGACGAGCACGGCCTGGGCTGGGACGAAGCCTGGGAGGTGACCACTCACACATTCGCCTACACCAACCACACGGTGCTGCAGGAGGCGCTGGAGACGTGGGAGGAATCCATCTTCAAGCAACTGTTCTGGCGCATCTGGGAGATCGTGGAGGAGATCGACCGCCGCTACCGCCTGGACATGGAGTCCCGCGGCGTGGACGCGGAGACGGCGCACCACTACTCCCCGGTGCACGACGGGCGCGTGCACATGGCGTGGATCGCCTGCTACGCCTCCTACTCCGTCAACGGCGTGGCGGCGCTGCACACCGAGATCATCAAACGCGACACGCTCGGCTTCTGGCACGGCCTGTACCCGGAGCGCTTCAACAACAAAACCAACGGTGTCACCCCGCGCCGCTGGCTGCGCATGTGTAACCCGCGCCTGTCCGCCCTGCTGGACCGCCTCGCCGGCTCCGACGAGTGGGTCACCGACCTGGACAAACTCAAGGAGCTTCGCCCGCTTATGGACGACCCAAAGGTGCTCAACGAACTCCGCGACATCAAGTCGGCGAACAAGCGCGACTTCGCGGAGTGGATCGCTGCCCGCCAGGGTGTGGAGATCGACCCGGACTCCATCTTTGATACGCAGATCAAGCGCTTGCACGAGTACAAGCGCCAGCTCATGAACGCGCTGTACATCCTGGATTTGTACTTCCGCATCACGGTCGACGGCGAGCGCGACGTGCCGAAGCGCACGTTCATCTTCGGCGCGAAGGCGGCCCCCGGCTACGTCACCGCCAAGGGCATCATCAAGCTCATCAACACCATCGCGGAGCTGGTGAACAACGACCCGGAGGCCTCGAAGTACATCCACGTGGTGTTCGTGGAGAACTACAACGTCTCGCCTGCCGAGCAGATCATCCCGGCCACGGACGTCTCCGAGCAGATCTCCACCGCCGGCAAGGAGGCCTCGGGCACGTCGAACATGAAGTTCATGATGAACGGCGCGCTCACACTCGGCACCATGGACGGCGCGAACGTGGAGATCGTGGACGCGGTCGGCGAGGAGAACGCCTACATCTTCGGCGCCCGCGAGGAGGAGCTGCCGGAACTGAAGGCGCACTACAACCCGCGCCAGGTGGCCGAGCAGACCCCGGGGCTCATGCGCGCCCTCGACGCGCTCGTCGACGGCACCCTGGACGACCGCGGCACCGGCGCCTTCCACGACATCCGCGCCTCGCTTCTGGAGGACAACGGTTACGGCGAGCAGGATGTCTACTACGTGCTTGGCGATTTCGCCGCCTACCGCGAGGCCCGCGACCGCATGGCCGCGGACTACTACGCTGACCCGGACGAGTGGGCCCGCAAGTGCTGGATCAACATCTGCGAGTCCGGCCGCTTCTCCTCCGACCGCACGATCCGCGACTACGCCGAGGACGTGTGGAAGATCGAGCCCACCCCGATCAACTAGCTAGTCGCGCACCATGCGCTTCAAGGTGACGTCGTCGCCCGCGTGGTGCGTTTCTTCCCCGTCGAAGGTGAACCCGTGCTTGTGGTAGAACGCCTGGGCGCGTTCGTTGAAGTCCGCGACCCATAGGAACGCGGGTTCTCCCGGAGGCACCACTGCGTCCATGAGTTTCGGTGCAACCCCGGTGCCCGCCGCCGTTTCCAGCAGGTAGAGGTTGCACAGTTCAGTGCGCTCGCCGGGCACGCCGTAGGCCATGCCCACCGCCTCGCCGTCCACCTCCGCGAGGTAGACGCGGCCGTCCGGCGAGTCGAAGTACTCGGCCCACTTTCGCTCGAGCGGTGCGAAGTTATTCAGCACCTCGTCGGCGATATGCCCGCGGAAGGCCCGTGCGCGGGAGCGGTTGTGCACGGCGGCGACAGTGGCGGCGTCTTCGGCGCGAGCTGGCCGGATTGTGGCGTCCATGCAGTTAAACGCTATACGATTTCGGCACAATGATTCTGCTCGTTGACAATTACGACTCATATACATTCAACCTCGCCCACCTGGTCGCGCAGGCCGCCGGCCGCGAGCCCCTCGTAGTCCCCGCGGGCGAGGCCGCTGATCTTCCTCAGCGGGTGCGCGCCGGCGAGTTCAGCCACGTGGTCATCTCCCCGGGCCCCGGAACCCCGGAGCGCGAGGAGGATTTCGGAGCGTCCCGGCGCGTCATCGAGGCAGCCGCGGATGCCGGCGTCCCGCTGCTCGGCGTGTGCCTGGGCCACCAGGGGTTGGCGATGCTCGCCGGGGCCAGGGTCACCCGCGCGCCCGAGCCGCGCCACGGGTTCGTCTCCACCGTCACCCACTCCGGCGAGGGCATCTTCACCGGCATCCCGCAGGGTTTTGAGGTGGTGCGCTACCACTCGCTTCACGTTGACGAGCTCCCCGGCATCACGGTGCACGCCCGCAGCGAGGACGGCGTAATCCAGGCGCTCAAAGTCGACGGGTTGAATCACTGGGGCGTGCAATTCCACCCCGAATCGGTGCTCACCCAGCACGGCGCGGCGATCATGCGCAACTTCCTCGGCGGCTGGCGCCTGATCCACCGCGAAATCCCCGGCGCGCTCGACTGCCAACGCGTCTTCAACGCGATCACGCGCGACGGTAACGACGCATTCTTCCTCGACTCCGCCGACACGCGCGGGCATTTCTCCATCCTCGGCGACACCGCGGGAACGCTTTCGCGCTCCATGAGCTATTCGCTTGACGACGGCAACGTGCTCGACACCCTCAGCACCGAACTGTCCACCCCAGTTCTCGATGCACCCGACCTGCCGTTTACCGGCGGATGGATCGGGTACTTGGGCTACGAGTGCGCCGAGCTGACCATGCGGATCACGCTGCGCCACCGCTCGCCCTACCCGGACGCGTATTTTGTGCGTCCGCAGTCGTTCATCGTCTACGACCACGACACCGAAACCGCGCACCTATGCGCCCTGGCGGGTGACGGCGCTACCGATCTGCTCGACCGGTTGGAGCAGGCGTTGCAGGGGGCGGAGGGGGCCGGAGGGACGTCGATAGGCGAAGGCTCCTGGAGCAACCCGGACTACCTCGCCAGCATTGAAAAGGCGCAGGAGTTGCTGCGCGCGGGTGAGAGTTACGAGGTGTGCTTGACCGACACTTTCACCGCCGAAGCGACGGGCGATATCTATCGCAAGCTGCGCGAACACAACCCCGCGCCGTACGCCGCGCACCTGATCTTCGACGGCGTGGAGGTCGCCAGCGCCTCGCCCGAGCGATTCCTCACCGTGCGCGGCCGTAACGTGGAGGCGAAACCGATCAAGGGCACCATCGCCGCCGACGAAGACCCCGCGCTGCTTGACGACGACAAAACCCGCGCCGAAAACCTCATGATCGTGGACCTGTTGCGCAACGACCTCTCCCGCGTCTGCGAACCTGGTACCGTGCGCGTGCCCGGGCTGATGCAGGTGGAGTCGTACGCGACGGTGCACCAGCTGGTTTCCACCATCACCGGCCGCCTGCGCGAGGGTCACACTGCCATCGACGCGGTGCGCGCGACGTTCCCGCCTGGCTCCATGACCGGCGCGCCGAAACTGCGCACCTGCGAGATCATCGATCGGCTGGAGACCTCCCCGCGCGGCGTTTACTCCGGCGCGCTGGGCTACTTCGGCTTCGACGGCCAGGCCGACCTGTCCGTGGTGATCCGCACCGCCGTGCGCGCGGGCGACACCGTCACCGTGGGCGCAGGCGGCGCGATCGTGCTCGCCTCCGACCCCGAGTCCGAACTCGCCGAGCGCAACCTCAAGGCCCAGTCCGTGCTGGGAGCGTTCGATGCGTAGATACGCCTGGCGCGGTGCATTCGTGGAGTGCGACGTCCCCGACGGCCCTCTCGATGTGGCCGACTCCTGGCGCCACTCGAACGGCCGCACCAACGGCCTCGACCTGCACCTTCAGCGGTTTTCGCGCGCTGCGGGCCCGCTGCCGGACGGGTTCGTCGATAGGCTCATGCCACTGCTGCGAGACGGCGAGCTGTTTCCCCGCATCGTGTTGTCGCAGGGGCTTTTGCTTCTCGACGTCCGCTCCGCCCCTCCCCCGCGCTCGTCTACTGCGTTGACGTACACGCAGGCTCCCGACCCGCGCACCCGACCCGAGGTTAAGGGCCCTGACTTCGCCGCTTTTCGCACATACCGTTCGCGGTACCAGGTGGAGGGGACGGACGACACGGTGATCGCGGATAAGCGAGGCGCCATGATGGAGACCACCACCGGCGCGCTGGTGATGTGGGACGGCGACACCTTGTGCATCCCCGACGGAGTGTGGCTGCCGAGCGTGACATTGCACCAGGCTGTTGCACGGGCTGAAGAAAAGGGGCTGCCCGTTCGACGTCGCCGCATCACGCCCGAGTTCGCCGCCGAACGCCCCCTGTGGTTCCTCAACTCCCTGCACGGCATCAGCCCGGTCAGCGAACTGCACGCCGGCGACACCGTGATCACTCCCCCGGCACACCCTTGTTTCGACGAGTGGCGCGACTGGTGGTGGGGCGGCTTCACGGTCGAGTGGCAGAATGCTGAGCGTGACTAACCGCAAGAAAAACAAAAAGTCAGTCGCCCGTTCGCGCGCCAACTTCGACCGCGCTTCCCTTCCAGACGATCCAGCGGTGCTGAAGCGAATGATCAAGCAAAAACGCGAGGAAGAAGCTGTAAAGGACGCCATGATCAGCGTGCTGATGGGTTACCGCGGGCCGGGCGGCCGGAACGACTAACTTGTGTAACCCCGGCCGCATGAGCAGCCAACTGCCAACCACCATCCCAGCTACTTCGCATCTGGCAAGAGCGGTAACCCGGAATCCAGCACGCGAATTGATCCGATCCGCGCTTCGTTCGACTATGCAGCTGCATAGCGGACGACGGTGTCGGGACTATGCCGTCGCATAGTTGATGACCGTGCCTGGACTATGCCGCTGCATAGCGAATCCACCCCCCGAAACTATGCCGCTGCATAGTGGAATCGGTCTGCAAGACTATGCCGCTGCATAGTGGACGACGGTGTCGAGGCTATGCAGCCGCATAGTGGAATCGGTGCGCAAGACTATGCCGCTGCATAGTCAACAGTTCCGAACCAATCTCCCCTGACGCGGATCAGCCATCGCGAAAACTATGCCGCTGCATAGCAATCCCGGCCGACGAGACTATGCCGCTGCATAGTGATTCGAGCCGCTTGCCCGCTCGCTTTTGTACGAATTTACATGCGACAATACTTATAAGATTCTAACCTGCACCTTTAAACCTGAACAACCGTCCCAATTGTCGACTTTTGCATGTTTCGTTTAGGGAACCTATCTAACAAAACTTAGACAACGGCGGTTCCGCGGCTATGCAGCTGCATAGTCCCCCACAGCGATCTACGCCGACCGCTCGGCGAGCACCTTCCCGGTCGCGGTGTCGCGCTCGGCCAGCTCCGCCGGGGTGCCGGTGGCGACGATCTGCCCGCCGTCGGCGCCGGCGCCGGGGCCCATCTCGATCACGCGGTCGGCTTGGGCAATGACAGACAGGTCGTGCTCGACCACGATCACGGTCTGGCCCGCGTCGACCAGGCTGTTGAGTTCTTGGACAAGCAGAGCAACGTCGGCGGGGTGGAGGCCGGTGGTGGGCTCGTCCAGCAAATACACGGTGTGGCCCCGGCGCGAGTTGCGGGAGCGCTGCAGCTCGGTGGCCAGCTTGATGCGCTGCGCCTCGCCGCCGGAAAGCTCCGGCGCACCCTGGCCGAGGCGCAGGTAGCCCAGCCCCACCGCTTGCAGGGTTTCCACAGCGCGCAGGATCTTGGGCTCGTCGGCGAACACGTCCGCGGCTTCGTCGACAGTCAGCTCCAGCACCTCCGCGATGGTCAGGCCCTCCCAGGTCACCTCGAGGGTCTCGTCGTTGTAGCGCGCGCCGCCGCAGTCCGGGCAGGTCGTGTACGAGCCGGGCAGGAACACCAGCTCCACCTCGATTTTTCCGGCACCGCCGCAGGTTGGGCACTGCCCCTGCTTCACGTTGTAGGAAAAGCGCGACACGGTCCACTTGCGCCGCTTCGCCTCGTCGGTGCTGGCGAACAGCTTCCGCACGCCGTCGAACAGCCCGGTGTAGGTCGCCAGCGTCGAGCGCGGGGTGCGCCCGATGGGCTTCTGGGTGATCTGCACGACCCGGCTCACTGCGTCGAAGCCTTCTTGCCTATCGACGGACCATCCGGCCTCCCCCACCCCGGCACCATCAGCGGCCTCGTCTTCCTCATCGACGACGGTGGACGCCGCCTCGCGCAGCACCCCGGCGAGCACGGTGCTCACCAGGGTCGACTTGCCCGAGCCGGACACGCCGGCCACGGCGGTGAACTGGCCCATCCCGAAGGACACGTCCAGCCCCTCAATCGAGCGGGCCGAAACCCCAGACAAAACCAGTTCGCCGATGGCGGGCCTTGGGTCGTCGTTAAGCAATGGTGCCCGGTTCGCCAACGCCTTCGCAGTGGGCGCGTCGCCGGTGTAGTCGCTGGTGGGGCCGGCATACACCACCTCACCGCCGCGCTCGCCGGCGAGCGGGCCGACGTCCACGAGCCAGTCGGTCTGGGCGACGAGCTCCATGTCGTGTTCGACCAGCAGAACGGAGTTGCCAGCGTCGATGAAGCGGCGGCAGATGTCCAGCACCGCTCCGCGCTCGGCGGGGTGCAGGCCGGCGGACGGCTCGTCCAGCACGTACGCCACGCCGAACAAGCCCGAGCGCAGCTGGGCGGACAGGCGGATGCGCTGCAGCTCACCGGCGGACAGCGTCGGCGCGGGGCGGTCCAGGCTTAGGTGCGCAAGCCCCAAGTCCAGCGCGGACTGCAGCGCTGGCAGGATCTGCTTGAGTAGCAGGTCCTCGGCCGAGCCCTCGGCAGGTTCCTGCGCGGCCAGCACCTCGTGGACCTGGTCGAGCGGCAGGGCGCCGAGCTCGTCGATAGGCATCCCCGCGTAGGTGACCTTGAGCGCTTCCGGGTTGAGGCGGCGGCCGTGGCAGGTCTCGCACACGCGCGACTCCATGTAGGACAGCACGCGTTTGCGCAGGGTGTCGGACTGGGTCTCCGCGAGCGTATTGGTCAAATACGACGCCACCGAGCGCCACGTGCCCTTGTAGTTGCGCTGGATCTGATCCTCGCCGCGAAGTGGCTTGACGGTGACCACCGGGCGCTCCTCGGTGAACAGGATCCACTCGCGGTCTTCCTTGGGCAGGTCCTGCCAGGGCGAATCCAGGTCGTAGCCCAGCGTGGCCAGGATGTCGTGGAAGTTCTTGCCCGCCCAGGCGCCCGGCCAGGCCTGAATTGCGCCGTCCTCGATGGACAGCGTCGGGTCCGGCACCATGGATTCCTCGGTGGGCTCGTGCACCACGCCGGTGCCCTGGCACGTCGGGCACATGCCTTCGGGTGTGTTCGGGGAAAACGAGTCGGAGTACAGCCCCTTCGGGTTGTCGCCCGCGCGCGAGTACAGCAGACGGATGCTGTTGGACAGCGCGGAGACGGTGCCCACGGTCGAGCGCGCGCCGCCGCCGGAGGTGGACTGCTCCAGCGCCACCGTGGGTGGCAGCCCCTCCACCGAGCCGACCTGCGGGTCCACCGCGGAGCCGATCAGGCGGCGGGCAAAGGGCGCGACCGATTCGAGGTAGCGGCGCTGGCCCTCGCCGTGGATGGTGCCGAACGCGAGCGAGGACTTGCCGGAGCCGGACACACCGGTCACCGCAACAAGTGTGCCGCGCGGGATGTCCACATCCACGTTGCGGAGATTGTGCAGGTGGGCGTCGCGAACTTCGATTCCAGGCATGCCCACCAGCGTAACCACTTAGGGGTTGCGCGTGTCCTCGCCGAGCTGGTGGACGTGGATGGTGTTGGTCGTCCCCGCAACACCCGGCGGGGTGCCTGCGACAACAACCATGGTGTCGCCCTCGTTGTACTGCTCCATGGCCAACAGCTGGCGGTCCACCACCTTGATCATGTCGTCGGTGCTGTGGACCTGCTCGCACAGGAACGTCTCCGCGCCCCACGTCATGGCCAGCTGCGAGCGCACTTGCTGCACCGGTGTGAACACCAGAAGCGGCAGGTCCGGGTGCAGGCGCGCCACGCGGCGTGCGGTGTCGCCCGAGGTGGTGAACGTGACAATCGCGCGCGCGTTGAGGCGGTCGGCGATGTCGTTCGCGGAGTAGGACACCACGCCGCGCTTCGTGCGCGGGATGTGGTTCAGTGGCGGCACGCTGCCCATGGTTTCGGCGGAGCGCACGATGCGGCTCATGGTGCGCACCACGTTGTGCGGATCCACGCCCACGGATGTCTCGCCGGAGAGCATGACGCCGTCTGCGCCGTCGAGCACCGCGTTGGCCACGTCGGAGGCCTCGGCACGCGTCGGGCGTGAGTTCTCAATCATGGAGTCGAGCATTTGCGTTGCGACGATCACCGGCTTGGCATTCTCACGCGCAATCTGGATCACGCGCTTCTGCACGGCCGGGACCTGCTCCAGCGGGATTTCCACGCCCAGGTCGCCGCGCGCGACCATCACTGCGTCGAACGCGAGGATGATGGATTCCAGCGCGTCCACAGCCTCGGGCTTTTCAAGCTTTGCGACGACAGGCACACGCCGGCCGACCTCATCCATGATCTCGTGGACCTGCTCCACATCGGCCGGAGAACGCACGAACGACAGGGCGATAATGTCCACGCCGAGCTCCAGCGCGAAGCGCAGATCAGCCTTGTCCTTCTCGCTCAGCGCCGGCACGGAGATGTCCATGCCCGGAAGCGAGACACCCTTGTTGTTCGACACCGGGCCGCCCTCGGTGACGCGGCAGACCACGTCGTTGCCGTCGACCTCGGTGCAGACCAAACCGACCTTGCCGTCGTCCACGAGCAGGCGGTCGCCCGGCTTCGCGTCCTGGGCGAGCTGCTTGTAGGTGGTGGACACGCGGTCGTGCGTGCCTTCGATGTCGTCGACGGTGATGCGGACGGTCTCGCCGGTTTCCCAGTAGGTCTTGCCGTCGCCTTCGAAGCGGCCGAGGCGGATCTTCGGGCCCTGCAGGTCGGCCAAGATGCCCACGGCGTGGCCGGTCTCGTCGGTGGCCTCACGGACCCAGCGGTAGTTCTGCTCGTGGTCCGGGTAGTCGCCGTGCGAGAAGTTCAGGCGCGCCACGTCCATGCCGTCGCGCACCAGCCCCAAAATCGCATCCTTGCTTGCCACAGCCGGGCCGAGGGTGCAGACGATCTTTGTCCTTCTATCCACGTGTACCAACCTCACCTTCGTAGGTGCCATTCGTGTTTTCCAGCGCCCCACGGTACTCCCGATCCTGGGAGTCTGCCGTGGACGAGCGGTTGTACTCCGGGTCCACCTCCTCCGGGGTCTCCCTGCCCTTTTGCAGCTTGAAGAAGATCACCACGGCGACGATGAACAAAATGGCGGAGACCCACGTGTTCACGCGCAGGCCGAGGATCAGGTTCGCCTCGTCGCGGCGCATGAACTCGATAAAGAACCGGCCCAGCGTGTAGCCGGCAACGTACAGCCAGAACACCCGGCCGTGGCCGAGGCGGAAGCGGCGGTCCGCCCAGATGAGCACGAAAAACACCGCGACGTTCCAGATCAGCTCGTAAAGGAACGTCGGGTGCACGCTCGCGATCACCTCGCCGGTGGAGCGGCCCGTCAGCGGCGCGTACTGGCCGGCTTCGTTGACGCGGTAGTAGATGTCCAGCGCCCACGGCACATCCGTCTCGGCGCCGTAGAGCTCCTGGTTAAAGTAGTTGCCCAGCCGGCCGATGCCTTGGGCGAGGATCACCGACGGCGCGATCGCGTCCGCAAGCGGGGCAATCGGCAGCCCCTTGCGCCGCATCATCACCCACACCGCCACCGCGCCAAGCGCCACCGCGCCGATAATGCCCAAGCCCCCGGCGGTGATATTGAACGCCTGCCAGGGGTTTTTGCCCTCGCCGAAGTACTTCTGGTGGTCCGTGATCACGTGGTACAAGCGCCCGCCGATGATGCCGGCGGGGATGACCACAATCGCCGCGTCCCACACCGTCTCCGGGTTACCGCCACGCGCTTTGTAGCGGCGCAGCGAGATCGCCATCGCGACAACGATGCCGGTGATGATGCACAGCGCGTAGGCGCGGATGGGGATGGGACCGAGGTACCACACGCCCTGCGGCGGCGACGGAATGTTGGCCAAGTTCAGCGTTTGCACGCCAAACAGTGTGCCATTTAGTTTCGCGACGGGCACGCGGGGTGCTGGCCTGCGGTAGCCAGCGAGCGCGTCGCCGAGAGCACATCGCCCGCGGCCATGACGGCCTCCGCCGCGAGCACGGCGTCCGCTCCGCAGGAGGCGGCGTCGATCAGATCGCGCGGAGTGGCCACGCCACCGAGGCTGATCTTGATCACCTCGCTGGGAAGGCCAGGGGCGATCTCGGCGAACGCGTTGCGATTCAAGTCGTTGGTGTCGAAGGTCCAGGAGTTCACCGCCACCACGGACACACCCGCGCGCAGCGCGCGGTCCGCCTCCTCCGGGGTGCGCACCTCCGCCACAGCGACCATACCGAGGGACTCGGCGCGGTCCAGCAGCGCCTCGAACCGGTGCTGGTCCAAGATGCCCACCTGCAGCGGGACGGCGTCGGCGCCGTAGCAGCGGGCCTCATGGATCTGGTACGGGTCCACGATCACGTCGCGGCACACCATCGGCAGCTCCACCGCTGCCCTGGCTTGGGCCATGTCGGCCAGGGAGCCGTCGAAACGCAGCCGCTCCGTCTGGCACGCGATGAGGTGGGCGCCGCCAGCCTCGATGTTCTGGGCCAGCGCCTCGACGCTCGAAAGCCCGGCACCGGTGGGGCCGAAGACCGGCGAGTTACGCTTGATCTCCACGATCACGCTGCAGCCATGACGCAAAAGCGCCGCCCGGGCATCCCGGGTCGGCGCCATATCGCGCGAACGCGCTTTGATCTCTTTGAAGGATACGGCGGCCTCACGCTTGGCAACGTCGCGAAGCACACCAGCGACAACGTCGTCGAGTGTGCTCGGTGCCGGCATGGCTACCTCCCAGTTGCAATGGGCCTGGCCTGTCACCGATAAGGCTAGCGGGTGGACTTCGAGGATCGGAAATCCGGTCCATTCTCCGGATCAGTCGGGTCGATGTCCGCGCTGATCGCGTCCCACAGCACGCGGCCGGACTGGGGGTCCTCCTCCAAGTCCTCGCGCACCTTCTCTCGGCGCACGGTTTCTTTTTCGTACTTGTTCTGCCGGGGCGAATCCTCGCCCGGCCGCGCGATCAACAGCACCCCGCCGAGCAGGCCGAGCACCGCGGCCGCGAGCGCCAACCCGGGGCCGGCCACCAGCGTGGTCGCGGAGGTGATTTCCGCCCACTGCGCAATCGCCGGGGCGGAATTGCCCTGCTGCGCCTCGTCCGCTCCAGCGGTGAGCAGCGCGTGCACACGCTCTGGGTCCGCCCCGCCAGTCAGCAGCCGCACCGCCGGCACTGCCAGGCCGATAGACGCCGCCGCGCAGATGGCGCCGATGACGCGGCGGCCGAGACGTCGCAAAGCAAGTGCTGCGACCATGCCGGCAAGCAGCAGCACCGCAATCGCACCGGTCTCCGTGGACCAGTCCGCGCCGTTGACGCTTGCTTCGCCGCCGCCGGAGATGTCGTCGACGAACTCCGCGCGCACCCAGTCCATCCGCGAGCTTATCCAAGTCAGCGCGCCCGCGACACCGAGCGTGATCGCCCCTTCGCGGGCAGCCTTCTTGTCTGGTTTTGCAGCCGTAGTCATGCGTTAATCCTCCTCGCCCGCATCAACTCGTACCCTCCGAATCGCCTCCATCACCGCGGCGTGGGCTTTGGCGGTGCCCACCACCGCCCCGACTTTGCCGGGCTCCCACGGTGTGCCGTCGCCAGCGGTGGCCACCGCACCTGCGCTGCGCGCCAGCAAGATACCGGCTGAGTTGTCCCACACGTGCGGGGAGAAGCTCACCGCAGCCTGGTAGATACCCTGCGCGGCGAACGCCAAGTCGATGCCCACTGAGCCGCTAATCCGCGGGCGCAGGTGCGCCCGGGTCAGCTCGCCCGCCAGATCCAAGCGCTGGTTCGACGGCATTCGCCTGCGGTCGCGGGAAAACAGGGAGCCGACGCCGACGTGCGGCGCCGACGACGCCTCACTCACCGGCGGCAACGCGGTCCCGTTGAGGTGGGCCGGCTCGCCGTCCACGGCTGTCATGCGCATATCCAGCAGCGGCGCGTCCACCACCGCCACCACCGGCTGCCGCTCCACCAGCAGGGAGACCAGGATCGCGCAGTTGGGGTTGCCGGTGGAATAGTTCGACGTCCCGTCGATGGGGTCCACCACCCAGCACGCGTGTGCGTCCAGCTCGCCGCCCTGCTCCTCGCCGTACACGCCGATGCCGGTGGCACCGGTGAGCTTGTCGCGCAGCAGCTCTTCGACCGCCAGGTCCGCGGCGGTGGCGAAGTCTCCCGAGCCCTTGTGCAGGGCGGGCGCGGCGCCGAGTTCGTTGACGAAGATCTCGCGGGCGGCGTCAACCGCCGCCTCCGCGGCCTCGAGGTTCCCCGTCACATCCGTCATCGTGCTTACCCCAGCTGCGCGATCCAGTTGCGAAGCACACCGGTACCAGCCTCGCCGGAGGCCTCGGGGTGGAAACGTGTCGCCCACAGTGGGCCGTTTTCCACCGCGGCGAGCACCTCGCCCGCCCAGCTCAGCTTGGGGTAGGCGATGAACTCGTCTTCCTTCAACGCGAAAGTGCGCGCGCCGGTTGCGGCGTTGAACACGAACTCGTGGGCGCCATCGAGCATCAGGGAGCGCTCCGCAGGCGCAACCTCCGCCCGCTCGACGGGAGCATCAAGCTTGTCGACACCTCCCGGCCACTCCCCGAACCCAGCCGCACCGTCCGCGCCGCGCTCGAACAGCGCGTCCATGGCAGCGCCGACAACGAGCACCGGGCGCGAACCGGCGAGGCGCTGCCCCACAACACGATCCACCTGGGCGTTGCGCAGTGCGCGCAGCGCCTCGGCGGCGTTGCCGGATGCGGCCACCACCAGCCCGTCCGCGGCGACCGCGCTCTCCGGATCTGAAGTAACCTCCGCGTGAACACCCGCAGCCCGCAGCGCCTCACACAGTGCCGCCACCGCCGGGTCCGCGCCCGTAAACGGGTCGAACACTGCCACGGCGGGAGTTTTCGGGCTGGAGGTTGTCTCGCTCATAGGTGCGTAGTGTAGACCCCGCGCTGCCTACTGGCGCTTGCGCGGGTAGGGCCGCGGCACCTGCACGGACTTCAGGCGTGCGGATAAGTTGTTCACTTCCACCACGCGGTGGCGGCCCAGCTGGCGGTCCAGCAGCGTAATCGCCAGGCCGATGGTGATCACCGCAGAGGCGATGCCGAACACCGGGGCAAACGCCATCTGCGCCACCAACATGCCGTAGAACGTGGAGCCCAAGCCGGTGCCGCCGTCGAAGCCGATGTTCCAGATCGCGGAGGCCTCCGAGGTCTTGTGGCGCGGCAGGCGGTAGAACAGCATTGTCAGCGCCTCGTTTTGCACACCGCCGAAACCTGCGCCGTAGAACAGCGCGGCGATGAGCATGGTCCACGCCGGCAGTTCCATGGACAAGATCATGGCCATCAGAGCCACGCCGATGGCGGCGAGGATCTGGCACGGGATGATCACGGTGCCCGGGTAGCCGCGGCGGTCCATGATGCGGCCGGCGACGTAGCGCGAGACCATCGCGGCGAAGTTCAGCACGGAAAGCATCACGCCCGCCAGCGCGGCGCCGGAGACCGGGTCGAGCTGGCGCATAGACACCGGCAGGAAGTTCGTAATCGCGCCGTAGGCGGTGGTGACAAACATCAGCGCCAGCGCCGGCACAAGGGCGAGGTGCCACATGGGCACGCGCACGCTCTGCTGCGTTTCCGTATCCGGGTCCGCCGGCGGGATGGGCGGGATGGCTAGGCAGGCCACCAGCGAGATCGCGCCGATGCAGGCGGCGATCACGTACACCGCGTCGTAGCCGATTCTGTCCACCAGCGCCAGACCGGACGGCAGCGCCACCATCTGCGCCAAGCCGACGACCATGCCAAAGATGCCTGTGGCGCTGCCCAGCAGGCGCAGCGGCACGAGCTCCGCGATGATGGCGGCTTCTGCCACGGACAACGCGCCGAAGCCAACCCCGCGGATGGCACTGACGGTCAACAGGGGCACGGCGTCCATGCCGAGCATGTAGCCGAACGCCGGGATGCCCAACAGCAGCGAGGAGACGCCTAACACCCAGCCGAAGCCGAACTTCTTTAGCGCTTTGGGCGTGAAAATTTGGGTGATCACGGTGGCGAGCATGAACACGCCTGTAGAAAGCCCGGCCAGTGAGGCGGGCTGGCCCGCGTCGATCACCGCGGTGGGCACTACCGGCAGCAGCAGCGCCCACGCCGCGAATGCCGCAGCCACGGCCACGAGCACCGGGATCAGGCCGCGTGCGCGCCACACGTTGGTCAGCGATTCAACCTCTCCGCGGGTCACCGGCTGTTTGGACCATGCCATCTCACATCACCTCCAGAAGCGTAAGCGCTGCGAGAAGCAGGGCCATAACAGCCAAAAGCGCAAGCACCGCAGTAAACGCACGCGGCGCTCCTCGCTGGTAGCTAGACCACACTCCGCCGACGAGAAGCCCCGCCACAAGGCTGAGCACCACCACCAAAATCGGATTCCCGACAGCGGACACCGCAAAGACCTCCTTCTCAACCAAGTCGATTCCGCCGACATTGTAGACGCTGCGGCGCAAGACACGGGCGCTGCCGTCATATAGGGCGTTATGCTCGCTGTATGGGAAAGCACGCTGCACCGGTGGGCCGCCAGCGCCCCGGCGAGGTCACTCTCGAGCGCGTCGCTGCCATCTTGGAGGGCCTCGGTTTCGAGCCGATGGCGCGCCCGGACCGCTTGGTCATCGGCGCGCACGCCTTCACCGTGGCACTGTGGGTGGATTACTCGCGTCCGATGGCGCTGGTCATTGACACCGCGGAGCGCATCCCCACCGACTTCGAGCATGCAGGCGCGCTCGCCCGCTTCATCAACACGTGGAACCACGACCGGGTCGGACCATGGGCGAGCTACCGCCTGATGGAGTCCGGGGATGTGTGCGCGCGCATGCGCCGCGGGGTGCACATCAAGCATGGGCTTAGCGACGATCAACTGGCCGCCGAATTGGTCGACACCCTCGAGCACGCCTCCGCGTTTTACCGGCGGCTGCGCGAGCGTTTCCTGGATGCCGGATTGGACCAGCCGCTGCCACCGCAGCTGATGCGCGCCCAGGACACCAACATTTTGCTGGGCCGGCATCCCCGGCTGCGCCACTTGCCGCGCGGCGGCCGGCAGGAGGTCTCCACCGCACCGGAGCTCTATAAGGAAGCGGAGGGCCCAGCAGGCGAGATCGCGCCGGTGGGCATCAGCGACCTCACCGACGCGTTGGAGCAGCTCGATTTCCGCTACGGGGTTGGCGAGGACGGCGTGATCGCCACCGGCGTCAACGGCGTGGCGTTCGCGCTGACTATCGACGGCGAACCGGGGCCGCGCTACGCCCGCGTGACTGGCATGTGGGACACCGGCCGCGACGCACTGGAGGCGTTTTTGCCACTGTGGCTGGTCTGCAACGACGTCAACGAGCGCACCTGCGCCACAGCCGCCTACCTGCACGAGTTCGACGGCGCCGCGCACATGCACGCCGAATCCACCATGCTGGTGGCTGAGGGCGCGGCACCTGAGCAGGTGGGTGAGTTTGTCATTTCGGCGATGGCGGCGTGCCTGGCGGCCATCGACCACGTCAGCCAGCAAACGGCCGGCCACTCCGTGGTGGACTGGCCTGGCAGGCGTTAGCGCTCTGCTTGGGTGTAGGCCAAAAGGTTGGCGGTCCAGTACACCAGCACCGCCGCGAACGGGCCTGCCGCCCAGGCGGCCCCAGGGCGCACGGGCGGCACCATGGTCAGCGTGTCGCCGTCCGAAAGTGCATCGGGCGACGGGAGGGGGTGCGCAAGCCCTGCGAACCAGCCGCCGAAAATGTAGAGCGCCACCGCGGCCACCGCACTGACGACCCCGGCCCAAAGCAGCCACGCAACAGACCCGCCGACTTTCCCGCGCTTCGCCGCGATCAGTGCGGCTGCCGCCACCACAACACCGGCCAGGGTGGTGAGCAGAGCGAACGACCCGAAGCCTGCGAACTCGGCGTTGACCGGGCTTTCCGCCTGGTCCACCCGCAGGCCGCCGCCTTCGACCACGCCAACGTAAGCAGGCCGCACCAGCGCCCACACCCCGCCGCCGAGGATGCCCAAAACACAACCGAGCGCCAGGAGCCCAGCTCCGGCGCTCAGTGCGGACTTGCGGATTAGTTGCACAGCTTCCAGCGGCCGTCTTCCTTCTGGAAGATCATCGTCGAGGTTTCCTCACCGTTCTCGCTCTTCGCGGTCAGGCTCGCGGACGCGCGGTCGCCGTCAATACGCACATCGTCCAAGCTGACCTCGGTCTCCGGCAGGACAATGCCTTGGCCCTGCTCCTCAGCGAGGCGGCTGGCCTCTTGGACCTGCTCCAAGCTCATACCCTGGCGCTCAAGCTCCTCAAGCATCGGCTCGGTCACGGCCTTGCAGGAGTTGTCCAAGATGGTCGGGGTCCAGTCGGCGAACGAGCCCGGGTTCAACACGGCGCGGGCGGTGGCCTCCATCTCTCGGCGGTCGTCCTCGCTGCCTTCTTTACCGTTGGCCAGCGGCTCGTTGGTGTTTTCCGGCATACCGTTCTCAAACGGGTTGACCAGTGTCGGTGGCTGCTCCCCGCCGCCCTGGGCCTGGTCGGACTTCTTCTTGTCGTCCTTATTGTCCCGCTTTTCGGAAGTCTTGGAAGTCTTTTCCGACTTCTCATCGGACTTTTCAGACTTTTCAGGCTCTTCTGCAGAGGCTTCCGTGGAAGAGTTCGCGGCGGACGCCTCGGGTGCTTCGGCAGCGGTGGACAGACCGCCGGAGGCGCCTTCGTCGTCGGACCCGCACGCGGCGAGCGGGAGCACGAGGGCGAGCGCCGCCGTCGTTACTGCCATGCTCTTCTTCGTTTGCAACTTCACGGTATACCTGTACCTCTCGTTGTCGGACCCGCCCGGTAATTCGGCACGGGTTGGCACCAGCGACTGTTTTTCTTCTCTGTTTTTCGGTATCAAAATTGCAGTCGCGGTGAGGGCCTGTCAGAAATAGTACCAACTACTCACTGTCGCTCCCGTTGGACATCTATACAAGCACTCTGGAGGGTTTCTGTGAGGTCGCGTAAAGCCTTTTCGGTCACCCCAAAGCGCCGCACGTCTATGTTGGAGGAATGCAGTTAACCCGTGAGCGCATCACCGAGGCGGCGTTGGCAATCCTCGCCGAGTACGGGCTCGCGGACGTGTCCATGCGTCGGGTAGCCACCTCGCTTTCTGTCGCTCCCGGGGCGTTGTACTGGCACATCGCCAACAAGCAGGAACTCATCGCCTCCATGGCGGAGGAGATTGTGCAGGAGCTTTTCGACGGCCCACTGCCCGACCCCGCACGCTTAAGCGGCGAGCTGCGCGAGGCGCTGTTAGCCATCCGCGACGGCGCGGAGGTTGTGGTCGCGGCGGTGAGCCAGCCCGGTTCGCAGGTGCAAAAGGAGTTGGAAACCAGGTTCGCGGCCTCGGTGAGGGCGTGGCTTGGCGAAGCGGCGTCGGAAAGCAATGTGCGCATCGCCGCCAGGGGTTTGCTGCGGCTGACCTTGGGCGACGCGGCGGTGCAGCAATCGGCCGCGCAACTAGCGCAGGCCACCGGCGCGGACGAGGAATCGGGCGGCGCAGACGAGCACGCCGCGGCGGTGTCCTTTCTGCTCGACGGCCTAAAGCGAAGTGTTTAAGGGGGCACTAAGCTGTGACCCCATGAGTGAGACCATCGTCTGGCCCGGTTCCTCCTACCCCCTGGGCTCCACATTCGACGGCGCAGGCACGAACTTTGCGCTGTTCTCCGGCGTCGCGGAGAAAGTGGAGCTGTGCCTTATCGACGACGACGGGGCGGAGACCCGCATCCCGCTGGAGGAAGTGGACAACCACGTCTGGCACGCCTACCTGCCCGGTGTGAGCCCCGGCCAGCGCTACGGCTACCGCGTGCACGGGCCGTGGGACCCGCACGACGGCAAGCGCTGCGACCCGAACAAGCTGCTGGTGGACCCGTACGCGCGCGCCTTCGACGGCGAATTCGACCAGCACTCCTCGCTGTTTTCCTACGACGTGCACGCGGACGAACCGGGCTCGGGCCGCAACGAAGAGGACTCGCTGGGCCACACGATGCTGTCCGTGGTGATCAACCCGTTCTTCGACTGGGGCGACGACCGCGCGCCGAAGACCCCCGAAGGCGAATCCGTCATCTACGAATGCCACGTCAAGGGCATGACGCAGACCCACCCCGGCATCCCGGAGGACCTGCGCGGCACGTACGCCGGCATGGCGCACCCGGTGATGGTGGACTATCTCAAGGACCTGGGTGTGACCGCGATTGAGCTTCTGCCGGTGCACCAGTTCCTGCAGGACGACCGCCTGCGCGACCTTGGCCTGCGCAACTACTGGGGCTACAACACGTTCGGCTTTTTCGCCCCGGAAAACAACTACGCCTCATCCACCGCCCCGGGCGACGCGGTGGCCGAGTTCAAACAGATGGTGCGCACGTACCACGAGGCGGGCATCGAGGTCATCCTGGACGTGGTGTACAACCACACCGCCGAGGGCAACCACATGGGCCCGACCATCGCGTTCCGCGGCATCGACAACGAGGCGTACTACCGTCTGGTGGACGACGACAAGTTCCACTACATGGACTACACCGGCACCGGAAACTCGTTTAATGTGCGCTACCCGCACTCGCTGCAGCTGATCATGGATTCACTGCGCTACTGGGTCACGGACATGCACGTGGACGGTTTCCGCTTCGACCTCGCCTCTACCCTGGCCCGCGAGTTCTCGGACGTGGACCGTTTGGCCACGTTCTTCGACCTGGTGCAGCAGGACCCTGTGGTTAGCCAGGTCAAGCTCATTGCGGAGCCGTGGGACGTGGGCGAAGGCGGCTACCAGGTGGGCAACTTCCCCGCACTGTGGAGCGAGTGGAACGGCAAGTACCGCGACACCATGCGTGACTTCTGGCGCGGCGAGGACTCCACCCTCGGCGAGTTCGCCTCGCGGCTGACCGGCTCATCCGACCTGTACCAGCACAACGGCCGGCGCCCCACCGCGTCCATCAACTTCATCACCGCCCACGACGGTTTCACCCTCAACGACCTGGTCAGCTACAACGACAAGCACAACGAGGCCAACGGCGAGGACAACCGCGACGGCGAGAGCCACAATCGCTCCTGGAACTGCGGTGCGGAAGGCGAGACGGACGACCCGGAGGTGCTCGAGCTGCGGGCGCGCCAGCGCCGCAACTTCCTGACTACCCTGCTGCTGTCTCAAGGCACCCCGATGCTCGCCCACGGCGACGAGATCGCGCGTACCCAGGGCGGCAACAACAACGTCTACTGCCAGGACAACGAGATCGCCTGGATGGACTGGTCCAAGCTGGAGGAAGCGGCCGACCTGCACGACTTCACGCGGCGGCTGATCGAACTGCGCCGTGACCACCCGGTGTTCCGCCGCCGCCGCTTTCTCGCCGGCGGCGCGTTGGGCGACGAGGAGCACGGCCGCGAGATCGCGTGGCTCACGCCTGAGTGCACGTTGATGACGCAGGAGGATTGGAATACGCCGTTCGGTCGTGCTCTGATGGTGTTCTTGGACGGCGACGCCATCGCCGAGCCGGACGCGCGCGGACAGCGCGTGGTGGATGATTCCTTCCTGCTGATGTTCAACGCCCACTACGAAGACATCGACTTCACGGTCCCGGGCGCTGAGTTCGGCGACGAGTGGGAGGTTGTCGTGGACACCACCGAGCCGCTCGGCGTGCGCGAGGACGCGGAGCCGGTCCAGCCCGGCGCGGCTGTGACCGTGGGCCAGCGTTCCACCGTGGTGCTGCGCCGCACCCAACCACCCGCAGGCGAAGGAAATACGGAGGCCAGCCAGCAATGATCACCGCGCACGGCGCAACGTTGACCGTGACCAACGAGGCTCTCACCCTCACCCCCACCGCGCTCGCGGCGTCGCTGCAAGGCGGCAGCGAGTCCCGCGAGGTGGCCATCGCCGACATCGCGGGCACCACCTCCGTCGCGGGTGACGCGTGGACCCGCTCGCGCGTGGACATCGACACCGGCGGCGACACCTTGGCCGTCTGGTTTGCCCCCGGCGACGAGGAGGGCCCCAAAGAGCTTTGTAAGCTTCTCGACGACGCAAAGCATGGCAACGCCCCCGCCACCGGGACCGTGGCCGGCGGCGCCGGCATTCCGGGCTTTTCTTTCGTCGGCTTCGATGTGGAGACCGCAAACCGCCGCTGGGGTTCGATCTGCCAGATCGGGCTGGTGAAGATCGTCGACGGCGAGGAGGTGGACCGTGCCTCCTGGCTGTGCAAGCCGCCGGCGACCTTGGCCCAGTTCGAAGAGGGCAACGTGGCCATCCACGGCATCACCGAGAAGGACGTCGCCGACGCGCCGGACGTGTGCGACTGCATCCCGAAGATGGCCGAGTTCGTCGGCGACCTGCCGCTGGTGGCGCACAACGCCCAGTTCGACGCGTCCGCGTTGCGCGACGCCTGCCGGGCCTCCGACGTGGAGGTGCCCCAGATGCTGTTCGCCTGCACGCTCGCCCAGGCGCGCGCCACCAAGCTGGACGTGGCCAACCACCGCCTGCCCACCCTGGCGGAGCACTTCGGCATCACGCTGGATAACCACCACGACGCGTGCGAGGACGCCGCGGCCTGCGCCGGCGTGATGGTGGGGCTGGCACGCCAGGCCGGCCACACCGGCAGCCTGATGAGCTTCGTGCACGACTCTGGCTTCACCCTCGGCTCCATCGACGCCGCACGCGTGACTCCGGTGCTGCGCGACCGCTCCGGGGCGGGCCGCGCGATGCAGGCGGAGAAGGCGGCCCAGGGCGGCGTGTCCGCTGCGGTCGCGGCCTCTGCGGCGCCGCAGGGGTCGAATCAGGCGGGCCCGGCGAAGCCGTCGCCAAGCAAAGGCCCCCAGCGGCCCTGGCAGTCCGTGGCCACCCCGGACACCGTGCCGGAGCCGAACGCGGCGGCGGACCCGAATGCGCCGCTCTACGGCGAAAACGTCACGCTGACCGGCGAGTTCGAGCCGCACGACAAGGGCGAGCTGTGGCAGAAGATTGCCGAGCAGGGCGCGCAGGTGGGCAAGAACGTGACCAAAAAGACCACCGTGCTGGTGGTCGGCGAATGGGCGACAGTGACGTCGAAGGAGAAGCGCGCCCGCGAGCTGAAGGACAAGGGCCAGGACATCCAGATCTGGCAGGCCGACCAGCTGCTTGAGGCGCTGGGACTGGACGAAACGCCGCCGTTTTAAAAAATTTTCTGCGCGGAGGGAACCGGGGCGGGTGCGGCTGCGTCTAAGTAGCCATGCAGCTTCTACAACCAGCACCCGTATCCGCCGAGGCGGTCACTTTGCGGCTTGCGCGTTTGGACAGCGCGGAGACCCGCGCGTGCATCGCCGCAGGATTCGGCGCCTCCACCGCCTTCATCAGCCTCTCGCCTGGCCTGGTATGCGTGTTCGACTCGCCCACCGCCACCGGGCTCACACACCAGGAAGTCGGCGCCGCGGGTGTGAGCACCCACCAGCTATGGAACGCCGCGGCGGAGCAACTGGTATCGCGGGCACAACGCGACGACGGCGCGGAGTTTTTGGTGCGCTGCCCCACCGCCGCGCTGGACTGCGAAAAGCTGCCGCGCGGTTTCGAGGTGGACGGCCACGGAAGCCCCGCCGCCTGGTGGCTTGCCCACCCGCAGCCGTTTACTTTGTTGCACCGCCACTTCGAGGCCGTGCTGCGTCCGGAGACCGGGCTGGTCTACGCCACCCGCGACGGGCGTGAACTCTTCGCCTTTGACGCGAACGCCGAGGATGTGGCGCAGTGCCTGCCCGGCGCGGACGTTATGACCTACTCCGTGGGCTTTCCTCTGCTGTTCGACGACCAATCCCGCTAGGGTGTGGGGCGTGAAGCGCACGATCACCTCCACGTACCGCCTGCAGCTGCGCGGCCCGCACGCGGACCCTCACGGCCGCGAGTTCGGCTTCGCCCAGGCCGCCGAGCTCGTGCCCTACCTGGCCGAGCTCGGGGTCTCGCACCTCTACCTCTCCCCGATCTTCGCCTCCGCGCCGGAGTCCAACCACAACTACGACGTAATCGACCCGACCGTGGTCAACCCGGAGCTCGGCGGCATTGACGGGCTGCGTCTGCTCGCCCGCGCCGCCCACGACGCCGGGCTGGGGCTGGTGGTGGACATCGTGCCCAACCACCTCGGCGTGGAAGTGCCGCGCCGCAACCGGTGGTGGTGGGACGTGCTGAAGCACGGGCAGAACTCGGACTTCGCGCACTTCTTCGACATCGACTGGGCCGCGGATAACGGCGCGGGCGGCAAGATCGCGCTGCCGGTCCTCGGCGCACCAGGCGACACGGACGCGCTGAAGCTGGAACACATCGACGGCGAAGACGTGCTCACCTACTACGACCACGTCTTTCCGCTCGCGCCCGGCAGCTACGCGGGGCTTTCCGACGACCCAGCTGCCGTGCACGCGAGGCAGCACTACCGGCTCAAATTCTGGCGCGACGGCATCATCACCTACCGCCGCTTCTTTACCATCAACGGGCTGGCCGGCGTGCGCCAGGAGGACGAGGACGTCTTCAACGCCACCCACGCCTGCCTTAAGGAACTTGTGGGCGAGGGACTTATCGACGGCGTCCGCGTCGACCACCCCGACGGTTTAACCGACCCGTTCGGCTACCTCACCCGGTTGCGCGAACTCATCGGCCAGGACACCTGGCTGATCGTGGAGAAGATCCTCGCCGTGGACGAGCCCCTGGACCCGCGCCTGAACGTCGACGGAACCACCGGCTACGATGCCTTGCGCGAATTCGACGGCGCGTTTGTCAACACCGACGCCGCCACCGCGCTGGGTGCGGTGGCGTTGCGCTTCAGCGGCACCACTTGGGACGCGCACGCTGTGGAAAAGGCCGAGTGGATGCTCAAAGCGCGCGTTGCGGAAGACGAGCTCGCTGCGGAGATCCGCAGGCTCGCCCGCGCGGTGCGCCACGACAGCCTCTCTTCCGCAGGCTCCCAGGTCAGCGACACGGCGCTCACCGAGGTGCTTGTGGAACTGGTTGCCGGCATGCCCGTCTACCGCGCTGACTACCGTTCGCTATCGAGAGTGACCGCGACGCTGATTGCGGAATTGGCCCAGAGCCCAATCGGGTTTGACGCGGCGGCGCTCGACCTTGTTGCGGCTGCCTTGGCCGCGCACGGCGAGGCGGCCCACCGCTTCGCCCAGGTCTGCGGAGCGGTGATGGCCAAAGGGGTGGAGGACACCCTGTTCTACCGCGCGTGCCGTCTGGTAGCACTGCAGGAAGTCGGCGGCGCACCCGGGCGATTCGGCGTCAGCCAGGCTGAATTCCACCTCCTGCAGGACGAGCGCAGCAGGTTATGGCCGCGCACCATGACAACGCTGACCACGCACGACACGAAACGCAGCGAAGACACCCGCGCCCGCATGATCGAGATCTCTGAGGTGCCGGGCGAATTCAGCCAGCTCGTCGACGACGTGTTCGCGCTCACCCCGCCGCTTGACACCGCCACTGGCCTGTTTCTGTTGCACAACGTGCTGGGCGCGTGGCCGCGTGACGGCCGCGCGGACGAAGCATTCACCCAGCGCCTGCAGTCGTACGCGGTCAAAGCTGTGCGTGAGGCGGACACGCTGACGAGCTGGTACGACAACGACCATGACTACGAGGCACAAGTGACCGAGTGGATTGCGCACCTCACGCATGGCCCCGCTACACGCCTCGTCGCGGACTTCGCCCGCGACCTCGACCGCGGCGGCGTGACCGTTTCCCTCGGCCGCAAACTCCTGCAGCTGGTCGGCCCCGGCATCCCGGACACCTACCAGGGCACCGAATTCCTCGACTTCTCGCTGGTGGACCCGGACAACCGCCGCTTCGTCGACTATCAGGCGCTTCGTGCTGGCGAGGGGGCACCGGAGGACGTCGATAAGCAGCGCATTGTGCGCGCCGCCCTCACCCTGCGCCGCGAGCGCCCACAGCTCTTCCTCGACGGCGGTTACCGCGCGATCTTCGCCGCAGGCCCCGCGCGCGAGCACGTAGTGGCCATGGCGCGCACTCTTGACGACGAACCGCAGGTCATCGCCGTAGCAACCCGCACCCCGCTCAGCTTGGAGCGCGCCGGGGGCTGGCGTGACACCACCCTCACCCTTCCCGAAGGCACCTGGACCGACCGGCTCACCGGGCGGGAATACTCCGGCACTGTCGAAATGTCTCAGTTGTGCGCCGAACTACCTGCGGTGCTGTTGTCCATGTAAGCTATCCCGCCGTTATGAGCGCAGCAAAGCATCCCGCAAAGCCCCGAAACAAGGCGATGGACGACACCATCGCCCGTCTCGGGTCGACCTACTTTGCCTGGATGCGCGAACACGAGGATGCCGCCACGACGTTTAGGCATGCGCTGCACGAACTCATGCGCGACGCCGGCATCAACTTCGACCGCGTGGACGCGCGCGTGAAGTCCTGGACCTCGCTGAAGGAAAAGGCGCGCAAGACGCGCGACGACGGCGAGATGGTCTACCCCGACCCATGGCACGACATCAAAGACATCATCGGCGCGCGCATCACGGTGCTGCACTCCACCGAAATCCCGGCCGTGCAGCGCCTGTTGGCGGACCAGTTCGAAGTGCTGCGAAGCGTGGACAAGGCCGAAGAAACGCGCGTGGCCGGCGGCTTCGGCTACGGCTCGCACCACATGATCGTGCGCGTCCAGGAGCAGTCCGAGGGGCTGGAAGACTACGTCGGCCAGGTCTTCGAGGTGCAGATCCGCACCGTGCTGCAGCACGCCTGGGCCGAGTTCGAGCACGACATCCGCTACAAGCGCGCCACCGAGAACCTGGACCCGCAGGTGGACCGCGCCTTCACACTGGCGGCCGGGTTGATTGAACTTGCGGACCAGCAGTTCGACCAGATCGCCGCGCTTGCAAACCCGGAGGACCCGGCCGACAAGGTCAACACGGAGGTGGACGCGGAGCTGTCGCCGGAGACCCTCCCGGGCATCCTCACGGTGCTACTGGGCAACCAGTTCCCGCTCTCGCGCGCTGGCGACTACCGCTTCTGCACCGAGCTTCTGCGCGCCCACGGCATGGAGCACGTCTCCGACGTCGCCGAGCTGACCAACCCCGCGGACATTGAGGCGATCTCCAACTCGCTGTCCTACCCCTTCGTGCCGGGCCAGGTGCGGATTGTGGACGACCTGTTGCTCAACCGCTACGGCACCGAGCACATCGAGCGCACCTGGGACGCCGGCAACCGCCCCCAGGTGCGGCGCAAGCGGCTGACCAACCGCTTGGAGCTGCTGCGCGGCGAGTAGGTTACTTGCGCCGGCCCATCAGCCGGTCGATCTCTCGGCGCTCCTTCTTCGTCGGCCGGCCCGTGCCGCGGTCGCGCACCGGCGGGGCTGCAAACAGATCGCGCGGCGGGGGCGGCGGCGAGTGGTCGATGTAGCAGGAGCGGGCAATCGGCGCGCCGACGCGTTTGCTCACGGTCGCGGCCACCTCGAGAATGTATTCGCGGTGGTCCTTCCACACCCGCACCGTCTCACCAGGCACGACCTGCTGGGCGGGTTTCACCGCCTTACCGTCAATTTTCACGTGCCCGGCGCGCACCGCATCTGCGGCCTGGCTGCGGGTTTTGAAGATGCGCACGGCCCACAGCCAGGCGTCGATGCGCACCGCCGCCATGGTTGGCTGAGTCAACCTAGTACTGGTCCTTGTGGTTGATGATTCGCTGGACCTTGTTCCAGTTGCTGAACCCGCCGGCCACAGCCAAGACAAGGCCGAGGAACAGGATTGTCCAGGAACCGAAGATCAGGCCGAATGCGATGCCTCCGGCCACGCCGCCGCCGGCCCACAGGACGGCGTTGCGGGAGTATTGGCGCACGGCGGCCTTGCGCTGTGCGATCGGGTCATTGGGGCGCGGCTGCATCGTCATGGGCTCTAAGTGTAGCGCCTTACGCGCCCCGTTCGACCCAGCGGTAGCCAGCCTCTTTCATCTCGGCGCCGCCGTGGGTGGCGGCGGCGAGCACCGCCTCCACTCGCAAGCGTTCCCCCGGTGTGAACGCCAGGGTGTAGGTGGCGGCGCGGCCGTATTCCACGTCCACGACGTCGACGCCCGCGGTGCGCAGCTCCGACTCGATGCGCCCGGCTTCGGCGTGGGGGAAGTCCACGGTGCCCAGCTCGCGGACCTCCCGCGTGACGCGGGTGACACGCTCGAGGGTGTCAGCCACGGACTCGGTGTAGGCGCTGACTAACCCTCCGGTGCCGAGTTTGATGCCGCCGAAATAGCGGATCGCCACCGCCACAACGTCTTGCATGCCGGAGCCTTTGAGCACCTCCAGCATGGGTTTACCGGCGGTGCCGGAGGGCTCTCCATCGTCGGAGGAACGCTCGATGGGCTGCGCGCCGTCTTGGTGCACGATAAATGCGGAGCAATGGTGGCGCGCATCCGGGTAGTCCTCACGGGCGGCGTTGATAACTTCGCGCGCCTCGTCCTCGGTGGTCGCGCGGGCGATCCAGCCGATGAAGCGGGAGCGCTTGACCTCGAACTCGTGGGTGACAAGTTCCGCCGCGGGGCGTACGTATGCCTGCTCCACTGGGCTAGCCCGCCACGATGTAGTCGTACTCCGGCGTACCCGGCTCCAGGCGGCGGCAGTCGATCGCCGAGGCCTCCATGCGTTCCAGAAGCGGGGGGAGATCCGCGGCGCGTGTGAGCTCGATGCCGACGAGTGCTGCGCCGGTTTCGCGGTTGTTCTTTTTCAGGTACTCGAACAGGACAATGTCGTCTTCTTCGCCGAGGATGTCGTTGAGGAAGTGGCGCAGCTGGCCCGGCTCCTGCGGGAAGTTGACCAGAAAGTAGTGGCGCAGGCCGCGGTGCACCAGTGAGCGCTCCATGACTTCGGCGTAGCGCAGCACGTCGTTGTTGCCGCCGGAGATGATGCACACCACGGTCGACCCGGGCGCCAGCTGCGCCAACCCGAGGCCCGTCACGGATAGCGCGCCGGCGGGCTCGGCGATGATGCCTTCGTTTTGGTACAGCCCGAGCATCTCGGTGCACACCGCACCCTCGTCGGCGGTGTAAAGCTCGGTGGCGTCGCGGTGGGCGTTGAAGACCTGCCACGGGATATCGCCGATGCGCTTCACCGCCGCACCGTCCACGAACGGGTCGATGGCTTCCAGGGTGACTGGTTCGCCCGCATCGCGCGCCGCGACTAACGACGCCGCACCTTTCGGCTCCACCCCAACCACCTTTGTCGCCGGTGACATGTCGGCCAGGTAGGACAGCACGCCGGAAATCAGCCCGCCGCCGCCGACCGGCACCAGGACCGTGTCTAATTCTTTGCCCTGGCTGGCCAGCTGCGCCACGATTTCGGCGGCGACGGTGCCCTGGCCGACCACGGTGTCGCGGGAGTCGAACGGCTCAATCACCGTCGCCCCGCGTGCCGCGGCGTCCTCGCGGGCGGCCTGCGCGGCCTCGTCGAAGGTGTTGCCCGTGACCACAAGCTCGATGGCGTCGCCGCCGTGGACGCGGATGCGGTCGCGCTTCTGCTTCGGGGTGGGCTTGGGCACGAAGATCTTGCCTTGGATGCCCATCGCCCTGCAGGCGTAGGCCACGCCCTGGGCGTGGTTGCCTGCGGACGCCGCCACGACACCGGCGGCGCGGGCTTCCTCGCCCAAGCGGGAGATGCCGTAGTAGGCGCCGCGGATCTTGTACGAGCGCACGTCCTGCAGGTCCTCGCGCTTGAGGTAGACCTCCACGCCGTACTGTTCCGACAAGCGCGGGCAGTACTGCAGCGGGGTCGGCGAAATCACCGATGAGATCCGGCCCTGCGCGAACCGGATGTCGGCTGCGTGGATTTCCTCGAAGGCGGAGTCGGACGTGTTCGGTGTGGCTGTGCGCATGGTTAGCGAGTCTACAACTGCCCCACTCGTTCACTCCCCCTTCACCTCACCGTAACTTCGCGCCCACCTTCAGGCTGTACACAAGGACGCGTACTTGTTTTTGCAGCTTCCCTGAAAGGTCCACCCATGTCTGGAAACCGCGTCTCCCGCACCGGCCTGGCCGCCGCGTGCGCTACTGCTCTCGCCCTCGGCATTGTCTCCCCAGCGAACGCCTCCGTCGTTGCGGAGCCTGTGAAGGACCTCGCCGAAGGCGCCACCGCCGACATCTCGGTGCTGGGCTCCTACGGCGCCGGCGCGTTTGAGAAGTCCGCCGCCGAAATCGTCGCTTTCCACGCTGATTCCGAGCGCATCCTCACCGTCAACGCGCTGTCCGGCAAGATCGACGTCCTCGACGCGGCCGACCCTGCCAAGCCCACAAAGGTCGGCGAGGTCTCCGGCGGTGAGAACACCACCATCAACTCAGTCGCAGTGCGTGCCGACGGCCTCGCGGTGGCCACCGTCGAACCCGAGAACAAAACCGACAACGGTGAACTGATCTTCTTCGACGCCGGCGCCGACGAGCCCGGCGCCGTGCTCGGCCGCGTCGGCGTCGGCGCACTGCCGGACATGGTCACCATCACCCCGGAGGGCGACTACGCGCTGGTGGCGAATGAGGGCGAGCCGGCCGAGGATTACTCGGTTGACCCGGAGGGCAGCGTAGCCGTCGTCAAGCTGCCTGCTTCTGTTGCAGCCGCGACCCAGGCCGATGTGCGCATCGCCGACTTCCGCGCCTTCGAGGGCACCCTGGCAGACAAGGGCGTGCACATCTTTGGCCAGGTGGGCGCCTCCACCACCGAGGCGCAGAACCTCGAACCGGAGTACATCGCAGTCGCAGGAGGCAAGGCCTACGTCACGCTGCAGGAAAACAACGCTGTTGCCGTGGTGGACATCGCCACCGCCACTGTCGAAGATGTCTGGCCGCTGGGCTACACCGACCGCCGCGAGGTACCCATGGACATCTCCGATAAGGACGGCAAGATCGACATCCGCACCGCACCGGTCAAGGGCATCCTGCAGCCTGACTCGATCGCCGCCTACGAGGTCGACGGCACCACCTACCTGGTCACCGCCAACGAGGGCGACGCGCGCGACTGGGAGGCCTACTCCGAAGAGGAGCGCATTAAGAAGCTGGGTAGCAAGAGGGTGGCCCCGATCTGCGAGGGGTACGCAGGCATGACCGCCTCAGAGATCGAGGAATTCCAGACCGACGAAAATGCGGGCCGTTTGAAGATCACCACCGCGTTCGGCCTGAACGAAGAGAAGAACTGCTACGAAGACCTCTACACCTACGGCGGCCGCAGCTTCTCCATCTTCACCGCCGACGGCAAGCGCGTGTTCGACTCCGGCGCCGACTTCGAAGAGATCACCGCGAAGCTTCTTCCCGAGTACTTCAACACCAACCACACGGAAAACGAGTTCGAGTCCCGCTCCGACGACAAGGGCCCGGAGCCGGAGGGCGTCACGGTCGGCGAAATCAACGGCCGCACCTACGCGTTCATCGGCTTTGAGCGCCTCGGCGGCGTGATGGTCTACGACATCACCGATCCGGCGAAACCGGCCTACACCGCTTACATCAACAACCGCGACTTCACCATCAATATGGAGGAGCTCGCAGAAGAGGGCGACGACGCCGTGAAGGCCGGGCTGGAGAAAGTCGGCGACCTGGGTGCCGAGGGCCTTACCTTTGTCCCGGCGAAGGATTCCCCGAACGGAGAGAACCTGTTGATCGTGGGCAACGAGGTCTCCGGCACCACGACCGTGTTCCAGGTGGACTCGCTCATCGAGGCACCGGCTGAGCCTGCCGAGCCCGCTCAGCCGGGCAACGACGGCGCCGGCAGCTCCCTTTCCAAGGGTGGTGTGATTGCAATCGCACTCGCGGCTGTGGCTCTGGTTATCGGCGCGCTGGGCGCGCTCGGCAACGTTGTGGCCTCGGTAATTGCCAAATAAACCCGCAGCGGTGGCCAACTATTGTCCATGAAATAAACACCACCGCTTCACTACATTTTTAACTCTAAACCTGCTAGGTTCATCGGGGTGTCATGTCGGGCACAGCGCCCACATCGACTGTTTTGGATCTTCTACGAGGAGAATAAGAGAACATATGAAGCGTATTTCCACCGCAGCCGTGGCTGCCGCCACCGCTCTGTCCCTGGCGACCGTCCCGGCGATGGCCCAGGAGGCCCCCGCAGCTACGACCACCGAGACCGCTACTGTGACCACCACTGCGACTGAGCCGACCCAGCCGACCGAGCCGACTGAGCCGACTGAGCCGACCCAGCCGACTGAGCCGACCGAGCCGACCCAGCCGACCCAGCCGACCCAGCCGACTGAGCCGACCCAGCCGACGACCACCACCCCGAAGCCGCAGCAGCAGCAGAGCTCCGGCTCCTCCCAGGGCACCCTGGTCGGCATCTTCTCCGGCACCCTCGGTGCTGTGCTGACCACCTCCCTGATCGTGTTCTCCGACCCGCGTGGCGCGAACAAGATCATCGACATGGTCAACGCTCAGTTCGGCCTGGGCCTGCCGCACCTGCACACCCCGAAGGTGCAGCTGCCCAACTTCCAGCTCCCGAACCTCCCCTTCTAACCCATCCACGCTCTCTCGCCTGAGGAAGGTCAATTAATGAAGTCCCGTTTCGTAGCCGTGTCCTTCGCGGCCACCGCTATCGCAGCCGGTTCCCTCGCGGGTGCCGCAGCCGCCGCCGAATCTGATACTTCGACGACGACCACGTCCAACACTGCCGAGCCGTCCACCACGGCCACGCAGGATTCCAAGACGACCACCCCCACGGCACCCACCAAGACCAACGAGCCGGCCCCCACCAAGGAGCGCCCGTCAGTGGTTGAGCCGACCGGCACCACCACGCCGACCGGCACCACCACGCCGACCGGCACCAACACGCCGACCGGCACCAACGTCCTGACCAACACCACGACGCCGACCTACACCGCGCCTGAATGGCTGCAGCCGTCCTCCTACGAGGAGCAGGCGCTCGACGTGATCGCCAAGATCTCGCTCTGGGTCACCGCGCTCGCAGCGGCAATCAGCTCGCTGATGGTGGTCGTGGGCGCAGTCCCGGGCCTGAGGGAGAACCTCAAGCAGCTGACTGGCAAGAAGTAAGAGCCCGTAGCGCAAACGCAAAGCCCGCCCGGTTCACACCGGACGGGCTTTCCATTTACCTAGGGCCGCGCGCTAGCCCAAGATCCCGGCGCCAAGGGTCGCCTTCAAATCACCCATCAAACTGGCGGAGCGGTTCACACGCAGGTGGTCGCCCAGGATCATCAGCTGGCTGTGCTCGCCGTTGACCAGATTCAGGTAGACGTCGGAGTCGCCGGCGTTGTTCACCAGCACGCCCTTGAGCTTCGCGATGTTCTCCGCGGTGCACTGGTCCGTGCGCATAGTCAACCGCAGCGGCAGGCCTGCACCGTTTCCGGGGCCAAGCTCGGGCACCTTCACGTCGTCGCCGAACAGGCTCATGCGGTCGTCGCGGATGGACACGTGCGCCTTGACCAGGATGATGTTGTCCTCCACGATCTGAGGCGCGACCAGTGCGTACACCTTGTTAAACAGCAGCACATCCACCTGTGCGCCGTGGTGGTCCTCAATGGTCACGATCGCCCACGGCGAGCCATCTTTCTTGGAGAAACGGCGGTCCACGGAGGAGATCAGCCCGCCGATGGTCACCTCTGCCCCGTTGCGCATTTCGCCGGAGAGGATGGTGGTCAGCTGCGTGTCCGTCTGCGCGTCGATTGCTTCCTCGAAGCCGTCGAGCGGGTGGCCGGAAACGTACAGGCCGAGCATCTCGCGCTCCAGTGCGAGCTTGTGCTTGCGGTCCCACTCGTCGTCAGGCACTTCGATGGTGAACGCAGAGTTGTCGGCGCCGTCCTCCCCGCCGAAACCGGCGAAGAGATCAAACTGCCCCTTGTCCGCCGCCTTCTTTGTGGCTAGGACCGAGTCGACCGCATCTTCTTGGATGAGCATCAGCCCCTTGCGCGGGTGCTCCAACGAGTCGAACGCGCCGGCCTTAATCAGCGATTCTGTGATTCGCTTGTTACAGGCCACAAGCTCGATCTTGTCCAGGTAATCGGAAAAGCTAGTGAAGGCTCCCTTTTCCTTCCTGGTTTTCTTGATAGACTCCACCACTTCCACACCGACGTTTCGCACGGCGGCGAGCCCGTAGCGGATGTCCTCACCGACAGCCATGAAGTTTTCTTCAGACTCGTTGATGTCCGGCTGCAACACGCTAATCCCCAGGTGGCGGCAATCCGACAGGTAGATCGCGGACTTGTCTTTCTTGTCGCCCACAGAGGTCAGCAGTGCGGCCATGTACTCGGCGGCGTAGTTCGCCTTCATGTAGGCGGTCCAGTAGGACACCAGCGCGTAGCCCGCAGCGTGGGACTTGTTAAACGCGTAGGACGCGAACGGCTCAATGGTGCCCCACAGCGCATCCACGGCCTCCTTAGAGTAGCCGTTGGAGAACATGCCTGCGGAGAACGTCTCGTACTCTTTCGCCAGCACCTCCGGCTTCTTCTTACCCATGGCCTTGCGGAAGCCGTCTGCTTGGCCGGCCGTGTAGTTCGCCACCTTCTGCGAGATGTTCATGATCTGCTCTTGGTAGACGATCAGGCCGTAGGTCTCGTCCAGGATCTCCTTGAGCGGCTCTTCCAGCTCCGGGTGGATCGGCGTGATCGGCTTGCGCCCGTTTTTACGGTCGGCGTAGTCCCAGTGGGCGTTCACACCCATCGGGCCCGGTCGGTACAGCGCGAGCGAGGCGACGATATCGTTGAAGCCGGTCGGCTTCATGCGCTTGAGTAGTTCCTGCATGCCGCCGGAGTCCAGCTGGAACACGCCCAGGGTGTCGCCGCGCGAGAGCAGCTCGTAGACCGCCTGGTTGTCGGTGTCGAGTGCTTCCAGGTCGATGGTTTCGCCGCGGTTTTTCTTCACGTTCTCCAGCGCGTCGCCGAGGACGGTGAGGTTGCGCAGCCCCAGGAAGTCCATCTTCAGCAGGCCGATGGCCTCGCACGCCGGGTAGTCCCAACCGGTGATGATCGCGCCGTCGGCCGGGCGCTTCCACATCGGGATGTGCTCCATCAGCGGCACCGACGCCATAATCACGGCACACGCGTGCACGCCTGCCTGCCTGACCACGCCTTCCAGACCGCGCGCCGTCTCATAGATCTTGGCCACGTCCGGGTCCGTCTCAATCAGCGAACGCACCTCCGCGGCCTCGGCGTAGCGCTCGTGCTCCGGGTCGGTGATGCCGGACAGCGGAATGTCCTTCGCCATGATCGCCGGCGGCAGCGCACCGTTGATGCGGTCCGCCATTTGGAAGCCGGGCTGGCCGAAGTTCACCTTCGCAGAGTCTTTAATCGCCTGCTTCGTCTTCACCGTACCGAAAGTGATCACCTGGGCGATCTTGTCCTCGCCCCAGCGCTCGGCGGCGTACGTGATCATCTCGCCGCGGCGGCGGTCGTCGAAGTCGATATCGATATCCGGTGCGGACGGGCGCTCCGGGTTCAGGAATCGCTCGAAGAGCAGGCCGTGTTCCATCGGGTCGATGTTGGTGATAGTCAACGCGTACGCGACCAGCGAACCAGCAGCCGAACCACGGCCCGGACCGACACGGATGCCGATCTCGCGGGCGTGCTTGATCAGCTCCGCCACGATGAGGAAGTACGACGGGTAGCCCTTCATGTCGATGACATCGATCTCGTAGCTTGCGCGGGTGAGGTACTCCTCCGGCACGTCTGCCCCGTCGAAGCGCTCCTTCAGACCACGCAGGACCTCCTCACGCAGCCACGAGGTCGGCGTGTGGCCCTCCGGCACATCCGCGATCGGCATGCGGTCGTGCGGGTGCTCCTCCCACAGCTCGCCGTAGTCGCCGACGCGCTCCGCGATCCACAAGGTGTTGTCGCAGCCGTCCGGCACCGTGGAATCCCACAGCTCACGCATCTGCTCGGCGGACTTGATGTAGTAGCCGGTGCCGTCGAACTTGAAGCGGTCCGGGTCAAGCAAGGTCTTGCCGGTCTGCACACACAGCATCGCCTCGTGCGCCGGCGCCTGGGACTCGAGCACGTAGTGGCAGTCGTTGGTCACCAGCGGCGGAAGATCCAACGCCTGGCCGATGCGAAGCAGGTCCTCACGGACGCGCCGCTCGATGTGCAGACCGTGGTCCATCAGCTCCAGGAAGTAATTGTCTTTGCCGTAGATGTCCTGCCACATCGCCGCCGCCTCGAGCGCCGCGTCGTACTGGCCCAGGCGCAGGCGCGTCTGCACATCACCGGACGGGCAGCCCGTGGTGGCGATGATGCCGTCAGCGTGCTCGGCGATCAGCTCCGCGTCCATGCGCGGCCACTTGCCCAGCTGCCCCTCGTAGGAGGCCAACGACGACAGCTTGAACAGGTTGCGCAGGCCCGTCGCGTTTTCGGCCAGCATCGTCTGGTGCAGGTACGCGCCAGACGCGGAGACGTCGTCACGCTTCTGGTCCGGGGTGCCCCACAGCACGCGCTTTTTGTTGAAGCGGGACTCCGGCGCCATGTACGCCTCAATCCCGATGATCGGTTTCACCCCGGCGTCCACCATGCGGCGGTAAAACGCGTTCGAGCCGAACATGTTGCCGTGGTCGGTCATGCCCACCGCGGGCATGCCCTGGCGCACTACTTCGTCGGCGAGCATATCCACCTTCGCCATGCCGTCCAACATGGAAAATTCAGTGTGGTTATGCAGGTGCACGAAGGAGGATTTTTTGGCCATGCGGCTCATCTTAGACGGCACACCGACAGGCGCGAATCCCCTCGAAAACCAGTGCGGTTATTCGTACCGGAGTGCGTCGATAGGCTGCATCTTTGCTGCCTTCGAGGCGGGGTACGCGCCGAAGAACACACCCGTCGCGAGGGAGAACAGCAGTGAGAAAATCACCGCGCTCAACGGCGGCCAGGTCATCTCCAACACCGCAGAGCTGGCGATCAATCCCACCACACCGCCGAGGATCACGCCGATGATGCCGCCGATGAGGCAGACCAGCATCGATTCGACGATGAACTGCACGCGGATGTCGTTCCGCGTCGCACCCAGGGCCTTGCGCACACCGATCTCGCGGGTGCGCTCGGTGACGGTGATGAGCATGATGTTCATCACGCCGATGCCGCCGACGAGCAGCGAGATGCCACCGATGGCGGACAGCACCGTGGACAGGGTGCGGAAGATCGTGGTCAGGCCCTCCAGGCTCGCGGAGATATCGAATACCTCTGCCTCGTAGTCCTCGTTGCCCGCGTACTTGCGGTCCAGGTAGGACTGCAGGTCTGCGCGGAAGACCTCCGGGTCTTCTTCGGGTGAGGAGCGGACGCTAAACGACGGGGTCCAGCTGGCGTCCAGTCCAACCCTGTCCGCGGCCGTGGCGGGAATGAAGATCTCCGCGGCAGCGGATTGGCCGAACGCGGGGTCTTTCTCCGCCCGCTCCAGCACACCGACGATGGTGAACACGCTGGTGGTGCCGTCCACATCCATGTCGAAGCGCGAGCCGAGAGCGGCGGCAGAGTCGCCGTCGAAAAGTGCCTCCACGAGTTCCGGTGACACCACCGCGACGGGGCGGCGACCATCGAGCATGTCCTGCGTGATGCCGCGGCCGTACTGCACCTTCAGGCTGCGCAGGTCCAGCGAACCGGTTAGTGCGGGGTTGATGCCGACGGAGACGGAGTTGTCCCCGGCACTAGCCTCGCCCTGCCCGGAGATGTCGATGTCCACGCCGCGGACACGGTCGCCGAATGTGGCGGTTAAGTCGTCGAGGTCGTCCAGGGTCATGCCGTCGCGCTCGTCCGACGGCGGGGCCATGCCGAAGCCCGCGAACGGGTCGTCGCTGCCCTCGCCCTCCTCGGGGCGCTCGTGCACCATGACCGGGTAGGTGGTGGTGCCGGCGTCTTCGAGGCCGCCCATCACGTCGTTTTCCAGGGCGCGGCCGAGCGTCATAATGATGATCACGGCCATGATGCCGATGATGATGCCCAACAACGTCAGCAGGGAGCGCAATTTGTTGGTGTTCAGGCTGGACACGGCCAGCCGCATGGATTCGCGGATGTTCATCTAGCTCGCCCCTCCCGGTTGGCGCATGCCGGCAATGCGGCCGTCCATCATTTCCACCACGCGCCCGGTCTCCTCGGCGAGTTCCGGGTTGTGGGTAATAAACACGATGGCCTTGCCCAGGTCCTGGTTCAGCTCGTGGAACAGATCCATGACCATACGTCCGGTCTTGGAATCCAGCGCGCCAGTGGGCTCATCCGCGAGCAGCAGATCCGGGTCGTTGGCCAGACTGCGCGCGATAGCCACGCGTTGCTTTTGGCCGCCGGAAAGCTCATTCGGGTTATGGTGCAGGCGGTCGCCCATGCCCATCCGGTCCAGCAGTTCGGCGGCGCGCTCGTCGCGCTCTTTGCGCTCCACACCCGCGTACATCATCGGCATGGCCACGTTCTGCAACGCGTCCATGCGGCCGATCAGGTTGAAGTTTTGGAAGATAAAGCCGATGTTTTTGCTGCGGTAGGAGGCGAGCTCTTTGTCTTCCTTGGCGTAGACCGGCTCACCGTTGAAGGCGTACGCGCCCTCGGTGGGCCTATCCAGCATGCCGATCAAGTTCATCAGCGTGGACTTGCCGCAACCGGACGGGCCTACGATGGAGACGAACTCGCCCTGGTCGGCGTAGAAGTCCACCCCGTGCAGCACCGTCAGCTCGCTGGGTTCGCCCTCGTTGTAGGTTTTGACCACATTGCGCATGTCGATGAGCAGGCCGGAATCGGCCATGCCGCCGTGCTTGGGAGCCTCCGTCATCTACTGCTGCCCCTCGGCGGCACGACGGGTGCTGGTGACCGTCACTGTGGCCGTGGTGCGTTCTTTCTTCTCCCGCGCCTGACGCACTTGGTCCGCGTCGAAGTTCGGGTCCGTGATCTCGACGGTCTCGCCGACGCGGCCCTCGTACTCCTCCGGCCAGTTAATCACGATGTCGCCCGGCTTGAGCTCGCCGCCGGTGACTGCGACGTCCACGTCGTTGGAGGCGCCGGTTGTCACCGAGCGCTCCTCGACGGTGCCGGACTTCGCCTCGTCGCCGTCCGTGGCGAGCACGAGCACCTTCTGGTCGTTGTCCTCGCCATAGACCGCGTCGAGCGGCACGTTGAGCGCATCCTTCGCCTCGGCGGTGATGATCTCCGCGCGGGCGGAACCGCCGAGCAGCAGGCCTTCCTTGTCACCGGTGACCTCGATCTCCACCGGGAAAGTCACCTCGTTGGATTTGTTGTTGCCCTGCTGCGGCATACCTTGCATCGGGTTCTGGTTGCCGCTGGCAACGGAATCCGACGCCGGGGCGATGCGGGTGACGCGGCCCTTGAACGTCTTCTTGCCGGTCGCGGTGGTGGTGAACTCCACCCGGTCGCCTTCCTTGACGTTGGGGACGTCCGATTCACGCACGTCGGTGCGGATGACCAAGCGGGAGTCGTCCGCGATGGTGAGTAGCTTGCCCTGCGGAATGTCGCCCTCGCGCACGTCCACGCTGGTGACCAGGCCCGCCATCGGGGCGTAGATGGTGGATTCGCGCACCTGGTACTCCAGGGTGCCGTCACCGTCGCCGAGCTGTGCGGTCTCCGCCTGGCGTATTGCGGAATCCAGCTGCGCCTGCAGCTGGTTGCCCTCCTGCGCCGCCGCCGACCGCGCCGCAGCCAGCCCCGCTTGCGCATCCTGCAGCGCGGCCCTGGCCTCTTCGACGCTCATACCCGAGCCCACGGCAGCGGCGCCGCCGCCAGCACCACCGCCAACGTTCTCTCCCGTCAGCTGCGCGAGCTGCTCGGGGCTCAGCCCGCCCGGCTGGCCCGGCTGCTCCGGCGCAACAGGAGCCGGCGCGGCCGGCGCTGCCGGTGGTTGCGGCGCGGCCGGGGGCGCTGTCCTAATGCCCAGGTTCGAAGAGATGTCGCCGGCGGCACGCTCAACAGCCGCGATGCCGCGGTTGATCATGCGGGGCCCGCCGTTGGCGGCCACGGCTGCGTCGTACGCCGCCTGCGCCTGGTTGACCTGCGCCTGGGCTGCGCGGATGGCCTCGTTAGTGCCGTTGTTCACGCTTTCCTGGTGGGCGTTGAGCGCCGCGCGTGCCTGATCCACCTGCGCCTGGGCGTCCGCTTGCGCGTTCGCCTGCTGCTTCTGCTGGATCTCCAGCTGGCGCTCCAGCTGCTCGGAGTTCATGGAGGCCAAGAATTGCTGCGACTGCACGCGGTCGCCCGCCTTGACGGCCACCTTTTCCACCTCGGACTGCACCGGGGTGGAGATGTTCACGGAGCGGATCGGCTCGATCGTGCCGTTGACCACCACACTGTCGGACACGCCCTCGTTGGTGGCGACGGTGTAGTCGCCGGGGTTCAGGCCCGCCCCCTCAGCACTGTCGTCCCCGCCGCCGCCGAAACCGCAGGCACCGAGGAAGAGCGCGGAGGTTGTCGCCAACGCAAGCCCCGCGCGGGTAAGACGCTTGTGTCCGGTTGAGTTTTCGGTAGAGGAAGTCAAGAGCTCTCCTTGCCTAACGGTGCAAAACGGGCCTGCGTACAACTCCGCAAACTATACACCCCCACGTGTCGCAGAAGGAGTGATGGAAAACGCTCCCCACACCGCGTCCGCTGGCAGCATTTCCACAGCAAGGACTGTGTCCGTGGCGTTAATCCGATCCAGTTGCGTGCGCGGGGCAAACACCACAGCTCCGGTCATGGGGGAGGTTGTGGCGGACCGGAGGACGTCGATACGCATTGTGCCTATCGACGCCTCCGGGACCACCACCGGAGCCACCCCCGGCACCACGAGCGCACTCACGCGCGGGGCGGGCTCGAGTGCCGCGGCAGCCTCGTCGGGTCCGAGCGGCCGGGCGAAGGTGACCAGGGCGAAGGACGCCTCCTCATGGTCGAGGGTCGCGGCGGCGCGCTGGGCGTACTGCTGAGCGGTCTCACCGTCCTCCGGGCCGAGCTGGTCGCCCTGCAGCACCGGCGGGGCGGGCGGGTTGGTCTCGCCGACGAGCCAGAACCCGGCCACCAGCGCGAGCACCACGGCGAGTTCGCGCATCTAGCCGTTCCGCACTTTATCCAGCGCGGCGCGCAGGTCCGCCGGGTACTCGGAGGCAACCTCCATGTACTCGCCGGTGCGCGGGTGGGTAAAGCCCAGCTTGGTGGCGTGCAGCCACTGGCGCTTCAGGCCCAGCTCCTTGGCCAGGTTCGGGTCCGAGCCGTACATGGGGTCGCCCACACACGGGTGCCCCATGGAGGACATGTGCACGCGGATCTGGTGGGTGCGCCCGGTTTCCAGGTGGATGTCCAGAAGGCTCGCGCGGCGGAACGCCTCGATGACGCTGTAATGGGTCACGCTCGGGCGGCCGTCCTGGGTGACGGCAAACTTCCAGCCTGCCGACGGGTGACGCGCGATCGGCGCATCGATGGTGCCCTCGATCGGATCCGGCAGGCCTTGAACCAGCGCATGGTAGGTCTTGTCCACCGTGCGCTCCTTGAAGGCGCGCTTGAGCACGGAGTAGGCGGGCACGCTCGCCGCCACGATCATCACCCCGGAGGTGCCCACGTCTAAGCGCTGCACGATGCCTTGGCGCTCCGGAGGCCCCGCATCCGGCAGGGTAAAGCCCATTGCCTGCAGCCCGCCGACCACGTCCGGGCCCTCCCAGCCCAGCGTCGGGTGCGCCGCCACGCCCACCGGCTTGTCCACGGCGATGACATCCGCGTCCTGGTAAAGGATCTCCAGGCCCTCCACCAGCTCGGTCACCGGCTGCGGCGCGCGCTTCGGCTCAGGCAGGGTGACTTCCAGCATCGCGCCGGTGGTGACGCGGTCGGATTTTTGGGCGGCAGCTCCGTCGACAAGCACATCGCCCTCCGCCGCCATCTCGGAGGCGACGGAGCGGGAGACGCCGAAGAGTTTGGCGATCGCCGCGTCCACCCGCATGCCCTCAAGCCCTTCGGGCACGGGCAGGGCCCTGAACTCACCGCCCATTGTCGCCTCCCTTCATCTCCACCGCGATCGTGCCCAGGATGAACACCACCACCCCGACGGTGATTGCTGCATCGGCCAAGTTGAACACCGCGAAATTCCCTACGGAGATGTAATCCACCACGTGGCCGAACCAGAATCCAGGGTCCCGGAATAGCCGGTCAATCAGGTTGCCCAGCGCGCCCCCGGCCACAAGCGCCAGGCCCAGCGCCTCCCACTTCGAGGTCATACGCGGCCCGAACCACAGCGCGCCCAGCACGAACGCCAGCTGAATCGCGGTGAACAACCAGGTCAGGTTCTCCCCCATGGAAAACGCCGCGCCGGAGTTGAACAGCAGGTAGAAGCGGAACCAATCCCCGATCACCGGCTGCGGCACGCCGGGCTCCAACCAATTCAGCATCAGCTGCTTGATCCCCTGGTCCGCCGCGCCAACCGCGAGCATGACTGCCACCACCAGTCCGAGGTAGCGCGGGGTGCGTTGTGCTGTCGTGTCCTGCTTCATCGCCGAACCACTCTAGCCGGTCGTACACGGCCTGCCTGTATTCCGCTGCGCGGGCCAGGTAGCTTTTGAAGAATGTTCCGCACCCTCCGCAGTATCACCGCCGCCGCCACGCTCACCCTCGCGCTCACCGCCTGCTCCTCCGCCGAGGACGATCCGGTGGCTGGGGTGCCGGCATTTCCTATCGACGCCCCGTCGGTCACCCTGGTGAACCCCGGCGAGAACCCGGAAGAAGTGCGCTACTCTCCTGATGCTGAGTGGGACACCGCTGTCGCCGTGTCCGCCGGCGTGGACCAGCACGTCGCCGCCCCGGGCGAAGCCGAGGTCGCGGATGCGCCCGCCGGCGGCAACGTGAACAAAACCACCCTGCCGCTGACAGTGACCGCTGATGAGGCCCCGGCCCCGGAGGGCGACGAGGAGGACGCCGATTCCCGCATCGACTTCGTGGTCGGCTCCGGCAAGCACTCCGACCTGGATATCGGCCAGGACGTCGCCGCTTCCGAGGGGTTCCGCATGAGCTGGCGCGCCGACGACACCGGCCGCATCTCCACCCTGAAACTGCTCGCCCCCGCCGACGCGCCGCAGCGCGGCCTCCAGCTTGTAGAGCCCACCCTCATCGCGCTTATCAACAACTCCGTCGTCTTCCCCGACGAACCCATCGGCCCCGGCGCGACCTGGACCGTGGAAAGCCGCGTCGCGGGCGATACCGCGATGACGCGCACCACCACATACACCCTGGTCTCCCGCGACGGCGACACGTTGACGCTGGACACGAAGGTTGAGGAGCGCCCGCAGAACAACAACGTCACGATCGACGGCCCCGGCGAGCTCGAGGGCGAAAGCGTGCAGGTGGATTCCTCCCGCACAACCTCCGAGGGGCAGATCGTGGTGGACTTGTCGCGCCCGCTGCCGGTGTCCGGCCAGACCGCCTGGACCACCCGCCTGATCTACGGCGGAGACGACAAAGCGCGGGTGGTCCAAGACATCACCCGCGCTGTGCAGTACGGCGCTTAGAGCGCCGGCGCTTCGGCCGGTGGCTCGGCCGGCGGCTGCTCTGCCGGCGCCTCAGGTGCAGCCGGCGCACCGGTGTTGCACATGTCCGGCACCTGCTCCGGGGCAAGGGTGTTGCTGACCAGGAAGCAGGCCCAGCTCTTGGAGATCTTCCAGTTGCCTTCCTCGTTGATGAACTCCACGTCCTCCGCCAGCTGGGACTCAGCGTCCGGGCGGGTGAAGTTCACGGTGGCGAGCACGGAGTTGGCGGTGTAGCCCGGAAGCACCGGGTTGACCACCTGGAAGTTCGCGCCGGATTCCTGCTGCGACTGCGTCATCAGGTCGAACAGCTCCGGCGTGGTTTCGCCGCCCTGCACGGTGTTCGCGCGTTCGGCGATGGGCAGGTTCGGGTCGGCGGCGCGCTGCAGCACAGCGTTGAGCTCTTCCGCCGTCGGCATTTCCGCCACCGGGGCAGCCTCGGAGGAGGCAGCCTGGGTTTCGGCGGTGGTTTCGGTCGTGTCCGAATCCTCGGAGCAGGCCGTCAGGCTCAGGGCCAGGCCCGCGACAGCTGCGGCTGCGACAAGTTTCGGTGCTTTCACGTGTTCTCCTTGCGTAGCGTAAATCTCTCGTTTCACGTTACTGCACACCCGCAACTTTCTGGCACTCTGTGTGCATGAACGTGTTAGTCATCTCAACCGGCGGCACGATCGCCTCCACCGCAAACGACCGTGGCGCGCTCGTGCCCACGCTCACCGGGGAGGAACTCGTCGCCCGCAGCGGCACCACCCGCCAAGTCCGCGCGATCGACGTGGCCAGCCTCGATTCCTCGTCCATGGGCTTGGCAGAGATCGACATGTTGCGCGAAACCGTGCGCACTTCGCTTCTCGACGACTCCGCCTCCCTCGTCATCACCCACGGCACCGACTCCATGGCCGAGACCGCCCTCGCGCTGGACCTCGTCCACGCCGACCCTCGCCCCGTAGTGCTCACCGGCGCGATGCGCCCCGCCGACCACGCGCACCCCGACGGCCCCGCCAACCTGCGCGGCGCGATCGAGGTGGCCGCCACCCGGCGCGACACCGGCGTCCTCGTCCACTTCGCGGGCGAGACCCTCCCTGCGCGCGGGCTGATGAAGACACAGACCACCGCCGAGCACGCTTTCACCCTGACCAGCGGCACGCCCCTGCCCCGCCCCATGGCGGTGCCGGCCGCGCCTCTGGACGGGTTGAACATCCCCATCATCCGCGCCTGGGCCGGTGCCGACGACGCCCTCATCCGCGCACTCGGGCCTATCGACGGGCTCGTCCTCGAAGCCCTCGGCTCCGGCAATGTGTCGGCGGGCATGGGCGGAGCCGTCGCAAAGCTGCTGCGCCGCGGGGTACCGGTAGTTGTTGCGACGTCGGTGCCCTACGGCGAGGTGTCGTTCGCGTACGGCGGCGCCGGCGGCGGCTCCACCCTCGGCGACCTGGGTGCGCTACCCGCCGGCTACCTCAGCGCCGGACAGGCCCGCATCGCGCTGGCCACCGCGCTGGCCACCGGCGTGGATCCGCGCTCACTGCTGTGAGAACCAGTCCTGCCACGCCAGCGAATCCAGCGGGTCCGCCTGCTGGAGCTGCGGGTCGTCCGCGCGCAGGCTTTTGATCCGGCCCGGACCCGTCGCCCGCGTTTCAAACCGCACCGTCACCCAGCCCTTACCGGCACCTTGGACCCAGCCGTGGCCGTACTCCGGGTGGTAGACGTCCTGCGTCGCGCGCCACGCCCCGCGCTCCGGTGCGGTCTCCTGGTGCACTTCCGTGTCGAACTGCGTTTCGTGATCGCTCACCCCGGTTTCATAATCCGCCGACACCGGCGCCGGCTTCACAATCGCCTGGTCCAACTCCGGAAACAGCACGTCCTGCAGCGTGTCCTCCAGCCCCGAGTACGACACTCCTACCAGCCGGATCGGGCCCACCTCGTCCGGGTAGCGCACGATCCTAAACGCGGTGGCCAGCAGCGTCTCCGCGTCATCGGTGGCGTACGGCAGCGTCGCCGAGCGCGACTCGATGCGGAAGTCCGCCATCCGCAGCTTCACCGTCACCGTTCGCGCCCCGCGACCGTCCTTGCGCAGCCTGCGGTGCGACTCCGCAGCCGCCCGCTCCAGCGCCGCGTCCACCTCCGCCGGGGTGGTCAAATCCTGCGGGTAGGTGTGCTCCGAAGAGATCTGCTTCGACTCCGCCCTCGGCGCCACCGGCCGCTCATCCACGCCTCGCGCCAGCCACCACAACTGCTTGCCCACCGCGCCACCGATGGCGATATCCAACTCCTTCTCGCTGAGATTAGCTAGGTCTCCAATCGTTTCGATCCCGGCGGCGAGCAACTTCGACTCAGTTACTGGTCCCACGCCCCACAACTCGCTGACCGGCATCGGGTGCAGGATCTCCAGCTGCCGGTCGTGCGGGATGACAAACACCCCGTCCGGCTTCGCCCGACCCGAGCCAATTTTGGCGTACTGCTTTCCCGGACCCGCCCCGATCGAGCTGGGCAAACCTGTCTCTTCCTTGATCGCCGCGCGCAGCTCGTTCGCCCATTGCTCCACGCCTTCCGGGCTCACCCCGACCAAGCCCTCCGGCTCCATGAACGCCTCGTCGATGGACAGCTGCTCCACCACGTCCACATACCTGCCGATGACCTCGAACACTCGCCGCGACGCCGCCGCGTAGACCGGCCTGCGCGGGGCCACCAATACCGCTTTCGATCCCACCAGGCGCGCCGCCCGGTGCGTCGGCATCGCCGAGTGCGCCCCATACTTGCGCGCCTCGTAGCTCGCGCCGGCGACCACTCCTCGGCCGGACACTCCTGCCACCAACACTGGGCGCCCCTTGAGCGTGGGCCGGGTCAGCTGCTCGCAGGACGCGTAGAACGCATCCATGTCGATGTGCAGCACCCAGCGGTTCATGTCCACCACTGTGCACCACCGGGACCACCTTGTTCCAATCCCCTCACCCGGCGAACGAATCTCCGGCGACGTACTCCATTCGCCTCGGCTGCTTTCGGTTGCGCGAGACGAACCGGGCACCGTTTTTGAACGTGAAGAACAGATCACTCCCCTGGCGCTCTATGGTGATCACCCCGTGACTCACCTGGGAGTGGCAACTCGAGCACAGCGGGATCAGGTTGTCCAAATCCGTCATACCTCCGTGTTCCCACTCTTTTATGTGGTGCATCTCTATGAAGCGCCTATGCGAACATCCAGGCATGGCGCATTGATACCCCCAGATCGCCAGCAGAGCCTGCACTTGGCCGTCTGTCGCGAACCGCCGCGAACGGCCGACGTGGATAGTCAGTCCCGTCTCATCCAGCAAGTGCAAACGCACCATCGCGTTGGCGAGGTAACTGCGCACATCCTCAGAAGAGGCCGAGCGGTTTTCCGGCATCCAGCACTGACCTTGCTGATTCACCATGAGGTTAACCTGCACACCAGGGCTACGAAGCGGACTCTTCGGGTTTGCACGGACCATGTCGATCATGGACAACAAGGCCCCGTACACATCCTGTTTTTCTGGGGGCCCGTAACGCGACACCGAACGCACGATGTCGTCCATCGTGATCTTCGTGCGTTTGCGCGGGGCGCGGTCCTGCTCTGACGGGACGGCGTCTTCGGCGGCAGCTGCGTCGTCGATAAGCTTCTGCACCTTCTCCGGATCCTGCAGATCATCCGGGTCCACATCCTCGAGACCGAAACTGGCCAACTGCGCCACCTTCAGCGCAGTCAGGAGTTTTTGGCCAGCTACCGCCGGAAGCCTCGCCTCGAAGGCGAGCATGCCGTCCTCGCACTCGCGGGCGCGAGCGAAAGGTTCAGTCGGGTCCTCTTCTTTGGGTCTTGCCCCGGCGAGCAAAAGCTGGAGATCAGCAAACGACATACTCAGCGCAAGCTCGACATATTGCTCCTCGTTGCGCTCATCCACATACTGGAGTAGGTAGCGAACCGTCGAGTACGGCATCACGCCAGATTCGAAGGCGTCGTACAAACTCCTGAACTTCCTCAGCCCCCGCGCCACACGCACATACTCGAACGCCGTGGCCTGCGGAAGGTTGAGCTCGCTGCGCAACCACGTTGCCGTCGACTTCTCCCCGTATTGCTCCGCGAGCCCCTGCTCGTCGAACTGCCCCACAGCATCGAGCATTAGCGCCCGGTGATAGTTCGCCGACAATTGATTGCATTTGATCTGGTCCTCGAGCACCTCTGCCGGCAGGCCACCCGTTCGACCGTCTGTCCGTTCTTCCACCGCAACTGTCATGGTTAATCCCCTTACTCATGAACATTGACACCTTTATAGAACGCTCATGTGTTCGGGTCAAGGGTTTTACGTAAAATGTCCACTGAAGTGGACAATGCATGTCGTTTTACTAAGCAAAGAAGTCGAACATAAAAGCCGTTCACTATGCAGCTGCATAGTGAATACCCCGCCCCACACACCCCGAGAAACTATGCCGCTGCATAGTGGGTGGCCCCCCAAAGTTGGAAGGAAAAACTATGCAGCTGCATAGTCAGCGCCCCGCCCCAAGCGCCCCGCACACCCCGAAAAACTATGCCGCTGCATAGTGGGTGACTTCCCAAAGTTGAAAGGAGAAACTATGCAGCTGCGTAGTCGCCTCCCCCTCGGGCGTCCCACACGACCACCCCCAAGACCACGCCAGAGACTATGCAGCTGCATAGTGCCCACAAACGAACGCCGGTGCGCCGCCCCCGCCCAGCGTGAAGAAAGGGGCCCACCCTGCACGGGTGAGGCCCCAGCTTCTCCCAGCAGAACTTAGCCGTTCTTCCGCACGGAGGCGGTCACACCGTCGAGCACGTCGTGGCCCTCGACCGGCTCGGTGACCACGTCGAAGGATGTCGCCAGGGTCTCGGCGGCGATGTGGTCGGCGTGGGTGCGGGCCCACGCCTCCTTCTCTGCGGGCACGGCCAGCACCACGGCGATGCGGTCGGAGACCTCGAAGCCCTCGCGCTTGCGGGCGTCCTGCAGGCCGCGGATCACGTCGGCAGCCCAGCCCTCGGCCTCGAGTTCCTCGGTGACCTCGGTGTCCAGGACGACTAGGCCGACGGTGCCGTCGGCGTCGACACGCGCGGTGCTGTCCGGGTTCTCCGCCACCAGTCGCTCGGTGTAGAGCTCCGGGGTGAGCACGATGTCGCCGTCGACCACCACGTCGTCGCCGCGACGCTCGTAGTTTCCGGCCTTGACGTTCTTGATGGCGCGCTGCACGTCCTTGCCAAGCGACGGACCGGCCACCTTCGCGTTGACCACGACTTCGAAGGATCCGGCGGAGTCGACGTCGTCAGTCAACACGACGTCTTTCACGTTCACCTCATCGCGGATGGTGGAGCGGAACGCCTCGAGCTTGGCCGACTCCGGCAGCGCGACGGTGAGCTTCGGCAGCGGCAGGCGGTTGCGCAGCTTGTTCGCCTTGCGCACTGACGATGCCGCGGAGCACACTGCACGGGTGGCGTCCATGGCGGCGACCAGATCGGCGTCGGCCGGCAGTTCGGTGGCCTGCGGGTAGTCCCTCAGGTGCACCGAACGGCCGCCGGTGAGGCCGCGCCAGATCACCTCGGAGACGTACGGTAGCAGCGGCGCCACAGCGCGGGAGACGACCTCGAGCACCGTGTAGAGCGTGTTGAACGCCTCCGGGTGCGCCTCCTGGCCCTCCCAGAAACGGTCGCGGGAGCGGCGCACGTACCAGTTGGTCAGCGTGTCGGCGTAGCGGCGCACCTCGTCGCAGGCGTCGGCGATGCGGGTATCGTCGAGAGCCTCGCCCACAGCTGCCACCAGGTCGTGCGTCTTGGCCAGGATGTAGCGGTCGAGCACGTTATCCGAGTCCACGGACCACTGCGCATCTTCCGATGAGTACAGCTGCAGGAACGTGTACGCGTTCCAGATCGGCAGCAGCGCCTGGCGCACGCCCTCGCGGATGCCCTGCTCGGTGACGATCAGGTTGCCGCCGCGCAGGATCGGCGAGGACATGAGGAACCAACGCATGGCGTCGGAGCCGTCGCGGTCGAATACCTCCATCACGTTCGGGTAGTTGCCCTTGGACTTGGACATCTTCTGCCCGTCCGAGCCCAGCACGATGCCGTGCGCGACGACCTTCTTGTACGCCACGCGGTCGAACAGCGCGGTGGACAGCACGTGCTGCACGTAGAACCAGCCGCGGGTCTGCCCGGAGTACTCCACAATGAAGTCCGCCGGTTGACGGGTATCAAACTCCTCCCGGTTTTCAAACGGGTAGTGGTACTGCGCGAACGGCATGGAGCCAGATTCGAACCAGCAGTCCAACACGTCCGGCACGCGGCGCATCATGGACTTGCCGGTCGGGTCGTCCGGATTCGGGCGGACCAGCTCGTCGATGTGCGGACGGTGCAGGGACTTGGGGCGGGTGCCGAAGTCGCGCTCCAGCTCGTCCAGGGAGCCGTAGACGTCCACGCGCGGGTAGTCCGGGTTGTCGGACACCCACGCCGGCACCGGCGAGCCCCAGTAGCGGGTGCGCGAGATGTTCCAGTCGCGCGCACCTTCGAGCCACTTGCCAAACTGGCCGTCGCGGATGTGCGACGGGATCCACTCGATCTCCTGGTTCAGCTCAACCATGCGGTCGCGGATGTCGGTGACCTTCACAAACCACGCCGGCAGCGCCATGTAGATCAGCGGCTCGCCCGAGCGCCAGGAGTGCGGGTAGGAGTGCACGATGGTCTGGTCGCGCAGCACGCGGCCCTTGGCGCGCAGGTCACGGATGATGTCGCGGTTGGCGTCGAAGACGAGCTTGCCCTCGTACTCCGGCACGAGCGAGGTGAACTTGCCGTCGGCGTCGACGGGGATGACCAGGTCGATGCCGTACTCCTGGCAGGTGAGCATGTCGTCCTCACCGAAGGCGGGCGCCTGGTGGACCACGCCGGTGCCGTCCTCAGTGGTCACGTAGCCCGCGTTGAGGATCATGAACGCGTTGTCGTGGTCGCGGAAGTAATCGAAGACCGGCTCGTACTCCAGGCCTTCCAGCTGCGCACCCTCGTAGGTGGCGACAACCTCGTACTCGCCGAGCTCCTTCGCGTAGGCGTCGAGCAGGCTCGTGGCAAGGAGCAATTGCTTATCGACGAACCCTTCGGCCCCGTCCGCACCGACCTTGACCAACGAGTACTCCACCTCTGGGTGGACCGCGAGGGCCAGGTTGGACGGCAGGGTCCACGGGGTCGTGGTCCAGGCGATCGCGGAGGCGTCGTGAAGCTCAGGATGCTCGGCCCAGGTCTTCTCCGCGGCGTAGCCTGCGCGCCCGCCGGTGAACGGCAGGGTCACAGTGACGGTAGGATCCTGGCGGTCGCGGTAGGAGTCGTCCAGGCGGGTCTCCTGGTTGGACAGCGGGGTGTGCTCGGCCCAGGAGTACGGCAGGACGCGGAAGCCCTGGTAGATCAGGCCCTTGTCGTAGAGCTCCTTGAACGCCCACATGACGGACTCCATGTACTCCGGGTCCATGGTCTTGTAGCCGTTTTCGAAGTCCACCCAGCGGGCCTGGCGGGTGACGTAATCCTCCCACTCGCCCGCGTAGTGCATGACGGACTTGGCACAGTACTCGTTGAACTTCTCCAGGCCCATGTCCTCGATCTGGGCCTTGTCGGTGATGCCGAGCTGTTTTTCCGCCTCCAGCTCAGCGGGCAGGCCGTGGCAGTCCCAGCCAAAGACACGCGGGACGTGGTAGCCGGACATGGTGCGGAAACGCGGCACGATGTCCTTGACGTAGCCGGTGAGCAGGTGGCCGTAGTGCGGCATGCCGTTCGCAAACGGCGGCCCGTCGTTGAACACGTACTCATCGCAGCCCTCGCGCTGCTCCAGGGAAGCCTTGAACGTGCCGTCCGTGTTCCAGTAGTCCAGGACAACGCGCTCCATCTCTGGGAAGCGGTCGCTGCCGCCTGTCATATCCACCTTGGGGTAGACGTTGCCAACCATGACATCACTCCTTCAGCCGTGCAGGGACGCATTGCTGCGCGGTACCACCCTGCTTGGGGCGCTAGGTACGCCCCCACTTCGTTGCGGTGAAGGAAGTTACGTCTTCCGTGTGTGACGTCCGGGTCTAGTAAGCACAAGCCGTTCTTCCGGAAACGCTCCCCGGTGATAGCCGGATCAAAGCGTGTTACGAGTAACGCCCAGCATCCTACAACGATGCTGGGCGTTTGTGAAGAGTCAGGTACTACTTCTCGTTCGGCGCGGTGGTGGAGCGCGACTCGAGCTCCTCCAGCTGGGACTCCAGCAGCGTCTTCAGACGAGTGCGGTACTCGCGCTCGAAGGTGCGCAGCTCCGCGATGCGGTTCTCCAGCGCGGTCTGCTGCTGCTTCACCGTGTTCATGATCTCGGTGTGCTTGCGCTCGGCGTCAGCCTTGAGCTTGTTCGCCTGCTCCTCGGCCTGGCGGATCTGCGCCTCGGCGCGGGAGTTCGCCTCGTTGGTGGTCTCCTCAGCCTTCTTCTGGGCGTCGGTCACCAGCTGCTTGGAGCGGGATTCCGCGTCCTGCAGCTGGGTGCGGGAACGAGTCTGCGCGTCCTCGAGCTGCTTCTTGGACTTGGACTCGGCCTCGGCGATCTCGCGCTCTGCGGCGGCGCGGGCATCAGCCAGCATGGAGGAAGCCTCCGCCTGTGCGTCGCTGGTCAGGCGGTCCGCCATCTCCTGGGCAAGGCCGAGCACCTTGGCTGCCTGCACGTGAGTGTCGGCGGAAACGTCGCTGCGTGCCGGCTGGGATGCGGCAGCGGCCGGGGCGGTTGCCTGCTTCGGCGCCTTCGAGGCCTCCTCAGCCTGCTTGCGGGCCTTCGCGGCTTCGTCCTTAGCGGAGCGTGCCTCGGCCTCAGCCTTCTCCTGCGCCTGCTTCGCGGAGCGCAGCTGCTCCTCGAAGTCTGCGCGGACCTTCTGCTCCACCTCGCGACGGATAGCGACCTCGTCCACATCCTCGGAACGCTGCGCCGGCGCTGCGGCAACTGCACCCTGGCCGCCCTCCTCGAGGCGGGAACGCAGCTCGTCATTCTCATCCTGCAGCTGTGCAAGCGTGTCCTCGACGAGGTCGAGGAACTGGTCCACCTCGTCCTCGTTGTAGCCTCGCTTGCCAATCGGCGGCTTGCTGAAAGCGACATTGTGCACGTCAGCTGGTGTCAGCGGCATTTGCGTTCCCTTCGATAATCGTGTGAGTACTCGCTCGCGCGAAGCATTATCTGCTGAATTGTAACGGTTTCGTTCGACGAGTGTAGCCCAGCCTAGCCATAAAGCCGGGTTAAAGCTCAAGTAAAGCTACCGCAGCGCCGGATTTATCAGCACGCCGCCGATAAGCATCTGGATGAGCATGAGGATGAAAAACAGAACAATGACGCTCACGTCCAACCCCACGCCACTGCCGCCGAGCTTCAACGGCGGGATAAGTTTGCGCAGCGCATTCACCGGCGGGTCGGTGACCCGGAAGATGGGCTCGGCCACCATGATGAACCAGTGCGGCGGGTCGAACTGCTTGGAAAACGCCTGCACCATCTCAATGATGATGCGCACGATAACCAGCAGCGAATACAGCCCCACTAGGGCGTAGATGATTGCTCCGAAAAGTGCCACGCCGAACCACCCTACCGGCTAACGCAAACCGGCAGCACGCTTGAGGTCGTCCTTCTCTAAATTGGCGTTCTCGGGCACGATGGCGAACACACGCTTGCGGGTCTCAACGCCCCGAGAGAGGTTGTGCATGCTGCCTCGCAGGGCGAAGCACAGGCCGGCGGCGAAGTCGACGATGCGCTTCGCGTCGGCGGTGTCCAGGTCGGTCAAGTCCATAACCACAGCGTCGCCGTCGCGGAACGGCTCGCCGATCTCCTTGGCGTCGTTGTAGTTGCGCGGCGCCGCAGTGACGATGTGCGGCGTGGAACGGTAGCTGGGGCGGACGGCATCGCGGCTGTAGTCGCGGGCAGCAGGGCGGTCCATGCGCGACGGGCGCTCAGCGCGTTCGGGGCGCTCGGGGCGGGCCGAACGGTCGTACGCGGTAGAACCGACGGCGGCTACACCAGCGGCGCCTGCAGCGTACTGCGGGTCGTCGTAATATGCGTCGTCCTCGCCGTTATCCACGGGGCCGAGGCCGAAAAAGTCTTTAGCACTGTCAAAGAAGGACATGCGGGCGGCTCCTTTTATGGGGTGATTCGCGGTGGAGTTCAGACTACGGGCCGGGGCCCGAGGAGGGCTGTTCCGACACGCACGATATCGGATCCGCAGGCTATCGCGTCGGCGAAATCACCGCTCATACCTGCGGAAAGTCTCAAGTTGCGGTTGAGCTTGGTGGCGTAGTCATCCGTCAACGAACGCGCCTGAGCAAACACTTCGCGTGGCTGCGAATCCAGCGGTGGAACGACCATGAACCCGGCCAGCTCGAGGTGCTCGGATTCTTCCACCGCTTCCACGATCGCGGGCACATCGTCGAGCTGGGCGCCGCCGCGGGCAGTGTCGCCGTCGTAAGACAGCTGCACCATGCACGGCAGGGTCTCGCTTTCACGGTCGCCGCGCCCGAGCGCCAACGCCATGCCGCGGTTGAGTCCGTGGACCAGTTTCAGCGAGTCCAACGAGTGAACCTCTGAGGCCCAGCGCGCGACCGAATTGGCCTTCTTGGACTGGATCTGGCCGATCATGGCGATGCCGCAGCGGCCTGCGAGCGCAGCCGCCTTGTCGCGGGCCTCCTGCTCGCGGTTCTCCCCCACCAGCGTAATACCGAGCGAAGCCAGCTCGACAATGCGCTCCACCGGGTGGAACTTCGTTACCGGCAAAAGGGCGACGCTGCCTTCTTCACGGCCGGCGGTGCGCTCCGCGTCGCGGATCTGCTGGCGGACGGTGTCAAGGTTTCGTGCGAGATCAGACATTAGGCATCCAAATTACGCCAGCTTGCCGTCCGGTCACACCTTCGCGGCGGTGGGAGAAGAAATCGGTGTCGGTGATGGTGTCGCGCGGGTCCGCGTCGATGTGGGTCACGCCCAGGCTCATCAGCTGGCGCACCAGCCCCGCGCGCACGTCGATGCCAGGCGTGCCCTTCGTTGTGCGTGTGCGGGAGCCGGGCAAATGCTTCTCGACGTCTAAAGCCATCCCCTCCGGGACCTCATACGAATTCCCGGCCGCGGCAGGGCCCAACAGCACCTGGATGCGCGACGGCTCGGCGCCGAGGCCCACCATCGCCTCGACGGTGTTTTTCACGATCTCGTTGCGCGCACCCATGCGGCCGGCGTGGGCCGCACCGATGACGCCGGCGGTGTGGTCCGACAGCAGCACCGGGGTGCAATCCGCCACGAGCACGCACAGGGCCAGGTTCTTTTCTTTGGTGACCAGTGCGTCGGTGGCTTCCACGGGGGTGGCCGAAGGTCCGTCGACAAGCGTGACTGTGTTGGTGTGCAGCTGCTCCATCCACACAAAGCGCTCCTCGGGCAGGCCAAGTATTTGCGCAAGCCGGGCGCGGTTGGCGGCGACGTCGGTGGCGTCGTCGCCGACGTGGGTTCCCAGGTTGAAGGAGTCGTAGGGGGCAGCAGAAACCCCGCCCGCACGGGAGGTGAACACCATGCGGACGGGGCGAGTGGAAAGATCTGGCATGCCTGCCAGCTTAACTAGCGCATGAAGTCCGGCACATCGACGTCATCGAAACCGCCGTCAAAGCCGCCGTCGCGAGGCTCGCGCTCGGTGAACAGGCCGCTGCGGGTGGACGGCTCGTAGCGGTGGCGCGGCTGGTACTCCTCCTTGGCCGGCTCAGCCTCCACGACCTTGGTGGAGGTCTGCTCCGGCTGCGGCGCTTCCTGCTCAGCAACCTCGGCCGGGCGGGCGTTGGCCTTCTCGTCGAAGCCGGTGGCGATGATGGTCACGCGGACCTCGTCGCCCAGGTTGTCGTCGATGATCGTGCCGAAGATGATGTTGGCGTCCTCGTCGGCCTTCTCCTCGACGATGGAGGCCGCGTTGTTGACCTCCATCAGGCCCAGGTCGGAGCCGCCGGCAACCGAGATGAGCACGCCCTTTGCGCCCTCCATCGTGGTCTCCAAAAGCGGGGAGTTGATGGCCTGCTCGGTGGCCGTCATCACGCGGTTGTCGCCGCGGGCGGAGCCGACGCCCATCAGCGCGGAGCCGGCGTCGGCCATGACGGAGCGCACGTCCGCGAAGTCGACGTTGATCATGCCCGGGATGGTGATGAGGTTGGTGATGCCCTGGACACCGTTGTAGAGCACCTCGTCCGCCGCCCGGAAGGCCTCCATCATGGAAAGCTCGGCATCGCCCAGCTGCAGCAGACGGTCGTTCGGAATGACGATGACGGTGTCGCAGACTTCCTTGAGGTTCTCAATGCCCTCAAGAGCCTGACGGGTGCGACGCTTGCCCTCGAAAGTGAACGGACGGGTGACCACACCGATGGTCAGCGCGCCCATCTTCTTGGCGATGCCGGCGACCACCGGGGCGGCGCCGGTGCCGGTGCCGCCACCCTCGCCGGCGGTGACGAAGACCATGTCGGAACCCTTCAGGGACTCCTCGATCTCCTGCTTGTGGTCCTCGGCGGAGGTGCGGCCAACCTCGGGATTCGCACCTGCGCCGAGGCCACGGGTGGCCTCGCGCCCAATGTCGAGCTTCGTGTCGGCATCCGTAAACAGCAGCGCCTGGGAGTCGGTGTTGATGGCAACGAACTCGACGCCCTTGAGGCCTTCCTCGATCATGCGGTTGACGGCGTTCACGCCGCCGCCGCCGACACCGACGACGCGGATCATGGCGAGGTAGTTGGCGGGAGAGGTCATGGTGATTGTCTCGCCTTTCACAAGTTGGTTTTTGCAGTTGCTACCCATCTTGTGTGAAAGCTGCCCGTTTTTTGTTTTCTGGGTCGGCGTGTCACAACCCTCAACCACTACTTTAGGGTTGTGACCTGCGGTTTTAGCGCGAAGTGACCAACTCCGGGTTGGAAATATTGAATGTTTTTCCGGGCAGCTGCAGCACCGTCTCAAGCGCGAGCGCTTTATTCTGGTTGTCTTCCGCCGCACCCCACGTGACAGTCCTGTCGCCATCCAGCTTGAGCACGAAACTATGGTCCCCGTCGCGGGTCAGCTCGCGGACCTGCGGGCGGGCCGGGTCGGTAATCGCGGAGGCGACCTCCACCGCCTTGGGCAGTTGCTCTTCGTTCATGTCGACGAGCTGCACCGCCCCCACCGGCGGCTGGGCAACAACGAAATCCTTGCCCTCGCTGTTAATCAGGTGAGGCTCGCCGCCCTGGTCGATCCAGGCCACCGGGGTGTGCTCCACCACCGTGACATCCACTGCATTCGGCCAATTGCGCTTCACCGTCACCGAACTGACCCACGGGTTGGCAGCCACGTTCTGGGCGGCCCCATGCACGTCCACGCGCCCCATCGGGGTGCCTACCTCCACGCCGGAAAGCGACTTCACTTCCTCGGCGGGCAGATTCACAGCACCTTCGACGTTGACATCGTCGACAGGCATGGCCGGGGTAAACGGCAGTGCCGCCACGACCGCGAGCACAAGGGCTACGCAGCCGGCGACAATCGCGATCGCGCGGCGGGACACGTTATGCCTCCCGCAACGCGGCGAGAATCTCGTCCGCCAGCATGGTCACGCTGCCCGCACCCATGGTGAGCACGAGGTCTCCGGGTTTGGCTACCGCCGCCACGGTCGCGGGCGCCGCGGAGAAGTCCGACTCCAAACGCACGGGCGCGGTCATCTTCTCGGCGATGATCCGGGAGGTCACGCCCTCCACCGGTGTTTCACGGGCGCCGAAGATATCCAGCAGCACGCATTCGTCGCTAAGCGAAAGTGCTTCGGCGAACTCAGTCGCGAACTCCTGGGTGCGCGAGTACAGGTGGGGTTGGAAACAGACCACGACGCGGGCGCCATTACCCTCAGCTGCAACTTTGTCCCGGGCGGCGGTGAGCACGGCAGCGACCTCCGTCGGGTGGTGGGCGTAATCGTCGTAGACACGGGTCCCGTTCGCCTCGCCTTTGAACTCGAAGCGGCGGCGCACACCGCTGAACTCGCTCAATCCCTGGGCGAGTTTTGCCGGGTCGGCGCCCACGAGCACGCCGCCGAGCAGTGCGGCGGCGGAGTTGAGCACCATGTGGCGGCCCGGAATCGCCAGCGTGTACATCACGTCTCCGGAGATGCGGCCGGTGCGCAGCTGCGCCTCCACCACGGTGTGCTCGCCGTCCTGGCGCTCGCCGGTGATCACAGCCCCAGCGGGGATCTTCGGGTGGCGGGCGGCAGCCTCCGCGGTGCCGTAGCCGGAAACCGTCAGGCCGCGCTCGAGGGCGCGCTCGCCGCAGGCGGCGGCGTTGTCGTCGTCGAGGCAAACCACCACATGCTTTGCCAAGTCCGCGAAATCGTCGAAAACCTGGAAGTACTTCTCGCTAGTGCCGTAGAAGTCCAGGTGGTCCGGCTCGATGTTCGTGATCACCGCGACATCCGGCGAGTAGCGCAAAAGCGAAGCGTCGGACTCGTCGGCCTCCGCCACGAACACGTCGCCGTGGCCGTGGTGGGCGTTGGTGCCGGCGCGGTTGAGCTGGCCGCCGATGGCGAACGAGGGGTCCTCCCCCGCCGCCTGCAGCGCCACCACCGCCATTGAGGTCGTGGACGTCTTGCCGTGTGTGCCGGCGAGCAGCAGCTGGGTCGAGCCCTCCATCAGCTCCGCGAGCAGGTCGGAGCGGCGCAGCAGCGGAATGCCCTCTCGCTTGGCGCGCACCAGCTCAGGGTTGTCCTGCGGGATGGCGGCGAAGCTGGTCACCACGGCGGTGGGCAGCTCGCCGGACAGCTCCAGGTTGGCCTCGTCGTGCCCAAGAGCGACCTTGGCGCCCTTGGCTTTCAGCGCGCGCACGGGGCGGGAATCCTTGGCGTCGGAGCCGGTCACGGTCGCGCCGCGGTCCAGCAGGATGTGCGCCACGCCGGACATGCCGGACCCGCCGATGCCGATGAGGTGGACGCGAGAGAGATCTGTCATTTATGTGTCCTTTCCAGCAGCCGCGACGATGCGCGCGGCAAGGTCCTCGGCAACGCTGCCAGCGCCGGTGTCCTCGAGTGCTGCGCGCATCGTCGCGCGTGCGTCGGGGTCCTTCAGGGGTAGCAGCTTCTCGACGAGCACGTCGCCGCTCAGTGCCGCATCGTCGATACGCAGGGCCGCTCCGGCGTCGACGAGGTGGGAGGAGTTGAGCCCCTGCTCGCCGTTGCCGTGCGGCAGGGGGATGTAGATGGCAGGGATGCCAGCGGCAGAGTTCTCGGCGACCGTCATGGCGCCGGAGCGGCACACCACCACGTCGGCGACGGCGTATGCGGCTTCCATGTCGTCGATATAGGGCACGGCCGTGTAGTGGTCGTAGGCCGCCGGCGCGTCGTTCTTGCGGCCGTAGGCGTGCAGGATCTGGTACCCCGCGCCGGTGAGGCGCTCCACCGCGTCGGCCAAGGCCGCGTTGATGCTCACCGCGCCCTGGGAGCCGCCAGTGACCAGGATGGTCGGGCGGTCTTCCTGCAGGTTCCACATGCGCAGGCCGCGCTCACGCTTCGCGCCGTCCGGGTCCACCCCCACGCCGGGGCGCACTGGCACGCCGACAACCTCGCCTGCCATGCCGGAATTGGGCACCGCGTTCAACCCGGTGCCGCCGATTTTCACGCCCAGCTTGTTGGCCATGCCGGCCAGCGCGTTGGTCTCCAGCACGAAAAACGGCAGGCCCAGCTGCTTCGCGGCCAGATACGCTGGGCCGGAGACGTAGCCGCCGGTGCCGAAGACGGCGATCGCACCGCTGCGCTTCATGGCCTGCTTGGCCTGGCGCACGCTGCGCGCCAGCTTGAACGGCACGGAGGCGAGCTTCCACGGTTTCTTGCGCGGGATGGGCACCGGGTCGATCAGGGAAAGCTCGAACCCGCGGGCGGGCACGATGGTCGTTTCCAGTCCGCGTTCGGTGCCGAGGGCGACGACGTTTGCCCCGTACGCGTCGCGAAGCACCTCCGCGACTGCAAGTGCGGGCTCGATGTGGCCCGCGGTGCCGCCACCTGCGATGACGACGCTGAAGTTCTCGGTGGTCATAGATCTCCTAACGGCGCTGGGTCCGGCGGTGCGGCTGCCTATGGTAGGCCGCGGCGACCGGCTGGGTCACCGGCGTGCCGTAGCGCTCGCGGCGCGGCGCGGCGGCTGGCGCCGGGCGGCGCTGCTTCAGCGCACGGGGCTCGGCGATAAAGAAGATGCGGTCGAATACAGGGCGACCGTAGTTCTGCATCGACGAGATCGCGTCCGGCTCGTGGCGCGCCACGGACGCCAGCACGCCCATCGCGCCGAGGGTGAACACCGCCGAGGACCCGCCGGCGGACAGCATCGGCAGCTGGATGCCCGTCACCGGCAGCAGCCCCACGACATAGGCCATGTTGATGAAGGCCTGGGAGACCACCGCCGCGGTCAGAGATGCGGCCATCAGCGTCTGATACTGCGTCTGCGCCCGCAGCGCGGTGCGCATGCCGAAGAAGCCCAGCAGCGCGAACAGTGTAATCACCAGCGCGCCGCCCCACAGGCCGAGCTCCTCGCCGATGACGGCGAAGATGAAGTCGTTGCGGGCCTCCGGCAGGTAGAACCACTTCGCGCGGGACTGGCCCAGGCCCACGCCGAAGATGTGGCCATCCGCCAACGACAAGAAGCCCTGGTGGGATTGGAACGCGATGCCCTGCGTGTCGTCGAAGTGGCCGCGCAGCGCGTCGAAATAGACGTGGAAGCGGTCGGAGCGGAAGCTGCCGGAGAGGAAGATCACCACCAACGCCACAACGCCCGAGGCGGCCACCACGCCGACGGCCTTCAGGGACACACCTGCAAACAGCAGGATGAACGCCACCACGACAGCGAAAGACAGCGCCATGCCCATGTCGCCCTGCATGGCGATCAGCAGCACGCAGAGCAGGGAAACAGAGATAAACGCGGCAAACCCGTTATCTGGGACGAACAGGCGGCGCGGATCCTTGTTGGCCAGGATCTTCGCGCCCCACATGGCGATGGCCACGCGGGCGAACTCGGAGGGCTGCAGTCGCAGCGGGCCGGCCACCAGCCAGGACTGCGACCCCACCTCGGCGCGGCCGGTGCCCAGCGGCGTGAGCACGGCGATCAGCAGCAACACGGCGATGACCATCAGCCAATTGCTCAGGCCCCGGAGCCGCTCCGGCGGGGTCTTCAGCGCCGCCCAGAACGCGATGAGGCCGAGCATGACCATCACGAACTGGCGCACAGCTAGGGACCATACGCTCGCACTGGCGGCGAACGAGGTCGCCATGGACGAGCTCATCACCATGACCACGCCGAGGCCGGCGAGGAAGAGCACGATGCTGCGGATCATGGTGTAGTCGATCAGCGGCCGGGAGTCGAGCGCCTCCTGGATGCGCCTGACCCCTGCACTGAGCTTCGATGGGGCGTCCGGCCGTGGTGCGCGTTGCCGGGGTGCGCGTTGAACCGTCATGCTGCCCTTTCGATTGGAACCGCGGAAGAAAACCTCAACCTTTAGTTGAGCTTACTTGTTGTGCGGGTTCCAGTGTCGCATTGCGGCGGCCGCGAATGCGTCGCCACGCGCAGACATGCCGGAAAACATGTCCAAGCTCGCCGCGGCGGGCGCCAATAGCACCGTGTCTCCCGGCTGCGCCTGCGTCGCGGCCCACGCGACGACCTCGTCCATCGCCTGCTCCGGGTCCTGCGCGTCGGAAACGAAGACGGGCACCTCCGGCACCACCTGCTCGAGCGAGGTGCGGATCAGTTCCCGGTCCACGCCCAGAAGCGCCACCGCGCGGAACTGCTTGGCGTGCGCTTTGACCACGGCGTCCACGGACGCGCCCTTGAGCTGCCCGCCGGCGACCCACACCACGGTGCCAGCGCCGGTGAGCGCCGAATCCGCCGCGTGCGGGTTGGTGGCCTTGGAATTGTCCACCCAGTCCACCCCGCCACCGGAGTGCACGACCGCGCCGCGGTGGCCCTCTACCTGGTACGCGTCGAGCGCGCGTTGGATGTGCTTCGGACTGGCACCTTGGGTCAGCGCCACCGCGGTGGCGGCCAGCGCGTCCAGCACGCCTGCGGCACCGGCGGGCTCGATGCCGTCGGCCGATGCGACATCTACAGTTTTGCCGCCCAGCTTTGCGACGATGCGTCCGCCCACCACACCAACCTGGCCGTCCGACGGCTCGCTGAGCGTGAACCCGACGATGTCGTCACGCCCTGTGCCGGCGGCGATCCGCGCGACCTCGGTGTCGTCGATGCCCGCGACCGCCACCGGTGCCGCGAGCACTTTCGCCTTGGCCGCGGCGTACTCGGCAAAACTGCCGTGCCAGTCGATGTGGTCGTCCGCCAGGTTCAGCAGTACGCCAGCCTCGGGCACGAGCTGGGAGGACCAGTGCAGCTGGAAACTGGAAAGCTCAGCCACCAGCACGTCCAAACGCTCGGGTGCGAGCATCGCCTCCCCCACCGCGACGCCGATGTTGCCGCACGCGCCGGCGCGCAGGCCGGTGTCCTTGCCGGCCTCAATCATCATCTGCGCGAGCATGCCGGTGGTGGTGGTTTTGCCGTTCGTTCCGGTGACCACGAGCCAAGTGCGCGGTTCTCCGAAGACTCCCGCGCGGTCTAGCCGGAAGCACAGCTCGACGTCGCCGATGACGTCGATGCCGGCGGATGCGGCGTCGACAAGCAAGGGCGTATCCGGCCGCCATCCGGGCGAGGTGACCACAAGGCCGACCTCGCCGAAGCGGGCGCGGGCCTCGTCGCCGGTGCAGGTGTCGTAGCCGGCCGCCGCGGCACGGGTGCGGCCGGCCTCGTTGTCGTCCACGACGGTGAAGCGGGCGCCGGCGCGCTGAAGCAGCTGTGCCGCACCGAAGCCAGACACGCCGGCGCCGGCGACCAGGGTGTAGCCCGGCAGAATCGACTGCGTCACAGGTTCGCCCCGTTCAGCCACTCGCCGTAGAACACGGCCAGGCCGAGCATGAACGCCATGGCGGAGATGATCCAGAACCGCACCACGACGGTGGTCTCGTGCCACCCGCCGTTTTCAAAGTGGTGGTGGAACGGCGCCATGCGGAACACGCGCTTGCCGGTGGACTTGAACGAAGCCACCTGGATGACCACGGAAAGCGCTTCGAGCACGAACAGCGCGCCGATGATGATCATCAAAAGCTCCGTGCGCGAACCCACGGACAGGCCCGCCACCAAGCCGCCGAGTGCGAGCGAGCCGGTGTCGCCCATGAAGATCTTCGCCGGGGCGGCGTTCCACCAGAGGAACCCCACACACGCGCCGAATCCTCCGGAGGCCAAAATGGCCAAGTCCAGCGGGTCGCGCACGCTGTAGCAGCCCGCGGCTGCCTCTGCCGCGCAGGAATTGCGGAACTGCCAGAAGGTAATGCCCACGTACGCGGCCATCACCAGTGCGGTGGTGCCGGATGCGAGCCCGTCCAGGCCGTCGGTGAGGTTCACCGCGTTCGACCAGGCGGCCAGCAGGATGTAGATGAAGACGAGGAAAAAGATCGTGCCGATTGTCCCGCCGCCGAAGGTCAGGTCGATCGTTTCAATGTCGCGCACAAAGCTTAAGAACTGCGAGCCCGGGGTCAGCCCGTTTTCGTCCGGGAAGCGCAGGATGAGCACGCCGAAGATCAGTGAGATGGCCAGCTGCGCCACCAGCTTCGCGGTTTTGTTCAGGCCCAGGTTGCGGTGCATGAACAGCTTGATGCCGTCATCGGCGAAGCCGACCAGCCCCAGGGACAGGGTGAGAAACAGCACGATCAGGCCCGTGGCCGTAAACGCCGAATGCCCCGTGAGCAGGGCGACGAAGCTGCCGCCGAGATAGCCCATGGTGATGCCGGCGAGGATGGCAAGGCCACCCATCGTCGGGGTGCCGCGTTTGCGGGCGTGGGACGCCGGGCCGTCCTCGCGGATCTCCTGCCCCATGGCCCGCCGGTTGAAGTACCGGATGAGCGCAGGGGTGAAAAAGATCGAAACCAAAAAGCTGATGATTCCGGCGCAGATAACTTGAACCATGGAAGTTGTACCTTGCTATTTCTCTACGTCGCTTGATCTACCTAAGCGTATGCCCTTGCAAGAGCGCTTCCGCCACCACCCACAGCCGGGCGGCGTTGGAGGCCTTGACCAGCACAACATCCCGGTCTGTGCGCTCGCGCCAATTGTCCTCCCCCGTAGGCGCGGACGCCAACAGCTCACGCACCGTCTCCGCGGCCTCGCCGGTGTCGGCGACGGCGGTGGTGCGGATGCCCTGGTCCTCGGCGCGGCGGGTCAGCGCTGCCATTGCATCGGACTTGCCGACGGCCACCAGGTGCGTCACCCGGTAGCGCGCCAACTCGTCCGCGAGCAGCGCGTGCTCCTGCTCGGTGCCGGTGCCGAGCTCGCTCATCTCTCCAAGCACGGCCACCGAGCGCACACCCGGGCGGGCGGCGGCGGTGTAGCCCAGCGCAGCAATCGCCGCGCGCATGGATTCAGGGTTGGCGTTGTAGGCGTCGTTGATCACGGTGACGCCGTCGGCGCGCGTGTTCACGTCCATGCGGTTGACGGACACCGAGCTCGCCGCGGACAGTGCCTCGGCAACGGTGGTCGCGTCCATGCCCAGCTCCGTGCCCACGGCCGCCGCGGCGAGCGCGTTGCCCACCTGGTGCGCTCCGAACACGCCGAGTGTGACGCGCTGCGGATCACCACTTGGGGTGTGCAGCGTAAAGGATGCGCGCGCGACCGCGTCGAGCTCAACATCTGTGGCGTAGTAGTCCGCAACCGTGTTGCCGGATTCGGAGAACGTGACCACACGCCCGTTGGTGCGCGGCGCCATGCTGGCGACGAGCTCGTCGTCCGCGTTGAGCACGGCGACACCGTCGCTAGGCAGCGCCTCCACCAACTCGCCCTTGGCCTCCGCGATGTTTTCGCGGGAGCCGAACTCCCCGATGTGCGCGGAGCCGACGTTGAGCACCACGCCGATTTTCGGCGGCGCGATGGTGGCCAGGTGCGCGATGTGGCCGATGCCGCGGGCAGACATCTCCGCGACCAAAAAGTCTGTGTCCTCGGTGCAGCGCAGCACCGTGTACGGGTGGCCGATCTCGTTGTTGAAGCTGCCCGGCGGCGCTACCGTCTCGCCAGCGCGCGAGAGCACTGCGGCGATCAGGTCCTTCGTGGAAGTTTTTCCAGCAGAGCCTGTCACACCGACGATGGTCAGCCCGTGCGCGTCCGTCAGCTCGCGCGCGACAGCGGAGGCGAGCTTGGACATGCCGTCCACCACGCCCGCCGCGGACCCATCCGGGTCGTTTGCGGCGAGGTCCGAGTTGTCGCCTTCGCGGGGCGGCAGCTTCTCGACGATCACCGCAGGCCGTCCCACCTCACGCGTGGTCAGCGACGCGGCTGCGCCGGCCTCGGCGGCCTTGTCCACGAAGTCGTGCCCGTCCACGCGCGCGCCCGGGAAGGCGACGAAGAGCCCGCCGGGGCCGATCTTGCGGGAGTCGAACTCCACGAACCCGGTCACGCGCGTGTCCGGGTCGGCTTCCGGGCTTAGGCGCCCGCCGGTGGTCTCGGCGATGCGCGCCAGCGTCATGTCAATCATGCTCGAGATTGCCTTTCTGTGATTGCTCTGCGCATCTCTTCGCGGTCGTCGAAGTGCAGTTTCTCCGTGCCGACGAGCTGTCCCACCTCGTGGCCCTTGCCCACCACGATCACGGCGTCGCCGGGTTGCGCCCACTCGACGAGCGCGTCGATGGCCTTGCCGCGGGAGCCGACCTCGACGATCTCCGCGCCCGTGCCGGCCTCGCGCGCGCCCGCGAGCACTGCGGCGCGGATGGTGGTGGGGTTCTCGGTGCGCGGGTTGTCGTCGGTGACCACCACGAAGTCCGCACCCTTGGCCGCCTCAGCGCCCATGAGCGGGCGCTTGGATGAATCGCGGTCGCCGCCCGCGCCCACGGCCACACCGATGCGCCCTTCCACCTGGCCGCGCAGCGTGGCCAGCACCGCGCCGATGGCGGCCGGCTTGTGGGCGTAGTCCACGACGGCGACAAACGGCTGGCCTTCGTCGATACGCTCCATGCGCCCAGGCACCGCCGCCTGCTCCAGGCCGTGCAAAAACGGCTGCAGCTCCACGCCCGCGGTCTGTGCGATGGCCGCGGCGAGGGCCGCGTTGGCCACGTTGAACGCGCCTGGCATGGGCAGGGTGAACTCATAAGATTCGCCGGCGGTGAGCTGGATGCGTTGGCGGCCTTGGTCGTCGATACGCACAAGCTGCGCGGCCACATCGGCGCCCTTGGTGGTGGCGACGGTGACCGGCGCCTCGGCAAGCTCGGCCATGCGCTGGCCCCACTCGTCGTCGACGCAGATGACGCTGCGGTTGGCGTGCAGCTCGCTCGCCGGGTCGAAGAACAGCGCCTTCGCCTGGAAGTAATCTTCCATGGTCGGGTGGAAATCCAGGTGATCCTGCGACAGGTTGGTAAACGCGGCGACGTCGAAGTCCGAGCCGGTGACGCGCCCCAGCATCAGCGCGTGCGAGGAAACCTCCATGACCACATGCGTAACGCCCTCGTCGCGCATCTGCGCGAACAGCCGCTGCAGCATCGGCGCCTCCGGCGTGGTCAGTTCCGTGGCTACGTCGCGGCCCATGATCTTCGTGCCGGTGGTGCCGATCAGCCCCACCTTGCAGCCGGCAGCGGTCAGCCCCTTCTCCAGCATGTAGGTGGTGGTTGTTTTGCCGGAGGTGCCGGTGACGCCGAGGAGCGTGAAGCTTTGCGACGGGTGCCCGTACACCTCAGCCGCCACATAGCCCAAGATTGCCCGCACGTCCTCCACCACCAGCACCGGGCGACGGTCGGCTGTCTGCTGGATAATCGCCAGGCCGGCTTCGTCCGTAAGTATGGCGCCCGCGGCGGAATCGAACGCGTAGGTCGCGCCGTGAACCCGGGTACCGGGCAGCGCGGCGAACAGGCCACCGGGCTCGACGTTTTGCGAATCCAGGCCGACGAAGGTCACCGGCGCATCCGCGCTCGGCGGGTTGACGATGCGCGCGCCAGCGATGTCGGCGAGCTGCTGCAAGCTTGTCATTGGTCAGACCTCCATCTGTATCTACTGGCCCTGCAACGGGTATGGCTCTGCCGGCGGGCTCAGCGGCACGTTCTCACGGTTGAGCAGCCAACCGGAAATCTGCTTGAAAATCGGGGCCGCGGACTGGCCGCCGTTGCCACCCTCAAGGACGCCGCGCTGCGGCTCGTCCAGCATGACGGCAACGACGAAGCGCGGGTCATCCGCGGGTGCGACACCGGCGAAGGTGATCCAGTACGCGCTGTTGGAGTAGGCACCGGTGTCAGGGTTGACCTTCTGCGCCGTGCCGGTCTTGCCGGAAAACTGGTAGCCCTCCAGGTTGTTTCCCTGGGCGGTGCCGTTGTTGATCCCGGCCGGGTCCTCCTGGAACGCGGCTCGGAACATGTCCAGCGTGGTGCGCGCGGCCTCCTCGCTGATCACGCGGGTGCGCTGCGGTTCCTCCTGTGCGATCTCTTCCCCGTCCGGGCCGGTGATCTTGTGGATGATACGCGGCTGGATTCGCTCGCCCTCGTTGGCGATCGCCTGGAACACGCCCGCCATCTGCAGCGTGGTCCAGCTCATGCCCTGCCCGATGGGCAGGTTGGCGAAGGTGCCGCCGGACCACTGCTCCAGCACCGGCAGCAGGCCAGCGGACTCGTTGGGCAGCTCGATGCCGGTGCCCTGGCCGATGCCGAAGCGGTTCAGGTAGTCCCAGTACCGCTCCTCCCCCAGTCGCTGGGCGAGCTGCAGTGTGCCCACATTGGAGGACTTACCGAAGATGCCGGCGGTGGTGTATGGCATTACGCCGTGCTCCCACGCGTCGCGCACCGTAATGCCCGCCATGTCGATGGATCCGGGCACCTGGTGCACCTCGAACGGGTCGGTCAGCCCCTGGTCGATCGCCGCGGCAGCAGTAATCACCTTCGCCACCGAGCCCGGCTCGAAGGGGTGCGACACGCTCGGGTTCTCAAAATCCTTGCCCTGCTTGATCTGCTGCTCGACGTTGCCGTTCGGGTTGATCGTGTCGGTGTTCGCCATGGCAAGAACTTCGCCCGTGTGGGCGTCCAGCACCACAGCCTGGGCTTCCTTTGCCAGGGAGTTGGCCTTAGCTTGCTCGAGGGTCTGCTGGACGTAGGTCTGCAGATCCAAGTCGATGGTGAGCTCGATCTGTGCCCCGCCGACGGCCGGAACGACGTCGCGAAGCGAACCCGGAATCGACTGCCCGTTCGCGGACACGTCCTCCGTGGAGCGACCGTCGATGCCTGTGAGATCTGCGTCGCGCGAGGCCTCCATGCCGAACTGGCCCTGGCCGTCCATAGAGACCTTGCCGATGATGTTCTCGCCCACCGCGCCGTTCGGGTACTGGCGGATGTCCTGGTGGTCTGCCGCAACGCCGTGGAACGCCTCCGCGACGGTCGCGGCAACGTCCGGGTCGACGTTGCGCACCAAAACCTCGTAGCTGGTGTCGGCGTGCAGCTTGTCCAGGATCTCCTTGGCGCTCACCTGGCCGACTTTGGTGGTCGGTTCGCCAGTGGCGGTGTTTGCGGGCGCGTCGCTCACCACTTCCCCGTCGCCAATCATGCCCGGGATCTCGTTGGCCATTGTGCGCAGCACGTCTTCAACGCGAGCATCCACCTGGGCGGCGATCTCCTCGGCCGACAGCCCGTCCACACGCATCTCAAGCTCCTGCTGCTCCTTAAGCTCCTTGCGCAGCTGCACCGGAGACACTGTCAGGGAGCGGGCCTGCATGGTGTAAGCCATCTTGTTGCCGTCGCGGTCCACAATCTCGCCACGGCGCGCGCGGTCCACGTAGGTGCGGCTGCGTTGCTCGTTGGCCTGCTCGCGCAGTTCGTCTCCGATGATCACCTGCACCCAAAACAGGCGCCCAATGAGCAAGGCCGCCACCGCCAAGAAGGCGATACCGAGCCAGTACACGCGCTTTCCAGTGATCTGCTTCTGGGAAGCCGGCGCAGGCTTCTCTGGTCTTTCCTGCGCGTTCGCGCTAGTGCGTGGCACTACTCACCTCCCATATCCACTGGCTGGTACCCGCCGTTGTGTCGTCAACCATCATGCCCCGCCCCCGGGCAGATACCTAGGTGCGCCACGCCAGCCACTACGGCTGGGCCGAAACGTTGGCCTGGTACGGCGCGAGATTGTCAATGCGTGGCGCGTTCGCGGCGCGGCCCGGACGCTGCGTCAACGCATCCTCGAGCTCCTTCGTCGCGCGATCGTCAGAGGATGCGCGGGACGCGGGGCCGCCCTCGCCGTTGACATCCACCAACTTGGAAGCTGACTCCGGATTGTACGGACGCTGCTCCTCGGCGTGTCCCTCCTCGTTGACTGCAACCACACCCGGCTCGCCGGCGAGCACCATTCCCATAGAGTCCGCCCGCTGCGCAAGCGCCGCGGAGGAACGACGGTCCTCCAGGTCGCGGTTGAGGGACTCGACCTCGTTCGCCAGCTCCTGCTCCTTCGCCTGCAGCTTCTGGATTGCAAAGGTCTGCGTGGTAGCGATGCCGGACAGGATCATGGCTGCCGCAATGCCGACGACCAGCAACGGCAGCGCAATCTGGGAAAGCGAAGAAAACTTCGAGCGCACCTTGGTGGTGGCCACGCGACGTCCGCGGACAGACACCACCTGGTTGGACCCCAACCGGCCACGAGACCGTGGGTGTTCCACGTGCGGTTTCACGCCCGGCATGGCACGGCCGTGAGTGCGGCCCTGCGTGGGGCCGGGTGTGCGGCTCTGATTGCGGGTCAGCGTCGCCGATCGCGTTGCTCGTGCGGCCATGGTGTCCGTCCTTTTGTCGGGCTTAGAGGGTGGGCTGGGGTGGGCTGAGTTTTTCAATGCAACGCACCCTCACGGGCGCGGCGCGTGGATTGCGTTCGATTTCGTCTGCGGGTGCCTTCTCCGCGCCGCGGGTGACGGTGCGGAACTCCGGCTCGGTGCCCGGTAGGTCCATCGGCAAGCCAGCCGGGGTCTTGGAGGTGGTGAGCGTGTTGAACGCGGCTTTGACGATCTTGTCTTCCAGCGACTGGTAGCTCATAAACACTGCGCGCCCGCCCACACCGAGCAGGCCGGTGATCACGGGCACGACATTTTCCACCGCTTCGAGCTCGCGGTTGACCTCGATGCGCAGCGCCTGGAAGGTGCGCTTGGCGGGGTGGCCGCCGGTGCGCCGTGTCGCCGCCGGGATGGTCGCGTAGAGCAGCTCCACCAAGCGCGCGGCGCGGTCGAAGGGCTCGCGTTCGCGCTCCGCGATCACGGCGGAGGCGATCTTCCCGGCGAAGCGCTCGTCGCCGTACGTCTTCAGAATGCGGGCCAGGTCGCCGTGACTGTAGGTGTTAAGCACCTCAGCGGCAGTGATGCCCTGCGTTTGGTCCATGCGCATGTCCAGCGGAGCGTCACCGCGGTAAGAGAATCCGCGCTCCTGCTGGTCCAGCTGCATGGAGGACACGCCCAGGTCGAACAGTGCGCCCGCGATGCCGTGCTCGCGGGTGGTGTCGAAGATTGCGCCCTCGTTGTTCGCCACCGCGTCATCAACGTGGTCGAAGCGGCACTGCACTGCAACGAAACGCTCGCCGAAGGGCGCCAAGCGCTGCGACGCCTGACGCAGCGCGTTCGGGTCCCGGTCCACGCCGATCACGCAGGCGTTGGGAAACACGTCGAGGAAGTGCTCTGTGTGGCCGCCGGCGCCGAGCGTGCCGTCGATAAGCACCGCATTTGCGCCGAACTTCTCGACGCTGGGCGCGAGCAGTTCAGCCATGCGGTCGCGCATGACGGGGACGTGACCGTGCGGGTCGTCAGCGAGCGTGAAGTTCGCCATGCCGTGCCCTCCGTGTCTTTCGGTGTCCCTAGCTCGTGCGGTGGTTGTGTCAGCGGTATCAGCGCGGGGAGCGCATAGAGCCCTGCCCGGGGCGGCTGTTCTGATGTCGGGGAAGTACACCAGAACGCTTCACGCCCCGGACAGAGTCCGTACACGCTCTCCGTAGTCGATGCCTACTGCCGGGTAGTCAGCCCTACAGCAGACCGGAGAGAATGTCGTCGTCATCCGCCGCGGAGAACGCGGCTTCAGTCTCTTCTTGATACTTATTCCAGGACTCAAGGTCCCAGATCTCGAGAAAATCCACCGAACCGATGACCACGCACTCCTTAGAAAGGTTTGCGTACTCCCGGTGCGCCGGGGACAGGGTGATCCGCCCAGACCCGTCGAGCGTTTGCTCATCCGCGCTGGCAGCCAGGTTGCGGATAAACGCGCGCGCCTTGGGGTTTGTTCGGGATGCCGCTGCGGCCTTGCGGGCGCGGGCGGCGAACTCGTCGCGCGGATACACCGCGAGCGAGTGGTCCTGCCCCTTGGTCACCATCAACCCGTCCGCAAGATCCTCACGGAACTTCGCGGGGAGCGTCAGGCGACCTTTGTCGTCGAGCTTGGGAGTGTAGGTTCCCAGAAACATCCGGCGACCTACCTTCCTTCACTTTCTGACGTTGGCTGTGAAATTTTCTCGGCTTCGTTCCGTACCGCGCACGTAGTCAAGATGCGCGCCACGTCACTCCGCTGGGCCCCACTTTAACCCACTTTCCCCCACAAACGCCACACCTCTGCAATTTTTTGTTCTCGCGTGTCATGTTCTTGCAGCTCACTGGCATGTTTCATCCGTGGGGAGTTTCCCCGCGAAGTTCGAAAACAAGCCCCACATGCGCTACTTTCAACCTCTTTAACCCCACTGCTTACACCTCGAGTGGAGCGCCAACGCCGGGCTTCCGACAGTTATGGGGCTCCGGTGGGGAGAAGTGGGGGATGTGGGGCAGGCACGAAAAAGCGCCTCCCCGTCATGCCGGGAAGGCGCTTTCTACGCGTGCAGCGAGGTGCTACTGACGGTCCTCAAAACGCCGGCGGAAGCTCTCCTCCATGCTGGCGCTGCGCTGGGTGCGCGGCTTGGTCTGCCGTGACGCGCGTGCGGACGCAGACGACTGGTTCGACGGAGTGCGCAGGGCCATAATGCCGCCGAATAGCATGACGGCGAAGCCAATGATGCTCAGCACAATGGTCCAAATGCTCAAGCTCGCCAGCGCCACGCCACCGAGCAACAGCACGAGACCCAGGACGATCAGCGCGACGCTACGCATGGTCAACTGACCGGTCTTGGGTGCGGAACCGAAGCCAGATTCAGTCACGACACTGCTGCCGAATTTCGGGTCGTCCGCGAAGAGGGACTGCTCAATTTCGCGCAACGCCCGCATTTCCTGCTCAGATAGAGACACTGCTCACTCTCCAGATACCGAAGGCGGACTGACATTATCCGTATAACGGCCATGGTACGCAGATTGTTCCCGTGCCCCACTTTCCTCCCACTACGCAGCCATTGGCGCCTCCCCCGCCCTGGTGGACAGGTAAAACTCTTCCGCGTCCGAGAGCAGCCGGTGCACCACGGCCGCGCCCGGATCCGTTTCAATGCCGGACGCCACCCTGCCGCGTTGCGCCGAGTAGCGCTTGAATACGGTGGCCCAGTGCGCCCCGTCGTCGCCCGTGAGCGCGAGTTTGTCCCACGCGCTTGTGGGCAGACGCTTGCGCTTGCGCACGATTGGCGATGCCACGTTTCGCGCTCCGGCGACCCGCAGCGCCGCACGATAGGCGTTTTCCATTGCCATGTCGTGGCGGCCAGCCTCGAAATCATCGTGCGCTAGACCGATCAGCTCCTCGGCGGCTGCCAAGAATTGATCGGCCCTACTTACACGCGCGCCCCGCCCGTACACCGCGCCGGTTGTTGCTGAAACTACACTTCCAATCATCGCTTCCTCCTGGGCAAACATTGCTTTTGTTCAAGTAGTGGGCTCACCCTAAAACACCCGTTCGACACCACTTCGGCCCAATGGGAACGTTTGTTCGATTAAATCGATTGGGTTCTTGCCACGCACAGCGCCCGCAAGTGATTCCATAGAGGGGTGACTGCAACCATTCAGCGCCTAACGTCCGCCGAGTTCCTGATGCTCGCCCCAACGCTCGTAGACATCTATATAGAGGCCATGGGGTACCCGAGGACCATGCGCCGCCAACGTATCCAAGTGTGGAAGGGCGAGGTGCGCTTCCCCGGCTTCACCGCGGTGGCGGCGATCGAAGGCGGCCAAGTAGACGGCATCGCCTACGGTTTCATCGGCACCCGTGATCGCTGGTGGGACCGCCAACTTGTGCGCGCAATGGACGCGAATGGCGGGATCACGGACCAGGACCGGGACATGCTGCGCAGCTACTTCGAGGTCGCGGAAGTGCATGTCTCCCCCGCTCGGCAAAGCAAAGGCCTGGGCTCCCGCCTGCTCACGGAGCTGCTCAGGGAAGCCCCGACGCGCTGGGCGCTGCTGTCCACACCGGAAGTTGCGGGCGAGGCAAACAACGCGTTCGGCCTGTACCGCAAGTTCGGATTTACGGACGTGGCGCGCAATTTTTACTACGAGGGGGATAAACGCCCCTTTGCCATCCTCGCCCTCGATCTGCAAAACCGCACTGGGTAGGGTTGCGGGGAGATCATCAACTTCAGGCACAAGGAGCGTAGGCGTGACAGATCTTGGGCTCAAAGACGTACCGGCACAGGTAGAGCAGCATCTTGAAGCGTTTTTCAACGAGCGCGCGAAAGCTGTCGAGGCCATTGGCGAGCCTGTCGCCCAGGCAGTGAGCCACTTGCGGCGCTTCGTCCTCGGCGGCGGCAAGCGCGTGCGCCCCACGTACGGCTGGGCAGGCTTCGTCGGCGCGGGCGGCCTGCAAAGTGCGGAGGACCCTGAGGCCGTGCTCCGCGCGGTGAGCGCCCTGGAGCTGATCCAGGCCTGCGCGCTGGTGCACGACGACATCATCGACGCCTCCGACACCCGGCGCGGCAGCCCCACGGTGCACCGCGCGATCGAGACGGAGCACCGCAGCCAGGGGCTGCTCGGCTCCGCGGAGGAGTACGGCACTAACGCAGCGATTCTGCTCGGCGACCTCGCGCTCGCCTGGGCTGAGGACTTGTGGCGCTACTCCGGTGTTTCCCAGGACGCTCTCGCTCGTGCCGCGGAGCCGTGGGTGGGCATGCGCACCGAGGTCATCGGAGGCCAGTTGCTGGACATCATGCTGGAAAGCCTGGGCAGCGAGTCGGTGGAGATGGCCAACCGCGTCAACCGGTTCAAGACAGCGGCCTACACCATCGAGCGTCCCCTGCACTTGGGTGCGGCGCTTGCGGGCGCGAGCGAGTCGCTCATCGACGCGTTCCGTGGCTACGGTCGCGACATCGGCATCGCATTCCAGCTTCGCGACGACCTGCTTGGCGTGTTCGGCGACCCAGCAGTCACCGGCAAGCCGGCCGGCGACGACATCCGCGAGGGCAAGCGCACGGAACTATTCGCCACGGCCCTCGAGCTGCTGGACCAGGCGGACCCGGCAGCCGCGCAAGAGCTGCGCGACGGGATTGGTACGACGGAGGATGAGGCGGAGCTGCGTCGATTAGCAGGGCTCATCCGCTCCAGCGGCGCGGAAGACGCAGTGGAGGCGCGCATCGAAGAACTCACCGCCTCCGGCCTGGGCTTCCTGGACGGCGCCGGCATCGACGACGCAGCCGCGGAAGCACTCACCGTGCTCGCGCACAAGGCCACCGACCGGCGAATGTGATGCGCCCGCAGAGTCTGGGTGTCGCCGCCTGCGCACTGATTGCCGTGGGCTCATTCGGCGCCGGCGCAACCCGCTACCGCGGCGGCCTGCTGCGCGCAGTAGACCTGGAGCACCTCTCCTACGGTCACGGCCGGGCGCTAATGGACGTGCTGCTCACCGCCGGCATCATCGGCCTGGTGGCGGCGTGGGTGCTGCTGTGGAAAGCCAAGCCCGGTCTAGCCCAGGTGCGCCGCAGCGTGTGCTGGTGGTCCGGCGTCCTCGCGCTGTCCGCGCCGATCCTGTCGCGCGACGTGTACTCCTACCTCATGCAGGGCGCGATGCTTCGCGACGGCTTCGACCCCTATTCCGAAGGCGCCGCCGTCAACCCAGGGCCGTACCTGTGGGAGGTCTCCCACGACTGGCGCAACACCACCACGCCCTACGGGCCATTGCACCTCGGCGTAGGCAAGGCGGTGACGTGGCTGGTCGGCGAGAACGTCACGGCCGGCCTGGTGGTCTACCGGCTGATCTCCCTGGCCGGATTCGCGCTGATCGTGTGGGCGGTGCCGCGGATTGCAAAGCAGATCGGCGGCGACCCCGCCCTTGCGCTGTGGCTAGGCACAGCAAACCCGGTGATGCTGCTGCACCTCATCGGCGGCATGCACAACGAGGCCGTCATGGTCGGCCTGGTCAGCGTGGGCCTTCTGTGGTGCCTGCGCAGCCGCTGGTGCACCCCCGGCATCGCGCTGATCGCGCTGGCGGTGTCGCTGAAAGCCACCGCGGCGGTGGCGCTGCCGTTCTTGGTGTGGCTGATGGTCAAGCGCCGCAGCACCACCGCCCTCGGCGCCGCCGGCATGCTCGTGGCCTGCGGGGCGTGGGCGCTCGCGGTCAATGCCGCAGTAATCCAGCTGGTCACATGGGTATCCGGCACCACCTGGGGGTGGCTCGCCGAAATCACCGGCAACTCGAAGGTGATCAACCCGCTCGCCGGCCCCACCCTCGCCGCCGAACTCATCACGCCGGTGTTCCAGCTTGTCGACGACACGTTCCGCTACAACACCGCCCTCAGCTGGACCCGCACCATCTTCTCCGTGCTCATGCTGGTCGGCTTGGCGGTGGTGTGGTGGATCTTCCGCCCCCGACGAGGCGAGGCCTACGAACGCCGCGCCGTCGCCGGCACCACCGCCGCCTACGCGGTTGCCTTTGCCACCAACGCGGTGACGCTGCCCTGGTACTACGCATCGGTCATTTCGCTGGCAGGCACGTTTAAGCCGCCGGCTTGGGTGGTGCGGGTAACCGTTGGTGCGTCGATAGTCGTCGCCCTCGCATTCCAGGGCAGCGGCAACCACCGCCTCTACGACGCGTGGTTCCTCGCGCTTGCGGCAATCGCCGCCGTCGTGGCGGTGGAATGGCTGTTCCGGGACTCGCCTAAAACGCCATCGCCTGCGCGCGGCGGATCACTTCGCGCGCCTTTTGGCCGTGCAGCGCGTCCACAGGACGCCCCGGCAGAGACTCATCCGGCGTAAACAGGAACGCCAGGATCTCGTCGGCGTCGTAGCCGCCGTCGGAAAGCACCGTGATCGCGCCGGAGACGAACTTGCTCAAGCCGTCCTCGCCGAGCAGGCTCGCCGGCACAACCTTCTTGCCGTCCTTGACGTAGTGCACCAGCTTCTTCGCGCCGATGTAGTCGTGCACCTTGGTCACCGGCACGCCCAGCTTCTCGGCAACATCCGGGAACGGCAGCAGGGTTTCGTCGATAAGCAATTGCTCAAAATTCGTTTGTGCGCTCACGGTCCGCGATTCTACTCTTGTGCACATGGCAACCTTGCGCGCAGGCACGACACTGGACGGGCGTTACGTTGTCGACCGCCCAATCGCACGCGGCGGCATGGCCACCGTCTACCGCTGCGTCGACGCACGCCTCGGGCGCGAAGTCGCCGCGAAAGTCATGCACGAGCAATACGTGCACGACGAGGTCTTCCGCGAACGCTTCCGCCGCGAAGCCCGCGCAATGGCGCAGCTCAGCCACCCGAACCTGGTCAACGTGTACGACTTCTCCGCGTCCGGCGGCGAGGTGTTTTTGATCATGGAACTGATCACCGGCGGCACCCTGCGCGAGCTGCTCGCCGAGCGCGGCCCCATGCCCCCGCACGCCGCCGCGGCCGTGATGCGCGGCATGCTCACCGGGCTTTCGGTCGCGCACGCGAAAGGCATGGTGCACCGCGACATCAAGCCCGACAACGTACTCATCGACACCTCCAGCCGCGTCAAACTCTCCGACTTCGGCCTCGTGCGCGCCGCCGCCGAAACCACCCAATCCACCGACCAAATCGTCGGCACCGTCGCCTATCTCTCGCCGGAACAGGTCGACGGCGGCGCACTGACCGCAGCCTCCGACGTCTACTCCGCCGGCATCGTGCTCTTCGAGCTGCTCACCGGCCGCACCCCCTTCGGCGGCGAGACTCCCCTGGCCCACGCGTACGCCCGGTTGCGTTCCGATGTGCCCGCGCCGTCGTCGCTGATTGCCGGGGTGCCCAAGCTTTTCGACGAGCTCGTGGCCACCGCCACCGCCCGCAACCCGCACGACAGGTTCCACGACGCCGCAGAATTTTTGGCGGCATTGGACGACGTGGCCAACGAGCTGCGGCTTCCGTCCTACACCGTGCCGGCGCCGCGCAACTCCGCCGCGCACCGAGCCGCCGAGCACCCGACCAATTTTGGGCTGGCCGCCGAGGTTGGCGGTGCTGCCCCGAGTGCTCAGGGCGCTCAGAGCGCCGCCCACCAGCGCCTTTTCCCCGGCGACGACGCACCCACCCGCGTCTCCCCCTCCCCCGCCAGGCCGGCCCAGCCAACACCCGGCCCGGCGCGCGGCCAGTGGCCCGCGGCTGGTGCGGCAGCTGGTCCGGCAGTAAGTCCCGCACCTGTTCAGAGACCTGACCCGAGACAGCTCTCCCCTAACAGCCCGGAAATTCCTCCCACTCGCGAGCCCGCTTCCCAGCGTCCCGCCGTTAAACCCGTGTCGAACCGTTCCCCATTCGCCGTGGCTCTTTACACCGTGTTCGTGGTAATCGCGATCGTCGCCGTGGCACTGGGGGCTTGGTGGTTCGGATCCGGCATGTACGGCGAAATCCCCGAGGTCATCGTGCCCCAAGCCTAGCCGGGCGACTTCCACTATGCAGCTGCATAGTGTTACTGGGTGCGGACCAACTATTGATGCCAGCTGATGGTCCGCAAAGCGAAGTCCGCAAGCGCCCCTTCGGCCCGGGACCGGGCCCGAACCCCGGAAAGTGGACACGGGGATTTAATCACGATGCGATAGTACGTGTAGCTAACCCGACGGCTTCGAAGGCGAAATCTAGAGGGGCTAACCGTAATTGGCCTTACAGCGGTTCCACATCTATAGGTTATGCGAAGTTTCCATAGCCAGAAATGGTGCTCACCCATAAGAACGCTGGTACGACGAAAGCCGCGGCGAATGTGAAAACAAAAGCACGCCATGATCGGTCGCTAAGCCGATCCTTTTTCAACATGTAGACAGACATGGCTAATACACCCAGCACCACCAATGAAGGTAGAGGTAGCCCATAGAAGACGAAAGGTGTTGGAAGCCATGTGGACAGGAGCACTCCGCCGTAAAGGGTTGCGACGCCCAAGACAATTCCGAAAAGTATTCCCGGAATGATCGTTCTTTCTTTCACAACAAATTCCTTAGGTGTAGACCAACTATTGGCACCGGCCGAATTGTCCGCAATGCGGAGACCGCAACCAACACCCCCCACTATGCAGCTGCATAGTGCTACTGGATGCGGGCCAATTATTGGCACCCACCAATCAGTCCGCAATGCGGACCCCGCGACAAGCACCCAACCACTATGCAGCTGCATAGTGCTACTGGATGCGGGCCAATTATTGGCACCCACCAATCAGTCCGCAATGCGGACCCCGCGACAAGCACCCAACCACTATGCAGCTGCATAGTGCTACTGGATGCGGGCCAATTATTGGTGCCGGCTGAGTTGTCCGCAACGTGGACTCCGCAACTGACGCCCCACCGCTATGCAGCTGCATAGTGGGTGCCGACCAACCATTGGTGCCGGCCGAGTTGTCCGCAATGCGGAGTCCGCAACCGGCGCCCATTTTGTACGAATCGACGCCCCGGGTCCCCACTCTCTCACCTGGGGAAGTGCCGGAGCGTTGTCGATCGTACAAAACCTGCCGGCCTCGAAGACCCCGGAGAGCCCGGAGACCGGTGGAGTCCGCAAGCGGGCCCGGCGGAAAACTAGTAGCGCAGCATCTCGGCGACAAGGAAAGACAGCTCGAGGGCCTGCTCGGTGTTGAGTCGGGGGTCGCAGGCGGACTCGTAGCGGCCGGGCAGGTCGACGTCGGTGATGTCCTGGGCGCCGCCGAGACACTCGGTGACGTTCTCGCCGGTGAGCTCGATGTGGATGCCGCCCGGGTGGGTGCCAAGCTCGCGGTGGACCTCGAAGAAGCCCTGTACCTCGTCGAGGATTTTGTCGAAGTGGCGGGTCTTGTAGCCGTTCGAGGAGGTGAAGGTGTTGCCGTGCATCGGGTCGGACTGCCAGACCACCTTGTGGCCGGACGCCTCGACGGCCTTGACAATGCCGGGGAGGACCTCGCGGACCTTGTCCTGGCCCATGCGGATGACCATGGTCAACCGGCCCGGCACGTAGTCCGGGTCCAGCTTGTCGGCGTAAGCGACGGCCTCCTCCGGGGTGGTGGTGGGGCCGAGCTTGATGCCGATCGGGTTGGAGATCAAAGCGGCGAAGTTGACGTGGAAATCTTCGATGCCGCGGGTGCGCTCGCCGATCCAGAGTTGGTGGGCGGACAGGTCGTAGAGCCTGGTGTCGCCGTTGGAGTCGGTGGCCAAGCGCAGCATCGCACGCTCGTAATCCACGAGCAGCGCCTCGTGAGAGGCGTAGACGTTGGAGGTGCGCAGGTTGTCGTCGCGCACGCCGCAGGCGTCCATGAAGGCCAGGGACCGGGAGATCTCGCGTCCCAAAGCTTCGTAGCGCGCACCCGCCGGGGAGTTGGTGACGAACTCGCGGTTCCAGTCGTTGATGTGGTGCAGGTCGGCGGTGCCGGAAGCGGTCAGGGCGCGGACCAGGTTCATCGCTGCGGACGAGTTCGCGTAGGCGCGGACCATGCGGGCCGGGTCGTGGCGGCGGGATTCTTCGGTGGGCTCGACGCCGTTGACGATGTCGCCGCGGTAGTTGGGCAGGCCGTTCGCGTCCAGGTCGGACGAGCGCGGTTTTGCGTACTGGCCGGCGATGCGGGCCAGCTTGACCACGGGCATGGACGCGCCGTAGGTCAGCACTGCGGCCATCTGCAGCAGGGTGCGGACGTTGGCGCGGATGTGGGGTTCGGTGTTGGACTCGAAGGTCTCGGCGCAGTCGCCGCCCTGCAGCATGAACGCCTTGCCGTTGGCGACGTCCGCTAGTTGGGTCTTCAGCTCCTCTACCTCAGGGGCGAGCACGACCGGCGGCACGGACTCGAGGATCTTGCGCACATACTGTGCCTGGGTGGGATCCCAGGAGGGTTGCTGCTTCGCGTCGCGGGAGATTGCGTCCTGGAACTGTTCGTTCAGGTCGCCCGGCAGCGGGGGCAGGTCCGGCAGTACGTCTTTGGGGATATCTATAGTCCAACTCACCCATTCAGTAGTAGCACGAATCCCCCCGCACTACAACCCTTTTCACCTGCATTTTCCCAAAATGCGGCGGGTGAATCTCACTATTTGGACACGGAGCCTGAGGCGTCGATAGGCAATGCCTCCATGCACACCCGGAATTTGCGCAGGTTGTGGCGCGCGTCCACGAGCGCGTCGTGGTTGCCGTCCGGCACCTTGGGCAGGCGCGGGCGCCCCGCCATCTGCCAGTACTGCTTCAGCTCGCGCGTGTAGCGCGGCAAGTCCTTGGGCAGGCCGGCCATGTCGCCCCAGAGCTGGGCGAACACCACGTGGTCGTAGGCACCGACCCACGCCCACAGTTCCGGTGTGCCACGGCCGGCGGTGAGGAACTCGTGGGCCTCGTCCCGGATCTGCTGCAGCGGTTTCCACGCCGGGTGCGAGGCGCGCGGCAGCTTGCTCAGCACGTTCTCGCGCACCCATTCGTTGGCGTTGGAAGCGTCGAACTCTGTGCTCACGGCGTAGAACTCGCGGCCGTCCTCGGCGACAATGCCGATGGAGACGAGCTCGATGGTCGAGCCGTCCTCAATAAACTCTGTGTCGTAGAAATACCGCATCTACTTGCGCTGCTCCGACCGGATGTCGTCGAGAAGCTCGCGTCTCGACGGCCCCTTCGGCCCCCCGCCGCGGCGGGGCCAGAACATCACCGCGGCCACCGCCAGTACTGCGAGTGGCCCGGCCAACTTGGGGTACCAGCCTGCCTCGGAGGCGACCAGGTAGATCGCCACAACGACGGCAACCAGCGCAAAACGGATAATCAGCGGTTTGTTCATGGGCGTGCCTCCTCCGGGTACTCCCCCGTCTCCGCCAGGGACTTCTTCACGTCCGAGGCGTAGACATCCACGTAGTCCTCCCCCACCATCTCCGCGAGGCGGCGCATGCAGTAGTCCGTGAACGGGCGCATGACCTCGCGCGATGCGGGGTCGAATCCGTTCTCGGCAGCCCACGCGTGCGGGTGGATCTGTTCGGAAACTTTGATGCGCACCTTCACCGGGCGCGGGATTTTCGTGCCAATCGGGTTCGCTTTACCGGAGCCGATCATCCCGATGAGCACGACAGGTGCGCCGGTAGCCATGGCCACGCGCGCCATGCCGGTGCGGCCCTTGTACACGCGCCCGTCCGGGGAGCGGGTGCCCTCCGGGTAAATGCCGAACAGGTCGCCTTTATCCAGCACGCTTTCCGCCGCATTCTGCAGCGCGTCACCGGCGTCCTTGGAAGCGCGGTCCACAGGGATCTGGCCCACCGAAGAGAAGAAGAACTTCTGGATGCGCCCAGACAGGCCCGGCGACGTGAAGTATTCCTTCTTGGCGGGAAAGGTGATTTGGCGCCGCACCATGAGCGGCAGGTAGAACGAATCCAGCACGGCCTGGTGGTTGGACACCAAAATCGCGGCGCCTTCTTCGGGGATGTGCTCCGCGCCGTCGATGGTGGGTCGGTTCCACACAAGCAGCGGCGGCCCGAGAATGACCTTGAACAGGGAATACCACTTGTTGTTCATCGTTTACTCGCCTTCTACAGCAGTTCACGGGCCAGATCAGCGACCCCGATCATACCCGCCCGGGACCCCAGCTCAGCGCACAGGATCTCCGGCTGCGGGCGGTATCCGGCGCCGACGATGTTGGCTGCCATGGAGGAGCGGGCATCGTCCAGGTACAGGTCCGCGTCTTCGCTCACGCCGCCGCCGAGGACTATCTGCGCGGGGTCCAGCACGTCGGCGACGATTGCCAGGCCGCGGCCGAGCCAGGTGGAGAAGCTGTCCAGGGCGGCTTGGCCCAGCGGGTCGCCGGCACGGGCTGCGGCCATGATGTCGTGCCCACTCGCCCGCTTCTCGACGACCGCCCGGTACACCACCGAATCCCGAAAGCTGCCCTTGGTGGCGATTTCAATCGCGCAGTCCACAAGCGACGTGCCGGAGGCGTAGCGCTCCAAGCACCCCTGCTTGCCGCACGAGCACACGCGCCCGCCGGGCACGACCGTGATGTGGCCGAATTCGGGTGCGGTGCCGAACGCTCCGCGGTAAATCTCGCCGTGGTGCATCAGCGTCGCGCCGATGCCGGTGCCGACAGCGAAGAATACCCAGGTGTCCAGCTCGCGCCCCGCGCCGTAGCGGTACTCACCCCAGGCGGCAGAGTTCGCGTCGTGCTCCAGGCGAACCGGCAGGCCCAGCGCCTCTTCCAGGTCGCGCCGCACGGGTTGGTCGTCGCGCCAGGCAAGGTGCGGCGCGAAACGCACGATCTCGCAGTCCGGATCCAAAAAGCCCGCTAATGCGACGCCCACCGCGCCAATGGCGTGCTTCGTGCGCAGCTCACCGACCATCTCCACGATCGTGCGGGTGAGCCCCTCCGCGTCGTGCGGCGTGTCAGTGCCGAGCGAATCGACGATCACACCGTCAGCGTCCACCACGGCGGCGCGTGCGTTCGTGCCGCCGATGTCGAATCCGACGGTCATCGGTGAGTGAGCAACCATGGAATGGCAGTCTAGTCCCGCCGTTTGCCAGCGCCGCATAGCGCAGCCAACCGCGCCCCAAGCACGTCCCAGGAGAAGTGCTCAGTCACATGCGTGCGTCCGGCGCGGCCCATCAGGGTGCGCCTTTGGTCGTCGAGAAGCAGCTGCGCAATCGCCTTGGCGACGGCACCCGTGTCCCGGCCGTCCACCACCACCCCTGTCTCCGTGGTGACCGTCTCGGGTGCGCCGCCGGAGTCGCCCGCGACAACGGGCACGCCGCACGCCTGCGCCTCCAGGTAGACGATGCCGAGGCCCTCGACGTCGAGCCCGCCGAGGCGCGTGCGCGCGGGCATGGCGAACACGTCCGCGGCCGCCACGATGTCGCGCAGCCACTGCCCCGGCACCGCCCCCGTGAACACGACGCCCTCGCCCGCCATCGCCTTCAGCTTCCGCTCGTACGGCCCGGAGCCCACGATGACAAGGCGCGCGCCTTGTGCTTGTCGACGAACCTCCGGCCACGCCCGAATCAGCACATCTTGCCCCTTCCTGGCCACCAGACGCGACGAACACACCACCAACGGTGCGTCGCCGACGCCGAGGTGCTCGCGGGTGGCGGCGCGCTGGGACGCGGTGGCGGGGCGGAAGAACTCGGTGTCCACGCCAGACGGGAGCGCCACGAACCGGGGGCGGGTGCCGAACGCGGTGAGCCGCTGTCGGGTGTAGTCCGAGATGTAGGTGACGGTGTCGGCGCTGCGGCCGATTGCGGTTAAGGCCTGGCGGGCGACGGGCAGCATGCCCCAGCCGACCTCGTGGCCGTGGGTGGTGACGATGACGTTGGTGGCGCCCGCGCGTTTCGCGGCAGCGCCCATCAGCGCGAGCGGTACCGCGGCACCGAACCACACGGTGCCGATGCCGTGGGCGCGGATGAGGCGCTGCATCGCGCGGGCCGTCTCCGGGGTGGGCAGCATAACGCGGCGCGGCCAGCGCACCACCGTGTACGGCACGGAGGCGTCCCAATCGCGGGCGGCGTCGGCGTCCTGAGTGGAGGCGAACACCACGAGGTTGTCCGGGCCTACGCGGCGTGCAAGCTCGGCGGCGAAGTCCCGCAAATACGACTGAATCCCGCCCACGGTGGGCGGGAAGTCGTTGGTGACCATCAGCGTCTTAATAACGCACGGCCCCCTGAACCGGCATGGAGTTCAGCGGCACCACCTGGACCGGGATGCCGTAGTCCGAGGAGTGGACCACCATGCCGTCGCCGATGTACATGCCCACGTGGGTCACGCCCGGGTAGTAGCCGATGATGTCGCCCGGCTGCAGAGCGTCCATGGACACCGGGGTGCCACCGGCGAGCTGCGCCTGCGAGGTACGCGGGATGCCGATGCCGTTCTGGGCGTACGCCCACACCATCAGGCCCGAGCAGTCGAACGCGTCCGGGCCGGCAGAACCCCAGCCGTACGGCTTGCCCAGCTGCGCCATGGCCGCACCCACAATCCCGGAATCCACGCCCGGAAGCGATGCGGAATCCACAGGGTTGTCCTTGTTCACCCAACGCTGGCGGTCCGCCTCGTTCAGGCTGTCCACGCGGCGCTCGATGTCGGCAACGCGCAGGTCCAGCTCCTCGCGCTCCTCTTCCAGCTTCTTGCGCTTGCCGTCCAGCTCGTTACGGGCGTGCTGCGCCTCAGCCACCGCGATGCTGGCCACGCTCGCGCGCTCTCCGGCGGCACGGTTGGCGTCCTCCAGCTCCGTCAGCGCGCGCTGCGAGTTGCGCCCGAGGGCGGCCAAGTACGCGGACCGGTCGATCGCCTCTTGCGGGTTGCCGGAATCCAGGGTGGTCAAAATCGCGTCGGATTTTGGGATGCGGTAGCGCGAGTGCGCGATGTCGCCGACGTTCTTGCGCTGCGCCTCGGAGACGCCCCGGAGGGACTCCAGCTGGGACTTCGCCTCAGCCGCGCGGGCGTTCGCGGAGCGCAGCTTCGCCTCGGACTCGGCGATCTCGTCCTCCAGCTCCTTGATCTCCTCCGCCTTCGCTGTGGCCTCGTGGGAGACGGACTCCATCTCCTCGATCAACGCGTCCACGTCGTCCGCGTGTGCGGGGGTCGCGGGAAACACCGCGGTGGCGATGACGCTGCCTGCGACGGTTGCCGCAACGGCGGCACGGGAGCGGTTGGAGCGGAGCGAGTGTTTACCCACTTTGGACACCTCTTCAGATTTCGGCGCGAACGAACAAACTATAGCTGGTCCAGAGGCCGCGGCCAAGCAAAATGCTCAACGTGTGATTTGAGTGATTACTGAGGTAAAAAAGAGAATGCCCCGTCCGCGCGATGCGGGACGGGGCGAAAACTCTGCCGCTAGAAGCGGACCACAGAGTGAATCGGCATCATGTGCAGATCGCGGTAGCTGACGGGGCTACCGGAGTTCAGCGCGTCGATGATCTGGCCGTTGCCGGCGTAGATAGCGACGTGGGACGCGCCACCATAGTAGGCAACGATGTCACCCGGCTGAATGTCGCTCAAAGCGACCTGCTGGCCGGCGGAAGCCTGAGCCTGGGAGGTACGCGGGATGGACTTGCCGGCCTGCGCGTACACCCAGGAGGTGAAGCCGGAGCAGTCGAAGGCGTTCGGGCCGGCAGCGCCGTAGACGTACGGGGAGCCGATCTTGGACTGCGCGATGGAAACGATGCGCTCGCCAGTCGACGGCTGCGGTGCCGGCGCCGGAGCTGCAACCGGCGCGGAGTAGGTCTGCTTCACCGGAGCCGGGGCTGCCGGACGGACCTGCTGCTCGACGTTTGCGAGGAACTGGCTGAAGCCCGGGACGTTAGCGACGCCCGGCATTGCCTTCACGGAAGCGATAGCGTTCTGGGCGTTGCCGCTCGCAGGTGCGCCTGCGAGCGACGGGATCCAGGCGTCGATGCCCGGGATGGAAGCGATACCCGGGACAGTCTCAATGCCCGGAACTTGGACGGAAACCGGAGTGTTGGGAACACGGACCTCTGCTGCGGAGGCTGCGGCCGGCGCGACCAGTGCAGCGCCTGCTGCGACGGCTGCGGTAGCCGCTGCTGCGCGTGCTGCGGTGTTGTTCTGGCGACGGTGCTTTGCCACGATAATTTTCTCCATATCTTCTCTTCGCCAACCGGGTTAGCTGTCGGGCGGGGTGCTGAGAAATGGCCCTGCGCCCCTCGGGAGCATGTCGCTCCACTCTGGTTCCCCGGTCCCCATGGCGTGCGTTCCGCGGGTGCGGTCCGCCGCTTCGGGTTACGGCTCATATGTTGTTTTCGGTACATGCTGCCAACGGCTGTTGTCGCAATGTCTCGAACAGGTTACGAAACGGCAACAACGGTGTCCACCCGCCACGCCGTTACAGTTCCGTTACCAAGAAAAAATGCGTGTGACGCGTCCGCATCCTAGCTTCTTTCACCTGACGCTCAGGCAGCCAGAAAGACCCTATTTACCCCAGTTACCCTGCATGGTTAACCCACCACGACGCCGGCCATACTAGTGCGCAAAACTTGCACGCTGACACAACCTAAGAATCTCTGTGGTCTTTGTCACATGGCCGTGTTTACGGGTTTGTAACCAAGAAAAAGCCCCTTTCCCGGAGCCGGGAAAGGGGCTAAATCGCGACCGCTAATACGGTACATCTACTCCGCGTTCTCGTTCGTGGCGTCGCGGTCGGAGCGGTCCTTCGTGGCCTCGAGCGCACGCAGCGTCTCGACGGCCTCGTGGTGCTTCTGCTCCTCTGCGTCGCGCACACGCTCGGTGACGCCGAGCTCTGCCGGGGAGAACTTGCCGATGGTGTCGGAGTCTGCGAAGCCGAGCTGGTTCATCTGCTTCGGCACGCGTGCACCCGCGTACTCCAGCGGCACCGGGTGGCCGTTCTCGTCCACCGGGCCCAGCGGCTGGTGGATCTCTACGAACGCACCGTTCGGCAGACGCTTGATCACGCCGGTCTCGATGCCGTGCTCCAGAACCTCACGGTCGGAGCGCTGCAGGCCGATGCACAGTCGGTAGGTGATGAAGAAGGCCAGCGGCGGCAGCACGATAAGGCCGATACGGCCGACCCAGGTCATCGCGTTCAGAGAGATCTGGAAGAAGTGCGCCACGTGGTCGTTACCGCCGGAGATGGTCAGCAGCAGGAAGAAGGTCAGGCCCATGACGCCGACACCGGTGCGCACTGGAACGTCGCGCGGACGCTGCAGCAGGTTGTGGTGGGCGGTGTCGCCGGTGACCTTCTGCTCGATGAACGGGTAGGTGATCAGCAGGACAACCATCAGGCCACAGAGCAGGGCCACCCAGAATGCACCCGGGATGGTGTAGTTGCCCAGGTAGAGCTCCCACGCCGGCATGACACGGGCAGCGCCGTCAGTCCACAGCATGTAGATGTCCGGCTGGGAACCTGCAGAGACCTGCGACGGGTTGTACGGACCAATGTTCCAGATGCCGTTGATGGTGGTCAGACCAGCCATTGCGGCCAGGACTGCGAACACGACCATCATGTAGCCGATTGCCTCGGTGGCGAACACCGGCATGATGCGCACGCCGACAACGTTGTTCTCGGTACGACCCGGGCCAGGGAACTGGGTGTGCTTCTGGAACCAGACAAGTGCGAGGTGAGCCGCAACCAGGGCGAGAATGATGCCCGGCAGGATCAGCACGTGGAGGATGTAGAAGCGGTCCAGCATCAGGTCCGACGGGAAGTCGCCGCCGAAGATCGCCCAGTGAATCCAGGTGCCGATGATCGGCAGGCCCAGGATGATGGCGGACATGATTCGCAGGCCGACGCCGGAGAGCAGGTCGTCCGGCAGGGAGTAGCCCATGAAGCCCTCGATCATGCCCAGCAGCACGAGGGTGACACCGATGAGCCAGTTGGCCTCACGCGGGCGACGGAACGCGCCGGTGAAGAACACGCGCATCATGTGGGCGAACATCGCCATCATGAACATCAGCGCGGCCCAGTGGTGCATCTGGCGGACAAACAGACCGCCGCGGACGTCGAATGAAATATCCAGCGCGGTTGCGTACGCGCGGGACATCTCGACGCCGTTGAGCGGCAGGTACGCACCGTCGTAAATGACCTTGGTGATAGACGGGTCAAAGAACAGTGCCAGGTAGATACCGGTCAGCAGCAGGATGATGAAGCTGTACAGCGCCATCTCGCCGAGCATGAAAGACCAGTGAGTCGGGAAGACCTTGTTCAGCTGCGGGCGCAGCACGCCCGAGATTGTGTAGCGCGAATCAACGTTGTCCGCGGCTTGCTCAAGTTTGGTGCTCATTAGGACTGACGCTCCCAGAATGCCGGGCCGACGGGCTCGATAAAGTTCCCGTTGGCGATGAGGTAACCGTCTTCGTCAACAGTCACAGGCAGCTGCGGCAGTGCGCGGGCGGCCGGGCCGAAGACCGGCTTGCCGTACTGCAGCGCGTCGAACTGCGACTGGTGGCACGGGCACAGAATGCGGTTGGTCTGAGCCTCGTACAGCGAGGTCGGGCAACCGATGTGCGTGCAGATCTTGGAGTAGGCGTAGTAGTCGCCGTAGTGGAAGTCCTCCTGGCCTTCGCGCTCGACCGCCTTCTTCGCGTCCTGAGAACGCAGACGGATGAGCATGACCGGGTTACGCGGACCGTGGATAGAGTGCATGTGGTGCTCGTAGACGTCGCGGGCCGGATCATAGTCGTCGCCGTCGTTGACGTCCTCCGGGTAGAGCGGGAACACCGTCTCCATTGCGGCGGCTGCAAGGTCCTCCGGACGCATACGCACCAGACGGGAAACACCCGCCGTGGTGTAGTTCGAGCCGGTCTCACCCTCGTGCAGCTCGGCGATAGCGCCGGTATCGCGACCGAGGTAGACCTTCACGCCCTTGTCCTGAATGGTCCAGCCGTGGGTCCACAGGGTGCCGTCGCCGTGGTAGTCCAGCTCGTGGCGGACCTTCCACGGGTTCTTAATCATGCCGCCGAGTGGGGCGATGACCATCAGGCCAGCGAGGACACCGGCGGTGCCCAGCAGGCCCTTCAGTGCCGAGCGACGGCCCAGGGTCGAAGTCTCCCACGCGTCGTTCAGCAGCGCGGTGGTGGTGCGGCGGTCAAGCTCGCTGGAGCGGCCGTCGTGGCGGCGCTGGACCGCGATCTCTTCCGGCACGAACTTCTTCACGTACTGAATGATCGCGACGCCGAGACCGCAGAATGCCAGAGCGGCGGTCAGGCCGAGCAGCGGAGTGTAGAGGGTGTAGACAAACAGGCCCTCATCGCCGTGGAACTTCGGCTCCCACGGCCAGAACAGGTAAACGCCGAGGAAGGCCAACGCGGAGATGATCGAGATGGTCAGCCAGATACCAATGCCGGTGGCAGCGGACTTCTCGCGCGGGTCGCCCTCGACCGGGAAGCGCTCCTTGCGGTACGCCACCGTGACGTCGTCGAGCTCGGTGCCCAGGGCTGCCAGCTCCGCATTGCTCATGCGGTCCAGCTCTTCCTTCGTGTAATTCTTCTTCACATCACTCATGAGCGAGATCCAATCCACATAGCAGCGGCAGCGACCAGGGTCACGCCGATGATCCACATCGCCATACCTTCAGAAACCGGGCCGAGGCCGCCGAGTGCGTAGCCGCCCGGGGACGGGGTTTCCTTGGTGGACTTGATGAAGGCGATGATGTCCTTCTTCTCGTCGGCGGAAAGCTGACGGTCAGAGAACTTCGGCATGTTCTGCGGGCCGGTGAGCATGGCCTGGTAGATCTCCTGCTCGTTGGCCGGATCCAGCACCGGTGCGTACTTACCGGAGGACAGTGCGCCGCCGCGGCCGGTGAAGCTGTGGCAGGACGCGCAGTTCAGGCGGAACAGCTCGCCGCCACGGGCGACGTCTGCTTCCTGGATCTTGCCGTCGTAGTCCTTGCCGCGCAGCTCTTCCATGGCCAGCGAGCCGTCCTCGTTGTACACCAGCTCCGGGCCGCCGCCGTTCGCCGCGACGTAAGCGGCGAGGGCGAGAGCCTGCTCCTCGGTGTAGCGCGGACGCTTGCGCTCGGCCTGAGCGTCGTTGGACATCATCGGCATACGGCCGGAGTTGACCTGGAAGTACACGGCGCCTTCGCCGGTACCGATGAGCGACGGACCGCGGTCCTCGACGCCCTGCAGGTTCGCGCCGTGGCAGGTGATGCAGGCGACGTCGTAGAGGTCCTTGCCCTCCTGGATCATCGCCTGGTCGTCACGGGCCGCCGTTGCCACCTGTGCCTTCGGGGTGAGCGCGGATGCGAGCAGACCCGCACCGGTCAACCCCAGCGTCAGGGCCGCTGCGCCAGCGAGCGTGCGCTGCGTCTTGCGTCCCTGACGCTTCTTCTTGGGTGTGTTTTCCATTGTGTTCCCTTTATCGACTTTTCAGAACTTTTCCGCTCCCCCAGGCAACCGCCTGGAAGAGAACTACTGAACGAGGTAGATGGTGATGAACACGCCGATCCAGATGGCATCGACGAAGTGCCAGTAGTAGGAAACTGCCATTGCGGCGGTTGCCTGAGCCGGGGTGAACTTCGACTTGGCCACGCGCAGCAGCACCACGATGAACGCGATGATGCCGGCGGTCACGTGGGCCATGTGGAAGCCGGTGATGATGTACACCACCGAACCGAAGACGGAGGACTGCGGCGTTACGCCGGCCAGCACCAACTCGGTCCACTCGTAGGCCACCAGGCCGAGGAAGATGACGCCCAGCACAACGGTCACAGTGAACCACTTGCGCAGGCCGAACACGTCACCCCTCTCGGCGGCGAAAACGCCGAACTGGGAGGTGAAGGAGGACGCGATCAGCACAGCGGTGATGATGCCGCCGAACAAAACGTTGATGTGATCGGTCTGGGTGCTCCAGTCACCATTAGCGAGGCCGTTTGCACGCGACGTGAAGTACATCGCGAACAAACCGGCGAAGAACATGAGCTCTTGGGCGAGGAACGCGATCGTGCCCACGCTGACCATGTTCGGACGGTTCAGCGCTGGGACGCGATTCTGCGGCGTCGCCATATCTTGGTTTGTCATTGCGGTCGTCACGGGTGAGATTATCCCCTATCTCGTCCTGATATTCATCTCACTCACCCCCGAAATTTCCCTGTGAACCTGTGCGCAACCAGCACGTTTTAACAGCACCGGTATTGCGGAAAAGCTTTTTTCTTTTACCCGGGAACTTTTTCGCTTCATATCCGACTAGATCAGTGCTGGTCATCGCGTCAGGCCCCCAGCCCCCTTCCCCGCCGAGGCTTTTCGGCCCAAAGATTTTCGCCAGCTTTCGGTGGCCAAAGAAGTTCCCAAGTGTGCCTGATCTCACACTCGTCGAGACCCTCCCAAACGCGCTAAACGGGGGACAAACTTTCGGATGACCACACCAAAAACCGCACCTTAACAACAGAAAAATCCCCCGTCGCGACTACTCGCGGCGGGGGAATTTTCGCTTCAGCGTTTAGTGCTTCTCGCGCGGAATGCCGTACTGCAGGCTCAGCATCGTGGTGGCCCAGATCAGGAATACCGCACCGAGGGCGAGCAACCACAGCTGCCAGAATGCAATGCCCAGGCCGAGTACGCAGATGGCCATGGCCATCGTGAACGGCCAGATGGAGCTCGGGGAGAAGAAGCCGAGCACGCCGGCGCCGTCCTCAATCTCCGCCTCCTCCCAGTCCTCCGGGACAATGTCCATGCGGCGTTCGGTGATGTCGAGGTAGCCGCCGAGCATGAAGGACATGACAGCAGCCAGCACGAGGCCGACAGCGCCGACCCACTCCACGCCGAAGAGGTACGCGTCCTCACCGATCCAAGCGGTGGCGAGGATGTAGAACACGGCCATCAAAGCAAGGAAGGTGCCGATGGCGTAGAAAACCTTTGATCCAGTTCCCATGGCTTCGCTCTCTCTTTCTTAAACGTTCGCGTTCGGGTCGACAGTGTTGTTGCCGTCGCGGGTAGCAGTGCGGCCCGAGACGAACGGACGGGTGGAGGTCGCGTACGGGTCCTCGCCGATGGACTGCAGTGCCTCGGAGTTCGGTGCACCCGGGTTGTCGCGGCGGAACTGGATGTACTGCTCGAACTTCTCCGGGCTCACGGCACGGACCTCGAAGTTCATCATTGCGTGGTAGGTACCGCACATCTCGGCACAGCGGCCAACGAAGGCGCCCTCTTCCTCAATGCGCTCGATCTGGAACGCGCGCTGCTGCTGGTTGTTCTCCGGGTGCGCGTAGACGTCGCGCTTGAACAGGAACTCCGGAACCCAGAACGCGTGGCTCACGTCGCCGGAAGCGAGGCGGAACTCAATCGCGGTGTCGGTCGGCAGCACCAGCACCGGAACCTCTTCCGTGGAGCCGATGGTCTCGATCTCGTTGAAGTTGAGGTAGGACTGGTCGCCCATGGAGGTGCCGTGAATCGGGTTCGCGTTGTGCATGTCCTCCGGGTCGAACTTGGTCTCCTCTGCGAGCGCCTGACGCTCGGCGTCCAGGCCGTCGTAGTCCTGGCCGTCCGCGGTCAGGTCGCCGGCGACGTTGGCGTAGCCGAACTTCCAGTTCCACTGGTAGCCGGTGACGTCCACGGTCACCTTCGGATCCTTGTCCAGGGCGGTGGTCTTGGTCTGCGCCTGGACGGTGAAGAAGAACAGCACCATCACGATGATGATCGGCACGACGGTCAGCCCCAGCTCGAGGCCGATGTTGTACTGCGTCTGGCGCGGGAACTCGCCGGCACCGCTCTTCGCGCGGGCCTTGGAGTTCCAGCGGACGATGGCCATGATGAACAGCCCCCACATGATGATGCCGATAATCCAGGCGGCAACCCAGGTCCAGACCCAGAAGTTGTACATCTGGGTGCCCTCCGGGGTGACCGGGTCCGGCCAGCCCATGTCGAGGATGTTTGCGACCGCCTCCGGCGCAGCGACGTCACAGCCAGCGAGCCCGAAGCTGCCAAGCAGGAGCGCTGCCGCGACGCCGGCCTTCTTGGCGAAACCGCGGTTTACTTCCTTATCCACGTGTGTCTGCCTTCCTGTCCACACTAAAAACACTGAATGCCCATGTTCGTGACAGAACATTCCTACGGGGTCAGAATAGTTCATCCGGCATAGCCCGTCGGAATCTAGAAAGTGGGGGTTGCGGTGGGCGCCGAAGGAACGTCGATAAGCAAGTGCTTAGCGACGATAAAGCTTCGCCCGGCAGACGAAGCCGTGAAAAAGTTCATCCTTAAGTTGGCCCCCTTATGGGGCACGGCGAAAGTTGGGCGGTTCCGGTTCACGAAAACCGGGTGCCAAACCTTATTGTTGAGGGGACTTCCCGCCGCGTGAAAACGGCGCACCTTATATATACGGAGAGGTTTGAGTATGTGTGGCCTTCTTGCCCTGCTTACCGCGGACGCAAACGCAGCCAAGTTCGTTGATTCTGTCGAGCGCGCCCTGCCGTGCATGTACCACCGCGGCCCAGACGCCGCCGGCACCTGGAACGACGACAGCGCAGTGTTCGGGTTTAATCGCCTGGCCATCATCGACATCGAGCACTCCCACCAGCCGCTGCGCTGGGGCCCCGAGGACAACCCGGAGCGCTACGCGCTGACGTTCAACGGTGAGATCTACAACTACATCGAGCTGCGCGAGGAACTGCAGGCCGCCGGCTACACCTTCAACACTTCTGGCGACGGCGAGCCGATCGTGGTGGGCTTCCATCACTGGGGCGCGAACGTGGTCGAGCACCTGCGCGGCATGTTCGCCTTCGTCATCTGGGACACCGAAACGCAGACGATGTTCGCGGCGCGCGACCAGTTCGGCATCAAGCCGCTGTTCTACGCAACCACGGACAAGGGCACGGTCTTCGCCTCCGAGAAGAAGTCCATTCTGGAGATGGCGCCGGAGCTCGGTCTAGGCCTCGACCTTGACCGCCGCGCCATCGAGCACTACGTGGACCTGCAGTACGTGCCCGAGCCGGAGAGCCTGCACAAGGAGATCCGCCGCGTCGAGTCCGGCTGCACCGTCACCTTGAAGCCGGGCGGCAAGGTGCACTCGGACCGCTACTTCAAGCCGCACTTTAAGTCCCAGCCGGTGCCGAAGGGCAAGGAGCAAGACCTCTACGACCGCATCGCGCGTGCGTTGGAGAACTCCGTGGAAAAGCACATGCGTGCCGACGTCACCGTGGGCTCCTTCCTCTCCGGCGGCATCGACTCCACCGCGGTTGCCACCCTGGCCAAGCGCCACAACCCGAACCTGCTCACCTTCACCACCGGCTTCGAGCGCGAGGGCTACTCCGAGGTGGACGTGGCCGCAGAGTCCGCCGAGGCGATCGGCGTGGAGCACATCGTGAAAATCGTCTCCCCAGAGGAGTACGCGGACGCCATCCCGAAGATCATGTGGTACTTGGACGACCCGGTGGCGGACCCGTCGCTGGTGCCGCTGTTCTTCGTGGCGCAGGAGGCGCGCAAGCACGTGAAGGTCGTGCTCTCCGGCGAAGGCGCCGACGAGTTGTTCGGCGGCTACACCATCTACAAGGAGCCGCTGTCGCTCGCGCCGTTTGAGAAGCTGCCGGGCGCGCTGAACAAGGGCCTGAACCGTTTGAGCCGCGTGCTGCCGGAGGGGATGAAGGGCAAGAGCCTGCTCGAGCGCGGCACCACCCCCATCGAGGACCGCTACTACGGCAACGCCCGCTCCTTCAACTTCGACCAGCTCCAGCGGGTGCTGCCGTGGGCAAAGCGCGAGTGGGACCACCGCGAGGTCACCGCCCCGATCTACGCGGCGTCCACCGAGATGGACCCGGTGGCGCGTATGCAGAATTTGGACCTGTTCACCTGGATGCGCGGCGACATCCTGGTCAAGGCCGACAAGATGAACATGGCCAACTCCCTCGAGCTGCGCGTGCCGTTCTTGGACAAGGAAGTCTTCGAGGTCGCCCAGACCATCCCGTTTGACCAGAAGATCGCCAACGGCACCACCAAGTACGCCCTGCGTAAGGCAATGGAGCAGATCGTGCCCCCGCACGTGCTGCACCGCAAGAAGCTGGGCTTCCCGGTGCCGATGCGCCACTGGTTGGCGGGCGACGAGCTCTTCGGCTGGGCGCAGGACACCATCCGCGAGTCCCAGACCGACGACATCTTCGCCAAGGACCAGGTGCTGGAGATGCTCAAGGAGCACCGCGACGGTGTCTCCGACCACTCCCGCCGCCTGTGGACGGTGCTGGCGTTCATGGTCTGGCACGGCATCTTTGTCGAGCACCGCATCGACCCGCAGATCGAGCACAAGGACTACCCGGTCCAGCTCTAAATCATCATGCGGAAGATCCTCGGGGCGGTCACGGCGGTGGTGCTCATCGCCGTCCTTGCTGTGGCGTACGTCTGGGGCCCGACGTACACGGCGAAACTCAACGGCCAGGCCCGGTTTTTCGGCACCGACACCCCCGCGCGCTACGCCCAGACAGCCCTCGAGCTGGCTGACAATGGCGTCTACGCGGATACGGAGCGCTACGCCGAGGCCCGGGCGGCGGTCGAAGACGCCGCGAAGCACGCGACCAGCCGCGAGGAGCTCTACCCGCTGATCCACGAGGCGGCGCGTGCGGCCGGCGGCCGGCACTCCGGGTTGTTGCGCCCGGGCGCGGAAGCCGAGCGTGACGCCTCCCCCGCCGCCCCAGCGCAGGCTGAGGTCACTCGCGACGGCGGGATCGCCCTCGCCACCGTCCCGGCAATCAGCCGGAACATGGACGGCAAGTCCTATGCGGAGGCGCTGGCAGGCGGCCTTGCGGACGCCCGCGACAGCGGCGCATGCGGCACCATCGTGGATCTGCGGGGCAACTACGGCGGCAACGCGCGCCCGATGATGGAGGGACTGTCCCCTCTCCTACCGGAAGGCCCGGTGATCTGGTGGGACAGTACCTTCGACCGGGAACCGCTGGAAGTTGAAAACAACACCGCCGGCAAGTGGGACGCTCCAGTTGCCGTGCTTGTGGACGGGGCTACCGCGTCCGCGGGAGAGCTGGCAATGATGGCGTTTCGCGGGCTTGAGCGCTCGCAAAGCTTCGGCGCCCCCACCAGCGGGCTCGCCTCATCGAACGCCATCTTCGACTTTCCCGACGGCTCCGCGCTAGTCATCACCGACGGGTATTTCGTAGCTCGCACCGGCGAGACATTCGAGTACGTCTCCGTCCCGCCAGACGTGGATGCCCGTCTGAGCGAGACACTTCCCGCCGCCAAACGGTGGCTCGCTGAGGAGCATGGCTGCAGCTAAGCGTGAAGCCCTGCTGCTCGATGGTGTCCGCGAAGTCGATGGTCGCGCCCATGAGGTACGGCACGCTCATCTTGTCCACGACCAGGCGCACGCCGCCGACCTCGTCGGCCTTGTCGCCGTCCAGGTAGCCGCCCGGCTGGACGCAGGACACCATCCGCGCTAACGCAGCCATTTTCCGACGGATCCGGCTGCCTACAGCACGGCTGCCTGGTTGAATAGGTTGCATGTCAACTGCACGGAAAGTCCTCATCGCAGTAGGCGGCGTCCTCGCCGCGCTCATGCTTGTCGCCGTCGCCGTCGCGTTCGTCTACGGCCCCACCATGACCGCGAAGGTTTCGGGAACCGCGCGATTCTGGGGCACAGACACACCAAGCCGCTACGCAAAGACAGTGTTGGATCTGTCGGAGGAGGGCATCTACGGCGACTCCGCGGAGTTCCAGGCCGCGCGCGCCGCAGCCGAAGATGCGGTTCAGGGGGCATCTTCGCGTGACGACGTCCGCTCGGCCCTCAACGATGCCGTGAAGGCTGCCGGCGGCAAGCACTCCAAGCTCATCGAGCCTGGTGCCGAGCAGGACAACGCAAGTGAAGCGGACACCCGCTCCCCGTCTGTGAATGTCAGGGACGGCGTGGCCTGGGCGACTGTGCCCGGTGTGGGCCGTCACGACGACGGCCAGCACTACGCCGACACGCTTGCCAAGGGGTTGACTGCCGCTCGCGACGGCGGTGCCTGCGGCGCGGTGGTGGACCTCCGCGGAAACGACGGAGGCGACATGGGGCCGATGCTCGCCGGGGTCTCTCCCCTGCTACCGGACGGCACGGCGCTGGAGTTTGTCTCCAACGCATACTCCAGCCCCGTAACAATCGAGGGCAACGGGGTGCGCGGCGGCGGTAGTCCGACGACTACCTCCGGCGGCAAGTGGGACGCGCCGGTCGCAGTGCTTGTCGACGGCGACACCGCGTCTTCCGCCGAAGCGACCATGCTGGCGTTCCGAGGCTTGGACAACTCGAGGAGTTTCGGGGCCCCGACAGCCGGCTACGCCTCAGCCAACATGGTCTACGACTTCCCCGATGGCAGCGCACTGATGCTGACCATTGCGAAAGATAAGGCACGCACGGGCGAAATTTTCTCCGAGGACCCGATTCAGCCCGATGAGCCCGGCGACGAAGACGCAGCCCTCGCGTGGCTCGCCGAGGAACACGGCTGCAGCTAAGGCGTGAAAAAGCTCCGCACCGTCGGTGGTGCGGAGCTTTCGTCGATAAGCAGGGAGTGCTTAGTTGAAGCTGTCGCCGCAAGCGCAGGCGGAACCGGCGTTCGGGTTGTCGATGGTGAAGCCCTGCTGCTCGATGGTGTCCGCGAAGTCGATGGTCGCGCCCATGAGGTACGGCACACTCATCTTGTCCACGACCAGGCGCACGCCGCCGACCTCGTCGGCCTTGTCGCCGTCCAGGTCACGGTCGTCGAAGTAGAGCTGGTAGCGCAGGCCAGCGCAGCCGCCCGGCTGAACAGCGATACGCAGGGACAGGTCGTTGCGGCCCTCCTGATCAAGCAGGGCCTTCGCCTTCGCCGCGGCGGCCTCGGTCAGGTTCACGCCGGTAGTAGAGGTGGGGGCAGTCATTGCAGTCTCCTTCGTGCCTCGACTCAAGTCTTTCGATGTGGAGTGGCGCCCATGCTACGCGCCACCGGCCATGCACAGTGCAACCGGTAGGCGTGCCGGGTTATTCCACTCCCGCGCGCGGGCCTTGTAGCCTATTGAGCGTGAAACTTCCCTGGCAGAAATCCGAGCAGAGCGCAAACGCGGCGCAGGGCTCGACGAAGGTCGAGCTGCCTGAGGCCGATACGGCCGAGCAGGCCGAGCAGGCGGAGAAGAAGCTCCCCAAGGGCTACACCCCGCCAAAGGGCCGCCCGACGCCGAAGCGCATCGACCAAGAGATCAAGCGCGGCGTGGTGCGCGACCCCAACGCCGCCACCCCGGCGCAGATCCGTCAGCGCGAAAAAGAGCTGAAGAAGACCATGTCCAAAGAGGAGTGGAAGGCGCACAAGAAGCAGGTGCGGGAGGAAAACCGCGCCCGCAACCGCGAAATCCAGGCCCGCATGGACGCCGGCGACGAGCGCTACCTCACCGAGCGCGACCGCGGCGAGGTACGCGGGTTCGTGCGCGACTGGGTGGACTCCAAGCGCTTTTTCAACAACTACGTCATGCCGGCCGCGCTGGTGCTTTTGCTGATCATGCTGATCGGCACTTGGCTGCCGCGCGTGTCCGCCGTGCTGTCGCTGCTGAGCCTGCTGTTTATGCTGACCATCTTCATCGAGGGTGTCATCATCGGCATCCGCGCCAACCGCGCAGTGCGCGAGAAGTTCCCGGAGGCCAACACCGGCTTCGGCCTGGGCATGTACGCCTTCTCCCGCGCCACCCAGCCGCGCAACTGGCGCACCCCGAAGCCGCGCGTGGCCGTGGGCGCGAAGGTCTAGGCCATGCAGTTTCCGCCGGTTGAGGCCCCGAAGCAATCCCACGGCCACGCCGTCGCCGACGCGTTGGCGGGCTCTGCCGCAGGGCTCGCGCTGGGCAGGCTGGGCTCCCTGGCGTCCAGAATCGCCTCGGTACAGGGCAAGGACGTCCCCACCCCGTTTGCCCGCCCGCGGGTGGTGGTTGTGGCGGGCAAGCACGGCGTGGCCGCGCGCGGCGTGTCCGCGTGGACCGAAAACGCGGGCGACACACAGGCCGAGCAGCTGCGCGCAGGCGGCGGCCCGGCCCACGCCGCGGCGCGTCTGGCGGGAGCGACGGTGCGGTTCATCGACGACTACCTCGAAGCGCCCACCGGCGCCATCGACGTGGAGCCCGCCACCTCCCCCGAGGTGTTCGACGCCGCGCTTGCCGCCGGTGCGGAGGTGGCGGACAACGAGATCGATTCCGGGGCGGATGTGATCATCCCCGGCGATATCGGGGTGGGCAACACCACCATCGCCGCGGCCGTCTACGGCGTATTCACCCGCACAGAGCCGGCCAAGGCCATCGGCCGCGGCTCCGGCATCAACGACAAGGTGTGGAAGGTCAAAGTCGCCGCGGTGCGCGACGCGATGTTCCGCGTCCGCGACTTCCGCGAGGACACCGAGCGCGTCTGCGCCGAACTCACCGGCCCGGACTTCGCCTTCCTGGTGGGCCTGATCGCCCAATCGGCAGCGCGGCGCACCCCGGTGCTCATCGGCGAGGCCTACCCCACCCTCGCCGCCTACGTGGCTGAGCGCCTCGCCCCCGGCACCAAGGACTGGCTCATCGCCGGCCAGTCCACCGCGGAACCGGCCCACGCTGGCTGCCTCGAGGCGCTCAATCTGACGCCGGTACTGGCGCTGGAAATGAAAACGGGCCAGGGCGCAGGGGCCCTGGCCGCGCTCGGCCAGCTCAACCTCGCGGCGGAGTTGGCGGGAGAGGTGCTGGCCGAAGGTGCGTCGATAGGCAACTAGCTCTCGATGAGCACGGTGTTCCAGCCGTGGGTGTCCTCCGCCTCGCCGGTCTGGATGCCGCGGAGGCGCTCGCGCATGGCCATGGTGATCTCGCCGGCCTCGTTGTTGTTCACCGTGAACTCGCCCTCGTTGGACTTCACGGTGCCGACCGGGGTGATCACGGCCGCGGTGCCGCACGCCATGGTCTCGGTGATCGTGCCGTCCTCGACGCCGGAGCGCCACTGCTCGACGGTGATCTTGCGCTCCTCTGCGGTGTAGCCCAGGTCCTCGGCCACCTGCAGCAGGGACTTGCGGGTGATACCCGGCAGCAGCGAGCCGGTCAGCTCAGGGGTGATGATCTTCGCGTCCGCGCCCGAGCCCTCGACGAACATGAGGTTCATGCCGCCCATCTCCTCGATGTACTTGCGCTCGATCGCGTCGAGCCACACCACCTGGTCGCAGCCCTGCTCCGCCGCCTGCTGCTGCGCGAGCAGGGACGCGGCGTAGTTGCCGGCGAACTTCGCGTCGCCGGTGCCGCCGGGGGCCGCGCGGACGTAGTCCTCGGAAATCCACACGCTGACCGGCTTGATACCGCCGGAGAAGTACGCGCCGGCCGGGGACGCGATGATGTAGAAGCTGTAGCTCGACGACGGCTTGACCCCCAGCGTCTTTTCCGTGCCGATCATGAACGGGCGCAGGTACAGCGACGCCTCGCCGCCGGCCTCCGGCACCCAGTCTTTGTCGATGTCCACGATCTGGCGCACCGCCTCCAGGAAGACCTCCTCCGGCAGCTCCGGCATGGCCATGCGTTCGGCGGAATTGTTCAGGCGCTTCGCGTTCTGCTCCGGGCGGAACGCGGTGATGCTGCCGTCGGCGTGGCGGTAAGCCTTCAGGCCCTCGAAGATGGCCTGGCCGTAGTGGAACACGTTGGATGCGGGGTCCAGCGAGATCGGCTCGTAGGCGCGCACCTGCGCGTTGTGCCAGCCTTCGTCCTCGGCCCACTCGATGGAGACCATGTGGTCCGTGAACTGCTGGCCAAACGCCGGGTCTTCGAGGATCTTCGCGCGCTCGGCGTCGGGCGTGGGGTTTTCGGTGGGGGTGATTGTGAATTCGATCTCAGCCATACGGACCAGGGTACTCCCCCGGTTCAGTACGCTCACAGGGTGTAATTGCCCGCACAACGAAAGGACATCCATGGCCTTCGACATCAGCCTCCCCGCCCGCGGCACCACGGTGCGCACAACGCTCGGCGCCACCGCCCCTGAAGGTGCGGCGCTGCTCATCCCCGTCGCGAACGGCGAGGACGGCATCGAGGTCCCCGTCACCGCGCTCGCCCCGAAGGGTCTGCTGGAGGCGCTGGTTGCGGTCGGCGCCAAGGGCACCGAGGGCGAGGTGACGCGTCTGCTTATCGACGGCTCCCTGGTCACCGCCTTCGGCCTCGGCGACGCCTCCGAGATCGACGACGAAGCCGTCCGCCGCGGCGTTGGCGCGGCAGCGCGCGCGTTGAACGACGTGGAGCGCGCCGCCATTTCCGCCGAGTTCGGCGTCGCCCCCGTGGTGGAGGGCCTGCTTTTGGGCGGCTACACCTACACCGGCCTGAAGTCCCAGGCTGAGGTGAAGGACGACGAGAACAGCGATGCCGAAACGCCGCAGACCACCGAGGTCACCGTCGTCGGCGCCGACGAGGCCGAGTACAACGCCGCCGTGATTGTCGCCGAGTCCGTGAACCTGGCGCGCGACCTGGTCAACACCCCCGGAAACTTCCTCTACCCCGAGTCCTACGCCGACATCATGGGCGAGGTCGCCTCGACGGCCGGCCTGGACATCGAGGTGCTCGACGAGGCCGCGCTGGAAAACCAGGGCTTCGGCGGCATCCTGTCCGTGGGCCGCGGCTCCTCGCGCCCGCCGCGCCTGGTGCACCTGACCTGGGCGCCTGCCGGCGCATCGACCAAGGTCGCGCTGGTGGGCAAGGGCATCACGTTCGACACCGGCGGTATCTCGCTCAAGCCCGGCTCCGGCATGGAGGACATGATCTCTGACATGGGCGGCTCCGCAGCCCAGCTCGCCGTGATCGCCGCGGCCGCGCGCCTTGAGCTGCCCGTGCGCATCGACGCCTGGCTGCCCCTGGCGGAGAACATGCCGTCCGGCACCGCCACCCGCCCGGGCGATGTGATCACCCACTACGGCGGCATCACCAGCGAGGTCATCAACACCGACGCCGAGGGACGCCTCGTGCTTGCCGACGCCATCGCCCGCGCCTGCGAAGACGGCCCCGCCTACCTCATCGAAACCGCCACGCTCACCGGCGCGCAGCTGGTGGCGCTGGGCAACCGCACCGCAGGCGTGATGGGCTCCGACGAGCTGCGCGACCTCATCGCCGAAACCGGCCGCGGCGTGGGCGAGCAGGCTTGGGCCATGCCGCTTTTGGAGGAGCAGGAGGACGAGCTGAAGTCCCCCATCGCCGACATCCGCAACACCCACAACGCGCGCACCGGCGGCATGCTGTTTGCCGGTCTGTACCTGTCCCGCTTCGTGCCGGAGGACGTTGAGTGGGCGCACGTCGACATCGCCGGCCCCGCCTGGAACGGCGGCGCCCCCTACGGCTACACCCCGAAGCGTGCCACTGGCGCGCCTGTGCGGACGATTGTGGAGACGTTGTCGCGCCTCGTCGATAAGCAATAGCTTTTGCAAAAGTCGGCAACGCCCCGGCGTTTTCCCAGGTGGGAAACCAGCGCGCCGGGGCGTTTTGTCGATTCGTACAAACTAGCTGTAAGGATTCTCGCCGCGCTCGAACCGGGCGCGGCGCTGCTTTTGCTCCTCGCGCTTGCGCAGGATGCGCTCCTGCTCGATTTTCCGGCGCATGCGGTCGGGGTAGCCGGTCTCTTCGACGTCGTAGAGCATGATGCCCAGCATGTCGGCCACCTGGTCGATGCCCTTCGGGCCGCCGATGCGACGGCGGGTGTAGTTGCCTTTTTCGTCCACGAGAACGACGGACATCTCGTTGACCATCGTTTCCGGCTCGACAAAACCCTCCACAAAGGCACGGCCGACGACCCAGTCGCGCAGGTACTGCGCATCGTCCGGACGAATCGTCTCCCCCGGCGCGCGGGGCGGTTTAAACGTCGTGGACTTCTTGCCTTTGCCGAACAGGTTGAACACGTCACACATCATACGGTGCGTCCCGGGCAGGAAAGGTCACCCCTTGGGCAACGTGCGGGGCTTGTTACAGGTACGCTTTGAGCTTGTATAGCTTCCAACGTTTCAATGAGGAGACTTAAGAAATGGCGCACTCAGTTGAGATGCCCGAGCTGGGCGAATCGGTCACCGAAGGCACGATCACCACGTGGCTGAAGGAAGTCGGCGACACGGTCGAGGTGGACGAGCCGCTGCTCGAGGTCTCCACCGACAAGGTCGACACCGAAATCCCGTCCCCGGTCGCAGGCGTGATCCTGGAGATCAAGGCCGAGGAGGACGACACCGTTGAGATCGGCGACGTCATCGCCATCATCGGCGAGGAGGGCGAGGAAGCAGATTCCTCCTCCGACGAGAAGGAAGAAAAGGCCGAGGCTGAGGACGCCGACGAGGCCGAGGAGAAGGCTGAGGCGGAGGCGCCAAAGAAGGACGACAAGCCGGCCAAGAAGGCCACCGGCGACGCCACCGACGTGGAAATGCCGGAGCTGGGCGAGTCCGTCACCGAGGGCACCATCACCACCTGGCTGAAGGAAGTCGGCGACGAGGTCGAGGTGGACGAGCCGCTGCTCGAGGTCTCCACCGACAAGGTCGACACCGAGATCCCGTCCCCGGTTGCTGGCACCCTGATTGAGATCCTGGCTGAGGAGGACGACACCGTCGAGGTCGGCGATGTCATCGCCCGCGTCGGCGACGCTGACGCCGCCGGCTCCTCCGATGACGAGGATGAGGACGACGGCGCTGCCGAGGAGAGCGTCGCAGACGAGGACGAGAAGGTCGAAGAGGACAACTCGGCCGAGGGCGAGGGCGACAACCCGGAGGACGCCCCGAAGAAGGACGAGAAGAAGTCTTCCTCCAAGAACAAGAAGGGCTCCGGCGAGGGCACCAAGGTGGAGATGCCGGAGCTCGGCGAGTCCGTCACCGAGGGCACCATCACCACCTGGCTGAAGGAAGTCGGCGACATGGTTGAGGTGGACGAGCCGCTGCTCGAGGTCTCCACCGACAAGGTCGACACCGAAATCCCGTCCCCGGTCGAGGGCACCATCCTGGAGATCCTGGCCGAGGAGGACGACACCGTCGAGGTCGGCGATGTCATCGTGATCATCGGCGACGCCGAGGCTGCTGCGGAGGCCGACGCCGATGACGCTGAAGAGGCTGAGGAGCCGGCCGAGGAGAAGGCTGAAGAGAAGCCGGAACCGAAGGAAGAGAAGAAGCCGGAGCCGAAGAAGGAAGAGCCGAAGAAGGAAGAGCCGAAGGCCGACAAGGGCGACAAGGCTGACTCCAAGAACGCTTCCGCCAAGGTGAACAACGGCGACAACGTCCCGTACGTCACCCCGCTGGTGCGCAAGCTCGCCGACAAGCACGGCGTGGACCTGAACTCGGTTGAGGGCACCGGCGTCGGCGGCCGCATCCGCAAGCAGGACGTCCTGGCCGCGGCTGAGGGCGGCAAGGCCGAGGGCACCGCTGGGGCAGCCGAGGCGAAGGGCGACGAGAAAGCTGCTCCGAAGGGCGAGCGCGCCAACTGGTCCACCAAGTCCGTGGACCCGGCGAAGGCGGAGCTCATCGGCACCACCCAGCGTGTGAACCGCATCCGCGAGATCACCGCCGCGAAGATGGTGGAGTCCCTGCAGACCACCGCGCAGCTGACCCACGTGCAGGAGGTCGACGTGACCCGCGTTGCGGAGCTGCGCAAGAAGGTCAAGCCGGCATTCGTCGAGAAGCATGGCGCAAACATCACCTACCTGGCCTTCTTCATCAAGGCCACGGCCGAGGCGCTGGTGTCCCACCCGAACGTCAACGCTTCCTACGACGCTGACGCGAAGGAGATCACCTACCACGAGGATGTCAACATCGGTATCGCCGTGGACACGCCGCAGGGCCTGCTGGTGCCGGTGATCAAGAAGGTGCAGGACATGAACCTGGCCGGCATCGCGAAGGCGATCACCGACCTCGCGGACCGCGCGCGCAACAAGAAGCTGCGTCCGGACGATCTGTCCGGTGCGACCTTCACCGTCACCAACATCGGTTCCGAGGGCGCGCTGCTGGATACCCCGGTGCTGACCCCGCCGCAGGCCGGCATCCTGGGCACCGCCGCGATTGAGAAGCGCCCGGTCATCGTGACCGAGGACGGCATCGACTCCATCGCGATCCGCCAGATGTGCTACCTGCCGTTCACCTACGATCACCAGCTGATCGACGGTGCGGACGCGGGCCGTTTCGTCACCACGATCAAGGACCGCATCGAGCAGGGCGATTTCGAGGCTGACCTCGACGTCTAAGCCCGCAAGCGCGCTGAACCCGGCACCGTTTTTCGGTGCCGGGTTTCGTCGTTTTTGCATACAGTGGCGGTATGGCTGACACGTTCAAATCATTTCGTAACTCCACCGACCGCTTCATGCGGGAAGCCCTCGGCGGCCTTGTCGCCGCGCACCCGTGCGCCGAGTGGCACGACGAGGGCTTCGTGGGGCTATTGCTTGACGACGCCACCAAAGGCGAGCAACGGGTAGCCGTCATCTCCGGCGGCGGGTCCGGCCACGAGCCGATGCACGCAGGCTTCATCGGCGCCGGCATGTTGGACGCGGCCTGCCCGGGTCTGCTGTTCACCTCCCCCAACGCGGTGCAGATCGGCGCGGCCACCGAGTGGGCCAACCGCGGCGCGGGCGTGGTGCACGTGGTGAAGAACTACACCGGCGACGTGATGAACTTCACCGTGGCGGCGAACCACGCCGACGCGGAGGTGGCGCAGGTGCTGGTGGACGACGACGTGGCCACCGAGATCGACAACGACGATTCTCCGGGCCGCCGCGGCACCGGAGCGACGGTGATTGTGGAGAAGATCGCGGGTGCTGCGGCCGCGCGCGGCGACGACCTGCAGTCGGTGGCGGAGGTTGCCCAGCGCGCGGCGGATCAGTCCCGCAGCATGGCGGTGGCGCTGCAGCCGGGCCACTCCCCGACCTCGGACCGCGCGACGTTCGACTTGGCGGACGGCCAGATTGAGATCGGCGTGGGCATCCACGGCGAGCCGGGCGTGGAGCGCCGCGACATTGCCGGCGCGCAGCTGACCGCCTCGGCCCTGGTGGAGGAACTCCTGGACGGCATCCTGACTTCGCTGCGCGACGCCGGCGTTGACGGCGACGACGTCATGCTGTTTGTCAACGGCCTGGGCGGCACGAGCCAGCTGGAACAGGACCTGGTCTTCGGCGAGGCGCTCAAGCAGCTGACGGACCGCGGGCTGAACGTGCGCCGCGGCATGCGCGGCACGCTGGTGACCTCGCTGAACATGGCGGGCATCTCGCTTACGCTCACCGTGCTCGACGACGAGCTCATCGAGCTTATCGACGCCTCTACCACCGCCCCCGCCTGGCCCGGCACCGTCGCGGACCCCGAGTACGCGGATGCACGCATGGTCGATGATGCGGCCCAGCCGGATAGCGGCGAGGAGAACACCTGGCTGACCAACTTTGTGGAGCGCCTCGCCGCCAGCTACGACGACCTGACGGCCCTGGACCGCGAGGCCGGCGACGGCGACTTCGGTCAGAATATGGAGGCGGCCTTTGGTGACGTCGTTAGGCCTGTGTGCGGTGCTGACGCAGAGGTGCTGAATTTCTTCGCCCACCGCATGCTGGTGCGCGCCGGCGGCACCTCCGGCGCGGTGCTGGGCACCTTCTTCCGCCAGATGGCCGACGCGTTCGAGGGCGTGGATTCACGCGACGCGGACGGCTCCACGTTTGCCGAGGCGCTCGCCGAGGGGCTTAAGCGCGGCGTCGACGCAATCACCGAGCTCGGCGGCGCGAAGGAGGGCGACAACACGCTCGTCGACGCCCTCGCCCCCGCCGCCCGCGCCGCTTCGGACGCCACCGGTAGCGTCGACGAGGTGCTCGCGCACGTCTTCGCCCCGGCCGTCGAGGGCGCGAAGGCGACCCGCGGCATGCAGGCGAAAAAGGGCCGCGCGTCCTATCTCGGCGAGAGCGCAAAGGACGTGCCGGATCCGGGCGCGATCGCGGTGACGTGGCTGTTCGGCGAAGCGGGTGTAGGCGAGTTCTAAATCAGGCGTTCGGGGGCTGAGAAACAGCTAAGCTGTCGCGTGGTTATCACGACCCGATTTTCAAGGAGCCACTCTTGGATTACATCTCCCGCCATATCGGCCCAGACCAGGCAGAACAGCAGAAAATGCTGGATGCTCTGGGGTACGATTCCCTCGATGCGCTGATCACCGCGGCGGTGCCCTCCGGCATCCTGGCGCAGCAGCCGCTCGACCTGCCGGAGGCGCTGACGGAGTACGAGGCCCAGGCCCGCTTGCGCGAGCTCGCAGACAAGAACACGGTGCTGCGCGCGTTTTACGGCCAGGGCTTCTCCTCCACGCTGACCCCGCCTGTGATCCGCCGCGGCGTGGTGGAGGACGCCGGCTGGTACACGGCCTACACGCCGTACCAGGCCGAAATTTCGCAGGGCCGCCTTGAGGCGCTGCTGAACTTCCAGATCATGGTGCAGGATCTGACCGGCTTGGACATCGCGAACGCTTCGCTTCTCGACGAAGCATCCGCCGCCGCCGAAGCCGTCGGTTTGATGTCGCGTGTGGTGAAGAAGGGCCGCCGGGTGCTTCTGGATTCGCGTCTGCACCCGCAGGTGATCACGGTCGCCTCCGAGCGCGCCCGCGCGATCGACCTGAAGGTCGAGGTGGCCAACCTGGCCGAGGGCGTGGTCGGCGAGGACCTCGTCGGCGCCGTGTTCGCCTACCCGGGCACCGAGGGCGACATCGTGGACCCGCGACCGGTGATCGAGGCGATCCACGAGCGCGGCGGCCTGGTCGCCGTCGACGCCGACATCCTGGCCCTGACGCTGCTGGAGTCCCCCGGCGAGTTCGGCGCGGACATCGCCATCGGCACCACCCAGCGCTTCGGCGTGCCGCTGTTCTACGGCGGCCCGCACGCGGCCTACATGGCGGTGCGCGAGAAGCTGCAGCGCCAGATGCCGGGCCGCCTGGTGGGCGTGTCCAAGGACGCCGAGGGTTACCCCGCCTACCGCCTGGCGCTGCAGACGCGCGAGCAGCACATCCGCCGCGAGCGCGCCACCTCCAACATCTGCACAGCGCAGGCGCTTTTGGCCGTCACCGCGTCCATGTACGCCGTCTACCACGGCCCGCAAGGCCTGACCGAGATCGCGCGCGCCGTGCACCAGCGCGCCGCGGACTTCGCCGCGTCCCTTGAGGCTGCCAGTGTGACGGTCAAGCACGACGAGTTCTTCGACACGGTGGCGGTTGAGGTTGCGGGGGCGGCGGAGGTCGTCGCAAAGCTGGCGGATGCAGGCTACCTGGTCCGCGCAATCGACGAGACCACCGTCGGTGTCTCCTTCGGCGAGGACACCACCGACGCCGACGTCGAGGCGCTGCTGGCAGGCTTCGGCGCTTCCGTCGTCGAGGGCGCCACTCGCATCCCGGCGGCGCTGGAGCGCACCACCGAGTTCCTCACCCACGAGACGTTCAACCGCATCCACTCCGAGACGCAGATGATGCGCTACATCCGCGCACTCGGCGACAAGGACCTCGCGCTGGACCGCACGATGATCCCGCTGGGCTCGTGCACCATGAAGCTCAACCCCACCGCCGGCCTGGAGGCGATCACCTGGCCGGGGTTCGCCAACGTGCACCCCTACACCCCCGACGAGTACACCGAAGGCTGGCGCGAGCTTATCGACGAAATCCGCGCCTGGCTGGTGGCAATCACCGGCTACGCCGAGGTGTCCGTGCAGCCGAACTCCGGCGCCACCGGCGAACTGGCGGGGCTTTTGGCCATCCGCGCGTACCACGTGGCAAACGGTGATGCCGAGCGCGACATCTGCCTGATCCCGGCCTCGGCGCACGGCACGAACGCGGCGTCGGCGACGCTGGCGAACCTGCGCGTCGTGGTGGTGAAAACCGCCGACGACGGCTCGATCGACCTGGCGGACCTGGACGCGAAGCTGGAAAAGCATGCCGACGCCGTGGCAGCGATCATGCTCACCTACCCGTCCACGCACGGCGTGTATGAGGAAGACGTGCGCGTGGTCTGCGACAAGGTGCACGCCGCCGGCGGGCAGGTCTACATCGACGGCGCGAACATGAACGCGTTGACCGGCATCGCCCGCCCGGGCGACTTCGGCGGCGATGTGAGCCACCTGAATCTGCACAAGACGTTCACCATCCCGCACGGCGGCGGCGGCCCGGGCGTGGGCCCGATCGGCGTGGGCGAGCACCTGATCCCGTTCCTGCCGGGCGACCCGACCGCGGCTGACGGCGAAGGCGGTGTGCCGGTGACCTCCACCCTGTACGGCTCCGCTGGTGTGCTGCCGATTTCCTGGTCGTACATCGCCATGTCCGGTGCCGCCGGCCTGCGCAGCGCCACCGAGCACGCGGTGCTGGGCGCGAACTACATCGCGCGCGCTTTGAACGACTCCTACCCGGTGCTCTACACCGGCAACGACGGCCTGGTCGGCCACGAGTGCATCCTGGACCTGCGCGAACTTACCGACGCCTCCGGGGTCACCGCCGCGGATGTGGCCAAGCGCCTGATCGACTACGGCTTCCACGCCCCCACCCTCGCCTTCCCGGTCGCCGGCACGCTGATGGTGGAGCCGACCGAGTCCGAGGACCTGGCCGAGCTGGACCGCTTCATCGAGGCGATGCGCTCCATCCGCGCCGAGATCCAGGAGATCATCGACGGCGAAGTGGAGTACGAAAACTCCGTCGTGCACAACGCGCCGTACACCGCCGAGAGTGTGATCCGATCCGAGTGGCCGTACGAGTTCACCCGTGAGAAGGCCGCCTACCCGGTTGCCTCGCTGGTGCACGCGAAGTACTTCCCGCCGGTGCGGCGCATCGACGAAGCCTTCGGCGACCGCAACCTCCAGTGCGCCTGCCCGCCGCCGGAAGCGTTTGACATCGAAACTGAGTCTTAAAGGAGAACCAATGCCACAGACCCCGCTGCACGCCACCCACGAAAAGCTCGGCGCGAGCTTCACCGATTTCGGCGGCTGGGAGATGCCGTTGAAGTACGGCTCCGAGCTGGAGGAGCACCGCGCCGTCCGCAACGACGTGGGCATCTTCGACCTGTCCCACATGGGCGAGATCACCGTCCAGGGCCCCGACGCCGCCGCGTTTTTGGACTACGCGCTGATCTCCAACTTCACTGCACTCAAGGACGGCAAGGCGAAGTACTCCATGATCGTCGCCGAGGACGGCGGCATCATCGATGACCTGATCACCTACCGCTTCAGCGAGAACCACTTCATGGTCGTGCCCAACGCCGCGAACACCAACGCTGTATGGGCGGCGTTTGAGGCGCGCCAGGGCGACTTCGAGGTGCAGCTGACCAACAATTCCGAGGCGTTCGCGTTGGTTGCGGTCCAGGGCCCGCGTGCGCTCGAGGTGTTGGAGCCTTTGCTTAGCGACGACGCCTCCGCCCTTTCCTACTACTCCGGCGCGTGGATGACCCTCGACGGCGTGGAAACCTTCGTCGCCCGCACCGGCTACACCGGCGAGGACGGCTTCGAGCTGTTCTGCACCCGCGAGGACGCGCAGAAGGTGTGGGACGCCGTCATCGGCTCCGGCACCCCGTGCGGCCTGGCGGCGCGCGATTCGCTGCGCCTGGAGGCCTCGATGCCGCTGTACGGCCACGAGCTGACCGCCGAGATCACCCCGGTGGAGGCCGGCATGGGCCGCGCCTTCGCCAAAAAGGAGGCGGACTTCGTGGGCAAGGAGGCGCTCACCGGCCGCGAGCCGAGCGTGGTTATCGCGGGCCTGACCTCCGAGCAGCGCCGCGCGGCCCGCGAGGGCGCCGAGGTCTTCCTCGCAGGCTCGGACGACAAGATCGGCGTGGTCACTTCCGGCCAGCCGTCGCCGACGCTGGGCCACCCGGTCGCGCTCGCGCACCTGGACCCGGCACATGCTGAAGAGGGCACGGACGTGGAAATCGACATCCGCGGACGCCGCTACCCGTTTACTATTGCACCGACCCCGTTTTACTCCCGAAAGGACGCATAACCATGGAGCTGAAGCAGGACTTCTACTACTCCGAGGACCACGAGTGGATCAACTCCACCCCGGACGAAGCAGCAGGTAAAACCGTGCGCGTGGGCATCACCCACGTCGCGGCTGACCGCCTCGGCGAGGTTGTCTTCGCGGAGCTGCCGCAGGTGGGCGACACCGTCACCGCCGGCGAGACCTGCGGCGAGATCGAGTCCACCAAGTCCGTCTCCGACCTGTACTCCCCGGTCACCGGCACCGTCACCGCGGTCAACGAAGACATCGACGGCGCCTACGAAGCCATCAACAACGACCCGTACGGCGAGGGCTGGCTCTTCGAGGTAGAGGTCGAGGAGGTCGGCCCGCTGATGACCGCCGACGAGTACGCCTCCTCCAACGGCGTGTAAACCAGCGGGGACTAGGGTCTAAAGGCATGACTGCCCCGCGCGATCCGTTTTTCCCCGCCGACAAATCCATCCGAGCCTCAGCCGCGCCCATTGATGTGCGCGAGCTGGGGCTCGTGGACTATCAACAGGCCTGGGACCTCCAGGCGGACATTGCTTCTCGACGGGCCAAAGGCGAACTGCCGGACACAGTGCTAGTGCTGGAGCACCCCTCCACCTTCACCGCCGGCAAGCGCACGCAGCCGGAGGACATGCCCGACCCCGCCTACCCCGTGCCCGTGGTGCCGGTGGACCGCGGCGGGCGGATCACCTGGCACGGCGAGGGCCAGCTGGTGGTCTACCCCATCATCAAACTCGCCGAGCCGGTGGACGTGGTCGACTACGTGCGCCGTCTCGAAGAAGCGCTCATCCAGGTAGTGCGCGACGCCGGCGTGACCACGGCGGGCAGGGTCGACGGCCGCTCCGGGGTCTGGGTGCCGGAGGAGACGAAGGCGGTGGCCCCGGAGGCGTCGACACGCGAACGCAAAATCGCCGCCCTCGGCATCCGCATCACCCGCGGCGTGACCATGCACGGCCTCGCACTGAACTGCAACAACACCCTCGAGCACTACGAACACATCGTCGCCTGCGGCATCGACGACGCCGACGTGACCACCCTGTCGCTCGAACTCGGCCGCGACGTCACCCCGTCCGACATGGCCGCCCCGATGGTGCGCGAACTCGAGCGCGCGCTGTCCGGCGAGCTGGTCGTGGCGGACCACACCTTCGCCACCCGACCGGACCCCTCGAAGGGTTTGACACGGAAGGTACGGTGAGAAGCGTGACTGTAGCACCAGAAGGCCGCAAGCTTTTGCGCGTTGAGGCGCGCAACTCCGAAACACCGATTGAGAAGAAGCCGCGGTGGATCCGCAACTCCGTCAAGACCGGTCCCGAATACGAGGACATGAAGCAAAAGGTCAAGGGCGCGGGCCTGCACACCGTGTGCCAAGAGGCGGGCTGCCCCAACATCCACGAGTGCTGGGAGTCGCGCGAGGCGACCTTCCTCATCGGCGGATCCCGCTGCTCGCGCCGCTGCGACTTCTGCGACATCGCCTCCGGCCGCCCGGATCCACTGGACCGCGACGAGCCGCGCCGCGTGGCAGAAGAGGTGCAGAACCTCAAGCTGAACTACTCCACCATCACCGGTGTCACCCGCGACGACCTGGACGACGAGGGCGCCTGGCTCTACGCCGAGGTCGTGCGCAAGATCCACGAGCTCAACCCGCACACCGGCGTGGAAAACCTCACCCCGGACTTCTCCGGCAAGCCGGACCTGCTCCAGGAGGTCTTCGAGGCCCGCCCCGAGGTCTTCGCACACAACGTGGAGACCGTCCCGCGCATCTTCCGCCGCATCCGCCCGGCGTTCCGCTACGAGCGCTCCCTCGACGTGATCCGCCAGGCCCGCGACTTCGGGCTGATTACCAAGTCCAACCTGATCCTCGGCATGGGCGAAACCCGCGAGGAAGTCCTCGAGGCATTGGGCGACCTGGTGGACGCTGGCTGCGACATCATCACGATTACCCAGTACCTGCGCCCCGGCCCGACCTACCACCCGATCGACCGCTGGGTGAAGCCGGAAGAGTTCATCGAGTACCGCGACGCCGCCTACGAAATGGGCTTCGGCGCGGTCATGTCCGGCCCGCTGGTGCGCTCCTCCTACCGCGCCGGCAAGCTCTACGTCGAGGCGATGGCCCACCGCGGCCTCGAGCTGCCGGAGAATCTGAAGCACTTGGCGGAGACGTCGCAAGGCGATACCGCCCAGGAAGCCTCCACCCTGCTGCAGAAGTACGGCGCATCCGCCGACCACCCAGTGGAGACCCGCTAGGGTCTTTGGCCCGCGTCTTAGCTGTGGCATACAGTTATGTCCATGGCTAAGACGCAGGACAAGGAAGCGGCGAAAGCCGCCAAGAAAGAACAGCGCGCCGCGAAGCGCGCCAAGGGCAAAGCAACCCGCTCGCAGCTCAAGCAGGCGTTTGACCTGCAGCGCAAGCGTGACAAGGCGCTGATCCCCATCATGCTCGCCTGCGTGCTGGGCGGCGGGCTGCTGTTCTTCCTCCTCGGCCTGTGGTGGGGCGCGAAGTGGTTCTGGCTGATCATGGGCCTGATCCTCGGTGCCGTGCTGGCGATGTTCATCTTCTCCCGCCGCCTGGAAAAGTCCATGTACGACGAGGTCGGCGACACCCCCGGCGCCGCAGGCTGGACGCTGGAGAACATGCGCAACACGATGGGCATCGTGTGGCAGACCAAAACCGGCGTGCAGGCCAACACCCACATGGACACCGTCCACCGCGTGGTGGGCAACCCAGGCGTTGTGCTGGTCGGTGAGGGCAACCCGAACCGCCTGAAGTCCCTGATGGCCAAGGAGCACAAGCGCGTGGACCGTCTGCTGGCGGGCGTGCCCATCTACGAGGTGTACGCCGGCGAGGGCGAGGGCCAGGTGCGCAACCGCGACCTGCAGAAGCACCTGCTTAAGCTGCCGAAGAACTACAAGAAAGACGAGGTGTACAGCCTCGCCGCGAAGCTTGACGCGATGGATTCCCGTGGCCGCGGCGCCCAGGCCGCCGGCCTGCCGGGCGGCCCGCTGCCAAAGCAGGCGCAGAACATGGCGGGCATGAACCGCAAGATGCGCCGCATGCAGGAGCGCAAGGGCGGCAAGTGATCGAGCACAACCCCGGCATGGACGCCGAAGCGAACACCTGTCTTCGCTTCGGCGTTTTGCTGTTGTCTGCCGGCGCGTCCGGCTACCGCGTGATCCGCGCCGTGAAGCGCTGCGCCCGCTCGGTGGGCTTCGACGACGCGGATGTCATCGTCGGCTTCAACACGATCAGCTGCACGTTCCACCGCGGCCAGCAGTTCCGCACCGCAGTGTCCGACGTGCCGCTGCCGGGTGTCAACGCCTCGCGCATCGAGGCGCTGGAAACCGCCGCGCACTCGCTGCTGCAGAGCTACCGCACCCCCGAGGTCATCAACGCGGTATTGGATGAGATCGAACGCATCCCCTCCCCACGCTGGGGCTTTCGCCTATCGACGCTCGCCGCCGGACTCGCCTGCGCCGGATTCGCAGTGCTAAACCAGTTCGGGCTCGCCACCGCCGCGCTCGTGTGCCTGGCGGCGATGCTGGGCCAGCTCGTGCGGGCGTTTTTGCACAAGGCGCACTTCAACCTGATCGGCATCACGATGGCGGCATCGTTTGTCGCCTCGTCGGCGTTCTTGCTGCTTGATCGGGTGCTGCCGTTTGACGGCGTGGTCTCCCCCGGCTTCATCGCCGCCGTGCTGTTTTTGATCCCCAGCTTCCCCCTGTTCACCTCGTTTGTGGACCTGGCGCGCTTCGACTTCACCGCCGGGATCCCGAGGCTGTTTTTCGCCCTCGAGATCATCGTGGTGATCATGCTGACCGTCTCCGTTGTGGCGATGCTCTCCGGCACTCCGGAGCTGCAGTCGGCGGCGGTGCCGAAGTCGGCGGAGTTCTTGGTCGCCGGAGCGCTGGCCAGCTTCGTCAGTGTGGGCTGCTTCGCGTTGCTGTTCAACTCGTCGAGACGCATGGCGCTCATCGCCGCCGCCCTCGGGATGGCCGCTAACGTCGCGAGGCTTACGCTTCTCGCGGACGGGGTGCGCTCGTATCTGGCCGCATTCGTCGCGGCGCTGATCATCGGCGTCGCCGGCGGGTTGCTGGGCCGGGTGGCGAAGGTGCCGCGCACCACTGTGACCATCCCGGCCGCCGTGGTGATGATCCCCGGCCCCGTCATCTACGCCGCGGTGCACAACTTCGCCGAGGGCGACATCCTCAACGCGCTATCGAAATTCACCGAAGTGTCGTTCGTGGTGCTGTTCATCGCCGGCGGACTCGCCGTGGCGCGCATGCTCACCGACCCGAACTGGGCGTTTTTCCGCTACATCGACTTCGGCCACGAACTCGTCGGCGAGGAACGCCCCATTAACAACTAAGTGCGGATGACCGTTGTGGTGGTCGCGCGGTCGTGCATGCCGCGCCCGTCGGCGTCCACAAGCGCCGCCGGCAGCACAAAACCCGTCAGAATCGTGCGCACCGCCGCGCGCCACAGCCCCACCGGGGCCTCCTTGTCCACGCGCGCCACGCCCATGCCCAGCACCGCCATGCCCGGGGTGCGGGAGAACAACCAGCCGCACACGATGCCGAGGACGATCCAAAGCAGGTACGTCGCCGTGTAGCGGTCCCCCAGCGCCGACGTGTTCGCTGTGATCAGCGACGCCGCCACTGCACACAACGCCCAGTCAATAAACACCCCGCCCATGCGGCGCAGCACCGACGCCTGCGAGCCCTGCCCCTCCTTCGGCATGCCTAAAAACTGCCCCGGGTACTCCGGCAGGGCGTCATCGCCGGAGAATTGGTTGGGGATTTCGGGGCCGTCGTGCCAGGTTTGTCGTCGAGAAGCAGCCATGCCCCTGAAGCGTAGCGTGAGGTCCGCGTAGACTTGAAACCGCTTATGTCCGACACACAACGAGGAGTACCGCCCGTGTCCTTCGACAACATCGAAGACGTCAAGAAATTCATCGCCGACGAGGAGGTGGAATTCATCGACGTACGCTTCACCGACGTGCCCGGCATCGAACACCACTTCTCCATCCCAGCCTCGATGTTCGACGAAGACGTGATGGAAGAAGGCCTCGCCTTCGACGGCTCCTCCATCCGCGGCTTCACCACCATCGAAGAATCCGACATGACGCTCATGCCGGACCTCGCCACCGCGAAACTGGACCAGTTCCGCGGCTCGAAGACCCTGAACGTGAAGTTCTTCGTCAACGACCCGTTCACCCACGAGCCGTTCTCCCGCGACCCGCGCAACGTGGCCAAGAAGGCCGAAGAGTACCTGCGTTCCACCGGCATCGCCGACACCTGCTCCATCGGCGCAGAGGCCGAGTTCTACCTGTTCGACTCCATCCGCTACGAGGTGGAGGGACACTCCGCGTTCTACGAAATCGACGCCGAGGAAGGTTGGTGGAACCGCGGCAACGAAGTCGAAGCCGACGGCTCGCCGAACTTGGGCTACAAGAACCGCTGGAAGGGCGGCTACTTCCCCGTCGCCCCGCACGACAAGACGGTCGAGGTGCGCGACGCGATGGTGCGCAACCTCGCCGACGCCGGCTTCGACATCGAGCGCTTCCACCGCGAGGTGGGCAACGGCGGCCAGCAGGAGATCAACTACCGCTTCAACACCCTGCTGCACGCGGCGGACGACCTGCAGGACTTCAAGTACATCATCAAAAACACCGCCACGCTGTACGACAAGACCGTGACGTTCATGCCCAAGCCGCTCGCCGGCGACAACGGCTCCGGCATGCACGCCCACCAGTCGCTGTGGAAGGACGGCGAGCCGCTGTTCTACGACGAGTCCGGCTACGGCGGCCTGTCCGACATCGCCCGCTGGTACATCGGCGGCCTGCTCGAACACGCCGGCGCGGTGCTGGCGTTTACCAACCCGACGCTGAACTCGTATCACCGCCTCGTGCCGGGCTTCGAGGCGCCGATCAACCTGGTGTATTCGCAGCGCAACCGCTCCGCCGCGATCCGCATCCCGATCACCGGCGCGAACCCGAAGGCCAAGCGCATCGAGTTCCGTGCGCCGGACCCGTCGGGCAACCCCTACCTCGGTTTCGCGGCGATGCTCATGGCGGGCATCGACGGCATCAAGAACCGCATCGAGCCGCACGCCCCGGTGGACAAGGACCTCTACGAGCTGCCGCCTGAGGAAGCCAAGGACATCCCGCAGGCACCGACCTCGCTCGAGGCGGCGCTGAAGGCCCTGGAGGAGGACCACGACTTCCTCACCGAAGGCGACGTGTTCACCGAGGACCTCATCGAGACCTACATCAAGCTCAAGTACGACAACGAGATCACCCCGGTGCGCCTGCGTCCCACCCCGCAGGAGTTCGAGATGTACTTCGACTGCTAGGTTTGCATAGCCTGACCTGCAGTAAGGCAGCCCGAACTTCCTTGCGGGGGTGACCGGGCCGGGCGACGATTGGGTCATGACTGATCTGATGAACCGCCCCCACCCCGACTGCCCGGCTGATTGCCCGGGTACGGCGGAAGGTGGCGTCGATAGGCATGAGCCCGGCACCGGCGAGCGGCTGAACCGCCTGCGCGCCGCGGTGCTCGGGGCGAACGACGGCATCGTCTCCACCGCCGCCGTGGTCGTCGGCGTGGCGGGCGCGACGTCCGACCAGACCACGATCGCGATGTCCGGCCTGGCCGCCGTGATCGGTGGCGCGGTTGCGATGGCGCTGGGCGAATACGTCTCGGTGTCCTCGCAGCGCGACTCCGAGCGCGCCATGGGCATGTCCGAAGAGATGCAGGTCAACCCGTGGTCCGCAGCCATTGCGTCGTTCCTGTCATTCTTGCTCGGCGCCGCATTGCCCTTTGCGACGGCGCTGCTCGCCCCCGCATCCTGGCGCATCGCCGCCATTTTCGTGCTTACCCTGGTGGCGCTCGCGTTGACGGGCGCGCTGTCCGCGAAACTCGGCGAGGCCCCGGTCGCCCGCTCGGTGGCCCGCATCATGGTCGGCGGCACCATCGCGCTGGCGGCGACGTTCGCCATCGGCTCGCTGTTCGGGGCGAACGTGGGTGAGAGCCACACCGCGGTCCAACAGTGACCTGCCCAACCAGAACCCGACCAAAGCGGTGCAAAACCGCAGGTCGGGTTTTGCGTTGCCGGGCCCGTTTCGGTGCAACGGGCCCCGCCCGGTGGGCCGGACAAGCACCTTTGCCCAAAAGGGATTACCATGCGCTGAGTGACTGACAAGTTCCGCCAACTGCCACCGCCCGGCCCCGCGTGGGGCGGCAGCCTCATGGGCACCTCAATCGTGTCGCGACTCCTCGTGGAGATGGACCACCAGTTCTTCTCCGCCGTCTTCGCCGCGATTGCGTGCTTCATCCTCGTCGTGCTCGTGTACGGGTTCGCGCGCTACCGCCACCCCAGCTTCGAGCGCACCACGATGGCGGAATGGTCGATGTTCTTCATCGGCATCCTCGCACTGGGTGCCGCGCTTTCTGGGCTTACCGACGAGGGCGTCTACCGCCTCATCGGCTTCTGGGTCGGCGCCCCCGTCACCGTCATCACCTGGGCTATCCAGCTCAGCCGCTTCGAGGGCGCGCCGAAGTTCACCTGGGGCCTGCCGTTGGTCGGCCCGATGATTTCCGCGTCGGTGGCCGGCTGGCTCGCCCGCGACTACGGGCAGTTCTACCACGTGCTGGGTACCGTGTTCTTCCTGATGTCGCTGTTCACCGCGGTGCCGACCTTCGCCCGCGTGTACTGGGCGGCGTGGCACGGCAAGGTGGACCTTTCGGGGCCGCTGTCGGCGACGGCGTGGGTGCCGCTGGGCGTGGTCGGCCAGTCCACCACGGCGATGCAGATCCTCTACCCGGGTAAGGTGTCGATCTACTACGGCTACGTCGCACTGGTGCTTGCCATCCCCTTGGCTATTTGGGCGATGTTCAACTTCTACCCCAACGTCGCGCGCTGGGTGGAGTACTCGCCTGCCTGGTGGTCGTGTACCTTCCCGCCGGGCACTGTGAGCATGGGCGGGCACCAGGTGGCGTTGGTCAATGGCTCGCACTGGCTTGACGTCGTCGCGTTGACCATCCCGCTGCTACTCATCGTGCACTGGTCGCTGTGCTCCGGCCGATTCATCAGCTGGGTACTCGAGGGCCGCAGGTAAACGCGGCATGCCGATGTGCCCGCCCGGTGGGGCGGGTTGTCGGTGTGTGTGGTTAGTCGAAGAGCAGCTCCATCGCGCCTGGGGTGGTCATGGGGACGCTTGTGCCGTTGGGGGCGACCCAGTGGATCCGGGCGTTCGGGTTGTCGATGTAGCCGAACGGGCCTTGCCGGTTGTCGGCGTTGACCCCGTTGTGGAAGGGGCAGAGTTCGGCGAGGTTGTCCATGTTGGTCATTCCCCCGTAGCGCCAGGCGTTGATGTGGTGGGTCTGGGTGGTCTCCGCGGAGTGTTTGCAGTCGGGAAACGCACAGGCCGGGCAGAGCAGTTTCGACATGGTCTTTTGTTTGGGGTTGGCGCAGCGCTCGGCGTAGTAGAGGTTGACGGGTCCTTCTTGTGGGTGGAACGCGGCGACTTCGAGGATGTCGCCGAATTCGTGCTGCATGTATTCGGCACCGGTCATGGTGGTGCCGTCGGTGCAAATCAGGGTGACTTCGTCTGCGTGGCCGGATTGGATGCGGGCCCAGTCGGCGATCGGCACCAGGATGATCGGCCGGAAGTTCGCCTTCGGTATGCCTTTGCCATCGCGCAGGATCCCGATAAGGGTGTGGGCCATTTGGGCGGCGGCTGGGTCGTCTGCGTCGATGAGTTGTCGCAGCAAGTGTTCTAGGTCGGCGAGGTCGCGCTCGTTGTAGGTGAGGATCATGGTGCGCATGCCCGCCTTCGAGCGGGAAAACCTGCACGAGGGTGGGGTGGGTTTGACGGGTTGTTTGATCAGGCGTTTGATGCGCTTGGTCAGGGCCCTGTAGGAGCCGCGGTGGCGCACCAAATCCAACCTAATGCGCCAGCGCTCCGCGGCGCCTTCGACGTGCAGGAGCTTTTTCTCGATGTGCACGAGCTGGTCGACCGGTAAGCCCTCGGCGGCGGCTAAAGCTTCGCGTTGTTTGCGGGTGAACTGGGTGGGCCCGTAATACGCGTGGTGCACCCGTGCTAGGTCGCGCACCCGCCCGGTGGACAGCCCGGCGGCCATCGCTACGTCGCGGTCGAAGTCGGCGAGCACGGCTACGCCTGCGGAAACAAAGTCGGTGAAGTTCATGGCCCAGAAGCTAAAACAGCGCAACCCCCAACACCAGACCCGCGGCGAATTGTGGATAACTTAACCTGAGAAATTCACAAAGCGCAGGTCACCGAGCCAAATTTAGATCTACGTCCATCCCGTCGACGCGGCCGCGCGAAGTGAACTGCCACACTGTGGGCGTCGGGAAGCCGACAGGGCGCGGCCAGTCGCCCACGTCCAAAGGCGCTGAAACGTCGACGACGGGATTCGAACCCCACTGCGCCAGCCACAGCGCGCCGAACTCCGACACAGAAGCAAACAGCATGTGCCGCCGCCAGTACCAGGCGTTCGTGTAGACCCCGGCTACTTCGACGCCTGCGGAGGTGAAGGCGTGGTGGGCGGAGTGGACGTCGAGAAGCGAAAGCCCCGCGGGGGACTCGACGTCGAGCCACAGAGGCAGGCGGCGATCCCCTAGGACCTCGAGCGAGGCGGCGACTTGCGAGGCGACGGACGTGCCTTCGGACGGGGCGCGCAGGAAGTGGTACGCGGCGGTCGCGAACGGGGCGAACGACGAAAACGCGGCGTCCTGGTACGTGCCGTCGGTGGTGCGGGCGATGACGAAGTCGAAGCGGGAGATGTCGAGCCCGGCCTGGTGCTCCGAGACGTCGACTCCGAGCCTCACCGCTTGGTCAGCCCCATGCGCGGCGCGAAACTGCCCGGGTGGCGGCGCTGCGAGGCGGCGTCGGCGATGGCCAGGCGCCACTTCGGGTCGCGCACCGGCATCTGGGAGATGGGGAACCAGCCGGCCTCGGTGTTCTCGTCGTCGCCGACCACGGGTTCGACGGTGGGGTCCAGCGGCTCGCAGCGCAATTGCACCGTCATGTAGCTGGCCTTATCCCCGTTCGCGTGGGTGACGGGGCCGTGCGCGCCGACGCCCAAAAGCGCCGCGGCGGTGACCCGCACGCCGGTTTCCTCCAGCACCTCCCGCACCGCCGCGACGTGCGGCTCCTCGCCCGGGTCCGCGATGCCGGTCACAGTCGTCCACTCGCCGTTGTCGGCGCGGCGCACCAGCAGCACTTCGGGGACGGCCCACGGGGAGGCAACGGTGGCGTCGCGAAGCACGACGGCGCACACGGCCGGCACCCACATCAGGTCAGTGCCGATCTTCTTGCGGGTTTCCACGATGAACTCCGGGATAGGCATGGTGGCAAGTGTACAATCCCTGAAGTTATGAGCACCGCCGTTTCCGACACGCAGCCCTGGGTCAGACGCGTCCCCGCTCCCCTGTTCGTCACGGCGTACGGCGCGCTGGTCATCCTAGTGATTTTCGGCGCGGCGATGGCGGCCAGCCGCACCACCGCGAGCACCCCGGCGGACGCGGAGCTGCCGCAGCCGGTGCGCCCGTTCAACCCAGCGCCGGCGGATCCGGGCAACGTCGCGGCGAGCATCCGCCCCCACCTGATCGAGAATGTGCGCGTGGGCGAGACGAACACGGGCGCGATGATGCGCGGCGACGTCGTGGACGGTGCCCTCGACGACACCACCGAGATCGCGGGCCACCTGTCGCGTCTTTTGGAGCAGAATTGTTTGGATACGGTGACGTTGACGTCGAAAAGCGGGATGCGCTTCAACTTCTGGGGCTTTTGCTTCTCGACGCTCCCTCCGGAAACCCTCGCCCAGTACATCGATTTCGGCGTGGCTGAGGGCGCCGATTCGGTGTCGTTTATTGATTACGCGTCGCACAACCACTTCCGCGTGATCACCCTGAACTGGATGGATGTGGACGACGCCGACGCGTTGTCCGAGCGCTGGCTCGACGTGGAGCGCCCCGACGAGATCGACCGCGTGACGTTCAACGGCTACACCGACGACGAAGTCGTAGTGGTGGACAACGACAAGGAAACCGGCGAGCGCCTCAAGCGCTGGCCGCTGCTTGCCAACCCGGTCACCAACGCCGGGGAATAAACTCCGCGTCCGGCACCGCGTGGCGGATCACGGCCATGACCTGTTTGACGTTGGAGTAGCTCATCAGGTGCGGGTCCTCCATCCCCTCGTAGCACTCCTCCCCCGCGCGGCCGGCTTCCGTGCCGGAGACGACGCCGATGACGGTGGCGCGGCCGTTGACATCGGCGAACACCGGCCCGCCCGAGTCGCCCGAGGCGGCGCACACGGCGGCGATGTCGCCGAAGGTTTCGTCCTCCACGCCGGGGTCGAGGTTGACTATCTGCACCCGCTCGGTGGCCTCGAAGGTGCCGCAGGTGTAGCCGGTGGTCGCCCCGGTTTTGCATAGCCTATCGACGGGCCCAAGGCCCTCCCCGATCCCAGTCGGAATCGGCGCCCCGACCACGTCCATGAACCGGTCCGGGTCCGTGATCTCGATGATGCCGACGTCCGCGCCCTCTGTTTCCGGGGTGTGCTGGGAGTACAGCCCGGAGAAGATGAAGTGGCCGACCTCGGAGGCGTAGTCGAAGGCCGTGGAGGCGTTGGTGGGCCACACCAGGTCGCCCTCGCGGCCGCAGTGGCCGGCGGTCACCGCGTAGGCGCGGCCGTCCTTGCCGGTGAACGAGAACGCCGCGGTGCACGACTGCGCCGTGAAGTGCTCCCCGGGTGCCGGGCGGTGGTCCGTGGTCTGGATCTTCGTGCCCGGCGCCCACGGGGCGAACGCGGGCACCAGCACGTTGTTTTCGCTCTCCGGCGCGGGAGCGGCGTCGTCAGGCGTTTGCACCTCGGACAGCGCCTCGCGCTCCTCCACCGTGCCGGTGGGGACCTTCGACGCGTTCAGGCCCAGCCACACCACGATGCCCACGATCATCGCCGTGGCGACGATCACCGTGATCCACCCGCCCGTTTGCAGACCGCTGCGGCGCGCGGGCTGAGCCGGCATTTCAGGGAACTTCAGCGGCTGCTGCGGGTACTGCTGCTGCTCACCCGGCATGTCTGGGAAGCGCCACTGCTGTCCCTGCTCGGGCTGGTAGCGCTTGGCTGCACTTTCCCGGCTCGGCTGCTGGTTACTCGGAGGCGTCAACCGCCGAGCCCTCGTCGCCGGACTCGCTGTCCTGTTCCTTTTCTTCGGCCATGATCTTCATGTCCCGGATGAACTTCTCCGGGTCGAAGTCGGTGTAGTGCTCCGGGCCTGCGAACTGCTCCTGTGCCATGTGCGCGCACTCCTTCCTTGGTGTGCCCTAGACGTTAGTGCCCTCGATGGCGTCGGCGATAAACGCCTTCACGGCCTCAGCGTCGTTGGGCAGGTCGGTCACGTGGCGCTCGGCGTCCATGATGCCCGCGAACCGCTCCGGCACCTCCGGGGCCTTCCCAATCGCCTCGGCGATCGTGTCGGCGAACTTCACCGGCAGCGCCGTTTCCAGCACCACGATCGGGGTATCCACCTCGCCGGAAAGCTGCTCGGCCACGTGGATACCGTCGGCGGTGTGCGGGTCCACCAGCACACCGAACTCGTCGTGCACGCGCTTGATGGTGGCTACGCGGTCGGCGTGGGTGGAGGTTCCGGAGGCGAAGCCGAACTCGCCGCGGATGCGCTCCATCACCTCTTCCCCACCCAGGTCGGAGGCAGCGAAGCCACCGTTTTTCACCCTGTTGCCGAATAGCTCGGAGGTGCGGTCGGAGTCGCGCAACGTGGCGTCGAAAAGCATCCGCTCAAAGTTGGACGCCTTCGAGATGTCCATGGACGGCGACGACGTCGCGTGGGTCTCCGCGGCGGAACGGGGGCGGTACTCACCATTCGCGAAGAAGTCGTGGAGCACGTCGTTTTCGTTGGTGGCCACGATGAGGCGGTCGATGGGCAGGCCCATCTGCTTCGCGATGTGGCCCGCGCACACGTTGCCGAAGTTGCCGGTGGGCACGCAGAAGGAAACGCGCTCGTCGTTGGTCTCGGTGACCTTGAGGTAGGTCGCGATGTAGTACACCACCTGCGCGAGCAGGCGCGCGAAGTTGATGGAGTTCACCGCGCCGATGGAGTACTTCGACTTGAACACCGCGTCCGCACTGACGGCCTTGACCACGTCCTGGCAGTCGTCGAACACGCCGTCAAGGGCGATGTTGAAGATGTTCGGGTCGTCCAGGCCGAACATCTGCGCCTGCTGGAACGGGGTCATGCGCCCGGCTGGGGTAAGCATGAACACCCGGATGTTGTCGCGGCCGCGCATCGCGTACTCCGCGGAAGAACCGGTGTCGCCCGAGGTCGCGCCGAGGATGTTGATCTCCTCGCCGCGGCGTGCCAGCTCGTACTCGAACAGCTCGCCGAGCAGCTGCATCGCCATGTCCTTGAACGCCGCAGTCGGGCCCTCGGACAGGTGGCCGATGTGCAGCGTGTCGTTCAGGCGGGTCACCGGCACGATCTCCGCGTCGGCGAAGACGGGGGTGCGGTACGCCCGGCGCGCGATGGCCTCGAGGTCCGCCTCCGGGATGTCGTCGACGTAGAGCTTCAGTACTTCGGCGGCGAGGGCAGCGTAGCCGTCGTGAAGCAAAAGCTCGCGCCACTGGTCCAGGAGCTCATTGCTTATGGACGGGTACACCGCTGGCATGAACAGGCCGCCGTCGGGGCTTAAGCCTGTGAGCAGGATGTCGGTGAAGGAGCGCGGCTGCGCCGATGCGTCGCGAGTTGAGATGTAGTCCACCCCGCGAAGTCTACGTCATGGGCGCCTCTGCCCGGCCTGATCCGGGGATTTACTTACAACCGCGGCGAGCCTCCCCTCCGAGCGAGAACTCAATCCGCCAATCCGAGCTCGTTTTCTAGCTCCTCGAGGGAGATGGTTGGAAGCTCGCCACGCCGAAGCGCATCGGCTTCCGCTTCAAACACGTCGACGTACTCCAGCTCCGCGCTTAGTGCTTCGCGCGCGTAATCAGAGGTCGGGCTACCTGATCTGCTCATGTGTATATCCGGAAGCCCCTACCGGCGGGGCGGTTCCTGTCGACCGGTCAAAATATCCACCACCGAGCGAATCGCGGCGTCGCCAAGCGGGGGCACGGTGCGCTCCTTCTCGGGCACCTGCTCGCGCGCGGTCGTGCGGGTAGTCGGCTCGACGGTGATGCTCAGCGTCTCGGCGTCGAGCTCCAGGGCGGTCTTCGGGTCAACGCCGGCCACGCGCGCGGCGTCCACCAGCGCAACCAGGTCTGCGAAGGTGGCGTTGTTCAGGTCGATGGTCATGTTCACTGCCATGGGCTCGAGCATATTGCCTATCGACGCCACTCCGCCTCCCGCCCTCTTCGCGAGCGCCCGCGCCCGCTCTTTCCGCTCCCCCATCCGCGGATCCAGCTAGTCGCACCTCTTTTTTCGCCCCCTGGGGGCGTTTAGCTGGCTCCTGATAGCTGGATCCGCGCAACGGGCCGGGCCGCCCCTCCCCCGCCCTAATCGAACTCGAGCGATGGCACCTCACCCCAGAACGCCTCCTCCACCACTTTGTGGGCGTGGCGGGTGATGCGCAGGTAGTCCTCCCGGAACTCCTGCTGGTCGTCGGGGTCGTAGCCGGCGGAGCCCGCCACCTGGGCGAGCTGCGGGCCCGGCGCGGGCAGCTGGTCGGTGCGCTTGCCGGTGACCAGCACGATGGCGTTGCGGGCGCGGGTGGCGGTCAGCCATGCGGTGCGCAGCACCTTGGCGTGCGAGCAGCGGATGACGGACGGGTCGTCGAGCTCGGCCAGAAAGTCCAGCGCGTCCAGGGTCGAGGGGGTGCGCAGTTCCTCGTGGGTGTGGGCGTGCTGCATGGTCAAAAGCTGCACGGTCCACTCGACATCCGCGAGCGCGCCGCGGCCGAGCTTGGTGTGGGTGGCGCGGTCGGCGCCGCGGGGCAGGCGCTCGTTGTCCACGCGGGCTTTGATGCGGCGGATTTCCCGGATGTCGGCGGGTTTTGCGCCGCCGGCTGGGTAGCGGAAGTCGTCGATGGCCTCCAAAAACGCGTCGCCCACTCCGCGGTCGCCGGCGACGACGGCCGCGCGCAGCAGCGCCTGGCGTTCCCAGACTTCGCCCCATTCGCGGTAGTAGCGCTCGTAGCTGGCGATGGTGCGCACCACCGGGCCGGAGCGGCCCTCCGGGCGCAGGCCCAAATCCACCTCGAGCGGCGGGTCGCCGGAGGGTTTGGACAGTCGCGCGCGCATCTGGTCGACGATCTTCGCCGCCCAGGCGATGGCGTCCGCTTCATCGGCTGCCTCGCTCGGTTCGGCGACGATCATCACGTCGGCATCGGAGCCGTAGCCGAGTTCGGCGCCCCCGAGGCGGCCCATGCCGATGACGGCGATGCGGGCGGGAGGCTCGTCGTGAGGCGAGGATGCGAGATCGGCGTGCACCTCGGCGCGAAGTGCCGCCTCGAGGACGGCCTCCCACACGTAGGTCAGCTCAAGGCAGACCTGGCGCGGCTCCATGTAGCCGAGCAGGTCGGCGCTCGCGATGCGGGCGAGCTCCGCGCGGCGCAGCGAGCGCGCCACGGCGACGGCCTTGTCGGGGTCCGCCTGGTGGCGCTTGGCGGAGGCGATGATGGCTTTGTGCACCTGGTCGGGGGCCGCGTCGAGCAGCCGGGGGCCGTTGGAGCCGTCGCCGAGGAGTTTGACCACATCGGGCGCGGAGATAATGAGGTCGGAGGCGTACGGCGAGGTGCCCAGGATGTGCATGAGGCGTTGCGACGCCACGCCCTCGTCGCGCAGCATGCGCAGAAACCAGCTGCGGTCGACGGCGGCGTCGGAAAGCTTGCGGTAGTTCAGCAAGCCCTGGCCGGGGTCGGCGGTGTCCGCGAGCCAGTGCATCAGGCTCGGCAGCAGGATCGCCTGCAGCTTGGCCTTGCGCGAGGTGCCCTTGACCAGCGCGGAGAGGTGGTCGAAGGCGCGCGCCGGGTGGCGGTAACCGAGTGCGGCCAGCTGGGCTTTGACCGCGTCGGCGGAGAGGGTGGCCTCGCCGACGGTCATGTCGGCCACCGCGCCGAGCAGCGGGCGGTAGAAGAGGCGCTCGTGCAGGTCGGCAACGTCGCGGCGCACGCGTTTGAGCTCGCGGTACATCGCGTCCGGGGCGGTGCCGCGGTGGTTGGCGGTGAACCCGGCGGCGCGGGCGAGCCAGCGGTTGCGCTTCTCGTCGTCCGGCTCGGGCAGCTGGTGGGTGCGCTTGAAGCGCTGCAGCTGCAGCCGGTGCTCCAAAAGGCGCAGGAACTCGTAGGCCTCGGTGAGCACGCGCGCGTCCTCGCGCCCCACGTAGCCGGCGGCGGCCAGGGCGGACAGGGCGTCGAGGGTGTTGCGGGCGCGAAGCGTGTCGTCGATGCGCCCGTGCACGAGTTGCAAAAGCTGCACGGCGAATTCGACGTCGCGGAGCCCGCCGGGGCCGAGTTTGAGCTCGCGGCGACGCACCTCGGCCGGCACGTTTTCCAGAACGCGCCGGCGCATGGCTTGGACGTCCTCGACGAAGGAGTCGCGCTGGGAGGCCTCCCACACCAGCGGCGCGATCGCCTCGGCATAACCCCGCCCCAACTCCATGGTCCCGGTCTGCGGCCGCGCCTTCAACAGCGCCTGGAACTCCCAGGTCTCGGCCCATTTCCGGTAGTACGCCTGGTGCGATTCCAGCGTGCGCACCAGCGCGCCTGAGGTGCCTTCCGGCCGCAGGTTCGCGTCCACGTCGAAAAAGCACGCGGAGCCGATCCGCATCATTTCCGCGGCCACGCGCGTGATCTTGGGCGAGGCGGGCTCGGCCACAAACACCACGTCGACGTCGGAGATGTAGTTCAGCTCGCCGGCGCCGCATTTACCCATGGCGATCACGGCGAGCTGCGCGTCCGGTTCCTCATCGCCGTAGACGTCGCGCACCGCCACCGCGAGCGCGGCTGTGAGCGCGGCGTCCGCGAGCCACGTGAGCCGCTCGGTGGTGTAGCTGTAGCTCATGGATTCGCCCTCGCCGTGGCCTTTCACCGCGGCGAACGTGCCGGCGAGGTCGGCGGCGGCGATGCGCATCACCAGGTCGCGGTGGGTGGCGCGGAGCTTTTGCTTAGCAGCGCTGACGTCGCCCTCCCCCGCCGTATACAACCCCGGGCCGTCAGCGTCGACCCCCACGGCGGCGAGCATGGTGCGGTAGAGCTCAGCCTGATCGGGCAGGTCCTCGAGCAGCAGCCGCCACTGCTGCGGGTGCGCGATCAGGTGGTCCGACAGCGCGGTGGAGCCGCCCAGCAGGGCGAAGATGCGGGTGCGGAAGATCGGGTTGTCGCGCAGCGCCGCAAGCAGCTCCGCCCAGCCGTCACCTAATGCGTCGAAGAGCCGGTGGGCGTTGTTGAGCGCCAGGTCCGGGTCGCTTGCGCCGGCGAGGGTGTAGAGCGAAGCCTCGTCGATAAGCGAAAGCTCCTCGATGTCCTCGGCGGCGCGCGGGCTGGTCAGCCCGAGCTTGGCGGGTGAAATCACAGGTCAATCCCCGTATCGATCTCCCAGGTCGTGATCTGGGCGGTGTAGTCGTGCCACTCGTCCCACTTGGCGCGCAGGAAGAACTCGAAGACCTGCTCGCCCAAAACCTCCGCCATGAACTCGGAGCGCTCCATGTGGCGCAGCGCCTGGTCCAGCGAGTTGGGCAGGTCGCGATACCCCATCGCGCGGCGCTCGCGGCGGGTCAGGGCGAACACGTCGTCGCGGGCGGGTTCGTCCAGCTCGTAGCCCTCCTCGATGCCCTTCAATCCCGCGGCGAGTATCGCGGAAAAGGCCAGGTAGGGATTGCAGGCCGAGTCCAGCGAGCGCACCTCCGCCCGGCGCGAATCCGCCTTGTGCAGGCGGTAGGTGGGCACGCGCACCATGGCAGACCGGTTGGAGATACCCCAGGTGGCGGCGGTGGGTGCCTCGGAGCCGAACTGCAGGCGCTTGTACGAGTTGACCCACTGGTTGGTCACCGCGGAGATTTCGCCCGCGTGCTCGATGATGCCGGCGATGAACTGCCGGCCGGTTTTGGACAAGCTGATTTCGTCGTCCGGGTCGTGGAATGCGTTGGTGTCGCCCTCGAACAGGGAGAAGTGGGTGTGCATTGCCGAGCCCTCGAGGTCTTTGAACGGCTTAGGCATGAACGTGGCGTGCACGCCGTTCATCTCCGCGACCGTCTTCACGATGTAGCGGAACGTGACGATGTTGTCGGCCATGGTCAGCGCATCGGTGTGGCGCAGGTCGATCTCCTGCTGGCCCGGCGAGCCCTCGTGGTGGGAGAACTCGGTGACAATGCCCATGTACTCCAGCGCAGACACGGCCTGGCGGCGCAGCTTCGGCGCCTCGTTGCGTTTTGCCTGGTCGAAGTAGCCGCCCTTGTCCGCAGGTGTGGGCGGCTGGTCCGCGTGTCCGGGTTTGACCACGTAGAACTCGATTTCCGGGCTGGCCACGAACTCGAAGCCCATGTCGCGGGCGTTGGTGATCTGGCGGCGCAGCACCTGGCGCGGGTCAGCGTAGAGCGGGTCGCCGTCGGGCATGGTGATGTCGCAGAACATGCGCGCGGTTTGCAGGCCCGCCTCCTCGTCGAAGGGCAGCGGCTGGTACGTCGACGGGTCGGGCCGCAGCAGGGTGTCCGACTCTGAGACGCGGGAAAACCCCTCGATGGAAGAGCCGTCGAAGCCGACGCCCTCCTCGAAGGCGCTTTCCAGCTCCGTCGGCGACATCATGACGGTTTTCAGCGAGCCGAAGATGTCGGTGAACCAGAGGCGGATAAAGGCGATGTCCTGCTGCTCCACCATTCGCAGCACGTTGTCGGTTTGGGCGCTCATGGTCCTCAACTGTAGCGACCTTTGGGCGTCGGAAAGCAGGCTAAGCTTGGGGGCAACAAACCATTGAAGGAGGACAACGATCATGGCTGCACAGGCACCCGAGCAGTTCCTCGAGGTGGAAATCAAACTCGCGGTGGACGAGGGCACCGGCATGCCGGACCTGACGCAACTGCCCGGCGTGGAGGAGATCGCGAGCATGCGCGAGCACAACCTCTCCGCCGTGTACTACGACACGAAGGATCTGCGCCTGACGCGCTCCAAGATCACGCTGCGCCGCCGCACTGGCGGTGCGGATGACGGCTGGCACCTCAAGCTGCCCAAGGAGGGCGGGCGCAACGAGGTGCGGATGCCTCTCGACGACCCTTCGGCCGTGCCCGAGGAACTGCTGGCCTGCGTGCGCTCGATTGTGCGCACCGAGGAGCTGGCGCCGGTGGCGCAGGTGGACAACCGCCGGGTAGAGATTTTGCTTTCCGGCGCCGAAGGCGCTGTCGCGGAGTTTTGCGACGACCACGTCACCGCCTGGTCGCTGCTTCCCGGCGGGGAGCGCACGAACTGGCGCGAGTGGGAGCTCGAGCTGTCCGAGGCGCTCGCCGGCACCGATGCGGGCAACACGCTGATCAACCAGGGCACCAGCTTTTTGATCTCGGCGGGCGCGCGCAAGTCGTCCTCGCCGTCGAAGCTGGCCACCGCGCTGGGCGATTCCGTCAAGACCGCTCCCCTGCCTCCGCACATGCAGGCGGAGCTGGAGGCGGACTCCCCGGCCGCCGCTGTGGTGGATTCCCTGCGCAAGCAGCGCGACGCCATCGTCGCCTGGGAGCCGCGCGTGCGCGCCGACGAGTACGACTCGGTGCACCAGCTGCGCGTGGCCACCCGCGAGATGCGCTCTCTGCTGGAGACGTTCGAGGGCATCTTGGAGGGCGAGCAGCTCGGCGCGCTTGAAGACGAGCTCAAGCACGCCGCCGGAGTGCTGGGCGTGGCCCGCGACGCCGAGGTGGTGGAAGAGCGTTTCCTGGAGCTTTTGGATTCGGACGAGTCCGGGCTCGTGGACGACGCCGCCCGCGCGCACATCGCCGGCGACATGCGCCGCGACTACAACGAGGCCCACGCCGAGATCGTGGACATGCTCGATTCGCAGCGCTTCATGGAACTGCTGGACGCGATTGACGGGTTGTTGGCTGAGCCGCCCGTCGCAAAGCAAGAGGCTTCTGAGGACACCCCGGCGGAGTCGAAAGAGGTCCTCTACGACCACTTGAAGCGCGGCTACAAAAAGCTGAAGAAGCGCCACGACAAGGTCGACGAGCACTACCACGACACCGACCTGCCGCTGCACGAGCGCGAAGACTACGTCCACGACGTGCGCAAGGCCGCGAAGAAGCTGCGCTACTCCGCCAACGCCGCGGCCGACGCGGGCTTGAAGGCGGGGCGTTTGGCCAAGGCATGCAAGGCGCTGCAGTCCAAGTTGGGCGACTTCCAGGACGCCGTGACCTCGCGCGACCGCATCCAGCGTCTGGCCGAAGAGGCCCGCGAGCGCGGCGAGGACACCTTCGCCTACGGCATGCTCTACCAGCGCGAACTCGACCGCGGCGAGCAGGCCTTAAGCGGCTACGACAAGGCCGTGCGCGAGGTGCGCAAGGCGTTTAAGAAGATCAAGCCGTAAGCGGGTTTACTTCTCCCAGGACGGGGCCTCGCCCCAGTTGTCGTCCGCCTCGTCTTCGTTGTCTGCGCTCTTGTTGCGCTGCGCGGCGATCTGCAGCGCGGACTCCGCCTCCTCGCGGGTGGCGTACGGGCCCATGCGGTTATCCCAGGCGGCTTCCTTGCCCTGGGTGACCTCGCCGGTGGACGGGTTGTAGTAGAACTGCTCGTCTGCCATTGTTTCGTTCCTTTCGTGGTTTGTTTACCCGTTCGACTGTACCGGGGCGGTTGGTAGTGTGGTGGCGGTTAAAAGGAGCGTGACATGGCATTGTTTGAAACCCCCTCCAAGTCCCCTGTGGAGCGCGTTAGCGCAGCGTCTGGGCGTGTCGCATCCGCGCCGGGCACGTGGGTGCTCATCGGTGAAAACGTCGACCACTTCGGTGGCGTAACCCTGGCCGGCACCGCGTCGCTGCGCGCGGCCGCGTCGGTGCAGCCGCGTTCGGACGGCGTGATCTCGATTGCGGCCAACGGCCCGCTCGGCCAGGAATTCAAGGCGCAATTGCCTTACGACGACCAACCCGCCGACGGGCTCGCCCGCCGCTGGTGGGGGCTCGTGCACACTCTCGTGCAGCGCCAGGTGCTCTCCCGCGACACCGCTGGCGTGGACATCACCGTGGAGTCGGACGTGCCGATCGGCGCGGGCCTTGGCGCGCTCTACGCCGTCGACGCCGCGATCGCGCTGGCGCTGGCCGGTTCGCACGACGACGTGGACACCGCCCCGTTCCGCGCCCGGCTTGCAGAGATCTGCTCGCACGCCGTGGCGACCTACTCGTCGTTGCCGGTGCTGCGCGCCCGCCACTCGGTGGCGCTGCGCGGGGCCGACGGGGTTTCGGTGGTGGATTACGCCGATGGCTCGCTGACCCAGGCGCCGCACCCGTCGCGCCACGGCGTGCGCGTGTTTTCCGTGTCCCAAGAGCTGGGCGCGCCGTTTACGCAGTCGCGCGAGGCGATCGCTGAGCGCCGCGCGTTCATCGACGCCGCCTGCTCCAACTTCGGCGTGTCCTCGCTGCGCCAGCTTCCCGACGCCCCCGGCCGCGCCGTCCAATGGGTCGAGGCACGCCGCGCCGCAGGCGACTCGAACGCACCCGAGCCGGAGACCGCGCGGCGCTGGGTAGCGTTCTGCGAATCGGAGACGCTGCGCTCGCTTGCCGCCGCGAAGGCCCTGCGTTCGCGCCGCGCCAACGAGCTGTTCACGCTGCTCAACTCGCCTTCCGAGTCCCACAACCTGCCCACCCCGGACGCCCTGGTCGCCCTGGCCCGCAAGCGCGGCGCCGTCGCCGCCCGGCCTGCCGCCATCGGCACCTCCGACGCGGTGATCGCGTTCGTGCCGGTGCAGGAGGCGGACTCGTTCGCGGCCGCGATGGCGCGCGAGTTCGAGGTGGTGGAGGTCGCCGCCGGCGAACCCGCCCGCCTCGAGGGGTAGGCGGCGCCGTTCGGCCTAGTCCGCGGGCCAGGCGAAGCCGACCTCGCGGGCGCCAGGGTCCGCCCGCACGAGGGAGAACTTCGTCTCCGCGCCTTCCTCTGGCGCCCCCGCGGACGGCGCGAGCACCGGCGGGTCCACGATGAACACGCGCGCGGAGTCCTCCCCTCTCTTTAAAGTCACGCCGTCAAAGTTGTGGCCCACCCACGGCTCGAGCACCGTCGCCTCCGTTAGGTGCAGGCAGGCCTTCTCCACGGTGTTGGCGAGCTGCGAGGACCGGCCCATCGTCTTGATCACGCGCGGGGCATCGCGCTCGACCCACTCCGGCACGTCCTCGCCTGCACAGATGGCGAGGCAAACTTCGGTGGCGTAGCGGTCGATCAGCCGCCGCAAGGGCGCGGTGACGTGCGAGTAGAACCCGCCGATACCGGCGTGCACCTCGGCTTGCTTCTCGGACAGATCCACGTAGCCGGATCCGCGCAGGAGTTTCTGCGCCTCGCGCATCACCGCCATGCCGCGCGGGGTGTCGGCGTCCACGCCGGCGAGGAACTCGCCGATGTCGCCGGCAACTTCGTAGCCCAAGTTGCGTGCTTCTCGACGGAACTCCGCCTCCCCTTCCTCATCCGCCGGGCCCAACGTGCGCAGGAAGCCCACCCCGGCGTCGACCATCATCCGTCCCGCCACCATGCCGGTGAGCAGCGAGATTTCCGAGTTATAGTCCATGACCGGGTGGCGCGGCTCGATGACCAGCTCAAACGTGTAGCCGTCGCCGACCACGCGCACCGACGGCAGGCGCAGGTTAATCGCGTGCCTGCGCAGCGAGGACTGCTGCCGCAACTGGCCGACCTCCTCCAGCAGCGCAATTGACGGGTGCACTGACCCTGCCTGCATGTCTTCGTGCACGCCCTCGTAGTCCAGCCGCGCCACGGAGCGCACCAGCGCGCGCTCGACGTGCGCGGAGTCGACCTCGCCGCGCTCGTCCAGTTCGAAGGTCCACAGCACGGCGGGCCGGTCCACGTCGGGAAGCAACGAGGCAGAGCCCTCCGACAGCTCCTCCGGGTGCAGGCGCGCGGGCTCGTCGGGCAGGTAGATGGTCTGGCCGCGCTCCAGCGACTCCGCCGCCACCGCCGAGTCCGGGTCCACGAACGCCGCCACATCCGCGATGGCGTAGCGCACCACGTAACCGCCACCGTCACGGGACTCGATGTGCACTGCCTGGTCCAGGTCCTTCGACCCGGCGGGATCGATGGTGACGAGGGGCACGGAGCGGGCGTCGATACGCGACTGCGAAAAACGGTCCCTAAGCTGGGCGGCTTCGGTGTGGAGCTCCGGCGCGAATGAGGTGCGCACGTCGAATTCGCGCGCAATCGAGCGGAAGTTCAGGGGCGCGGCGTAGAGCTTCATAAGACGCCATCGTGCCACGAAAAGGGCGAATGAGTCGGCCTATGAGCCGGATTCTGTTCCCCTGACGGGGCGGCGACCATCCATCTGGACCACCCATCGCTGGGGGCCTCAAGCAGCTACCTTCGGACTGGGCGGGCAGCCTGCATCCGACGACCTCCGCCGTTTCGGGCGGGGGCTCTTGCCTTGCTCCCGGTGGGGTTTACCTGGCCACCTACGTCACCGCAGATGCCGGTGCGCTCTTACCGCACCCTTTCACCCTGACCTCGTTGCCGAGGCGGTCTACTTTCTGTTGCACTTTCCCGCGGATCGCTCCGGGTTGCTGTTAGCAACCACCGTGCCCTGTGGAGTCCGGACTTTCCTCGACCCGCGCCTTCCCGTTCAACGGTGGTTCGCGGTGCCGCGGCCGCCCGGCCGACTCATTCGCGAGGTACAGCATACGCTTTCCACCGGTTGGAACGGAACTGCCGGGCATCGTTCGAGGATGCTTACCCCAGGATGCTTATCCTTCGAGAGCGTTGACGAGCATTTCTCGTGTCCACTCGATAAGTAAGCTTCCTGGGGTAAGCATCCTCCCCCGGTAAGCATCCTGGGGTAAGCATCTAGCTACCCGCGGTGGTGGGCGACGTCGTTGACGCAGCGCACCACACCGAAGTCACCGTAGTAGTCCACGACGCTGATGCTGGCCAGGTCCAAGAACACGTGCTTGAACAGCTCCGGCCCGGCGCCGAGGGCCTGGCGCAGGAACGACTTCACCGGCGTCATGTGCGTGACTACCAGCACGGTTTGCCCCTCGTAGCGTTCCTGCAGCTTCGACCGCGTGCGAGACACCCGGCGGTGTAGCGCGGTCAGGGACTCGCCGCCCGGGGGCGCGTTGTTCGGCGAGGACTGCCATTCGTCGAACGCTGATGAATCCCGCGCCACGGCCTCGTCGCGGGTGAGCCCCTCGAAGTCGCCGAAGTCGAGCTCGCGCAGGCCGTCCTCCGTCACCACGTCCAGCCCCAGCGCGCCTGCGGCGATGCGGGCCGTGCCCTGCGCGCGGGCCTGCGGCGAGGCGACGACGGCGTCGATGTGCCCGAATTTACGCAACGCGTCGGCGGCCCGGCGCGCCTGGTCGCGGCCGGTGTCGGTCAGCTCCGGATCGGATGTGCCGGAAAAACGCTGCTCCGCGGAGTGCTGGGTCTGCCCGTGCCGCAACAGGATGAACCGGGTGCGCGGGGCGTCGGAGCCGGCCCAGTGCGCGGGGCTCGCGGTCTGGTGCGAGGGCTTATCGACGTCCTCCGGTTCCCCGGCCTTCTCCCCCACCCACACGCCAGTGCCTTTGACGATGCCGGGTTTGTCGCCGCGGGCGGCCGCGTCCATGGCCACATTCGACAGCTCGTCGGCCTTCTTGTTCTTGGCGCGCGGGACCCAGGTGTAGGTGACCTGCTCAAACGAGGACGCGAGGTCGCGGGCCTCACGGGCCAGCTTCTGCATGTCGGGGTGCTTGATTTTCCAGCGGCCGGTCATCTGCTCGACAACCAGCTTGGAGTCCATGAACACGTCCACCCGCGTCGCGCCGACCTCACGGCAGGCCTCCAGGCCGCGCACCAAGCCGTAGTACTCGGCGACGTTGTTGGTGGATTCTTTGCCGACCACGTAGGCGATCTCGCCGAGCGTCTCGCCGGAAGCGTCGTAGACCACGGAGCCGGAACCGGCCACGCCCGGGTTGCCGCGGGAGCCGCCGTCGCAGTACATGGATACCTGCATCGGCTACTCCACCGGAGAAACCCGCACCAGCAGCGTGCCGCAGTTCGGGCAGGTGGGCAGTTCGTCTTCGGGCTCGCCGAGCACCTCGGCGCGCTCGGCCGGCGGCAACTGGATGAAGCAGCCGCCGCAGGCGCGGCCGTTGAACTTGGCGGCGCCGATGTCGTCGTAGGCGCGGAGCACGTCGTCAGGCAGTTTCGCCCGAAGCGCATCCACGTCCACGTCATCTTCCTCGGGCAGGGCGTCCACGGCGCGCTGGGCGGCCTCGACCTTGCGGTTGGCTTCGTCGACGCGGGCGGCGTGGACATCGCGGTTGTTGCGCAGCGCAGCGATCTCGTTGTGCGCCTCCTTCAGCTCGGAGAGCAGGTCCGCGATGCGGGACTTCGCGGCGTAGCGGTCGTGCTCTAAGTCCTTGCGGCGCTCCGGGTCGGTCTCGGCGGACAGCTGGCGCTTGTCGTCCAGCTCGCGCTTCTTCAGTTTGCGTTCGTCTTCCTGGATGCGCAGGATTTCCAGCTCCATGTCGTCGACTGCGAGTTGGGCTGCGGCGGAGGCGTCGGTCAGGCGCTTGCGCTCGTCGATAAGCTTCTGAAGCTCCTGCTCCTCGGGGCGCACGCGCGGCTGGGAAGACGCGGCGTCTGCCTGCGCGAGCTGCAGGAGGACGGGCTGCAGGTCTTTGGAAAGGTGCATCGTTTCTCCTTACTCGGGGTGCGCGGAGATGGTCCACGGATCCGTGCGGATGTGCAGGATCTCGGTGTCCACGCTTAACGGAGCCACAATACTCTCCGCCTGCTCGGTCCAGGGAAACTCGCTGGCCCAGTGGGCGGTGTCGATCACGGCGGGGCCGCCTGCGCGCAGGTGCTCGTCCACGGGGTGGTGGCGCAGGTCGGAGGTGACGTAGACGTCCACGCCGAGCTTCGCCACATCCGCCAGGAAGCTGTCGCCGGAGCCCGAGGACACCGCGACGCGTCGCACCAATTGCTCCGGGTCGCCCGCAGCGCGCACGCCCCACGCGGTTTCCGGCAGAGCGTTGGCCACCTGCTGGGTGAATTCGCTAAGCGTCATCGGCTCCTCCAGCTCGCCGATGCGCCCCAGGCCGGTCGCGGTGTCGAGGTCGCGGGTGTCGGCCATCTGCACCACGTCGAACGCGGGTTCTTCGTAGGGGTGCGCTTCGCGCAGCTTCTCGACGATCCTCCGGCGGTCCCTCGCCCTCGCCACAAACTCGATGCGGATCTCGTCGCCCGTGTAGTGCGTGCCCACGGCTCCGTCGGTGGGGTTCGCGCCCTCGATGGGGGTGAACTCGCCGGTGCCTTCGAAGGAGAAGGCGCACTCGCGGTAGTCCCCGATTGCGCCGGCGCCTGCTTCGAACAGCGCGCGTTTGAGGTCCGCGGCGGCTGACGGCGGGACGTGCACGCCCCAGCGATCGGTGGCGTCCAGGGTGACCGGTTTGATCGGGCGGCCGGGCGTGATGCCGACGAGCTCCGCCAGCTTGTCCGAGACACCCGGGCGGGCCGAATCCGCGTTGGTGTGCGCCGCGAACAGCGCACAGCCGCCGGCCAGCAGGGTGTGGATGACCTTGCCCTTCGGGGTGTTCGCCGCCACGGAGTGCACGCCGCGCAACAGCAGCGGGTGGTGCACGACCAGCAGCTGGGCACCTGCGGCGACGGCACGCTCGGCCACCTCCTGGGTGCAGTCGAGCGCGAAGGCCACCTTGGTCACCTTCGCGTCCGGGTCGCCGCAGATCAGCCCCACCTGGTCCCAGCTTTCCGCCAGCGCAGGCGGGTAGGCCGCCTCGAGCGCGTCAACAACTGTCTGCACTGTTACGTCTGTCATGGCAGCCAGCCTACAAATTTGGAACAGTGGGCAGGTGTGAACGCCACTTTGCTTTTCGACGTCGACGGCACGCTGATCGACTCCTTCCCCGGCATCAGGCACGGCTTCCTAGTCGGGCTGGAGGCCGTGGGGTGGGACACACCCGACGAGGACTTCATCCGCCGCATCCCCGGCCCGCCCATGCCGGAGACGATGCACTCGCTCGGCATGTCTGCCGCACAGGTGGAAACCGCCATGCGCGCCTACTCGGACTACATGTCCGGCGAGGGCTGGCAGCGCTTCGAGGTCTACCCCGGCATGGACGACCTGGTAGAGCGATTAGCTGGGGAGGGCTACCGCTTGTGCACGGCGACGTCGAAAAGCGAACGCTTCGCACGCGCCGCCTTAGAGCGCGCCGGGCTGCTGGGGCACATCAACTTCCTTGGCGCGGCGTCCAACGACGGGAAGCGCGCGAAGAAAGTCGACGTGATCCGGCACGTGCTGGACAATGTTGCGCCCGAGCGGCCGCTGATGGTCGGCGACCGGCTGCACGACTTCGAGGGCGCCAAAGAGTTTGGCATCCCGAGCGTGGCGATGACCTGGGGCTACGGTGCTTCTGAGGAGTGGGATTTGGCCGACTGGGTGGCGCGCGACGCCGACGAGCTAGAAAGGATCATCCGTGAGTTCTAAATTGCATATCGACTTTGTGTGCACCGGCAACATCTGCCGCTCCCCGATGGCGGAGGTGATCGTGCGCGACAAGCTTGCGCAGGCTGGGTTGGGGGATGCGGTCACGGTGACGTCGTCAGGCATTGGCGGCTGGCACGTCGGGCACAAGGCCGACGAGCGGGCGCGCGCCGAGCTTGCCGCGCACGGCTACGACGGCGAGGCGCACCGCGCCCAACAGTTCGGGTTTGAACAGGAGCAGGCGGACTTGATTGTCGCGTTGGACACGAACCACGTCTCCGAGCTGGTCGCGCGCGGCGTGGATGAGGACAAGGTGCGCCTCATCCGTTCGTTCGACCCCGCTGCTGAGGAAGGCGCGGGCGTGGCCGACCCCTACTACGGCGGGCCGGAAGGCTTCACCGTCGTGCGGGAGCAGATCGAGTCCGCAGCTGACGGCATTATTGCTTGGGTGCGCGAGCGACTAGACTAACCCGGCGTGAGCGCCAACAATCAGACTTCGAAGCCGTGGTGGCGGCAAATGCTTACCCCCGGCTGGGTCATCGCGGCGTTGTTAATCGGGGTGTTTTCCTACTACGCGTTTACGTTCCTGGCGCCGTGGCAGCTGGGCAAAAACGAGGCGCTGGTGGAGCGCAACGAGCACATCTCCGCCGCCTTCGAGCACGACCCGGAGCCGCTGTCGTCTCGCGTGAACGACGACGGCTCCCTGGGGGCAGACGCCGAGTGGTCCCGCGTGGTCGCCACCGGCCGCTACACCGGCTCCGACGTGCTGCTGCGCCTGCGGCCCGTCGACGGCACACCCGCCTTCCAGGTCCTCACCCCGTTCGTGCTGGACGACGGTCGCGCGATCGTCGTCCACCGCGGCTGGGTGAAAGCCGAAAACTCCACCCAGGTGCCCGCCGTGGAACCCGCGCCGACCGGCGAAGTCACCCTCACCGGCCTGCTGCGCGCCGACGAAGGCGAGCACCCCAACCCACCCATGCACGAGCAGGGCTACGACATGGTCTACTCCATCAGCCCCGCCCAAATCGGCTCGCTGACCGGCACCGATGTGGTCTCGCCGTACCTGCAGCTCCTCGGCGGCGAGCCGGGCGTGCTCGACCCCATCCCGCTGCCGCAGCTCGAAACGGGCAACCACCTCTCCTACGGGCTGCAGTGGATCCTGTTCGGCCTCGCCGCCCCCGCCGGCCTGATCTACTTCCTCTACTCCGACTCCCGCGAGCGGCGCCGCTTCGAGGCCGAGCAGGAGCAATTGCTTCTCGACGACACCCCCGCCGCCGGCAGCCCCGACCCTTCTGGCGCGGCTGCCTCGGCCCCGGCTGCGCCGGCTGCCCGGTCTCGGCAGCGCTACGGCTCCTCCCGCGCCAACCCGTGGGCGAAGGCCTACGATAAGGAAGAAGAACGCTAGCTTCGCCCGCCTGAAAGGGGACGGTTGACCGTGATTGATGCCGAACAGCTCCACTCCGCCCTGTTCACGCTGGAAACCGCAGGTGTTGGTTTGGCGGACGGCATCGAAACCGACGACATCGACGACGCCGTCGCCGACCACCCGGCCTTGTTCCCCACCCGTCCGTTCACGGTGTTGTCGCAGGTGGCGCAGCCGACTGATGAGGATCCCCTCTTCTCCCTCGCCCGCCCCGGCTCCCTGGAAGCCCGCGCTGCCCGCGCCTGCTCCGCCGCCGGCGTCGAGCTTTGGAGCCTCGCCGTCGTCCCCGACACCAAAGGCTCCGCGGCTGGCTCCGCCCGGGTGCAGTTCTCCGAGTGGGACGTCGCCGACGTGCCCTTCGACGGCCCGTCCCCCTGCTTCGAGCTTGCCATCTTGGCCGCTATCGAGTCCCGCGCGCTGTAGCCCCGCGCTGCTGCCAGCAACCCCTGGGATCCAAAGCCTGGGATCGCGCAAAAATCGGCCGATGACAGGGTCTAGATCCCAGGGTCTGTGGGATGTCGGCCCCTTCCCAGGGTCTGCGGTCGCCAAAGCCCCGCCCCGTGCTAGATGCTTACTCCTAAACGCTTACTTCTCGACGAACCTCCGGCCGCGCCCGCCGCTGCACTCGAGAAGTAAGCATCCTGGGGTAAGCATCCTCGGCCGAGATGGGTTGAGTTACCCAGCCAACAGCAGTTTTCGCTTCCCGCACGGGCTCTGCTACTCTGCTTGCTACGCGCGCCGTTAGCTCAGCTGGAAGAGCAACTGGTTTACACCCAGTAGGTCGGCGGTTCGAGCCCGTCATGGCGCACCAGATCGATGGTCCCGATCCGGCATTCCGGAACGGGACCATTCGCATTGCTGCCTAGCCCCGCGACGCGGCCGGCGCTGGCCCAAACCAGCGGCCCGCGGCCGGCAGACCCCGAAACCGGCTACCGGTTGCGGGGCGTGAGGCAGGAGCCCTGCCAGGCACCGAAGCGGTCCGCCTTCGTCTGGGTGAAGCCGGCGAGCTGGGCGGACTCGGCGATTTCGCTGGGCGGGACCACCCCGGCGGAGCCGGCGCCGGGGGTCATCAGCCAGATGCGGCCGCCGGGGCCGAGGCCGCGGGAGACGTCGACGAGATCATCGACGAGGTCGCCGTCGCCGTCGCGGAACCAAAGGAGGATGGTGTCGCAGGGCTCGTCCACGTCTTCGTCGAGAAGCTCGGCCCCGATGGCGTCCTCGATGGCCTCCGAGATGGCGGAATCCGCGTCCTCGTCCCAGCCGATCTCCTGCACAACATCACCCGGTTTTACCCCCAGGCGGGCTGCGTAGGTGTCCACTCCTGTGGCACTCAAATCTCCAAGTCCTCCGTTTTGCAAAATGGTGTGGTTTGGGCGATAGCTTAACGTCGAGAAGCAAAGAATGCTCGCAAACCCGTGATTAGTCTCACCAAAGGCCACCCGCTGTAAGAATGCACGCGCGCAAGCACGTATCCTTGGGGGCGTATTGCCCGACTGAAGCCAGGAGGTTGAAGTGGCCCAGAAAGAGACCAACATGGAAGACGCTCGCGCGAAGGCCGCGTCCGAGGTTGACACCAATATTCTCTCGCTGCGCGAAGGCGTGGCGTCTTACCTGCACGATGCGGACCCCGAGGAAACCCAGGAATGGATGGACTCCCTCGACGGGCTGCTCGAGGAATCTGATCCGGAGCGCGCCCGCTACCTCATGCTGCGCCTGATCGAGCGCGCCAACGCAAAGCGTGTGCCGCTGCCGGCGCTGTCCTCGACCGACCTGGTCAACACCATCCCCACCAAGCTCGAGCCGGAATTCCCGGGCGACGAGCAGATTGAGAAGCGCTACCGCCGCTGGATGCGCTGGAACGCCGCAGTGATGGTGCACCGCGCGCAGCGCCCCGGCATCGGCGTCGGCGGCCACATCTCCACCTACGCCTCCGCGGCGGCGCTGTACGAGGTCGGCTTCAACCACTTCTTCAAGGGCAAGGACGCACCGCAGGGCGGCGACCAGGTCTTCTTCCAGGGCCACGCCTCCCCCGGCATGTACGCCCGCGCCTTCATGGAAGGCCGCCTCAGCGAAGACGACATGGACGGCTTCCGCCAGGAACACTCCCGCGAGCAGGGCGGCCTGCCGTCCTACCCGCACCCGCACGGCATGCCGAAGTTCTGGGAGTTCCCCACCGTGTCCATGGGCCTCGGCCCGATGAACGCCATCTACCAGGCACGCTTTAACAAGTACCTCCAGGACCGCGGCATCAAGGACACCGACCAGCAGCACGTCTGGGCATTCCTCGGCGACGGCGAAATGGACGAGCCGGAATCCCGCGGCCTGATCCAGATGGCCTCCCTGTACGGCCTGGACAACCTCACCTTCGTGATCAACTGCAACCTGCAGCGTCTCGACGGCCCGGTGCGCGGCAACGGCCAAATCGTCCAGGAGCTGGAGAGCTTCTTCGTCGGCGCCGGCTGGAACGTGATCAAGGTCGTGTGGGGCCGCGAGTGGGACGAGCTGCTGGAAAAGGATGAGGACGGCGCGCTCGTCCACATCATGAACACCACCAAGGACGGCGACTACCAGACCTTCAAGGCCAACGACGGCGCCTACGTCCGCGAGCACTTCTTCGGCCGCGACGAGCGCACCAAGAAGCTCGTCGAGGACATGACCGACGAGGAAATCTGGAACCTGCGCCGCGGCGGCCACGACTACCGCAAGGTCTACGCCGCCTACAAGCGCGCCCTGGAGACCAAGGGCAAGCCGACCGTCATCCTCGCCCACACCGTCAAGGGCTACGGACTCGGCCACAACTTCGAGGGCCGCAACGCCACCCACCAGATGAAGAAGCTGGCCCTGGAAGACCTCAAGCTCTTCCGCGACAAGCAGCAGATCCCGATCTCCGACGAAGAGCTGGAGAAGGATCCGTTCATGCCGCCCTACTACCACCCGGGCGAGGACGCCGAAGAGATCAAGTACCTCAAAGCCCGCCGCGAGGAGCTCGGTGGCTACCTTCCGGAGCGCCGCGAGAAGTACTCCCCGGTCGAGCTGCCCGACTTTGAGAAGACCTTCAAGGCGCTGTTCAAGGACTCCGGCAAGCAGGAAGTCGCCTCCACCATGGCGCTCGTGCGCACCTTCAAGGCGCTCATGCGCGACAAGGAGCTGGGCAAGCGCATCGTGCCGATCATCCCGGACGAGGCCCGCACCTTCGGCCTGGACTCCTGGTTCCCAACGCTGAAGATCTACAACCCGCACGGCCAGAACTACGTGCCGGTGGACCACGACCTGCAGCTGTCCTACAAGGAAGCCACCGACGGCCAGATCCTGCACGAGGGCATCAACGAGGACGGCTCGTCGGCCTCCTTCATCGCCGCGGCGACGTCCTACGCCACCCACGGCGAGCCGATGATCCCGATGTACATCTTCTACTCGATGTTCGGCTTCCAGCGCACCGGCGACAACTTCTGGGCCGCCGGCGACCAGATGGGCCGCGGCTTCATCATCGGCGCCACCGCCGGCCGCACCACCCTGTTTGGTGAGGGCCTGCAGCACATGGACGGTCACTCCCCGATCCTGGCGTCCACCAACCCGGCCGTCATCCCGTACGACCCGGCGTTCGCCTACGAGATGCCGTACCTGATTTCCAAGGGCATCGAACGCATGTACGGCCAGGGCGAGGGCAAGGACGAGAACGTGATGTACTACATCACCGTCTACAACCAGCCCCACCACCAGCCGGCGCGCCCGGAGAACCTGGACGTGGAGGGCCTGCACAAGGGCATCTACCTCTACGACGAGGGCAAGGACCTGGACAACAAGGTCTCCCTCCTCGCCTCCGGCGTGGGCATGCAGCAGGCGCTGCGCGCCCAGGAGATCCTGCAGGAGCGGTACAACGTCGGCGCCGCGATCTACTCCGTGACCTCCTGGACCGAGCTCGCCCGCGAGGGCCAGGCCAAGGCCGCCGAGCAGCTGCGCAACCCGGGCGAAGACGTCGAAGAGGCGTTTGCCACCAAGCAGCTGAAGCAGACCTCCGGGCCCTACATTGCGACCTCGGACTTCGCTTCCGACCTGCAGGAGCAGATCCGCGCCTACGTTCCGGGCCAGTACATCGTGCTCGGTGCCGACGGCTTCGGCTTCGCCGACACCCGCGAGGCCGCCCGCCGCTTCTTCAACATCGACGCCGAGTCCATGGTTGTCGCCGCCCTGATGGGCCTGGCCAACGAGGACAAGCTCGACCGCTCCGTGGCCGCCGAGGCAGCCAAGGAGCTGAAGATCGACGACCCGACCGCCGCGACCCAGGACGACGCCGGCGAGGACGTCGGCCCGGAGAACGCCGCGGAGTAGTTCTTTGGGCCTCTGGGCTTAGCGCCTAGCGACGAAGGGGCGTTCCCGGTTGCGGAACGCCCCTTTTTGTGTGCGTTTGGGGGGTTTGGCGGGGGCGCCTGACAGATTACGGCGGACATTTGCGCCGACCTGGGCCGATGGGGCCTGCCTGACAGATTCCGCCGCGATGTGTCAGGGTCGCCTGTACTCCTGCAAGCCCCGCCCGGATTTGTTCACCGCGCGATGAATCATCTCGCACCGTTCGAACACCCGACCTGGGCAAAGTGAATTAATCGCCCCTCATGCGCAAACTTGTTCACCGTCTGGCAGCGGCGCAATGAACAAATTTGCAACCGGTGCCCAATCGCGGCTCGAAGAAAGCCGTCGCGCAAGCGGAATCCACTACATCTTGGGCAGGAACTGCTGCAGCTGCGGCCACGCGAAGGCAGCGGCGCTGACCAGCAGCGCCAGGACGCCGAATACGAGAGCGAACTTCTGCGCCGTGGACGACCCGCCCGAGTCCGAGGAGCCGGACGAGCTAGCCGAGCCATCATCCGAATCCGGTGCCGGCGCCGGCGCGTCCGGCTCTGCCGCCGGGGGCTCCGGCAGCTCCACACCGACACCGGTGTTGCTGATGCTGGTCCAGGTCCTACGCTTCGACCCGTCCGCGAACGTCGTCACGACCTCGAAGTTTGCGCTGTCGTAGGAGTCGGTGGGCACCGTCGCAGTGATGGTGCCGGTCTTCTGGTCGATGCTCCAGTCCCAGCCCTGGCCGCCGGTGACGTCCCAATGAGCGTTCGTCGGCAGATCTAGATCGAACTGGTTCTCCGGCGTCAGGGTCACGGTCTCGCCGGGGTCGGCGGTGACGCGCCCGACATACTGGGGGTTGTAGTAGAACGCGTCGTCAGAGGTCAGCGTGATTTTCTGCGGATACAGCTCGGTTGAGTTGTCCGGGAATTTCACCCGGACCCAGAACTCGATAACGTTCTCCCCCGGCTGCGGCGGTTCTTCCTTTGTGTAGTTGTTCAGGCGGACGGCGAGGGGGCCGTCGATAAGCTCGCGCTCCCCATTGAACAGCTGCGCCTTGTTGCGCAGAGTATCCTCGCCGGTCTGCTTCCACTTCGTCCCCTCCGGCACGCCGAGGAGTTCGTACTCGATAGTTTCGGTGTACCCATCGCTCGGAATGAAATGCACGTGCCGAGCCTCCGGGTCGAAGTACGGCGAATATTCGTCGGCCATTGCGGCGGAGGCGGCGGGCGCGAGGAGGCCGGCGGCGACAACGACCACGGCCGGAAGTGCGAAGCGTTGCATGCGCTTATCATAACGGCATGGAACTTTCGCAGCGGTTGGACCTTGGCGGCCTGCTCGCCGACGACTCGGACGCCCAAGAACAGGCGGAGGCGCGGGGCACGTTCGCGCGGCTCGCGGAGCTCGTAGAGGATGTCTCCGGCGTCGAGCTTGAACCGGAAACAACGATTGGCGGGAGCGGGATTTCGTCGTTAAGCCGTATTGAGCTCGCGGTTCGCATTGAGGAGGAGTTCGCAGTGCCTATCGACGAGCACGTCTACGCCCAATGCACCACCGCCCAAGACCTCGCCGACTATGTGGAGGAACACCAGTGATTTCGTATTTGACCGACATGGATGGCGTCCTGCACCGCGAGGGCGAGATTATCCCCGGCGCCAAGGAGTTCATCGGCGCGCTGCGCAGCGAAGACATCGACTTTATGGTGCTGACCAACAACTCAATTCAGACCCCGCGCGACCTGTCCGCGAAGCTGCAGCGCATGGGCCTGGACATCGAACCAGAGCGCATCTGGACCTCCGCCACGGCGACCGCGAAGTTTTTGTCGCAGCAGGCGGGCGAGGCCTCCGCGTACGTCATTGGGGAAGCTGGCTTAACGACGGCACTGCACGAAATCGGCTGGATCCTCACCGACACGGACCCCGACTTCGTCGTGCTGGGCGAGACTCGCACCTACTCGTTTGAGGCGTTGACCACCGCGTCGAACCTGATCCGCAACGGCTCGCGGTTCATCGCCACCAACCCGGATCTGACCGGCCCGGGGCCCGCGGGGGTGGTGCCGGCGACCGGGTCCGTGGCGGCCATGATCACCGCCGTGACCGGCATGGAGCCGTACTACGTGGGCAAACCGAACCCGGTGATGATGCGCTCGGCGCTCAACAACATCGGCGCGCACTCCGAGAACACGGTGATGATCGGCGACCGCATGGACACCGACGTCAAGGCCGGCCTCGAGGCGGGTATGCGCACCGTGCTTGTGCGCTCGGGCATCGCCGACGACTCCGAGATAGCCAAATACCCCTTCCGCCCCACCGCGGTGCTGGATTCCGTGGCGGACCTGGTGGAGCGGATCTGGGATCCGTTCGACGACGGGTTCTACACCGAAAGCGACAACTAATAATCGCCGTCTACGGCGCGAGTTGGCGCGCCCTATTGACGAGCTTTACTGATAGCCGCGAAGTCTGTTTAACCTGAACTTCGCTTAGGCCGACGTCGCTGTAATTGGCCATCGTCTTGTTTTGTAGCACCGTGTTCAAAGCCTTCGCGGCTTCCTTTTCTCCAGACAACTCGAGCATGCGCACCGCTTCGAAGTGATCAGCAGAACGGTTGTATTCACCGGTCAGCGCTCCGCAAATCACGTCGCCAGCGCCTATCGCGGCGTTGATGTAGTTGGAAATCACTGCGTTTGCGCCGAACTCACCCTCGGCGAACTGCGCCAGTTCCAAATGCTCTTCGACCCGAAGCATCCGCTTGCGAAGAACTGCATCACTAGCTTGTGCGGTCTTTCCTTTGCCCGCTCGCGGTGTCACGAATCCCCCTCAGAATCCCCCATACGTGTTGCGGGTTACCGTATATGGTTTTGCCCTCGTCCACAATGTTGTCGAGGATTGCGCCTGGATGGTCTTGGTCCGCCGTCCACACCACGACGTTGGCGGACGCCCCCGTCCAGGCCTCTACCTGGCGCGACAGCTCATATACTCCGTTTTCCACCTGCACTGCCGCCGACTCGCTGTCCACTAAAATGAGCAGGTCGATGTCACTGGAATCCCCCATCTCGCCCCGGGCTGCCGAGCCAAAGAGGACGCATCCCGCCACGTCTGCTGGCCACGCTTCCACGCACTGCGCAATGCGGGAATGAAGCTCCGCTGTTGCGTGAGCGATGTCCTGAATTGGCCTAGCCAGCAGGTGCTGTTGGTTCAAGGAGTAGCCCCTCGCCTGCCCCAACACCCGCTCGTGGATGACCCCACCCTGAGCGAGCCGTTCCAAACTGCGGCGAACGCTGGAAAGCGACGGACCCGCCGCGAGACCGTGAACCTGCTGGGCAGTGAGCTCCACCGGCGCCCGGCCGAGCGCGAGCAGCACCGCCGCATCTGCGTCGGAGCAGATGGCAGTAAACGGGTTCTGAAGCTTCATAGTGTCAATTTTGACACGCGTGTGTCATTTTTGAAACACCCGCATCAAAACTGACACAGCCGACCAGGCCCCGAGTTACACCGCCGAGTCGGAGCCGGCAACGTAGAAGCGCTGGTGGTTGACAAACTCGTCCATGCCCAGCGGCCCCAGCTCGCGGCCCAAACCGGACGCCTTCACGCCGCCGAACGGCAGCTCGGCGCCGCGCGCCTGCGGGATGTTCACGTGGATCATGCCGGTGTCGACCTTCGCCGCGACCTTCTTGGCGCGCTCGGCGTCCTCGGACATCACCGCGCCGCCGAGGCCGTAGCGGGAATCGTTGGCCAGCTCGATCGCCTCTTCCTCGGAGGAAACCTTGTATACCTCAGCCACGGGCCCGAAGAACTCCTCGTAGTAGGAGTCGGAGCCGACCGGGATGTCGGTGATGACGGCCGGGGTGATGTAGGCGCCCTTGCCGGTGACTTCGCCGCCGACGCGCAGGTTCGCGCCCTCTTCCACGGCCAGGCGCAGCTGCTGCGCGAGCAGCTCCGCGGCGTCGCGGGAGGACAGCGGGTAGAACTCCTTGCCGTCGCCGGGGTTGAGCGGGTCGCCTTCGCTATACGACGACGCCAGGTCCACCAACGCCTGCACAAACTCGTCGTAAATGTCCTCCATGACGATCATACGCTTGTTGGACGTGCAAGCCTGGCCCACGTTGCCGATGCGCTTGTTCCACGCGGTCTCCGCGGCGGCCTTGACGTCGGAAGCATCCAGCACGACGTACGCGTCGGTGCCGCCGAGCTCGAGCACGCACTTCTTCAGCGCCTGGCCGGCCTGCGAGGCGATGGTGCGCCCGGCGCGCTCGGAGCCGGTCAGGGACACGCCCTGGACGCGGTCGTCGTTGATCAGTGTGGAGACCTGCGAGTGCTTGGCGTACAGGTTCGTGTACAGGCCCTTCGGCGCCCCCGCCTCGTCGAAGATCTTCTCAATCGCGGCGGCGGAGCGGGGGCAGATCTCGGCGTGCTTGACCATCACCACGTTGCCGGCCATCAGCGCGGGTGCCGCGAAGCGCGCGACCTGGTAGTAGGGGAAGTTCCACGGCATGATGCCCAGGATCACGCCGAGCGGGACCTTGCGCATGACGGAGGTGCCGCCGCGCTGGTTCGGGATCTCCTCGTCGGCGCCAAACTCCGCGCCGTTGTCGGCGTAGTAGTTGAAGATCTCGACGACGTCGTCGATCTCGCCGTCGCCTTCCTTGACCGACTTGCCCATCTCTTCTGCGATGATGCGGGTCAGCTCGGCGCGTTGCTCGTCGAAAAGCTTCGCAACCTTGCGAAGGACCTCCGCGCGCTCCTCGAAGCTCTTCTCGCGCCACTGCTTGAACGTGTCGTTTGCGGTGGCCAGGGCGGTTTCAAGCTCGTCGTCGGTGATGAAGTCGAAGGACTCGACGATCTCGTTGTTCTTCGGGTTTTGTACGCGGTACTTAGTAGACATGTGGCCCATCGTAGGAGCGTGGCGTGAGGCTCGCCACAAAATTTTTCTCCCGCGAAAGCCGGTCCATGGCCTGCGCAAACGGCTCGATCTCCTCGTGCGTGGCGTAAATCGTCTCGCGGCACGAGTACGTGCGGTCCGCGCGCCGCTGCCAGCGGGTGAACCAGATTTCGCCGGGCGCGCCGTCGGGAAGCAGAAGCATCTGCTTCTCGACGCTCCGTCGCTCCCGCACCGGCATCCCCTCAACGCAGAATGTCCACGCGAGTCGGGTGCGCGGGGCGCGGCAGGTGGGTGCGGCCAGTGTTGTCGTCATTGGTGGGGACCCTTCTTGCGGGCGCCTTTCGGCGTGCCCGCATCGATGGCGGCACACTCCAACCCCGATGACTAGGCGGGATTTTTGTGCCGCGGCGGGTGACTAATCCGCTGCGGCGGAGTGTGAGACGAGAGGTTCGTCTTCCCCAACGGCCTCTGGTTGCTCTCGGCCGATATTGCTTCACACCAGTTGACTCGAGCAACCCTCAACCGCTGGTTGATCCCCCTGTTTGCTCGAGCTTCGGTTGAGGTTGAGGGGCTTACAGCAACCGCACCGCCAGCACGCCGAGGAAGATCACCACCAGGCCTGCCAGGCGCGTCGCCGTCAGCGGGTTCTTCCGCGCGCCGAACGCCCCGCGCGCCTCCAGGACCTGGCCCGCGGCGATGGTGCCCGCGTTGAAGGCGATCACGGTGGTGGCGGTGCCCAACAGCGGTGCAAGTGTCGCGCCCGAGATGACAAACGTCGCGCCGACCAGGCCGCCGAGCCACATCCACCACGGCCCCGGCTCAGGACGCCGCACGAGCTGGCGCGGGCTGGTCACCAGCGCCGCCACCAGCAGCAACACCGCGCCGACGGCGAGGTTGATCTCGCCGGCGTGCAGCGACGACCCGGCGATGGTGCCCATGTAGCCGTTCACCGAGGTCTGGATCGCGGTGCACACGCCCACCAGCACGCCGCACACGCGGAAGATCGCCAGCTCGAGCCCCTCAGCGTCGCCTTCCAGCACCGGCCGTTTGCCTGCGCGCAGCACCACCACGATCCCGGCGAAGACCACCGCCGCCCCCAGCACGCGCATCCACGACACCGGCATTGCAGGCGCCCCGAACAGCCCGAAACGGTCCACGACCAGGCCCATGATCACCTGGCCCAGGATCGGCAGGACCACGGTTTCCAGCGCACCCAGGCGGGGGAACAGCAGGATGTTGCCCAGCACGAAGCACACGCCCATGACGCCGCCGATCCATCCCCACCAGGGCACCTCGGCGGAAAACTGCGGCACAGGGTTACCGCGCAGCAGCGTGGTCGCCACCGCGGCAACAAGCAGCGCCAAGCTAAACGAGATCAGCGCCGAGACCACCGGCTTGTTACCCACGCTCAATCGCAGGCGCGAGTTCGCCGCGGTCTGGATCGGAATCAGCCCGCCTACCGCGAGCGCCACAAACAACAGCATGCGCCGATCTTCTCACGCCGAGCGCGCCGCCACTTCCCCGGCTACACTCCGAAGGCGCACAGGGGGATCTATCAAGGGGGAATACTCATGAACGCAAATACGCTCGGCACAATCGGCGCGCTTGTCGCTTTCGCCGGGACGATTCTGGCGATGAGCTCGGGCACAAAACTCGTCGGCATCGTGCTGCTGGGAACGGCGCTGACGATGGGCGTGGTCGGCATCGCGCAGGTCCGTTCGGAGCCGCGCCACCAGCACCACCCGCACCAGCCGCCGCCCGGTCGCGCCCCGAAGTTTGCGGTCGTGCTCGCGCTCGTTGGCATCGGGGTGAATTCCATCCCGTCGGTGCAGGCTGAGCTCGCGGAGATTGAAAGCCACGAGATCACCGAAGAGCAGTGGCGCCAGTTGCAAAAAGACCTGTCCGGACACAGGCGAATGACCGGGCAGAACTAGTTGCCGGGCGCGATCCGCCGCCCTGCGCTAGGCTCGCCACCAAATCCAAAACAAGGGGGGATTATGACTACTGCATTTCCGTTTGCTCCAACACCAGCACCAGCGCCAAAGCCTTCGCCTATCGACGCCTCCGGTGACAACCTCATCGGCATCATCGGCGTCGCCAGCGCAGGCCTCGGCACGCTGCTTTCTTTCTCCGCCACCACCGCCGCCTTCGGCGCGCCGCTGGTGCAGGCCGGGTTCATCCTCGGGGTGGTCGGACTGTTCCCGCAGGGCGCGAAGAAGGCGTGGCCGGCCGCGGCGTTGGTGACCGCGATCCTCGGCACCGCGCTAAGCATCGCGCTGGTGGAGCGGCACGTGGCCTCGCAGTTCGGCGAGTCCTCCGACTTCGCCGAACTCGAGCGGCAACTGGAGCAGCAGCTCGAGCAGACCATGGACCCGTACCGCACGGACCCGCTGCCCGGGGCGGGCGCGGCGAACGGTTGGCCCGCGCCGAACGGCTACTTCAACCCGTAGGCGCGGTACAGCGCGGCGATGAACTCCTCGTGGGTGATCTCGCCGTCGACGGCCGCGAGTTCGTCGCGCACGTCCTTGCGCGTCGGCGCGGAAATCAGCGTCGGGTTGGCGGTGCGCTGCCGGTACGCAACGGGCGGAAGCTTGCCGCCGACCCGGTGCTTCATCCGGGTGAAATAGTTATCCACCGGCGCGAGCGCCTCCACGCCCGGCACCGACCAGTCCAGCCAGTACGCGGCCACACCGAGCGCGATGCCGACCAGCGCGGAAACGGCCAGGCCCACCGACTGCCAGCCGAGGTCGTAGAAGAGCTGCACGCTTATCGACGCCACCATCGCCGGGACCACGTACAACTGGCGATCAATGAGAATGTTGGGAATCTGCCCAATCATCATCTCGCGGATGACCATCCCGCCGGTGGCGGTGAGCACACCCATGAGGATGCAGCCGAACCACGTGACGTCCTCACGCAACGCGGTGACGGTGCCGGTGACCGCCCACACGCCCACGATGACCATGTCGCCGTGGAAGCGGAACAACTCCCAAGCGCGGCCTTCGATGGACAGCGCGAACGCCACCAACGAGCCCACCAGCGCCGTGCCGATGTACCACGGGTTTTGCAGCGCACCCGCCGGGGTGGCACCAATCAGGGCGTCGCGGATCATGCCGCCGGCCATTCCGGAGATGATGGAGATGAGCATGAACCCGACGGCGTCGAAACGCATCCGCCTGGCCACAAGCCCGCCCATCAACGCGTTGAGGAACACGCCGATCAAATCCATCAGCGCAAACGAAAAACCCACAGGGGTGAGCACGTTGTCGAAGTACATACGCGCCATCGTAGGGGGCGAGCTCGGTCGTGGGTTAGGTCTTGGCCTCCGTGCGCTCCTGCACCTCGTTTTGCAGCATCACCCGCAGCGCCTGGATCAACTGCTCGTCCGAGGCGCTCTCCAACGCGTTGCGCACCTCTTCGCCGGACTCGACGGGGCGGCGCGAGTCGGTGTCCACGCCGAGCGCCTCGCCAATCTTCTCCTCCAGCGGCCGCTCGATGCGCTTGGTCTGAAACGCCGAGAACTTGTCTCCGCCGAAGTACACCGCAAACGCAAACAGCGGCGCGGCGATGGCGGCGGCCAGCATGCCTTCCCACACCAGGTCGAACTGGTTGAGCACCAGCATGATCACCGACGCGATAATCGCCGGGAACACCGTCATCTTCTGGCTGGTAAACAGCGACGGCACCTGCCGCAGCGCAATATCGCGCGCCAGGGTGCCGCCGGTTGCGGTGATCACGGCCAGCAGCACGCACGGCACCCAGCTCAGCTCGGCGTTCAGCGCCTTGATGGTGCCGCCGACCGCCCACACGCCGATGGTGACCACGTCCGCGTAGAACCGGAAGTTCTCCCAGAGCTTGCCGCGCAGGGGCGCGAAGTACGCGATCAGCCCGCCGATCGTGGCGGTGATCAGGTAGCCGGGGTTGGTCAGGGCGGCGGCGGGGCCGTCGTTAAGTATGGCGTCGCGCATGAGGCCGCCGCTCAGCGACGAAATCAACGCTACAAACGCGAACCCCACAATGTCGAAGTTCATCCGCTTGGCCACGGTCCCGCCGATCGTGGCCGCCAACAACACACCGGTGTACTCGAGGACAAAGTAAAGAGTGCCCACGTCATCAGAAAAGTCCATGGGCGCCAAGGCTAGCGGTCGAGTGGGGGCGGCGTCTGGACGGGCGGCGGTGGGAAACGTGAGGCCCCCTCATGACGGAAACCGGCTACCTAGAACCGGCTACCAGGCGATTTTTCGCAAGGTAGCCGGTTGCAGGTAGCCGGTTCTACGGGGGGATCGGCAAGTGCGGCGGGAAGCGCCCCTACCCCAGGCGCTCGACGGCGTCGACGACGAGGTCCCAGAACCGGTCCACGTCCAGGCGCGTCGCCACCGAGGTGGTGCAGTCGGCATCCGCGGCCGAGGCCTCCGGGGCAGCGCCCGAGGCCAGTGCCGCGCCGAACGCGCGCAGGTCCGCCACGGTGCGCCCGCGCGTCAAGGCACCCGCAAGCTCCACCGACACCGGCACGGACACGGTCTCGACCACGGTCGGGTCGATGACGTACGCCACCGCGCACGGGTCGTGGACCGGCGGGTTGTCAAAGCCCTGGGCGTCCTTGTAGTTGGCGCGGAAGGCGTCTACAAGCGCGGCCAGGAAGTCGCCGCTCGGCGTACCCAAAGCGGCGAAACGGGCCTGCACTGCGGGCGTCGCTAGGGCTTGGTGCGTCAGGTCCAGCCCGACCATGACCACGGGCCAGTCCTCGCCGAACACGATCGCGGCGGCTTCCGGGTCGACGGCGATGTTGAACTCCGCCGACGGCGAGAAGTTGCCGGCTCCGTACGCGCCGCCCATCAGCACGACCTCGCGCACTCGCGAGACAATGCGCGGCTCCAGGCGCGCCGCCAAGGCGATGTTGGTCAGCGGCCCGGTGGGCACCAGGGTCACGGTCCCCGGCTCTTCGCGCATCAGCGTATCGACGATCCACTGCACCGCCCCGATCTCCCCCACCGGAACAGTGGGTTCCGGCAGGTCGAAGCCGTGGATTTCCATGCCGGTGTCGCCGTGGATGTCTTCGGCGGTGACAACGTCGTTAAGCAAAGGGCGCGTCACCCCGCGGTAGACGGGAACATCGCGCAAACCGGCAACCGTAAGCACCTGCTGCGCGTTGCGCGTGACGTGGTCGATGGTGTGGTTGCCGCCGACGGTGGTCAAGCCCAGCAGCTCGATGTCCGGGTTGCCGGCTGCGAGCAGGATGGCGACGGCGTCGTCGTGGCCGGGGTCACAGTCCAGGATGATTTTACGCACGGGCAGCCAGGTCCTCCGCGGCGATCGTGTCCGGCACCGACGACGGCTTCGGGATGAGGAAGGACGCCGCGAACGCGCAGCCCAGCAGGATCGCGCCGGCGATCATGCCGGCGCGGTAGCTGCCGTCGGTGGCGGTGAACACGGCGAAGATGATGGTGAACGACAGGCCGGCGCCCAGGTTGAACGCGCCGCCGTTGAGCCCCGGCAGGTAGCCCTGGTTGTGCTTCGGCGCCAGCACGACGCCGAGCGAGCCGAGCATGATGTTGCCCATGCCGGCGTAGGTGATGCCAGCGAGCAGCGACATCGCCAGCAGCATGCCGTGGGTGGCGTTGCCCACGACGACCAGGCCGAACAGCACGGACAGCGCAGCCCCGGCGATGCCGATCTGCAGGATGATCTTGTACCCCACACGCCCGGCGAGCCAGCCGGAGATCGGGCCCATGGCCAGGCCGGCCAGGGCGTACGGGGTCAGCGTCCACCAAGATACGACGCCGGCGGACATGCCCGGGCCGGCCGCCGGGTCTTGCGCCAGGTTGGGCACCAGGCCGTTCATCACGGCGAACACGCCGGTCATGGTCAGGGTGGTGGTCAAAAGCAGCGCCCAGGTGCGGCGCTGGGAGAGCAGGTCGGTGGACATCAGCGGGTGCGGGCTGGACTTCTCGGTGCGCCAGAACCACACCAGCGACGCGCCGCCGATGACCAGCAGGAGAATCACCATGAACCAGTTCGCCGCGGCCAGCTCGCCGGCCATGTTCAGGGCGGTCAGCACCAGGCCGACGCCGACAACCAGTCCGATAACGCCCTTCCAGTCCATCGGCTGGAGCTGGTCGGACTTGGTTTCCGGCACGCCGTAGCGCACCGCGAACACGGCGATCAGGGCGGAGGCGCCGATGACCCAGAAGAGGGAGCGGAAACCGAAGGCGTCGGTAAGCCAGCCGCCCAAAATCGCGTCAATGCCGGCGATACCGCCATTGACCGAGGTGAGGATGCCCACCAGGAACGCGAACTGCTTCTCCTCGCGCACCGCCTGGCGCAGCATCACCGACGTCAGCGCCACGGTCGGGCCGGACACACCCTGGATCACGCGGCCGATGAACAGCATGGTCACGTTGGTGGCCAGTGCCGCGACAACCGAGCCGATGACCGTGACGATCATCATCCACACCAGCACCTTGCGGCGCCCAATCAGGTCACCCCAGCGCGGCATGAACAGCGCAAACACAGCCGCCGCGGTGAAGAACGCCGTCTGCGTCATGCCGATCTGCGCGGTGGTGGCGTTAAGCTCGATCTCCATCGTGTGCAGTGCCGGCGCGAGCATGGAGGCGTTGAGCTGGAACGCGAAAACGGCGACCAGCAGCGCCGTCATCAGGGGCACGACCTGGTTGGTCGGCAGCTTCTGCCCCGCTGCTGGTAGCGGGGTGTTCGTCGTAGTCATGCGTGCAGTTTAAAACACTGCGCGCCGCGCGCCTACACGAAAAAGGCGGCGGCTACACCCAAAATGCGGGGGCATTTTGCCTATCGACGCCCACCTGGCCGCCACACCCTACCCCCGGCGCGTTTGACCCCTCCGCCCGCAGAAGGGGCGGAGGGGTCGGATGAACCGAGTTTGAGTATTAAGCCATCACAGTGAAATAGCGAGAGTGAGTGTGCCGCAGGCTCTCTTCGTTCGCGCTCGCCACAGCGACAATTTCACGCTCGGGATCCTCGTTTCCGCGATCCAAACGTCTACGTTCACGAGTTGCCTCAACCAAAGAGGGGAACTCCTGACAATTCACATGACCAGTGCGTCGGTTGTAGTCAATCAGGAACGCGGGCATTGGGCACCAGCTCCTTTACTCGTTTTCCTCGCGCGAGCCTCAATCAATCGGGCCTCGGTATCGGAAAGTATGCCATATACCGTGTGCTTAAGTTCTCTGATATCTGCCGCAATTCCGCTTCGTGCTGGTGGCCGACCCCCGCTAAATGGACTAGTGAGAGCGTCTTCCGCTGTTTCCAACCTGGCGACCATTGCAGATAGCTGATGCAACTTCTCTACCTCATCCTGAGCCCTCGGATCGATTTCGGCGCCAAACTCTAGATACCGAATGTCGCGCCCATAAATGTCCGCCGCTACTTCATAGAGGTTTGCCCATTGCGCCTGGAGCGGCGTTCGGATTTGAAGCTCTGCTTTTCCTGCGCTGGAGAAAATATGCAGGTGAAACGCCCTATATCCTGAATGCGGGGTGTCTCTCAAATCGCTTTCGTTTACTTTGTCTACCCCAGCATGGAGGAGGTTCTTCTTAATTATCTCCGCGAGTTCGCTCTGTTCACGGAGGGTCATATCGCAATCAATTCGAGCTCCCGCAACGTCAAGAATGTTTTCGAGTGGGGTTTTCGGCATCCTTCTGAGCTTCTCGACAAGCGTGGTGGTTGTCTTCGGCCTCGCACTTAGGAAATAAGCCCCAGAGTTCGGTCGAACGGGCTCCTGCTGAGAGTTGTACGGTGCAATCAAACTATCCATCGCATCTTGCACTGTCCTAGAAACCTCATCGCACATTCGGGCCTGATGCTCCATGAATGCGTCGAAGACCTCTTCGTTAAACGGTTCACCCTCCCGCAGGTTGCGTCCTACTTTATGGACCGCAGATTTGCTAAAGCCGTCGGGTTTCGTGCCGAAGAATGTCATTACCCAAGCGCCTCCCACAGCGCCGTGTTGGTCTCCTGCCACAGCGGCTTGGCCCAGTCGCCGAACTCGCGGTCCGTGAGCACCACGCACGCCTGCCCGCCCGCGACCCACAGGTAGGTCCCCGCCATGCCGAAGTGGCCGACGGTGTCTTCGGGCATGCCGTCGCCGGTCCAGTGCGGGGATTTCTCCCCCTTGATCTCAAAGCCAAGGCCCCACTGGCACGGCTTCTGCATGCCGTACCCTGGCACAACGCCGCGCAGATCGCCGAACTGGTTGGAAAACGCCTCCTCCACAGTCTCCTTCGCCAGCAGCTTCGGGGCAAGGAGTTCTGCGGCGAAGGCTCGCAGATCGCCTATCGACGACCTCCCGCCATGCCCCGCCGACCCATAAATTTCCGTGTCCGTCATGCCCAGCGGCTCGAAGACCCCCTCGCGGGCGTAGTCCGCAAACGCGATGCCGGTGGTCTCCTCGAGGTGGTCGGCCAGGATCTCGTAGCCGGCCGAGGAATAGATGCGGCGCTCTCCCGGTTTCTTCTGCGGCTCGCGGGAGTCAAACCCCACCCCGGCGGCGTGCGCGAGGAGGTGGCGGATGGTGGCGCCGTCGGGCCCTGCGGCGTCGTCAAGCTCGAATGCCCCCTCCTCCGCCGCAAGGAACACCGCGTACGCGGAGAGCAACTTGGTCACGCTGGCGAGTTCGAAGACTTTGCCCTGGTCGCCGAACTCCGCCTCCCTGTCGCCGACGAGGGCCGCCGCGACGTTATCCACCGGCCAGTTGCTGAAAAACTTCTCGAGCTCCATGCCGCCCACCTTACGTGCGCCGCGCGGGGACCGGTGGCGTGCGCCCCCACCCGCAGACCCCGAGTAAGCGATCCCTATTAAGGCCCGTTTTCGGCCATACTCGGGAGGGCTTACTCGGGGTTTGTGTCTTTAGAACGGCAGCGCCGGGAGTGTTAGCCCCGGGATCAGGCCCGCCGAGGCCGCCAACGCCGCACCGACGCCGAGCACCGCCAGCACCGCGGCCACGATTCCGACGATGGCGCCCGGCGCGAGCTTCGAGCCCAAGCTCGATGGCTGCGTTGGCTCGGTGCGGTTAATGTCTTTGCCGCAGTCCTCGAAACGCTGCGCAGTGTAGGAGGCGGCGGACTTGATGTAGGCGACCTCGCCGGCGCTGAACGGAGTGTCGAAGGTGGACGGCGCACCGGTCTTAGAGCTGCCCAGGTCGTCGGCGATGACGGAGCTGGTGGTGTGCTCCTCGACGGGCCAAAGTTGCAGGTCATCGGTTTGCTTCACCGAGCCCCAACCGTTCTCGCCGAGCCCGGCGCGCAGCTCGTCCTGCTTCTTCGCCCACAACGCGAGCGCGTCGGCGCGGGATTCGGAGTGGTAAAGGATGTCGTCGGCGTTAAGGCCGGCGGCCAGGGCAGGTACCTGGTCCGCGTTGTATTCAACGACGCAGACGCGGGAAAAGCCCGAGTCGACGGGCGCGTCGGGCGCGTCGGCAGCTCCGGCGACGGGCGGAAGTACGGCGGCAACGGCGGCGCAGGCGACAACGCCGACAGTGAGGATCTTACGCATGCAGCAAGACTACCGCGCGCGGCGCTATCGCACCTGGATTCGCCGGTTCGGCCACAGACCCCTAGTAAGCGATCCCTATTAAGGCCCATTTTCGGCCATACTCGGGAGGGCTTACTAGGGGTTTGTGCGAATTGGCGCGCGGGGCCCGAAAAGCGCGCCCGGGAAGGCCCCCCTACCGCGTCACCCGCACCTCGTAGTCCTCCATGTCCGTCCCGGCCACCAGCGCCGCCACGTGCGCGCGCACGAGCTCCTCGGCGTGCTGCCCGGCGCGGTCCAACAGCCCGGACGCGATGGCCTTCTCCCGCGCGTCGGCTTCCCGGTCGGCGATGAAGCCGGTGACGTCCTCGACGCGGAGTTGGTTGATGGGGTTCATGGTTTGGTCGTAAACCTTGACGCTGTCGGCGTCGATGTGCGATTCGAGTACCTCCACCTCAGGCAGTTGCACGTTGACTTCCCCGTCGGCCAGGTGGACGTCGATAAGCGAGGCGTCCTTGATGCCGGCGGTGACGCGCCCGTCGTACGTGACCAGGAAATTCCGCCCGGTAAACGGCACGCGCACCCCGAGCACCTCGAGGCCCTCCTGGTCGAATTTGCCCACGTCGGAGAAGACATATTCCTCCACAGAAAGCTCAGCAATATCGCCTAACGACGCCCCAATGGTCGTCGACGTCACCTCCCCCTCCCGCCAACTGAGCAGCGCCGGGCGGGTCAGCGCCAGCACCAGCCCGACGATGGCCAGCACCGCAACGACCGAGGCGGCGGCGCCAGCGAACCCGAAGCCGCGACGGGCGGGCCGGGGAGAAATTTGGAATTCAGTAGACACATATTTCACCTTACGGGGTGACGAATATGTAATGTGGCTCTCACAATTTGCCGACAACCAGGAAGACCCACCATGACCGGATCAACCAGGACCGACAAGAAACCCGACCATAACCGGGACACGAAGCCTAAAGACCAGGCCCAAGACCAGGACGGCATGTCCGGCTTCCTGGGCTGGATCGAAAAAATCGGCAACAAGCTGCCGGACCCGTTCTGGCTGTTTGTGATCCTGGCCGGCGTGGTGGCGGTGTCGTCCTGGCTGGCCAGCAAGGCGGGCCTGTCCGCAATCGACCCGGCCTCCGGCGAAGAAATCCACGTCGAATCGCTGCTCACCGGTGAGAACATCTCGCGCATGGTCACCGACGCGGTGGAGAACTTCATCGCCTTCCCGCCACTGGGCGTGATCCTGGCGGTGATGCTGGGCGTGGCCGTGGCGGAGCAGACGGGTCTGCTCGCGGCGATGGTCCGCGCGATGGTGGACAAGGTCAGCCCGAAGATGCTCACGTTCATGGTCGCGCTGGCTGGCGTGACCGGTTCGGTGGCCTCGGACGCCATCTACGTGATCATCATCCCGCTGGGCGCGATGGCCTTCCACGCGGTGGGCCGCTCGCCGGTGGTGGGTGCGATGGTGGCGTTCGCGGCGTCGTCGGCAGGCTTTAACTCCTCGCTCATCCTCAACATCACCGACCTGCTGCTCGCCGGCATCTCCACCTCCGCTGCGCAGCTTGTAGACGACGCCTACGAAGTCTCCCCGCTCGCCAACATCTTCTTCGTCATCCCGTCCGCGGTGGTGCTGTCGCTGGTCATCACGGCGGTGACCGAGCTGTTCGTGGACAAGAAAGCCGAGAACCTTGTCGACCACGACCACATCGACGAGGACGAACTCCAACTCGACGAGTCCAACGAGCCCGACGACTCCCACCTCACCGACGATGACGACCTGTCGCTGACCCCACTCGAGCGCAAGGGCCTCGCCTGGGCCGGCATCACCCTCCTCATCGCCCTGGCCGCCTACTTCGCCCTGCTGTTCATCCCGGGCTCGCCGTTCGCGCGACCCGAGGAGGGCTTCATGGAGTCGCCGCTGATCCGCGCGATTGCCGTGCCGATCACCCTGATCTTCTTCGCCACCGGCCTGGTCTACGGCCTGGTCGTGGGCACGATCGACAACGCCGCAGACATCCCGAAGTTCATGGCCAAGGGCCTGGAGTCCCTCCTGCCGATCCTCGTGCTGTTCTTCGCCGTCTCCCAGTTCCTGGCGTGGTTCCAGTGGTCCAACCTCGGCCCCTGGACCGCCATCAAGGGTGCGGAGCTGCTGCAGTCCTGGGACCTGCCAAACGTGGTCCTCTTCGCCGCGTTCGTGCTGATGGTGACGCTGATCAACCTGTTCATCACCTCCGGCTCCGCGCAGTGGGCGCTGATGGCGCCGGTGGTGGTGCCGATGATGATGTACGTCGACGTCTCCCCCGAGGTCACCCAGATGCTCTACCGCATCGGCGACTCGCCGTCGAACATCATCACCCCGATGTCGCCCTACTTCGCGCTGGCGCTGACCTTCCTGCAGAAGTACTACAAGAAGGCCGGCGTGGGCACCCTGATGTCGCTGGCGCTGCCGTACGCGGTGAGCATGCTGGTGGGCTGGTTCATCTTCTTCATGATCTGGTACGCCCTGGGCATCCCCCTCGGCCCGGGCTCGCCGATGGGGTACCAGGTGTAGCTCGTTGTGGGCGAAGGCCCGGTTGCGTGTGCGCAGCCGGGCCTTTTGCTTATCGACGAGCACGTCTCCGCGATGGCAACGATCCTCCGTCTTTGAAAGCCAGTTCAACGAAAACAGCGACAACATCCGCATATAATCCAGTACATGATGCGGTTAACGGTGTACATGTTCCAGCCGGGAACAACCCTGGAAACAGCTATCGACTCGCAGAAAGTAGAGGAGAAGAACTTCAGGCAAATAGACAAAATTCGCTTGGAAAATTCCATCTGCTACATACAGTCACCAAAACAAAAGAAACCAAAATGGGTCGACTTCATCTCCTCTATCGCTGACGAAAATCTCCCCCCAATCTTGACCCGTTCCGCGTCGGCCGTTCTTGCAATCCAAGCTGCTGATCGGGTTTTTGCAATCCCGTTCGGATATGGACGCGGCATACTTAATCTCGACAAGATCGAGCCGAACTTCGGCTTGAAGGTTGCGCTCAACGCCGTCGACCCTACAAAACTCAGAAGTTTAGATAAGAAAAACTATGAGGACATGGTCATCTCCAGCACCATTAGCCTGAGCAGTCAATCCGATCTTTCCAACTTCAGCCTGGACACATACAGCGACATTCTGCGTCAAGCTACCGGCACTCCATTAGATACTGAATTTGCCAATCGAGTTACCGGAGCAGACTCACTAACTATCAATAAAGACATCGAGGCTCACGAGCTTCCCGATTTCTGCGCCACCCTCAAGAATCTATTCGATCGCGATAGCTATAAAGCGAGGTTTGGGTGGATTGACAATCTAAAAATCGTCAAAGACCATCAGCTCATCGAATCCCTCGACCAGATGCTTCTCGAAGATCTCAAGACCCAACAGGCCAGTAGGAGTCATTTGGCGTTGCCCGAAAACGTTGACTGGCAGGATATCGACTCATTTAGGATCCAAGGCACAAATTCTAAAGAATTCCCGGAGCTAGATTTAAACGATGCTCTCAGCGCAATGGCGAGTGACATCGATAACTTAACCATTAACAAGCTCAAACAAAGACGTGTAGGAGTTGTTTTTGCCCGCTCCCATGAAATCGACTACAGATGGTCTTTCTACCGATGTTTGGTCAGTGAGCAAGATCGGGATGACCATTTGTACGCGCTTATCGAAGGGTCCTGGTTTCAGATACACAAGTCGTTAGTAGAAGAGGTAAACGGTTTCATAGATTCCATGCCAAGATCCTCGGTTAAAATGCCGAAACACTCCGATGGTGAAACTGAACAGGAATACAACGCCAGGCTCGCCTCATCTTCCGCCGACCTTCTCCTTATGGACCGCAGTATAGCGTCGGTCCCAGGCGCATCAGGAACAGTAGAGCTTTGTGACGTGCTCTCTAAGAAGGGCGAACTAATACACGTCAAGAGAAAGAGTCATTCGTCCTCGCTTAGCCACCTTTTTGCCCAGGGGTTCGTTTCGATGTCAACGTTGTTTGGCGATAAAGGCTTTAGAAAGAATCTTCAAAACAAGATTAAAGTGGCGGTTGAGAACGGAGACCCCACCCCATGGTTGAATCTTATTGCCGAAGATGACGCTGCTTTGAGAGCGAATGCGTTCAAAGTGACATATGCAATTGTCCCGACAAATTCATTCCATGACAACCGCTGGCTACCTTTCTTTAGCAAACTGAACCTGATGAGCCAAGCCCGAACACTCCAAATTATGGGTGTTGATGTCGCCCTGAACCGCATACCATCCGAGCGTTACGATTGACAGACACTCCGAAAGATCGAATTTCATTTGACCCGAAATAGAAGGAGACCATCCTTTAGGTCAACGCCTGGTGCACTCGGGAAATCCCAAAACCGCCGTTCTTTAGGTATTTGTGCTGGTTTTAGTGCCAATGGCGAGCTTGGTTCAAACAGGCTGCGAAATGCAGCCCCCCCCCCTTCCCTAGCATGCATTTGCAAAGCGTACCTATCCGTAAGATAAGTTTGCTTTTTTGCAATGGCCAGTTGTGTGCGAAGGCGTACGACCCCCCCCCGAAAAACTACTTCCCAATCTCCGCCGGCGTGCAAATCGGCGCCTGGCGGATGAATTCCTCCGGCGCGCCCTGCTCGCGCAGCGTGATGCCGTTGTAGCACCCACGCTGCATCCCGGTCTGCTTCGTGCCAGCGGTCGGGATCACGGCCCACTTGCCGTTGGAGTTCTTGAAGTACAGAATCCAGTCCGTTTGGTTCGCACCCGCGATGGCCCACTTACCGTCGCAGAAGATCACGGACGTCCCGGTGAAGTGCGGCCACTCCGGCACCACCGCGTCAAACGCCTGCGGCGCGCAAGATCCACCAGCAGCCGCACCATTGTCCTTCTTCGTCAGCCCCGGGATCGCGAGCGCCGGCACCAGCGAGGAAAGTCCCGCGGCCGCCGCCGGGTCCAGCCCCTCGGGCAGCTCCAGCCAGCCCTGCTGCACCGCGAAGTACCCGCCGGCGCCCACTGCGGCCAGCACGCCGAGCGTGATGCCGATAATTGCGCCCGTGCTTAACGACGAACCTTCGGCCTCCCCCGAATCCGCAGAGGAACCCGTTTCGGTAGTGTTCGCGCCCTCTTCAGCGAAGGTGACAGGCGCAAGGACGGCAGAGGTGGTGACGGCGGCGGCGACGCCGAGTGCAAGCATCGGTTTCTTCATGCCCGCCACTTTATCGCGTTATACCCGTCACTTCGAGGGGAACAACGCAATTCCCCACACCCCGAGCGCGACAGCAGCGACAACCAAAACCCACCACAGCACCCCGCGCGGCCGCGAGAACCACTTGTCCGCAACCAGCCAAACGACGCTCGGAACGACCAGCGCCAGCCCCAAAAACGTCAGCGCCCGCCAATCGCCCAGACGGTTCGCCGACAACAGGCACACCACGCCAAAGCCCGCGAGCCCCCACGCGACGGCGTTTGCACGGAATCCACCTATCGGAATCAACATGCCCGAAACCCTACCCCAAAACCCGGCCACATAAGTACGGCCGAAAACACCACCCAACCTGCCGATTTGGGCAACACAACCAACCCGCGCTATTGTTACATCTCGTTGCACAGCGAGAGCAACGGCAACATATTCCTCCATAGCTCAGTTGGCAGAGCATTCGACTGTTAATCGAAGGGTCACTGGTTCGAGCCCAGTTGGAGGAGCAAAACGAAGGAGCCCGCAAGGGCTCCCTTTCGCATTTCCGCCTACACCCCCAAAAGCCTCACAGGCCGGAAGCGTGAAGATCCTTCGAACCACCAAGTAGGGAACCTCCCTCCAACGCCAGATACCCGTCTACCTGTTTCACCAGGCTCATCGGCGGCAACTCAAGGCCTAGGTCAATTCCCATTACTTCAGACAACCATTCGCTAACGGTGTAGAGGCTCCAGATCTTCTGCCGCGCTTGGCGACCCCCAACAAAATCTGTCTCCGCTGGGAAGCCCAAATCAGGGTGCGTGCCCCATTTGTTCACCGCCTGACGGTTCACACCCGTTAGTCTCGCTATATCGCTCGTATTCACCAAGTGGGGGACGACTTCCACAAACTCAAGTTCGTCGTAAGCTCCCAGTTGATGCATGAGATCGGTTGTCTCATGGAAGGCCTTCTCAGGATAGCATTCCAGGTGCAGTTCCGCGATCGTCCAACCATTTAGCCGGACGAAAGAAACCGCCGGGAAGGCGCTCTCGATCCGCTCGATGCGTTCTTCGTCGTCAAATTCAATCCCTGCCACTCGCAGGCTTAACGCAATAGCCATTCTCAACCCCTCCCAAACGCCCGCAGTAGTCAATTGACAACTAGTTAAAGCAACTTAGAAAAATCGCCGACACCGCAGCGTCGAATTAAACCGTCCTTGCCCATTGATACACCCGACCGCGGAACAGACTGGGATACCGAAAAGCCCACCGAAATCTCGAAACGTGATTGAACTTACTGGTTAAACTGATCTCACTCCCCGGCGATACGCCACTGAAAGATCTGAAAGAAAGATTTAATGCTCCAAGTTAAGTCAAATGCACCATTCAGGAACGTACACTCAGACGCTCTCAAGTCCATAGACCTCTTAAAACACTCAGTCTTCTTCGGCGTCAATGGTGCAGGAAAATCTACAGTTTGCGAAGTCTTGCAAGAACATACTGTGTACCAGAATCCAACTGGGATCCCGCCCGTAGTTTACGCATTTACCGAAAAATGGCGGGAAACAAACGTTGGAGATTTCGTAAAGGGGGGCTCAGCTCGAGAGGTTACGACCGTAAACCTAGCCGAGAACGCTGGCGCCATCGAAGACTCCATCCGCAGCAAAGAGCAGCTCCTCAAACAGACGCTTAAAGATGTCGAAGCTGAAGTTAAAAATGTAACGAACATCAAAAATGAATTATCGAAAATCAAGGATGCCGTATTCAACGGTGAACGAAAAACCTTGGAATCAAAATGTGACGAGTTGACAAGCAGAAGATTTAATCGAAGCAAAATAGAGAAAGCATTAGGCCGCGGGAACCTCACCCTCCTAAGCGACAAAGAACTCGAAGAATTTTTAACGATAGCTGCCGCCTCACCCCCAGAGATGCCACCGCTGCTGCCGCCTGAACCACGGCGTTGGTCTTATTCCGATGAAGTATGGAGCGAAGTAAAAAATGGTCTTCCAGCTTTAGAAAAGGCTGTAGAGACAATTACCGCCTGGGCTCGCAAAGGCCTTGAGCGCCACAAGGCAGGCGATAGCTGCGAGTTTTGTGCTGGTGAAGTTACCCAAGCGCGACTCGACGAGGTAAAGAATGCCATTGATTTTGCAGATCAGGGTATCTCCGAACAAACTTCGACTGCGTTAGCCGAATGCAGAGAGTGCCTAACCTCGCTAGAAGAATACAAGACTCTTATCTCGCACCTGTCTCTCTCTTCAGATACTTATGATAATGACCTGGCCAATAGAAAGACTCAGTTCCTATTAGCAATTGAGCAACTTCTTAAAAATTTGCGAACTGCTGAAACACAACTCGCCATGCGAATTGACGCACCGTGGGACGAATTCGACTTCAAGAAACCCAACACCAGTTTTTCTGATTTCGACAAAAAGTTGGAAGCACTTGAAACCGAGCTAGAACTATTACGCGGCAAGGTGAGCGACCATTCGGCAAACAAACATAACGCTATTACTAAATTGCAGGAGCATTGCTGCGCTAAGGATGGTGCTACCTGGGAAGCTACCAAGACAAGACTGTCCGCGGCCGAGAAATCGCTTGATTTAGAACGCTCGAAAGTCACCAAACTCGAGCGAGAATTGAACGAGCTCAAATCGTCCATTTCCACCACCGCTAGAACCGCAGAGTTCCTCGACAATAATCTGTCTCTAATTCTCGGAGACAGAGTATTGCGAGTTAAGCAAGGCAGCAATCCCGGGGAAGGTTACGTAATTACCCGTGATGGGGACCCCGCGACGGATATGTCGGAGGGCGAGAAGAAACTAGTTTCACTCCTGTATTTCTGCGCCGAGTTTGAGACCGAGGAACGTAAATCATCGATGAGAAACTCAATTATCCTTCTGGACGATCTCGGGTCGGAATTGGACGATACTCGACTTCTCGCGACCGACCGATTCGTATCGGATCATTTCTCCAAGCTAAATCCTGCGGCCTTGGTGTACTTCACGCACAGCCATTCCTACTTGAGAATTCTTCAAAATCGTTTGGCATCTAAGGCTACCAAGCGCACTGGCGCTACGGCTCAATTCTTCGAAGTTTACAAGCACAGTTATGACAACAACGATCGGACCACGCGCGTAAGGAAATGGGATTCGGAAGCTGTGAATCTTATAAACGATTACTGGCTTTCGTTTTACCTAGTGACTAAGGAATTCAGCGCTCTAATCGATGGAATTCCCCCGTCTCTTGCATCCGGCAACTACTGCAGGAAAACCCTCGAGGGCTTTACGGAGTTTAAGTCTCCCGTGGATTCAAAATTCGGCACCGCAATCAATAGTCTCCTAGCAAAGCACTCAGCCGAAGTTTCGCCTTCACTCTCAAAGGTTGTGAACGAACTTTCACACTCTGGCGTCGCCAGAACTGGAGGTGCCCTGAGCCGAAATGAGTTAGAACAAGCGGTAGTCCAGACTTTGAGTTTTATGAGGGCGATCGACTCCGATCACTTTACGCAGCTTCTACAGCGTGTTCGAGGGAAAGAAGCAGCTAAAGAGATCACACAATCGTTGGATCGGATCAATAGGATATAGCGTCACACTCCAGCTCGGAGCCCAGGGCGAATTGGCAGAGGCTCCAAGTTGCAGTTCCTCCCTCGTACGCCAGCTGAGTGTTTCCGGCGGGGGATATCACGCCCAATTTTGCCCCTCCGCCGACTCACCCTCGTGCCGAGGTAAAACGCTGCCCCATGGTTCGCCATTCCACCTCTAGGGGTAGGTGGACATGTCAGTTATAGGGGTCGGTGGCGAAGCCATACCCCCGCAACAACCCTCGCCACCGCCAGGTCCTCCCATGGCATCCCGACGGTCTTAAACACCACCCGCCGCGCCGGATCCAGCGCCACCTCCCCGCGCACAACCTCAGCCATCGTCGCCACATCCTCCCACGCAAGCGCCCCTTTCTCCACCGCGATCGCCACATCGCCGGCCTCCCGCCGCGCAGCCCCCACATCCTCCACAATCACCTGCGCGCCCCGCAGCACATCCTCATGCAACTCCCGCGTGTCCACGGTGTGCGCCCCCACGGCAAGCACGGTCACATCAGGTCGCAATTGCCTATCGACGACCACAGGTTCCCCCGCAGAAGTCGCCACCACAACCAACCCGGCACGCCCCAACACCTCATCGGCCGCAGCGCTCCCCGACTCCACCCACGGCCACGGCAAATCCGCCGGCTCGCTTCTCGACACAAACGTCACCGACACCTCCCGCACTCCCTCCAGCACGTCCACCACCGTGCGCGTCTCAGGTAACTGAGCTTGATAAGAGCCCCCAACGCCCAATGAACAAAACCGATCTGTAATTAGAAATGGAACCGCTAGGTGAGATGCGCAGGCGTGCTCATCTGAATCAGACTCCGGACTCACGCCTTCATCCGAGACCCCCGAAACGGATGCTGAACCACGAAAAGGGGAGTTTCACCCAATGCTGTTCAAGGCGTTTCGGAGTCCATGGAATCGCTGTCAAGACTTGTGGAATCACTGCTTCTAGATCCTTTTTGAATCGGTTACACGCATCAGGTTGCATGGGGGTCACGTCGCGAAAAACACCGATTCTCCGAGAAACGGGTTGCTCGAACTCATCTACCAAGCCATTCCCAAGCGGCCCATAACCCACGAGCATAATTTTTGCGTTCGGTAGACCGGAAGAATAGTCCTGCAGCGCCTCTAAATTTGAACGACGCTGTCCCCGTTTGTGCTGTTTACACTCGATTGCAGCGATCGTTGTGTTGGGGTGGCTTACTGGGTCCCGAGTGATCGAAAAGTCCGGTTGAATCGCTCTCTTTCTGCTTTTGCCGATAGGTGCCGGGTGAGGGCTTCGTAGCTCTGCCCAAATGTCGATGTCCCCCTCCACCGACTTGTACGTCGCGAGTTGGGCTCCGGAGAAGTTGAATGAAAGCTGGCCATCTACAACCCAAAAGCGGAGGTTTTCGAATCCGACCGCGTCGACTATCAGCGTAAACACCCAAGCGGCATAAACGTCATGCCGCTGCCCCCACAGAGGAAGCGACAAAAGCTTTCTCAGCGACTCAAAAATTGATGTCTCCACTTGAACTGTGACGCAGTCAAGTAGGTTGGCTTTAATCTTAGGGATCGCGTTTCTCAGACGTTCTGTGGCCTCTTCATCTCCCGACTTCACAGCTTCTGAAGCAGCTTTTATTACCCGCCCGATTGCTTCGTCCCAGCGGTCGCTTGCCAGCATCCGCTGGTAGTCATCGCCCACCTGCCTTTCGGCTAACTTAAACTCCGAACGCGATTTCGAGACAACTTGGGCGTGTTTGAGAAAATTTTCCCTCAACCTCCATACCTCAGCTAACACATGGTCGATTTCGATATCACCCGATTCAGGAAAAAGTTCGTTCGTTGCCGGCCACGAATCACTTCGAGACTCAGGTCTTGGAAACTCGTTTGTCGGATTGATTAGCTCAATAAGATGCCAAGGTGCACTGCTATTGCGGAAGCGCCACCCGCTCGTAACGGCTGTATAAGTTCGCTCCCATTCTTCGAAGGCTTCAGTATCGAACTCAAAACCGTCTAAATCTGAATCTAAGGCGATTTCAAACTTGAGATTCCCCTTATCCGCGTATTGCGCATCGATTTTCTCATACAGGCTGTATAACTGATTGAGCATCCGCGCGAATGGTTCAATCGAGTTCAACATCGCCGATGCCAACTTCTGCGCAGAAAAACTATTTTCCTGCAAGTACTTGTCGAAAGAAACTCCAGCTGGCACCCCGAAGTAGACGCAAAGCTGCTCCAACAGTTCCACGTCATAGTCAGTTGTGCGGATAATCTTCTCTGACTTGAGTAACTCCCATAGCTCCAGTGCGGTATCTACTCTCGGCATACGCCTAACTTATAGCCTGGTAGGAACTAGCGCTTGGTTAAGTAAACAACTCGACGATTCGTTTCATATCGCGTCAGAAACCGAAATACGCCCCTCTCGGCCAGCTATCACCTCTTGAGAGGACGCTCCAGCAGTAGCTATCCCCCCCTCCACAACCACCCTCGCCACCGCCAGGTCCTCCCACGGCATCCCGACGGTCTTAAACACCACCCGCCGCGCCGGATCCAGCGCAACCTCCCCGCGCACAACCTCAGCCATCGTCACCACGTCATCCCACGCAAGCGCCCCCTTCTCCACCGCGATCGCCACATCGCCAGCCTCCTGCCGCGCAGTCTCAACATCCTCCACAATCACCTGCGCGCCCCGCAGCACATCCTCATGCAACTCCCGCGTGTCCACAGTGTGCGCCCCCACAGCCAGCACCGTCGCATCAGCTCGCAATTGCCTATCGACGACCACCGGTTCCCCCGCACTCGTCGCCACCACAACCAACCCGGCACGCCCCAACACCTCATCGGCCTCGACACTCCCCGACTCCACCCACGGGTACGGCAAATCCGCCGGCTCGCTCCGCGAGGTAAACGTCACCGACACCTCCCGCGTCCCTGCAAGCACGTCCACCACCGTGCGCGCATGCGCCCGCCCGCACCATAACTCAATAGCGACCGTTAGAAAATGAACATTCGAGGCCCCTCTAATATAGAGATAACACCTACCCCGCCTCGGCAGGTTGTTACGATCTCAAGTCTCCAGCTATCCACTGCTCTACAGAGAGCGCAACCTATTGCCTCGACAACTCTCGGAGTGATCATGAAACCCACCCACCCCGACGACTATTCATGTCGCTTCAATCTTCCTGGAGCCAAAATGAAGCAAACCCCACTTTACGAACAGGGATTCGATCGCTTCTCGAACGAAGATGCTGAAGCCGCCGAACACTTCTTGGCACTACTTCTAAAAGCTTTCAGAAACGGAATTCCTTTTAAAGCGAATGCCCAAAAATTTCAGGTAGGAAGCAGGGCTTTAACGTATAAATCCCCGGTGGGAAAGCAAGCGCTTACACGCCTCGGTAGAGCCTATAGCCCCACCCCCTGGTGCGGCGAACTGAGGGTGGATGGGAGCGAAACAAAGAAAGGGAAGCAAACCTTTTGGCGCATATACTTTTCCGACCTCCGCGAGCTGAACTCACCGAACCGAGAAATAGATGAAGTATTGTTGAGCTCTATTGGCAAGAAGACAACCACCAGCAAGGCTGGGTCGAAACGTGGATCACTACGTGCGGCCGCAAAAAAGATACGCGACTCGCAGGATCGCGACATTGATAAGGCTATCAGCGCTGGTATTAATTGGTGTAAGAAGTCGAAAGTCTGGCAACCTCGTGAACTAGGTAGAGTTGTCGATCGAAGCACGTAGATATTGGCATCTCGGAAACCTGCTAAAGGAGGTTGAAATGAAGAATTTCTTGAAGCACCTACTCAGACGAAAAGCCTTCGAGCCTGCAGAAACCAATCGAATAACTGAACTGGGTATCCGCAATGCAGAAGCTCAGTTAGAGCTTGTAACTCAGTTAATTCGAGTTCGTCTGCTCCGTGGCCTTTCACTGCAGGAAGTCGCCGGATCAATGTCCGTTGATCTCGACGAATTGGCCCACTTTGAAAAAGGCGGCGCCAATTTCACGATGTCCACTGTAAGAAAGTATGCCAAAGCAGTGGACGCTGAATTACTACTATCAGCGAGCCCTGCCGGGGGAGCACACTGGGCGTTTTATCGACCCCCTCAGCACTTCAGCGGGTCCCACCCTACAGCGTCGTTCGTAATCCAAGAGAAACTCGACCACTTCGACAGCTTGATGTCTGGTGACACTGCGGCTTGGATGCCAAAATCCATAAAGACTTCAGAGACGAGGCGTAACTACGAATGGCACTCAATGGCAAACTAAGCTCAGTAGAAACTGTTTCATACCGTTTTGGCCGGTGTCTAGCTGAACGCAAAGACATTGAAAATGCGATAGATCCGGACCAACTTCCGAATGGCGAGGGAAATTTCTCCGTAAAGGTCGACATCGAAACAAGCGAAGACTCTGTGCGGGTTCAGATCGATCTCGAAGCAGACTCCATTTTCTCAAATGTGAAGGTTTTGACCGCCGCAACCTGGACGTTGGATGAGACCTTTCCTGACGATGAAGAGACTAGGGCTCAGTTTGCCCAGCTCCATGGCATACCGCGTTGTTTAGCAGTTACCGAGGCAAAGATGGCTTCGCTGTGCAGAGAAATTGACGTTCCCGTTCCGGTATTTCCGTTTGAATTGGACATCGCACTAATGACAAACGACCTACGGTCCAGCGAACGGTAAATAGCTCAGATTCCAAGGGTTGCCGGCTCAGGTCAACGCCCCCCTCAACCCTTTCGCTGGTTTAATCAAGTGACCTCAATCCCGATCACACCCCCGCAACCCCCTCTCCCGCAACCACCGTCGCCACCGCCAGGTCCTCCCACGGCATCCCGACGGTCTTGAACACCACCCGCCGCGCCGAATCCAGCGCCACCTCCCCGCGCACAACCTCAGCCATCGTCGCCACATCCTCCCACGCAAGCGCCCCCTTCTCCACCGCGATCGCCACATCGCCGGCCTCCCGCCGCGCAGCCTCCACATCCTCCACAATCACCTGCGCGCCCCGCAGCACATCCTCATGCAACTCCCGCGTGTCCACGGTGTGCGCCCCCACGGCAAGCACGGTCGCATCAGGTCGCAATTGCCTATCGACGACCACCGGTTCCCCCGCACTCGTCGCCACCACAACTAACCCGGCACGCCCCAACACCTCATCAGCCTGGGCACTCCCCGACTCCGTCCACGGGTAGACCAGATCCGCCGGCTCGCTCCGCGAGATAAACGTCACCGACACCTCCCGCATCCCCTCAAGCACGTCCTCAACCGTGCGCGCATGCGCCCGCCCCTGCACACCCGCACCGACGATGACGCACTCCAGCGGCTCGCTCGACGCCCGCAGCCGGTCCAACACCCCCGCCACAGCCACCGCCGGCGTCCGCACCTCCGTCAACGCCGCAGCATCCATCACGACCTCCGGCGTGAGCGTCTCCCCGCCCATAAGCAGATAGGAACCCTGCACCAACGGCACATCAACGTCCGAGCCGGCAGGCTGAATTCCCAATACCTTCACCCCGACCGCACCATCAAGCGCCGACGGCAGCAGGTGCATCTCCCCGTGTGGCAGCGCCACCTTCTGGCGGTGCGGGTCGGTGGCGGGGTCGAATCCGCCCGCCAGTACCTTCCGTAGCGCATCGACGGCATCGCGTGGCGTGACCGCGGACAGAACCTCTTTAGAAGTGAGATAACGCATGGCGCCAGTTTAGGCTGGCGCAAGCAGACCTATTTGCGACCCGGCTCGTTGCGGAAGTAATCCACGGTGCGGGCCACACCCTCATCCAGGGACACCAGCGGCGTCCACCCCAGCACACGCTCTGCTTTCTCGTAGCTCAGCGAAGAACGAGCGACATCGCCCAGACGAGCGGGCTCATCCCTCGGCTCATCCGGCGCGCCGACAGCCTTCGCTACCGCGGTGTGGAGCGCCCGGTCAGTTGTCTCCACACCCGTGCCGATGTTGAAGCGTTCACCGTCACCTGCCTCCGCGGAAGCGAGGTAAAAGGCGCGCGCCACATCCCCTACGTACACGTAGTCGCGGGTATTTGTGCCACCACCGAACACACAGGTTGGGTTACCGTCCAACAGGTTTCGAGAGAAGATCGCCACCACACCAGCCTCCCCGAACGGGTTCTGGCGCGGACCGTAGACGTTCGCGGGGGCGATGAAGCTCGTCTCTAGCCCGTAGAGCTGGCGGTACACATTCAGGTACAGCTCGCCGGCGACCTTCGACGCCGCATACGGCGACTTCGGGTCAACGTGCAACTGCTCCGTAGCCGGCAGCTGCTCCGGCTCACCGTAAATCGAACCACCAGAAGACGTGTGCACCACTCGACGCACCCCGGTACGCCGGGCAGCCTCCGCAAGCCGAATAGTCGCGGTGATATTCATCTCTGCATCAAGAAGCGGGTCCTCAACTGAGCGTCGCACATCAATCTGTGCAGCCAGGTGGAAAACCACCTCAGGTTCGACGCGACGGAAGATCGCTTCGAAATCTGCGTCGCGAATGTCTTGCTCGAGCAGTTCGACTTCACCGGATAAGAGGTGATCGGCAATGTTCTCGGTGCGCCCCGAGCTCAGATTGTCGATCACTGTGACTTGGTGCCCGTCTCCCACCAGCAGGTCCACAAGATGAGAACCGATGAACCCGGCACCGCCGGTGACAACCGCCCGCATTGAAAATCCTCCTGAGCTTTATTCGTCTGGTTGTTGCCGAGTTTAGTCCCGTGCCTTTGCGGCAACCTCGGGGTGTTCTGCCTCGAAGTCTGCGATGATCTTCTTCACCGCGGTATACAACGCCGGACCATACTTCTCATCCCGCAGACCGAAATCCACATTCGCCGGGATGTAGCCACCAGGGTTACCCAGATCGTGGCGCTTGCCCTCATGCACCACCACATGCACCGGATGACCCTCAGAGATCATCAACTCAATCGCATCAGTCAGCTGCAACTCCCCGCCCTTACCGGGCTCAATACGCCGCAGCGCATCAAAAATCCCGCGATCCAGCAGATACCTACCGGTAGCCACCAGCGTCGAGGGCGCATCCTCAACAGCAGGCTTTTCCACCATGCCGCGCACCTTGAGCACCTCAACGCCGTCGATCTCAGCCTGGGCATCCTCGACGTCAAACACGCCGTAGTTGAACACCTCCTCGCGCGAGACGTTAAACGCGCACAACACCGAACCACCCAACGCATTGCGCACAGCGACCATCTTGTCCATCACACCCGCCGGCAACACAAGATCATCCGGCAGCATCACAGCAACCGCGTCCTCGTCGTCGTCCAACGCCTCTTCCGCGCAACCGACAGCGTGGCCAAGCCCCAGCGGCTCGTCCTGGGTGACCGCCACAGCCGCAATCAAACCGTTGGCGCGCGCGACCTTGTCCGCCTGGGTCTGTTTGCCGCGGGCAACCATCAGCTCCTGCAAGTCCGAAAACTCGCCGAAGTGGCGCATGATCTCTTCCTTGTTCGGCGCGACCACCACAGCCAGGCGCTGCGCACCGCAAGCAGCAGCCTCCTCAGCAATCAGCTCAATGCCCGGGGTATCCACCACCGGCAGAAGCTCCTTCGGCACCGTCTTCGTCGCCGGCAAAAAACGAGTCCCCATACCCGCCGCCGGTACCACAACAGTTCTTAACGTCATTCTAAAGCTCGTCCATCTATCACTTAGAGACAACGCAACACCATCCGCTTTGAATCGAAGAGCGTCGTACTCAATGATTTCTTTTCGATCAGGTTAGCCTAGACACTATCGTGCTCTCTCAATTGATAAAGATGCATTCCTTACATCTTGCGTTTAGACAAAGTGCATCGCCATCAATCTTCCGAACGCAATCCGGTGTTCATTCGCGAAAGTGACGTTTATTGCCGTACCTTTTCAGCCCTTTCGCTTTAGCTATGATCAATCCACCATTTGATTTTTAAGATTTTTCTTACCTAGCAGGCGGAGCTTCGACAATTCCGCTCTGCGTTCATTCCAATCATCGGTTTCAATCAACACGCCGAGCATTGACTGGATCGAATCACCACTTAGAGGCACATGCCCATTGGCATAAAACGGGGTCATGAAGAAGAACTTATTCGCTTCATGGAGGGTCTCCACGAATGGCCAGAAGTAGTTTCTCACGAAGTTTTGGTCAAACGAATTCTGCACGTAATACACCTCTCCGCTGTGCACGCGGCTATAGACGTCGCGCAAATCGAGAATTAGCGAAGCAGGCAACTCCGATGGATCCTCTACATTCCACATCTTCTCGTGGTAAGACCTAAAGATTGGACGACCCGTTAGTCGGGTTGAAGGGTTAAAGACCAGGGACGTAGCATTTGAGAGCTTCGAGTGCTGAACAAGCGCTGCATAGCCACCTCCAGATCCACCAAGAAGGATCACTCGATTGCCATGGGCAAAATGCTGAATCAATTCGGCCAGATCATCTTGGAGTTTCGGTTGGAAACGGCTGCCGGCGTACCAGGCAACAGTCGTATCCCGGTCCAGCATCATGGTTGGATCCGATATCATCAGCACATTACAGTCGAGGCTCTTTGTAACCCCGGCGCCACTAAAGACAGGAACTCGCTCAGCAGCTCTGGTCGTCGCGGCGGAAAACGTCACTAACAGCGTGTTCGCTCCCGAATTTCGCCAGTCGACGAAAATCGGCAACCCATGCTCAATTCTGTATACGCCCGAGTCTAAGGTAGATGGATCAGTCTCTGAAAGTTCCGACAATGACACAAATGTGCTATTAACTCGCGAAGTGTCGATCCTTCTACGCTCAAGTTCAAGCCCCCCGCCGACTGCCACCTGCGTGTTTTCGATAGACGCATTGTCGCCGCCTTCGGATTGCTGACGCGAAAGTTCTGTTTCGCATTTCTTAGCCTCAGCCGGCGTCGAGTTTGCGCCCTTAGTCAAACCCTCTTCCTGCAATCGGTCGATCAAAAGCTTCCATTCTCCCGCTATACCGTCCATCGAGCTGGTGAGCGTGTTTTCGATCTCCACTTGAACCCTGCCGTCTAGGGTTGAGTTTCGCCGTGTTTCAAAACGGCCAGTCCGCCACGTTTTGGACACTCCTACAAAGTTCCCGCAAATCAGCTCACTACTATCGATCTTCTCAAACTGCGTGTTTCTAATGAGATGCACATTGAGCTGAGCAGAATCGTCCATTTCCTGGGTTTTGACCGCGTATTTCCCGTGCAGTTTCGACCGCTCATTTCTCACGTAGCCGTAGACGTTATGTGCTCGGATGTCTTCTTCACCGTACCCTGGCCGCAGCACGTTTAGAACATTAACCCTGGGAACCCCGATAGCTGGCTTTGGAGAATTCAAGAGGCGCTTAATTACACTGTCGCCTTTGCCGCTACCAATAATCTCATCGATGTCATTGACCAGAATGGAACGCGATTCACGAAGAGCAAAACGGCGGGCGTGCTCATAGTGCACCAATTGTCCATAATTCGAATCCCAAATCCCGTCTGGCCCCCCGGTAGGCCCAAATGGGCAGTTGGACGAGCAAACCATTACTCGATCAATGCCCGGAACCTGCTCTAGAGTTACCTGCAGGTCCTCGACACTGTATGACGCGCTCCCGTTGTCATACAGCAGGATTGCGTTGACCCCAGACACTAACGAGTGGTGAAGGGCCCAATAAGCAATCCACTCCAGGTCATTGTCTTTTTGCAGGGCTAACAGTACATCTTTGCCGGCAAAAAATGAAGATTGGTTTCCCGCAACGCGAGTAACCAATTGCCCGCCCAGCCCTTCAATCTCAAGTACTGATCCTTCATTGGCTTGTTCATGGAACGAATACGCCGCGCAGAGAGATCGCTGCTCGACGATTGGCGGTGCAATTTTCCTTCCATCCAGCCTGTAGCTTGCTTCAAGAATCTCTTTTTCAAGGTTAAGTGGTGGAGCACCTACTGCAACGAGCTCCCCCCGGTCGACAAATACGTCCGCGAAGACCATGTCGTAATCGAAGAGTTCGTCATAGTTGTCCTGCCGACTAGCTTTTGGCCGAGGGGGCTCCCTTCGCAGTTCGGAACCTTCAGGCAAATTCACCGGGGTTAATTCGTAACTCATGGAATTCATATTTAAGAAACCTCCTCGTAAACGGAGACCAGTCGGCCTTAGACTTGAAAAATGAATCTGCTTAACAGCTAGAAATCAATCAGAGACTCTTAGCCGCAACTTCCATCCGTGGCTTAACCACACTGCAGTATCGCTCGCATTTGATCATCCACAGCTGATTGGGAATTTCCTTTGCCAACGACCATTCTGGCAGTTTCTACAGCTTCGTCATAAGCTTCCGGATTCGCCAGTTCTTCCAAGCTTCTTTGTATCGGTTTTGGCGAGAATCGAAAGATTCCATGATCGCCGAAGTTGCTCCAAATTCCCGCGCGCAAATTGTTCCCAGTTTGAATGCCAACCGAGGCACGGGCACCAGTCCCGAGCAGAAGCGAACCAGATGCGAGCGCCCGCATGCCGGCCATGCCGGCAGCCACGGTTAAGTAGGCGCGATTCATCATCAGCGGAATTTCTGCGGGCTCAACCCAACCATGCATGGTGTGAGAAACGTTAGGGACAGACATCTCCAGCAAGTTATAGCGCTGGTCGAAGTAGTCCCGTAGCGGCCCATCACCGCACACGTTAATTTCCCATTGCACGTCAGGGTACAACGCAGCTAGAGAACGCACTGCCTCTTCCACCGAATCAATCTGCACAACTTTGTCCTTGGACAAGCGCGAAGCCGTGACGATGTGCCCCACGCCCCCCTCAAGTTTTTCATCGTGACTCAATATGGGCAGATCAAACACTTCGTCAGGCGCAGCATTAGGCAAGTTGGTCACTTTCCACGGAGCCACACGACCGAATTGCTGAACGAAATGCACTAGGGAAGGGCTCGCTGCTACAAACGCGTCTACCTGGTCCGACCACTCGTACATATAGTCGTGGTAGGCACCGTGCACCATCACAACATGTTCTTTCTTCGCTTGCTCATTCGCCAGCAAGCCGAACTGCCTGCCTGCTGGTGCATGCGAGAAAATGAGATCGAAATTAGCTTCCTCCCCTACCGATCGCGCAACAGGTTCCCAACCCTTGCGCCAGTTCACAACACGGAAAGAGGCACCTGTAGCCTCAGCTCTCTCTTTAAAGACCACGCCACTGCCGACAAACGTGACTTCGTGCCCCGCTTGAATGAGCGCCGACGCCGCATCCACGGTCCATTCGTGCACGCCTCCCCATTCGGCAACGGTGCGAACGGGCATGAGAATCCTACGCTTGGCCATCTTGTAACATCCCTTCCATCTCGTGCCCGTCAACGAATAGAAGACGCACACCGATCGCAGCGCACAGCTCCTGCATCATGGCGGTAGAGAACAGGCCTTCCTCATCGCCAGATTCCTCGACGATTAAGGTCGAAGATTTCCAATCGCCTGCCAGCAAAAGACCAAGCGCAACCCTAAACGCGGTCGGGCTCAGCCTCGTCTCGTCGAACGCCGAGACGTTCGCCGCGACGACAACCCTATCTACGGAAAAGAGCTTTCCAGTCCAGCGTGCGCTGTCTAGGTACTGCACAAGAACATTGCGTCCTTTGCCATCTGGCTGAACTGCCACCTTGCCTTCTCGGTATTCCCCTACCAGCAGCTGCGTGTGGCTTTCCGGCGTCACCGATAACAAGGGGTCCACAGTGAGTTGAGGTGAATGCTCCCCCAGAACACGCCGTAGCGTGCGATCAAGTTGCGTAGTCGCAGGAGGCACAGTCAGCACGCCACTCTCCTCGGAAATTTGAAACAGAATCATCGCGGCCAAGAGAGCATTCGACGGTTGTGCATCGAGAAGCGTGACGTCCGCTAGAAATTCACGAGGGAAGCTAACAATGTCGCCTGCAGTCTCAGCCTCCTGGCGAAGGGAAAATTTTCCGTTCAGTTCGTTCTCAAAAACAATGCGCATATCTACTCCCCGGCCAAACCGGAATCGTCTTCCGAATCAACCACTGCAGCGTGGAATTGCTCCAGTCGCAGTGCTGGAACGAATTCGTGTGGATCTTCGTCCATCAATAGCACGTCGGCACTATCGCAACGTTCAGTCAACGTATCCATAGCCTGGATGGCAAGGGGCAGTGAAGAGTACCCGAGAAGATACGCGGTCGTGTTGACACCGAATTGACCTGTGCAGATGACCCTTCGGACGACCTGTGGGTTCCCCTCGACCAAATCGTCCTCAGACCCCTTCAAACCGTCTTCAAAGAAGACCAGTACAAAATGCAGCTTCGATTCTTCAGCGATTTGGATCCTCGTAACCGTCGCATCAATACGGTTCATCACCATATCCCGTACGCGCGAGCGAATCGCACCCTCATCGGTGATGGCATTGTCATCACCCTCGGGAGCTTTCCCTTCCTCGTCATTCCGAAGATGCGATTTCACCGTGAAATCCGCCACGCCGAGCTGGCGGAACGCGACGAAGTCCTCAAACTTCACATCTTCAATCGAACCTTCTTCCACAACGGCCTTCCCGGTGAGAAGGTCCCGCTCAGTCAGGATCGTTGAAACTCGATGCGGCGTGTCAGCCACCCGTGACTTGGTAACCGTATTGCCGCTGAAGACGATGTCACGCTTTACCAAGTGGTCCGGTAGGTACCCCGCAAAAAGCGGGCTAAGGGGCTTCGACCCCGGCGTTTTGGGGTATGGAAGACCGCGCCCAAGCTCCGCCATAGCTTCAAACCCTCGGGATGATGTCAGGAACCTATTGGCGAGCTTCGAAAGGGTATGCCCAGCCTTCTGGTTATCTGTATCCTGCGCCGTGATCTGGAGGTCATGCACCCTGCGGAGATACATGAATTTCTCCACGTGCTGCCAGCGGACGCCAGCGTTCATCAGGCGCGAAGCCAGTTCGTGGTCGACCGACGAAGTCAGACGCTCGTCGTACTTAAACTTTTGGACCAGTCGAGTGGGCACGGTCCAAGTGCTATGTCCGGGGCCCGCGCCATTGAAGGCAATCATGTTTTCACTAAAGCCAGTCTTGGTAAGAAAGCCCCGCATCTCACCTGTCTCATGGTCAAAGTTGATCCAGCTACCATAAGTAGCGTCAACTTCGCTGCTCAACGGCCGAAGGCCGTCGAGCAGACGGTCCGGAAGCATAATGTCGTCATCGTCGTGCACTGCGGTGTATAGACAACGCGAGTACTTTGCAGCAGTGTTTCTCGCTGCGGCAACCCCACGGCTCTCTGTGTGCTCGTAAAACTTGATTCTCGGATCGTCCAAATCTTCAACGGACCGCTTCACTGTTGCTTGATCCGCCGACCCATCGTCTACGACGATGATTTCAAACTCCTGAAAGCTTTGATAGCGAACCGAGTTAATGCTCTCGATCAGCATCGGTCCTCGGTCCTTCGTCGCGATGGCGACCGTGATCAACGGCTTTCGTTGTTCAGCCGGAACCGACCAAGACTCTAAGTTCCTGAAGATGGTCAGATCTTGAAGGACCGCGCGTTTAATTTCCGCTTCATTGTTGAGCTTTTCCGGTGCTTCGCAGCTCACGGCAACTGGCCCATCGTCGAGCGATGACGCTTCAACCATTAAGCCACAGCGACGTTGCCTCAACAGGAAGTCAAACCCCAGCGCACCACTGACCTCGTCACGTTCGTCGTAGCCACGCATTTCCAGGAAATGATCTCTCCCGATGATGAACGCTGACCCTAAAGCATCGTCAGCAATAGGCAGTGTGTTTGAGAGTGCAACAGACTGGCCTGCGTGAGTCGAATGCGAGACGCGTCTTGCTACAGAGCGGACGGTTCTCGGCGTTCGTAGTTCGTGCCAGTCATCACCGTACTCCCCGGTGATCCAATACGGCGCCTCCAGCAGCAGAAGTGACTCTCCAGAAGCCGTGGCAGCAGTTTGGTTCAGTCTCTGCGCATCATTAAGCGGCTCCGCGAGGTACTCGAACCTAAAAAATTCGTCTGCGAAAGAGAATATTAGCGATGGGTCCAAATCAGACGCTTCGGTTAAGGTGAGGCGACACTCGGAAACTCCCGGGATCTGACGGAAGTGGTCGATATAGGAACTCCACGTGTCGCTATCGCTAGGAAGCGAATGCAGAATTACCGAGACACTCATTTGCTGCCAATCCTCCTTGTCCACACTCTGTCATTGTCGGAAGATTTAACGCACACATAAACACGCCTTTGCATGTCTCTCGCTGCATCAGCACTCTTGTTCTTCCAAGGGCGAATCTCCACTCGCGCGCTCGCCGCCGGAAGCCGCAAGTGAATTGGCTTAACCGCATCGCTACCAAGCTGGCCTAAGCTCGGCTTCAGGTATCGGAAGTAGCCACCAAGGCCGTCAGAATAGGCCGCATCGATCGCGGAGCTAGGTAGCTCACAACCCTTATCGTCAAAAAAGCTGAAAGCGACCGCGAATTCGCGATCTCCAAAAGATAACTCCTCATCGAGGATAAGTGTCATCTCGTCGAACTGACTCAGAAAAGCCAGGTTTGGTTTTGCGCCTAGCATCTTTGAATAACTTTCTGTTATCGCAACGTCGGCTACGACCTAATTCGCAGCCAGGTTTCATTGAAAAGGTAGTCTATTAGCAGTTCTTTTGCTGCACTACCCTCCCCCATTCAACGCCCGCTGCACTGAAGCCGACGCTGACAATGGCCAAAGACCGCACTGTTTTCGCACAAGTGATTCCTGATGTCACCCTAGTTGTAGACTTGATTGCTATGCGGATGACTGTGATTGGCACTGGTTACCTCGGGGCGACGCACGCGGCGTGCATGGCTGAACTAGGCCACGAGGTGCTGGGCGTAGACGTTGACGAAACCAAGATCGAGGCACTGAAGAACTCCAAAGTGCCGTTCTACGAGCCGGGCCTGCCCGAGGTGCTCGAGCGCAACATCGAGGCAGGGCGCCTTAGCTTTACGACGAGCTACGCCGAAGCCGCCGCCTTCGCCAACGTGCACTTCATCGGGGTCGGCACCCCGCAGCAGCGCGGCTCCTACGCTGCCGATACCCGATACGTCGAGGCCGTCATCGACGACCTGGTGCCCCAGCTCGAGGGCGAGCACCTGATCCTGGGTAAGTCCACTGTCCCGGTCGGCACCGCCGCCGCGCTGCAGGAGCGCGCCGACACACTCGCCGCCGAGCACGGAAACAAAGCCAGCGTCGAGATCGCGTGGAACCCGGAGTTCCTCCGCGAAGGCTACGCGGTCAAAGACACCATCGAGCCGGACCGCATCGTGCTCGGCCACCGCGCCGAGAACTCCCGAGCCGAGGAGATCGCCCGCGAGGTCTACGCCACCCCGCTGGAAAACGACACCCCGTTCATCGTGACGGATTTGCAGACTGCGGAGCTGGTGAAAGTCTCCGCAAACGCGTTTTTGGCCACAAAGATCTCGTTTATCAACGCCGTGTCCGAGGTCTGCGAGAACGTCGGCGCGGACGTGACCCAGCTTGCGGACGCCATCGGCTACGACGACCGCATCGGCCGCAAGTTCCTCGGCGCAGGTCTCGGCTTCGGCGGTGGGTGCCTGCCCAAGGACATCCGTGCGTTCATGGCGCGCGCCGGCGAAGTCGGCGCCGACCAGGCGCTGACCTTCCTCCGCGAGGTCGACGCGATTAACATGCGTCGCCGCCAGCGCGTGATCGACCTGGCGCGCGAGGAGCTCGGCAGCGTTATCGGCCGCAACATCACCGTGCTCGGTGCCGCGTTCAAGCCGAACTCGGACGACGTGCGCGACTCGCCCGCGCTCGCCGTGGCCGGCCAGCTCAACCTTGCCGGCGCATCCGTGCGCGTCTACGACCCGCAGGGCATGGACAACGCCCGTAAGGTGTTTCCCACCCTCGACTACGCCGTCAGCCTCGAAGACGCCCTGCGCGGCGCGGAGCTGGTCATCCTCGCCACCGAATGGCAGGAGTTCAAGGAGATGGATCCGGTGTGGGCGGCGGAGCTCGTCGACAAGCAATTGCTTATCGACGGCCGCAACGTCCTCGGCATCAATCCCTGGCGCAATGCCGGGTGGAGAATCCACGCTTTGGGGCGGATGGCCGCTCCAGCATCCCGGAACTCCTAGTACAGACCTCGACATGGGCTTGGTTAGTATTGAGCACAAATCACCCCTCGATCTTTAGGTAGCTCAAGGCTGGCCACACTGAGAGAGCATTTAATGAGCGCATACCCACGTAACGCGAAACGCTACAAGGCAAACGTGTTTCAGCACGAAGGCATCACCGATTTCGGATCCAAAGCAGTCCGTAACGGGATCCACCAGATTGCTTACGGCAATGGCCTCCTAGAAATCTTCATTGAAGATCATTTTGCGGATACCACAATCGTGTTCTTTCACGGTTCTATCCCTGCGAAAAAGATCACGCTTCCTGTGTTCACCGGCATCAATGTGGGGCGCACAACTGGAGCAAACATAGTTCTTGTGTCGGACTCAACTCTCGAAACCGGCGCAAACCTTGCTTGGTACGCCGGTGACAGGAACCGTGCCCTACAAAAAGACCTACCGCTTGTGTTGGATGCCGTTTTTCGTTCAATGGCAAGCCACAGGCACGCAATCTTCTATGGAGGCTCCGGAGGCGGATTCGCTGCGCTCTTCTACGCCAGCTGTTTTGATGGGGCACTGCCGATTGCAGCCAATCCCCAGACATCGATAGCTAAGTATCTCGAGCCCGCTGTTCTGAACTTCACACGGCGCGCTTGGAAGTCCGATGCTCTCGAAGGGCTTCCAATCACCTGGAATCTGTGCGACTACTACTCGAACGTTTCACCCCGTCCCATTCTGTACTTGCAGGCAATGGGCGACTCTCATGTTGAGCTGCACCTTTCTCCTTTCCTTGAAAAGATTCCGGAAAGAGAGCAGATTCATGTTCTGAAGCTCTTTAATGGCAAAGGACACAACCCACCCTCTCGGGATCTCGTGGAGGAGTTGCTATTTAAGGCAGTCCGCGTGAGTGGGCAGTGGGACATGCTGTGGCCATCGTTGCAAACGGACAACGCAAGCACTGGTCCCGAACTTGTATATCAGCACGATGAATATCTGGGAAGCTTACGCACGGAGGAAGACCAATAGACTTACCCGGAGCCACGCAAAGTTTGTTTTTCGCTGGCTCCGGGAATCCTGGGTTGGTTCGATTTAGCGCACGGTGAGTTTAAACTCCCACTTTTTCAACACCTTTTCAGTGCCCCTATCGACCACTTCCAGCCGCAGGTTCCACACCGCTGAGTTGAAGGCACAGAGGAAATCAAATTCTCCGGTGCGGTCGTCTACCTCCACCGTCTTAAATAGCTTGTAATTTAGGCTGCTGCCCGCTACCGACAGATTTAACCGAGTACCGGGGGTGGCCACTCCCCTGAAACGCACTTTACCCTTCTTGACAGATGCCGGGGGAACTGCCGGATCCAGCAAGTAGAGGAACGGGGTCTTCGGATCGAAAATGGCGCTGTTGGTCTTAACGATTTCGCGTTTCAGCTTATCGATCTCAGAGAACAGCTCCCGCATTCGAGTGGTTTCGGGCATGGACCTACGCCACGTCAATCCCAACGTAGGCTTCGCTGTACGCTGGTACTCCTGCCATTCGTTCAACCCTGCGATATCCAGTGCAAACTCGTCTGCAAGCTGGTCTCCTACAGCGGACCAGTCCTGAATTCTCTGCTGGCGTTCCTCGTAGGATCCGTCAGCTTGGCGGTGAACCGTATAAAGGAAGTGCCTTCCCTTTCCAAGGACCGACTTTGACTGGTAACCGAAACGTTTTGCGTTGAAGAGTGCCTTCGTGTGGTTGTGCCAGATAACCCGGCGGACTTCAGCGAGGGTTCCGTAATAGTAGGTGTTGCTGGTCTGATTCGGAGACGTCCAATCACCGTACGCGGCGCCGGGCGCATCAAAAATGTATCCATCAGCCAGAGAAATCACTGCAGGATGTTCGTGATCTTCAATTGAGTTTAAGGCGGCAGTGAACGCATCGCGCGACACTGCGTCATCATCATCGATTCGAATGACGAGGGCCCGTTGATCATCACCTACAACCGACCGAACGGCATTCAAGCCGGCACGGTTCGCTTCAATCGAAGTCCTAACGAACTGCAAATGAATCTTTTCTTTGCCACCAGCTTCGTCAATTGAAGCTCGCAAAATTTCAAGCGCTTCAGTGGGCATGTCTTCATCAAGCAGCATGAACCAGTGAAACTCATATTCTTTAGCTGCCTGGAGCACGCTCGGCAGGGTTACTGACTTGAATAGACCAAGTCGAGGCACCCACCAGTCAAGATCGAAGATTCCAATTCCACACTTAGTAAGCGCGATTACAGGAACAGACTTATTCAACTTGGAACCTTTCTCTAAACAGACTGCAATTTGACGATTATCACGGTTGGTTTTGTGTGTTAGGCCAATCCGACCTGAGTTCCGGACTGGCGTCTCCTGTATCGTGGGGATATAGCTTACAGTCCTCGATCCGAAGTCGAGTTGCCCTCGACCAGGATTCCGCCCCCTTGACATTTTTCAGGAAGTTCAGCTCTACAATCACCTCATCTTCTGGCGAAATATTGTGGATCGAAAAGCTAACCGGAACACCTTTTTCCGCTCCATCAATGGTGAAACGCTGTTCCCCATTGATCTTGACGCCCCAGTTGAAATAGCCCTTCCCAGAAGCGCTGGCATAGGGCACCAAAACCCGGAAGAGTAGCGTCCCTGGCTCGGTTACTGGCGCAAACTTAATCTGCATCCCCGCACCGGAACCTACCTGGGACTGCGACAGCCTGGATTCACCCAGGGGCTGGAGTTCCTGCTGATTACCCCTGCCGTCGAATGTGGTAATTTTGCCGAGCATCCGGGATGCCGGAAAGCGCAAATCGCGCCAATCTCGGTAGAGCGTCTGCGATGAATTAACCGGGGGCCAATTAAGCTCGGGCGCATTCCTGTCGATCAGATCGCGGATAACGACCCCCTCGGTGAGCTCCTCTTCAGCAAACGAGCTCATCAAATCAAGGATCCGTCGATTAGAGGCAGGAATCCACGTATCGAACGCGGCATCGAGCTCGTTGTTGATCTCTCCGAGCCACTTGCCGTGTCTCAGCTCCCAGTAAATCATGAGCTGCTTGCCGTAACCATGAAGATTAGAGCTATACCCCAGGACTTTCATTCGTTTTTCAACATCATCCGGAAACTCACTCTGAGCGTTGGAAAGCCGCCGGTCAAACCCTGTACCGAGATGAACAATACGCGCAAGCTCGATGCCGTTTCCCCTAATGTTCAGCCAGCTTCCATTCGAAAACTTTTCGCGGTAGGAAGCAACCAAGTGCTGCCCATGCTCACCGTAGGTGTTTTTTTGGAGCAGTCCAGCTAATTCACTGCTGACCTCTGCCCGTTTCGCTACATCGAAAAAGGTGTGTTCCTTGAATCGCACCGATTCAAGGATGCTCCGGACAATGCGATCGTCCGCAAGCATTGTGCGCCGGTAAAAGGTACCTCCAGTGCGGCTATTTCCACGCGATGGCAGCCCGTAGGTATAACCATTAATCTTGTGCCAATATGGCTTTGCCATGGCGAGGACTAGTCGGCTATCTATTCCACCGCTGATCGAAAACGCAATGTTTGGGAATGCCTTGAAGTAGGTCTCTTGAGAGCTCCGCCAGATGCGTTCAATCTCGCGGTACTTTTCTTCTCTATCAACGCCCCAGAATCTGTTCTCTTCTCGCGGATAGAACCGAGAAATTTTGAATTCTGGCATTTCAAGGAAGAAATTAGGGAGGAGGTTGAAAACCCCTTTTAGGGGCGTGAAATCCGCAGCCCACTGTACTTCGCGAATGTCCCCACTAAATTCGTATTTTTCATACGCACCAACTTCCTCTATGAGATGCAGGTGCGAAGCCACTAATCGATCTTTCTCGCAGTAGAAGACCGTGCGCGCTCCGAGGGTGTCGTTATACACGTATGTATGCCCTGCAAGACACAGGATAATGACGTATCTGCCACTGAGGTATTCCAACTGCTCATGAAACTCATCTATGGAGGACTGCGCCGATTCAAGAAGGCACCGGGCAGCAGGGCCATCCTCGCATCCGGGTGAGGTCAGAGCCCAGTGCCCCCGAATCAAAAGGAAACTTTGGTCAAGACCTTCCACAAGCTCTTCTGCGACGATATTGTCGCTCCACCAATAGAGCCCGTTCGGAAGCTTTTGTTTAGTGAATTTTGCAACCGTTCCCAGGTCATTTTCTGACAGGAGGAATCCGCCGACATACGGATCGTGACGTCGCGAGATCGAACGTGGCTGCTCCTTTGTGGCCAAGGAAGCTATTTGAACGTTCAGATCATCATTCTCACTGCTCACTGGAAAGCTTCCCCTTCTGCTTCAGCCATCAAGCTTTGGAACTGCGGGTTCTCCGTAACACGCGGGCCGTACATTGAAGCAATCTCATAAATACGTGAAATACTCTCTGCGCGGTCCTCGCCAACAACATCTTTCAGCTTCACCAAGTACCACTTTTCCAGGAACGACATAAAGCGTGTGTCGGAGTAGTGGTCGATGAGCCCGATCTCCTTCAACCAGGATGATCGAGACTTCTCCAGTGGCAAGTATTTTCTATAGAACTTCGCCGAAATTGAGTTCACCGTCGAGTTGGCAACCTCCGCATAGTAGACGTGAACCGGAGTCGGTACGACTGCGATGTTTTCGGCGTAATACAGCATCTGCTGGAAAAAGTATGAGTCTTGCCCGACAGCGCCCTCCGGCTGCTCAATACCAGTGCTGCGGAGCCAGGCCGTATCAGCGATGAGAGCTTGAATACTCATCGGCTGATACTGGGCTGTTGCCAGTAAGTCGCGGTTGTTGCCGCCGAGGTGGTAAATCCCTTCTCCAGTTCGTTTGATTCCAGCTGATTTAAGAGACTTCTTGAGGTGCCAAGAATTGTTGATGACGCTACGAGTTCCCTTGAACTTCACCATGTTTCCAAGTGCGAACGAGAGTGGCTCAGAGCGCATTAACTCAAGAAGCTGGATGTAAGCATCTTCCACTTGTTCGTTGTCCGGATCTAAGTAAGTAACGAACTTTGTGCGCGCGAGCTCAAGGCCCTTATTTCGAGGGCGAGAAGCGCTACCCGATCCCCCCGGTGGGAACCGGAAAACTGAGACATTCTCGTAAACCTGCTCAAGCACAGCTAATGCATGAAGCGTTTCCTTGTCCGTCGACCCGTCATCGATCAGAAGAATTTCCGCCGTTGAGAATACCGAGCTCCTCCGCAGTGATTGGAAGCACTTGTGAATCAGGAATCGGCCGTTGTTGTAGACCGGCACAATTACTGTCAGATCCTTTGCCTCCGGCGAAGAAACTACTGTATTTGCAACCGCAGCGGTCCTCACTAAAATCGCCCGCTCAATGGGGGTGGTGTTAAAGGTCTCCCCCGGCTCCAGCCAAACAACCTGCAGGGCCGATCTCGGCCCCGGCACGACGAATTCATAGCAAGTCCGCGGGTCATCTACTGAGCAAAGCTCTACTGCGCTGGCGTCGCTGTAGCGGAAAGCGGCAACTGCGTCCGCAACCAAAAAAGGAGAATTGAGAGATAGGTTGTCAGCGAAGACGACGACATCGCCGCCTTCGCTGCCTTGTGTTTTTGCAAGCTCATCTCGTCTGACCCATTCGAAGTCGAAGTCTCCGTCCTGAGAAGCCACGAAGTCTGCGAAGTTTTCCTCATCATCAGCGACCACGAGAATGCGATGCTCAGTTTTGGTGTGCGACACCCCAACCACATCGAGGATTTGATCGACTCGTTCAAAGGCAGTGTCATTGAGGAATACGTCTCGGATTCCGCTTGCTCGCCCGTAGTGGAAATACGCCGTGCTCAAGTTATCAACGAACTGCTGAGCGTCTATCTCAGAATCGACGATTGCAACATACGGGTAAAGAGAATTCACTCCGTTGCTGTAGTTAGATAAAACGGTCGTACCGGTCGCCAGCAGCTCTACAACGCGATTGGCGAACATGGTTGAGCTAGCCGTAACTGAATTCAGGTTTACCCCAAAGGGGAGAAGCCGTTGAATGCGATGAACGTCTTCGTGCGAGATCGGTCTCCGCAGATGCGGAAGAAAGTCATCTGGGTAGTTATAGCGGGATAGATCGCTCTTGAAATCGCTCTGTTCCAAATCCGCATTGCGGTCGAAGATCGACAGGTCGAGGTGGGAATCCTGGACCCCCTTAAAGATTTTCTTTGCCGCTTGTGCACGAGATTTATATTTGTGCGCAAGCCACGATCCCGCAAAAACTACATCGTTACCGTCAAATCGCTCACTCCCAACGGGATTGGTTCGCTCGAAGTTGACCGCGAAGCGCAAGGCCTCGACCGGTGTTCCATCGCCCACCGCTTCCTGGTACTTGGGCACCATTTCTTCGGCGGACGTGAAGATGAAGTCCGCTTCCTTCGCAAGACCAAGGAACTTCGCAAAGTTTGGCGGGTCTTCCTTCGAATAAAAAACGATCGGGATGTCAAGCGACCGAGCAAGCGGAGCGGCCTTTTCGGAGAAAAGCCGACGCCCTTCAGAGTTCGCCCCACCGAACCCATGCCATTCGTCCTCCAGCCCTCTCCAAGCGGAAACCACAAGCAGGAGGTCCAACGTCGGAATCTCTTCGTCCAAGTTCTCTGGGGTCAGAGGCACGAAATCGGCCGCAACTCGAAGCGATTCGTAAAGAAATCTATCGGCGATGATGCCAATTCGAACGTTCCTACGCTTGTCCCAGCGCTGGTGGCTTATTGATGGCAGGGAATCAGCCTCAGCCAACATCTCGTCCAGTCGTTGCGAAAACTCGCTGTCATAAAAGTTCACGCGCTGTTCATAAGCGTCGCGAGAATTAGTGGGTTCAAAAAAAGCGTGCTTGCCCGACAGAGCATCGCGGTATGCCAGTGTGCGAGTGTACGAACGAAGGTCCCGGGACGCCGACTTGGTTGCTTCGGCTTTAGCTTCCAGCTCAGCCAGGCGATCTAACTGCTTTTGTACAGCCGCGTCCTTCACTTCTTTGCCTTCCTAAAAGTGCTTCTCATTGCCCAATACTTTTTCTTAATCTGCAAAACCCCCCGCGGTACGTCTTTGCCACGCAAAGAATCCGGTAGGAATGGCAAGCCAGCGCGCTCTTCATCGGGGACGCCGAGCTTCTTTTCTAGGACGCGGACTCGCTGTTTTAGTTCCGCAATCTTGCGATCTCGCTTTTGAATTCCGGCAAGGAGTTTTCTATCCCGATCAATCTCATAGAGCAGAGCGTCGCAGGTCTCCTCTAGTTCGACGGTCAATCGCCGAACTTGATCAGCTACGTCTTCAGATGATTCGAAATCATCGACCGGTCGTACTTGTTCTGCCACGCCGCTAATACTTCCTCTTTAACAGTCGGGGTTGGACACACTCAACGTTATTGCTGGTCAATTTTATCCAAAATGATCTTATAGACACGCTTACTCAGACGCTCCTCAAACGATTGCTCCAGCATCGGCACGAGAATCCTCCTCGTATTAAAAGGCAATATTACATCGGACGCCATTTCATACTCCGCGTAACCTCCGGCAGCCCACGAGCTCAACCGGCTCTCCCAATAGAAGAGATCAAATGGGTGGAAAGTCGCGCGCTCACTCATCTCAAGCTGAGTGAAATTAATGTATGAGTCCAGATAGCGAACCAATTCGGTGTTCTCTGCAAAGGACGACTGCGTGAACTTCGCAGCGAGGCCGCGTGCAGTCAGAAGCGACGGATCCCTCTCACGATAGAAAACCGTGCCTACCTCTGGCCCTAGCAAAATCGCCACCTGGCCGTCATGGTCAAGTTCGTTATAGAAGTTCTCCGCCAATGCGGGGAAGCGTGCCCACCCTGTAAACGTTTTTGCATAAGCTTTTCTGAAGCGACTGGATTTATCGGACGGTTTCAAATCCATTACCAAAAACCGCAAGTCAGAATCCACGGCTAGGCGGCTAGCCGCTATCAGGTCATTTCTGGAGTGGGATGGGTTCTTATCGAAGGAGTGGTAGGTGAATGCAATTGCATTCAATGCATGCAGTCGATCGAGGGTCGCTTTGAGAAACACTCGCGAGTCCCAGCCCGCGGTTAACCCGAAATAGAAAGGCTTTCTGCTATCTAATCCGAGCTCGAGTTGGCGGTTAAGCTCTTCCTCCACCTGACGTGCTGTTTCGAACGCGTCACGTCTCTTTGGTGAGTAGCCCTCCGAAGGAAAGAACCGGGAATGCTTCGCCTCGTTCTTATTCACCGTCAAGACACAGTTGGCTGTGATCATTGAGACCGCATCGTGCGGTGCCATTGCTCCGGGCAGCCACTTTCCAGCGGGGCTCTTGTAATCAGGGTGATTTAGAAACGAACGCGACCTGTCTGTAGCCACCACATCGATAGCGCGGGCGGTCAGGGTCGAATGTGACGATGCGACAAAACCACGCTCCGTTACGCCCCAGAAACATGACCGACTTGCGGTCGCATCTCCGTAGATTCTCATGGTCTCCCCGTTGACCATGAGAATTACAAACCTGCCTCCGAGCCACGTGACATACTCGTCCAATGCCCGAAATCCCGAGCCGCTGCTCGCCGCTTCTATGAGCCTGCGACAAATTTCGGAATGGTTACTCGAATGCAAATCTGAATCAATCGCTGTGCCGATGAGGATCGCAGACCACTCGAAATCGTCTGGTGCACAGATTTCTACGGGCAACCGCTCGTCATGCCAGAGATCGAGGTCACGGATGGAAAGATGTGCCCACCCGCTAGGCACAAAATGCGGCTCCTCACCTCTAGAAATGAGGTATCCCCTACCAAACGGTGTTACCTCATCATCGATTCTGCGAAATCGTGGAACCAAGGCAGCTCCTCGAGACGATCTACCACGTTGCCGGTACGCCGAAACCTTCGTTTTCACAGGTCTCACACGTCGGTATAACGACTCAAAAGGCCACCAAGTGGCGACGCACTTCAGAATGCTGCGAATGGGCATTATGCCAATTTCCCCATTATGGTTTCCCGGAAAACGTCATATACGCCTTCAGTGTAGTGAAACGGCGCAGGCCCCCACTTGTGATTGGAATCAGCGACTGTATCTTGCATCCGCAGAACCTCAAATCCGTTTGCCTCCGCAAAGTCCCAGTACCGCCGGTAGATCGCGTTATACGCACCAGCCTTGACTGCCTCAAACAATCCAACAGTCTCACCAGTTTCATCAACCAAAGCCCAGTCAGGAGCTAACAGTAGCGTCTTTTCAACTAGCCCGTTCCTTTGGAGCACGTCCTTGAACTGGAAGAATCGCTCCTTCCAGATTCGGAAGTGATCCTCTTCGCCGAAGTCGATATGGGGAACACCAGTGGTGATGCTGCTGTAGTTCTCCATCCGCCTGAACTCACCACTGTCTGTAACAAACGTGTCCACATCGAATTGCCAAGCGCCGAGCCGTTCAACATTCAAATCCCACAGCACCAAGTCGACTTCCGAATTTTCTTCGACATCACGAAATAGCGAGCCTGCAAGATCAGCTTCGAGCATTCGACGCTGAAATTGACTGCGCAGGTCAACTTTGGGAACCAGTTTCGTTGCATCAGTGCCGGCAGAGATGAAGGATTGACGTGCTACGTACCGCTTGAGCTCAAGGGACTTTCCTAGAAGAGGGTCGACCGTGTCGCGACTAACGCAGCCGCCAACAATGAGCAGACTGTATTTCGGTGATGTCACTTCTGTCCTCACGCACTAGAGCAAACTGGTTGAAATCGAAAAAGTTTGAATAATCCTACTAGCCCCCAACTCATTTCCCTCTTTTGGGACGATCGGCGAAAGAAGTCTAGATTATGGTCGTGAATTACAAGACCAACGCGAATTGTTAGCTGAGGAAAAACGTGAGTACGGTGCAACAAAATGTCATCGAGGTCGATGACACCTATTTGAGGAGACTTAGCGCCAGGCCAGGCCTAGGCAGATATCTCGCACAACTTTGGCAACGCCGCCATTTTATTTGGGCTGAGGCTAGGAACAAGGCTTTTTCACGAGGTAGAGACATGTACCTCGGGCGGGCGTGGATTGTGCTTCAACCGATTCTTGATTCCGCCGTTTACATCCTTGTCTTTGGTGTTGTCCTCAACATCTCAAAGAATATTGACCATTTCATTGGGTACTTGGTTATCGGTGTTATTTTCTTCAACTTCATCACTAGAGGTCTGAATTCTGGTGCTGGATTGATTCAAAGCTCGAAAGGAATGATCTCGTCATTCTCATTCCCGAAGGCGGCGCTCCCCATCTCACTGACTGTCAAGCAGCTGCTCGACAACGTCGCGCCAGCGATCGTCGGTCTTCTCATTGCGTTTTTGTACCACGGGCTGACGCCTAGCCCTGCGGTCCTTACGGTGCCCGTCTTTTTCCTTATGATCCACTTGTTCTCTCTAGGAGCAATGTTGATCGTCGCAAGAATTACGGCATTCATTCCCGATTTGAAAGCTCTGGTGTCTACTTTTACTCGCGGTTTGTTCTTCGTATCAGGCGTGTTCTTCGACATCCACCGATTCGATTCGAATGAGACCATTCAGTCCATCATGCTCGCAAATCCCGCCTACCAGTTCTTAACAGCGGTACGCGAGGCAACCATTTATCAAACCGTTCCTCCCCTCGGCCGGTGGCTCTATCTCGCTGCTTGGACATTTGGTCTACTCATTATCGGTTTGATCTTCTTCTGGGAAGCTGAAGAAAGGTATGCCCGTGTCCGGTAAACCAACCGTTGTTGTACGAGATTTGTCTAAAACCTACCGCCTGACGTCTTCGGGCTCGATCCGTGGACTCGGAAGGAAGACCACTTCTGTCGACGCCTTGAAGTCCGTTTCGTTCGTCTCCTACCGTGGCGAATCCGTCGGCATTTTAGGCAAGAACGGCTCAGGCAAATCTACCCTGCTTCGGATCATCGCCGGAAACGAGTCTCCTACGTCTGGACTCGTACGAGTATCTGCTGAGCCACGGCTCCTGGGCGTGTCAGCCGCCCTTCAAGGCGCTTTGACTGGAAGGGAAAACGTAAGACTCGGCTTGCTTGCCATGGGACTGCATCCTGACGAAGTTGCGCAACTAGAAGACTCCGTAATCGAATGGGCCGACTTAACGGATTCAATCGATCGGCCACTGCGTACTTATTCCTCAGGTATGTCTGCCCGTCTGAAGTTCTCCATCGCGACATCAGTGCGTGCCGAAATCTTGCTCGTGGATGAAGCTCTGTCCACAGGAGATTCAACCTTCACCTCAAAAGCTAAGAAACGAATGGATTCATTCCTCGAGGAATCTGGCACTGTTTTCCTTGTATCGCACGGAGCAAAGACGATTCAGGACAATTGTTCACGTGCGCTGTGGCTTCACGAAGGCGAAATCATCGCAGACGGCCCCGCCGAGTCGCTTACGAAGCGGTACAGAGTGTGGAGTAACCGAGCAGCCACCGGAAAGGACGACGAGGCTGAGAAAATCATTCGCGAAACAGCGGCTTCCTATACCCCTCCCACTATCCGTCTTTCCAGCGAAACTGCCTCCCGCTAACACTCGACGTTGAGTATGCCCGATCCGATCGCAATTACCCGGGCATTCGCAAAGATGACTTCGTCGTCGACTTCCCAAGTGTGCGCTACTGAAGGCGATCGCATCTGGACGAAGTTAAAGCGGTCCGCGGAATAGATGGTGTATCCGTTCTTGACCGCACCGTTGAGAAAACCCGTGTCTTCGCCCTTGGTGCGATCCGGAAACGCCAACCCTTCAGTTACCTGGCGGCGCCAGACTAGTGTCGGACCTGCCACAAAATCCGTGAAACACATTTCGTGGTCTGGATTCCTGAGTAAGAAACTGTCCGACTGCCCATGGTGCAAATACGATGCCCGCTTACCTACGATGTCGGCACCAGAGTACTCAAGTGCGTTGATCTGATCCCGCAGGTAGTTTTCAAAATAGAGGTCGTCGTCATCAAACTTGGCCATGAAGTCGCCTGTTGCCTCGGCCGCCAAGTGGTTCATACATTTACCGAGGGACCAAGACTTTGGCGCCTGAAAGACCTGTCCTGACACCCCCTCAGGAAACTGCGCTCTGACGGCGTCCGGTTGTTCGTCGATTCCATGAAGCATCATCATGAGCTCAACTTCGACATTACGTTGCCGCGCAACCTGTGAGAAGAGATGGCTCAACTGTTGCGGGCGGTTTGTCGAAGCCAGAATCGACACTTTCGGTCGAACATCGCTTTGCTCTTCAACTAATCCAATCGAATTAAGAAGAGTGAAGGCGCGATCGGTATAGGTGTGGTTCTCCCAAATCTTCCGTTGTGCCCTGTGGCTGATTCGATCCCTAACTTCTGGGGAATTGACGATGCGTCGAAGCAAATAGCTGCCTCCCTCCACATCGCGGATGATTGGGACCTCATCTTCGCTGAACATTTCATGTAAAGCGACACTGTCAGTTGAAACGACCACCGCACCGGACGCACCCGCTTCAAAAATACGACGGCTGCACATCGTAGGGCTTTGTGTGATCGTGTTGACGTTTAGAACAACCTTAAACCTCTTGAAGGCCGACAACATCTTGTTGTACGGCAACGCACCTTCTACATAGCGCTCGTATTCTGAGGGAAACTGGTATTTATCTTCTTTCCCTGCAAAGCGGGAAAAGACTACTAAACCGTCCTTAAGGCTTCGAGATGCTCGCACCGCAGCGTCTAAAACAAGTGCGATCTGTTGTTGGCGTGATTCAAATTTATGCGCAAAATACGTGCCGGCGAATGCGATGTCGCCCCGGCGTTCCTCCCCTGCTTTCAAAATCGGGTTATGAAGAACTGGCTGAGCAGCGAACGGTAGGACGCCGACTTTTACACTTGGCAAAGCGGCCTCATACTGCGGGACCAAGTTTGCGTCTGTCGTGAACACGAAATCGAAGAGTTCCGCCGTTTTGATGAAGTCGTCGAAGTGAGCCGGATCTTCCTTATTCCAGAAAACCGTCGGAATACCGCTAGCTTTGCAACAATCCACCAATTCCTTCAGAGCTGGAGACGGCGCGTTTTCTCCAGTCAGCTGATACCGCCACTTGCCTCCATTGCCATTCCACGCGGATTCGACGAAAAGTAGCTCGAATGGTCGCTCGCCGCTTTGTGCATTGAGTACAAAGGACTCGCCAGGATTCACTGGGCGCAGGTCAAACTCGTACCCCCACGCTCGTTCGGAAAACTCATCCAAAATCGATCCAACCGTTATTTTCTTAAAAGGTTTTCTCGGGTTGATCGCAGGAGTGATCTCTTCAACGTCAGACCACTCACCAAAAGACTTCGGGGCAATGCGTCGCGACAGAGCGAAGGCAGCCTTTTCTGCTGCTTTCCGCGCACCCTGCCTTCGCATGACATTCACGAAGCGCGACATGTCGTCGCCCACCGAACGCGCTTGTTCTCGAAAATTGACCATCGCGGTTACTCCTTTACGTTTTGGCATCTATCGTCTCATTCTGAACTACGCGTCAGGCGAGAGTGTCTCCTCGTAAGCTTGGATCAGTCGTTCAGCACTGGACTGCCATGTCCGCATATCCAAGAAGGCCTCCAGCCGATGACCATAAAAGTGGTCTGGGTCCACAAGTGCCTTCCGGATCGCTTCGCTCAATGCTTTAGGATCATCGGGTGGAACATACAAAGCCAACTCACCAGTAGCTTCTCTAACCGCGGGAAGATCGGAGGCAACCACTGGGATCTTCATTCCCATCGCAAGCATCGGTTTAAGCGGGGTGACTGCCCTGCAAACTTCATAGTCTCTTCGTGGCAACACAAACACGTCTAATGCAGCACACCACACAGGAATAGCTTTGGGGTCTTGCTTGCCTGCAAAAACAACTCGATCTGTTAACCCCCTCTTCTCCGCTAAGAGTTTCAGGGCAGGAAGTTCAGAGCCGCTACCGACTATCAATGCTTTGGTGTCTTCATCAAGGAATTCCAACGCTAAGACAAGCGAATCGAGCCCCTCATAGTCAACGACCGAGGTGATTGTCCCAATCAGCTTTGTGCTCGACGGGATCCCGATATTTTTCCTTGCGAAGTCCTTGCTAGGGACTTCTATGGCCTCATCGCGATCGAATCCATTCGGAACAACGTAAATGTTGTCCTTCGGAACTCCGCGTTCTTCAACGCGACGCCGTGACACGTCGCTGAGCACAAGGACTGTAGAAGCCGATTGCATAGCTAGGGTTTCGCGTCGCCTGAACTCCGCGAGAAAATCCCTACTTCTTTGTCCCGAGTTTTCTAACTCCAATGTTTTGTCGCGCTCCCCGCGCACTTCGTAAACCCATGGGATCCCAAGGATCCGAGCGACCTCGCTGATCAAGCTTGCATTCCTGAAGTCTGTTGTCGTGTGCAACAGGGTGATATCGAGCTGCCGTGCTATCTCTGCAAGCAAATTAATGGCCTTACGCCGATTCTTGCCTCTTCGCAAAGACATCCGGCTGGGTAGCAACAAGAAGTAATCGATGCCGTCAACCGAAACGGATTTCTGTGTGGGAACTACGCCAATTGTCGCCGGATATCCCATTCTTGTAGCTGGGTAGACAGCTAGATCTTGCCGCCTAAGTTCGTGGAGAAGTTTTTGAGTACGCACCGTGTATCCACTAACTGTGTACGGCTGCGCACTATTGACAAAATACAGGACTCGAGCTTCGCCACTAGGCTGCCGAATATTTGATGGAAAAATTGGATCGTAAAAGTCTTTCCAGGAGGTAGTGTCCGGAACTCCCGCACGAGAAATGCTCTCCAAGGGAACAGGCAACCTGAAACCACAATCCTGGAGTTTTCGGCCAATTTTTACGAAGACTTTCCGCAGAAACGGCTTAGGCCCCGACAAGAAGTCCGTCGCCATCGCAGATAGAAAAAGCTGGCAGTATCTAGCTGGACGCATTACCATCCGATGCTTCGATCTGCTGCAGTATCTGCAGCAATCGCACAGGTGTCTTTTCTTCACGCTCCCGAATCACCCAATCACGGCCAGTGGTTCCGACACTGAGACGCTGTGGGTTATTTCCGAGCGACACCCATAGATTTGCGAGCGCCGATGGATCCTGCGGTGGGACAACGTCTCCGCCGCCCAGGCTTGAGATAAGATCAGCGGCCTCCCCCTCCACAACCCCCGAAATATGAATCCGGTTAAAAAGTAACTCATACGTCTTGGACGGCACTGTGCGTCGCAGCGGTTCCCATTCGGCCAAATGCACCAGCGCTGTGTCAGCCCAGTCGTAATACGCGTTCAAGAGTTCTGCTGGTTTCAGACGAATAAAACGCGCGTCGACACCAAACTCCTGAGCCTTCTCCTGAAGCAACTCACGGGCTGCACCTGCGCCCACAAAAATCATATGAACTTGGAGCCCCCGTTGTTTAGCCAGCTTGGCAGCTTCCAAGGCATTCTGCAGGTTTTGCGCGCGGCCTATTGTCCCTGCATACAGTACGTTTAAGTGGCCACTCTTGCGGTGACTCCCTCTATCTTCCGTCGGCTGACTAGCTACTGGAAAGACATTTCGAATTACTACCACTTCGGGGCTATTTCCTCGCGTAGACAATTCACGGCGAGACTCCAAAGAGGCCTTCAAGGTGCTCGAGGTGACTAAAATCGCCCTTGCTCCCCGCAGGAGAGAATTCAGTACCTTCGTGGACACTCGAGTGACGAGCTGAAGAGGTCCGTTCTTTGCCAGCTTCTCTCGGATCGACGGGTCCCCGACTTCAGCATTCCAGGACGAAGCTTGCCCCATGAGGTCTGGCCACGCATCTCGGAGGTCGATAACGTAGGGGCGATCGAAAATTTTCGCGGCCACCCACGTAACCCCCGCGGTTGGCAAAGCGGGAACCGTCCCTATAACAAGATCCGGCTCAATTTGCTTCCTGTTCCTAATGAGCGTGCGAACTTGCGAAAGAGCAATCAGGAGCTGGCTAGCAGCCTTCGACGTAATCGAATCGCCTACCCGGTACGCGGAACTACGGAAGATAGTCTCGCCTTCTGTCCCTTTATAAGGCATCTTCCGCGTCTGTGTACTGTCACCCGTGGTGTCGACAGAATGACTGTTCCGCGGTGGCGGTGCAACCACGCAAACTTCATGCCCGGCATCGATGAGCATCTTTGCAAGCCAAGACCAACGTCGTTGCGGTACTCCATTTTCTGGGTACCAATACTGGGTGACGAGAAGAATACGCACGTCCTCGCCACCTCCGTTTGACTATAGGCTGAATGATTGTGGGGCCAGCGGGGCTCGAACCCGCGACCAGCGGATTATGAGTCCGCGGCTCTAACCGACTGAGCTATAGCCCCTAGTGCGGCTCCAGAACTCTTGTTCCTAGAGCTGCAGTGCTTAGGCGCAAAGCACGCGTGCGTTAGCGCCAAATGCCTCTAGTATCAATCACAGTCTTCCCGTTGAGCAAATTCTGGTCGACGCCAACGAACTCCCGGTGGTCAACGAGGAGGACTACAACGTCTGCGCTTTCGACGGCCGTGGTGAAATCGGCCAATTCGATGTTCTTGTGCGCGACGAGACGGTCGGGCAGGGAATCTACGTTCGGTTCCACAACAGAAACCGTGATTTCGGGATTTCGTTCAGCCAACTTCTCAACGATACCCAGCGCCGGCGACTCTCGGAGATCGTCAATGTCCGCCTTGAAGGCGATACCGAGCGCTGCAACCCTCTTATTGTCAGACTTGCTGAGCGCCTCTTCTACCTTGTCCAGAACGAACGACGGCTTACCATCGTTGATCTCTCGTGCCTGGCGAACAATCTTGGCTTCCTCCGGAACGGCGGAAACGATGAACCATGGATCGACAGCAATGCAGTGTCCGCCGACGCCCGGACCCGGCTTGAGGATGTTGACACGTGGGTGGTGGTTGGCGAGCTCAATCAGCTCCCAGACATCGATTCCAAGACGGTCGCTAATGAGAGAAAGCTCGTTCGCGAAAGCGATATTCACGTCTCGGAAGGAGTTCTCGGTGAGCTTCGCCATCTCTGCGGTCGTCGCATCCGTCGTAAGCAATTCAGCGGTGCAGAACGTCGCGTACAAATCACGAGCAAGCTCCGTGCCCTTTGGAGTCAGACCACCGATGACGCGGTCATTGTTCTCCATCTCCTCCATAATCTGTCCCGGCAGGACGCGCTCAGGACAGTGAGCGATAAAGATCGCATTCTCGTCTTCTTCATTCAGCGAGAGGTCGGGCCGCTTCTCAATGATGTACTCCGCCATGTTGCGAGTCGTTCCCGGAGGAGAGGTGGACTCCAACACCACGAGGGCACCCGGACGCAGGTGCGGAGCCATCGCATCTACCGCTGAGTTGATGTATTTGGTATCTACCTCGTGATTGTCGCCCTTGAACGGTGTTGGCACGCAAACGATGTAGGCGTCCGCCTCGACCTGATCGAAGCGTGCGGTAAGTAGACCGCGTTCCACGACGTCTTTGAGCAGCTCGTCAAATCCCGGTTCTACGAACGGAACTTCGCCTTTGTTGATGGACTCAACAAAGGTGGGGTTCACATCAACACCAGTTACCTTGACGCCCTTGGACGCGATAAACGCGGCGGTCGGAAGCCCGATGTACCCAAGGCCAACGACGCAGACATCTTTAAACGTATTTTGCACCGCGGTGTTTGCCACTTTCATTTCCTTTCGCATGGGGTCCTCTTCGAACCCGCTATCTCTGCGGCTCGGATCGTTCCATTAGAGCGTACCCTTGCCGACCTATCCCTTGTATCTAGCCTCGGCTAGTTGCCATCGATTTCTGGTTCAAATTCACCAATGCGCTCGCCGACGCCCACCAACTCGGCAATCGCGGCAACAGCTCGCTCGGCGGCTTTGCCATCACCATATGGGTTGACTGCATTTGCCATCGCTTCATAGGCCGCATCTTGGTCGAGAAGGTTCCTCGCCTCCGCGACAATTCGATCCCGGTCAGTGCCGACGAGCTTCACCGTTCCAGCCACAACGGCCTCGGGACGCTCGGTGTTCTCGCGCATCACAAGCACCGGCTTTCCAAGCGACGGCGCTTCTTCTTGGACGCCGCCCGAATCTGTGAGAACGAGGTAAGCGCGGCTCATCAAAGCCGTGAACTGGTCATACGGCAGTGGATCCGTAATTATGACGTTCGGGAGATCCTCTACCTCTGGAAGAACTGCATCGCGCACCTTCGGGTTGAGGTGCAGCGGCAACGCGAAGATGTGGTCCGGATAAGACTTTGCAAGGTCCTGGACGGCCCCGCCAATCTCTTTCATCGCGTCGAGGTTCTCACGGCGGTGGGTGGTAACCAGCACAAGCTTCTCGTCAGAGTTCCGAAGCTCCTCTAGCCGCGAATCCTCAAACTCGACGTCCCACTCCGACGCAGCGAGCAGCGCATCAATGACGGTATTACCCGTCACAACAATGTCCTTCGAACGGAAGTTCTCTCGGCGAAGATTTTCTCGTGATTCGTTGGTCGGAGCTAAGTGAAGCGACGTGATCTGCCCGATGATCTTACGGTTCGCCTCCTCGGGGAACGGGGAGAAGATGTTACCGGTGCGCAGGCCAGCCTCGAGGTGAACAACCTTCACACCCTTGTGAAAACCAGCAAGTGCCGCGACCATTGCCGTCGAGGTGTCACCCTGGGAGATGATCACGTCAGGCTTTTCTTCCTCGATAATCGGATCCAGCCCTTGAATCGCACGCGCCACCAATTCGTTGAGAGTCTGACCCGGCTTCATCAGCGCCATGTCGTGGTCCGGAGTGATACCGAAGCGCTTGTTCACCTGCTCCAACATCTCGCGGTGCTGGCCGGTAGAGACCACTACGGAATCGAAACGGTCATCGTCCTGGAGCGCGCTCACGACCGGTGCGACCTTGATCGCCTCCGGACGTGTGCCGTAGACAGTCATAATCTTGGGCTTGTCCGACATAGATTCCTTAGGGGTTGTTCGTCACAGGGATACTCACTACAACTTAATACAGCACCGTTAGTCAGGTGGGCCAAGGGCGACAAACCCAACCCGCTTCCCCGCTGTACTCTAGCCACCATGTACCAATACGTTGTCGGGGCCGCCGCCGGGTATGTGCTCGGCACGAAAGCCGGCCGGAAGCGCTACCACCAGATCGTCAACGCCGCGCAGGCTGTCGCTAACTCGCCGGTGACCAAGCAGGTCACGGCCTCTGCTCGCCGAGCGATCGCGAACAAGATTGATCCGGAGCCGCGCATGCGCGAGGTGAAAGACCTGCGCAAAGGCAAGAAACTGCGCGGCAAGTCCGACAAGCAGATCGAGGACACGATCTACGAGCCGGACCAGGACTAGAGGCGTCAGCTTCTAGTCCTGAGACAGTGCGGCGACGATGCCGTCGAGGATGTCCTTTTCACTGATGATGAAGCTGGTGGCGCCAGCTTCGCTCTCGAAGGCATCCATGAGCTGCTCCACCACCGTCGAGCCGGAGCCGATCACGTCGGCACGGCCGGGGTGAACCACCGGGTTCTCACGACGTTGCGCTGCGGTCGTGCCGCGCAGGTCCGCGGTCACTTTGCGCAGCCGGTCGAAGGGGATCTCCGACATGTGGATGCGCTCGGGTTCGTAGGATTCCAGCCCCTGCGCTAGCGCGGAGAGCGTCGTAAAGGTGCCGGCACAGCCGACGAACGTTCGCGCCTTAGCGAAAGGCACGGTGGCGGAGGCGGTGGTGACGTTGGCGTCGATGAATGCACGCGCCTCTGCGGTCTCCTCTGCTGTGGGCGGGTCGGTGTGCATGATGCGCTCGGTGATGCGCACACACCCCATTTGGGTGGAGATGGCGTGGCCCTCCATGACGAACTCTGTGGAGCCGCCGCCGAGGTCGATCACGCAGAACGGTCCGCGAGACGGGTCGATGTCCGCGGTGGCGCCGGCGAACGAGAGCGCCGCCTCCTCCTCGCCGGAGATCACTTCGGCGACCGCACCGGGCTGGATCTGGCCGAGCAGCTCGCGGGTCATGGCGAAGAAATCCTCGCGGTTGGCGGCGTCGCGGGTGGCGGAGGTGGCCACCATGCGCACGCGGGTGACGTGCTCGCGCTGCATCTCCTCGGCGTAGTCCGCAAGCGCCGCGCGGGTGCGCTCAATCGCTTTGGGGGCGAATTGGCCCGTCTCGTCGACGCCCTGGCCGAGGCGGACGATGGTGTTGCGGCGGGAAACCTCGCCGCTATCCGTGTCGTGGATGAGCAGGCGGATGGAGTTTGTGCCGCAGTCCACGGCAGCCACGCGCGTCATGCCAGCCCCTCCCCTGCTTCGGCGAGGGTGATGCCGAGATCGTCGAGGGTGGGCCAGTCGGCGGGGATGGCGGTGCCACGGAGGTCACCATGCTCGGCGGCCAGGGCTACGGCTTCAGTGCCGAAGCGGACGCGCTCCGGGCCTTCCGCAAGCGCGTAGGCGATGAGCACGTGGAGGCACTTCACGCGCTCGGGCATGCCGCCGCCGGAGAAGTCGGTGCCCAGGTCCTCGATGGCGTTGCGCTCGGCGAGGAAATGCTCGTGGGCTGCCAAGTAGTTCGCACGCAGGTCTTCGCCTTCGTCGCTGTCGGCGTTGAGGCGGTTTTCCATCCACTTCATCACCTGCGCGACCTCGAGGCGGGAGGCCTCGGCGGTCAGGCGCGGGTCGGTGAGGTAGTAGAGGGTGGGGAACGGGGTGCCGTCGTCAAGTTTGGGCGCGGTTTTCACCACAGCCGGCTGGTTGTCCGGGGTGGTGTACGCAATGGCAAGCACGCCGCGCGGGGTGCGGCCGAGCTGCTCGGCAACGATGGCGAGTTGTTCGTCAGTGGGAGGAGTGTGCATACGGGTTATTGTCCCACACGCCGACTACTGCGCTGGCGCGGGAGCTTCTGGTGCCGGGGCCTCAAGTACTGCTGGCGCTTCGGGCGCGCCCGGCTCCGGGGCCGGAACTTCTGGCGCTGGCGCTTCCGGCGCTGGCGCTTCCGGCGCTGGGGCGGGCGGAACGTCGTCGATAGGCGGAAGCTCCTCGGTTGGGACCTCGCGCAGGGAATCCCACATCACCTGCGGCCAGGTGCGGGTGTCGGGGATGTCGTCCTTGCCGGTGGTGATTGCTTCGTGGGCGGTCATGCGGGGGTCGATGATGCGCCAGGCTGTCTCGCCTTCTTCCATGACGCCGAGGCGGCGGCGGGCTTCCTGTTTGAGGAAGGCGTCGTCGTCGTACATAGCGATGTCGTCCTCCAGGGCCTTCTTCTGGGCTTCCAGGCGGGCGATGGATTCGTTGGCGCGGGCGATCTCGGCGCGGCCTTCGTAGAAGTTGCGAAGCGGCGCGGCGATGGCAAGCAGCACGAGGATCAGCACGGCGATGAGGATGACCACGCTGGCCATGTCCTGCTTCGGAAACGCGATGGCCCTGCCGCGCTGCTTGCGGCGCGCGGCGCGCTCGGCGTTTTCCCGGTCGCGGCTGGCAACGGGGACCGTGCTGGGGCGGCGGGTGCGGGAGCGCTTCGTCATAATCAGCAGATGATACGCCAGAGGTGAGATCCGCTCGAGGATCTCACCGACACGACGGCGGCCCCGCGCCGAAAACGGGCGGGGCCGAAGGTGCGTCGATAGGCAGGTGCTTACTTGAAGCGCGGGAACGCGGAGCGGCCCGCGTACTCGGCGGCCGGGCCGAGCTCCTCCTCGATGCGCAGGAGGCGGTTGTACTTGGCCACGCGCTCGGAGCGGGCCGGCGCACCGGTCTTGATCTGGCCGCAGGACAGCGCCACGGCCAGATCCGCGATGGTGGTGTCCTCGGTCTCGCCGGAGCGGTGCGACATCATGGTGCGGTAGCCGTTTCGGTGGGCCAGCTCCACGGCGTCGAAGGTCTCGGTCAGGGTGCCAATCTGGTTGACCTTGACCAGCAGCGCGTTCGCGGCGTTTTTCTCGATGCCCTCGGCCAGGCGCTTCGGGTTGGTGACGAAGAAGTCGTCGCCGACGATCTGCACCTTGTCGCCCAGCTGCTCGGTGAGTGTCACGTAGCCGTCCCAGTCGTTTTCATCCAGCGGATCCTCGATGGAGACGATCGGGTACTGCTCCACCAGGTCGGCGTAGACCTTGATCATCTCCTCGGCGGAGTGCTTGCCGCCCTCGAAGTTGTAGGCGCCGTCCTCGAAGAACTCGGAGGAGGCGACGTCCAGGGCGAGCGCGACATCGTCGCCAAGCTTGTAGCCGGCCTTCTCGATCGCCTCGACGATGAGGTCCAGGGCTTCCTTGGTGGAGCCGACGGACGGGGCGAAGCCGCCCTCGTCGCCAAGACCGGTGGACAGGTCCTTGGACTTCAGCACGCTCTTGAGCGCGTGGTAGACCTCAGTGCCCATGCGCAGCGCCTCGGTGAAGGTCTCCGCGCCGACCGGGGCGATCATGAACTCCTGGACGTCCACACCCGAATCCGCGTGCGCGCCGCCGTTGAGGATGTTCATCATCGGCACGGGAAGCAGGTGCGCGTTCGGGCCGCCGATGTAGCGGTACAGCGGCAGCGCAGCCGAATCCGCCGCGGCCTTCGCCACAGCCATGGACACGCCCAGAAGGGCGTTCGCGCCCAGCTTCTTCTTGTTGTCGGTGCCGTCGAGCTCGAGCATAAGCGTATCGACGATCCGCTGGTCGTCCGCCTCAATCCCCGCCAACTCGTCCGCAATGGTCTCGTTGACGTTCTCGACAGCCTTCAGCACACCCTTGCCGGCGTAGCGCTCGTCGCCGTCGCGAAGCTCGTGCGCCTCGTGCTCGCCCGTGGACGCGCCGGACGGCACGCCAGCGCGGCCGTGGGAGCCGTCCGCGAGCAGCGCCTCCACCTCCACAGTCGGGTTGCCGCGGGAATCCAGGATCTCGCGGGCGAAGATGTGCATGATGTCGGCCATGGTGACTCCTTGCATGGGTCGAGTGCTGTCTTACCGCGTACTAGTTTAGCCTGGGGCTTGCTATCGGAGCTTGCTATCGGTGCGCTGGTTGGTTCATGGCGTAGTTCGCCGCGGCGTCGCGGACTTTGGCCACGTAGTCGTTGGACTGGTTGTAGGCAAAAATGGCCTGGCGCCAGCCCTCCTCCGTAGCCAAGTCGCGCGTGGCGCCGCCGGAGTTGCACAAAAGATTCGCGGCGCCGAGGGCGGCGTCGTCGATCTGCTGCGGGTCCGGGTGGCCGTCGCCGTTGGCGTCGCGCCCGTAGCGCGCCCACGACTCGGGGATGAACTGCATCGGGCCGACGGCGCGGTCGAACTCGGTGTCGCCGTCGATCGCGCCCTGGTCGGTGTCGGTGACGTGGGCGAAGCCGTCGCCGTCGAGCTTCGGGCCAATGATCGGCGGCTCCGGGTAGCCGTCCTGGTTTAACTGGGAGTTGTCGAAGCGGCCCGTGTAGGTGCCGTGGCGCGTTTCCACCCAGCCGATGCCGGCGAGCGTGTTCCACTGCAGGTTGCAGGCCGGCCAGGACTCTTTGGCGATCAGCGCGGCGTTGGCGTAGGCGCGGATCGCCTGGCCGGAGACGTTGGTGGCGTTGCCGATATCCTGCGACCAGTCAAAGAGTAGGTCGGAGGTGCGGCCGGGGCCGTGGACGTCGATAGGCGGGGGCGCCTTGGCGTCCGGCGGCGGCATCGTGGTGGGCACCGGCTGCAGCGGCTCGCGGCGCTCTGGGGTGGAAAACGCGGCGATGAGCCACGCCACCAGCGCGACCACCATCACCACCGCGGCGGCCGCGACGAGGACACCCGCGCAGCCGCACCCGCGCGCTACTCGCCTGGCTGCCGACATGACCGGAGAGTGTACCGCGCGGGGGCTTGCGAATGGTGAACGCGCCGGTGATGGAGCACATCTGTCACACCTGTCACTTGTTTAACATGTATGATTCTTCGCGACCTAGTTTCTTCCCCGAAAGGACCCCTTCACAATGCGCCGTATCGCAACCCTCGCCGCCGCTGGCCTGATGGCCGCGGCCGCCATCGCCTCCCCCGCCACCGCCCAGGCTCAGACGCAGTCGCTCGAGCTGCTCAAGCTGCTTAACGGCAACATCGCCACCGCCAACTGCGACGCCCTGCGCGTCGGCCTGACCTCCACCAACATGGTCGGCCCGGACACCACCCGCTCCCAGCTGGTCGCCAACGTGAACAACGTCGTGGGCACAGACGCCACGCTGCGCCTCGTGTCCGCATCCACGGTCGGCGCGCTTGCGGACCGCGCTTTGGAGTGCGGCATCGTCAAACCCGACCCGGTCACCCCGATGGACAAGTTCTTCGAGATGAGCTCCCAGATGTCCTCCCAGGCCAACCTGCCGGAGATCCGCAACTACATCGGCGCGCTGCGCTAGCTCCGCGGCTAGCGCTTCTCGACGGCCTTGCCTTCCTCCCACAACCGGTCCTGGGTGGCTTTGTCCACGGGGCCGGTTGAACCGTCGAAAAGATAGGGCGCGCGGCGGCACATCTTCTGCACAAACGCGTCAGCCACGTCGCCGAAATCGAACGCGCCGGACTCCGAAGCGATCTCGGCGTGGAACAGGATTTGGAGCAGCAGGTCGGACAGTTCGGACTTTAGATCGTCGATAGGCAATTTTTGCTCGATTGCCTGCGCGACCTCCTCAGCCTCCTCCCGCAGAAACGGCAGGAGGCTTTCGTGCGTCATCGCCTGCTCCCATTCGCCGCGGCGGCGCGCGGCGTGCATCGTGCGGGTGGCCTCGAAGACAGGGTCGTCGAGACTAGCGACGCGTTCCGTTTCCGCGCCCTCCCCCTGCCAGCGCAGGACCTCCGGGTCGTGCGGGTCGGTGGAAATCAACCACTTCTCCGGGCCGCCTTCGACGTTGAGGGCCCAGCGGACGTCGACAGGCACCTCAGGCGTGAAGGCGACATCGCCCCTGATGTGGCCGGCGAGGTTCAGGGGGATGAGGGAGGGCCAGCGGGGGTCGAGAAGCAGGACGGTTGCGGTCATGGTGGGCAAGTCTAAGGGCTCTAAGATGGAGCGCATGACTCAGATTGCTGAAGCCCTCGAGACCGTCAAGCCCACCGCGCAGGACGTGCTGGGCGACTCCGTGACCTTCTCCCCCATCCGCTGGAAAACCGGGTGGCCGCACCACCTGCGCCGCGTGCCGCCGTTTCGCGACGACGCCACCGCGTCCATCACCCGCTCCGAAGTGTTCGCCTTCGGCTCCGACGTTGTCGAGTCCGGTTTTGCGCGCGAGCAGATCATCGACTTTTTGGGCGCCTGCTTCGCGTACGTTGCCGGGCAGTCCAACCAGGTGATGCAGATGCAGGCGTTCCTGCGCAACAAGGGGAAGGTTGCGTCCCTTAGTGTGGTGTAACGCTTGCTGATGGTGGGCCCTGGGAAATACAGGGGCGGCCACCGCCAGTAACCTTTCGACTCAACTACCACATCTCACCGAAAGGCACATGACGATGACCGCTGCA
>NZ_JASPJX010000019.1 GCF_030232585.1 Corynebacterium sp. MSK008 | reverse complement strand
GTCCTCGGCGGAGCAACCCCACGTGAAATACTCGAGCAAATATTCAAACGTGGCGCATTAACCGCTTGATCCCGCCGGGCATCCTCTGGACCGCTTGCTCGGGGTTTGTGCGCGAAGAAGACCCGCGCCACACAAAAGTCTCATATCCGAGACAAATCAGCCCCAACCGCCAGGCCCACCGCCTGTGATGCGCGTTACTGTCTATCCGATACCTCGATTGGGCAACAACAGAAAGGAATTCCCATGGCGAAGAACTGGTCCGAAGGCGCACGCGAGGTCCGCTCCCCGCGCGGCACTGAGATCTCGGCGAAGTCGTGGCAGACCGAGGCACCGCTGCGCATGCTGCAGAACAACCTCGATCCGGAGGTTGCGGAGCGCCCGGACGACCTAGTCGTCTACGGCGGCACCGGTCGCGCTGCTCGCAGCTGGGAAGCCTTCGACGCGATCGTCGATACGCTCAAGGACCTCGAGTCCGACGAGACCCTGCTGGTGCAGTCCGGCAAGCCGGTCGGTGTGTGGAAGACCAACGAGTGGGCACCGCGCGTGCTCATCGCCAACTCGAACCTGGTGGGCGACTGGGCTGACTGGGAGCATTTCCGCAAACTCGAGGACGAGGGCCTGATGATGTACGGCCAGATGACGGCCGGTTCCTGGATCTACATCGCCACCCAGGGCATCCTGCAGGGCACCTACGAGACCTTCGCGGCTGTGGCGAAGAAGCGTTTCGACGGCACCCTGGCCGGCACCCTCACCCTGACCGGCGGCTGCGGCGGCATGGGCGGCGCACAGCCGCTGTCCGTCACCCTCAACGGCGGCGCCTGCCTGATCGTGGATGTTGACGAGGGCCGTCTAAAGCGCCGCCAGGGCAAGCGCTACCTCGACGAGGTCACCACCGACCTCGAGGAAGCAATCAAGCTGGTCACCGAGGCCAAGGACGAGAAGCGCGCCCTGTCTGTGGGCCTGGTGGGCAACGCCGCAGAGGTGTTCCCGGAGATGCTGCGCCGCCAACGCGAAGGCGAGTTCACCGTGGACATCGTCACCGACCAGACCTCCGCGCACGACCCGCTGTCCTACCTGCCCACCGAGATCCCGTTCGAGAGCTGGCACAACGAGGCCGACGCGGACCCGACCACCTTCACCAAGAAGGCCCGCGAGGCCATGGCCGCGCAGGTCCAGGCGATGGTGGAGTTCCAGGACGAGGGTGCCGAGGTGTTCGACTACGGCAACTCCATCCGCGACGAGGCCCGCAAGGCCGGCTACACCCGCGCCTTCGAGTTCCCGGGCTTCGTTCCGGCCTACATCCGCCCGCTGTTCTGCGAGGGCCTCGGCCCGTTCCGCTGGGTTGCGCTGTCCGGCGACCCGGAAGACATCAAGGTCACCGACCAGGCCATCAAGGAGGCCTTCCCGGACAACGAGCACCTGCACCGCTGGCTGGACGCCGCTGAGGAGTACGTCGAGTTCGAGGGCCTGCCGGCACGTATTTGCTGGCTGGGCTACGGCGAGCGCGCCAAGGCCGGCGTGATCTTCAACAACCTGGTCAAGGAAGGCAAGGTCAAGGCCCCGATCGTCATAGGCCGCGACCACCTGGACTCCGGCTCCGTGGCGTCGCCGTACCGCGAGACCGAGTCCATGCTCGACGGCACCGACGCCGTCGCGGACTGGCCGCTGCTCAACGCCATGACCGCCGTTTCCGGCGGCGCGACCTGGGTGTCCATCCACCACGGCGGCGGCGTGGGCATGGGCCGCTCCATCCACACCGGCCAGGTCACGGTGGCTGACGGCACCGAGCTCGCCGAGGCGAAGCTCAAGGCCGTGCTCACCAACGACCCGGGCATGGGTGTCATCCGCCACGTCGATGCCGGCTACACCCGCGCCGACGAGGTGGCCAAGGAGCGCGGCGTGCGCATCCCGATGGAGTTCAAGGCACGCGACTAATCCGCACCCCAAGCGCTGACGTTTCCCCTCGTGGGCGCGTCAGCGCTTTTCATTACCCTGGGCCGTGCACAACCCCCAAAGAAAGGCACTCATGAGCACCTTCATCACCGGTATTTCCGAGCTGCGCACCGTCTCCGAGCTCGGCACCATCAAAGACGCCGCAATGCTTATCGACGACGGCGTGGTCACCTGGGTCGGCCCCGCCAACGAGGCGCCGGCTGAGGCGGCGAAGGCGGCGGAAACTGTAGACGTCGAGAAGCGAGCTGTGCTCCCTGGCTGGGTGGATTCCCACTCGCACATGGTCTTCGACGGCAACCGCGCCGAGGAATTCGAGGCGCGCATGGCCGGCGAAGGCTACGCCGCCGGCGGCATCGCCGTGACCATGGAAGCCACCCGCTCCGCGGGCGAGGAGCGCCTGGACAAGCTGGTGGCGGAGCGCGTCGCCGCGGCGCAGGCGCTGGGCACCACCACCTTTGAAACCAAGACCGGCTACGGCTTGAACGTCGAATCCGAGGCCGAGGCCGCGCGCGTGGCCGCCCGCCACGTCGACGAAGTCACCTTCTTGGGAGCCCACCTCGTGCCTCCGGGGGCGGACGCCGACGAGTACATCGACGAGGTTGTCGGCCCGATGCTCGACGCGGTGAAGGACCACGTGCAGTGGATCGACGTGTTCTGCGAGCGCGGCGCGTTCAACGAGGAGCAGTCCCGCCGCGTCCTCGAGGCCGGCAAGGCCGCTGGCCTGGGTGTTCGCGTGCACGGCAACCAGCTCGGCGAAGGCCCCGGCGTGAAGCTCGCCGTGAAAATGGGCGCCGCCAGCGTCGACCACGTGAACTACCTGTCCGACGAAGACATCAAGCTGCTCGCGGAATCGGAGACCGTGGCCACGCTGCTGCCCGCCTGCGACCTGTCCACCCGCGAGGAGCTCGCACCGGGCCGCAAACTTATCGACGCCGGCGCCACCGTCGCCATCGCCTCCAACCTGAACCCGGGCACCTCGTTTACGTCCTCGATGAACTTCTGCGTCACCACTGCGGTGCTGCAGCAGCACCTCACCCTCGACGAGGCCATCGAAGCCGCCACCACCGGCGGCGCGAAGGCCTTGCGACGCCACAACGTCGGCGACGGTAAGGACCCGCAGGGCCGCCCCGCGAAGGGCACCCTCGTGCCGGGTGCCGCCGCTGACCTGCACATCCTCGACGCCGAGAACGCCATCAACCTGGCGTACCGCCCGGGCATGCCGATTACCTGGCAGACCTGGGTGGCCGGCAAGAAGGTTTACGGCTAGGCGGGACAGTGCGTCGGGTGCCCAGCCACAGTCCGGGCCACCCCCAGCGCCACCGCGCCCCCTAAATTCGCGGATCCAGCTAGTAAGCCCCAGCTATTCGCCAAAAAATAGCGATTAGCTGGGTCCTGATAGCTGGATCTGGGCGCTGGGGGTGCGTTCCCCGCAGGCCCTAGATGGTCACCTGGCGGGACTTGATGTTGTCCAGCTGCTTGCGCTCGTCGGCAGACAACGCAGCGTCGTTGGCGTACTCTGCCTCGATCTGCTTGTTCAGCGCGGTCAGCGCCTCCTCGTAGGAGCCTGCCTCCACGGACGGGTCGAGGTCGAACACCGGCACGACCAGGCCGTGGGTGCGGAAGGCGCCGGCGAACTTGGTGCCTTCGCCCAGGTTGAGCTCGCCGCGTGCGGCGATGCGGGCCAGCGCAGAGAGCATCTGCGCCTCGTTGTCCTCGGTGCGCACCCAGCGGATGTGCGCCTTGCCGCCGCCGGGGTTGACCCACCAAATCGCGCCCGGCAGGTCCACCCCGACCTTCTCGGACGGCAGGACAGCGTCGTTGGCCTGCTGCAGCGCCTGCTGGATCTGCGGCGGCACCGCAGCACCTTCGGGGAACCACCAGGAGAAGTCCTGGTAGGTGGTGATTTCGGGGGTGGCGGAGGCGTCGAGAAGCGAAGAAAGCTCCGGCTGCGAACCATCGGCGACGGTGGACTGCAGCGTCTCGCCCGGCTTCGCATCGATGACCCAGTTCAGGGCGTACGCGAGGTCGCGGCCCGGGTTCTGGGAGTGGGAGGTGACCTGCAGGGCCACGAAACGCTCGCCGCCCTGGGACTCTTCCCGCACCAGCGCGGCGCCGGCACCCGGCAGCACGGTGGCGATGTTTACCGGGGTGCCCTTGACCTCAAATGTCACCACGGCTGACGGCACGAACTCCTGCAGCGCGACCAGGTCGGCCTCTGCGGCCAGGCCGCCGAACGGGCGGGGGTCCTTCTGCAGCTTCTCGCGCTCGGCTGCGCGTGCTGCCAGCTTCGCTTCGCGGCGGGTCATGCCCTCGGGCAGGTCCTCGCGGTTCTTCTTCTTTTTCGGCTTGCGTTGCACCATGCGCGCAATCGTACCGGCAGCAGCGCCCTACACTGCGGATACCCGGCCGATCTACCCCGCCACCGCCGCGGCCGGCACCTGCCCGAACGCCGCGAGTGCCACGTCCGGCAGGTCGGTGGCGATGACGTCCACGCCATTGTCGGCGCACCACCGCATCTGGCGTGGGGTGTTCACGGTCCACGTGTACGTCTTCAAGCCGCGGTAGCCCAACAGCTCTTGGCGCAGCTGCAGGTGCTGCAGCGCAGGCCCGACGCCGTAGGGGCGGGAGAACATGCGGTTCTTGCGGTTCCAGCGCATCTCTTTCAGGCGGAACAGGTAAAAGGTCTCCAGCTCCGGCGCCATCTCGGTGAAGTAGCGCACGGCGCGGTGGGAAAACGAGATGATGTGCACGTTCTCGGATTCGTGCAGCCCGGCGTAGCGCAGGGTGCGGAGTGTCTGCTCGTCCACTTCGGGCCCGTAGATGGTGGGGTGTTTTGTCTCTATGTAGAGGTGCTTGTCGGGGTGGTCCTGCATGAGTTCGAGCAGTTCTTCCAGGCACATCATCTGCTGCGGTTCCTCGCGGGTGCCGCAGTTGAGCTGAAGCAAGTCAGCGAAGTCCATGCAGTCCACGCGACCGCGGCCGTCAGTGGTGCGGGACACTGAAGCGTCGTGGAATACCACCACGCGGCCGTCGCGGCTTAAGCGCACGTCGCATTCGATGCCGTGGATGGGCAGTTTCAACGCTTCTTCGAACGCCCGGCGCGTCAGTTCTGGGTAGTGGCCGGAGAATCCGCGGTGCGCAACAATCTTGGGAACCCTCAGTTCGCTCACGGCCCCCGAGGCTACCCGCGCGCAGCGGCCCCCGCGACTGGAGAATTTTTGGAACAATTGCGCCTGTGTCTTTCCAGGATGTCCGCGTAGCCCTCGACAAGCTCCCCGATGCGCTTGGACGTGCCCGAAAACGTTTCTCCCTCAGGCGTGACGGTGTGCTGGCGTTGCCGATGGCGGCGTTGGAGGTCCTGGGCGATATTTCTCCGGCGTTGCGGATGCGGGGGTTGCGCCGCTTGCCGCCGAACTTCCGGGCGGGGCTTGCTGGTGCGGAGGTGGCCACGTGGGGCGCGGTGTCGCCGTCGTTGTTACCGCACAGTTGGTGGGCGACGGCGCTGAATGTGGGGGTACTGCAGGGCATCGGCCATGGCTTTGCGACGGTAGCTTCGCAAGCCCTACGCCCCGTCCGCTCCGACGAACCGCAGAGCCTGCTTCCCGCTCCGGTGCGTCTGGCGATGACTGGGGTGACGTTTGGTGTTTTCGCCACGTCCATGCGCCGCCGCGTGCGCCAGGAAGAATTGGTGGAAAGCGACGAGAAGTTCAAGGTCAGCTCCCAGCTGGTCGGTGTCACGCTGGGCACATTGGGCTACGGGGTGGTGCTGATTGTGGGCGACGCGATCCAGACCTTCATCGACGCGCTCAACGAGCTGTTGGGCAAGAAGCTTCCTCCGGTGGCGTCCTGGCCGCTGGCGATCGTCGGCGGCGGGGCACTGCTGATCCTGGTGGGCGACCGGATGGTGGTGCGCCGCTTCCTCACCCGCGCCGGCCGCCAGGCCCTTGAGCTGGATCGCGAGTTCATGCGCGGCGCGGACCAGCCGCAGCGTCCGCAGCGTTCCGGTTCCCCGGAATCGGCGGTGGATTGGAACACCATGGGCCGCCAGGGCCGGGCGGTGGTGGCCGGCGGGCCCCGCAAGGCCGACATTGAGCGCCTGCTCGAGGGCGAGGCGAAGGAGCCGATCCGCATCTTCGTGGGTCTGGACTTGGGCGAGGAGGATACCCCGGATTTCGAGGCTATGGCCGCCACGGCTATTGCGGAGATGCGCCGCACCGGCGCGTTTGAGCGCAGCCATATCGCGGTGATGTCCGCGGCCGGCACGGGCTGGATCAACGATTTCCACACCTCCGGCTTCGAGTTTGTCACCCGCGGCGACTCCGCGATCGTGGCCATGCAGTACTCCTACCTGCCCTCGGCGTACTCCTACATGGCGGACCGTAAAAACCCGATCCGTTCCTCGCGTGTGCTGCTGGAGGCGATCCTCAACGAGCTGGACCGGATGGACCCGGATTCCCGCCCGAAGCTGTACGTGGGCGGCGAATCCCTCGGCGCGTACGGCGTTTCCGACGCATTCGAATCGCTCGACCATTTCCTCACCCGCACCGCTGGCGGTGTGTTCACGGGCACACCGGGGTTTGCGCGCAATCACAGCGAGCTGACCAAGCGCAGGGAGAAGGGGTCTCCGCAGCGCCTCCCGCTTTTCGACGGCGGCCGCCACGTCCGCTTCACCGCCCACCCCGCACACCTGCGCCACGACTTCCGCGGCAACCCCTACCGCAACAGCTGGGAAGAACCCCGCTTTGTGTTTGCCCAGCACGCTTCCGACCCGGTGGTGTGGTGGGAGCCGAGCCTTGCCATCAAGCCGCCGGACTGGCTGCGCGAGCCCGGCTCGCGCGGCGTGCCGGCACCGAGGGCGCAGCACCTCGATGCGCTGGACACGATGCGTTGGATGCCGCTGGTGACCTACTGGCAGATCGGCGTCGACCAGCTGCCGTCAAAGGATTACCCCTCGCCGCACGGCCACAACTACCACGATGAGACGGTCGCGTATTGGAACGGCGTGATCCACGGCGACGGCGCAAACGGCGCAGCGCTTACCCGCCCCGAGCTGGTGCGGGTGGCGCGCTGGATCCACAACGACGCCACGAAGACCCGCATGCCTAAAGACGGGTTCCCCTCAAAGCACGGCTACTAGCTAGATCCCGCAGGCCACGCCGGTGGAGTGGTGCGGGCAGTAGCCGTTGGGCACCTTGTGCAGGTACTGCTGGTGCTCTTCCTCGGCCAGGTAGTAGCGCACCCCGTCTTTCTCCACTGACTTCACTTCGGTTGTGATGTCGCCGTAGCCGGCGCTTTGCAGGTCCTTTTCGTACTGGTTAATCCACCCGCGGATCTGCTCCGCCTCTTCCTCGGTGTCGGTGTAGAAGGCGGAGCGGTACTGCGTGCCCACGTCGTTGCCCTGGCGGTAGCCCTGCGTCGGGTCGTGCGCCTCAAGTGCGGCCTTCACAATTTCTTTCAGCGTGATCACCTCGGGGTCGTAGACCACCTCGACTACCTCGACGTGGTTGGTCTGCCCGGAGCACACCTCCCGGTAGGTCGGGTTCGGGGTAATGCCGCCGGCGTAGCCCACCGACGTGGAGTTCACGCCGTCCATCTGCCAGTACATCTTTTCCACGCCCCAGAAGCAGCCGATGCCCACCAGCACGCGCTTCTGGCCCTCGCGCCACGGGCCAGTGATGGGTGTGCCCAGCACCGCGTGCTCGCGCGGATTGGCAAGGACCGGCTCGGGGCGGCCGGGGAGGGCGGAGTTGACGTCGACAAGCTTTGGCTCAGGTGCGAAAAGAAATCCCATGCCCCCTACAACGACTTTGGTCACAACACTGTTCCCAAATTTTCTCTACCATGGGTCCCGCAACTGATTCGCAGACGAAAGGAATCAATCATGGCTGTTTACGAGCTTCCCGATCTCCCCTACGCATACGACGCGCTGGAGCCGCATATCTCCGAAGAGATTATGACGCTGCACCACGACAAGCACCACGCGACCTACGTCGCTGGCGCGAACGCCGCGCTCGAGGCCCTCGAGGCTGAGCGCAACGGTGAGGCTAACCCGGACCGCCTGCGCGCCCTGTCCAAGAACCTGGCGTTCAACCTGGGTGGCCACACCAACCACTCCATCTTCTGGAAGAACATGGCACCGAACGCTGGCGGCAACCCGACCGGCGAGATCGCTGAGGCCATCGACCGCGACTTCGGTTCCTTCGAGGCCTTCAAGAAGCAGTTCGCTGGCGTCGCCACCGGTCTGCAGGGCTCCGGCTGGGCAGTGCTGGGCTACGACCACATCGCTGGCCGCCTGATCATCCAGCAGCTGACCGACCAGCAAGGCAACGTCTCCGTGGACTTCACCCCGGTGCTCATGCTGGATATGTGGGAGCACGCGTTCTACCTGCAGTACAAGAACGTCAAGGCTGACTACGTCGAGGCATGGTGGAACGTTGTCAACTGGGACGACGTCAACGAGCGTTACGCAAAGGCATCTGCTTAACGACGAGCTCCGCCTCCCCTAACACCAGCGCCCGCCCCCTCCTTGTCGGAGGCGGCGGGCGTTGGCTTTCCCTGTGATACGTCGAGTCCCTGCGAACTCAAACTCATACTAGGTTAGGCTTACCTTAACGCGCAAGAGGTTTTGCAAAATTCCTGCTGCGGATTTCCTAGCATGGTTGGCATGCAGAAAGGCAGCCTGGAATACCGTCGCGCAACGTGGGCCATGCTCGCATTCGGGCTAGCCATCTTCAACGCCTTGTACGCCACACAAGCGCTGCTGCCCACGCTCACCTCGGAGCTGGACGTGAGTCCGTCGACCGCTGCGCTGACCGTCTCCGCTGCCACAGGCGCGCTGGCGTTGTGCGTTGTGCCCGCCTCGATTTTGTCCGAGAAGTACGGCCGCGGGCGCGTGCTGGTGGTCTCGGCGCTCGGTGCGACTGCGCTCGGCCTGGTGCTCCCGCTGGCCCAGACCGCCGGGCAGCTCATCGCCCTGCGCGCGGTGCAAGGCGCACTCATCGCCGGCACCCCGGCTGTTGCCATGACCTGGTTGTCAGAAGAACTTGACCCCGGCGACCTGCCCGGCGCGATGGGCCTGTACATCGCCGGAAACTCGATCGGTGGTTTGAGCGGGCGCCTCATCCCGGCCGGGCTTTTAGAGGTCACCTCCTGGCGCTGGGCGATGTTCGGCAGCGCACTTGTGGCGTTTACGCTGGCGGCACTGGCGGCGTGGGCGTTGCCGCAGCAGCGCAATTTCGTGCCGAAGGCGTCGATACGCCCCAGCGTGGAGGTGCGCGCGATGCTGGGCCACCTGCAAAACCCGCGCTTGGTGGGGCTGTATGCCACCGCGTTTATCGCCATGGGCGTGTTCGTGTCCATGTACAACTTCTTCGGCTTCCGCGCGGTGCTGGACTACGGGCTGCCAGCTGCCCTGTCTGGTCTGGTGTACGTGGTGTACCTGTCCGGCACCTGGTCCAGCGCGCGGGCCGGGGCACTTTCACGACGTTACGGGCGCGGCGTGGTCGTGCTGGCCTCTGCGCTGCTGATGCTGGCAGGCGCGCTGGCCGTCGCCGCGTCTTCGCTGTGGATCGCGCTGGCTGGCCTGTTAGTGTTCACGGCGAGCTTTTTCGCGCTCCATTCGACGGCCTCCGGCTGGGTCGGCCTCATCGCCGAACGCGACCGCGCCGAAGCGTCCAGCATGTACGTGTTCTGCTATTACATGGGCTCGTCCATCCTGGGGGCTGCGACCGGCTGGGCGTACGAGGGTTTGCCGTGGGCCGGATTCGTTGCGGTGCTCGCCGTACTGCTCGGTGTGCTCGCTGTGGTCTCCGCAGCGCTGTGGAGGGCGGAGCGCTAAGACCCCATTCGCCCCGCGGCCCATGGAGCGGATCGTCTAGCAGAACCGGGCACCTGCTAGACGATTGAACGGTTACTGAATATGATTTCCAATACGAACTGGGGAAACGTCTCGCGGCGCACACGATCGTCTAGCAACGCACGGGATCGTGCTAGACGATCCGCGCGCGTCACACCTCGCCAAAGTCGGGCACGCCCGGCGCGCCCGCGTCTAGGAAGTCGCGCACGGCGCGGGTGGCGCGGCAGTCGTCCTCGTTGTAGCGAAGTAGCATGTCGCGGGCGGCTTGGTCGCCAAACCGGGCGGCGCGGCGCAGGGCAACGGAGCGCTCGCCGTCGACGTCGTCGTCCTCCCACTCAAAGCCCACCACCGGCCCGAGCACCTTCAGGCCCAGCCCGTCGGTGCCCACGAGCGAACGGCGCACGTGGGCGAACACGTCCACCCACTCGTCGGAGGCGATGAACGCGGCGACTTCCCCGGCGTCTACGGAGGCGAAGCGCTTAGCCGACGAACGCAGCCAGTGGTTCTCCCCGCCCGCGGCGTAGCAGTAGGCGCGGAAGGTCTTGCCCTCCGCATGCGCTTCGGCCCGGCGCGCCATCAGCCAGGACCAGAACGCAGCGAAGTTCTCCTCCTCGGCGTCGCCGCCGACCTCGTCCCAGGTGGCGAAGGCGCGGTAGTCGGTGCCGTCGAAGGTGCCCCACAGGTAGGCCCCCTGGTCCAGGTAGGCCTCCATGTCCACGTCCACCTCCACGTCGGCACGGGGCGCGGGCGCGAAACCGGGGCGCCGCAGCACGGGGATGCCTGCGCGCCAGGCGCGGGCCAGCGCGGCGGGTTCGGGCGGAGCTTCGTCGATAAGCTGCTGCACCGTATGAATGCCGCGCTCGCGCCACACGTCGCCGCGGCCGCCCGGGAGCAGCAGCGAGATGTCGTCGAGTTCGACCAGGCGCGGCTCGCACAGCGGCCAGAAACGGCAGGTGGCGCACTGTTTCAGGCGCTTTGGCTCGGTCGGAAGCGGCGCCAGCAGCGCCCCCACGAGCGGCTCGATGTAGCGCGATGGATCGCACAGGTACGCGCGCGTGCGGTCCTGGCCGATCACAGCCCCGCGGTCGTCCGCGCGCTCGCCGAGCAGCAGGTGCGCCAGCGTGACGCGGTAGCCGTCCACGGTGTGATGGCGCGCCTTCGCGTGCACCGTCAACGGCTGGCCCAGGCCCAGGCGCCCGGTGGGGATCATCTCCAGCTCGGCGCTCGGGTGCGAGCGGGCGACTCGGTGGTTGGAAATCACCACGGGCAGGTACCCGGCGTCGGTGCGCACGAGGATGTCCACGTCGGCTTCCGCGTCCACGCCCTCCACCGCGCCGGTCAGGGTGGCGTTGGTGATCAGGTGCGCGCGGCGTCGTAAGGCATCCTGCGTTGCTTCCACACGGTCCGACCCGGGGTCGATGTCCACCCGCACAAACGCCTTGCCAGCGCCGTCGCCCATGGCGCGTTTGACGGGCAACAGGTCGAACACGGCGGCGCGGGCGGCGTCGATCTGCGGCTGGCGCAGCAGCGCCTCCGGCAATTCGGGTACGTCCGGGTGCGCTCGGCGCTGCCGCTGGCGGAAGCGGCAACCCACGAGGTCCGAGGCGCGCACAGGTTCGTTACTCACAATGCCTCAAACGATACCTGCGCAGGGGTAGTGCCCCGGAAGGTACAGTGTATGGGCGTTAGAGCGAACGATTAGAGGAGAGCAAACCATGGGTGTTTTCGAGGCCATCCGCAAGTCCCGCGCGAAGACGAAGGCCGAGGTCAAGGCGGCGCAGACGCATGCGCGCCAGCTGGCCAAGCAGGAGGCGAAGGCCGACGAGCGCGTGGCCAAGCTCCTGGACAAGGCGGAAAAGCGCCTGCTCAAGGAAGAGAAGAAGGGCCTGAAGCGCAAGCAGAAGCACGAAAAAGATCTGGCCAAGGCGCACCTGAAGCGCATCCAGGAATCCGGCATCACCCAGAAGAAGGCGAAGCAGTGGGTTTCCGCCGCGCGCGTCCTGGTGCCGGTGCTGCTGCCGCTGGCGTACAAGGCGCTGACTTCGTTCCAGCAGGGCCAGGTGAACAACCGCGCCGCAGGCCTGGGGCTGACGTCGCAGGATCTCGCGCGCCACTCCGGCCGCGGCGCCGAGCTCAAGGCGCGTATCAACGCCGTCCGGCAGAACATCGAGCAGGCCGACAACCTCGGCGAGGGTTTCAGGGGCGACGCGCGCGTGCGTCTCGACGAGCTGGAGCAGGCCGTGCGTAACGCCGAGCACGCGAACCCGGAGCAGCGCCGCTTGGCGCACAACTCCATCGACGAGGACCTGAACAAGCTGGCGGCAGAGGTGCACGCCAAGCTATCCAGATAATCCCCCTGCTGTAAGGCTGAGGTACGAAGCCTTACAGCACGCCCTGCTCGCGCGCGGACGCCACGGCGGAGGTGCGCGAGCGCACGCCCAGCTTGTCGTAGATGTGCACGAGGTGGGATTTCACGGTCGCCTCGGAGAGCATGAGCTGGCGGCCGATTTCACGGTTGGAGGAACCGGCCGCGACCAGCTGGAGCACTTCCAGCTCGCGCGGGGTCAGCGAGGAGCGCGGGGTGCGCTCCCTGGATTCGAGCCGATCTCGCACGACGGGGGACATGGTGGCGTCGCCGCGGGCGGTGGAGCGCACTGCCGCGACGAGTTCTTCCGGCGGGGCGTCCTTGAGCAGGTAGCCCACGGCGCCGGCTTCGATGGCGCCGAGGATGTCCGCGTCCGTGTCGTAGTTGGTCACCACCAGCACTTTGGGCGGGTTGGACATGTTGGCCCTGATCGCGGCGGTGGCTTGGGCGCCGGTGGTCACGCGCTGGCCTTCCGCGCCGGCGCCAAAGCGCAGGTCCATGAGGATGACGTCGATGCCGCCGGCCTGCGCGGTGGCAATCGCCCCTTCGGCGGTGGCTACCTCGGCCACCACTTTGATGTCCTCGGCGGCTTCCAAAACGGAGCGCAGGCCGAGGCGGACAATCTCGTGGTCGTCAGCCAGCAGTACCCGGATCAACGTCGGTCTCCTCGTTAGAGTCAAGGTCAGTCTTTTGGTTGATCCTAACCGGCACGGCCACGGTCAGCGCCGTCGGCCCGCCGGGAGCGGACTCAATCTCCAGCTTTCCGCCCAGCTCCGCGGCGCGCGATCGCATCGCGTCCAGCCCCAGGTGGCCCAGCCCGCTGGGTTTGAGACCCTGCGCGTTAACGTCGAAGCCGCGGCCATTGTCCACCACGTCCAGGCGCACTTCCTCCGGCGCGTAGGTCAGGGTGATGCGGGCAGCGCTCGCCTCGGCGTGGTTGACCACGTTGGACACCGCACCCTGGGCGATGCGCAACAAGCCGGCCTCCACCCGCATTGGCAGCGGGACGGCCTCGCCGTCGACTTCCACCCCGATGTCCAGGCCGCCGGCCTCGCCGAAGTCCCCGGCCACCCTTGCCAGCGCGTCGCGCAACGAGGACTCGGTCAGCGGCGCCGGAGCGAGCGCGGCGATCATCGCGCGGGTCTCCGCCAGGTTATTCGACGCCGCCCGGCGCGCCGTCTCCATCTTCCTCAGCGGCGCCTGCGCCGCATCCTCCGGCAGCCCGCTTTCCCGCACGTCCTGCTCCGCCGAGTGCAGCAGCATCTGGATCGAGGAGAGGTTCTGCGCCACCGTGTCGTGCAGCTCGTGCGCGAGGCGTTCGCGTTCCTGGGCCACGCCGGCGGCGCGTTCGGTGTCGGCGAGGCGGTCGCGTGTGGCCAGCAGTTCGTCGATAAGCTGCTGCCTCTCGCGGCTGACGCGGGTGATGGTGTCGAAGGCGTACGCGATCGCCACCACAACCACCGCGGACAGCGCCGGGCCCATGATGCCGCCGAGGGTGAGACCGGCCGGGATCTGCATGCCAATCGCAATACCCAGGCACAGCACCACCCACGCGTAGCCGACCCAGTTGTCAAAGGCACGCAGCGCCACGAAGAACAGCACGAACACCCAGTACACGGCCACTGGCGAGACGGTCATGTCCGCCACCCACACCGCCGTCGCCCCCAGCATCCACGCCACGCGCCCCCACGCGCCCCAGCGGTACATTTCCACCATGCCGTAGAACAGCAGAAACGCGAACGCGGCGGTCAGCACGATGTGCAGCAGTGCGCTGTTGAGCGGCATGCGCGCGAGCGCACCGAACGAGACGAGCATGAGGCACACCGCCAGCACCGTGATGCCCAAATCGAGCGCCCGGTAGTCCGCGGTCTTTCCGGGATGCTGCTCCAACAGCACTAATCTGGAGCTCATGCGTCTGAGAGTACCCACCGCCTTGTTCGTGCTCGCCCTCGCCGGGTGTTCGCAGGAGCCTTCGCCTATCGACGACCCTCCGGCCGCCCCCGCACCCGAATCAGCCCCTGAATCGGCGCTGCCAGTAGAGGCACTCCCCGACACCCCGCGCGATAGCTGGACCGAGTGCCCATACCTGGACACCGAGTGGGTGGCGCAAACCAACGGCCAGCGCGTCACCGGCGTGGGCACCGACACCCGCTTCGACCCGCCGGCGTGCCAGTTCTGGTCCTACCCCGAAGAGCCGCAGCTGACCGTGATGGTGCGCCACATGGATTCCGTGGAAGACGCCCGCGCCGTGGTGGACTTCGTCGCCCCGGTGGATCTGACCCAGCCGGCGACGCTGCCCGGCGGGTGGGACGGCGGCCGCCACGGCGGCGGGGACGTGCCCGGCCGCATCGGCGCTGCGTACGCCGTGGCCAAGGGGCCCACCGCGGTGGCGGTGTTCACCAACCAGCACGAGTCCGTGAAGGCCGAAACGGTGGCCAAGGAAGTAATCGCTAACCTGGCCCTGTGAATAGTCCTGTGATGATCTCCGTAGCCGCCATCGTGTTCACCGACGAGCAGGGCCGCGTGCTGTGCGTGCGCAAGCACACCAGCCCGCGCTTCCAGCTGCCGGGCGGCAAGCCGGAGCCGGGCGAGACGCTGGTGGAAACCGCGCTGCGCGAGACCCGGGAAGAGGTCGGCCTGGACGTCGACCCGGAGGACTTGAGCTACCTGGGCCAGTTCAGGGCGCCCGCTTCCAACGAGCCCGGCTGCACCGTCACTTCCACGGTGTTTTTGCACCCCGGTACCGGCCTGTCGCCCGCGCCGGCCGCGGAGATCGCCGAGGCCCGCTGGATCGACCCCACGGCCCCCGACGCCGAGCTCGCGCCGCTGCTGCGCGGCGAAATCTTCCCGGCGCTGAAGTCCCGCGAGATCGAAGCCATCGCGGTCTACGCCGGGGCGCGCGAAGGCACCAACCCCGCCAACGCCGCGCTGGCCAGGGCATTCGGCGAGGCGTTGGCGGACGCCGACATCACTCTGGTCTACGGCGGGTCCAAATTGGGGCTGATGGGTGAGGTGGCCGCAGGTTCGTCGAGAAGCATTGGCGTCCTCACCGAGCACCTGGTCAACTACGAGCTGCAATACGAAGGCCTCGAGCGCCTCGAGGTGGTAACCACGATGTCCGAGCGCAAGGCGCGCATGAGCGAGCTTGCAGACGCCATCGTGGCCCTGCCCGGCGGCGCCGGCACCCTGGACGAGCTGTTCGAGGAATGGACCAGCCAGCAACTCGGCCTGCACCACAAGCCCATCGGGCTACTCGGCAGCGAGTTCTGGGCACCGCTGGTGGCGATGATCGACCACATGGTGGAGCAGGGCTTCATGCGGCGCACAGACCGCGCCCACATGGTTGTCGCCGACGACCCGCAGGAACTCCTGGCCAAACTGCGCGCGTGGGCGCCGCCGGTGCCGCGCTGGCTCTAAGGGGTTATACCGCCACGTCGTTGTAGGGCATCATCGACGACACCCACGGGTAGACAACCTCCATGAGCAGGAAGAACACGCCCACCAAAATAATTAAGGTGAGCAGCCACTTCACCGGAGCGGGGCCGGGAAGCTTGCGCCACAGTGCCGCATACATCGCTATCGCACCTCTTTCTGTGCCTTCATGGCGGGCGGCACCGCGCCCGACGGGTCCTTCGGCTGCACCTCCGTGCGCACCGCGTGGATGATCATGCGCTCCGCGTTGGAGAACTGCGGGTGGCACGTGGTCAGCGTGATCAGCCCTTCCATGCCCGGCTCCACCTTCGTCGAGCGGTTGCCCGGGATGGGGTTGACCACCTCAATGTCACCCGGGAGCGTGATCTCGCGGCCGTTGACCTGGGCGTAATCGCCGGCCGCGATGCGCTCGTTGAGTTCGCCGGGCAGGCAGTCGATGCCCTCTCTACGACGCTCCCCCGGGTCCTGCGACATCGGCATCACCCGGTACGTGACCCACTCGGCCTGCGTTTCCACCACGATGGCGTCGCAAGCCTTCAGCGCACCTAAGTCGTTGAACGGGGCACCCTTGCCCACGCGGTGCCCGGCCACGGCGAAGTTGCCGTCCTCGCCCGGCATCTGGGTGCCCGGGTAGCGGCCCGGGCCGGTGAGCAGCTGGTGCTCCTGCACCCCCTCGACGATGGCGAACTGGTAGTCCTGACCGAACGCAGGGATGTACATGCGCGCGAACGCATCGCCCAGCTCAGTAGCCTTGGCCTGGCGGGGGTTGACCCACTGCTCTTCCAGACGGGTCTGCACCTCGTCCTGCATTTTGGCCGAGGCGATGTTGGTCCAATAAGACTCGTAGAACGCGAACAACAGCAGTAGCACGCCGAACGTGAGCAGCAGCTCGCCAATCACCTGTGAAACAGTGATGCGGCGCGGCTGCGTATGCATGGGGGCCGTGGTCATGCGGCTCAGCGTAGCGCCGGCGCGCTAGATGGAGTAATCCGGCGGCGGCGCACCCAGCGTGTTTTCCGCCAGAGCGCGGGCGGTGCGCAGCGGCTCAACGCTGTGCAGGATCCTCGCGCCGGACAGCCCGCCGTCGAGGAAAATCAGCAGCTCATCCGCCAGCGCGGAGGATTCGTAGCCGTTCTTCTCCTTCAGCAGGGCGGTGATGGTCTCGTGCATCCAGGAACGGTGCGCCATGCAGGCTGCGATGATGCGTTCTTCTGACTCCACCTCGGGGCGCGGGTATTCGCCCGCGGCGTTGAGGAAGGGGGATCCGCGGAAGTCCTTCTCGGGTTCTTCGTCGATAGCCATGTCAAAGAATGCGAGGATCTTCGCGTCTGCGTCCGGGGCTTTCGCGGCGCGTTCGCCCCAGCGGGCACGGAACTGCTCATCCAGCTGCTCCAGGTAGGCGATGACGAGGTTGTCCTTCGAGCCGAGCAGCGAGTAAAGCGAGGCCTTGGCCACGTCCGCTTCGCGCAGGATCCGGTCGATGCCGATGACACGGATGCCTTCTTCGGTGAACAGTTTCGTTGCAGCGTCCAGCAGCCGCTGGCGCGGGCTCGGCCGGTCGCGGCGTCGCTGCGCCGGCTTTTTCTTGCTGGTGGTGGCCAAGGAAAACTCCTTCGTGCGTCGGTCGCATATCAATATAGACAAACCGGTACGTATAGTCCACCGCTCACGAAAAAATCCCCCGGGTTCAACCCGAGGGATTTCGCGCTTTGCCTATCGACGCTTACTGGTCACCATATTGATGATCCACAGCAGAATCACCGCACCAAGCAGGCAGGTGAGGAAGCTGAAGAACAGCCCGCCACCAGCAACATCGACGCCGAACACGGACAGCAGCCAGCCACCGAGCAGACCGCCGATAATACCGACCACAATATTCAGGCCGATGCCCATCTGTGCGTCACGGTTCTGGATCTTCGAACCGATCCAGCCAGCGAGACCACCGATAACAATCCAACCAATAAGACCCATTGCAGGTGCCATAATCTTTCAAACCCTTCTAAGTGTTTTTCATCAGTACGGGGCCATTATGCGCTTTTTACAAAGTTGGCGTGCAACACATCGCATGCAATTGCGTAACAATTCGTTTACGAATCTTGTGTACGCACGACCATCATCGGGCACGGTGCCTCCTGCAGCAGCGCGCGGGAGGTCGACCCCAGCAGCATCCCCTTGAAGCCGCCACGCCCGTGAGAGCCGGTAACCAGCAACTGCGCACCCTCGGCGGCGCCAGCCAGCGCGCGCACTGGGCGGTCTCGCGTGATGATCTTCTTCACCGCCACATCCGGGTACTGCTCCGCCAGATCATCGAGGTACTTGCCCAGCAACTCGTCCTTCTCTGCCTGCACAGCCTTCCAGTGGTCCTCGGAGACCGCATAGCCTGCGCCCGGGCCCTGGATCTGGGTGTCCACCCAGGTGTGCACCGCGTGCAGTTCCGCACCGCGCGCGGCCGCCTCCTCGAAGGCCACCTCGGTAGCACGGCGCGACACGTCAGAGCCGTCCACGCCAACCACAACGGGGCCGTACTTGTTCGCCTCCGTCACCGCGTTGTCCTCGCGCACAACCACCACCGGGCAAGACGCGTGCGAAACCACAGCGCCAGATACGGAGCCGAGCACCATGCCCGAGATGCCGCTCAGGCCGCGGGAGCCCATGACCACCATGGTGGATTCCTTGGACATCTCCAGCAGCATGTCAATCGGAGAACCCTCCGCGACTGCGTGACCGATGTGCAGGTCCGGCGCTACCTCGAGGGCGATCTCCCGCGCGCGGTCCACGGTCTGCAGGGTCTCACGCTGCAGCTCGTCGAAGACCTCCTGCGGCGGCACCATGCCCTCCGCGTACAGGAACTGCGGCATGGAGTACGACGCCGCGAGGCGCAGCGGAATGTTGCGCTTCATCGCGGTGTTGGCAGCCCACCGCACTGCATTGTCGGAGGCGGGGCTGCCGTCTACAGCAACAACAACGATATCTTCCTGGGTCATGTGCAAACCTTTCCTCGGATCGGCTGGTTATGCCCCCAGTCTAGTGCCGTCCGAGGGGTTAGCGCGGCAGTTCCTGCGGCGTCGCCGAGGGAGCGTTTGCCGGGAAGAGTACCTGGTAGATCACGCTCAAGATGTCCATGATGGTCTTGCCGATGCCCTCGGAGAAAAACGCCGTCAGCGGTTCAACCAATGCTCCTAAATCCATGGCGGCTAATCTACTACACAGCATGGCTCGGAAAAAGACTCTCACGACGGGGCCGCTGCCGCCCCGCGGCGGCCTCGGCGCCACCCGCGCCCGCGTGCCAGAAGGCCCGGGCATCACTGCCGCCGACTTCATCTGGCATCTCGTGTCCACCCAGCGCCACCGCCACCCCGACGACAACGTGGATGCGGTGCTGGCGAGGTTTGCCGAAGGTGCCGTCGTTAAGCGCGATGGCTCCCCATTAGCTCCCGAGACCTGGCTGGAACCCGGCACCGACGTCTTCTTCTACCGCCGGCCCGCCCCCGAGAAGCCAGTCCCCTTCGAGATCACCACAGTCTTCGAGGACGACGACCTCCTCATCGTGAATAAACCCCCGTTCATGGCCACAATGCCGCGCGCGTCCCACATCACCGAAACCGCGACCGTACGGCTGCGGCGCGCCACAGGAAACGAAGAGCTCACGCCCGCGCACCGCCTCGACCGGGCCACCTCGGGCCTTCTCCTTTTCACCAAACGCCGCGAAATCCGCGGCGCGTACCAGGAGCTCTTCGCGCGCCGCGAGGTCCGCAAGGAGTACGAAGCAATCGCATCGCTTCACGACGTCCCTCCAGCCACCCCCTGGCACCACCACCTCACCAAACAACCCGGCGAACCCGCCGCCCAGTTAGTGCCCGGCGCCGAACCAAATGCATCGACCCTGGTGGCAGACGTCACGCGGCTGACCCCCGCGGAAGAGTTGACCTTGCAAACGCGCTACGGAGTTTCGGGCGCGCTGGGGCGGTACGTGTTGCGGCCCGAAACCGGGCGTACCCACCAGCTGCGCGTGCAGATGATGGCAGAAGCGTCACCCATCCTCGGCGACCGGATCTACCCCACCTTGCTCCCCGCCGACAACGAGGACTTTTCCGCGCCGATGCTGCTCCGCTGCACCGGGTTGGGCTTCGTCGACCCCCTGCGCGGGCACGAAAGGGACTTTCAACTCACCGACGACTGGCCCTTGCTGTAACTGCGGTCTTTCCGCAGCATCCGCCCCTAACTCTAATTGGTGGGCGCATCCCCATTATTGGCGGGCCGTTGTTGTCCGCAATGCTGAGTCCAGGCTTCGTGGGTGTCCACCCATAATGGGTGCGGGCCTGCTTGTCCGCAGTGCGGAAGTCCGCGGGGCCCGCCGGCTGGCGTGGTCTCACAGAAGTTGAACAGCGGGATGTTCTGGCCCTGCGTTTCACTTGGCCGTGAAATTACCTTGGCAGCTATTACGAGACCCCTGCCTCCTCACCACCTATTTCGTTGGTGTGCACCCATAGTTGGTGGTGTCGTGGTTGTCCGCAATGCTGAGTCTGGACCGGCACCGGGGTTTCGTGGCCGCGTTGTTGGTCGAGTAGCGGAGGTCGAGTCCAACGGTGTTCGCGGGTGTACTCGACGTCCGGTACTCGACTTCCGACCCATAGGAGGTGTCAGCGTGGCAGCGCTTGCTGGTCAAGTCCCGTGTAGTGGTGTAGCCGTTTGTGCTTTCGGCTCGGTATGAAGTTGGGGGTTTGGTTAGGCGGTTA
>NZ_JASPJX010000018.1:24618-25703 GCF_030232585.1 Corynebacterium sp. MSK008 | reverse complement strand
ATGACGCGACTGACCTGTCAAGGATCACGACGCCTTCCGCAGGCACACCCCGTCAAATATGTCGTGACTTCAGACACCTCCGGGCGCACCAATTTCCTAACGCCCCGAGCAAGCCGCTCGGGGCGTTTTGTGTTTCTCTCAGGATTAGGCGGGGCCTGAGTGTTCTTTGTTAGGAACTTTAGAAAACCTTTTAAAACTGAAAAAGCCCTCATTAACTGCACTTTCAGGGTTGACGCTTGCTTGAAAGCAGCTGTCCAAATTGGTAGGTTTTACGGCAGTTCCGCGGGAGAAGTGTGTTCTATGTACTTCTTCCTCGAATTTCTCCCATTTACAAAAACAACCATTGGAGCCATCTTGAAGAACGCTTCCTCCCCGTTCGAGTTCAACTCGGACTCTGCCGCCCAGGGCCCTTCGAACCCTGGGCGTTATAACGCAATGTCCTCCTCCGCGGGGCGCAACCCGCGCCGCCACTCCGGCAAGCGCTCCGTCGTCGCCGGCATGACGTCTGTCTCCCTGGCGCTGGCTGGTCTGACGGTGCCGAGCGTAAGTGGGGGCGTGGGAAGTGGCGCATCCTTGGCAAGTGCTCAGGAGACTGACACCACCACTATTGCTGCGAGATTCTCGGAGTCCGGTCTAACTGACAATAAGTGGGCTGCGACGCTCACCCTTGACTTCGGCCAAGCTGCTCAGACTTTCAACAGTGTTCGTATCGAGGTACCTGCTGAAATTGAGTCGACTGACACGTTTCCAGATAAAGCAAATTACAGCGTGCGATTGCTTAAAGGTAGAGACCTCGTTGAGGATCTTGGAGTTATTGAGGGAGTTGGGGGAGGCTCCCCTAAAGAACTACGGACGTTGGCGTTTACTCTCCCAAAGAGCGTGACCTTGCCTGATGAAAATCTGGCGCTTCAGTTCCGCTACGAGGATGGCACCTATTCCGATTTTCCTACCGACGCGGGGGCTTCCGCAGCCAAGCTCCGAGCCGTTATCAACGAAGTTGACATGACGGGTTCGGTGTCTGATGTGGTGGTGGATCAGTACGAGAAGCCGGTTGAGGGCACCAAGGTTGAGTTGATTGACGGCAA
>NZ_JASPJX010000018.1:0-24518 GCF_030232585.1 Corynebacterium sp. MSK008 | reverse complement strand
ACGCCGGAGGGGTACAGCAAGGTTGAGGATCAGCCGTTTGTGGTTAAGCCTGGTGAGACCGATAAGAAGCTTCCGGATCTTGGTATCGAAGCGCTTGATGGTTCGGTGTCTGATGTGGTGGTGGATCAGTACGAGAAGCCGGTTGAGGGCACCAAGGTTGAGTTGATTGACGGCAACGGTGAGGTTGTGGAGTCGACGACTGTTGGTGCTGATGGCAAGGTTGACTGGGCTGATGTGCAGCCGGGTGATTACACGCTTCGTGTGACGACGCCGGAGGGGTACAGCAAGGTTGAGGATCAGCCGTTTGTGGTTAAGCCTGGTGAGACCGATAAGAAGCTTCCGGAACTTGATATCAAGAAGTATGACTCGGAGCCGACCACGACCCAGCCATCCACGCCGACTTCGCAGCCGGCCGCGACGGTGACGACAACGAAGTCGACGCCGACGACTTCAACGGCCGCTCCGGCTCCGACAGCGAAGCCGACGACGACCACTACCTCTGCTCAGTCCTCCACCCCGACGTCGACCAAGACGACCACGACGCAGCCGACGACGTCGACCAAGACGACCACGACGCAGCCGACGACGTCGACCAAGACGACCACGACGCAGCCGACGACGTCGACCAAGACGACCACGACGCAGCCGACGACGCCGAAGACTGCCGCACCGGCAACGACGACCGCGCCTTCGTCGACCTCCAAGCCGGAGACGAAGAACCCGAGCATCATCGGCACTGTCACCGACCCGGACGGCAAGCCGCTGCCGCCGTCGAAGGATAAGGACGGCAAGCCGAAGCCGCCGACCGTGATTGTCAAAGACAAGGACGGTAACCAGGTTGGCGACCCGATCGAGGTCGACGAGAACGGCAACTTCGAGGTGCCGGAGGTGCCGGAGGACGGCGATTACGTGGTGATCGTCGACGCGCCGGATGGCTTCAACGATCCGAAGCCGCAGGTTGTGCCGGTGAAGAAGGGTGAGACCTCTAAGCTGCCGCCGATTAAGGTGGGCAAGCCGGAGGTCGAGCTGGACAAGAATAAGCCGGCAGCGAAGCCGGGCTCCATCCACGGCTGGTTGGTCGACGACTCCAACCGTCCTATCAATGGCTCTGACATCAAGCTGGTGAAGAAGGGCGTTACCGACCCGGAGACCGGCGAGAAGTTCGACTACGAGGTCCCGATCAAGGTCGACGCGGACGGCTACTTTGTCACCCCGCAGATCGATTTCAAGTACTTCCCGGACGGCAAGGCCGACTTCGACCTCGAGGTCACCCTGCCTGAGGGCTGGCCGGATGTGGACGTCAAGGGCGACAAGATCAACCGCAAGGTGACTGTTAAGTCCGGCGAGTCCACCCCGGTCGAGATCAAGGTTGAGGCACCGAAGACCCAGTCCATCGTCGGCCGCGTTGACGACGGCAACGGCAAGGCTGTGCCGGGCACCGTCGTTGTGGTGACCGACCCGCGCGGCAACTCCCGCGTCATCCCGGTCGAGGACGACGGCTCCTTCGCGATCGACGACGTCATTCCGGGTGTCCACGAAGTGGAGATCCTCACCCCGGGTCGTGGCAACGATGTTGATCCGATCAAGGTGCCGGTCCGCGCTGGCGAGGATGTTGAGCTGCCGGAGATCCACCTGACCCAAAACAATTCCCTGAAGCTTGAGAAGCGAGTTTGGGGCCGTGACGCCGACAACAACGGTAAGGTAAAGAACAAGGACGGCGAGCTTGTCGACGATGTGATGACCGTCAAGGACGGCGAGGACCTCCTCTACGCCCTGATCGTCACCAACGACGGCGACGAACCGATCAAGGACATCGAGTTCGACGATCCGGAGCTGGAGAAGCGCAACATTGAGTTGACCATGCCGGAAGGTTGGACCGCCGAGTCTGAGCTGGCTCCGGGCGACTCCAAGGTTTGGAGCGCCAAGATGAAGGCGCCGGAGGACGCGTTCGACTTCAACAACGTCGCAACCGCTAGCGGTGTCACCTCCAAGGGCGAGAAGGTCAGCTCTCTGCCGGATTCCGCGTACACCAAGTTCCTGCGCGGTGCTGTGTCGAAGAAGGTCAATGCACGGTACGCCACGAACAAGGATGAGCCGGTGAAGGCTGCGGCCAACTCGCCGCTGGGCTTCACCTACGAGGTGAAGAACACCGGTTCCACCGCGATGGTCAACGTCAAACTCACCGACGTCGTATACGAGGACGGCGTTGATGAGGATCAGTGCAAGCCGGTGAAGGCGTCTGAAAAGACTGAGGACAGCCAGTGCTACGAACTTGATATCAAGGATCCGGAAGGCTTCACTGGCACGCTGCTGCCGGGAGAGCGGGTGGTCTTCACTGCTGAGCTGCCGGAAGGCCTCAAGCCGGGCGCGAAGCACCACAACGCTGCTGAGGCTCGCGGTGAGCTTCCGGAACGTCCGGGTCGCGGTGGCAGCTACGCGGGCGAGCCGGACTACGGCGACGACCCGTCGTCCGTACTGATCATCTCCCCGAAGGACAACATCAAGGGCAACGCCCACGTTGTGGTCTCCGAGGGCGCAGAGATCGATTCCAACGACGTCCAGGTTGTTGCTTGGGTTGACGAGAATGGCAACGGCAAGCAGGATCCGGACGAGGCCCTGACCGGCCTGAAGGTCTCGCTGGCGCCGTCCGACGGCACGCCGTCCTTCGCCGGTGATTCCGATGAGAACGGCAACGTGCTGTTCGAAGGCACGCCGTACGGCAAGTACTCGGTGAAGATTGACAGCCCGGGCAAGCTGCGTCTGGTCGACCCGAAGGATCCGGAGAACAACTCCTTCGATCCGGGTGCGATCCTCGAGTCCAAGGAGTTTGAGGTCTCTGGAGAACTCGCGAACGAGGAGGGCACGCAGTACATCAACCTCCAGCTGGAGACCCCGCGCACTGCCGGCCTCTCCGAGGGCGACGGAGCCCAGGGCCAGGTCGAGGATGAAGGTAGCTCCCTGGGTAAGTGCCTGGCATCTGCGTCCTCCGTGTCCAACCCGGTTGCGTGGCTTGTTCCGCTCGGCCTGCTCGGTGCCGTCATGGGTGGCATCGGCGTGATGTTCGAGGACGAGCTGAACCAGGCTGCCGCCCAGGCAAACGCGGCGGTGCGCCAGGTCATGCCGGACGTGAACATTGGTTTCGAGCGTCCGCAGTGGATGAACGAGATCCAGGCACAGATCGACAGCGTGAACCGCCAGTTGGCAGAGATCAACCCGGCTGCCCCGGCAGCTGCTGGCGGCGTGGCGCTGCTCGCAATCGCTGGTCTGCTCACCGGCCTGTACTACGCAAGCTGTGAGCTCGGTTGGGCCGAGCCGCAGGAGGGCGGTAGCTCCTCCGAGGGCTCCAGCTCTGAGGGCTCCAGCTCCAAGAAGCTTGAGGCTGAAGCAGAGGCTGAGGCTGACACCCAGCCGGAAGAGGCCGCTAACTAAGGCCCCGCTCCATGGCTGAGTGCTAGAACGCGCCCCGGTCTCGTCGATAGGCGTCGGCGAGGCCGGGGTGCTGCACATTTCCAGGTTTTAAATATTGAGACGACGCGCTGAAACGTATACATTCGTAGGTGCTTTTTGGGCTTTCGCGCGCTTTTTCACATTCGAGAGGTAATAATGGCTTCAAACTCCAAGGTCAACCGCATCGCCGGGCTGTCGCTCGCCGCTGCAGTCGCGGGCACGCTGACGCTCGTGCCCGTTGCGAAGGCGGAAACCACGTCTCCGTCCTCGGAGTCCACCACGTCGAAGGCTCCGGTCGTCTCCACGGAGGACACCAGCTCCGCCGCCCCGGCAACCTCTTCCACCGCCGCCCCGGCAACGACGTCGGTGAAGTCGGCTGAGGGGACCCCGAAAGCGTCGACAAGCAAGGCGGCCCCCACGACCACGGCGGATCCGGTGCAGGAGTGGGCTGAGATCCTCAAGGGCTTCGCGTCCCTGATCGTTTCGGCCACCGCCGCCGGCTCCGGCACCTCGGGTGTGCAGTACACCTCCGACAACCACACCTACAGCGCGGTCGCAAGCAACCCGGCCAACGGCCGTCTCTACGCCGTGTCCAACGAGGGACACCTGCTGCGCATTCACCCGCAGACCGGCAACCTGAAGGACCTCGGCGAGATCTCTGGCATCGATGCTGAGGGGATCACCTCCGCTGCCTTTACTCAGGACGGCACGCTGGTGCTTTTCGACGGCGCGACTGTCTACACCAAGGGCCTCGCCGACGACGAAACCGGTCCGAAGAGCAAGCCGGAAAACCTCGAATTTGTGAAGAAGCCCGTCGAAGGCGTGCGCGACCTGCCCGAGCTTGCGTGGGCTCCGACCGGCAACGACGCTGAGCTGGTCGCCCTTGCTGTCGAGGACGGCAAGGCGACGCGCTACACCCTGAACGTGAAGGACGCGAAGGCGACCGAGGCCCCGGCTGAGATTGCCAAGGGTGTCAGCCTGGACGACGTCGCGGCGTTCGAGTACGCCTACCTCGCCGACGACGCCACCTTCTTCGCCGACGGCGAGGGCAACGCCGTGAAGTTCGAGGACGGCAAGGTCGTCGACGTGGAGACCGACCGCACCGACGAGGAGAACTACAAGGCCGTGGCCGGCCTAGAGGCGAAGCCGGAGTCCGCCGCTGGCGAGACCCCGGCCGCTGATCCCTCTGCTGGTGCTAGTTCCGCGACGGTTTCCCCGACCACCACCGCGGAACCGACCCCGTCCAAGCAGGCCCCGAGCGTTGGCCAGCGCGACCCCGAGGTTGTTGAGCTCGACGTGGAGGTCGTCACCGAGGACGGTCGCTCCGTGCAGGGCGTCACCTTTGTCAGCGCGGACGGCACCGTCGACGGCGCCACCGACAAGACCGGCAAGGGCAAGGTTTCCCTGAAGCTGGACGACGCCTCCCGCGGTAAGGACGCTTTCAACCTGGCAATCGCTGAGGCGCCGGAAGGCTGGGGCGACTCCGTGGCCGTCGTCCAGCGAGGCGCCAGGTCCGTAAAATTCGTTCTCCCGGAGGGTGAGAACGCCGCTCCTGTGACCACCACCGTTGCGGCACCGACGAACACGCAGTCCTCGACCACCACGAAGACTGCTGCTCAGGATGACGATGGTCTCATCGAGTTGGACGTCCTGGTCAAGACTGCAGACGACAAACTCGTCGAGGGAGCCGAGTTCAAGAGTGAGGACGGCACAGTCGCCGGCTCCACCGACGCGAACGGCCGAGGCAAGATCTACATCGAGACGAAGAAGGAAAACGCCAAGCTCGTCCGACTCACGCTCAAGGAAGCTCCGAAGGGCTACAAGAACACTGAGATCGTCGTCCGCCGCGGCGACACGGAGGCAGAGCTCGTGCTCCCGCGCGACCCGAACGCGACCCCGTCGTCCACGCTGAGTAAGCCGGACCAGGTGCTCAAGGTCATTGACCAGGTGCGTCCGGTGGCGTCGTCCTTCCTCGCCCCGGCGGCCGCTCTGGCTGGCGTTGGTGGTCTGGCGGGTGCTGGTGGCTCGAAGAGCACCAAGACCACCAAGACCACGTTCGGTGGCACGAAGGTCACCTCCAGCAAGACCGCGGGTCGTTCCACGGGCCGCTCCACCAGCGTGACCCCGTCCGCGAAGGTGGTCACCCGCAGCGGCAACTCCACCAAGGTGGCCAAGTCGACTTCGACGACGCGCACCACATCCTCCGACGAGCGCGATGGTGATCTCGCGGATACCGGCACCCCGATGCGCGCGATCATCGCGCTCGGCGTGCTGTCCGTGCTCATCGGCGGCGCCTACCTGGCGCTGGGCCGCCGCCGCGAGAACCAGTAAGACCGCGTAGAACAAAAGGCGGCTCCCCAACACAGGGGAGCCGCTTTTTGCGTTGCTACGTCAGCCGACAGACTAGAACACCTCGACGCGCCCTCCCACGGACTCGATCTGCACCAGCTGCTTCTCCCAACCCGGGGTGCCTGGGTGGACGCGCATGATCGGGCGGGAGGAGATCTCCACCGGTGAGACGGACTCGCGGCGCGCCCCCTTGCGCGCCGCCATGCGCAGGTGGGCGCGGTGGCCGGACTTGGACAGCTCTTCCAGCGACGGGGTTGGGCCGGACAGGGAATCGCGGGCGCCCTGGAGGAGGTTGATGAACTCGTCGAGCACGGTCACTAAGGATTCTGCGTTGGTTTCGCACATGTTGCGCACCAGATCCGGGTCGGTGCTGGCCACGCGGGTGGCGCCGCGGAAGGACCCGGCGGACAGGGACTGCGCCAGGGTGCCGCCGTGGTCGCCGACCAGTGCCAGCGCTTCGGCGATCACGTGCGGCAGGTGGGACACGCGGGCGACGGCTTCGTCGTGGCGGTCCACGGACACCGGCACTGCCTCCGCGCCCACCACAGCGGCCATGCGGCAGACGACGGTGAACAGCTCGGCCCATGCGGGATCGCCGGGGTGCTCGCGGGCATAGTCAAAGGTCACGGCCCACGCGGCGCTGGCGAACAGCCCTTCCTGGGAGGCGGTCCACCCGGAGAATTCGGTGCCGGCCATCGGGTGCCCGCCCACGTAGCGGGACTGCAGGCCGCGCTCGACCACCAGGTCGTAGACCGGCTTTTTCACGCTGACCACGTCGGTGATGCCGCACGACGGCGCGAACTCAGCTATCTGGTCCAGCACCGAGGCCACGGCCCGCATCGGCACCGCCACGACCACCAGAGCGCCGTCGTCTTCGGCGCGGCGCAGCACCTCTTTCACGGAGTCTGACACGTCGAAGCCGTCCCTGCGCGCGGCACCTGCGCCGTGCAGCGTGAAGCCGTAGACGCGCTCGCCGCGCGCGTGCAGGTCGCGCATGAGGGATCCGCCGATGAGTCCGAGGCCGAGGATGCACACTGGGGGCAGTTGATGGGTCGTCACCGCACACAGTCTAGTGACACCTCAGCGCCCGCGGACTACGCTTCGACACCATGAGCCAGGATTTCCCGGACGGGTACGCAGTCACCGTCGAGCGCACCGGTGGCGCGTGGCGTGTGCGTGAGTTCGACGACGACTTTTCGGACCTTTCCACCTCCGTCACCGCGGTGCGCAACCTGCGCGCGGAGGGGCCGGCGTTTGCGCTGCTCAATGTGGAGGAGGACTATCTGGTCATCGTGCGCCCGGGGCCGTCGCAAACGCGCGTGCTCATCTCGGATGCGACGATGGCGGTGGACGACGATTTCGCCGCGGACATCCTCGACGAGGCGGGCGCCGAGGTCCCGGACATCGATCCGGATGAGTTGGACAATGTGGACGCGTGGGCGGACGGGGACTTCGACATCCTCGCTGATCTTGGCCTGTCCGAGGAGCAGATGAGCATTTTGCTTGACGACGACGCGGATCCGGCCGACCTCGCCCAGTCAATCGCCGACGAACTCGGGTTCGGCGACGAGTTAGACGACGTTGTCGGCTAGCCTGCGCCGCGCCGAGGAGCGCATGCGCGTCGCGCTCGAGACTGCCAAACAGACCCCCGCCGCCGACGTGCCGGTGGGCGCTGTCGTGTTTGATGCCGCTGGGGAGGTGGTGGGCAGGGGCGTGAACCGTCGAGAAGCGAACTGCGATCCCACCGCCCACGCCGAGGTGGAAGCGATCCGCGACGCCGCGCGGACGTTGGGGACGTGGCGGCTCGACGGCTGCGAGCTGGTGGTGACGCTGGAGCCGTGCACGATGTGCGCGGGCGCGATTTTGGGTGCGCGGGTGTCCTCGCTGGTCTTCGGCGCGTGGGAGCCGAAGACGGGCGCGGTGGGCAGTGTGCTGGACGCGATCCGGGACCCGCGCCACCTGCACACCCCCGAGGTGCGCGCGGGTGTGTTGGAGACAGAAGCTGCCGGGATGCTGAGCGAGTTCTTCGAATCACTGAGGAGTAATTGAATCGTTACCCAACGCCGCGCCGTTCGTACCTATAGTGGGGCATCTAGCTGATTCCAACGAACAAAGGAGTAAGACAATGGGTATCGAGGACAAGGCAGACCAGCTCAAGGGCAACGCCAAGGAAGCTCTGGGCAACGCCACCGACAACGAGAAGCTGACCAACGAGGGCAAGGCTGACCAGCTGGTCGGCTCCGCGAAGGAGAAGCTCTCCGAGGCGGGCGACGCTATCAAGGACAAGGCCAACGAGGTTGCCGCCAAGGTCGAGGACAAGCGCGACGAGGCTGAGGACGAAGCTAACCGCTAATTTGGTTATCCGGTAGCGCTGCCGTTAATCTGTTCGGCGGTAGCGTGTCCGAGCGGCCGAAGGTACTCGCCTCGAAAGCGAGTGAGGGTAAAACCTCCGCGGGTTCAAATCCCGCCGCTACCGCCAAAGTGTCAAGCCCCTGGCAACGGGGGCTTTTCGCATGTATGGGGCTACCACTAGGATGGGCCGGGTTACGCTCGCGCGGGCCGCGGGCGGGAAGGAACGGGTCTTTTACGTGGCGAAACTGCTGTACAAACTCGGGCGCTGGTCGTACCTGCACAAGTGGCGGGTGATCGTCGCGTGGCTTTTGCTGCTCGGGGCGACGGCCGCTGGTGCGCTGTCGCTAATGAAGCCGTTCACGGACGAGTTCGCCATCGAGGACACACCGGCCATCGACGCGTTGGACTCCATGGCGGAGAACTTCCCCGACGCGGGCAACGTGGCCACCGCGCCGAGCGTGAACCTGGTCTTCGCCGCGCCGGAGGGGGAGCGGCTGGACACCCCGGAGCACATGGCGGCGATGGATGCCACCGTCGGCTACATCCGCGATCACCTGGGCGTGGAGGGGCAGCGCTTTGGCAACCCGGTGCAGGTCAACGAGGAGCTGCAACGCACGATCATCGATCAGATGTCGGAGATGGGCATGCCGTCCGAGCGCGCGGAGGCCGACGCGCACAACATGCGGATGCTTTCCGACGACGCACGCATCGCCTACACCACCTTCGACTTCGATGCCCCGTCGTCGATGTCCGTGGACCAGTCGGACCGCGACGTGGTGACTGAGGCCATGCAGCTGGGCCGCGACGCCGGGCTGCAGGTGGAGGCCGGCGGCGCCGGCTTCGGCGACCCGATTGCGGTGAAGACCACCTCCGAGCTGGTTGGCCTGGGTGTGGCGTTTGTGGTGCTGGTGGTGACGTTCGGCTCGCTCGCCGCGTCGGTGATCCCGCTGATTTCCGCCGTGGTGGGCGTGGGCATCGGCGCCCTGCTGGTGCTGCTGACCACCCACTGGGTGGAGCTGAACAACGTCACCCCGGTGCTGGCGGTGATGATCGGCCTGGCCGTGGGCATCGACTACGCCCTGTTCATCCTCTCCCGCTTCCGGCAGGAGGCGCGGGATCTGCCGCCGGACGAGGCCGCGGGCATGGCGGTGGGCACCGCCGGTTCCTCGGTGGTCTTCGCCGGCACGACCGTCTTTACTGCGCTGGTGGCGCTGGCGCTGGCGGGCATCGAGTTCCTCACCTGGATGGGCCTGGCGGCCGCCGCCACCGTGGCCATCGCGGTGCTGGTGGCGCTGACCCTCGTGCCGGCACTCTTGGGCCTGTGGGGCTCGAAGGCGTTCGCGGGCAAGATCCCGGGACTTGCCGGCAACCCCGGGCCCGGGAAGCGCCCGGGCAAGGACCTGGACGAAAACTCCATGGGTCGGCGCTGGGTCCGCTTGGTGGAAAAGGCCCCCGGACTGGTCATGGCCGTGGTGGTGCTGGGACTGAGCGCCCTGAGCATCCCGGTGCTGAACCTGGAGATGGCGCTGCCGTCTGACACCACCTCCAACCTGGACACCACCCAGCGCAAGTCCGCAGACCTCATGGCGGAGGGCTTCGGCCCCGGCGTGAACGCCCCGCTGCTGCTGGTGGTGGACGCGCACAGCGTCAACCCGGACTCGGAAATCCTGCAGCCGTACATGGACGCCATCCCGGACGAGGCCGGCGGCGACGCCGAAAAGGCCGCGATGGCCAGCTTCATCTACACCGTGGGCGAGGTCGGTTCCGTCGGCGGCATCACCCACGCCCAGCTCATCGGCGCCAACGACGACCTCACCGCCGCGCAGATCCTGGCCACCCCAGACGGCGGACCCGAGGAGCAGCGCACCCTGTCCGTCGCCCACGGCGTGCGCGACGTGATCCACCAGGTCGAAGACGCCACCGGCACCGACATCGGCCTGACAGGTCTCACCGCGGTGCAGATGGACATCACCGAGGAACTCGCCGACGCGATGCCGCTGTACCTGTCCATCGTGGTGGGCCTGGCCATCGTGCTGCTCATGGTGGTGTTCCGCTCCATCGTGGTGCCGCTTGTGGCCGGCTTAGGCTTTTTGCTTTCGGTCGGCGCGGCGTTCGGCGTGACCGTCCTGGTGTTCCAGGAGGGGCTTTTCGGCCTTGTCAACACCCCGGGCCCGATCCTGTCGTTCTTGCCCATCTTCATGATCGGCGTGACCTTTGGCCTGGCCATGGACTACCAGGTCTTCCTGGTCACTCGCATTCGTGAGGCGTATCTGCAACGTGGAAACGTCGATAAGCTTCGCGCCGTCCACGAATCCACCGTCGAAGGTTTCGCGCAGGGCGCACGCGTGGTCACCGCCGCCGCGATCATCATGATCGCCGTGTTCATCGCGTTCTTGGACCAGCCGCTACCGTTCATCCAAATCTTCGGCTTCGCCCTCGGCGTCGCCGTACTCTTCGACGCCTTCTTCATCCGCATGGCCCTCGTCCCCGCCACCATGTACATCCTGGGCCGCTCCACCTGGTGGATGCCCACATGGCTCGACCGCCTCCTGCCCGAAGTGGACGTCGAGGGCACCGAACTAGAAAAGGAACACGCATGACCGACGTGACGTTTGAGGCCCACACCCAACTCGAGCCCGCGCCGGGCCGCCACGGCCGCACCGGCGTGATCCACACCCCGCACGGCGACATCCAAACCCCGGCGTTCATTCCCGTGGCCACGAAGGCGACCGTGAAAACGCTCACCCCGGAGCAGATCCGCCAAACCGGCGCGCAGGCCATCCTGTCCAACGCGTACCACCTGTACCTGCAGCCCGGCCCCGACATCGTGGACGAGGCCGGGGGCGTAGCCGCCTTTGAAAACTGGCACGGCCCCACCTACACCGACTCCGGCGGCTTCCAGGTGATGAGCCTCGGCGTGGGTTTCAAGAAAGTCCTGGCCATGGATGTTGCGGGGCTGACGGATTCCGACATCCGCGCCGCAAACAAAGACCGCATGGCGCGCGTGGACGACGACGGCGTGGACTTCAAATCCGTCATCGACGGCTCGTCCCACCGCTTCACCCCCGAGGTGTCGATGCAGATCCAGCACCAGCTCGGCGCCGACATCATGTTCGCCTTCGACGAGCTGACCACCCTCGTGGACACCCGCGCCTACCAGAAACATTCTGTCGAGCGCACGCGCCGCTGGGCCCGCAGGTGCCTGCTCGAGCATGACCGCCTGACGACGGCACGTTCCAGCAAACCCCTCCAATCCCTCTGGGGCGTCGTCCAAGGTGCCCAATACGAGGACCTGCGCCGATCCGCCGTGCGGGGTTTGCTGGACCTGGATAAGGAAGCCCGCGACGAGGGACGCCGGGGCTTCGGCGGCTTCGGCATCGGCGGCGCGCTGGAGAAAGAAAACTTGGGCACCATCGTCGGCTGGGTCACCGACGAGCTGCCCGTGTCGATGCCCCGGCACCTTCTGGGCATTTCCGAACCTGACGACATCTTCACCGCCGTCGAAGCCGGCGCCGACACCTTCGACTGCGTGGCGCCCACCCGCCTGGGCCGTCGCGGCGGGGTGTACACCCTGGACGGACGGCTGAACCTCGCCGGCGCCCGGTTCAAGCGCGACTTCACCGGGGTGGACGAGGAGTTCGGCGGCTACGTCTCCGAGAACTACTCCCGCGCCTACATCCACCACCTGCTCAAAGCCAAGGAGTTTTTGGCCGGCACGCTGTGCACCATGCACAACCTGGAGTTCATGATCCGGCTCGTGGACAACATCCGCGCCGCCATCGATGCCGGCGACTACGAGGCCTACCGCGACGAGTTCCTCGGCCGCTACTACGCAGGTCAGCGTAAGTAGGGGGCGGCCCTCAAGGTGCGGCGTGCCACTGTCGCAGTGCCCACAAACCCTGCGCAAGGGACCCCTAGTATGCGCAAAATCTGCGCATACTCTGGATCCTCTCCTCAGGGTTTGTCGGTGGGCGGGCGGGTGAGTGGGGGCAGCGAGGGCACGCACCCCTACGCCGCCACGCGCTCCTCGGCCCGGCGCACCGCCGCGATGGTCGGGTACGTCACCGGAAGCAGCAGCACCTCCATGGCGGTCTTCCACACGAAGCCGACCACCACGTAGTTCACAAACGCCCCGGCGGAGTCGATGCCGATGACGCTGGCGGCGATGGAGCAGAACAGCAGCGTGTCCGCGAATTCGCCGACGATGGTGGAGCCGATCAGGCGCGCCCACAGGTTCCCGGCACCAAACCGGTCTTTCATCCGCTGCAGCACCCAGGCGTTGAGCAGCTGCCCCACCACGTACCCCGCTAGTGACGCCGCCACGATCTGTGGCAGGAGGCCGAGGACTGCGGCGAAGGTGTCGTTCATATCGTAAAACTCGGCTGCGGGCAGCCAGATCGCAATATAGAAGGACAGGACCGCAACGACGGCGATGCCGAAGCCGGTGAACACGGCGCGGCGGGCCGCTTTGAACCCGTAGACCTCGGCGATCACGTCGCCGATGACATACGAGATGGGGAAGAGGAAGAACGCGCCGTCGGTGATCAGCGGCCCGAGGGCCACGCCTTTTTGGGCGGTGATGTTGGAAATCAAAAACACTGCGCAGAACAGGGCGAGCAGGTACGGGTACGGGGAGCGGGAAACGCGAGGTGACATGCGCTTTATCATGGCACACATGTCTGATTTTCAAGCTCCCGCCGGCCGCTACGCCCCGAGTCCCAGCGGCGATCTCCACTTCGGCAACCTCCGCACCGCGGTGCTGGCGTGGTTGTTCGCGCGCCAGACTGGCCGCAACTTCTACCTGCGTGTGGAGGACATTGACTCGGAGCGCTCGTCCGCGGAGTCCGCGCAGCGCCAGATCGAGGATCTGCAGATGCTCGGCCTCGACTTCGATCCGCCCGTGATCTACCAGCACGATCGCGGCGACGCGTACGCCGAGGCGCTTAACCGCTTGGACACGTACGAGTGTTACTGCACCCGCCGCGATATTCGGGAGGCAGCCTCCGCGCCCCACGCTCAGCCCGGGATGTACCCGGGCACCTGCCGCGATCTCACAGAAGAGCAGCGAGCTTTTCGACGCTCCGAGCTCCACGCCGCCGGCCGCCTCCCGGCAATTAGGCTGCGCGCCCACGTGCGGGAGTGGACGGTGCACGACTTCTACCAGGGCGAATACACGGGCCCGGTGGATGATGTGATCCTGAAGCGCGGTGGGCGCATCGACCAGGCGCAGGCGGGGGACTGGGCGTACAACCTGGCCGTGGTGGTCGATGACGGCTACCAGGGCGTGGATCAGGTGGTGCGCGGGGACGATCTGTTGTTCTCAGCTCCCGCACAGGCGTACTTAGCGGAGCGGCTCGGGTTCACAGAACCTTTTTATATTCATGTTCCGCTCGTGGTGGGGCCGGAGGGGCGTCGATTGGCAAAGCGCGATGGGGCGGTGACGTTGCGGGAGATGCTGAGTGGGGCCAGTGTGGAGGGTGTCGTGTCGCAAATCGCGGAATCGCTCGGCTACGTTGGGGTTTCGAGCGTGCAAAAGTTACTTGAACGTTTCGATCCGGCGCGGCTTTCTCGCGAGCCGTGGTTGTGGACGCCTCAACAATCTGAGGGTTTATGATATATAACCTGGGAGTTATGTAAAAAAATGTTGCGGGGTACCTGAATGTTCTCCATATTGGGCGACAACCTTTAGTTAGCCCTCAAAGGAGATATTAATGAACCCGAAGAAGATCGCCGCGAGCGCCGTCGCGCTGGCTCTCGGCACCTCCGCCATCGTGGCGCCGCAGGCGACTGCGCTGCCGGAAGAATTTGTCAGCCCGCCGGGTGTGCTCGGCAACCCGTCGCAGGATGACTGCAAGATCGTCATGGAGGACAACGTTTCCACCTCCCAGCCGGGCGAAGCCAGGAAAGCGACCCAGAATGGCGTCGCCGCCGGTATCGCGCTCAACGAGGCCAACACCGAGTACCTGGCATGGGTGACTCTGGATCGCGAAAGTGAACGCATCTTCGAGCGGGCCGAGGCGAAAGCCGAGATCACAAACAATGCAACCAAGGACGTCACGCAGTCGTTCACGGTGAAAGAGCAGCAGTCGGGCGCGCTCGCGTTCGATGCGGAACTCAAGGACAAGAAAGTCAACCTCAATGTCACCGACATTGTCCCGGTGAATAACGGCAGCTTCTCGCTGAAGCCGGGCGAGAAGCAGGAAGCATCCGCGAAGCTCGGTCTGAACAATTCCCTTGATAAGCAGACGTGGGCGTGGAAGATCAACCAGCCCACCTCCTCCGGACAGTCGGTCACCCGTGTGAACTCTTGGGCCAGCGTTGAGGTTGCGCCGTGGCCGATTGAGACGGATAACTGCCTGCCCATTACCGCGTCGTCCACCAAGTCCAAGGCGATCATCGCCGACGGCAACGAGTACGACACCGGCATCACCGTCGCCAACGCCGAGAACGACTTCGAGCGTCTGACCGGCAACGTCACCGTGGGCGGCAAGGCTGTCGCCGACGCGAAGGTGCGTGTCGACGCCGACGGCAAGGTCTACGTCACCCTGCCGAAGAACGCGACCGGTGGCGTGGATAACGACAAGCCGGCCAAGGTCGATGTGCAGCTGCTCGCCCAGCCGCGCGAGGAGACCAAGCACTCCAAGTTCGAGGCATACAACTCGCCGCAGGTGCTTCGCGTGGTGGACAACCTCGGCCGCGTGACCCAGGATTCTCCGGAGTTCACCGGCGAGGTCCCGGTGCAGAAGTTCGCGCCGGAGTACAAATCCCCGGCCACCGTGAAGCCGGGCAAGACCGTCAACGTCGCGCTGAAGACCCAGCCGGGCGACGTGCGCGGCAAGGCCGTGGATGCCACCTACACCGTCACCAACGCCCCGGAGGGCTGGACCGCCGAGCCAGCCAAGGACGGCACTCTCAAGGTCACCGCACCGAAGGGCGCCAAGGGCGGCGACACCGCTGAGTTCACTGTTGAGGTGGCGTACCCGGATGGTTCCGTCGATACGCTCAAGCCCGTTGTGAAGGTGACGGACTTCCAGGCAACCGTGACCACCCCGGGCTACGGCGAGGAGACGGGCAAGCGCGGCACCGAGGTCACCCTGACCCAGACCGAGAAGCTGCCGAAGGGCTCCACCTTCACCATCACCGAAGACCAGGACCTGGGCGAGTGGAAGCCGCAGGTTGACCCGAACACCGGCGAGATCACCGTTACCATCCCGAAGTCCGCGAACCCGGGCGACGAAAAGACCATCCTGGTCGACGTGAAGTACCCGGACGGCTCCACCGACACAAAGGTCCCGGCCAAGGTCATCGTGCTCAACGACCCGGGCTACGGCGAGGTCACCGACAAGCCGGGCGAGAAGGTCGAGCTGCCGCAGACCGGCGACGTCGTCGACGGCTCCACCTTCGAAATCGCACCGGATCAGGACCTGGGCGACTGGAAGCCGGAGATCGACCCGAACACCGGCAAGATCACCGTCACCATCCCGGAGGGCGCCAAGCCTGGCGACGAAAAGGAAATCCTGGTCAACGTCACCGACCCGAACTCTGACAAACCGGACACCGTCCCGGCGAAGGTCATCGTCCACGGCACACCGGACTACCCGGCGGTGGAGAAGACCCCGGGCGACGATGTGACCCTGACCCCGGGCAAGGACAACGTCCCGGCCGACTCCACCTTTGAGATCACCCCGGATCAGGACCTGGGCGAGTGGGATCCGAAGATCGACCCGAACACCGGCGAGATCACCGTCAAGGTCCCGGAGACCGCCAAGGACGGCGACAAGAAGACCATCGACGTCACGGTCACCTACCCGTCCGGCAAGACCGACACCGTCCCGGCCGGGATCACGGTGAAGGACCGGGAGACCTCCCCGGGCACCGAGACCCCGGAGACCCCGGAGACCCCGGAGAACCCGGACAAGAAGGGGCCGACGATCATCGTCATCCCGGGCGAGCCCAAGGAGGTGACTCCGAAGGTCAGCGGCGACGGCGACCCGACCTACAAGATCCCGGACGGTTACAAGGTCCCGGACGGCTGGAACATCACCGTCGACCCGAAGACCGGCGACATCACCATCACTGCGCCGAAGGACGCCACCCCGGGCACGAAGATCGAGGTCCCGGTGGAGATCACCTTCCCGAGCGGCAACAAGGAGACCCAGGAGATCCCGGTCGAGGTCGGCGAGACCTCCGAGGGCACCATCCCGTTCGTCCCGGGCCAGAAGGATCCGTTGGTGATCTTCGTGCCGAAGGACGCGGACAAGGGCAGCGACCCGAAGCTGCCTGAGGGCTGGACCATCGTCGAGCGCGGCGACAACTCCTTCACCATCGAGGTGCCGGAGGGCACCAAGCCGGGTGTCTACGAGATCGTCTTCACGGGCAAGGACGGCTCCGGCGAGGTCAAGGTGCTGGTCGAGGTCAAGCAGGCCGTGACCGAGCAGGGTTCCTCCGAGAACCTGCAGAAGTGCTTCGCCAACATGTCGTCCGAGTCCAACCCGCTGCTGTGGCTGGTCCCGGTGGGCCTGCTCATCGCCATCGGCGCTCCGCTGGCTGGCCCGCTCGGCCAGGAGCTGGGCAAGGCTGCCGCGAACGTGTCGGCGCAGATGAACATTCCTAATCCGCTCGAGCAGTTCGGCATCGGCGGCAACACCAACCGCCGCCCGCAGCCGGAGTGGATGACTCAGCTGCAGGCTGAGGCTGGCCGCATCCAGGCGCAGTTCGGCCCGCAGGTCACCCAGGCCGCCGCAATCGGCCTGTCCCTGGCCGGCCTCGCAGCAGGCCTGGGCGTCCTGGCCGCGCTGTGCAAGGACGGCGAGCTGCCGGAGTGGGCGGCGTCCTCCACCAACGCGGAAGGTTCGTCCTCGAACAAGGACGCTGAGGGTTCCTCCAAGGAGGAGAAGCCGGCTGAGGAGAAGTAACTCCCACCGCTAGAACGCCCAGCCGCCCCCGTTGATGCAACGGGGGCGGATGGTTTTTCGTCGATAAGCTATTGCCCGAAGCCCTCGCCCTTGCGCCACGTCAGTGACGCGCCGGGGGAGACCGGCGAGGCCGGGTCCAAGATGTTGTGGACGCGAAGCCACTGCGCGTCCACCTGCTCGGGCGTGATGTCCACAACCGTATAGCCGTGCGTGTCCAGCGCCACGTGGTGCAGGCTGGGGTTCGCGGCGCGCAGGTAGCCGCACGCCGCGCCGAAGACGGGGTGGCCGGCGCGGATCTTCGTCGACTCCGCCACGTTCGGGGCGGTGATGGAAGAGCAAACGATCTCGCAGCCGATCTCCTCACCGCCGTGGGTGATCGTGTGCGCCCACTCGGAGTGGATGTCGCCGGTGAGGAAGATCGGCTGCTTGCCCAAACGGCCCAGGGTGTTGATCAGGCGGCGGCGCTCGAAGTCGTAGCCGTCCCACTGGTCGCCGTTGAGTGGCATGTCGTTGAGCTCGGGAATCGGCGCCTGCGCCGGCACGATGTTCGCGCTGAGGGACTTAGCGACGGGACGCGTGGCCGCGTGGTTAAACGCCGCGCCGATGTGCAGCGGGGAGAACATCACGGAGTTGCCCAGCGCGTTCCACGTCGTGATGGAGCGTTCGAGGGTGTCGATGAGCCAGTCGTACTGCTCGGAGCCGAGCATCGTGCGCGCATCACCGGTTTGGCGCGCGCCGCCGCGCCAGAATTCTTTGTCGCGGTAGGTGCGCAGGTCCATGATGGTCAGCTCAACCAGGTCGCCAAAACGCAGGGAGCGGTAGATGTGGCCCTCGTCGGAGGTTTCGGTCAGGCGCACCGGCATCCACTCGTAGTAGGCGCGCATGGCGGCGTCGCGGCGGGTGTGGAAGTCGCCCTCGTCCGCGTTGTGGTTGTCGGCGCCGTCGCGCCAATTGTTGTTGGCGATTTCGTGGTCGTCCCACACCACCACCCACGGCATGGCGGCGTGGGCGTCGCGCAGGTGCGGGTCGGTGCGGTAGCGGCCGTAGCGGGTGCGGTAGTCCGCCAGGGCGACAATTTCGTGGGCGGGTTGGTGCAGGCGCACGGGCCCGTAGCCGGCGTATTCGTACTGGGCGTATTCGTAGATGTAGTCGCCGAGGAACACGGTCAGGTCCAGCTCGCCCGCCCAGGCGCGGGCGGCCATGTCCTGGTAGGCGGTGAAGAAGCCGGATTCCCAGTTGGCGCAGGAGGCGACGGCCCAGCGCTGCCGGTCCACGTGGCCAGTGGGCGCGGTTTTGGTGCGGCCGAGCGGGGAAGCGGCGCCCTCGTGCGGGCCGTTGGCCACGGTGAACGCGTAGTAGTAGACGGTGTCCGGTTCCAGGCCGGACACGTCGACGTGGATGGTGTGGTCGCGCTCCACGCGGCTTTCGGTCTCGCCTTCGGCGACGACGTCGCGAAGCTGCGCGTCGCGGGCGACCCGCCAGCGCACCCGGGTGTTGGCGCCGCCGCCGGAGCCGGGCATCGCGTGTTCGTCGGGGGTGATGCGCGTCCAGATCACCACAGCGTCCGGCAGCGGGTCGCCGGAGGCCACGCCGTGCACGAACGGCAGCGGCGCAAGCTCCATCTCCACAGGCACCGGCTTGGCGGGCAGCGTGCTCTGCGACTGCGCACTCGGCACCGCCACCGCCGCACCCGCCGCCGACGTCGCCACAGCGGCGGTGCGCAGAAAACCGCGTCGAGACAGGCGCTTTTGCCTATCGACGCCCTCCGGTTGCCTCCGCTCACACCCGTACACGCCCCACAGTGTGGAGCGTGTGCGGCCGGTCCGCTACCGGGGGAGGGCGATGTGGCTGGGAATTCGCCGGAAGTTCGCGCGGAGTTTACTTACTGCGCTTCAGGGGTGGGGGTAGGGCGGCCGGCCAGGCGGGCGTCGATACGCAAAAGCCCCGAGCCGTCCGCGCCGACGAGCTCGAGCTGGTCCACGATCTCGCCCACAGTGGCCTCTTCTTCAATCTGCTCGTTGAGGAACCAGTTGAGCAGCGGGCGGGACTCCAGATCGCCCACCTCGTCCGCCAGGCGGGTGATGGTGCGGATCTGCTCCGAGACCTTCTTCTCGTGCTCGAGCGCGGCCTCGAACGCGTCGAGCGGGCCGGTGATTGCCGGCGCGTCGATCTCGATGGTGTGGGGCACAACCCGCGCTCCGCGGTCAATCAGGTGCTGCGCGAACTTCTGCGCGTGCTCGCACTCCTCGGCGGCCTGGGCGGTGAACCACTCGCAGAGGCCGGGGAAGGACAGCGCGTCCATCTCGTTGGCCAGGTGGCGGTAGATGTAGGCCGCCGCGTACTCCTCGGTGACCTGCTGGTTGATGGCTTCAAAAAGGCGTTCGTCGATCATGCCACGCGAGTATATGCGTTGAAGCCGGCACCCCGCGGGGTGCCGGCTTCGGATTTTGCGGAGGATGTGGGATTTGAACCCACGAGGGTCGTGAAACCCGCACGCGTTCCAGGCGTGTGACATAGGCCGCTAGTCGAATCCTCCAGCGACACTCGAAAGCGTCTTGCGATATATTAGACCACCCGGCGCCCAAGGCCAAAACCGCAGCGCATCCGGCTTATGCGTCCTTGGCTTGTTTCTGGAGGGGCAACATGGCTACAGTATCGGGCAGGATCCCACGCGGTGTTATCTTGTGAACTCCCCCAGGGCGGGAACGCAGCAAGGGTCAGCGAGCTCTGGCAGGTGCGTGGGGTCCCCTTTTATTGCGCTGTACGATGTAACCCATGTCTCTTTCGGATCTCGATCCCGCACAGTTCTCCGAGCTGGCCCAGCGCACCCGTCAGCAGTATGACGAGCTCAAGGCCCGCAACCTCAACCTGGACCTCACCCGCGGCAAGCCGTCGAGCGAACAGCTCGGCTTCTCCAACGCTCTGCTCTCCCTGCCGGGGGAGGGCGATTACACCGACAACACCGGCGCGGACGTGCGCAACTACGGGGGCCTGACCGGCATCCCCGACATCCGCGAACTGTGGGCCGAGGCCCTGGGCATCGACCCGGACAACCTCATCGCCGGCGACTCTTCCAGCCTGAACATCATGTTCGACCTGATCTCCTGGGCGTATATCTGGGGCACCAACGACTCGCCGCGCCCGTGGAAGGACGAGGAGCGCGTCAAGTGGATCTGCCCTGTCCCGGGATACGACCGCCACTTCGCCATCACCGAGCACTTCGGCTTCGAGATGGTCCAGGTGCCCATGACCCCGACCGGCCCGGACATGGACGCCGTCGAGGAACTGGTGAAAGACCCGCAGGTCAAGGGCATGTGGACGGTGCCGATTTACGGAAACCCGACGGGGGTGACGTTCGCGCCGGAGGTCGTCGAGAAGCTTGCCGCGATGGAAACCGCGGCCGAAGACTTCCGCATCATCTGGGACAACGCCTACGCCATCCACACGCTTACCGGCGCGCTGCCGGACAACCCCGACGTGATCGCGCTGGCGGAAAAGCACGGCAACCCGAACCGCTTCTGGTACATGTCGTCCACCTCCAAAATCACCCTCGCCGGCTCCGGCGTGGCATTCTTCGCCTCCTCGAAGGCGAACCTTCAGTGGTACGCCTCCCACGCCTCCATCCGCGGCATCGGCCCCAACAAAGTCAACCAGCTTGCACATGCGCGTTTGCTTGGCGACGCCCAAGGGTTGCACACGCTCATGAAACAGCACGCCAACTCACTGGCGCCGAAGTTCGAGGCCGTCATCGGGATCCTCGAGAGCCGCCTCGACGAGTTTGGGGTGGCGCAGTGGACCGAGCCGGAAGGCGGCTACTTCATCTCCCTCGACGTGCTGGACGGCTCCGCCACCCGCGTGTGGGAGCTGGCCAAGGACGCCGGCATCACCCTGACCAAGGCCGGCGCATCCTTCCCTGGTGGCGTGGACGAAAAGGACCAGAACATCAGGCTTGCGCCGTCGCTGCCGCCTCTCGACGAGGTGCGCACCGCCATGGACGGCGTGGCCACCTGCGTGCTGCTCGCCTGCGTGGAAGCTGCGGAGGCACAGGCGGGCTAGACTTGCCCGCGTGGCTCTGTACAGGAAATACCGCCCCGCAACGTTCGGCGAGGTCATCGGCCAGGAGCAGGTGACCCGCCCACTTTCGACCGCCCTGGACAACGGGCGGATCTCGCACGCCTACCTCTTTTCCGGCCCGCGCGGTTGCGGAAAGACATCCTCGGCACGCATCCTGGCGCGTTCGCTGAACTGCGCCGAGGGGCCTACCTCCACCCCGTGCGGCGTGTGCGAATCCTGTGTCGCTCTCGCGCCGGGCGGGTCCGGCAACCTAGACGTGATGGAGCTTGATGCCGCCTCCCACGGCGGCGTGGAGGACATGCGCGAGCTGCGCGAACGGGCGCTGTTCGCGCCGGCGGAGTCGCGCTACCGCGTCTTCATCATCGACGAGGCCCACATGATCACGAAAGAGGGCAACAACGCCCTGCTGAAGATCGTGGAGGAGCCGCCAGCCCACCTGATTTTCATCTTCGCCACCACCGAGCCGGAGAAGATGCTGGGCACCATCCGTTCGCGCACCCACAACTACCCGTTTAGGCTGCTGGCGCCGCAGGCGATGCGCGAGCTGGTGCAGCACGTGGTGGAGGAGGAAGGCGTCCACGTCGACGAGAACGTCTACCCGCTGGTCATCCGCGCCGGCGGCGGTTCGCCGCGCGACACCCTGTCGATCCTGGACCAGATGCTCTCCGGCGCCGGCGAGGACGGCCTGACCTACGAGCTGGCGCTGCCGTTGCTCGGCGTGACGGACCTGACGCTTCTCGACGCCGCCGTCGACGCCCTCGCCGACCGCGACGCAGCCGCGATGTACCGCACCATCGACCAGGTCATCGAGTCCGGCCACGAGCCCCGCCGCTTCGCCCTCGACCTGCTCGACCGCATGCGCGACCTACTGCTGATCCGCACCGTCCCGGACGCCTTTGGGCAAGGGCTTGTCGATGCACCTTCGGACCGCGCTGACATCCTCACCCAAGAGGCCCACCAGTTTTCCCCGCAACACCTGGCTTTGTTGGCGTCCGAGGTCAACGACCGCATCGCGAGCCTGCGCGGCGCGACCTCCCCGCGCCTGCTGCTGGAGATCATGGCCGCCCACCTGCTGACCCTGCAGCCGGCCGGCGGGGCCGAGCTGCCCGCACCCGCCGACCCGGGCCAGGCCCAGCCTGCGCAGCAGGCGCAACAGGCGCAGCAAGCTCAGCCAGCTCAGCCGCCGAGTCCTGTCCAGGCGGGCGGGGGCGGGGGCGCAGCCGCGGCGGCCGCCGCAGCCGCCGCGGCCGCGAGTGGGTCGCGCAACCGCCAGCAGGAGCAGCCTGCACCGGCACAGTCGGAGCAGCCTGAGCCCAAACCTGAGCCGCAGCCGGACACGGATGAGCTGTTCGAGCGCATCGAGAAGGACTGGACGCGGCTGCGACAGTCCGTCGGCGAGCGCAACAAGGTCGCCGAGATCATGCTCACCGAGGCCAAACCCCTCGGCTTCGACGGCGACGTGCTCGTGGTCGGCCACCACACCGGCGCGCTTGCCGAGCGCATCAACGCCGAGAAGAACAACACCGACATCGCCACAGTGCTCTCCGAGAAGCTCGGGGCGAAGATCCAGGTGCGATGCGTTATCGGCACCGACCCGGCGACCGCGAACCTGCGCCGCCCCGCCAAGCGCGAGGTGTGGAACCCCGGCGAGGAGACTGACTCCGCCGGTGGTGACGGCGCCACGTCCGACGACAGCGCCGACTCCGATGACCCCGCCCCGGCCGGCGGCTGGGACGCGCCCGCGCAGATCGGCGGACCCGCCGCCGCGCCGAAGCAGGCACCGAAGGCACCAGCGCAGCCAACGCCCGCCAAGCGCGAAGACGACTGGCGCAGCGCAGCATTCGCCGCCAGCCAAAAAGCCGCCGAGAAAGCCAAGCGCGAACGCGACGAGATCCCGCCGCCGCCGGAGCCGTATGACTATGACGAGGGGGTGCCGGAGGCGTCGATAGGCAATGTGCCCGAGTACACCCGCGAAGACGAAGAACGCGACATGGCCGACCAGGCCCGCGACGAAGCCGGCAGCGCCGACCGGCGCGACGCCACCGAAGTGGCGATGGACCTGCTCGCCGCCGAGCTCGGCGCGAAGCCGTTGTAGACTGGCCCGAGAACTATTAGCGAACGAAAGGGGATAAACCATGACCCAGCCGCAAGACATGCAGGAACTCATCCGCCAGGCCGCCGAGGTGCAGGCCGCCCTCCAGCAGGCGCAGATGGAACTGCTGCAGACCGAGGTCACCGGCACCGCCGGCGGCGAACTCGTCACCGTCACCATGACCGGCGGCGCCGAGATCACCGACATCACCATCAAGCCGGAGGCCGTCGACGCCGACGACATCGAGTCGCTGCAGGACCTCATCCTCGCCGCGTACCGCGACGCCCACAACCAGGCCGGCAAGCTCGCCGAGGAGAAGATCGCCCCGCTGACCGGCGGCGCGACGGGCGGTGGCCAGGCCCCGCAGGCAGGCCCGGGCGAAATCCCGTTCGGCGGCATCATCTAACCTGCGCCTCCCGCGTCCGGCCCGTTGTGCGGCCGGGCGCTTTTTCTTTGCTGAAAGGAAACCGTGTTCGAAGGACCACTGCAGGACCTTATCGACGAGCTATCGCGCCTCCCCGGTGTCGGACCGAAATCCGCGCAACGGATCGCGTTTCACTTGTTGAAGGAGGAACCGGAGGACGTCGATAGGCTGCGCGCCGCGCTGGCCGCCGTGCGCGACGGGGTGACATTCTGCCGCATCTGCAACAACGTTTCGCGCGAGGACGTATGCCGCATCTGCGCCGACTCCGGCCGCGACAAGGCGCTCGTGTGCGTGGTGGAAGACGCGAAAGACATCCAGGTCATCGAGCGCACCGGCGAATACTCCGGCCGCTACCACGTGCTCGGCGGGGCGCTCGACCCGCTGGCGAACGTGGGGCCGAAGGATCTGGCGATTGCGCCGCTGTTGCAACGTATCGGCGGGGTGCTGCCGGACCTGGACGGCGCCGAGGCGCCGGCGGTGAGCGAGGTCATTTTGGCCACCGACCCCGACACCGAAGGCGAGGCGACCGCGTCGTACCTGGTGCGGCTTTTGAAGGATTTTCCGGATCTGACCATTTCCAGGCTGGCCTCCGGGATGCCGTTGGGCGGGGACTTGGAGTTTGTCGACGAGCTCACGCTCTCCCGGGCGCTGACCGGCAGACTGCGGTTGTAGCGCCGCGGTTCCCGGGTGGGGTCGGCTGTGGACAACTTTGGTGCTGGAGTGGCGAGTTATCCACAGATTTCGGTTCGGGGGTTGTGTGGGGTTGCGCTTGTTTTAGTGTTCGTGGCATGAACCCGTTCGACGCGTTTATCGAGGCGATGGCCGCAGCATCCATGGAGACACTGCGGCACTTCGACCTGTCTAT
>NZ_JASPJX010000017.1 GCF_030232585.1 Corynebacterium sp. MSK008 | reverse complement strand
ACAACTGGGATGCCGGTCCGTCCAACATGTCGCGACTCATGCGTCAAGCATGACGCGACTCATGACATTTGCGCCCCAGAGAGGAATCGAACCTCCGACACCGGCTTTAGGAGAGCCGTGCTCTATCCACTGAGCTACTAGGGCAATGGCGTAAGAGTACCGCAGCGATTGCCCGCGCTAAAAACAGGCTCGTGCACCCTTCCGCCACAACCTACGGTCCGGTAGGGTTTGAGCGAAAACTCCCCTACCTCTGCGAGGCGCCCATGACTGCCCTGAAAACCGGCCAAGTCCAGCGCACCTACGTGGTCGCGGACCGCGGCGAACGGCCAGCTGTGCGCGGCTGGTTCCACCTCGTGGCCGCCGCCCTGTCGGCCATCTCTTCGGCCGTGCTGATCACGTTCGGATGGATGACCCTGCCGTGGCCGCAGGCCCTCGGGGTGACCATCTACGGCGCCGGCGTGGTACTGCTGTTTGCCGTCTCCGCGATGTACCACCGGTGGCCGTGGCGCTCGCCCGCGGCGGTGCAATGGTGGCGCCGGGCCGACCACGCCACCATCTCCGTGTTCATCGCCGCCACCTACACCCCGCTGTGCCTGATCGTGTTCGAGCCACACACCGCCGCGATCATGCTTGCGGTGGCGTGGGCGGGCGGCATCGGCGGGGCCGTGCTCAACCTGGTATGGATCAACCACCCGCGGTGGCTCGACGTCGTGGTCTACGTGGGGCTGGGCTGGATCATCGTGCCGCTTTTGCCAACGCTGTGGAGCTCCGCCGGCCCCGCGGTGGTGTGGCTACTGTTCGCCGGCGGGGTCATCTACACACTCGGCGCGCTGGTGTACGGGTTCAAGTGGCCGGGGCGTTCAGCGCGCTACTACGGCTACCACGAGCACTTCCACACCGCCACTGTCGTCGCCGCCGTGTGCCACCTCGTGGCCATTTGGATGGTGGTTGTGGGCCACTGAGACTAGAGTGGCGCATGTGACTACTTTTAACCGCCGCACGTTCCTCAAATCCGCCGGTGCAGCCGCCGCCACCGCCGCGCTCGCCGGCAGCGCCTCAGCCGCCCTCTCTCCCGCCGCCCAGGCGCAGCAGCGCCGGGTGCTTGGCACGGTGGTGGATTACTCGGCTGGCGTGCCGTCGGCAAGCGCTGTGAAAGCCGCGGGCCACATGGGCGCGGTGCGCTACGTCTCCGACCGCCGCCCCGGCGCCGAGTGGATGCGCGGCAAGCCGGTGACCATCGGCGAGACCCGCGACTACAAGGCCAACGGCCTCGCCGTCGCGTCGGTGTACCAGTTCGGCCGCGCCGAGACCGCCGACTGGAAGCGCGGCGCGCTCGGTGCCGCCGCCCACGCCCCGAAAGCGATGGCGCTGCACACCGCGGCCGGTGGCCCGCAAGGCCGCCCGATCTACGTGGCCATCGACGACAACCCCACCCTCGAGCAGTTCAACAACCAAATCAACCCGTACCTGACCGCGATGGGTGCCGCGTTCAGCGCCGCCGGCTACCAGCTCGGCGTGTACGGCAACTACTACACCATCGCCTGGTGCCTCGAAGACGGCATCGGCTCCTACTTCTGGCAGCACGACTGGGGCTCCCGCGGCAAGATCCACTCGCGCGCGAACATCCACCAAGTCGCCGGCTGGCAGGCGAACATCCAGGGCGTCCAGGTGGACATCAACAACGTCTACGCCTCTGACTGGGGCCAGTGGACCCCGGGGCAGGCCTCCGCCCTGACGAAGCTCACGCCGGACGACTGGTCAAACCTGCTCCAGGGCAGCAGCCAGCTGTCGTCCTCGCTATTCAGGTAGCGGCTGATAATTTCTAGGGATTTATTTAAACTGTTCAAAGTCAGCTCTCAACACTTTGACAGGAGTCCCATGAATACCACCCGCTTCGTCGCGGCTGCGCTGGCAGCCAGCCTCGCTACCACCGTCATCACACCCGCCGCCTCCGCCGCCGACTGGATGTCGCAGGCCTACAACCCCAGCTACGCCGACACCGACGTGACCCCGGGCGCGACGGCCCGCATCCCGCTCGCCGGCAACGTCCCGGCGGGCACCACCTTCGACATCAACGCCATCGACGGCTGGTACTTCGACGTGGATGCCGACGGCACCGTCGCCGCCACCCCGCGCGGCCAGTTCCCCGGCGCCTACGCGCAGAACTACGTCACCATCACGTACCCGGACCGCACGGTGGACTACGCGCTGTTCACCGTGCGCGTGGCCAAGCCCTCCGTTTCGCTCGCTGATTCCCTCGACTTGACCTGGGGTGACGCGACGGTGGCTCCGGGCGGCACCGTGACCCTTCGCCCGAGCGTCGCGCTGCCCGCTGGCACCCAGCTCGCCGCCCCGACCGGTTCGGGCGGCTGGCGCATCGACGCCGACCAGGATTCCGGCGAGGTCACCGTCGCCGCCCCCGCGGGCGCCCGCGCGGGTGCCGGCTTGCGCATCACCTTGGGCGTGGTGTTCCCAGACGGCTCCACCAAGCAGTACTCCTCGCGCATCACCGTAGGCAAAGCAGATCGCGTGACGACGAGCTCCGCGCCCTCCCCCGCCCCGACCATCACCACCACCGCTGCGCCGACACCGAAGCCGTCCACCACGACGACGCCCCCGAAGACCACCCCGAAGACCACCGCCGCCCCTGCACCTAGCGTCGGTGAGCTGTCGTACCCCGACACCGCGGTATCCGCCGGCGACCGCGTCACCGTGTTCCTCTCCGGCGCCCTGCCTGAAGGCTCCCGCGTGATCGGCCCGAACCAGCGCCACAACGGGTGAACGCTGGAGACCGACGAGGAAACCGGCGCGATCACGTTCGTGGCTCCGCGCAATGCGCAGCCGGGCTACGCCCTGGTCCTCGAGGTCACCGTGCTGCTTCCCGACGGCTCCCGCCGCGACCTCACCGCCAAGGCCTACGTCCCCACCTCCGCAGAAGGCGCCGCCCCAAGCGCGACTACCTCGACTTCGACTACGACCTCCGCCCCGGCCCCTTCTCCAGCCCCGGCCACGACCACGACCCGCACCACCCCGGCGCGGCCGGTCGCCGAGACCGCGAAGGTGAGCATCGACAACGCCACCATCACCGCCGGCGAGTCCATCGTGGTCACCCCGAAGGGGCTGCCCGCCGGCGCCCGCGTCTTCGTCACCGAGGAAACCCGCGGCGGCTGGACCATCGCCCGCGAGGGTGAGACCGGTATCCGGATCACGGCGGCGAAGGGCATGCGCCCGGGCAACGTGCTGCGCATCAACGCGGCGATCCAGTTCGCGGACTACTCCTCGGTCAACCGCACCTTCGACACCACGGTGGTCCGCGGCCAGGAAACGGGCGGCCTGACCACCGTCCCGGCACCCGCCCCAGCTCCGACCCCTGGCAAGCAAACCTCCCCGGCGGGCATGATCACGGGCATCGCGGTCTCGCTCGGCCTGCTCGGCGCCCTGGGCCTGATGGGCAGGTTCTTCCCGTTCTTCTAGGCGCATAGCAAAAGGGCCTGATCCCCGCTCAGGAAGATCAGGCCCTACTGTTGTGCCGCTTTAGTGGTCGACGGGAGCCTCGACGCCGACGCCGGTCAGCGAGCGGACCTCCATCTCGGCCTGGAGCTCGTCGAAGTTGTCCGGCTTACCCAGGTAGGTACCGATGATGCCACCCAGGAAGCCGAGCGGGATGGACACCAAGCCCGGGCTGGTCAGCGGGAAGATGGACCAGTCGGCGTTGGGGAACATTGCCGTCGGGCTGCCGGAGACCGCCGGCGACAGGGCGATCAGCACCAGGGCGGAGATCAGGCCGGTGTAGATCGACGCCACCGCGCCGGTGGTGTTGAAGCGCTTCCAGTACAGGGAGTACAGGATGGTCGGCAGGTTCGCGGACGCCGCGACAGCGAACGCCAGGGAAACCAGGAAGGCCACGTTCTGCTGCATCGCCAGGATGCCCAAGATGATGGAGACGATACCCAGCACGACCACGGTGATGCGCGAGACGCGGACCTGCTCTTCTTCGGTGGCCTGGCCGTCGCGAAGCACTGCGTCGTAGATGTCGTGGGCGATGGATGCGGAGGCGGTGATGGCCAGGCCGGCGACGACCGCAAGCACCGTCGCGAAGGCGACTGCGGAGATCAACGCCATGAAGATGGAGCCGCCGAGCTCGAATGCGAGCAGCGGGGCCGCCGAGTTCGCGCCGCCGGGTGCGGCGAGGATGCGGTCCGGGCCGACGAAGGCGGCCGCGGCGTAGCCCAGGATCAGGGTGAGCAGGTAGAAGGAGCCGATGAGCACGATCGCCCAGGTCACGGACTTACGCGCCTCCTTGGCGGTGGGCACGGTGTAGAAGCGCATGAGCACGTGCGGCAGACCTGCGGTACCGAGCACCAGGGAGAGTCCGAGGGAGATGAAGTCCAGCTTGGAGGTGGTGGTCTTGCCGTACTTCAGGCCCGGCTTCATAATCTCCTCGGCCTGGTAGCCCTTCTCCGCGAGGTATCTGGAGGCGGAGTGGGTGTCGATGGCCTGGTTGAACACCGCGGTCAGGCCGCCCTTGGCCATGACGAACGCCAACACCGACATGATCAGCACGCCGGCGATGAGCAGCACGGCCTTGATCATCTGCACGTACGTGGTGCCCTTCATGCCGCCGACGAGGACGTAGACGATCATGATCACGCCGACGATGCCCACGCAGATCGCCTGCGCGGTAAAGGAGTGCAGGTTCAGCAGGACGGACACCAGGGAGCCCGCGCCAGCCATCTGGGCGATGAGGTAGAACAGCGACACGAACAGGGTGCCAAACGCCGCGGCGACGCGCACCGGCTTTTGGCGCAGGCGGAACGACAGCACGTCGGCCATGGTGAAGCGGCCGACGTTGCGCAGCGGCTCCGCCACCAGCAGCAGCGCGACCAGCCACGCGACGAAGAAGCCGATGGAGTACAGGAAGCCGTCGTAGCCGTTAAGCGCGATCGAGCCGACGATGCCGAGGAAAGATGCGGCGGAAAGGTAGTCGCCGGCGATGGCGAGGCCGTTTTGCGTGCCGCTAAACGACGCACCGCCGGTGTAGAAGTCCGCGGATTCGCTCGTGGTCTTACCGGCGCGGGTCACAATGTAGAGGGTGACCACGATGAAGGCGCCGAAAATGGCGATGTTGAGCAGCGGGTTGCCGGCTGCTTCCCCGGCATCGGCTGCAAACAGGTGGGTCTTCATGGTTTAGCCCTCCATCTCTTCGCGGATGTGAGCCGCGCGCGGCTCGATGTTCTTGTTCGCCCACGAGACGTAGATCCAGGTGATCAAAAACGTGGTGAAAAATTGCGCCAAGCCGAACCAGAGGCCGATGTTGAGGCCGAGGAAGTCCTTAGCCATCACGTCGGGGGCGAAGGTGGCGAAGACGACGTAGAAGACGTACCAGAGGAATGCCGCGATCATCACCGGGAAGGTGAATCCGCGGAACGTGCCTCGCAGGTCCTGGAATTCGGGGCTTTGCTGCATGGCCACGAACTCGTCAGGAGTTGGCTCGCGGCGTTGCGGGACAGCGGTGGAACCGGCCATGGCCTCGATCCTTTCTTATGCACGGGAATAAGGTCTTTGCCGCGCCGGAATTATGTGATCTCCGACTCAACAATGTGAATGTAACCTACCACACAGTCGCATGTACGTTGTTCCGCAAATCGCTTTAAATTTTCTTCCAGGAAATATCGCAGCAATCAAAAAGCAGCAAAAGAAAAACCGCCCGGCCGCGATCAACGCAGCCAGGCGGCTCAACCCAAATCCCCTACCCGGGGAACGTCAACGGGTCGCCGGAAAGGCGCTCACCTGCAACCCCGTCGAGGGCGGCGACGTCTTCGCCGTCCAGCGTGATGCCCACCGCGCCGAGGTTTTCCTCCAGGCGCTTCGGGTTGGCGGTCTTCGGCACCACGGAGCAGCCAAGCTGCATCAGGTACGCCAGCGAGACCTGCGCAGCGGTTGCGCCGTGCTTGTCGGCGACGGCCTGGATGGCCGGGTCGTCGAAGTTCGAGCCGCGGGCCAGCGGTGCCCACGCCTCGGTCACGATGTCGTGCTCGTCGTGGTAGGCGCGCAGCTCGGGCTGGGTGAACCCGGCGTGCAGCTCCACCTGGTTGAGCACCGGGGAAATACCGGTGGCCTCGATGATCTCGTCGAGCACCTCCGGGTAGAAGTTGGCCACGCCGACAGACTGCAGCCGGCCCATCCCCTGCAGCTCTGCGATCTGCTCGAAGACCTTCACGTAGGTGCCGTGCTGCGGCCACGGCCAGTGCACGAGGTAGAGGTCAATAAACTCGAGGTCGAGGCGCTCGAGCGACTCCTGGTAGGCCTCGGCCACGCGCTCCTGGTCGTCATTCCACAGCTTGGTGGTCACAAACAGCTCTTCGCGCGTGACGTCGCCGGCCTTGATCGCGGCGTTGATGGCCTTGCCCACCTCGACCTCGTTGTCGTAGAGCGCCGCGGTGTCGATGTGGCGGTAGCCGAGCTCGATCGCGGTGCGCACGATGGGCTCCACCTCGTCGCCGGTCAGCTTATAGGTGCCGAGACCGAGGAGGGGGAAATCGTAGCCGTCGTTAAGTGTGGTGACCGGGATGCGCATGGCAGCCTCCTAGCTGGCGTCGAGCAGGTCGATGATGAACACGAGGGTGCGGCCGGACAGCGGGTGCCCGCCGCCCGCGGGGCCGTATGCCTTTTCCGGCGGGATGGTCAGCTGGCGGCGGCCGCCGACCTTCATGCCGGGGATGCCTTCCTGCCAGCCCTGGATCAGGCCGGTGAGAGGGAACTCTGCGGCCTCGCCGCGGTCCCAGGAGGAGTCGAACTCCTCGCCCGTTTCAAAGTCCACGCCAAGGTAGTGGACCTTGACAAAACCGCCGGCCACGGCCTCTGCGCCCTCGCCGACAGTGATGTCCTCAATGACGAGGTCTGCAGGCGCCGGGCCCTCCGGCTTGTCGATGAACGGCTTTTCCATAGCGTTGAAACTCCTTGCAAATTATGTGGGCAAGTTGTGCGGCCCAATACAAAACCGCCGAGAACTTCCTCCCGAAATTATAAGGGAAGCTCAGTTCTCGGCGGTGGAGCGCCGAAGCATGCTGCTTATCGACGCCCTTCGGTTGCGCCTAGCGCTGGTCGCGCGGCACGAAATCGCGCTGCTGGTAGCCGGTGTAGATCTGGCGCGGGCGGTTGATCTTCGTGTTCATCTCGAGCTGCTCGCGGTACTGGGCGATCCAGCCCGGCAGGCGGCCGATGGCGAACAGGACGGTGAAGAAGTCCGTCGGGAAGCCCATGGCGCGGTAGATCAGGCCGGTGTAGAAGTCCACGTTCGGGTAGAGCTTGCGCTGGATGAAGTACTCGTCGTTCAGCGCGATCTCCTCGAGCTTCATGGCCAGGTCCAGCAGCTCGTCGCCACCGAGGTGCTCGAGCACCTCGTGTGCGGTGTCCTTCACAATTGCCGCGCGCGGGTCGTAGTTCTTGTACACGCGGTGGCCGAAGCCCATCAGGCGCACGCCCTTTTCCTTGTTCTTCACGCGGTTCATGAAGTCGGTGGCGTCGCCGTCGTGGTTGTTCTTGATGTCCTCGAGCATCTCCAGCACGGCCTGGTTTGCGCCGCCGTGCAGCGGGCCTGCCAGGGCGTTGATGCCGCCTGCGATGGAGACGAACATGTTGGCCTGGGCGGAGGCGATCATGCGCACGGTGGAGGTGGAGCAGTTCTGCTCGTGGTCCGCGTGCAGGATGAGCAGCTTGTCCAGGGCCTTGGTCAGCACCGGATCGACGTGGTAGTCCTCGGTCGGGTACCCGAACATCATGCGCATGAAGTTCTCGCGCGGGTTCAGGGAGTTGTCCGGGTACATGTACGGCTTGCCGCGGGATGCGCGGTAGGCGTACGCGGCGAGCATCGGCACCTTGGCCATCAGGCGCACGGTCGCCTTGTCCACCTGCTCCTCGTCCAGCGGGTCGAGCTGGTCCTGGTAGTAGGCGGAGAGAATGTTCACCGAGGAGGCGAGCACGGCCATCGGGTGGGCGTTGCGCGGGAAGATGTTGAACGCGGCCTTGAAGTCCTCGTCCAGCAGGGTGTGGTGGCGCAGGTCGGAGTTGAAGTTCTCCAGCTCGTCGGTGGTGGGAAGCTCACCGTTGATCAGCAGGTAGGACACCTCGTTGAAGGTGGCGTTTTCTGCGAGGTCGGCAATGTCGTAGCCGCGGTAGCGCAGGATGCCTGCCTCGCCGTCGATGTAGGTGATCTTGGACTCGGTGGAGCCGGTGGAAACGTAGCCGGGGTCGAAGGTGACCAGGCCGGTTTCGCCGAGAAGCTTGCCCAGCACGACGCCGTCGTTGCCTTCGGTGGCGTGCATGATGTCCATCTCGTACTCGCCGCCCGGGTAGTGGAGTACGGCCTTATCCTTGTTCTCAGTAGCCACTGATTTCCCCTTCCAGGTAGTTTTCTCGGCTGTCTTTGGGATAGCTCCCGGCAACCTGTTTTTACGTAAGGCACTGTATCAAAGTTTGTGACGCGTCTGACAACAACGGCAGCTGTCTGGACACACCACAGAGAACCGGGCGGGTACGCCCGCAGGTGCGGGCTTGTCCGTTAAGCTGGTCGGGTATCTGCCCGGCGGAAAGGTGACGTATGCGCGAGCTGTACTTCTTGGAAGACGAGTCGACGGAGACGTTTTTCGTCCTGCGCGACGATAACGGGATGCGTTACCAGTTGGCGCGCACCGAGCTTGAGCCCTCGCTTATCGACGGCGTTTCCGTCACCGATTCTACCTCTGCCCCCTCCACTCCCGACCGCGACACCGGGGTGACCGTGTTGGACACGACTGCCGACGAGCCCGAGACCGAATCCGCCGAAGTAGAGGAACCCGCCGCGCACAAGCCAGCGCCCGCACCGGTGGAGCGCTCCCTGCCGGAGCCGGACCCGCTCTACGCCACTCCCCTGTCCATGCGCCCGAACGAGATCCAGGCGCGCCTGCGCGCCGGCGCCACCGCCACCGCGCTGGCTGAGGAGATGGGCGTGGCCGAAAGCCGCCTCGATGTGTACGCCCACCCGGTACTGCTGGAGCGCGCCCAGGTCGCGGAGGCCGCGAAGCAGTCCCACCCGGTGCGCGAGGACGGCCCCGCGAAGCAGACCCTGTTCGAGATCCTCGCCACCGCCTTCGCGGCCCGCGGGCACTCGATCAGCGACGCAGAATGGGACGCCACCCGCGAGCAAGGCGACAGCTGGGTCGTCCACGTCACCTGGAAGGCCGGGCTGACGGAGAACGAGGCGCTGTGGACCTTCAAACGCTCCATGGGCTCCGCCGCCCAGACGGAGGCGCGCAACGCCATGGCCGCGGACCTGACGGACCCCGATTTCGCGCAGCCGGTGCGTTCACTGTCCGCGGTGCGAGCCGACTTAAGTGACGACGTAAGTAACGACGACCCCACCAGCCCCACCGGCCCTGAAGCAGCTCCCGACGCTGATGTCACGGAATTGCCGGTGGAGGGCAACCCGGAGGTCGTCGATACGCGAGACGATGTGCTCGAGGGCGACTTCCTGCGCCACCCGGACGAGGACGAGCAGCCGAAGAAGCGCCGCCGCAAGGCTGTCACCCCGCACTGGGAGGACGTGCTGCTGGGGGTTCGCACGAACACCAAGCGCCCGAAGCGCTGAGCGCCTTAGGATGTGTGCATGAGTTTCCCAGCGGTTCTTACGCTTTGGTTTGTCAACACCGCCGATCCGGCCGGCGTGCTCGAGCGCGAGCCGAAGGCCGACCGCGGGTTCGGCCGCAAGCTGCTTTCCCAGGTCAACCCGGCGTGGCCGATCACCCCGATCGGTTCGTTCCCGCTGAACCGCTCCTCGGTGCCGGGCCGCGACGAGTTCTACATCGCAGGCTTCCCCGGGGTCTCGGTGGTGCGGATGCTTGTCGACGACGCCTCGGCCCTGTCCACCACAACCCCGTGGCATTCGGCCCTTCCCGCCTCTGACGTGTTTGTCATCGCCACCGGCACGGACAGCGACTACGGCGGGTTCGCGCACTTCACCGGCGAGACCGTGGTGCGCAGCTTCAGCGCTACCCGCACCCAGGTCATCGAGGATATGGGACTGCCCGAGCCGTTCGAGGCGCCCTACTGGGCCGGCGAGCGCGCCGAGGCCGCCGGCGGCATCTCGCTGCCGTTCGAGCCGCGCGACCTAGCGCTGTCGGCTGAGCGCCACTGGCTGGGCGTGGACATCGGCGAGGACGGCCCCGACATCAACGTCGTCGGCTACGCGGTGGACGGCCGCCCCGAGCCGAAAATCGAGGAAAAGAAAACGCCCGCGGTGAAGTCGGTGGACGCTGTGGCCGCGAAGTTCGCGGAGAAGTCGAAGGCGTACGACGACTACGAGGACGCCCCCGACCAGCAGCGCGGCGACGAGTTCGCCGAGCTTGCCGACGCCTCCGTGGCCGCCGCGAAACGCGTCGGCCGGGGCCTGCGCGCACGGGCGGCGCAGCTGTGGAAGGCGCTTTCGGAGCGCATCCGCCACTTCGACCGCTAACGGTTCCTTTCGTAAAACGCGATCGCGGCGGACGTGGCTACGTTGAGCGAATCCGTGCCCGGCGCCATCGGGATCTTGGCGCGCACGTCGGTGGCGCGCATCGCGTGCGGGGTCAGGCCGGGGCCCTCCCCGCCGACTAGGAAGGCCACCTTGTCGTGGCCCTGGATCGCGTCTCTCAGCTCGACGGCGTCGTCGGCCGGGGTGAGCGAGATGAGCCACCAGCCGGCCTCGCGCAGCTCATCCAACGAGCGCTGCCACGTCGTCGGCGTGCCGTCGAGGTGCGCGAACGGGGTGCGCAGCACGTGCCCCATGGACACGCGCACGGCCCGCCGGTACAGCGGGTCAGCGGTGGCGGCGCCGAAAAGTACGCCGTCGACGCTCATGCCGGCGGCGTTGCGGAAGATGGACCCGATGTTCTCGTGGTCGCCCACGCCCTCCAAGATCACGAGGGTGCGTGCGCCGTCGAGCACCTCGGCGACGGAAAGCGGCTCCGGCTTGTCGGCGGAGACCAGCAGCCCGCGGTGCATGTCGTAGCCAGCAACCTCGCCCATGATTCCGCGGGTGATCTGATAGATAGGCACGCCGCGGCGCTCGAGCTCGTCGCCGTAGTCGACCATGAAGGATTCCAGCCGCCCGCCGAAGCCGAACACGGCGCGCACCGGGAAGCGGGATTCCACCAAGCGGCCGGCCACGAGCGGCCCCTCAGCGAAGACGAGCCCTTTTTCCTTGTCCGAATGTTTCAGGTCGCGGATGTCGTCGAGGCGGGGGTCCGACGGGTCGTCGATAGGCACAAGCATTTAGCTCAGCGCCGCCATGATCGGGCCCTGGGCGAAGTACACCACGAACAGGGCGGAGATGAGCCACATGATCCAGTGGATCTCCTTCGCCTTGCCGGCGAACAGGCTCATCAGGGCAAAGGAGATGAAGCCGACGCCGATGCCGTTGGCGATGGAGTAAGTCAGCGGCATGGTCACGATGGTCAGAAACGCCGGCAGGGCGATCGTGAACTCGGACCATTCAATCTGCCCGACCTGCATCATCATCAGCGCACCGACGACCACGAGCACGGGGGCTGCAGCCTCGATGGGCACGATCTCGTAGAGCGGGGTGAAAAACATCGCGACGAGGAACAGCACGCCGGTGACAACGTTGGCTAGGCCGGTGCGCGCACCGTCCGCGATACCGGCGGAGGAATCGACAAACACGGTATTCGACGATGCCGAGGTCGCGCCGCCGACCACAGCGCCGAAGCCTTCGACGACCAGGGCGCGCTTCATGTCCGGCAGCACGGCGTGTTCGTCGGTAAGCCCGGCCTGGCGGCCGAGTGCGGTCATGGTGCCCATGGCGTCGAAGAAGTTGGCCAGCACGAGGGTGAACACGAGCAGCGACGCGGAGATCACTCCCAGGTTCACAAACGCGCCGAACAGGTCCACGTTGCCCACGATGGACAGGTCCGGGACGCCGCCGAAGCTGTCCGGCAGGCCCGGCACCGCCATGCCCCACCCCTCCGGGTTGTCCGCGGAAGAGCCGGTGCCAGTCAGCGCCTCGACCACCATGGCGATGACGGTGGTGAGCAACATGCCGATGAACAACCCGCCGCGGATGTTGCGCGCGACCATGAAGCCGCAGATGAACAGGCCGATGATGAACACGAACGTGGGCCAGGACGAGATGGAGCCGCCGGTGCCCAGCTGCACCGGCACGGTGGTCATGGCGGCGTCGGGGATGCGGCGGACAAAGCCGGCGTCCACAAGCCCGATGGTGGCGATGAACATGCCGATGCCCACGCTCATGGCCACCTTCATGGAATCCGGGATGGCGTTGAACACGGCGGTGCGGAAGCCGGAGACGGCCAGCAGCACGATGATGATGCCGTCGATGACCACCAGGCCCATGGCCTCGGGCCAGGTCAGGCCCTGCTGCCCCACCATGGTCACCGCGACCAGGGTGTTGATGCCCAGGCCGGTGGCGATGCCGAACGGGTACTTGGCAATCACGCCGAACAGGATGCTCATCACGCCGGCGGCCAGCGCCGTGGCGGCGGCGACCTGCGGGATGCCCAGGACAACGCCTTCGCGGTCCGGGCTGGTGCCGATGATCAGAGGGTTGAGCAGCACGATGTAGGCCATCGCGAAGAACGTCACTACCCCGGCGCGCACCTCGGTGCCGACCGTGGATCCGCGCTCGCTGATGTGGAAGAAGGTGTCCAGCGCGCCGCGCGGCTGCGGCTGGTCCTTATGCAGTTTTGCTCCGGTGGTGGTACTCACGTCGCATTAGTGTCGCACCCTGCCTGCGAAAACACCAATCATTGGGACTCACCAACGATTATTCCCCCACGGTGGTGTCCGAGTGCGCCCCGCAGCCATAGGAGGAGGCCACCACGTGCCCGTCCGCGGAGTACTCGTTGGCGCAGATGCCGAAGTTCTCGCCCACCGGCTGCTCCAGCGGAATATAAAACGCGCAGGAGCGGCACGACAGCGCGGCCTTTTCGGCGAACTCGCTGTTAGGGCCGAACTCGCCGGTGCGCCAGCGCTTCTTCGCGTCCTCCAGGCCGGTGGTGGTGAGGTAGCGCTTGGTTTCGCGGCCGGTAAAGGTGACGGCCTCGCGGGAAAAGGAGTCGTCGGTGACGCGGTCGTCGTCAGGCGAAAGCTCCATGATGTCGCCCGGGCCCAGGTCACCGGGGCGCAAGCGGTCGGAGTACGGCACCCAGTCCGGTGCTTCCAGCGCGCCCTGCGAGGGCACGAGCGCGACCTCGTTGACGGTGACCCAGTCCGCGCCGTCGGCGCAGGCCACCACGGCGTTCCATTCCCAGCCTGCGTAGCCGGGCACGTCGGCGGCGAAACGGTGGGTGGCCACGTTGCGGCCGAGCCCCGTCACGCCGATGTGCTCGCCGACTTCCCCGTCGGCGATTTCGGCCAGCGCCTCCCGTGCAGTGGCGACTGCGTCGGTAGACAGCAGGGGGCTGCGCTTTCGGGGGTTGCGGGATCGGTTGTTGGATCGTGACACGGTTCCCCATTATTGCCCACGTGGTGCAGGATGGTTGCCATGGGTCGATTCACGCTTGCCGCCGTCTGTTCCGCGCTCGCTGTCTTGTCGGGCTGTTCCTCCCCCGAGACCTCGGGGCCGGACACGCGGCGCCTGACCGCGCACGTCGAGGAGCGCCTGCCGTTCGACGACACCAGCTTCACCCAGGGCCTGGAGGTCGCCGAGGACGGCACCATCTACGTCGGCACCGGCCAGGAGGGCGAATCCCGCCTGTACACGCGCACGCCCGAAGGCGACGAGTTGCAGTCGACCGATTTGGATCCGGAGTTCTTCGGCGAGGGCATTACGCTTCACGACGGCACGGTGTGGCAATTGACCTGGCAACACGGCACCGCTATCAAGCGCGACGCCGCAACACTGGAAGAAACCGGCCGGGTGAATTACGCCGGCGAAGGCTGGGGCCTGTGCTCCCGCGCCGACGAGGACGAGCTGATCTTCTCCGACGGCACAGCCGAGCTGCGCCGCATGGACCCGGAAACCTTCGAGGAGCGCGAGCGCTTCACTGTCACCATGGACGGCCAGCCGGTGGAGGGCCTCAACGAGCTCGAGTGCGTGGGCGACGAGGTGTACGCCAATGTCTTCACCACCACCAACATCATGCGCATCGACGCCGACTCGGGGAAGGTCACCGCCGTCATCGACGCCTCCGCGCTGGACAACAACGCCGCGCCCGACCCGAACAACGTGCTCAACGGCATCGCACGCATCCCCGGCACCGAGGAGTTCTACCTCGCTGGCAAGCGCTGGCCCGACATGTACCGCGTGACGTTTAAGCCTGAGGCCGCCGCCAAGTAGGATCGTGCGCCATGGCACCCAAACGCGCAGCAACCCAGCAGTGGAAAGTCCTGGCCATCGCCCTAGTTGGCGTGGTGGTGCTGGTGGGGGCGGTCTACGCCTTTATGAGCTACCAGCAGAACAAGCCGGGCACCCCGGTGCGCGACCTCGAAGTCGCCGTGGCCGCCGCCGGGCAGACCGAGCAGGTGCCCGTATATACAGTGTGCGAGCTGGACGTGGAGTGCCCCGGCGGTGAGCCGCCGAGCGTGCGCCTGCCCGATCAGGGGGACGTGACCTTCACCGTGCCCGGCGAGATCGAGCGCAACAGCTGGCGCCTGCTGCTCATCTACGACGACCCCGCCGCAAACACCGAGCGCGTGTTCACCTCCGGCGAGTCCGGCGAGGAAACCGTCCCGGCGGTGACCGAGTCCGGCGCGAAGCTCGTCGTCGCAGAGATTACGACCTTGGACATTGAAAAAGGCGATGACGGGGAAGAAACTCCCGTCATCGCCACGTGGTCTGTCGGCTTCGACTAGGCCGAAGGTGCGTCGCTAAGCATCCAGCTCCCGGGCCACCGCCCTCAGGATCCCCGCAACCTGGCGGCCTTCCTTGCGGTCCGGGTAGCGGCCGTTGGTCAGCGCTGGCTGGACCTGCGTCTCAATCAAGGTCATCACATCCGCCAGCATGCTGCCCAGCTCCTCCGGCTTGCGGCGGTGCACGGGGCGACGCTTCGGCTCATCGAGCACTTTCACGCGCAGCGCCTGCGGGCCGCGGCGGCCGGCAGCGAAATCGAACTCGATGCGCTGGCCTGCGACCAGCTCGTCCACGCCATCGGGAAGCACGGACTGGCCGATGAAGACGTCGTCGTCGCCCGGGTTGGACGCGAAGCCGAAGCCCTTTTCGGTGTCGTACCACTTCACCTTTCCAATAGGCATGGCATCCTCCTTTAAGGTTCCGGTACATGGCCCGCCCATTGCAGGCCAAAATAAAGGCCTTACACTACACCTCCGCCCCGAAAACCGCGACTGTGACTCAGAACACCAAAACTCGCCGGACGGTGCGCGACCTGCGGAAACGTTGAGCTCGGCTGTCACATGAACACCATTCCGTGCCGCTTGCGTGACACAATCGTTACAAATGGTTAGGCTGTCCCGAGAATTGGCGGTCAACGACGAGAGGAAACGAATCATGGGACGCCACTCCAAGAAGACCACCTCCACGGGCAAGAAGGCTCTGGCAGGTACCGCAGCAGTTGCAGCACTGGCAGGCATCGTCGCCCCGCAGGCAACCGCAGCACCGGATTCCGACTGGGACAAGCTCGCTCAGTGCGAGTCCGGCGGCAACTGGTCGATCAACACCGGCAACGGCTACTACGGCGGCCTGCAGTTCAACTACGGCACCTGGCAGGCCTACGGCGGCGGCGAGTTCGCCCCGACCGCAGACCAGGCCACCCGTGAGCAGCAGATCATCATCGCCGAGCGCACCCTGGCCCAGCAGGGCTGGGGCGCATGGCCGGCCTGCTCCGCGCGCTACGGCCTGAACTCCGCGCCGACCAACCGCGACGCGCAGGCAGCCCAGGCGGCTCCGGCACCGAAGCCGGCTCCCGCCCCGGCAGCTGCAGCACCGGCAGCCCAGACTTCCTCCACCGGCAACGAGACCGATGAGCTGTACGCGAAGCTGCGCGACGCCATCAACGGCCTCGGTTTCCAGGTCCCGGCTACCGTCCAGGACAACTACGCCGCAAACCGCAACGACTACAACGCGTTCTACGCAGCTAACCAGCCGCTGGTGGATGCCGCACTGGCCGGCGACTACGCCAAGGTCGCCCAGCTCATCGGCTCCAACTTCGGCACCCAGGTCAACGACACACTGGCTTCCCTGCAGCAGACCTACCTGCCGCGCTAAGAGCTACGCGCCGAAACCCCGCCTCCGGGCGGGTTTTCTTTTTGCCCACATCGCTGATCTGCTAGTTCGCCCAGCCCGGCAACGGCACCGAACTAGCAGATGAGCCCACAGTTGGAATCAGTTTTCAATACCACCTGGGCAAACGGAAAGTTGGACACTTGATCTGCTAGTTGCCCAAACTCTCAAACACACGAAAAAGGTGGCCCCGCTGCACGGGGGCCACCTTCGGTGCCGTCGCTAAGCGAAAGCTAGCGATTGATGCGCGTGGTCGGGTGGACGTAGCCGGTCTCCTCCGCCTTCAGCGGCAGGATCAGCTCGTCGCCGAACGGGCTCGCGGCGCCGGTGAGCTTGGAGGAAATCTCGGTGACCGGGTGACCGTTACCAGGGGTGTGCGTGGGCCACGCCGGGTTCGCGCGACCGATCTTCTCTACATCTTTAGCCATGCCCCTCATTCTTTCACGCCGGGCACGAAAACGCACGTAAACTCACCCCCGCAATGTCTACCTTCCCCGAATTCTTGCAGTCGCTTAGCGACGATCAGCTCCGCCTGCTCATCCGCACCCGGCCAGATGCCTTCTTCCCCACCCCGCCCTCGGCCGGGTCGTTGGCCACGCGGCTGGGCTTGCCCGGCTCCGCGTCGCGGGCGTTGCGCCAGCTCACCGCAGCCGACCTGTCAGTGCTGGAGCGCCTCGCCGACGCCGGCGCGGAGCTGGACCCGGTGGACGCGGGCGAACTCGGCGAGGTGGCGCACCTGCGGGAACTCGCTTTGGTCTTCGGGCCGGTGGATAAGCTGCGGATCTCCCCCGGCACGCTCACCGCGCTGCCCCCAGGCTGGCGCGTCACCGACAGACTGCCGGCGGGCGCGGACGAAGCGCTGGAGGCGCTGCCCGCCCGCGAGCGCAAGGTGCTGGAGACCCTGGCTTCCTCGGGCGGTGTGGGCACCACCTCGGCGGCCGGGCCCGACGCGGACCCCGCGTCAGCCGTGGCGAAGCTGCTTGCGGCCGGTTTGTTGGTACGGGTGGACGTGAACACGGTGCGGCTGCCGCGGCCGGTGCGCGACGCGATGCGCGGGATCCAGCCGCGTGAGTTCCCGCTGGAGGCGCCCGCGCTGCCCGAGGTGGACCAGTCCGCGGTGGACGAGGCCGCGACCTCGGCGGGCTTGGACGCCGTGCGCCAAATGCGCCAGCTGGTCATGGCGCTCATGGACCGCCCGGTCGCGTTGAACAAGGACGGCACCGTCGGCGTGCGCGCCGCGGCGAACCTGGAAAAGGAACTCGGCTTCGACCCGAGACTATTAATCACCATCGGCGAGGCGGCGGGCCTTGTCGGCCGAGGCAACGTCGACGACGAGGACGTGCTCGCCGCCACACGCGACGCGCTGACCTGGATCGACGCCACGCTTTCGGACCAGTGGGCGATCCTGATTGTCGGTTGGGCCGCCTCCCCGTGGCGCTCTGACACCGACGCGAAGCTGTTGTCCGCGGACATGCACGCGCCCGCGGTGCGCCACGCCCGCACGACCATCCTGCGCCACGCGGGCCGCGTCGACCAGCTGCTGTTCCACGCCCCGCTGGAGGCCAGCGGGTTCTCCCCGCGGCTTATCCAGGCGGTGGTGGATGAGGCCCAGTTCGTCGGCGCGCTCGCCGGCACCCTGCAGCTAGCGCAGTCCTCTCCCCTGCTGGCGCTGCTGGGCAGCGAAGACGTCGCCGCCGCGGCCAAGCAGCTCGTGCCGGCGTCCGTCGACACGCTGATTGCCCAGGGCGACATGACAATGCTTGCCCCGGGCCCGCTCGAGCCGGACATGGCGTCGTTTTTGGAGCGCATCGCCGCGCTCGAATCCCCAGGCCTGGCCAGCGTGTGGCGGGTCACGGAGGCGTCGGTGCGCCGCGGCCTGGACGGCGGGCTCACCGCCGAGGAAGTCCACGCCTGGCTCGACCGGCACGTCATGGGCGAGGTGCCGCAGGCAATCGCGTTTCTTGTCGACGACATCGCCCGCACCCACGGTGCCATCCGCGCCGGCAGCGCGCTGAGCTACATCCGTTCCGCGGACCCGGCGCTGATCGCCACCGCGGCCGAGCGCTGCGGCCTGCGCGTCCTCGCCCCCACCGTCGCGGTGTCGGACCAGCCGCTGACCAAGCTCATGGCGCAGCTGCGTGCGGCCGGGATGCAGCCCACCGCGGAGGACAACACCGGCGCGACGCTGAACATGGCGCCCGAACCCGCGCTGGTCACCGCTACCCCGTCTACCCTGCCGCGCACCCCAAAGGCCACCGAGGAGCAGGTCGAAGCCATCGTGTCTAAGCTGCGCGCCGATTCCGGCTCCGACGCGGATGCCGGTGCCGGCGACATCTTCGAAACGCTGCGGGCGGCGGCCCGGGCGAAGCGGCATGTGGCCGTAGGTTTCGTGGATAAGCAAGGGCGCGGCCGCACGCTCACTGTGCTGCCGCTGAGTGTGAGCGCGGGACAGGTCGACGCGCTCGACGAGGCCGCCGACCGCGTGGTGCGCATCGCCCTGCCGCGCATCACCAAAGTAGTGCTGGCCTAGCGGCTGACGCGCTCCAGGATTTCCAGGATGTGCTCGTAGTCCTTGCCGGTCGCGGCGGTCAGGCCCAGCTCGCAGGTGCGGTTGGACGACGCATGGCAGGCGGACCCCAGCTCGGCCGCCTGCGCCGCCTCACGCTTCGTCGCGGCGTGGGTGAGCTCCGGGTGCAGCATGCCGCGGTCGCCCGCGTAGCCGCAGCAGTTCCACTCGGCGGGCACGCGCACATCTTCGGCCGCGGCGCCAGAGACGCGCTCCAGCGTATCGACGATCCCAAGGTGCGTCGCCGAACACGTCGGGTGCAACGTCACAGAGTCCACCTTCTGCTTCACCTCGAGGCGCTCGAGCACCTGGTCCTCGACGAACTCGATTGCGTCGATGACGGTGATGCCGATGCCCTCGGCCATGTCGCGGAAACCGTGGGTGCAGCTGGACGCGTCCACGACCACCGGCAGGCGCCCGCCGTCGGTGGCGGCGATGAGCTGGTCGTTGACGCGGCGCTGCATGATGTCGTGGCCCGTGCTCATGCCTTTCGACGCCCACGGGGTGCCGCAGCACATCCCGTCGATGCCCTCCGGGACGGTCAGCGCGAGCCCGGCGCGCTCGACCAGCTTCGCAAACGCCTCGGAGGCGCCCACACCCTCGCCCTGCGGCCCGAACATGGAGTTCACGCAGGCGGGGACGAACACGCCCGCCGGCTCCGCGCCCGGCGCGCCGATGCGGGTGCCGAACGCCTTGGAGCGCTTCACCCCGCCCTTGGACAGTTCGGGGCGGTACTGCGGCACCGTGTCATCGCCTACCAGGGCGCGGGCGACGTCGGTGACCTTCTGCACCAGTTTGGTCGGCATGTAGTAGGCGCCGGTCAACGCCGTCGAGGCCAGCGTGTTGCCCGGGCCCCACGCCTTCGCTGCGGCCGCCCAGCCGGCGGATTCCGCAGCGCCCGCCTGGCCGCGGCGCAGGGATTTGATGAACTTGCCGGTGTCGATCTTCACGGGGCAGGCGGTGACGCACATGGAGTCCACGGCGCAGGTGTCAATGCCGTCGTACTGGTAGGCCTCGTCGATGTGCGCAACCAGCTCGGTGTCGCCTTCCTGGATAGCCTTCGCACGGGCGCGGCGCACCACGATGCGCTGGCGCGGGGTCATGGTGATGTCGCGCGAGGGGCACACAGGCTCGCAGTAGCCGCACTCCACGCACGAGTCGATCTCGTCTTCCACCTGCGGGTTGAGCTTGAAGTTCTTCATGTGCTCGCGCTCGTCGTCGGTGATGATCACGCCCGGGTTCATCACCCCGCGCGGGTCTGCGGCGCGCTTGAGCTCCACCATGACCTCGTAGAGTTCCTCGCCGTACTGGCGGCGCACGTACGGCGCCATCACGCGCCCGGTGCCGTGCTCGGCCTTCAGGTTGCCACCGGCGCCGAGCACGAGGTCGACCATCTCCTCGTTAAAGCCGTCGTAGCGGGAGAGGTTCTCGTCGCCTTCGAAGCGGTCGGTGATGAGGAAGTGGATGTTGCCGTCTTTGGCGTGGCCGAAGATGACGGCGTCGTCGTAGCGGTAGGCGTCGAAAAGCTGCTGCAACCCGCCACATGTGTCGGCCAAGTCGCCCACGGGCACAGCGATGTCCTCGAGCAGCGCGGTGGTGCCGGACGGGCGAGCCTCCGCGACCTGGGCGTAGAGGCCCTTGCGGAAGGCCCAGGCCTTGGCGGCCTCGGCGGCGTCGGTGGTAAACGCCGCCGGGGTCTGCAGCTCGAAGCCCTCCAGCAGCTTCGCGCCGGCGGCCTCGTACTCGCGCAGCTCATCTGCCTCGTTAGCGTGGTACTCGATGAGCAGCGCCGCCTGGCCGGACAGTTCGAAGCCGGTGATCTGCTCCGGCACCGAGTCGAAGGTGCGGCCGACCTTGATGGAGCGCGAGTCCATCAGCTCCAGCGTGGCGGCCTTCGAGTCGAACAGGGCCGGCAGCGAGCGCGTCGCCGCGTCCAGCGTCGGGTACACCGCGATGGTGGTGGTCTTCAGCTTCGGCACCTCGATGGTGCGCAGCACGGCCTCCGCAATGAACGCGAGTGTGCCTTCGGAGGCGACCAGCAGGTGCATGAAGATGTCCAGGGGCGACTCGTAGTCCAGAAACGCGTTGAGGCTGTAGCCCATCGTGTTCTTCAGCGCGAAATGGCGCTCGATGGTGGCCACGGATTCCTTGTTCTCCCGCACGCGCCGCTTGAGGTGCTCCAGCTTTGCGACGAGCTCCGCCTCCTCCCGCGCAAACTGCGCCTCCGCATCCGCATGCGCGGTGTTGATGACGGTGCCGGACGGCAGCACAAACATCATCGATTCGATGGTGTTGTAGGTGTTGTACTGCGTGCCGCAGGCCATGCCGGAGGAGTTGTTGGCGATTACGCCGCCCATGGTCGCCGCGCCCTCGGACGCCGGGTCCGGGCCGATCTTGCGGCCGTACGGCGCGAGGTGGGCGTTGACCTGTCGCACCGTGGAGCCGGGCTGGACTCGCACCCGCGCGCCGCCGTCGAGGACCTCCACGCCGCGGAAGTGCTTGCGCACGTCCACAAGCATGCCCGCGCCGCCGGCCTGGCCGGACAGCGAGGTGCCACCGCCGCGCAGCACCACCGGGGCGCCGGAGGAGGCGGAGGCGCGGAAGGCCGCCGCCACGTCGTGGGCGGTGCGGGCCTCCACCACCACGTCCGGGGTGTAGAGGAAGTGGGACGCGTCGTGGGCGTACTTGATCCGGTCGATCGGACGGGTGGAAAGCGCCTGGTCGGAGCCGAGTTCGCGGGACAAATGCTCTGCGGGGGAGGAAATGGTTGTGGTCATAAATCCATGCTAGCCCCCTGTGAATCCGCGGAATGCATTTCACAACCGTTGACAAAGTGTTGGGTTTATACAACACTTCATTGTGTGTCACCGAAGAAGCCACCGAAGGACCCGATATATAACCGGGTTCGTGTACTCCGCGCCGAGCGCGACATGACACGAATCCAGCTCGCAGAACTGATCAACGTCAACCCGCAAACCGTCGGCGCGCTCGAGCGCGGCGACCACTCCCCCAGCCTGGACCTGGCCTTCCGCATCTGCGAGGTCTTCGACCTCCCCGTCGAGGCCGTGTTCTCCCGCACAGAATTTCCCCCTATGTCGAAGGAGCTGTACACCAAATGAACGGCATCGACCGTGAGAGAAAAACAAAAGCACTCATTGCCATTTTCTTCTTAGCCATGCTCTTTTTCATCGTCTGCACCGCGCTCCAGCTGACGCTGAGCCAGTGGTGGCTATCGACCTTGTCGATCGCTTCCGTCATAATCAGCTTGATCGCATGGGCACAGATCAGAGCGGAGAACGGCAACGCCGACACCATTCCAGAAGACCAGCTAGACGAGTACGAGCGCAGCGTGCTGGACACCTGGCGCAAGCGTGCGATGAAAGCATTCGCGCTGCTCAATGGCATCGGCGGTTTCGGTTTCATGCTTACCGGTCAGCTGCTAGACGGACCTGGCAGCACTGCCGTCGTAGCTGCCGGGTACTTCATGCTGTTCACCTTCCTCATCGTCTACCCGCTGCCCATGGTCGGCTACGCCATTACCTTTAACCGCAAGGAGGACTAGTGACAACAATCGAAATCCGCGACCTGAACAAGCGCTTCGGCAGCGTCCAAGCCCTGGACGGCATGAGTTTCACCGTCCACGACGGCGAGATGTACGGCTTCGTCGGCTCCAACGGCGCCGGCAAGTCCACCACGATGCGTATCGCCCTCGGTGTGCTCGCCGCCGATTCGGGCGAGGTGCTCCTCGACGGGCACCCGCTTGACGACGACACCCGCCGCCGCATCGGCTACATGCCCGAGGAACGCGGCCTGTACGGCAAGGAAAAGATCCTGGACCAGCTGGTCTTTCTGGCCAAGCTGCACGGCGTCGACGGCCAAGCCGCGAAGAAGCGCGGCACCGAGCTGCTCGAGCAGCTCGGCCTCGGAGAGCGCCTGGGCGACAAGCTCGACGACCTCTCCCTGGGCAACCAGCAGCGCGTCCAGCTCGCCGCGTCGCTTATCCACGACCCGGACATCCTCATCCTGGACGAGCCGTTTTCCGGTCTCGACCCCGTCGCAGTGGACGTGATGAGCACGATGCTCACCGACCGCGCCCGCGCCGGCGTGCCCGTCATCTTCTCCTCCCACCAGCTGGATCTGGTGCAGCGCCTGTGCGACCGCATCGGCATCGTCACCCGCGGCCGCATGGTGGCCGAGGGCACCGTCGACGAGCTGCGCTCGAGCGGCCCCGTGCGCTACCGCGTCGGCACGCAAGCGCGCGGGTGGATCCCCGAGGGCATCTCGCTTATCGACGACTCCGCCACCCACGTCATCCTCGAAGCCCCGAGCACCCAGGACGACCAACGCATCCTGCAATCCGCCATGGCCGCCGGCCCAGTCCACGAGTTCACCCGCGTCGTGCCGGATCTGGCCGACCTGTTCAAGGAGGTTGTGCAGTAATGGCTACCCAAAACGCCTACTCACCCATGCACACGATCACCACCACTGCGGCGCGCGAGGTCCAGATCCTGCTGCTGAAAAAGGGCGTGATTATCACGCTGGTAATCCTGCTGCTGGCCATAATCGGCCTGATCGGTTTCGCTACCTGGCAGAACAACAAGGACGAGGACGACACTGGTTCCAGTGGGTCGGCAGCGGCGGTGGCGACCGTAGGCGTCGATACGCAATTGCTCGATGGTGCAGGCTACGAACCGCATGCCGCCGCGGACCGCGACGAAGCGGTGCAAATGGTGCGCGACGGCGACGTCGAAGCCGCGGTGGTGGCGGCAGGCGACCAGTGGGAAGTGCTCGCCGAGGGGTTACCACCGGTGGCCATCATGGACGGCATGGAGGCGCTCGCTGACAGCTACACCCACGCCGAAACCCTGAATACTCTGGGCATTTCTCCGGAAGACTACGAGTCTGCGTCCCGGAACATCGACATCGTCTCGGTGGATATCGACGACACCGACGCGGAGCGGTCCGGAGAACTCTTCACCAGGCTGCTGACCACATTCGTGGCGCTCATGGTGGTGATTTTCACCGTGATCACCTTCGCCGCGCAGGTGAGCAGCCGCGTGACCGAGGAGAAATCCTCCCGCGTGGTCGAACTCGTGCTCGCCTCCGTGCGCCCGCTGGACTTTTTGGCGGGCAAACTGCTGGGCACGCTCGTGCTTGGTTTCCTGGCCACCGCGCTCCTGCTCGTGGTCGGCGGTGTTGGCCTAAAGCTCTCCGGGCTCGTGGACGGCTTCGAATTCGACTGGTCCATTTTCCCGGTCCTGCTGGTGGCATGGTTGCTAGCCATGCTGTTCTTCGGTGCCCTCTACGCCGCGGCGGGTGCAATGGTGCAGCGCACCGAGGACCTGCAGTCCACCCAAATGCCGATCCTGCTGCTCATCATGGCCAGCGCCTACATCCCCGCATTCGGCTGGATGAGCACCGATGCCACCTGGATGCAGGTGATGAGCTGGATCCCGCCGTTTTCCATCTTCGCCGCGCCGCTGTCGTACGCGGCCGGGGACTTCACCGCGGCGCAGCTGGCAGGCTCGCTCGCGCTTGCCGCGCTGGCGACGGCGTTGGCGGTGTGGGGCGCCGCCCGCATCTACAAGCGGACGATTCTCAACAACGGCAGCGTGACCAAGTGGTCGCAACTGCTGCGCAGAGGCTAGTTATTCAGGTGGTGTTGTAAGTCCATGCGTTGGTGCAAGATTCGGACCACATCGATGACACCGTCGTCTTCCCGGTAGAAAATGATGTGGCTCCCGACTGCCTTCTTCCGGTAGCCAGAGCGAACTTCGCTTGCAGAGCTTCCGAGCCGCGGGTTTCCCCCAAGGATGTCGAGCATATTCAGGACTTGGCCAACATAGCGCTCAGCCTGGGACAGTCCCCAACGAACGGCCGTGTAGTTCCAAATCTCTACAAGATCAGATTCTGCTTGGCGCCTAAGCCGATACTTCATGGTCGTTCTTCATACGCGCGACGAACGCATCGGGGTCGAAGTCGTGGACAACTTCGCTCAATTCGCCTTTTTCCAGAGCATCGTTGAGGGCCTTGAACTTCTGCTCCCGCTCCTCCACTAGCCGCAGTCCCTCGCGCAGTACCTCACTGGCGGAGGCGTAGCGGCCGTCTTCAAGTAATTCGGCGATGAACTTATCGTAGCGTTCGCCGAGCACAACAGATGTATTTTTCGCAGCCATGCCCGTAGAATACCAACGCCTACTAACACGAAGGAGTAGATCGCATGGCTCTCGGCGACGGCCCCCTTATCGTCCAGTCGGACAAGACCGTCCTGCTCGAAGTCGCGCACCCGGACGCGCCAAAGGCCCGCGCCGCGCTCGCCCCGTTTGCGGAGCTCGAGCGCGCGCCCGAGCACATCCACACCTACCGCATCACCCCACTGGCGTTGTGGAACGCCCGCGCGGCCGGCTTCGACGCCGAGCAGGCCGTGGACGTGCTCGAGCGCTACTCCCGCTTCCCGGTGCCGCAGTCGCTGCTCGTCGACGTCGCCGAAACCATGGCCCGTTACGGCCGGTTGAAGCTGGTCAAGCACCCCGCGCACGGGCTGATCCTGGAGGCGGACGACGCCGCGATCCTCACCGAGGTCACCCGCAGCAAGAAGATCCAGCCACTCATAGCCAAGCCTATCGACGACACCACCGCCCCCGTCCACCCCTCCACCCGCGGCCAGATCAAGCAGGAGCTGACCAAGCTCGGCTGGCCCGTGGAGGATCTGGCCGGCTACGTCGACGGCGAATCCCACCCGATCGCGCTGAACCACGACGGCTGGCATCTGCGCGACTACCAGCAGTACGCCGCCGAATCCTTCTGGGAGGGCGGCTCCGGTGTAGTGGTGCTGCCCTGCGGCGCCGGCAAAACCATCGTCGGCGCGGCGTCGATGGCGCAGGCGCAGACCACCACGTTGATCCTGGTCACCAACACCGTCGCCGGTCGCCAGTGGCGCGACGAGCTGCTGCGCCGCACCACGCTCACCCCCGAGGAGATCGGCGAGTACTCCGGCGAGAAGAAAGAGATCCGCCCCGTCACCATTGCCACCTACCAGGTGGTCACCCGCAAAACCAAGGGCGAATACCGCGCGCTCGAACTTTTCGACTCCCGCGACTGGGGCCTGATCATCTACGACGAAGTCCACCTCCTCCCCGCCCCCGTCTTCCGCATGGCCGCGGACCTCCAGTCCCGCCGCCGCTTGGGCCTTACCGCCACGCTCGTGCGCGAGGACGGCCGCGAGGACGACGTGTTCTCGCTCATCGGCCCCAAGCGTTACGACGCGCCCTGGAAAGAACTCGAGATGGCAGGCTACATCGCCACCGCCGAATGCGTCGAGGTCCGCACCACACTCACCGACGAGGAGCGCCTCACCTACGCCACCGCCGAGACCCGCGAGCGTTACCGTCTGGCGGCCTGTTCGGCGGGCAAGCTGGAGGTCGTCGATAAGCTTCTTGCAACGCATAAGGGGCAGCAGACCCTGATCATCGGCGCGTACGTGGAGCAGTTAGAGGAGATCGCATCGCGTATCGACGCTCCCCTGGTCGACGGGAAAACCACCACCAAAAAGCGCGAAGAAGCTTTCCAAGCGTTCCGGGACGGGAAAATCTCCACCCTGGTGGTGTCCAAGGTGGCGAACTTCTCCATCGACCTGCCCGAAGCCGCCGTGGCCATCCAGGTCTCCGGCACCTTCGGATCCCGTCAGGAAGAAGCGCAGCGCCTGGGCCGATTGCTGCGTCCCAAGGCCGACGGCGCCGAGGCAGTGTTCTACACCGTGGTCGCCCGCGACACCCTCGACTCCGAGTACGCCATGCACCGGCAACGCTTCCTCGCCGAACAGGGCTACGCGTACCGACTGGTCGACGCCGCCGACCTTTAGACTTATATGCCATGAGTGGCATGAAGGTATTCAAGTTCGACGTCGACGAGGAGTTTGCGAAGCAGCACAACGAAATGGTGCGCGACACCCGCAGCCTCGTCGCTTCCGGCATCGCGATCTTTGTCATCTCCGTGATCGTCGGCGTCGCCGTGTGGTTCCTGGTGGACCCGTCCTCGCCCTGGCACTGGCTCGGTAGTTTCGGCGCCATTCTGTTCGGCATCTTGATGCTGGTGGTGGCGCTGCTGATTCCGCGCAGCGTGGGCAAGACCCAGGAGATCTACGACTCCAACCCCCTCGCCCCCGCCATCATCACCGAACGCGCCGGCACGACGGTGACCCTGACCGCTCTGGTGAACCTCAACGTGGACCCTGCCCTGCCCCCGCGCTGGGCCATTACCTCGCGAGTGATGCAGCCTCTTCCGAACACTTCCGACAAGGTCGGCACCAAGGTGCCCGTCGCCGCCGTGGGCGCACAACGCTCGGCCCGCGACCAACAGCACTGGCAGACCATCACCCCAATGCCCATCGCCTGGGGCACGCCCGACGAAGCCGTGGTCACCTCCGCCCGGAAGTCGATCCCCCAGGACCAGTGGTCCACCCTGGAACGCGCCCGCAAGAAGGCCGAACTCGTCGAACAGTCCAAGAACTCGCTGGTCGAGCTCTAGCGCCTCTGCTCCCGGAGGTGGTCAAAGAATCGGCCGGGGCGGTTGCTTGATCACACGCCGATTGGTGGGGTGCCGGCGATAGGGGTGCCGGATTCAGCAGTTCGTGGGTGTGCACCCATAGTTGGTGTACTTGGAGTTGTCCGCAATGCGGAGTGTGGACCGGCCCCGGGGTTTCGTGGCCGCGTTGTTGGTCGAGTAGCGGAGGTCGAGTCCATCGGTGTGCGCGGGCGTACTCGACGTCCGCTACTCGACTTCCGCCCACAGGATGCGTCAGCGTGGCTGCGCGTGCTGCCTCCGCGACCCCTATGTGGCCCCTGTTGACAGGTCACGACCCGCCGGATGCTTTTCGCCCCGGGTTTTCATGGACTTGCGCCAATGGTGGGTGCCACCGTGGTTGTCCGCAATGCGGAGTCTGGGCCCGGCCCCGGGGTTTCGTGGCCGCGTTGTTGGTCGAGTAGCGGAGGTCGAGTCCATCGGTATACGCGGGTGTACTCGACCACCGGTACTCGACTTCCGCCTCACAGGAGGCGTCATGGTGGCTGCGTGTGCTGGCCCCGCGACCTATGTGGCCCCTAGTTTGCAGGTCCCGCCCCACCGGGTGGTAACGCCCCGGGTTGCCGTGGGTGGACACCAATGGTGGGAGGGGCCTGGTTGTCCGCAGTGCGGGGTCTGGCTGGGACCAGGAATTCGTGGGTGGACACCAATGGTGGGTGGGGTCCGGTTGTCCGCAATGCGGAGTCTAGGCCCGGCCCCGGGGTTTCGTGGCTGCGTTGTTGGTCGAGTAGCGGAGGTCGAGTGCAACGGTATACGCGGGTGTACTCGACCACCGGTACTCGACTTCCGCCCCACAG
>NZ_JASPJX010000016.1 GCF_030232585.1 Corynebacterium sp. MSK008 | reverse complement strand
CCACCACCGGCCCCACACCGCTTGCGGGAACCAGCCGCCCTTCTCACGCTTGACCAACGTACCCGGTCAGTACATCTGGCGGGCCCTGCTCTAGTGGTCTGCGTCGAGCACCAAGCCGTCAGCGTTGATGTCGACGTCGAGGTCGCGCCAGTCGATTTCCCAGTAGCCGTCGTCGTCCCACTCGACCTCGGCCTGGCCATCGCGGGCGGCAGCGAGTGCGGCCTCGACGTCCGCCTCACTGACGTCCTCGTCGGCCATCTCCGTGCGGGCCTCCTGGGTGTAGTCCGTCACTGCGGCGGGAAGCTCGTCCGACGCGGCGGGCGCAGCGGGGGCCGGGGCGGCGCTGGCGTTATCAACATCGTCGCCGTCGTCAGCATCGTCAACGTCGTCATCGCCGGTGGTCACCGTGACGGTCTCCGGCTCGACGCTTGCCTCAGCGTTCGTTTCTGCGTTCGTTTCTGGGGCGACCTGGTCGGCGGATCCGCCGCACGCCGTGAGGCTCGCGAGCGCCAAGGTCGCGGTGGTCAGTGCAACAGTCGTCCTAGAAGTCATGTCGGCCACGGTAACAACACCTTCCGCACCGCTTTGTCTACTTCGTGGCAGGTGCGCGTACACTCTTGTCAGCAAAACCCGACAACCGAAGCTGATAAAAAGGGGAGCGCACGTGGAGAACGCCGGAATCGCCGCCGCGGTGGACCGCTGGTTCACCGACAATCAGGAGCGCGTGATCGGCTGGCGCCGCCACATCCACTCTCACCCGGAGCTGTCCAACGAAGAGGTCGCCACCACCGACTTCCTCGTGGAGACGCTGGAGAGCTACGGGCTTCACCCGGTGCGTTTCCCGGGCACTGGCCTGTACGTGGACTTAGGCCCCGCGGAAGGCAAGCGCCTGGCGTTTCGCGCGGACATTGATGCGCTGCGCGTGCCGGAGCAGACAGGCTTGAGCTTCGCATCGTCTAATCCGGGCGTGTCCCACTCCTGCGGCCACGACATCCACACCACCGTCGCCTTAGCGCTCGCCTGCGCGCTATCCACGGAGGAGTTGGACCACCCGGTGCGCATCATCTTCCAGCCCGCAGAGGAGGTCATGGGCGGCGGCGCGCTGGATGTGATCAAGTGGGGCGCGCTCGAGGGCGTCGGGGCCATTTACGCGGTGCACACCGAGCCGCACATCAAAGTGGGCGAGATCGGTGTGCGCACCGGCGCGATCACCTCGGCTTCGGACGTGATCCGCATCGAGGTCCACGGCCCTGGCGGGCACACCTCGCGCCCGCAGCTGACCGCGGACGTGGTCTACGCCATAGGCGCGCTGATCACCCAGCTGCCTGGTCTGCTGTCGCGCCGGGTGGACCCGCGCACCGGCACTGTGTTGGTGTTCGGCCACGCGGAGGCGGGGGATGCCGCCAACGCGATCCCGAAGCGCGGCCTGCTCGAGGGCACGCTGCGCACCGCCGACATCACCACCTGGCGCGAGAACGAGGACCTGCTCACGGACTTAATCGACCTCATCGTCGCGCCCACGGGCTGCACCTACCACTTGGACTACATCCGCGGGGTGCCGCCGGTGCTGAACGACGACGCCGCGACCGCCCTGGCCGTGGAAGCCGCCCGCGCGGTGGACCCGCAGTCGGTGGTATCCGCCCCGCAGTCCAGCGGCGGCGAGGATTTTTCCTGGTACCTCGAGCACGTGCCGGGCGCGATGATGCGCCTGGGAGCCTGGAGCGGTGAGGGCGACTACCAGGACCTGCACCAGGGCAACTTGAACGTGGACGAGCGCGCCATCGGGGTTGGCGTGCGGCTGTTCGGCTCCATTGTGGAGGAGTACTTCCGCCCGGGCGAAGAATAGGCGTTGACTGGGTAGACTGTCTCCCAGTTTGGTTCCCTGTCACCCAACCTATGAGGAGTGCTGTTTTGTCCAAGAAGATCGTCATCATCGGTGGAGGCCCGGGCGGCTACGAGGCTGCGCTGATGGCGTCCAAGTACGGTGCGGACATCACCATTGTCGAGGACAGCGGCGCAGGCGGGTCGGCGATCCGGAAAGACGTCGTGCCGTCGAAAAGCTTTATTGCGGGCGCGAACATCAAAAACGACCTGCGTCGCGCGGACGACATGGGCTTGAGCCACGCGCTGGGCGATTCGAAGCTGTCGCTGCTGGCGCTCAACGATCGTGTGAAGGCGCTTGCCGGCGAGCAGTCGGACGACATCCGTGCGCAGTTGGAGCAGGGCGGCGTGCGCTTCATCGAGGGCCGCGCGCGGTTCGCGGACGAGCAGAAGGGCCACACCACCCACAACATCGAGGTCGAGACCGCCGACGGGTCCGCGGAGACGCTCACCTGCAACATGGTGCTCGTGAGCGTCGGTGCGAGCCCGCGCGTGCTCAAGGGTGCGGAGCCGGACGGCGAGCGCATCCTGAACTGGCGCCAGATGTACGACCTGAAGGACCTGCCCACCCACCTGATCGTGGTCGGCTCCGGCGTCACCGGCGCGGAGTTCGTCTCCGCGTTCGCCGAGCTGGGCGTGAAGGTGACCATGGTGGCTTCGCGCGACCGCATTCTGCCTCACGACGACGCCGACGCCGCCGACGTGCTCGAGGACGTGCTGGCAAACCGCGGCGTGCAGCTGGAAAAGGACGCCCGCGTGGAGCGCGTGGAAAACACCGGCGAAGGCGTGGTCGTGCACACCACTGACGGCCGCGCCATCGAGGGCTCGCACGTGATGATGTCCATCGGTTCCATCCCGAACACCGCCGACCTCAACCTGGAGGCCGCCGGCGTGGAGGTCACCCCGTCCGGCCACATCCACGTGGATCGCGTTTCGCGCACCAACGTCGCCGGCATCTACGCCGCCGGCGACTGCACGGACCTGATGCCGTTGGCGTCCGTGGCCGCGCAGCAGGGCCGCATCGCCGTGGACCACGCGCTCGGCGAGGGTGTCACCCCGATCCGCCTGAAGACGGTGGGCAACGCCGTGTTCACCCGCCCCGAGATCGCCGCGGTGGGCGTGACGGAGCAGCAGATCCGCGACGGCGAGGTCGACGCCGACATTTACAAGCTGCCGCTGGCGACCAACCCGCGCGCGAAGATGCGCTCGCTGCAGTACGGCTTTGTCAAGATCTTCGCCCGCAAGGGCTCCGGCCAGGTGCTCGGCGGCGTGATCGTCGCGCCGACCGCCTCCGAGCTGATTCTGTCGGTGACCATCGCCGTGGCCAACAACCTCACCGTGCGCCAGCTCGCTGGCTCCATGGCGGTGTACCCGTCGCTGTCCGGCTCCATCACCGAGGCAGCGCGCCGCCTGGTCACCAACACCGACCTGGACTAGTGCTGGACTAGTACTCCGGAAACGCCCGCTGCGGGCACTTCGTGCGCGGGCAGGTGGCGCACCCGGGGCCGATCGGGGTAGCGGACGCCGGGTCCACGTCGAGGCCGTCGGCGTAGACCAGCTCGTGTGCGTGCACCGCGTCGCAGCCCAGCGCCACCGCGTGCTCGCGCCGCGGTGAGCCGAAGCCGACCGCTGGCCCCTGCACCATCCGCGCCACCCAGAGCTGCGTGCGCCCGTCCGGGGTGGAGGAGACCTGCCTGGTCACCCGGTTCGGCGTCTCAAAAGCGCGGTGCACTACCCACAGCGGGCACGTCGCGCCCGAACGTGAGAAGTGGAACCCCGCGGTGGCCTGGCGTTTTGACACGTTGCCGGCGCGGTCGGTGCGGATGAACACGAACGGCACTGCCTTCGCGCCGGGCCGCTGCAGGGTGCCTAGTCGCTGGCAGGTGGATTCGAAGCCGGTGCCGAAGCGGGCAGAGACGACGTCGATGTCGTAGCGCGTCTCCTTCGCCGCGGAGAGTACTTCCGCGTACGGCATGGTCACGGCGGCGGCGAAGTATTGCGCCAGGCCGTGGGTGGTGACGTGGCGGGCCGAAGGGTCGTCGATAGGCGATGTGAGCTCTTGGATCTCCCGGTCGTGTGCGAGCGTGCCGTAGTGGTAGGCGAGCTCGAAGCACTGTTGTGCTTCAGTCAGTCCAGCCCGCAGGCGGATTTCGCGGGGCTGCCTATCGACGGCACTGCGCCCCCGAACGTCCTGGTTAAAGCGCACGGGGTAGCCGAAGTCCCGATCCAGCGCCGCAGCCAAACGAGTCAGGCGCATCTGGCGGCCGCCGAGGTGTTCCGCCAGCGACTCCGCGGCTGTGTCCAGCGTGTGGAAGTAGTTGCCGTGGTCCTGGAAGAAGTTGCGCGTGGCCTCGTACGGGTTGGGGGAGCTGCCCTCCAGCCGCGCGGGGATGCCGCGCACCTTGTCCGCGATCGCCGGGTACGCGCGGGCGAAGGCGGTGAGCTCATGTTCGGGGATATCGGGGATGAGCTCCGCTAAGTCCGCGGCGGCGGCGCGCTCAGCCGCCCCGGAGAAGTACGCCGCGTCCACCCCGAACGCGGCGGTCAGCTGCACAAGCACGCTGGCGGTTAGCGGACGCTGGTTGTTTTCCAGCTGGTTGAGGTAGCTGGGGGAGAGCTCGAGCGCTTTGGCCATCTCCGCTTGAGTGAGGCCGCGAGTGGTGCGCAGCGTGTGTATTTGTCCCCCCGCGTAGAGCTTCGCCATAGCCGCCTTCCCTCTCCAATTACGTCGTTGCGCTGCAGATTTACAACACTTCGCAATCTTGCCTGCTTTTGGACGCAAGAATACACACAACAGACTATGACCCGGGACACATTTGCGGCCTTAGTATGAGGCACACCATCACGGTCGGTATTCGAAGGAGCCTCACGCATGATCAACCACGAAGTACGCACCCATAAGTCCGCCGAGGACTTTCCCATCGAAGAGCATCTGGCTTACAAGATCGCCAAAGTCGCAGTCGACCCGGTGGAGGTGCCGGAAGACACCCGCGAGATGATCATCAACCGCATCATCGACAACGCCTCCGTCGCCGTCGCCTCCTACAACCGCCGCCCGGTCGCCGTCGCCCGCGAGATGGCCAAGGCGCACCCCGCCGACAACAACGGCGCGCTCGTCTTCGGCGAGGACGGCACCTACTCCGCCGAGTGGGTCGCCTTCGCCAACGGCACCGCCGTGCGCGAGCTGGACTTCCATGACACCTTCCTCGCCGCCGAGTACTCCCACCCGGGTGACAACATCCCGCCGATCCTCGCCGTCGCCCAGCACAAAGGCCTGGACGGCAAGGCGCTGATCCGCGGCATCGCCACCGGCTACGAAATCCAGGTCAACCTGGTCAAGGGCATCTGCCTCCACGAGTTCAAGATCGACCACGTGGCCCACCTCGGCCCGTCGGCAGCCGCAGGCATCGGCACCATGCTCGGCTTGGACGTGGACACCATCTACCAGGCCGTGGGCCAGGCGCTGCACACCACCACCGCCACCCGGCAGTCCCGCAAGGGCCTGATCTCCTCCTGGAAGGCCTCCGCCCCGGCGTTCGCCGGCAAGATGGCCATCGAGGCCGTGGACCGCGCCATGCGCGGCGAGGGCGCACCCGCCCCGATCTGGGAAGGCGAGGACGGTTTCATCGCCTGGATGCTGCACTCCCCGGAGCGCACCTACACCGTGCCGCTGCCGGCGGACGGCGAGGAAAAGCGCGCCATCTTGGACACCTACACCAAGGAGCACTCCGCCGAGTACCAGGCGCAGGCCCCGATCGACCTGGCGCGGCGCATGAAGCAGACCATCGCGGACGCTGGCAAGACCACCGCCGAGATCGAGTCCATCGTGCTGCACACCTCGCACCACACCCACTACGTCATCGGCACCGGCGCGAACGACCCGCAGAAGATGGACCCGGCCGCCTCCCGCGAGACGCTGGACCACTCCATCATGTACATGTTCGCAGTCGCGCTTGAAGACGGCGGCTGGCACCACGTGGACTCCTACACCCCGGAACGCGCGAACCGCCCGGAGACCGTGGAGCTGTGGCACAAGGTCTCCACCGTGGAGGATCCGGAGTGGACCCGCCGCTACCACTCGACCGACCCGGACGAGAAGGCCTTCGGTGCACGCGCGGTGATCACCTTCCAAGATGGCACCGTCATCGAGGACGAAATGGCTGTCGCCGACGCCCACCCCTACGGCGCACGCCCGTTCGTACGCGAGAACTACATTGCCAAGTTCCGGACGCTGGCCGAAGGCATCGTCGATAAGCAAGAGCAGGACCGCTTCCTCGCGGCGGTGCAGGACCTGGAAAACCTCACCGACCTGAGCGAGCTGAACATCCGCGTCAGCGACGCCACCCGCGCCGCCGCCGAGGAAATCCCGGGAGGCATCTTCTAATGTTCGCCCCTGAAAAGACCCCGAACGAGCGCCGAAAAGCACTGCGCGCGTCGCTGAACGACGCAACAATCACGACCCTGCCCGGCGCCTTCAACCCGCTGACGGCACGCCTCATCGAAGACATCGGCGCGTTTTCCGGCGTCTACGTCTCCGGCGCCGTGGTGGCCAACGACCTGGGCTTGCCGGACATCGGCCTGACCACCCTGTCCGAGGTGTCCAACCGCGGCGGCCAGATCGCCCGCGCCACCAACCTGCCGGTGCTCATTGACGCCGACACCGGCTTCGGCGAGCCCATGTCCGCCGCACGCACCGTCGCCGAGTTCGAGGCCGCAGGGTTGGCCGCGCTGCACCTGGAGGACCAGGTCAACCCGAAGCGCTGCGGCCACCTCGACGGCAAGGAGGTCGTGCCGACCGACCTGATGGTGCGCCGCATCACCGCCGCGGTTCGCGAGCGCCAGGACGACGACTTTGTCATCTGCGCGCGCACCGACGCAGCCGGCATCGAGGGCATCGACGAGGCCATCGAGCGCGCGAAGGCCTACGCGGGCGCCGGCGCCGACCTCATCTTCACCGAGGCGCTGTACTCCGAGGCGGACTTTGCCAAGTTCCGTGAGGCCGTCGATACGCCCCTGCTGGCGAACATGACCGAGTTCGGCAAAACCGAGCTGATGAGCGCCAAGCAGCTGGAAGACCTCGGCTACAACGCCGTGATCTGGCCGGTGACCACCTTCCGCATCGCCATGGGCCAGACCGAGGAGATGCTGCGCGACATGGCCGAAACCGGCACCCAGGTGCCGTGGCTGGACAAGATGCAGCACCGCTCCCGGCTCTACGAGCTGGTCCGGTACGACGAGTACAACCAGTTCGACCAGTCCGTCTTCACCTATTCCAAAGACACCTACAGCTCAACCTTTGAGCAGTAAGCCCCAATCACACACCCCCAACTCAAGGAGAGATCCACCATGACCGAGCAAGACATCCGCAAAGGCCTCAACGGCGTCGTCGCCGACTACACCGCCGTGTCCAAGGTGAACCCGGAGACCAACTCGCTGCTCTACCGCGGCTACCCGGTCCAGGAGCTGGCAGAGCACTGCACCTTCGAGGAAGTGGCCTACCTGCTGTGGAACGGCGAGCTGCCCAACGACGAGCAGCTGGCGGAGTTCCGCGGCGGCTGCATGGAAAACCGCGACATCGATGAAGAGCTGATCCAGGTGATCAACTTCATGCCCAAGGACTGCCACCCGATGGATGTGCTGCGCACCGCCGTGTCCTACCTGGGTGCAGAAGATCCGGAGAAGTTCACTCCGGACTCCGACCACCTGCGTGGCATCGGCCGCAAACTGCTGGCCAAGCTGCCCACCATCGTGGCCACGGACATCCGCCGCCGCCAGGGCAAGGAATACATCGCGCCAGACAAAGAAAAGGGCTTTTCCGAGAACTTCCTCTGGATGGTCTTCGGCGACGAGGAGAACTCACCAGCGAACATCCCCTCCGACATTGAGGCGTTTGAAAAGACGATGATCCTGTATGCGGAGCACTCCTTCAATGCCTCCACCTTCACTGCCCGCACCATTGCCTCGACCATGTCCGACGGCTGGTCCGCCATCACCGGCGGCATCGGCGCACTCAAGGGCCCGCTGCACGGCGGCGCGAACGAGTTTGTCATGCACCACATGGAAGAAATCGGCGACCCGGCCAAGGCGGAGCAGTGGTGCCTGGACAAGCTGAAGAACAAAGAGCTTGTCATGGGCTTCGGCCACCGCGTGTACAAGAAGGGCGACTCGCGCGTGCCCACCATGGAGGCCGCGTTTAAGAAGCTCGCCGCGGAGCACCCGGAAAAGGACGCCCAGAAGTGGGTGGAGATGTACGACATCATGGCCAAGACCATGTACGAGAACACCTCCATCAAGATCCGTCCGAACCTGGATTTCCCGTCGGGCCCGGCGTACTACATCCTCGGTTTCGACATCGAGTTTTTCACCCCGCTGTTCGTGATGTCCCGCATTACGGGCTGGACCGCGCACATCATCGAGCAGTTTGAGAACAACTCGCTGATCCGTCCGCTGTCCGCTTACAACGGCCCGGAGGAGCGCCACATCGAGCGCTAAATCGCTTCTACCCCCGAAACGCGGGCAGTCGCTTGTCGACGGCCCGCGTTTTCCCACCCCCAGGTCGTCCCCCAAAGTGTCCCGAAAATGATGTGATCTGTATTAAACTTATCCTATCCGTATGACCGCAAAAACTTCCTTTGTGAAAGGAAACCGATGAACCCGGATAACCTCCCGCTTCACGACCTGCCGGCCTTCAGCAAAATCCTGGTGGCCAACCGTGGCGAAATCGCCGTGCGTGCCTTCCGCGCAGCATTCGAGACCGGCGCGAAGACCGTCGCCGTGTACCCCCGCGAAGACCGCAACTCTTTCCACCGTCCGTTTGCGGACGAGGCTGTTCAGATTGGCGAGCCGGGCCAGCCGGTCAAGGCCTACCTGGACATCGACGAGATCATCCGCGCCGCGAAGGAAACCGGCGCGGACGCAATTTACCCGGGTTACGGGTTCCTGTCCGAGCGTGCCGACCTGGCGCGTGCCTGCCGCGACAACGGCATCAAGTTCATCGGCCCCACCCCGGAGACGCTGGACCTGACCGGTGACAAGTCCGCCGCCGTCCAGGCCGCGGAGCGTGCTGGCCTGCCGGTGCTGAAGGACTCCGAGCCGTCCGACGACCCGAAGCAGCTGGCGGAATACGCCAAGGACTTCGAGTTCCCCGTCTTCGTCAAAGCAGTCGCAGGCGGCGGCGGACGCGGCATGCGCTTTATTGAGCGACCGGAGGACGTCGAGAAGCTTGCTGCTGAAGCCTCCCGCGAAGCAGAGGCCGCATTCGGCGACCCGAACGTCTACATCGAGCGCGCAGTCATCCGCCCGCAGCACATCGAGGTGCAGATCATGGCGGACTCGCACGGCAACGTCGTTCACCTGTTTGAGCGCGACTGTTCCGTGCAGCGCCGCCACCAGAAGGTCGTGGAGATCGCCCCGGCGCAGCACATCACTGAGGAGCAGCGCCAGCGCATCTGCCAGGACGCGGTGAACTTCTGCAAGGAGATCAACTACGAAGGCGCCGGCACCGTCGAGTTCTTGGTGGACGAGGCGGGCAACCACGTCTTCATCGAGATGAACCCACGCGTGCAGGTCGAGCACACCGTGACTGAGGAAGTCACCGGCATCGACATCGTGAAAAACCAGATGTACATCGCCGCCGGCGCGAAGCTGGAGCAGCTCCACCTCACCCAGGACCTCATCGAGGTCAACGGCGCCGCCCTGCAGTGCCGCATCACTACCGAGGACCCCGCCAACGGCTTTAGGCCGGACTCCGGCGTGGTCACCGGCTACGCGTCCCCGGGCGGCGCGGGCGTGCGTCTCGACGGCAACGTGGCCGTCGGCACCACCATCACCCCGAACTTCGACTCGCTGCTGGTGAAGATGACCTGCCGCGGCCGCAACTTCCAGGTCGCCGTGGACCGCGCGCTGCGCGCCCTAAACGAGTTCACCATCAACGGCCTGTCCACCAACATCGGCTTCCTGCGCGCCCTGTTGAGCGAGCCGGAGTTCCGCCACGAGCGCATCAACACCGGCTTCATCGCGGACCACCCGAACCTGCTGGAAGCGCCGGCCGCCGCCGACGACGCCGGCAAGATCCTCAACTACCTCGCGTCCGTGACGGTGAACCAGCCCAACGGCCCGCGTCCGACCAACATCCGCCCGTCCAAGAAGCTGCCGGAAGCCAAATACGGCGACCTGCCGCGCGGCTCCCGCGACGACCTGCTCGAGCTCGGCCCGACAAAGTGGGCGGAGAAGCTGCGCAACCAGACCGCGCTAGGTGTCACCGAGACCACCTTCCGCGACGCGCACCAGTCGCTTTTGGCCACCCGCATCCGCACCAACACCCTGGTCGCGGCGGCGAAGCACGTCGGCCACCTCACCCCGGAACTGACCTCCGTCGAGGCATGGGGCGGCGCCACCTACGACGTGGGCATGCGCTTTCTCCACGAGTCGCCCTGGATGCGCCTGGACGAGCTGCGCGAGGCAATGCCGAACGTGAACATCCAGATGCTGCTGCGCGGCCGCAACACCGTGGGCTACACCCCGTACCCGGACTCCGTGACCAAGGCGTTCGTGCGCGAGGCCGCCACCTCCGGCATCGACATCTTCCGCATCTTCGACGCGCTCAACGACGTCTCCCAGATGCGCCCGGCCATCGAGGCGGTGCTGGAGACCAACACCACCGTCGCCGAGGTGGCCATGGCCTATTCCGGCAACCTGATGGACCCGGCGGAAGACCTGTACACGCTGGATTACTACCTCACACTGGCCGAGGAGATCGTCGACGCCGGCGCGCACGTCCTGGCCATCAAGGACATGGCGGGCCTGATGCGCCCGGCAGCCGCCGCGAAGCTGGTCACCGCGCTGCGCGAGCGCTTCGACCTGCCGGTGCACGTGCACACCCACGACACCGCGGGCGGCCAGCTGGCTACCTACTTAGCCGCCGCTAACGCTGGCGCAGACGTGGTCGACGTAGCGTCCGCGCCGCTGGCAGGCACCACCTCCCAGCCGTCCATGTCCGCCCTCGTCGCCGCGTTCGCGGAAACGGAGCGCGACACCGGCATTGACCTGCAGGCCGTCTTCGACATGGAGCCCTACTGGGAGGCCGTGCGACAGGTCTACGCCCCGTTCGAGTCCGGCATCCCGGGCCCGACCGGCCGCGTGTACAAGCACGAGATCCCGGGCGGCCAGCTGTCCAACCTGCGCACGCAGGCCAAGGCGCTTGGTCTGGAAGACCGCTTCGAGCTCATTGAGGATTACTACGCCGGCGTGAACGAGATCCTCGGCCGTCCGACGAAGGTCACCCCGTCCTCCAAGGTCGTCGGCGACCTGGCGCTGCAGCTGGTGGGCCAGGGCGTGAGCCCGCAGGAGTTCGCCGAGAACCCGCGCAAGTACGACATCCCGGAATCTGTCATCGGCTTCCTGCAGGGCGAGCTGGGCACGCCTCCCGGCGGCTGGCCGCTGCTGCGCGACAAGGCGCTGGAGAACCGCAGCGAGGTCGACCACACCGTCCAGGTGCCGGAAGATCTGGCCGCTGACCTTCAGTCCGAGGACCACGACACTCGCCGCGCCGCCCTGGACAAGCTGCTCTTCCCGAAGCAGTACGCCGAGTACCAGGAGCACCTGCGCACCTACGGCATCACCGATCAGTTGGGTGACAAGGCGTTCTTCTACGGCCTCGAAGAGGGCGAGGAGACCATGATTTGGTACGGCGAGATCGACGAGAACCGCCCGCCGCTGGTGGTCAGCCTCGACGCCGTGGGTGAGCCGGACGAGAAGGGCATGCGCCAGGTCATCCTGACCGTCAACGGCCAGGTCCGCCCGATCACCGTGCGCGACGAGTCCGCCGAGTCCTCCGTCGCCGAGGTGGAGAAGGCCGACTCCTCCAACCCGGGCCACGTGGCAGCGCCGTTCGCCGGTGCCGTGACCGTGACCGTCAAGGAGGGCGACGAGGTCAAGGCCGGCGACCCGGTGGCAACCATCGAGGCCATGAAGATGGAGGCCGCGATCTCCGCCACCAAGGACGGCAAGATCGAGCGCGTCGCGTTCACCCAGCCGACCAAGGTGGAAGGCGGCGACCTCGTGGTGGTCATCGCCTAGCCGGGGAGCGTTGTCAGCACCGCGCGGACCGTTTCACGGCCGCGCGGTGTTTGCTTTGCCGTCCGGGTTTTGCGGATCTGCTAGTTCGCCGCGGCAGGCTGCTAGCAGATCAAGTGTCCAACTTTGCGTTTTCCCGGTTGGTGTTGGAAAAGTGTTCCAGTAACGGCGTGATCTGCTAGTTGCGCGCCCAAGGCGGTGCGGGGGAACTAGCAGATCGGCAGCCTGGCGCGGCCGAGCACCGGCAGCGCGGGCCTACGCGGTGAAGTCCTCCACGTCCACGGCCATGACGTTGTCCTCGCCCTCGACATTCTTGAAACCGAACTTCTCGTAGCGGTGGCGCGCCCGGTCGTTGTCCGGGTCCACCCACAACGCCACCTTCGGCGCGCCCTGGCGTTTGGCCAGCTCCACCGCGGCCTGCAAAAGCCGCACCGCGAGCTTGTTTCCTGCGTAGCGGTTTTCCACCGCGATGGCGATTTCGGGGATGTTGGGGGCGAGGTTCGCGTGCCCGTCGTCAGGCGACTGCCAATACCGCAACCACACGCCACCTGCAGGTACGTCGAACTGGTCGAATGCCACGATGCCGCTTTCGCGCTCCGGGTCCCACTGGCCCACATAGGTTTCGGCGCCTTCGCGCTCGTCGTGGCCGATGTCGCCGTCCTCGTCACCGAAGACGTCGGCGAGGTAATTCAGCCGTCGCAGATAGGTGCGGTCGGACTCCGTGGCCTCGCGCAGTTGGAACTCAGGTGTGTAATCCATGCGCTCCACGTTAATCTTTTGCCATGCTTCGACGCATTTGCCTATCGACGTCCACCGCCCTGGCCCTCGCCGCTACCCCCGCATTCGCCGTGGCAGCGCCCGTGGTCAACGACGCCCCACCCGCCGCCACCCCCGTGGTCAACCAGGGCGATGTGGTGGACGTAGTGGGCAAAGGCCGCTGCACCATCGCGTTCAACGACCGGGGCCAAAACGTCAGCTACACCGCCGGGCACTGCGGCGAAGAGGGCGACCGCGCCATTGTGATGGGGGAGGGGTTCCGCGCCTCCGGCACGTTCCACCCGTCGTCGGCGATGAACGCGGACGAGGGCACCGCCAACGACTGGGGCGTGATCCGCTGGGCCGACGGCGTGAAGCTAGGCAAAAACGGCATATCCGGGGACGCAGTGGTGGCGCCGTCGCTGATGCGCTCGGGCGACCCGGTGTGCGTGTACGGCGGCACCAGCAAGAAGACCACGTGCGGCAGCTTCGCGGGCGCGCTCGGCAACAACCTCTACTGGGACGGCCCGTCCGGCAAACCCGGCGATTCCGGCGGGCCGGTGTGGGTGGAAGGCAAAGGTTTTCTGTCCATCTACACCGGTGTGAGCCTGGCGGTGGGCAGCAGAGGGGAGGAGGGCCGGCTCAACCGCAGCTCCGTGCCTGACAACGGCCCGCAGGTCAGCCCCGAAGAAGAAATGGAGCTGCTGGCCCAGGCAAAGCGCATCACCACGCCGGTGGTGCACGAAACGGCGGTGCCGGGAGGCAATCCGGAAAAGGTGAAGGACGGCGGCAGCTCAGATATGAGCGCGGTGGGAATCACCGCGATCGTGCTCGTCGCTCTCGCCGGGGTGCTATTCGCGCTGCCGCAAATCGTCGGCGCACTGCCGCCGCAGTACCGCGAGCCCGCGCTGCGGATCATGCAGGGTTGGGGCTCCTAGCGGAAGGGCTACTTCAGCTCCATTAATACGGCGCCCTTGTTCACCTGGCCGCCAACCTCGACGGCCAGGCCGGTCACGGCGCCCTCCTTGTGGGCCTTGACCGGGTTTTCCATCTTCATCGCTTCCAGCACGACCAGCACGTCGCCCTCGGCGACCTCCTGGCCTTCCTCCACGTTGACCTTGATCACGCTGGCCTGCATGGGGGAGGCGACGGCGTCGCCGGAGAGGGCTGCCTTGCCCGCCCGGCGCTTCTTCGGCTTGCGCTTGGCGGGGCCTGCCGCGACGAGTTCCTCGGGCAGGGCGACCTCGATGCGGCGGCCGTCGATCTCCACCGCGAAGGTGCGGCGAGAAGGCGCCTCGGTATCCGCGTCCTCGTCGGTTGCCGGGGTGGTGGGAAGCTCGCCGTCCCACTCCTCCTCGATCCAGCGGGTGTAGACGCCGAAGCCGCCCTCGTCGCCGACGAACGCCGGGTTGTCCAGGATGGCCTGGTGGAACGGGATCACGGTGGGGAAGCCGGCCACGACGTACTCGCCGAGGGCGCGACGGGCACGCTCGATCGCCTCCTGGCGGGTGGCACCGGTGACGATCAGCTTGGCCAGCATCGAGTCGAACTGGCCGCCCACCACGGAGCCTGCGCGCACACCGGAATCCACGCGCACGCCCGGGCCCGCCGGCTCGGCGTAGGCGGTGACGGTGCCCGGCGCCGGCATGAAGTTCGCGGCCGCGTCCTCGCCGTTGATGCGGAACTCGATGGCGTGGCCGTGGGCGGCGGGGTCGCCGTCGAAAAGCAAAGGCTCCCCGCGGGCGATGCGGAACTGCTCACGCACCAGGTCGATGCCGGTGGTGGCCTCGGTGACGGGGTGCTCCACCTGCAGGCGGGTGTTGACCTCCAGGAAGGAGATCAGGCCGTCGGAGCCGACCAGGTACTCCACGGTGCCCGCTCCGAAGTACCCGGCCTCGCGGCAAATGGCTTTGGCGCTGGCGTGGATGCGCTCACGCTGCTCGTCGGTGAGGAACGGCGCAGGGGCCTCCTCCACAAGCTTTTGAAAACGGCGCTGCAGGGAGCAATCGCGGGTGCCCACGACCACGACGTTGCCGTGCTGATCCGCCAGCACCTGAGCCTCCACGTGGCGGGCCTTATCCAGGTAGCGCTCCACGAAGCACTCGCCACGGCCGAACGCCGCGGTTGCCTCGCGGGTGGCGGACTCGTACAGCTCCGGGATCTCTTCAAGTGTGTAGGCGACCTTCATGCCGCGGCCGCCGCCGCCGAACGCGGCCTTAATCGCCACCGGCAGGCCGTGCTCTTCGGCGAAGGAGTCAACCTCGTCCGCGCCTGCAACCGGGTCCTTCGTGCCCGGCGCCATCGGGGCCTGCGCGGCCTCGGCGATGTGGCGGGCGGTGACCTTGTCGCCCAACGCGGCGATAGCCTCGGGGGAGGGCCCGATCCAGGTCAGGCCAGCGTCGATGACCTTCTGTGCGAACTCCGCGTTTTCCGACAGGAAGCCGTAGCCCGGGTGGATCGCGTCCGCACCGGACTTCTCCGCCGCAGCGAGGACCTTGTCCATGTTCAGGTAGCTCTCAGCCGCGTTCGAACCGCCAAGCGCGAAGGCCTCGTCGGCAAGCTGCACAAACGGCGCGTCCGCGTCCGGCTCGGCGTACACGGCGACAGACGCGATGCCCTCGTCCACACACGCGCGGATGACACGCACGGCAATCTCGCCGCGGTTCGCCACCAGCACCTTGGTCACGCTGTTCGGCAGGTCTTTAGTCGCTGCAGTGGTAGGCACGAAGCAATCCCGTCCTTACAATCGGAAAAACAAACCGTTAGAAACGTCGGACAAACGTCGAACCATGTTACAGCGCCACCGCGCCGACGCGCTTATTCAGCAGCGTTTTCGGGCGCGTCGCCCTTGACCACCGGCATGCGCACCATGTTGCCCCACTCGGCCCAGGAACCGTCGTAGAGCGCGACGTTGGTGAAGCCCAGGACGTGCTTGAGCACGTACCAGGTGTGCGAGGAGCTCTCGCCGAGCTGGCAGTACACCACCGTCTCGGCGTCCTTGTCGAAGTCGGCGTAGATCGCCTGGATGTCCTCCAGAGAGCGGAAGCGCGCGTTGGGGAACACTGAGCGGCCCCACGGCACGTTCACCGCGCCCGGGATGTGGCCTTGGCGTAGCGATGGCGCGGAGCAGGACTCAGGATCCGGGTCTTCGCCGAGGTAGAGGGGCGCCGGACGGGCGTCGATAAGCTGTGCTGGAGTGTGCTCCAACAACTCCGAAGCGAAGGCGCGGAAGGGCGCATCCTGGCGCTGAACCACCGGGTAGTCCGAGCGCGGATACTCCGGCACCACGAAGGAGGTGTCGCGCTCTTCGCCCATCCAGGCGTCGCGCCCGCCATCGAGAAGCCGCACGTCCGGGTGGCCGAACAGCTCGAACACCCACGCGGTGTAGGCGGCCCACCAGTTGGAGGAGTCGCCGTAGACCACCACAGTGTCGTCGCGGTTGATGCCGCGCGAGCGCATCAGTTCCGCAAACGCCTCGCCGTCGATGAAGTCGCGCACCAGCGGGTCGTTCAGATCCCGCTTCCAGTCAATGCGGACTGCGCCGGGGATGTGGCCGATGTCGTAGAGGAACGCGTCCTCGTCGCTTTCCACGACCTTCAAACCCGGCACGCCCAGGCGGGCGGACAGCCACGCCGCGGAAACGAACTTTTCGGGGTGCGCGTACTGCTGGAACTGCGGGGTGTCGTCGAGCTCGATGCCCATGGCGGCAACCTTTCTTCTCGCTCGTGTGCGGTGTGTGAAACCACCGTCAACGATACAGAAACGAATGCGGGGGGCTTGATGTGTTTGGCCGAGAAATACGGTGGTGTGAACTTGCACACTATCAAATCGCTCGTCCGGTGGAACTCACTGCCGCCGGTTAAAGTCAGAGGTAGGAACACACAGGTTACGGCCCGTTTGTTCTGGGTATCTGACCAGCCCCGGCATGTGCGTGGCGCGGGGCGTGAACCATGAAAGGGACCAACCGTGCACAAGGCGATTGTTGTCTTCGAGGTCGAAGGCGGCTCCGACAAGTCCTTCGATGGCCACCGCAAGGACACCATGCCCATCGTTAACGCCATCAAGGAAAAGGGCTGGGACTCCGAGGTTGTCTACTTCCGCCCGGAGTGGGCAGACGACCTGTTCACCTACGTTTCCGAGAACTTCGACGCCTACATCTCCCGTGTGAACCCGGGCAACATCCCGGGCGGCGAGCAGGGCTACTTCGACCTTCTGACCCGCCTGTCCGAGGCCGGCCTGGTGGGCATGTCCACCCCGCAGGAGATGATCTCCTACGGCGCCAAGGACGCCCTGGTCAAGCTGAACAAGACCGACCTTGTGCCGGAAGATACCGCCGCGTACTACGACGTGGAGGAGTTCCACAACACCTTCCCGAAGTCCCTGTCCTACGGCGAGCGCGTGCTCAAGCAGAACCGCGGCTCCACCGGTTCCGGCATCTGGCGCGTGCGTCTTGCCGACGAATCCCTGGCCGAGTCCGTCGAGCCGGGCACCGCACTGCCGCTGGACACCAAGCTGAAGTGCACCGAGGCCGTGGACAACCACACCGAGGAGCGCGAGCTGGGCGAGTTCATGGACTTCTGCGACCAGTACATCGTGGGCGACAACGGCATGCTCGTGGACATGCGCTTCATGCCGCGCATTGTCGAGGGCGAGATCCGCATCCTGCTGGTCGGCCCGCACCCGGTCTTCGTCGTGCACAAGAAGCCGGCTGAGGGCGGCGACGCGTTCTCCGCGACCCTGTTCTCCGGCGCGAAGTACACCTACCAGAAGCCGGAGGAGTGGCAGGAGCTCGTGGACATGTTCGCCGAGGCCCGCCCGGTCATCGCCGAGAACCTCGGCGGCGACAACATTCCGCTGATCTGGACTGCGGACTTCATGCTCGCCGACGACGACGAGACCGGCGAGGACACCTACGTCCTCGGCGAGATCAACTGCTCCTGCGTCGGCTTCACCTCCGAGCTGGACATGGGCATCCAGGAGATGGTGGCCGAGGAGGCCATCAAGCGCGTCGAGGAGAAGCACGCCTAAGAGCGTTTTGCTTATCGACGAGCACTCCGCCCGTCCCACGCGCCCGGCGCGTGTCGCCAGCGGATCGTCTAGCAGCCACAATGGTCTGCTAGACGATCCGTTTCTTATTAGCACCCATCTTCAACATCACCTGGGGAGACAGGTCACCGGGTGCGTGATCGTCTAGCAGCATTCGTTGCGGTGCTAGACGGTCCGCCGGTTAGTTGAGCAAGTAGCCGACGGGGTAGTGCCAGTTTTCGTAGAACTTCTCGGTGTCCCCCGAGACGGCTTCAATGCCGCCGTTCGCCGGGCGGAGGTCGGCGGAGTAGTGGTTGACAAAGCCGTCGGCGGTGAATTGGCCGCGCTCCGACCACGCAATTGTGGCGCCGCCGCTTTCTAGCGGCGTGATTTGGTCGATCTGGCCGAAGAGTTTCGCCTCGCTCGCCGGTTCACCGTCGACGTACAGCGCCAACCCGTCCGCGATCGATCCCGCGAGGCCCTGCGGCCCGTTCTCACCGCCGAGCGAGCCCTTGAAGGTGATCCAGCTCAGCGGCGCGCACGGGTCATACTGGTTGTCGATGTCCTCGATCCAGTAGTTGGTGTCAGATCCGTCATCCGCCGGCATGCGGCCCGGGGCGGTGCCGGTGGCGTACTGCTGGCGTGGGTCGGAGGGCAGGTGAGCGCAATTGTCGCCCTCGGGTGCTGCTGCGGCAGGAGGGTCGGTCTTGTCGGCTGGTGGCTGCGAGACAGTCTCGGTGACGGTCTTTTCCTCGGTAGGTTCCTGGGTCACCGTCTCCGCCCCGGCACCGCCGATGGATGCGGTGACGGTCGGCGCCATCCCGCCGGTATCCGTAGCTGTGTCCGCTGTCGTGTCTTCCGTGGCGCTGCACGACGCAATCGCGATCGCCGCCGGAACTGCAATGAGTAGCTTGGTCGCTTGGTTGATTCGCGTCATACCTCGTTAGGGTAAGAGCTTTTCCACGCTTTGCGGGTCGGCGTCGGAGAGCATCTGGCGGCAACGGTCGTATTCTGCCTGGTCACCGATAGCCTGTGAGGTTACTGCCAACATCGCAATGGTCTTCAACACACCCTGATTCGGCTCGTGCGAGGCGGGGACCGGGCCCCAGCCCTTCCAACCGTTTGCGCGCAGGCGGTCCAGAGAACGGTGGTAGCCGGTGCGGGCGTACGCGTAGGCGATGAGCTTGTCGCCGTCGCTCAGCTCGCGTTCCGCGCGGGCGGCCCAGACGGCGGGGGAGTCGGGGTGGGCGAGCGCGGTGTCGTCGGCAAGCAAATCCTTGCCCGCGGCCGGGTCGGCGGGCAGCTCGATGGGCTTCGGGGCGAGCATGTCGTTGATTTCCATGGCCGCCAGGCTACTAGTTTCCTGGGAGCCCGTGCCGGGCCCGGCATTCGCGCATATTGTGGTGCGCGTAACCCATGTGATCTGCGTCCCACACCGAGGAGCACCAATGGCAAGCCCGCTGTACGTCGCCCAAAACGGCACCTACGAGGAGTTTCTGGAGGTCTACGACCCGGAAGCGAACGACGCGACGGAGATGCTGTGCGCGGGACTGATCAACCGCGACCCGGAGGCACGTGCCCAGATCAGCAACGACATGCTGGACCGCGGCGCCGATGCGACGGTGGTGGATTACGGGCAGAACACGCTGACGCTGCTGCTTAGCCACGACCGGCTCGCTGAAGGCGACCCTGCACTGGCGCAGCGGCTTATCGACGGCGGCGCCGACGTGGATTTCCGAAACAGCGGCGGCGATGTGCCCATACGGCTGGCAATTCGTATCCGCGCTGACAACGACGAGCAGCGCCGCCCGCTGTACGAGGCATTGTTCGCTGCAAACGTGGATTTGGACGAGCCGTCGAGTGCCCGCAACCCGATAAACACGATCGGGAAGTGGCTGCGCATGAATGTAGACGGACGTCCCGGCAAACTCGATGTCTTGGACGAGTTTCTCAAGGCCAGAGGCTACTAGGAGGTTCCCATGGCAAGCCCGACGTACACGGCGAAGAAGGGCAACTACGAGGAGTTTCTGGAGGTGTTCGACCCAGAGGTGAATGACCCGACGGACATGTTGTTTAACGGTCTCACCAACAAGGATCCGGAAACCCGCGCCGCAATCTGCAACGACATGTTGGACCGGGGCGCGGATGCGTCGAGAGTCGAATACGGGCAGAATGCGCTGACTGTCCTGCTAGGCAGGCACCGTCACCTGGGGGCCGGTGATGCGGCGCTTGCGCAGAGGCTTGTCGACGGCGGCGCCGACGTGAACTACCGCGAACGACGTGGATCCCTGGTCCTGCAGCTGGCGGTCGAGATCCGGGTGGACGACGAGCAGCGTCGCCCGTTGTACGAGGCCCTGTTTGGGATAGAAGACCTGGATCTGGATCTTCCGCAGAACACGCACAATCCGTCCAAGAGCATCGGTGAGTGGCTGCGTGCGGACACAGACGACCGACCAGACCAGAACTACGTCCTCGACGAATTCCTGAAGGCAAAAGGCTATTAGCGAGGGAGAAAAACCATGGCAAGCCCGCTTTATGTCGCCCAAAACGGCACCTACGAGGAGTTTCTGGAGGTCTACGACCCGGAAACGAACGACGCGACGGAGATGCTGTGCGCCGGATTGATCAACCGCGACCCCGAGGCGCGCGAAAAGATCAGCAACGACATGCTGGACCGAGGCGCCGATGCGGCGGTGGTGGATTACGGACAGAACACGCTGACGCTGCTGCTTAGCCACGACGATCTCGGCGACGGCGATGCGGCGCTCGTGCAGCGGCTCGTCGATGCCGGCGCCGACGTGAACTTCCGCGAAACCCACGGGGACACACCGATCAAGCTCGCGGTGAAGATCGGAGCGGAAAGTGACGAGCAGCGCCGTCACATCTACGAAGCGCTGTTTAGCAAGGACGTGGACTTGGACGGGCCGTCGAGTGTCCGCAACCCCAAGAACAAGATCGGCGAGTGGCTGCGCATGTGCGTGGACCACCAGCCGGAGGGGCTCAAGGTCCTCGACGAGTTCCTCACCGCCCGCGGATTCTAGGGGCGCGTGCGGGGAGTTCGTCGCAAATTTGTACGAATCAACAACGTGCGAATCCGACCTGGGCTTTAGCAGAGCAGATTCGGGAAAAATGTCGATTCGTACAAAACCGCCCGGATCGCGGCCCCCTTACTCCCAGATGTCGGACGCGTTCAGGCCGAAGCGGTATAGGCAGCGTCGCAGCAGCGGCATGGACAGGCCGATCACGCTGGTGGGGTCGCCGTCGATGGAGTCGATGAACCAGCTGCCCAGCGCCTCCAGGGTGAATGCGCCGGCGCACTCGAGCGGCTGGCCCGATTCGGCATAGGTCTGGATGTCGGCGTCGGAGACGTCGCCGAAGCGGATGGTGGTGGCAACGGTGTCCACCACCCATTCGCCGCCGAACCAGACAGCGTGGCCCGTGAGCAGCTGTGCAACCTTGCCGCGCTGCGCTTTCCAGCGCTCGACGGTCGCCTCCACGGTGTGGGGCTTGCCCAAAAGCTCGCCGTCGAGTAGCAGCATGGAGTCGCAGCCGACCACCACGTCGTCGGGGAATTCGGCGATTGCCGTCTCAGCTTTGGCGCGGGCGAGGGTGGAAACGGTGGTGGACGCATCGGCGCCGTGAAGCGATGCGATTACCGCGTCCTCGTCGATGTGCGCCGGACGCAGCACTGGGGTAACCCCGCCTTGCTCGAGCAGCATGCGCCGCGACGGCGACTGCGACGCCAACACCAGCCGCATCAGAAGTACACCGCAGAGTCGAAGGCGTGCGGGTTGAACGCGGCGGCGGGATGCGATGCGCCCCAGCCGTTCGCGTCCGGCTGCACCCCGGCCAGCTTGCGCTCGCGTTTAAGCTGCTCCATCACCTGCGAAAGTGCCGCCAGTTCCGCCTCGGTGGGGTTGCCCTTGAGTACCTGAATGTCCACGTCAGCCTCCTTTTCGTGGTTAGAGCGGGATGTTGCCGTGCTTCTTCTGCGCCGGGTAGGCCACCTTGCGCTCCAGCAGGCGCAGGCCCTCCAGCACGCGGGCGCGGGTGGCGGACGGCTCGATCACCGCGTCCACCAGGCCGCGCTCGGTGGCCACGTACGGGTTGAGGTTTTCCTCGGCGTACTTCTCGGCATCGGTGCCGATGGCTTCGGCGACGGTGGTGGCGTCTGCAAGCGCGATCTGCGCGGTCGGCCACGCGAACACCAGGTCCGCGCCCAGGCCCTTGGACCCCAGCAGTGCGTAGGAGGGGCCGAACGCCTTGCGGGTGACCACGGTGATCGTGCCCACCTGGGCCTCGGCGAACGCGTAGGCGAGAGCCGCCGCGGCGGCAGAGGAGCCTGCGCGCTCCTCCTCCACGGCCGGCAGGAAGCCCGGCGAGTCCACGAACTGCACGATCGGTAGGTTGAACGCGTCGCAGGTGCGAATAAAGCGCGCGACCTTGCGCGCGGCGTCGCGGGTCAGGCAGCCGGCGAGCACGCTCGGCTGCGTAGCTGCGACACCAAGGGCACGCCCGCCGACATGCGCAAACCCGGTGACCACAGAGTCCGCGTAGCCTGCGGAAAGCTCGAAGAAATCCCCGTCGGTGACGGCGTTGACCACGTCCAGCACGTCGTAGGGCTGGTTGTCGTCGTCCGGGATGAACGCGTCCAGGTCAACACCGGAACCGGCAGCCTCAGCTCCCAGCGGGGAGGCGGCCTTGTTGTTCAGCGGCAGGTAGCCCACCACCGCGCGCGCCAGCTCCACCGCCTCCACGTCGGTGGCGGCGGTGAGCTGCGCCAGGCCGGTTTCCGAGGCGTGGACGGCGCTGCCGCCGAGCTCGGCGCTGGTGGTTTCGGCCTCGGTCACCTTGCTCACAATGTCGGCGGTGGTCACGTGCATCGACGCGCCCTCGGCCATGACGGTGATGTCCGCCAGCGGCACGGTCGCCGCAGTCAGCGCCGCCGCGTCGCCGGCCACGACTGCGATCTGCGGGATCAGCCCGGAGGCGCGGGTGGCGGCGCGCAGGATCTGCGCCTGCATGTGCGCGGTGACAATGCCTTCCTTCCAGCGCGGGCCGGTGGAGTCGTAGATGCCGATCAGCGGCACGCCGGTCTTGGTTGCCAGGTCGTAGATCTTGAGCATCTTCTCGGCGTAGACCTCGCCGATTTGCCCCTCGAAGACGGTGGGGTCTTGGGAGAACAGGCATACCCTTCGGCCGTCGATAAGCCCGTAGCCTGTGACCACGCCGTCGGTGGAGGGCTTGGACTTGTCCATCTTGTACGCCTCGACGCGGTGCTTGGCCAGCGCGTCGGTTTCCACGAACGTGCCTTCGTCCACAAGCTTGAGCACGCGCTCGCGGGCGGTGGCGGCCCCGGCTGCGTGCACTGCGTCGATCGCGTCCTGACCGACCGGGGCCTGCGCCTCATCCAGGCGGTTGCGCAGATCCTGGATGCGGCCCGCGGTGGTGGTCATGTCGGGTTTGGATGAACTCATAACGCCTCAGTCTAGATTCCTTATGTGCCGCCATGCTTATCGACGGCTCCGCCGCCCGCGTTTCACCCTCCACCGATGGGCAGTAGAGCGGAGCCTACGCGCCGAGAAGGGCGAGGGGCATGACGATGATTCCGTCGGGGCGGACGTATGCCTGTTTACCTGTGGTTACCACCATCAGGTTGGTTACCCGGTCCGGGATGCGCTCGCGCAGCCACAAAAGGTGCCGGACGTCGGTGTCCTCAACCCGCGGCTTGAGTTTGACCTCAACACCGACGACTTCTCGTTCCGGCCCTTCGACGATGAAGTCGACTTCCCGTTCTCCGGCGTTTGATCGGAGGTGGTACACCCGCGCTCTGGCTGCTTGAGCCAGCACACGGAGTGTGAGCGCAGTCAGGGATTCGAAGAGTGGCCCAAACATGTGGGCTGCGCGGTTGCTTAACAGGGCGGACGGGGTGATGCCGAGAAGTCGTGCTGCCAGAGCGGGGTCGGCGAGATGGTGCTTCGGGCCTTGCTGGAGCCGTTTCAATTCGTTGTTTTCTGGAACCCACCCCGGGACAGGGTCGAGTAGCCAGATTTTCGCAAGATGCTCACGGTACGCGAGTGTGGTCTTTTGGTTTGGTTGTTCGGTCTGTCCACCTGTCGTGGCGTCAAGCAATCTGGAGTAGGCCGTGGTGGTCGACGTCGCCGCAGCGTATGCGCGCAGCCAGCTCCGAAGTGACTCGGGGCGGCGGACTTCGTACCCGGCATCGGGGATGTCGCGGTCAATGATGCGTTCCAAGTAGGAGTCCAGCATCATCATCTGGATTGTGGGGTCGGCGGCAGCAATAGCAGGAAAACCGCTGCCGACAATGAGCTTGGCGTAGTCACCGACTTCCAGGCCGGTCATTCCGGAGAAATCTGTATCTCCATTCAAAACACTGGTGAAGCTGCACGTAGGTTCTGCCACCCCACGCTCGTGAATGGCCATCGGTCGCATCCTCAACGAGTAGATCCGACCGGCGCCCGAGTGCGACCCTTCCGCATTAACGGGAGTAGCTGATCCAGTCAGGAGAAACCGCCCTGGGGTAGCGCCGCGATCCACTTGCCGGCGGACGGAATCCCATATCTCGGGAAGGTGCTGCCATTCGTCGATAAGCAGCGTGCCCTGCGGCGCAGAAGAGAGAGAAAAGTCGGCTTCGGCGACGCTTCGCATCTCCGGGTCATCCAGATACCAGGCGGCGTTGGCACGTCGTCTTGCAGTGTCGGTCTTGCCTACGCCTTTGGGGCCGTCGATGGCGATGGCGGGGAGGTGGGGCATGAGCAGATCGAGTTCGTCGTCAAGCGTACGCCGAAGGTAAGTCATATGTGGCAGTGTACAGCATAAACAGTTCCTACTACCGTAAATTCAGAACGTCTACTACTCGATTTTCAGACGTCCTACTGCCGTAAATTCAGAACGTCTACTACCCGATTTTCAGAAAATGCCCCACGCCGAAAATCCGGTGTGGGGCATCGCATCGCCTTAAGGGAGGAAGAAACTAGCGCTCCCAGACGCGGTGGGACGCCAGCAGCTCCTTGACCGGTGCTGCGGCAGCGTCGGCGGTGTCGACCGCGACGATGCCCGGCTGGTCTGCTGGCACGCGTGCGCCCTCGAGCGCCTCCTGGCCGGCCTCGCCCACGGCGATGATGGCCTTCTTGTGCCGCTCGAGCTCGCCGAGCATCGTGTTCACGTCGGTGTTTGCCGGCGGGTTGACCACCACGGCCGCGTCGAACTCGATGGAGCTGGCGGTCAGGTACGTGCGCGAGATGGACACGTCCTTGCCGCCGATATTCACGGCCCCGCCCTTTTCGGCGACGAGCAGAGGGGTTGTGCCGGCGGCGAAAAGGTCGTCGATAAGCTTGCCCACCGCGTCGGCGGAATCACCCAGGTCGGTGGAGATGAGCACGCCGACCTGGCGGCCGTCGATAGGCCAGGTGCCGCCCATCTGGGACAGTGCCTCGGATGGTGTCACATCGGCGACATCCTGCTTCTCCGGGTGCGGCAGGCCCAGGTTGTCGGCCACGGCCTCCGCGAGGGCCTGGTCCACGTGCGCGAGCACATCGAGGTAGCGCACCTTGACTGCCTCCTCGTAGCACTTGCCCAGCTCGAAGGACAGGGCCTGGGTGAGGTGGTCCTGCTCGACATCGGTCAGCGAGATGTAGAACTGGCGCGCCTGCGAGAAGTGGTCGTCGAAGGACGCGGGCTGCTCACGGGTGATCTTGCCTTCCACGGCGACGGGAACGTCGATAAATGCGCCCTCGTCCACGGTGGCCTCGGCCGGGTTGTTCTCGTCCAGCGAGTTCGGCTTGTAGGGCGCCACGCCGGTGTGGGAGCCGACCTGGTGCATGCCGTCGCGCAGGTTATCGTTCACAGGAGCCTGCGGGCGGTTGATCGGCAGCTGCGCGAAGTTCGGCCCGCCCAGACGGGAAATCTGGGTGTCCAGGTAGGAAAACAGGCGGCCCTGCAGCAGCGGGTCGGCGGTGACGTCGATGCCCGGGGGCAGGTGCGACGGGCAGAACGCGACCTGCTCAACCTCTTCGAAGTAGTTGCGCGGGTTCTTGTTCAGCGTCATTGTGCCGATGATCTCCACCGGCGCGAGCTCCTCGGGCACGAGCTTGGTCGGATCCAGCAGGTCGATGCCCTCGAACATCTGGTCCTCCGTGTCCGGGAAGACCTGCACGCCCAAGTCCCACTGCGGGTAGGCGCCGGCCTCGATAGCGTCGTAAAGATCGCGGCGGTGGAAATCCGGGTCCATGCCGCCGGTGATCTGCGCTTCTTCCCACACCTGGGAGTGCACGCCGAACTTCGGCTTCCAGTGGAACTTGACCAGGGTGGTCTCGCCCGCGTCGTTAATGAAGCGGAACGTGTGGATGCCAAAGCCTTCCATCATGCGCAGCGAGCGCGGAATACCGCGGTCCGACATGTTCCACAGCGTGTGGTGGGTCGCCTCGGTGTGCAGACCGACGAAGTCCCAGAACGTGTCGTGCGCCGACTGCGCCTGCGGGATCTCGCGGTCCGGGTGCGGCTTACCCGCGTGGACGACGTCCGGGAACTTGATGGCGTCCTGGATGAAAAACACCGGGATGTTGTTGCCCACCAGGTCCCAGTTGCCCTCTTCGGTGTAGAACTTGGTGGCCCAGCCGCGGGTGTCGCGCACGGAGTCGGCGGAGCCGCGAGAGCCCAGCACGGTGGAAAAACGCACGAAGACCGGAGTCTCAGCGTCCTTCTTAAACACCTTGGCCTTGGAAATCTTCGACGCGTTGCCGTTGGCCACGAACGTGCCGTGGGCACCCACGCCACGCGCGTGGACGGCGCGTTCCGGGATGCGCTCGTGGTCGAAGTGGGTGATCTTCTCGCGGAAGTGGTGGTCCTGCATCAGCAGCGGGCCACGCTCGCCGGCGCGCAGCGACTTCGAGGTTTCAGACAGGCGCGCACCCTGGGCGGTGGTGAGGTACTCGCCTTGCTGCGTGCGCGGATCCGGGGAATCCGAACCGGCACCGAAGTGGAACGGGCAACCGGTGGCAGAAACCGAGGCCGGCGGCTGCTGCGCGTCGGTGTCCTGCGGCGGGGTGGTCTTGCCGTCGGGCTGTGCAACGCCCGGCGTTGCGGCGCCCGGCTTACCGGGTGCGCTATCGCCCGCCGGCGACGCTGCGTTGGTGGATGGGGTCTTGTCGCTCATTCCAGTTCAACCTCTCAAGGTAAGGGAGTAGGTGCCCGCCCGAGCGTAGCGATGCGCGCGCCGTGGGGCCGTGAAAAATTACTACGCTCGTCCACATGAGTGTGCGCAATGTGCAGCGAATTCAGGACGAAGTAGCCGAGTACTGGCCGAACGTGCGGTGGGTGGAATCCACCGGCTCCACCAACGCCGACCTGCTCAACGACAAAGCCGCGCCGGGCACCGTGCTCATCGCCGACGAACAGACGGCGGGCAAGGGGCGGCTGGGGCGGCAGTGGGTCACGCCGAAAGGCTCCCAGTTGGCCATGAGCATGGTGGTGGAAGTGCCGGAGACGCCGCCGCCGTTCGGCCTGCTGTCCATCGCGCCGGGCGTGGCGGTGACTGACGTGGTGCCGCAGGCGCGGCTGAAATGGCCCAACGACGTGCAGATCGGCGGCAAGAAAATCGCCGGGATCCTCTCCGCGCTGGATATGCCGCGCGTGATCGTGGGCATCGGCATCAACGTGGCCATGCGCGAGGAGGAGCTGCCCGTAGAGACTGCAACGGCGCTCAACCTCGAGGGGCTGGACGTGGATTTCGACGATTTCACCGCCGACATCCTGCGCGCGATGGGCAAGCGGCTGAACCAGTGGCGCGAGGGTAACCCGCAGCTTTTGGAGGACTACCGCGCGGTGTGCGCCACCATCGGCCAGAGTGTGCGCCTGGAGATGCGCGAGGGCGAGGAGACCGTTACCGGCACCGTCACCGGTGTCAACGACGAGGGCGAGGTGCTTATCGACGGCTCCGCGTATTCCGTCGGCGATGTCCACCATCTGCGGCCGACGTCCTAGGCGTGCAGTACCCTGCCTGTTTATGGCTGGCAAAGCACCGTTTCGCATCGGCGGGGACGAAGTCGTCCTCGCCGACGTGTGCGCGCCGCTTTCCGCGCTGACCATCCCGCTGCTCGAGCTGGTGGCCGTCACCGGCGTGGCCTGGATGGCCATCGGCTGGATGGACGTGACCCCGCACGTGGACCCGGGCCTGCGCAACATTGTGGTGTTGATCTGGGCGCTGATCGTGCTGTGGCGGTTCATCGTCCCGCTGGTGGCGTCCAGGCGCCGGCGCTTCATCGTCACCGACAAGCGCATCCTGGCCCGCGGCCGGCGCGGGGCGGTGGATTCCATCCCGCTGCGCCAGATCCACTCTGTGCGCCGCGAGCGTGGCGGCATCAACGTGGCGGTGTACGGCTACGCGCAGCCGATCGTGTTCGAGCGGGTGGGCAAGACGCGCGCGGTGGAGAAAGTGCTGCAGCGCGCGCTCGGCGCGGCGCGGTAGGCCTGCGGCGCGCGGCCGGTGCCCGGCGCCGCACGCCTCGCCTCGGGAGCCCCTACCTCCGACACTTCGTGGCGGGATCTGTCAGTGCGCCCCTATATCCCCAGGTCGGCACAAACGGCTGCCGTAATTTGTCAGGAACCCCGTCCGGCGCACCCTTTCCGCCCGGCGTTGTGCGCTACTTGTACCCCTTGATCTCTGTGGTGTGCAGCTGCTCGTCCAAGTCCTCGGGGGAGAGCTTGCCGCCCAAGAACTCGGCGGTGACCGGCAGGTGCAGCTCCATGTCGGTGCCGGGGCACAGCTCGATCACCGCTTCGTCCACGGTGTAGTCCAGCACGTGGCCGCCGCGCGAGTGCTCGCCGTCGATGAAGTGCACGTGGCAGCCCGGCACGCCGATGCCCTTGGCGTACATGGGGGTGCGGAAACCTCCGATGACGCCCTTGACGTCGGTGAAGACGTGCTCCGCGTCGTCGGAAACCGCCTCCGACATCGGCGGGTAGGGCTTTTCCTGCTTGGTTACCGTGCGCACCACCACTTCTTTGAACCGGCCGGTGATTTTCACGGCGGTGAAGAAGTTGTGGCTCGGCTCGGTGTCGTCGATGAACTTGGCCAGCTCGGAGCGGACCATGCCGGCGGGGGCGTCGAAACGCATCCGCGGCACGAAGTTGGTCACCACGGTAAACGGGGTGCGCTGGTCTAGATCGGCCACGCGCGCCTTGCCGTCGGAGGTGAGCTGGTGGCACACCCCGTCGAGGATGAGCATCTCGCCGTTGAGGGCGTCGAAGGTGCCCAGGCCGAAGTTGCCTTTGCTCAAGACGTCGCCGATGGTCAGCTCGCCGTCGTAGATGCCGTCGAGAAGCGCGGTCATCAGCGAGTTCTGGAAGATTGTGTGGCGGGCGATCGTTTCAGACATGGCTGCGATGCTAGCCGGAGGGGCGACTACAGTGTGCAGGGTGAGTAACGCCTATGGGATGCCCGTCGTCGCCGTCATCGGCGACGGCCAGTTGGCACGGATGATGCAGACGGAAGCGATCGAGCTCGGCGTGGAGACCCGCGTGCTGGCCGCAAGCAAGGACGCCTCGGCCGCGCAGGTGTTCGGCGAGGTGCGCCTCGGCGACTACACCAAGCTGGAGGATCTGCGCGCGATCGTGGATGGCGCGGATGCGGTCACCTTCGACCACGAGCATGTGCCCAACGAGTACGCGCAGTTGCTTATCGACGAAGGCGTGGCCGTCGAACCCCGCCCCGATGCCTTGATCTACGCCCAGGACAAACTCGAGCAGCGTAAGCGTCTGTCCGAGGCCGGCCTGCCGGTGCCGGCGTTCGCGGCGATCGAGTCGGCCGCGGACGCCGAGGCGTTCTGGGACGAGACCGGCGGCCAGGTTTGCTTGAAGGCCACCCGTGGCGGCTATGACGGACACGGGGTGTGGTTCCCGTCGTCGCGCGCAGAGTGCGCCGAGCTGGTTGAGGACCTGCTGGGCCGCGACCTGCCGCTGATGGCGGAGAAGAAGGTCGCGTTCACCCGCGAGCTGTCCGCGATGGTGGCCCGTAACCGCTCCGGCGACGTGCGCGCCTGGCCGGTGGTGGAGTCGCGCCAGGACGGCGGGATCTGCCGCGTGGCCATCGCTCCCGCGCCGGGCATGTCCGCGGAGCTGGCAGCGCGCTGCGAGGAGCTCGCCGTGCGCGTTGCCGAGGGCTTGGGCGTGACCGGCGTTCTGGCCGTGGAGCTGTTCGAGTACGACGGCGACAACGGCCCGGAGGTCTCCGTCAACGAATTGGCCATGCGCCCGCACAACACCGGCCACTGGACCCAGGACGGGTGCGTGACCTCCCAGTTCGAGCAGCATGTTCGGGCGGTACTGGATTGGCCGTTAGGTGCCGTCGATAAGCTTTCGCCCGCAACCGTCATGGTCAACACCCTCGGCGGCGACAAAGACCCTTCCGTACCGATGGCCGAGCGCGTCATTGAGGTGATGCGCAAGTACCCGCAGGCCAAGGTGCACCTCTACGGCAAGGACCACCGCCCCGGGCGCAAGATGGGGCATGTCAACGTGTGCGCGGACAGCGTCGACGACGCGCTCGCCGTAGCCGAAGACGCCGCGCACTACATCATCCACGCAACCTGGAAGGACTAGACACATGGCACAGCCAGTCGTTGGCATCATCATGGGCTCCGACTCGGACTGGGACACCGTCGCCCCGGCCGCCGAGGTGCTCGCAGAGTTCGGCATCCCGTTTGAAGTTGGCGTGGTTTCCGCGCACCGCACGCCGGAGAAGATGCTGGCCTACGCCAAGGAAGCGCACACCCGCGACCTGCAGGTGATCATCGCCTGCGCAGGCGGGGCGGCGCACCTGCCGGGCATGGTCGCCGCGGCGACACCGCTGCCGGTCATCGGTATCCCGCGCGCCCTGGACACCCTCGACGGGTTGGACTCGCTGCTGTCCATCGTGCAGATGCCCGGCGGCGTGCCGGTGGCCACCGTCTCCATCGGCGGCGCGAAGAACGCAGGTTTGCTCGCCGCGCGCATCCTGGGTGCGGCCGATCCGTCAGTGCAGCGCCAGATGGTGGACTACCAGGCGCGCATGGCTGCCGAGGTCGAACGGAAAGACGAGGCGCTGCGCCAGCGCCTGATGGGTGAGTAACCCAATCGTCGTGCTGGGCGCCCGCATCGTCGACGGGCGCCCTTCGCGCATGCTCGAGTTCCGCCTGCGCCGTGCGCTCGAGGTGTGGCGTGCGGCCCCCGCGCCGCTGGTGGTTTCCGGGTTTGAGGAGGCCCAGGTGATGGCGGCGTGGCTTGTGGCGCACGGAGTGCCCGAGTCGGCGGTGGTGCTGGAGCCTAAGGCGCGCTCCACCAACGAGAACCTGGAGCGCTCCCGGGCGCTGTTCCCGGACGCCGCCTATCTCACCGTGGTGACCAGCGGTTTCCACGTTCTTCGCACCCGCGTGTGGGCGTGGCACCTGGGTATCCCGGTGCGCCTGGTGGCGGCGCCGACCCCGGAGACCTCGCGAGCGAAGAACTACGCGCGGGAGGTGGTGGCGCTGCCGCACTCCGCGGCGCGGGTGGCATGGCGCCGTTTCGTGCGGCGGGTGCTCGGGCGGTAGGGGCGGATTTTCGCAGACGATATTCGCATGGAAAAGATCCACGGCAAATCCATCACCGAAGAGCAAATTCAGCAGTGGGCTGATGAGGCTGAAGCGGGGTACGACCTTTCGAAGCTGCCGGCTCCCCGCCGAGGTCGTCCACCAGTAGGTAGAGGTGCAGGTACGGTCGTACCGGTGCGTCTCGACGACGAAACGATCGCCGCCCTCATGGCCCGCGCCGAAGCGGAGGGTCTGACCACCCGGTCGGATGCGATCCGTGAGGCTATCCGGCAGTGGACTGGGGCGGACCTACGGAGCTAAACCCCGAGTAAGGGATCCAGAGTAAGGCCGATTTTGGGCGGCGGGATCAAGCGGTTAATGCGCCACGTTTGAATATTTGCTCGAGTATTTCACGTGGGGTTGCTCCGCCGAGGAC
>NZ_JASPJX010000015.1 GCF_030232585.1 Corynebacterium sp. MSK008 | reverse complement strand
GTTACTGGCGGTGGCCGCCCCTGCATTTTCCAGGGCCCACCATCAGCAAGCGTTACACCACACTAAGGGACGCAACCACATACTTGGCGATTTCCGGGCCGGTCGTGGTGCTGTTTTCCTTAAACTCCAGCCAAGGGAGCTCCGCAGGCAAATCGAGGAATCGCTGGATTCTAGCGATGAGTTGAGGCTCCGAGGTGGAATTAAGTGGTGACATGCCTCAAGTATCCCCCAGAAGCAAGAAACAGGCAAGAAAACGATTCCGCAGGTAAGGGAGTTTTTTGAAGAGTTTAAGGGCTGTTTTGGCATCTTTTTCTGGTTACGGAGCAAGAAAGAGTGTGAATGTACGGGGCCAGAAAGAATCGTGCTTCTGATCTGATGTAGGTGGTCTAGTTCTTCGGGTAAGCGTTTGCGGTAAGAGGGGCGGAGGTACCGGGCTGGGCACAGCGCTGCCCAGCCTGACCAAACAAAAACGGCCGGTGCCGGGGCGCGAAACCCCGACACCGGCCGTTTTTAGATCAGCGAGCTACTTCTCCAGTTCGTCGATGATCTTGTTGAAGGTTGCGGACGGGCGCATGACCGCCGAGGTCTTCTCCTCGTCCGGCCAGTAGTAGCCGCCGAGGTCGGCAGCGTTGCCCTGGGCGTCCAGGAGCTCCTTGTCAATCACATCGGCGTTGTCGCGCAGGTCCTTGGCGATCGGGCCGAAGACCTCGGCCAGCTCGGCGTCGTCGGACTGGGCTGCCAGCGCCTCTGCCCAGAACAGGGAGAGCCAGAAGTGGGAGCCGCGGTCGTCGATCTCGTTTACCTTGCGGGACGGGGACTTGCCTTCGTCGAGAAGCTTCTCGGTGGCCTTGTCCAGCGCGGCGGCGAGGACGCCGGCGCGCTCGTTGCCGTTCGTGTTCTTCTCGTGGCGGAAGGACTCAGCCAGCGCGAGGTACTCACCGAGGGAGTCCCAACGCAGGTGGTTTTCTTCTTGGACCTGCTGGACGTGCTTCGGGGCGGAGCCGCCGGCACCGGTCTCGAACAGGCCACCGCCAGCCATCAGCGGGACGACGGAGAGCATCTTCGCGGAGGTGCCCAGCTCGAGGATCGGGAACAGGTCCGTGTTGTAGTCACGCAGCACGTTGCCGGTCACAGAGATGGTGTCCTCGCCGCGGCGGATGCGCTCCACGGAGGTCTTGGTGGCCTCGACCGGGGAGGCGATGGAGATGTCCAGGCCCTCGGTGTCGTGGTCCTGCAGGTACTTCTTCACCAGCTCGATCAGGTTGCGGTCGTGTGCGCGCTCCTCATCCAGCCAGAAGATGGTCTTCATGCCGGACAGGCGTGCGCGGTTGACGGCCAGCTTGACCCAGTCCTGGATCGGGGCGTCCTTGGTCTGGCAGGCGCGCCAGATGTCGCCGGCCTCCACGTCGTGCTCGATCAGCACGTCGCCGGCGGAGTTGACCACCTGGACCTTGCCATCGGCCGGGACCTTGAAGGTCTTGTCGTGGGAGCCGTACTCCTCGGCCTTCTTCGCCATCAGGCCGACGTTCGGGACGGTGCCCATGGTGGTCGGGTCGTACGCGCCATTCTCGCGGCAGTCGTCGATCACGGTCTGGTACACACCGGCGTAGGAGGAATCCGGGATGACGGCCAGGGTGTCCTGCTCCTGGTCGTCGGCGTTCCACATGTGGCCGGAGGTGCGGATCATCGCCGGCATGGAAGCGTCGATGATCACGTCCGACGGCACGTGCAGGTTGGTGATGCCCTTGGCGGAGTTCACCTGCGCCAGAGCCGGGCCGTCCTGCAGGGCCTTGTCGAAGGCGGCGCGGATTTCCTCGCCGTTCTCCAGCTCGGACAGGCCCTCGTAGATTGCGCCGAGGCCGTTCTCGCCGTCCAGGCCTGCTGCGAGGAGCTGCTCGCCGTACTTGTCGTAGACGTCCTTGAAGAAGGCGCGCACGACGTGGCCGAAGATGATCGGGTCGGAGACCTTCATCATGGTGGCCTTCAGGTGTGCGGAGAAGAGCACGCCCTCGTCCTTGGCGCGCTTCACGGCGTCCAGCAGGAAGGCGTCGAGAGCCTTAGCGGACATGTAGGTGCCGTCGATGACCTCGCCTTTTTCAACCTTGAGGCCGTCCTTTAGCACTTCCTCGCCGCCGTCGGCCTTGACCAGCTTGATGGTCAGGGTGTCCTCGGACGGCATGATCACGGACTTCTCGTTGTGGCGGAAGTCGCCAGCGTCCATGGTGGCGACGTTGGTCTTGGAGTCGGAGGACCACTCGCCCATCGAGTGCGGGTGCTTCTTGGTGAAGTTCTTCACGGCCTCCGGAGCGCGGCGGTCGGAGTTGCCCTCGCGCAGCACCGGGTTCACAGCGGAGCCCTTGACGGCGTCGTACTTGTCCTGTGCGTCCTCGTAGTCCGGGATGTCAAAGCCGGCGGCCTGCAGCTCGGCGATGGCCTTCTTCAGCTGCACGAGGGAAGCGGAGATGTTCGGCAGCTTGATGATGTTGGCTTCCGGCGTCTTGGCCAGCTCACCGAGCTGCGCCAGCGCGTCGTCGACCTTCTTGTCGCCGAGGCGGTCCGGGAATTGCGCGAGGATGCGGCCGGCCAGCGAGATGTCGGCGGTGTCCACGTCGATGCCGGCGCGGGAAGCGAAAGCCTCCACGATCGGCTTGAGGGAGTACGTCGCCAGCAGCGGCGCTTCGTCGGTGCGGGTCCAAATGATCTTCGCCATAATGCTCCTTTGTTTTAACGTGTCTGACTTCAGCCAACCAGACTACTAGGGTCATCACACATGAGTCTCACAATTGCGTCGGTCAACGTCAACGGCATCCGCGCCGCCACCAAAATCCGCAACGAAAACAACCCGGGCATGCTGGCTTGGCTGGATGAAACCCCGGCGGATGTGGTGCTTATGCAGGAGGTTCGCGCCACCGTCGACCAGGCGCGCGCGGCGTTGGCGCCCGCGCTGGAAAAGGGGTGGCACCTCGCCGTCGCCCCCGCGGAGACCCCCGGTGCGAAGGGGCGCGCGGGTGTGGGCATCCTGTCTCGCACTCCGCTTAACGACGTCACCTTCGGCATCCCCAGTTTCGAAGATGCGGGACGTTTCATCGCTGCCACACTTACCGACGGCACCCGCGTCGGCTCGCTGTACCTGCCGTCGGGTTCCGCCGACACCCCGAAGCAGGACGAGAAGTACCGCTTCCTCGACGAGTTCGAACCGCTGCTTGAGCAGTGGGCGGACGAGTACCCGGACATGGTCATCGGCGGCGATTGGAACATCTGCCACCGCCGCGAGGACCTGAAGAATTGGAAGACCAACCGGAAGAAGTCGGGCTTTTTGCCGCACGAGCGCGCGTTCATGGACTCGGTGTTCGGCTGCTTCCCAGACGAGGAGGCCCAGGACTTAGACGTCAAGGCCGATGCTGTGTGGGCGGGGGCTGTGGAGTACGTGTCCGAGGGCCGTCGAGAAGCAAATTGCTCCCCGAAGTGGTTCGACGTGGCGCGCAGGCTGCACCCGGACGACGCGCCGTACACCTGGTGGACGTTCCGCGGGCAGGCCTTCAACAACGACGCGGGGTGGCGCATCGACGTGCAGGCCGCGACGGCGAACATGCTCGAGCGCGCGGAGCGGACCTGGGTGGACAAGGCGCCGGCGGTGGAGCAGCGGTGGTCCGACCACTCGCCACTTTTGGTTGAATACCGCTAAATGCTGAACACCGTTCAAGGACGGGCTACACTGACACCTACTTGTGACGTGAACCACCAAGAACGGAGTCCAGTAATGACTGACATCCTTGACATCGCACGCGAAAAGGCCCTGGAAAACGGCGAGGGCCTGAACCAGGAGGAGCTCGTCCAGATCCTCAACATCGAAGACGAGCGCCTGCCGGAACTGCTCGACCTGGCGCACCAGGTGCGCATCAAGCACTGCGGCGTGGACGTCTCGTTGGAGGGCATCATTTCCCTGAAGACGGGCGGCTGCCCCGAGGACTGCCACTTCTGCTCACAGTCCGGCCTGTTCGAATCCCCGGTGCGCGCCGTGACCCTGGACATCAACGAGCTGGTCGAGGCCGCCAAGCAGTCCGAGAAGATGGGCGCGAGCGAGTTCTGCATCGTCGCCGCCGTCAAGGGCCCGACCCAGCAGCTGCTCGACCAGGTCGCCGAGGCCGTCACCGCCATCCAGGAAGAGGTGGACATCTCCATCTCCGCCTCCCTGGGCATCCTCACCCGTGACCAGGCCCGCCAGCTGGCCAAGATGGGCGTGTCGCGCTACAACCACAACTTCGAAACCGCCGAGTCCTTCTTCCCCAACGTGGTGACCACCCACACCTGGCAGGAGCGCAAGGACACCCTGGAAAACGTGCTGGCAGAGGGTATGGAAACCTGCTGCGGCGGCATCATCGGCCTGGGCGAGACCATCGAGCAGCGCGCCGAGTTTGCCACACAGCTCGCGGAGATCCAGCCGCACGAGGTGCCGATGAACTTCCTCGACCCGCGCCCCGGCACCCCGTTCGCGGACCGTCCGCTGGTCCCGCAGGGCGAGGCGCTGCGCGCCGTCGCCGCGTTCCGCCTGGCCATGCCGTCGACCCAGTTGCGGTTTGCGGGCGGCACGGAGCTCGCGCTTGGCGACGACGGCACCGAAGCCGGCCTCATGGGCGGCGCCAACGCGATCATCGGCGGCAACTACCTGACCACCTTTGGCCGTCCGATGGAGAAGGACCGCGACGCCGTCGACCGCGTGATGGAGGGCGCTACGCCGGGCGTGAACCTGGGCATTACCCCGGTGGGCGAGAAGGCCAACTCCGGCCACGGCGTGCTCTACGACACCATCAAGTCGCTGTAGGTTTTCTCCGCGCATGAAGATTCCCGACAACACCGATCTCGCCGACGCCGTTTTGTCCGGCGAGATCGCCTGGCCGCTCGACCCGGCACGCCCCTACGACGCCCCGCGCATCTGCCCGCTGTGTGAGCGCCGCATGGTGGTGAAAATCTCGCCGATGGCGTGGGAGGCTGCTTGCTCCCGTCACGGACTGCTGCGCTCCGAGTGGGTGGAGCGTTAGTGCACGAAACGGCGGGTTCTAGCGAACACAATTGCGCTGGCTGCTAAAACTACTGGCCCCGCCGCCGCTACGAAGATGGCGTAGACGTAGGGATCGGAGGGGTTCACATCCGCCTTGTAGATACCCACTAGGAGCCCGGTGAAACCACCCACGAACATGCTGCCGAGCATGAACCACTGCATGCGGGTGCCCCGCGCAAGGCCGATTGCTACACCGGACAGCGCCATCGTAATGAAGATGACGAAGTGGAGTAGCACAGTTGACACGACGGATGTCAGGTCCTGCGCAGCACCTTCAACGAAATACGGTTCGCCGCTGACGTCGATCCAGGGCATCGGTTCTCCGTTGGTAACAATGAACGGGTCGTACCGCTTGTAGTACGGGCTATGTGCTTGGTGGTACACCGCCGACGCGGCGGTAAGTGGCGTGAGTATGACCGCTGCCACGAAAGCCGTTAGCGCTGCCGAATTCATCCATCGGTTGAAGCTCGCGCCCAGCTGATTCATTGCTGGCCAGTTCGATCCTCCGATCGCGAAGAGAATCCACAGTGTGGCAGCGCCCGCCATGGTCCACAGGCCGCCGTCGCCAAACTCCAATCGTCCAAAGGGAACGGCAATGCAGAGGACAAGAAAGACGCCCAAATACATTGTTGGTTTGAAGGGGCTGAGGAAGAGCTTCATCGTGCGGGCCTTTCTGTCGCGAGGAGGTCAATGAGTTCGGCATCGTCCGGATACTCGATGGGCAAGTGGACATCGGCCTCGCCGATAGGTTCGGCGAACGTCGCGCGTGTCGTGGGCCCGAGGCTCGCTGTTTCGGCGACGGGGAAGCGGGCGATAAGGTCTTTGATCTCGGCGGTGGGGCCGGTGACCGTTGGAAAGCACAGGCGGGCGTCGTCGAGTGGGACTGGGCGCGAAACCACCCGATCAAACACTTGGATGACATGAGTGGCGAGACCCACGAAGTCCTCAGAGCGATGCGATGCCATCACCACTCTGCGCTGCGGGTTCTCCGCGATGTAGTCGATCAGTCTCTGGCGGACCTGTTTGCGGGTGGTGGTGTCGATGCCGTCAAACGGCTCGTCGAGAAGCAACAGGTCTTTGCCGATGGCTAGGGCCACCTCAATGGTGAGTAGGCGGCGTTGCCCAACGGAGAGATCTCTGATACGGGCGTTGGGAAAGTCTAGGTCTACGTGCGGGTAGATCGCTGCGACTGCGCGCAGGTGATCGTCCACGGTCGTGCCTGCAAACTTGGTATCCGCACCAGCCGGGACGAACGCGGCGTGCCGGCTCATTAGCGTGTGGAGGTAGTGGGTTTTACCGGCGGCGTTCGGGCCGACCAGCGCGTAGAAGCCGGGATTCATTGGGCGCGCTCCTTTTCGATCATTGCCGTCAGCTCCTCGGTGGTGATGCCGAGTTGGTTGGCCTCATGGACAAACGGCTGGACAAAATCGCGGGCGAATGCTTCGCGACGAGTACGTAACACCTGCTCACGCGCACTCTCCAGGACGAACATGCCGAGTCCGCGGCGTTTCTCCAGTAGACCCTCGTTGAAAAGTTCGGTGAGCGCTTTGGCGGAGGTGGTGGGGTTGACGGAGTGGTAAGCGGAGAGCTCGTTGGTAGACGGCACCCGGTCGCCGGGGGCGAGGGTGCCTGCGCCGATGAGGTCACGTAGCTCATCCGCAATCTGTAGGTATATGGGTTTACCACTCATGTGGGTAACCATAGAACTGGAAAGCCCGGCGCGTCAACCCCCAATTTTTGACGCGCCGGGTGAGATCCGGTTATGTCGATGAAACCGCAGGCCAGCGGCTACTCGGCGTCGGTGATGTCGAGGAGTGCCACGCCCTTATCTACATGGCTGCCGGCCTCCACCGCGAGGTTCTTCACAACACCGCTCTTGTGAGCCTTGACCGGGTTTTCCATCTTCATGGCCTCAAGGATGACCACGATGTCACCGGCTTCGACCCGAGCACCTTCGGTAACTTCGGACTTCACCACGGTGCCCTGCATCGGTGCGGCCAGGGTGTCTGCGCTGGCTGCGCCCTTGCCGGAACCCTTACCTCCCGATCCACCGCTACGGGAGCGGCGCTTGCGGTCGCGGCGAGTCAAAGCAGAGGCGCCGAGAAGCAACGTCTCCGGCAGAGTGATCTCGATCGATCGGCCGTTGACCCCGACAGAGACGGTGCGGCGGCGCACCTCATCCTGGTCACTGTCTTCGCCAGCGCCGTCGGACTCGTAGGGCGCGACGTCCGGGTCCCATCCCTCTTCGATCCAGCGGGTGTATACGGCGAATTGGGAGGCGTCGCCGGTGAAGGTGTCGTCGTCAAGCATGCGCTGGTGGAAGGGGATGATAGTCGGCATGCCTTCTACCCGGAATTCGGCGAGGGCGCGCTTGGCGCGGGCGATGGCCTGATCGCGTGTTTCGCCGCGAACGATGAGTTTGGCCAGCATCGAGTCGAACTGGCCGCCGATGGTGGAGCCTGCGCGGATGCCGGAGTCGACGCGCACGCCGGGGCCTGCGGGTTCGATGTAGGTGGTGGCGGTGCCGGGCATGGGCATGAAGTTGGTGCCGGCGTCTTCGGCGGTGATGCGGAACTCGAAGGCGTGGCCGGTGGGCTCCAGATCGACGTCGAAACGCAGCGGCTCGCCGGCGGCGATGCGGAACTGCTCGATGACAAGATCCACGCCGGTGGTTTCTTCGGTGACGGGGTGCTCGACCTGGAGGCGGGTGTTGACCTCAAGGAAGGAGATCATCCCGTCAGCTCCGACGAGATATTCCACGGTGCCAACGCCCACGTAGCCTGCTCGCTTCGCAATCGCTTTAGCGGACTCGTGGATGCGTTCGCGCTGCTCATCGGTGAGATATGGGGCTGGGGCTTCCTCGATGAGCTTTTGGAACCTGCGCTGCACGGAGCAGTCGCGGGTGCCAGCGACGATGACGTTGCCGTGCGTATCCGCCAGCACCTGTGCTTCAACGTGGCGGGCGCGGTCGAGGTAGCGCTCCACGAAGCACTCGCCACGGCCGAACGCTGCTTTGGCTTCGCGGGTGGCGGACTCGAACAGTTCGCGGATCTCGCCACGCGTGCGGGCGACCTTCATACCGCGGCCGCCACCACCGTACGCCGCCTTGATAGCCACCGGTAGACCGTGGTTGTCGGCGAATGCGACCACATCGTCGGCGCTGTCTACCGGGTCCTTTGTGCCCGGCACCAGTGGGGCGTCGACCTCTTCAGCGATGCGTCGGGCAGTGACCTTGTCGCCAAGCGCGTCGATGGCCCGCGGCGGCGGTCCGATCCAGGTCAGACCCTCGTCAATGACGCGCCGGGCGAACTCGGTGTTTTCCGCCAAAAAACCGTAGCCGGGGTGGACGGCGTCCGCACCGCTGTCGCGGCAAGCCTTGAGCACTTTGTCGATATCCAGATAGCTTTGCGACGATGTCTCGCCACCGATCCCAATCGCCTCATCCGCCATTTCGGTATACGGCGCGTCCTTGTCGGGGTCGGCGTAGATCGCCACGGAGGCAAGGCCTGCGTCGCGGGCTGCGCGGATGATACGGACCGCGATCTCGCCGCGGTTGGCGACGAGGACCTTACGGAACGGAAAGTCATGCATATGTGCGGTCCTTTCTAGAAGTAGGTGACGTTGCCGATGGTTGGCTGGCTGCCAAACGGCTGGCCGAATGCATCGCCGAACACGTTGTCTTCGTTGGCAGCACCGGCGCCGGCCTCAGCAGCGGAGGTGGCCTGCCAGGTTTGGGCCTCGGCGAGCACGGTGGTCAGTGCTGCCAGTTCGTCGTGGGACAGCGACGTGTCGTCGGTACGAAACAGTGGTGTCATGGTGTCTCTCCTTAAACGGTCGGGGTCGCGGTCGGGTACGTGCCGTCGGCGTTGAGACGGGCATCGGGGTTGAGCAGGAGTGCGATCTCGTCGGCGTGGTCGTCGATACCAGCGAAGCGGCGGTTCTCCACCTGGGTGAAGAGGTCGGCGCGGCCGATCATCCCGGCCTCGAGTCGGCTTGCGCCCTGGGCGAGGCGTTCGGTGGCGCGCTCACGCCAGGCGTCGGCGTCGTGGCCGTCGCGTGTCAGTGCGGCTTCGAACACACCCGGGTGGCCCAGCACGACGAGCGCGCCGACGTGGCCGAAACCGAGCGAGGTCAGGGCCGCCGCCTTCACGTTGCCGGCTCCGAGAGCGAGCGGGGAGCGCAGCCACACCAGGTTGGTTGCCTTCGGCTCGATGAGCGGGTCGACGCAGTCCAGCGAGGCGTTCGGCGGGAGGTCGCCGGTTGCCAGGACGTCGATAAGCCCGCCGGTCTGCAGCAGCGCCGCACCTGCCTTGGAGTGACCGGTGAGGGTCTTCTGCGAGATGACGTACATCGGTGCATCCGGGTCGCGGCCAACGGCCGGCCACAGCACGGAGTGCAGTTCGGACTCGTTCGGATCGTTGGCGTTGGTGGAGGTGTCGTGCTTGGACAGGACGGTGACATCATCAGGCGTGAGTCCCAGCGAGGACAGGGATCGGGCCAGGCGCGAGTCGGTACCGCCGCAGGCCGCCGCCAACACGCCGAGGCCTGGTGCCGGGATGGAGGTGTGTGCGCCGTCGCCGAAGCTGGAGGCGTACGCGACCACTGCCAGCACCGGCAGGCCGAGTTCGGCGGCGAGGGTGCCGCGGGCGAGCAGGACCGTGCCGCCGCCTTCGGCTTCGAGGAAGCCACCGCGTCGACGGTCGTTAGCGCGTGAGATGAAGCGGCCGTCGATACCTTGTGCCGTCATCTTGGCGGTTTCGGCGGTGGCGTTCATGTCGCCGAAGCCCTGGAGGGATTCGACCTGGACGTCGTCGATACCACCGGCGACGACAAATTCGGCCTTGCCCAGCGCAATCTTGTCCACCGCTTCTTCGATGCTGACTGCGGCGGTGGCGCACGCGCCGACCGGGTGGATCATGGAGCCGTAGCCGCCGACAAGCGCCTGCATGGTGTGGGCGGCTACCACGTTGGGCAGCGCTTCCTGCAGGATGTCAGTCTGGCGTTCCTCGCCGATGAAGCGGGAGACGAACACCTTGTGCAGCGATTCCATGCCGCCAATACCGGTGCCTTGGGTGGTGGCGATGAAGGATGGGTGCACCTTCTGTATGAGCTCCGCCGGGGTGAAGCCGGCGTTGATGAACGCGTCGACGGCGGTGACCAGGTTCCAGGCGGCCATGCGGTCCATGCCGTCGGCCATCTGGGCGGGGATGCCCCACTTGGTCGGGTCGAACCCGTCCGGCATCTGGCCAGCGACGGTGCGCGACAAGGTGGCCTTCTTCGGCACGTGCGCCAGGGCACCGGCGTGGCGGGTCACGCTCCATTCGCCGTCGATCTGGCGGATAGTGGTCTTCTCACCGTCGGCTTCCACGTATGCAAGTGCTTCTTCTTTCGTGGTCACGGTAAACGTGATGTCGCGGTCGAGGTAGACCTGCTCAAGGTCTATGGAGCCTTGGTCGGTGAGGAAGTACTTGTCCGTCAGCGTGCGGATGCCGCTGCGTGCGATGACGTCGTCGCGGAAGCGCTCGTAGATGTCCTCTTCGGCAACCTCCGCGCCGTCGTCGTCGTACCAGGCCGGGTTCGGGTCCTCGGACCAGGTGATCAGGCCCATCATCCACGCCAGTTCGAGGACGCCGGCTGCAGTGAGGTCGACCTCGCCGGTGCGTGTGATGCCGTATTCGGCTTCGCGGCGGGTGCGCCCGGAGCCCCAGCTGGATACTTCGCCGATGCCGACGACAACCACCATGTCGTCCAGCGAGCAGGTGACATCGCCCACGCTCGCCGGTGCGGGTTGGCGTGGGGTAGTGACGTTTGGCAGTGCGCGCACCGTTGCGCCATTGCTTGTCGACGATTCCGTGCCCGCCGCATCAACACGTGCATTTCGTGCCAGATCGGCGATGGACACGCCTGCGTTCTCGAGCCCGCCGGTGAGGTCGAGATCCAGCGGGGACTGCTTCGCCTGCTCACGGGATTCCTCGGTGACCAGGCCGAGCAGCTGTGTGGAGATCTCCTCCGGGCTCCACACGTGAATACCTGCGGCCTGTGCCGCCGGGACGAGGCCGTCGTTGCCGCCCATCAGGTGCGTGCCGGCAACCCAGCCGATGCGGGCCTGCGCCAGGGTGACACCTTCCGGCCAGCCGGTTTCCGCGGACCACTTGTTCACAATCGCGTCGAAGGCTGCCTTGACCTCCCCGTAGGCGCCGTCGCCACCGAACGTGCCGCGGTTCGGCGAGCCCGGCAGAACGATGTGAGCGCGCTCGGCAGGGAAGTTATCGCCGTGCTGCGCCAGGTCGGACAGGCCGGCAATGGTGCGTTCGACCGACCACAGCAGCAGGCGGGCCTGCGTTTCGGCGTTGCCACCGACCTCTGCAAGCGAGCCGGACACAGGAGGTGCGGCGAACGGGAAGGCAAGGGTCGGGGTGAGTGCCGGTTTGATGATCTTGACGTCCTTGCCGACGGTTTCCTTCTGTTCGGCCCCGATCCAGTCGATGAGTGCATCGATGTCGCGGTAGGACGACAGGTTCGTCGGCACCAGCCACAGGCGCGCGCCCACGGAAGCGTGCTCGGCGAAGAGGGTGCGGGCGAATTCCTTGCGCGCCTGGCTGACGTTGGATGCGGTCATGATGACCGTCGCACCGCCTGCGAGCAGGCGTTCCACCACTGCGGTGGCGATGGAACCCGGCGCGGCTCCGGTGACTAAGGCGACGTCGTCTGCGTACGGCTCGTTCGCGTCGGCGATGGCGGCTGCTGCGATCTCGCCGAGTACGTTGCGACGATCACCTTCCACGCGCTTGGCGTACCACTCGGCCTGCTTTGCCACGGTGGAGCCGGTGCCAGCGAAGCGCTGTGGTGCGAGGTCGATCTCGCCGAAGGCGACGCGTGCGAGGTCTTCGCGGGCTTGGGCCCAGCGGTCGTCGAAAAGCACTGCCTTGCGCTCGTCGAAGACTGGGGTGACCTGCTTGACCCAGCCGGAGCCGAGTTCTGCCTCGATCGTTTCCACGATCGTGGTGTCCGGTGCGGGGATTTCCGCGACCTCGTCTTCGATGCCGAGCTTGTTCAGCAGCGTGCGGGCGGTGGCCACCAGGGTGTCGGTGACTTCGTCCTTGTAGGCGTCGAGTGCAGCCGAATCCACCACTCCGCCGCCGGAGGAACCACCGCTGGTGGCCTGGGAGACTGCAACGCCGTAGCGTGCGGCGACGTTTTGTACCGCCTGGTCGATCAGTGCGGTGATCTCCGCCTTGGTCGTGGCCGACGGCAGGCTGTTGAGCGAACCGCCGCGGACCGATTCCTCAGTGCGGCTGCCCAGCAGGGTCTCGGCTTCGACGTGCGCGGTCCAGGTTGTGGGCAGGCCCCACGCGGCCGCGAGGTGCTCGCCGACAAACGCCGGCTTCAGGCCTGCGCTGCCGAAGAGTTGGCGCAGGCGGGTGCCCACGGCCTCGGATAGGACAGCGCCGAACGGGGTGTAGCCCGGTGCGGCGGTGTTCACGCGCGTGTTCAGCGTAGCCACGTCGGCCTCCGCTGCGCCGTCGATGGCAGGCACGCCGAGCTCGGCGGACATGTCCATGAGCAGCTGGTTGCGTCGCGACGACACCCCGCCGGTGAGCTCCTCAATCGTGTCTGAATCGTTGATCTGCTCGGGGCGGATCTTGTTCTGCAGCGCGAACAGGACGGTGATCGCATCGGCTGCGGTGAAGGGAAGGTCGGACACGGGCGCGCCGGATGCCGGTGCAGCCGGTGCTGGCTCTGCTGGTACTGACTCTGCTGGTGCGGCGGGTGCTGCCTCGGCTGCCGGTTGTGGGGCGGATTCGGTCGCTGGGGTCGAGTCGGCTTCTGTGTTGGCCGGGGCGTCGTCGACAAGCACGGGCTCCGGCGCGGAAACCACGTCGTTGAGCATGACGATGTCCTGGCTTGCCTCAACGTTGAAAACCGGCACGTGAATGCCGATGACATCCATCTCGCGCTTTGCCAGGTTGGTCAGCGTCGGTGAAGAGGCAAGGCCGACCTCGATGACCTGGTCGACGCGACCAAGCAGGTAGTCCTGGGTTTCAATCCAGCGCACAGGGGAAGCGAACTGCCACGCCAACAACTCGATGAGCAGCGTGCGCGCGAGCGCGTTGCGGTCGGTGTTCTCCGGCGTCATGCCCTTAAGGCGCTCGGAGGGGACCTCGTTGGTGACCGCATCGATGAACTCTTGAGTCAGCGCAAACGGCTTGGCCACCAAGTTCGGAATGTAGCGGTCCACCAGCGTGTCCACATCGATGATTTCCGGCATGTGCTCGTCGAGCTTTTCGGCGAAGTCTGCAACACCCTCGCGCAGCACGCGTGAGTGGAAAGGAACGTCCACGCCCGGAACCGTGACGTAGGCGCGTGGATTAACCGAGTTAGCCTTGCGCTCCAGGGCGGCAAGGCCGCGCTTCGTGCCAGCCACGGAGTACTGCTGGCCCTTGATGTTGTAGTTGACAATCTCCAAGAACTCGCCGGAATCCTGCGCAACACCAGCGACGTACGCTTCGACCTCTTCCGGGCCGACACCGATCATGTTCGGGCGCAGCGCGCCCATGCCGTAGTCGGAGTTGCCCTCCGCATCGCGTGGCACCAGGGAACCCATGGCGGAGCCACGCGAGTACACGATGTCGATGACCGCTTCCAGGTCAAAGATGTTGCCCAGGGCTGCAAGCGCGGTGTATTCACCGAGCGAGTGGCCCGCAAAGTACGCACCGGAGGCCAACGTGTTGGCCTCGTTCAGTCGCTGCGTCTGCGCGTAGGCGACAACGGCCATGGCCACCTGCGTGAACTGGGTCAGGTGCAGGACGCCATCCGGGTGTTTGAACTCCAGACCGCGGATGACCAGGCGCGACGGGTTGTCCTCCACAATGCGCTGGATGGAGAACCCGTGGGTCTCACGCGTGTGGCGGTCAGCGCGGCGCCACACGTCGCGCGCGGCAGCGGAAGCAGCACGGTCACCGTTGCCCATGCCCTGGGTTTGAATGCCCTGGCCGGGGTAGACGTAGGCGGTGCGCGGCTGGGCCAGAAGCGCCTGACCACGGGAGACGACGTCGCCGGCGATGCGGCAGGTCACCTCAAGGGCCTGCTGGATGCCGACGCGGCCGACGCGCTCGACGGTGATCTCTACATCGTCGTCAAGCTGCACCATGCCGTACATGGAGTAGGTCCAGCCGATGACCTGGCCGTGGCCAGCAGCCAGGTGCTGTGCGGTGGCGGATAGCCACATGCCGTGCACCAGCGGCGCATCCAGGTTGACCAGGGCTGCTGCGTTGGTGGAGGTGTGAATCGGGTTGTAGTCGCCGGAGACCAGAGCAAACGGGGTCATGTCCGACGGTGCGCGCACCACGGTGCGGTCCACGAATGAACGCGGGGTCGGCTCAACCTGCTCGCTTGCTGCGCCACCACCATAGGCCGGTGCCGGGACTGGTGTTGCAGTACCGGTGGCGCGACCACGGATGGCAAAGCGCTGCATCTGGGTTGCCACAACCTCGTCGCCGGAGCGCAGCTCCAACTCGACGGTGACAATACGGCCAGAGGTGGACTCAGCGATCGAGGTGCACTTGGAGGTCACGTCGATGCGCCGGCCATCTGCAAGCTCGGTAAGCGGGACGCGCAGGTCGATGACGTGATCTAGGTGGACGGCGTTGAGCAGGCCCTCGATCACCGGCGTGCCGTCAGCCAACTTGCCGGAGCCCAGCGCTGCGTAGATCGCCGGCCAGCAGGGGCCAACCAGCACGTCTGGCGTGCCCACCACAGCGTTGTCGGCCACAGCGCCGCCGGTGACCGCGGAGTGCGATGCCAAAAGGGAAGCGGGCAGCGTAAACGACGAGCGCGCCACACCAAACGGCGCGTCCTCGGTCGGTGTCTCGATCTGCGGGATCTCAGTAATCGTGTCGCCGGCCTCGCTGACCGAACCGACACCAGCCAGGCCAGACAGCAGCTCGAAGACGCTGTCAGACAGGCGATCGCCGTCCACAATCGGGGAGGCACCCGTGCCCGCACCGGCAGGGATCTCGACCGGGATGTTCACCTCACGCACGTAGAACGGACGCTGGTCGTCCTGCAGGTGGTCCCACGCGGAATCAGCGTGGATTCGGATCGTCCACTCGCGCTCACCAGCCGCGTTGGTGGTTGCCTCCACGTCGAAGGCGTCCTCGTCCAGCGCGTATGCAGGGTTGGCCATCAGGTGGCCGTGCCACACCAAGGTCGGGCAGGAGCGCAGATACGCGGCCTCGTCGGCGGCGTCGCTGCGTCGAGCGAAGCGGGATTCGGCGGTGGCGCCGTCGTCGATAAGCATCTGCGTCGCGGCATCCTCAAAACGTGCCAGCAACTGCGCAACCGGCTCGTTCTTACGCGTAATACCAGCAACCGCAACCGGGCCCGGGATAATGCGCACCTGGTCAGCGGTGTAGCGCTCATCCTGTGCCTGCCACAAGGTGTCCTTGCCAAACCAGGACTTCAGATCCGCATCAAGTGCTGGCACCCACGGCATCGGCTTCGGGTAGGCATAGTGCAGACCGATCCACCACGCCGCATCGCGCGGGGAAACCACGACCTCGCGCGCCTGCGGGTAGTGCTGCAGCAAGGTGCTGAGACCATCGCGCGGGGAGATCTCGACATCGTCGGGGAAGAGGGTCGGGATCTCGCCGTGGTCGGCCTCGTTCAGACGCGCCTCGATGCGCTGGAGCAACGCAACAAAGCGCGCGTTCCAGGTCTGGTCGATAAACGGATCGGCGAGCTCGACGAAGCGCTCGACCCACTCGGCGTACGTCATCGTCTCCACGTCGCCGAAGTACGGCTTCGCCGTCTTCGACAGTGCCTCGATGATCTCCTCGCGGTGCGCCGGGTACTCCTCAATATCCAACGAGGCGATGAACCGTGCCGCCTTGGCAAAGGAGTTGTCCAGGTCGTGTAAGTCCGCCAGCAGGTGCGATTGCGACGATGCCACACCCGCCACGCCGCGACCGCGGCCGACCCAACCGCCGTTGTTCTCCGGCGGCAGGCCAGGTGTGTCCACGAGCAGCTGCTTGACCGAATCCGTGGCCTTCGCTTCCTTCGTGGCCATAGCCACGGTGCCGACGAACACTCCATCCACCGGCATCGCAGGCAAACCGAACTTCTCAGACCAACGGCCCGTAATCAGCTCCGCGGCACGCTCCGGCGAGTACACGCCACCGCCGACGGTGAGCACAGCGTTGTCGTGCGCGCGGATCTCGGGGTAGGTCTCCAACAGCATGTCCTCCAGATCAACCCAGGAGTGGTGGCCGCCAGCGTGGCCGTCCTCCACCATCAAGATGACCTGGTCGTCCGGGTTCGCCGCAGCGATTGCGAGCGCGTTGCGGATCTGCTGCGTTGTACCGGGCTTGAGCGCAATGTAAGGGAAGCCATCCTGGTGCAGCTGCGCGAACAGCTCTGTGGCCTCGTCGATGTCCGGAATGCCCGCGGAGATACACACGCCGTTAAGCGGAGCACCAGCAGCGCGGGCCTTTGGCACCATGCGCGTTTGGCCGAATTGCAGGTTCCACAGGAAGCGGTCGAAGAACATGGTGTTGAACTGCGCGGTGCGACCAGGCTGCAAAAACGCCTTGAGGTTGGCGGTGTGCTTGCCAAACTCCTCCTCGGAGTACATGCCGCCACCGGCAAGTTCCGCCCAGTAGCCGGCGTTGGCAGCGGCGGCGACAATCTCGCCGTCCGCGGACGTTGGGGTCATGCCACCCAGGATGATCGGGGACAGACCAGTTAGCGACGAGAACTTCGTCTGCGTGTACGTCTTGCCATCCGGCAGCGCGATCACTCGTGGTGCGTAGGCCGAGTAGTCCACGCCCTGCGGCAACTCAGCGCCCGGGCGTGCAAGCTCGTCGCGCTTCGCGGCGGTGGACGCGTCCAACACAGCGACGCCGGAGCCGTTGGCCAAGTTGGTCGCAATCGTCGCCGTAGCCGTATCAAACGTGAAAATGTGGCTCGCGCCCTGGGTAATCAGGTCGCGCACGGTTTCGGTGAAGTCGAACCGGTCCACCAAAATCGATTGCGCCAGTTCACGGGGAGTGGTGGTTTCAAAGGTGATGCCGCATGCGTCCGCCCACTGCTGCGCCAACTCCACACCGGGGGCGTTCGTGTCCACGTGGAAGGGGTACGCAACATCAAGCGAGTCGAACACCGGCGTGATTTCGGATCCGCCGTACTCCACTTCCAACTTGGCGTTGTAGCTGCTCGCAGCCGCTTCGATGTCTTTGCGTGCCTGCGCGAGCGCCTCCGGGCTGCCAGACAGCACCACGTGGCGGTGCCCATTGATCACGCTGATAGGAGCCGCTTGCGTATCGACGACAAACTCACCGACCTGCTCAGGCGTCAGCCCACGAACCGAAAGCATCCGGCTGCGCGAGTCGGCGCCACCGTACACGTTGGTTGCGGCAGCACCCATGATGAAGGCGAACGCAAGAGCTTTCTCCGCAGCCTGTGGGCCGTTGGCGCGATTGAGTGCGGCGGCACCCAAGATGCCCTGGGAGTGTCCAGCGAACAGTGCGTCGGTGGTGTCGAGCCCGAGCTGCTCGAGATCTTCCGCGGCAACAATCTGCGACAGCAGAATCGCCGGTGCACTGACCGCGGGCAGGGCGTCGATCGCCTCGTGCGAGGTGTCCGCATCCATCGCGTCGCGAATACGCTGCACAACTCCTGGCACGACAGAGGCCAACGGGCGGGCAACAGCGGCGGTGAGGGACTGGGCGAGGTTAAGAAGCTGCTCCATGCGGATACGTGCCACAGGAGTCGCAGCAGCATCAGCGAGCGCCTGCTGCCAGGAAGAACCCTGCCCCGGGAACAGGATTGCGGGACGCTTCAGGGAAGAAAAAGAGGTGGAATTCATAACAGTGTCCTTATGGTCCTTTGCATCGGAGCGGGATTAGAGCGGGATATTGCCGTGCTTGCGCATTGGACGCGCCACGGTCTTGTCACGGAAGAAACGCAGTTGCGCTGCGATAACAGCAGGGGTTTCGCTTGGGAGGATGACCGAATCGATCAGGCCTCGCTCAGCGGCCTTGTACGGGTTGAGCATCTCGTCCTCGTAGTTGCGCTCGTACTGCGCAATCAGTTCGCGGAGCTCCTCGTCGTTCACGCCGGAATCGCGGGCGTTTGCAATGTCTTTGCGGTTGATGAAGCCGACCGCGCCAGACGCACCCATCACCGCGATCTGCGCGGTAGGCCATGCCAAGTTCACATCGGCGCCAAGGCCTTTTGAGCCCATCACGCAATACGCGCCGCCGTATGCCTTGCGCATGGTCACGGTCACCTTCGGCACGGTTGCTTCGCCGTAGGCGTACAGCAGCTTTGCACCGCGGCGCAGAATGCCGCTGTGCTCCTGGTTCGCGCCGGGCAGGAAGCCGGGTACGTCCACCAGCATGACAATCGGGATGTTGAAGCTGTCGCACGTGCGGATGAAACGCGCGGCCTTTTCCGCCGAGTCGATGTCCAAGCAACCTGCGAGCACCATGGGCTGATTAGCGACGAAGCCCACCGGCTGGTCCTCAATCCGACCAAACGCAGTGACGACGTTTTCAGCACGCTGCTCCATGACCTCCAGGAATTCGCTGTCGTCCGCGATATGCGCAATCACGTCGCGGACCTCGTAGGGGGTGTTGGGCGAGTCTGGGATCAATGAATCCAGCGCGGCAGCATCGGTGGCGTCTGCCTCTGCATCGGTTGGGGTTGCGGGACGCGGCGCCGACTTCTGGCGGTTGTTCGACGGCAAGTACTCAAGCAAGTCAGCCACCCAGTCGAGCGCATCCTCATCGGATTCCGCAACGTAGTGGCAGTTGCCGCCCTGCTGCATGTGCATCCAGGCGCCGCCGAGCTCTTCTTGTGAGATTTCCTCACCCGTGACGGTCTTGATTACGTCCGGGCCGGTGACGAACATCTTCGAGGTCTCGTCCACCATGACCACAAAGTCAGTCAGCGCGGGGGAGTAGGCGTTGCCACCGGCGCAGGCGCCCATGATCACGCTGATCTGCGGGACCACCCCGGACGCTTCGATGTTGTGGCGGAAGGTGCGCGCGATCCAGTCCAGCGACACCGCACCGTCTTGGATGCGGGCGCCTGCACCTTCGTAAAGTCCGATCAGCGGACGGCCGGTGGTCACGGCGAGGCGCTGGATCTTGGTCATCTTTTCGCCGTAGACCTCACCGAGTGCGCCGCCGAAGACGGTGCCGTCCTGGGAGAAGATGCAGACTTCACGCCCGTCGATAGTGCCGTGGCCGCACACGATGCCGTCTGTTGCCGGGCGCTTGGCCTGCATGCCGAAGTCGTGGGTGCGGTGGCGCACCAGCTGGTCGGTTTCCACGAAGGAGCCCTCATCGAGCAGATAGTCCAGGCGCTCGCGTGCGGTGAGACGGCCGGCGGAACGGACCTTGTCCAGGGGTTTCGAGCCCACTGGCTCGTGTGCCTCGGCACGCCGGCGTCGAAATTCCGCTATTTTGTCAGCTGTTGACGAAAGTGGTTTTTCATCCAAAATTGTTTTGGATTCAAAATTAAAAGCCATGCGGGCATAGTAAACCTACTGAAGCGTAAGTAAAAGGATTGGCCACAATTCACAGAAAACAGCCAGCATTTCTTATGCGATCGCAAACACAACAAAGTCGCAACCGCCGACGGAAGGAACGCGCATGCACATCGGCACCGACCTGGTCCACATTCCCGGTTTGGCTCAGCAAATGAAGTTGCCGGGATCCACCTTCATGCAGGTGTTTACCGACCGGGAGCGGCGCGAATGTGCCGCGAAGCCGGACCCGGTCGCATCGCTGGCTGGCCGCTGGGCCGTTAAAGAGGCTTACGTCAAAGCCTGGGCGTCCACCCGCTTCGGGCGGCCGCCGCAAATCGCCCCCGACGACTTCAATTTCGCGGAGGTGGAGGTAGTCCAGGATGTGTTTGGGCGCCCCGCGGTCCAGCTGCACGGCCGCGCCGGGGAGGTTGGGCCGCCGGTTTGCAGCGTGAGTATCAGCCACGACGGCGACTACGCCGTGGCCGTGGTTGCAGTGGAGGTGGCCACGGGGGCGGGCCGCGGCAGCCTCTAGATGCTTACCCCAGGATGCTTATTCCTCGAGAGCGATCGACCGTTGTGGAGTGCGCCACTTGAGAAATAAGCATCCTGGAGTAAGCATCCTCGGAATTGGGGGAAAAATTGGGCCGGAATAGGACCGGAATGGGGGGCGGGGCAGCGGCGACCATTTCCGTCAGCGCCAGGCGCGGGCCGCGGCGACGAAGCCCTCGGCCAGCCTTTCGCCGGTGCGGGTGAGATGGTCGTCGTGGCGCAGCAGCTCCGCTTCGACCGCGGCACCGTCGTGGCCGCCGTTCGCCGCCCACTGGCCGGCAACCTCCGGCGAGCACTCCGGGTGAAACTGCACCGAGACGATCGACCCCAGCCGCATGGCCTGAATCGGGCAGCGCTCGCTGGATGCTAGGAGTGTCGCGCCGGGAGGAAGCGCGACTACCGCGTCGTGGTGGGATTGCTCGACTATCAAGGATGCGCCGAGGGGGCCGAGCAGGGGATCGTCCACGCCAGCGTCGGTCAACGTCACCTGGGTGGCGCCTTCCTCGTCTTGCGTCGCTAGACCGACGGAAACCTCGCCGCCGAAACAGTCGGCGATGATCTGGTGGCCCAGGCAGATGCCGAGCACGGGTCTGCCCGATTCGAAGGCGCTGCGGAGCAGCTCGTGCACCGCCGGCAGCCACGGCGAGGCGTGCGTGTCCAGCGCATTCGCGCGTCCGCCGAGGAGGATGAGGGGGTCACCGGAGGCGTCGATAGGCAATGGCTCCCCGAGATCGACGGTGCGCAGGGTGGCGCCGGCGCGCTCGAGCCACGGGCCGAGGCGTTGCAGTGGCGCGAACGAATCGGGCTGCAGAACGGTGATGCGCATGGCTAGAGGTCGAAGGATGCTGCGCGGAGAATGTCCGGCGTAATGGGAACCTTGCCTTTTCCTTCCTTATCGCGCTTCACGATGAGCTTGGCCGCGGCGATCTGGCTCCGGGAAAACTCCGGCTTCGGAGACTGAATTTCTCTAGCTTTGGATCGGGCTGTCATCGCTGCTCCTCAAAAGGCGTGTTGGGATTTCGGAACACGGCGGTCAAGATCGCGTCGATTACCTCGTGCTGGTCGGCAGGGATTTCCGACTGCCTGTCGATGGAATCGAGAATAGCAATCCCCGCCTCAACTTCACGCTCGCTCGAGGCGTTGCACATGTCAGTCGCCCAGCGAAGCATCGTGTGCCACTCCTTAACGCGGTCCAGCTTTTGCGAGTTATCGAGTGTTTGCGAAACCCCGAGCCAAGCAATGCAAGCAGCTCCAAGAGGTCCGATGATGCGAGACGCGAAGTCGAGCACCATCCAGGCTTCTTCGGCCGAACGTGTTGCATTACTGACAGCAAATCCGAGAGAAACAGCAACTGCGAGCGCTGTAAGCAACCAAGGTCTGTCTGATTTTGTAAGAGCCAACGTGTACTCCTTCTGTGGACGGCATTAAAGAGTTAGACGCGCCCGCACCGCCCCCGGTTCCCTCCCCGCAACGGCCCACTACTATGAACCCCATGCAACGCGTGCTTTCCGGAATCCAGCCCACCGCCGACTCCTACCACCTGGGTAACTACCTCGGTGCGCTGAAGCAATGGATCGACCTGCAGGACGGCTACGACGCCTTCTACTTCATCCCGGACCTGCACGCGATTACCGTGGACCAGGACCCCGAGGAGCTGCGCCACCGCACCCTCGCCGGCTGCGCCCAGCTGATCGCACTCGGCATCGACCCGGAGCGCTCCACCCTGTTCGTGCAGTCGCACGTGCCCGAGCACGCCGAACTGACCTGGGTCCTGCAGTGCCTGACCGGCTTCGGCGAGGCGAGCCGCATGACGCAGTTCAAGGACAAGTCCGCCAAGCAGGGCCAAGACCGCACCTCCGTGGGGCTGTTCACCTACCCGGTGCTCATGGCGGCCGACATTTTGCTGTACTCCCCGCAGCTCGTGCCGGTGGGAGAGGACCAGCGCCAGCACCTGGAGCTGACCCGCAACCTCGCGGAGCGCTTCAACTCCCGCTACGGCAAGACCTTCACCGTGCCGGAGGGCATGATCGTTGAAGGCGCGGCGAAGATTTACGACCTGCAGGAGCCGACATCGAAGATGTCCAAGTCGGGCGCGAATCCGAAGGGCATTGTGAACCTGCTGGACGCGCCGAAGACGTCCGCAAAGCGCATCCGCTCCGCCGTCACCGACAACGACGGCGTGATCGCCTACGACAAGGAGAACAAGCCGGGCGTGTCCAACCTGCTGGTCATCCAGTCGGCGCTGACCGGCAAGCCTATCGACGACATCGTCGCCGGCTACGAAGGTCAGGGCTACGGCGCGCTCAAGGTCGACACCGCAGAAGCACTCGAAGCGTTCACCACGCCGCTTCGCGCCCGCTACGACGAGCTAATGTCCGACCGCGGCGAGCTCGAAGCCATCCTGGCCCGCGGTGCCGAACGCGCCCGCGAGGTTGCGGCCCCGCTGCTGACCGACGTGTACGACAAAGTCGGCTTCCTCGCACCGAAGCGCTAGGGGCTCGCGGCGGGGCCGGGGTCCGCTTCCGGCGTACCCTTAATGCTTCGCCCGTGCGGCCCGCAGGCCGTTCAAGATCACGATGACTTCAGCGACCTCGTGAACCAACACGACCGCAGCCAGGCCCAACACGCCGCTGATCGCAAGCGGCATCAACACGATGATGATGGCCAGGGACAGCACGATGTTCTGGTTGATGATCCTGCTGCCTCGGCGAGCGTGCTGCAGCGCCTGCGGGATCAGTCGGAGGTCGTGGCCAGTGAAGGCGACGTCAGCGGAATCGATCGCGGCGTCAGAGCCGGTTGCTCCCATCGCAATGCCCACCGTTGCGCCCGCTAGTGCCGGCGCGTCGTTGATGCCGTCGCCGATCATCGCCGTCGGCGTCTTGGAGGAGAGTTCGGCGACGATGCTTGCCTTGTCCTCCGGGCGCAGCTCGGCGCGCACGTCGTCGATTCCGGCGATTTCAGCAAGCGCCCGGGCGGTGCGAGTGTTGTCACCGGTGAGCATGCTCACTTCCACGTCGTTGGCACGCAGGGTCTGCACGGCTTCGGGAACCTCGGGCCGCAGCTCGTCGCGGACACCGATCGCTCCGGCGAGGGTGTCATCGACGGTGACCAGGACACAGGTCTGGCCCTCGGACTCCATGCGCTCAACGTCTGCCTTCAGTGGCCCGGCGTCGATCCACCGGGGGCTGCCCACCAGCACCCGTCGGCCTTCGACGGTGCCGCCGATGCCATGCCCGGCTTCCTCGCTGATGTCCGAGGCGGCGGGCGCTTCGGGCACCGCTGCCGCGATCGCCGCGGCGAGGGGGTGCGTCGATTGCTGCTCAACTGCCGCCGCGAAAGCAAGCACCTGCGCCCGATCGAATCCGTCCGTCGAGACAACGCCGGTAACCTCGGGCTGGTTGCGGGTAAGGGTTCCGGTCTTGTCCACCGCCAGGTGACGGATGCCGCCGAGCCGCTCGAACGCCGCGCCGGACTTGATGACCACGCCGAACTGGCTGGCCGCGCCGATCGCGGCCACGACCGTCAGCGGCACGGAGATTGCCAGCGCGCACGGCGACGCTGCGACCAGAACCACCAACGCGCGGGTGATCCACGTCTCGGGGTCGCCCAGCAGCGAGCCGATCACGCCGACTAGCACCGCCAGGATCATCACCCCGGGCACTAGGGGTTGGGCAATCCGGTCGGCGATCCGGGCGCGGTCGCCCTTTTCCGCCTGCGCCTGCTCGACCAGGTCCACGAGTGTGGTCAGCGAGTTATCCGTTCCAGCTGCGGTCGTCTCGACTTCCAGCACACCGGCGGAGTTGATTGCTCCCGCGGGCACCTCGTCGCCGGGCGCAACCTCCTCCGGAATGGATTCTCCGGTGATCGCTGAGGTGTCAAGGCTGGAGCGCCCAGAGCGAATGATGCCGTCCGTGGCGATCCGCTCTCCGGGGCGCACGAGCATAAGCTCGCCAGCCACGAGGTCCTTCGCTGCGACCTCGACCGACGTGCCGTCGCGTAGCACCGTCGCGGTCTGCGGTACCAACTTCAACAGTGCTCGCAGTCCGCCCTGCGCCCGGTCCATAGCCTTGTCTTCCAGCGCCTCGGCGATCGAGTACAGGAACGCTAGCGCCGCGGCCTCTCCGACGTAACCGAGGATTACCGCGCCGACCGCGCTGATCGTCATCAGCAAACCAATGCCGAGCTTGCGCTTCGTGACAAGGTTCCGGATCGCGCCGGGCGCGAACGTATACGCCCCTAGCAGCAGGCCGACCCAGAACAGTACTGTCGCGGGTGTCTCTAGCCCGGACCAGCCCAGCGCCAGGCCTATGCAGAGGGCTACGCCGGAGAAGATCGGTAGTAGCAACTCGGGGTCCTTCCACCATGGCCGCTCGAGCTCTTCGATCTCCGTGGCGGGTTCGTGTTCGCATCCACACGCCGAGCTCATGCGTCCGCTCCCTTCTCGCCGCAGCCGGGCACCGAGCACTCAGGGTCGATGCACGGGGCGTTTTCGTCGACAGCCAACGTCGCGTTCACCAGCGCGTTGAGCGCTGCCGCGAGGTGTGGATCGGCGATTTCGTAGCGTGTCTTGCGGCCTTCCGGCTCGGCAACGACGATGCCGCAGTCACGCAGGCAGCTCAGGTGGTTCGAGACGTTTGAGCGGGTCAGGCCCAGGTCGCGCGAGAGTACAGCCGGGTAGCTCGGGCCTTCGAGTAGTGTCATCAGGATTCTGGAACGCGTCGGATCCGCCATGGCCCGGCCGAGCCGGTTCATGACGTCGAGGCGTGAAGCAATAGTCAGCATTTGCTGAACGGTACAGCAGTTACTGAACTATACAAAATTGACTGAACTGACGTGGTGCTCGAAGGGTCTGCCGCCGCCCCGCCCCCGCCCCCGCCCCGCCCCCGCACCGCCTCCTCTACGATGTGTTTGGTAAATGACACATATTTGAAGGGACGTCGATGGCTACCTCGACCGCGCCGCGCAAGGCGTACACCGACGAACACGGCATTGAGCGCGCCTCGAAGCAGCAGAAAGAAGGCTTCGAGGAGAAGGTGGAGAAGAAGTCTCCCGCCGCTGGTCACCTGCTGCGGATGAATGACCGCTTCGGCACCGAAGGCGGCAACCAGCTAGCCGCTGGCATCACCTATTTCTCCGTGCTGGCGCTGTTCCCGCTGCTGATGCTGGTCTTCGCGGGCCTCGGTTTCTTCCTCAACGCCCGCCCAGAGCTCATGGATGACATCCAAAACCAGATCACCCAGTCCATGGACGGAGATTTGGGCGCCATGGTCAACGAGCTGATCCAGACGGCGATTGATCAGCGCGGCGCAGTTGCCGGCATCGGCCTGCTTACCACCCTGTGGTCCGGCTTGAACTGGATGAACCACCTGCGCGTCGGCGTGTCCGCGATGTGGAAGGTGGATGCGAACGAGGGCGGCAACTTCGTAACCAAGAAGATCGCCGACCTGCTGGGCCTGATCGTGCTGATCGCCCTGTTCATCGTCGCCGCAGTAGTGACCGCCCTGGGAGTGTCCAGCTGGACAAGCACCCTGATGGAGCGCCTCGGCATCGGCGACTTCCCGGGCGCGCGCCTTGTGGTGTGGGTTGTCGGCTTCCTCGTCAGCGTGCTGGCCAGCTTCCTGGTCATGCTGTGGGTGAACATGTACATGCCGCGCACGAAGGTCCCGGTGAAGTCCGGCTTGAAGGGTGCGCTGCTCGGTGCGGTTATCTTCGCCATCCTGCAGCAGTTCGCCGGCCTGGTCATATCCTCGGCCACCGGCAACCCGGCGGGTGCGATCTTCGGCCCGATCATCACCCTGATGGTCCTGCTGTACCTGATCTGGCGCGTGGTGCTCTACGTCGCGGCGTGGACCGCCACCACCGAGGAGTCCCTCGCGTTGGCCCCGGCTGAGGTGCCGGAGCCGGCCGTGATCAACGTCCGCGCGGGCGCGGTCCGCGGCAGGGAGGAGTCCAAGCCGTCCGGCAAGGCGCTGGGGGTTGGCGCGGCGCTGGGCGCTATCGGCGTCGGCGTGGTTTCTCTCCTGTCCCGAGACTAAACGAGGTGGCCAGCGCGGCGAGCGCGAGTACGGCCACCACAATCACATAGGACCACCAGCGGTTCCAGGTCGTCTCCTCCCCAGCTTGCTCAGGCGCAGGCGCGGGGGTGGGGGCGGCCGTTGTCGTTTCTGGGGTCTCCGCAGCGAGAGGCTCAAGCTTTGCGACGGAGCTTCGCACCCCATACGCCTCGTGCAAAAGCATCTGTGCCTGCTCCCAGGGGCGGTGGTCGTAGGCTGTGGTGTCCAGGATGATCGCCACGAGGCGGCGGCCTTCGTGGTTCACGGCGCCGACGAACGTGTGGTTCGCGTCGTCGGTGTAGCCGGTCTTGCCGCCGATGCCGTCCGGGTCGTTGAGGTAGAGATGGTTGTCGTTCCACAGCTCGAACGCCGGCAGGTCGTCGAAGCCGGGGAAGGTGGTGTGCTCCGTGTCGACGATGCGGGTGAAGGTGGGGTCCGCGAACGCCGCGGTGTAGGCCAGGCCCATGTCCCAGGCGGAGGTGGACATTCCGGCGCCGTCCAGGCCCGAGTAGGAGGTGGCGCGGGTATCGGCCATGCCTAGTTTCTTGGCCAGCGCGTTGACCTTGCCGAGTGCGAGCTCGTCGCCGCCGAGGGCCTGGGCAAGCGCATGGGCGCAGTCGTTGCCCGAGGACAACAGCAGGCCGGTGAGCAGGTCTTCGACGGTGTAGTCGCCGCCCTCGCCGATGCCGGCGGCGGAGCCTTCCTGGCCGGCGGATTCTGCGGAGACTTCGACCTTCTGGTCCAGCGGCAGCTCGTTGATGACGGTCAGTGCCAGCAACACCTTGATTATCGAGGCCGGCCGGTAGCGACCGTGCGGGTCCTTCATCGCCACCACGTCGCCGGAATCCAGGTCGGCGACCAGCCATGAGGAGGCGACCACGCCGTCGGGGGTGGTGTAGCCGTCGGCGGCGGTCACGCCGCAGGGGCCGTCGAAAAGCACCGGCAGCGGGGCAGGGGAGGTGGCGGCGCGCTCGGAGGTGGACACCGGCTCCGGCGGCCAGGTGGCCTGTGGGCAGTTGTCGGTGTCGGGCGCGCGGCCCCGGCTGGGTGGGATCCAGTTGCCGCCCTCGTCGTAGTAGCCGACGGTCGGGCCGGCCGGGGAGGTGGTCTCGGTCGGGGTTTCGGCGTCTTGGGCGTGAGCTGTCGTCGACAAGCAAAAGCTCAATGCTGTCGCCGCTGCGAGCGCACGCTTCATCTAGGACTCCTTTTGGTCGTAGCGGGCCGCGAGCCGCTCGATGAGCTCGTCGGTCAAAGCCTCGTCGGAGAGAATAATATCCAGCATGTCCGCGTTCATCGCCTCCGTCTCGGCCGGGTCCGGCTCCTCGGCGTCTTCCTCGTAGGAATCGCCGGTCAGGTCCACGCCGATGCTGTCGAAGAGGCCCTCGTCTTCCGCAACCTCCGGCTCCGGCGCGACACCGACCGCCTCCGCCAGAACTTCCGCGTCGATGGCGGGGAACTGGGTGGTGAACTCGGTGAGGAAATCATCCGCGTCGCTGACCGCCTCCGCCGGGCGCTTGCCCTTGCGGATCTCCGCCTCAATGCGGCGCTGCAGCGCCTTTTCCATCTGCCGGTGACGCCACGAGCGCACCCGCGTCGGCTCCAACTCGCGGGCCACGGCACGCGACTTGTGCTCCGCCTTCTTGGCCAAGTGCGCCACCTGGGTTGCGGTGGCGTTGACCGTGGTGTTCACCGGTGCGAAATCGGAATCAGTGGAGATGCGCCAGTTGCCCCAGTAGCCGGCGAGGAACAACGCGAAGCTGACCACCGGGCCGATAATCATGCCCAACGCCAGGTAGCCGGTGGCGTTGCCGATCAGGGTGATTACCGCGCAGGCCACCGCCGGGATCACAGTGGGCTGGTTACCGCCGAAGACGCTGGGCTCGCGGCCGGTGACCACATCGCGGATCATGCCGCCGCCGGTAGCGGTGAACACGCCCATCATGATGGTGGGCAAGATGGGCAGGCCGTACTGGATGGCCTTGGATGCGCCGGTAGAAGCCCACAGGGCAGACACGAGCGCATCGCCGTGCGACTGCAAAAACTCCCAGGCGCGGCCCTTGAAATAGGTGAACCGGGCGATCAGCGCGCCGGTGAACGCCAAGATGAGGTACTCCGGCTGGCTCATCGCGGCGACGGTGCCCTCGTTGATCAGCACGTCGCGCAACATGCCGCCGCCGAGGGCGGAGAGCATCGCGATGAAGAGGAAGCCCACGATGTCGTAGCCGAGCTGGCGGGCGAGCGTGCCGCCGATGATGCCCATCAGCAACACGCCGGAGATGTCCATCCAGTGATAAATGGAGCTAATAAGGGGGTCGACCTGGTCCACTGACATAAGTGCGAATTGTAAAGGTCGCACGTTTGCCCGGCATGTCGGCCTGCCTCGGGCGAACGGCGAAACGGCTTAGAACTTGGAGAAGCGCTTGATCAGCTGGTTTTCCATCTCCGTCCAGGCTTCCGCCTTATCGGTAAATGGGGCGGACGGCACGTAGCCCGCGGCGCGGGTGGAGCCCAGCATGTACGCCAGGTAGTCCTGCATGCGCGGGTTGGCCAAAAGCAGGGAGTTCAGCGAGTCGTCCTGCGCCCAGTCCGCGGCGTCCGCGAGCAGCTCGTACGCCTTCGACATCTGCGCGGTGTCCACGGCGTCGGGGCCCTTGTTGATGTCGGCGGCGATGCCATTGAAGGAGTAGGAGTTGTCCGGGTGGACCTCCACCTTCAGCTCGCCGGCGTTGGCGGTGTCGATGAGGTCCTGCCAGGTGGACACGCCCGCCAGGTCGTGGTCGTCGTGCTCCAGGATCCAGCGGCCCAGGTGCTTGGTGGACGGGAAGGTGATGATCTCGCCGTACTTGCCCAAAAACACCGGGGCGCCGCGCAGGTAGGTGCGCAGCGTGTACACGCTCTGGCCCTGGATGGAGATCTTCACCGGGTCGATGCCTGCGCGGCCCCACGGGGAGGAGTCGTACGGGTCTGCCGCGGCGGCGCGGGCCTCTTCGTCGGCGCGCGCCTGCTCAGCGGCTGCGGCGCGGGCTTCGGTGGCGGCGGCGATGGAGGTGCCTGCGGCTGCGACGCGCTCGGCGTCGAGCTCTTGCGTATCGACGACACGGACAGACTCGTCCAACGACTTGACCACATTCTCCCAGTTCGCCAGCACCACGCGGCCGACGCCGGACCACTCGGACAGGCCGTTTTCGCCCGCGTAGTGGTCGGAGCCGCGGTTGACGTTGCCCAGGATCGAGTGGGAGGCGAAGAAGATCTGCGCCTGCTCAGCGGAAGCAACGTCTGCAAGGGAGCGGGAGATCTGGAACACCCGCGCCAGGCGCGAGACGTTTTCGTGGCTCGGGCGGCCGGCCAGGAACTCGGGTGCGCCGATGATGTCGAAGTACTGCTTGTCGTTGGGCACCACCCGGTCGTCGCCCTGGGCCTGGAACTGCTGCCACTTCGGGTGGTCCGCCAGGTCGTGGGAGTTGGTGGTTTCCAGGTAGGCCAGGAGCTCCTCGGGGGAGTGGAAGGCCAGCACGGCTTGGTCGTCGCCGAGGAAGGCCTGCCACTCGGTGCCCCTTTCCTTCCAGGTGGGTGCCCACAGGGTGTAGAAGTCGCCCTCGGTCAGGGAGATCTTGACGGGGAGAATCGCGCGCGTAGTCATGCGGGAAACTTTAGCCGGTCGGCCTCCAGAATCCGCGGAAGGTCATGCCCAGATTCTCTGTGCGCACCGGGTTCATCTGCACGGGGCTTCCCGCCTCGATCATCATCCCGTCACCCGCGTACATGGCGGCGTGCCCGGACCACAACACCAGATCCCCCGGCTGCAGCTCCTGATACGACACCTGCCTGCCCACGGTCTGGTCCGCGGCGACGCGCGGGATTTCCAGACCCGCCTGCCTGTACGCCCAAGAGGTAAGCCCGGAGCAGTCGAAGCCGCCCGGTGCGGCCCCGCCCCACACGTACGGTGTTCCGAGCTGGCTTTTCGCGGCTTCGACGGCGGCGGCACCGACAGCGGATCCGGGGGCGTGCGCCGGCACAGGCTCCGGCGGCGGGGCAGATGCGGGCTGTGGCTGCGGCGGCGGTGGCGGGACGACGGCGGAGGCCGGTTGCACCGTCGGAGGTGCGGGCGCAGGTGCCGCCTTGTCGGCGGGCTCTACCAGGGAGGCCAGTCGTTGCAGCTCCCCGTGGGCCTTTTCTGTGACCGGGCCAGGCCCCGGCATGACGCGGGCCAGCGCGGCGGACGTGGCGGAGCTAAGCGTGTCCGCAATCTGGCGAAGTTCCTTCTCCAGTGCATCGAGCACTTTCATGGCGTCAGTGATCGCGTCGGCGATGATCCCGGCGATGTAGGCGGCAGCACCGATGAGGCCTGCGGGTGAGGCCGCGATCGCAGGTGTCGCCACGGCGCTGTTGATGAGTGCTGTGGCGATGGTGAATAGGTCAAAGGCCGCAGTGCCGATGAGCACACCGCCGCGCAGGACACCGTCGCTGATGGTGGCGCGGTAGTCCGCCAGGTCCGCAGCGGCGCGAACGCGCGATGCCCCGGACGTGTTGGCCACCAGCGCCAGCGGGTCGAAGTCCTTGAAGTCCGGCATGCCGAAGCCCGGAAGGGTGGGCAGATCGAAGGGGAGCAGACTCGCTATCCAGCTAGCGGTGCCGTGCACGTCCAAGCTGGCACTGAGCATGCGGTTACCGTTCTCGCCTTGTCGGTCGGCGATGCGGTTCAACAGGTCGAATGCGCTGCCAAAATTTGTCTTCACGGAGCTCATAGCGTGGCCCCCAGCTTCTGGCAGGTGCAGGTGTCTACGGCTGCGGCGGCATCGACCGCCAGGTCCATCACTGCTGCGATGCGGTGGGCCTCGGCGCGCAGTGCTTCTGCATCGGCGTTGGCTTTGGCGATGGACTCGGTCACCGCGGCGCTGAATTCGCCGAGTGGCCAGGTGGTGGGGAAGGGGACGTCGTGAAGCAATTGCAATGTGGCTGCGTCGTTGCGCAGCGCATCGGTCATGGCGGATACGGCAGCGGAGTCAATGTGAAATACAGTCATGGCCATTGGACGCGGAAAACCCCGCCCCGGTTCCCTCGTGGCGAAAAAATTTTCGCGACCCGCTGAGTGAACTAGCATGGCCCGCATGGATATCACGGTTGTCAACCACCCCCTCGCCGCGTCCCGCCTGACCATCATGCGCGACAAGCGTTCCAACAACGCAGCGTTTCGCGCGGCGCTGGCGGACCTGGGCGCGATGCTCATTTACGAAGCGGCGCGCGACCTCGAGGTGGAGGAGTTCGACACCGAAACCCCCGTCGCCACCGCCCGCGGCGCGCGCCTTGCCACCCCGCCGATCATCGTGCCCATCATCCGCGCTGGCCTGGGCATGGTGGACCCGTCGCTGTCGATGATCCCGGACGCGCAGGTGGGCTTCATCGGCCTGGCCCGCGACGAAAAGACGCACGAGCCGGTGCCGTACCTGGAGGCCCTGCCGCAGGACCTGTCCGGCCAGCCGGTGTTCCTGGTGGACCCGATGCTGGCCACCGGCGGTTCGCTGATCCACGCCATTGATCTGCTGGTGGAGCGCGGCGCCGACAACATCACCTGCATTTGCATGGTCTCGGCCCAGCCGGGCGTGGACAAGCTCGAGGCTCACGGCGGCCCGGTGCGCCTGGTCACCGCCACCATCGACCCGTCGCTCAACGAGGACGCCTACATCGTCCCCGGCTTGGGCGATGCGGGCGACCGCCTCTACGGCCCGCGCAACATCGAGCTTTAAGCTTGTCGACGTCCCACCGGTAGCGCACACGCCAATCCCGCGCTACATTGCGTGGCATAGCTAGTTGAACGCTTAAAGGGGAGCGCCGACAAACGGGGGAGAAACTATGGGGGAAGTACTGCCACAATCGCACTGGGCGAGCTACGCACTCGGGCTGGGGGAGCGCGTGCGCGCCATCCGGCTCATGCGGGGGCTGAGCCAAACGCGCCTGGCGGAGCTGGCCGGCGTGTCGCGCTCGCTGATCTCGAATCTGGAGCGCAACGACTACAACTCCAAGGTGGCCGACCCCACCTTGAGCACCTGCTACCGGCTCGCCTCCGCGCTGCAGGTGCCACCGGCGGCGCTGCTGCCCGGCGCGGCAGAAAACGTCGAGGGCTGTTTCCTTACGTCGGAGGCCGATACACCGGCGCCGATCAGGTTCCAATGGCCGCGCAGCGCGCAAGATACCGCGCGGTTCCACGACACGTACCTGCGCCGCGGCGCCCCGCAGGGCACGCCCGCGTTCTAGCGGTCTGTGCTCTAGCTGTACGGACCGGAGACGTTGATCGATGGGACCGGCATCAGCCGACCATGTGCAGGGCGATTGATTCCTTGACCTGTTCGATGAAAGCCCGAGACGCGGGGCTCGGATTGAAAGAGCCCCACGCGACGTACTCGGCCCGGCAGGGTCCATCGGCCACGGGAACTGCTCGCAGCGCTGGGTTAGCCGGCACACATTCGACGGGCAGCAGGCAGACGCCCAACCCACGTTCGACGAGGGCGAGCATGAACTCGGTCGACATCGCCTCGAAGCCCACGCGGCGCTGAAGGCCTGCGGCAGCGAATGCCCGATCGCCTTGGAGTCTGCCTGGTGACCCGGCCGGGAAGTCGATGAACGTCTCGTCGACCAAGTCAGCCAGGGCCAGGGTGCCCGTGTGCGCTAGCCGGTGTTGTGACGCCAAGACGGCGACGAGACGCCCTCGGGCGATCTCGTGCGCGGTGAGTCCGGACGCTGGGGCGACGTCGGCGTCCATGCCGAGAAAGGCCACGTCGAGTCTCCCGTTGCCGAGGTCGCGCATGAACTCATT
>NZ_JASPJX010000014.1 GCF_030232585.1 Corynebacterium sp. MSK008 | reverse complement strand
GACGCGACTGACCTGTCAAGGATCACGACGCCTTCCGCAGGCACACCCCGTCAAATATGTCGTGACTTCAGACACTGCTGGGGGCGCAAATTGCTGCACTCAATATCGTGGGTAAATAGCCCACTGCAATAAGTAGACAATAACCATGGGCGCCCCGCAGAGAGTGGCAATCACGTAGATGGTCCTGACCGTATTGGCGGAGGTGCCGTATGTTTCAGCTACTCCAGCACAGACCCCTGCTATGAGCTTGCCCTCCTCGACTCGGTGCCATTTTTCTCGCTGGGACATCATGCACATCCATACCCAAATGCCGAAAGACCGCTATTGCCGCTTGCCACGTTAGTCTGGCAACACCCCGGTCGTGGCCAGTTCAACCGTTAGAACCACCCGCCGGGGGCGTTTTTGCCTGGTCAGGGCGGTTTTTTGGCGTGGGGTCCCGCTCACGGCGCCGAATGTTCGAAAACTCGGGTTCCAATGTCGGAGCTGGTGCTTATGCTGCAGCCGCAAAAGTTCACCACAGTTGCACAACAACCATCTCGCACGCTAGCGTTGACCTCGGACGCACTACGGTGCTCCACTTCCGAGGCTCGTGCGAAAGCGCGAGCTTTCGTGCATTTAAGGGGAAAAATGTACATCGGCTATTTCGACGAGTTCGGCCACAATGGCGCCTATATTTCGCGACACGACCCAAGCTATAAAACCCACCCTGTATTCGGGATAGGCGGGTTCATCATCCCTGCCCACAACGTGCGTCAGCTGTCAGGAACGTTCCGGCACATCAAGGAGTCCGGCCTCAAAGCCGAAATCGACGCGAAGGTCATAGCTAAAGGTAAGCGTGTCGAGGAATGGGAAAAGAAAGGCGCAGCTCTTCTCACCACCCAAAACGTGCAGCGATACACGGAGGTGCGCTGGATGATCAACCGCCTCCTCCGCAAACTCGAAGACCTCGACGCCAAGATTGTTTTCTACGGGCAAGAGAAGCCGCGCGGTTCAAATGAAATGACCGGCGAAAACGAGTCGTCGAGATACGACCACGCGATGAAACAACTCATCCAGCGCGTCAACTGGTCACTTCCCAAACACGAACGGCACCTTCTGATCCTTGACAAGCAAGGCCCCAAGGAGCGGATGGAAATTTTCGCGGCTTGCGCAGCATTCATGTTTTCCCATCAGGATGCCGACAAGCTCCTCGAACCTCCGCTGGAGGTGGAAAGCCACCTGTACCAAACAGTGCAGTGCGCTGACTGGATCTGCGCGATTCTTGGACGCATTGCCAGCTTCAAATACGATCCCGATTTCGAAGAGTTCCAATGGGCAGTGAAGTACTTCGGCAACCGTCTCGCTCCAGCCTGCAGCCCCTACAGCAAGATCCGTGCGGCCGGTTCAGGCAAGGACGTCTACCCGAATCATCTAGGCAGCTTTCGCAAATGTTTTTCTGCCGATGAGATCCCCGCAAGCGGCCTCGAAAACTGAAAGCCAAGTTCAACCGTTAGAACCACCTGCCTGCCGGGTTCGAATCCTACTGGGGGCGCTTTTGCCTGGTCAAGGGTTTTCCGTCGGCGCTTTTTCGATCGCGCCTACAGTGGGGCGCACACTCTTACATAAAGGAGGCCCAAACCATGGTTGAAGAAAAGAACTCCCCCATCAACGAAGACAGCATCGAGAACCTGTCCGACCCGGATGCTGACTCGTCCGTGCAAGAAACAGGCGAGGACAACGACCTTGAAAGCGATGGCGCGAACTAAGCCCGTCCCCCGGCAACTACCGGCCCCCGCTTTCGCAGCGGCGGGCCGGTTTTCTTTGCGCCAACTGGCCCGACAGGAAGAGATTTTGCACAAACCAACCACGCCAAAATCTGACCTGGGGTTATGGAGACCGAAATCGGCTGAACTGTCGATTCGTGCAAAAGCACTTCACCCATCCACTACATTTGGAACACCCATCCCACAGTGTGATACGTTCCGAATCATTCAATGAGACATAAATCTCGCACAGTGAAACGGAAGGCCGGGCGATGACAACCAGCGTCGAACACCACCCAACAGAACCAGCAGGGCCAGAGCGCACAGGCCCCGCCCCAACAGGCTCCACACCGGCAACCACCACAGCCGCGCTCCGGGAGACCACCCCGGAGGAGCGCCGCCGCGTCCGACTCGCCTCCACCATCGGCACGACGATCGAGTTCTACGACTTCTACGCGTACGCCACCGCCGCCGTGGCCGTGTTTCCGTTCCTGTTCTTCCCCAAGTCGGAATCCAGCACGGTTGCGCTGCTGTCCTCGTTTGCCACGTTCGGATTGGCGTTCATCGCCCGCCCGCTCGGCTCGGTGCTGTTCGGCCACTTCGGCGACAAGGTCGGCCGCAAGGCCACCCTGGTCGGCGCGCTGCTGACCATGGGCATCGCCACCTTCATCATCGGTCTTTTGCCCACCTACGCGCAGGCCGGCATCTGGGCGCCGGCGCTGCTGGCCCTAATGCGCTTCTGCCAGGGCCTGGGCCTCGGCGGCGAGTGGTCCGGCGCGGCCCTGCTGTCCACAGAAACAGCTGCTAAGGGACGCCGCGCGTGGGCCGGCATGTGGCCGCAGCTGGGCGCTCCGTTCGGTTTCCTGCTGGCCAACGGCCTGTTCCTGATCCTGGTCACGGTCCTGGGCCACACGTCCGGCGACTTCGAAGGCGCGTTCATGGCGTGGGGCTGGCGCATCCCGTTCCTGCTGTCCATCGTGATGGTCATCATCGGTCTGTGGGTGCGCCTGCAGGTGGAGGAAACCCCGGTGTTCCAGCAGGTGGAGCAAAACGACCAGAAGGCCGCGTCCCCGCTGGCCGAAGTGTTCAAGACCGCCTGGAAGCCGCTGATCCAGGGCACGTTCATCATGGTCGGCTGCTACACGCTGTTCTACATCGTGACCACCTGGTTCCTGTCCTACGGCATCGGCTCCGCCGAGGAGGGCGTGGGCCTGGGCATCGAGTACCCGACCTTCCTCAAGCTGCAGCTGGTGTGCATCTTCGGCTTCATCCTGGGCATCCCGGTCTCGGCGCACCTGGCGGACACGTACGGACGACGCCCGACGCTGGGCCTGACGTCCGTGGCGATCATCGTCTACGGGCTGTGCTTCAAGTGGCTACTCAACCCGGAGACGTTCACGATGGTCTCCCTGGGCATCTTCCTGTTCATCGGCATGATCCTGATGGGCTTCATCTTCGGCCCGATGTCCGCGATCCTGCCGGAGCTGTTCCCCTCCAACGTGCGCTACACCGGCTCGGGCATCGCCTACAACGTCTCCTCCATCCTGGGCGCTGCGATCGCCCCATTCATCGCCACGGCACTGAACGCCCAGTACGGCCCGAAGGCGGTGGGCTACTACCTGGTGGTCGTCACCGCGATCTCCCTGGTGGCTATCCTCTCCGCGCATGAGACCAAGGACCAGGAGATGCACGAGATCTAGCGCATCCCAACCACCCCGAGGGCGGCTCCAGCCGCCCTCTACTTTTGCCCGCCGTCCTAGATCCAGCTACAAGGACCCAGCTATTCGCCCCCTGGGGCCGATTAGCTGGGTCTTAGTAGCTGGATCCGCGGGATGGGCGTCGGAACCCTTGCTTTCCACTCCGGAAAGTGCCACACTTGCGGATATGGAAAACAACGCACCGCAGCCCAAGCCGCAGCAAACGCAGATCTCCCAAGAAGAAGCCCGCGCCGCCCTCGAGCAGATCGACGGGATCGAGCACGAATCGCAGCGCAAACACACGCCGGCGTGGGCTTACGCCATCCTCGGCACCAGTTTCGGCATCACGATCGCCGGCACGATCATCGGCTGGAAGTACTGGTGGGTGCTGTTCCTGCTCCTCGCCGTCGCCTGCATCACACTCGCGATCTGGGACAACAACCGCAACGTGCGCCCGAGCATGAAGCAGCCGCTACAGGAAGACCCGAAGACGAACTGGGCCGCCGCACTTGCTCCAATGCTCGTCTTTCCGCTGACCTGGTTGGTCCCCGAGGGCAGCGTGGTCGGCGGGGTCATCGCCGGCGTAATCACGGCGGTCATATTCACGGCCGTGATGATCCACGAAAGCAGGAACCGATGAGCGCCCCTAAAATTGACCCCGTCATTCACCCCCTGGCGCGGCTGAAGATTTGTGCGGCGCTGTACAGCGCGGGAGCCGTCGAGAAGCAAACGTCCCGGCACGAGATGCGCTTCAGCTCCCTGAAAGATAAGGCGGACCTGTCGGATTCGGCCCTGTCGAAGCAGCTGGCCACGCTGGAGGAGCACGGCTACGTCACGCGTTTCCGCGAGTACGGCTCCACCCGGGCGAAGGACACGGTGTGGGTCACGCTCACCGCAACGGGCGCGCAGGCCTTTAAAAACCACACGGCCGCGTTGCGCGAGATCGCGGGCGGGTAGATTCGTCCCCATGAGTTTTCCCGCACCAGCACCCGGCGCGTTCGCGCTGATCACCGGCGCGAGCCAAGGCATCGGCGAGGCCATCGCGCGCCAGCTCGCCGCTGAGGGCCACAACCTCATCCTTGTCGCAAGGCGCGAGGAGGTGTTGCAAAAGCTTGGCGACGAGCTCTCGCTCGCCCACGGCATCGATGTCGAAATCTTCGCCGCGGACCTGTCCAAGGCGCGCGACGTGGACGCGCTGATCACACACATCAACGACCGCACGGTCTCGATCTGCGTGAACTCCGCAGGCATCGCCAGCTTCGGGCCGTTCATGGCCCAGGACTGGGAGTACGAGACGAACCAGTTCAACCTGAACGCCACGGCGGTGTTCCGCATCACTAAGGCGGTGCTGGACCAGATGGTGCCGCGCGGCGAGGGCGCGCTGTGCAACGTCGGCTCCGCCGCAGGCAACCTGCCGATCCCGAACAACGCCACCTACGTGTTCACCAAGGCCGGCGTGAACCAGTTCACCGAGGCCCTGCACTACGAGCTCAAGGACTCCGGCGTGCACGTGACCCTGCTCGCGCCGGGCCCGGTGCGCGAGGCGTACATCCCGGAGGAAGAGCAGTCCATCGTGGACAAGGTCGTGCCGGATTTCCTGTGGACCACCTACGAGTCCTGCGCCGCCGACACCATCAACGCGATGCGCAAGAACCGCCGCCGCATCGTGCCCGGCCCGCTTTCCAAGGCCATGGACGTGGTGTCCAACTACGCCCCGCGCGGGTTGCTGCCGCCGATCATGGGCAAGTTCTACGCACAGATGGGAGAGGAATAAATGGACATCGCCGCCAAAGACAACCGCATCGTCTGGGTGGACCTGGAGATGACGGGCCTGGACCCTTCCCGCCACGTCATCGTGGAGGTTGCGGCCCTGGTCACGGACGCTGAGCTGAACATTATCGACGAAGGCGTGGACCTGGTCGTGCACGCCACCGACGCCGAGCTCGCCGAGATGGACGACTTTGTCACGCAGATGCACTCCGACAACGGGCTGTTGGACGACATCAAGGCGTCCACGGTCAGCATCGAAGAGGCGGAGGATGCGGTGCTCGCACTCGTGGAGAAGCATTGCGATCCCGCCCACCCCGCACCGCTCGCCGGCAACTCGATCGCCACCGACCGCACGTTCATCAAGGCGCAGATGCCGCGCCTCGACGCCGCGCTGCACTACCGCATGATCGACGTCTCCACGGTCAAGGAGCTTGCGCGCCGCTGGTTCCCCAAGGCGTACTTCAACCAGCCGCAAAAGGGCATGGCGCACCGCGCGCTGGCGGACATCGTTGAGTCCATCCGCGAGCTGGATTACTACCGACGCAGCGTGTTCGTGCCCTCCCCCGGGCCCGACACGGAGGCCGCCGTTGACGCGGCCGCAGGCGCAACCGACGCCTACCAGCCGTTTTTGTGAAAACACGGTGAGGGGCTAAGGTAGATCCCGCTGCAAAAACAGCGATGGTGGCTGTAGTTCAGCTGGTAGAGCACCAGGTTGTGATCCTGGGTGTCGCGGGTTCGAGTCCCGTCAGCCACCCCAAAGTAGAAGGCCTGGCCTGCGAAATGTCGCGGGCCAGGCCTTCGCCGTTGGCACCTGGTTGGCCCCTCTCGTTCGGCCACGGGTATCCCGTTTTCGCAATGTGGCAAATATTTGCCACATTCCAAAAAGCACTCCCCTACTCGTACAGCGGCTCGCCTGACCCGCCGGAGCGCTGCTCCCAGTCGAGGTTCCAGTACCCCAGGCCGTCGTAAGGCGTGAGCGTGCCGCCGCCGGTGTTCTTCACCACCACCGGGTCGCCGCGCTTCACAAAATTCTGGAACCACTGCGCGTTGTCGTAGGAGGCGTTGATGCAACCGTGGGACTGGTTGTAGCTGCCCATCGCGCCGAGCGCCCACGGGGCGGAGTGCACATAGATGCCGGAGTAGGACAGCTGCGTGGCGTAGTCCACGGGGGTGACGTAGCCGCCCGCGTCGAGCCCCAGGCCGAAGGTGCGCGAGTCCATGGTCAGCTTCTCGTGCTCGTCGCCGACCACATACACGCCGTTCGGGGTGTCGTACTGGCCGTCGGTGCCCAGCGAGATCGGAAACTCCTTGACCAGCTCGTCGCCCGAGTACACGCGCAACATCTTGTCGGCGTTGTCCACCACGGCCTCCACCTTGTCGCCGATGGTGAAGTTGGTCTCGTTGTCCCCGCCTCCGTAGAGGCCCTTGCCCAGCTTCTCGCCGTAGATGTCCACCTTCACGCTGACTTCGGTGCCGGGCTCCCAGTAGTCCTTGGGGCGCCAGCGCACCTCGTAGGGGTCCAGCCAGAAAAACGCGCCTTCGGTGTCGTTGGAGGTCTCCACATCGATGTGTTCCTCCATCGCCTTGGTGTCGTGGACGGGGCTGTCGAAGCGGATGGTCACGGCCTGCGCGACGCCGACGGTCGCGCCGTCTAGCGGGCCGATGTAGGAATTCACCGTTGCGTCCGGGGTCAAGGTGGTAAACGAGGACACCACCTTCTGGCCTTCCTTGTCGCGCGCCTCCACGGTGTAGGTGCGGCCGTAGCCGAGAGGCTCGGTGACGGACCATTCGGACTTGCCGTCGCCAAACTCGCCCTCGACTTCCTTGCCGGCCTCGTTGGTCATGGTCACGGACGACAGGCCGGCAGCGGCGCTCACCGTAATCGGGTCCAGCGGCGCAACCCCGGTCTCCCCGTTTGCCACGTTGACCTTGGGCGGGCGCGGCGAGGCCTTTTCAGTGGTCTTTTCCACCAGCGAGGCGTCGGAGGTGTGCGCGGCCGGCTCCAGCCTGCCGGTGTCCCCGATGGTGCACGACGTCAGCGTCGCCGCTGCAGCTACCAGCGCACCCACGCGTACCACTCGACGGACCACGGCTTACCCCTCACATCACTGGCGATTACGAATCCCCCATACTCTATCCCCTCACCAGCCAAAGTCCACTATTGTCGCGCGTGTTTTCACCCACATTGCCTATCGACGTTTTCTCGCCCCTGACCAGCCGATTTCACGCTGAGCAGAGTGGGTGCTACAGTTTCTTTTCGTTGCCGAGAGCAACGGAGAAAAACAAAATACGCGCCATTAGCTCAATTGGCAGAGCAACTGACTCTTAATCAGTGGGTTCGGGGTTCGATTCCCTGATGGCGCACAATGTGCGGCGAGGCCAGCAGGAATTCTACCTGTTGGCCTCGTTTCGTTCTATCCTCCCGTCCACGGCGATCCACGTCCAGGTGGTGAGGGTGCGCTGGTGCGCGTGGACGTCGAAAAGCACTCGCTCCCGCGCCCACACCAACCCGATGACGGCGAGCGCGAAAAGCTCAATAGCAATGAACCAGATCCCCTGCACGTAGCCGATCGCCGCCCAGGCGTTAAGCCGCTGGTTTTCCTTCACATCTGTAAGCCTATTTCCGCAGGCCACATCCCATCGGGGAACGGGAATTGAATTTGGCTATTGCACCCGCTGACCGTCCGCTGAGAGTAGGCTGAAGCGCATGAAGACAGCATTAGTGATCGTGGACGTGCAGAACGATTTCTGCCCCGGCGGTGCCCTGGCTACCGCGCGCGGGGATGAAGTGGCGTCCAAAATCGCCGAACTGATCTCCACCGCGGACAGTCGCACCCAGGAGTACGACTGCGTCGTTGCCACCCAGGACTGGCACATCGACCCGGGCGCGCACTTCTCGGAGACGCCGGACTACGTGGACTCGTGGCCGCCGCACTGCGTGGCCGACTCCTACGGCGCGCAAATCCGCGGGCCGGTGAAGACCGAGCTGATCGACCAGTTCTTCAAAAAGGGCCACTACACCGCCGCCTACTCCGGCTTCGAGGGTGTCAACAGCAACGACGAGCTGCTGGCGGACTGGCTGCGCGCGCAGGGTATCTCCCACCTGGACGTCTGCGGCATCGCCACCGACCACTGCGTGCGCGCGACTGTCCTGGACGCGCTCAAGGAAGGCTTCAAGGTCAGGGTGCTGCGGGGCATGTGCTCGCCTGTCGACGACAAGCGCGGCGCCGACGCCCTCCAGGAGATGATCGACGCCGGCGCGGAGCTGGTCTAGCCGGCCTTACGGGGTGTAGCCGAGCAGTTCTTCCATTTCACCCATCTCGGCGGTTTGCACCTCGATCATTTCCTTCGCCATCTCGCGCAGCGGCTCGTACCCGCCGCGGTCCACCTCGTCCTGCGTCATCTTGATCACGTGGTTGTGGTGGAAGTGCATCATCTCTAGAAACGCGGTGCACAGCTCGTCGCCACGCAGCGCCTCGAACTGCTCGAGCTGCTCCGGGTGGAACATCCCATTGGCGATGTGCTTGGAGTGGTGCTCCATGTCCTTCTGAATACCCCACTCGTCAGCCCAGGCACGCATCTGCTCGTTCTCGCGCTCCTGGCCGTCCTTGATGCGTTGCGCGAGGTCGCGGACCTCGGCGTCCTCCACGTCGGATTCCAGCAGCACGTCCGACATGTCGATGGCCTGCTGGTGGTGCGGCACCATCATGCCCAGGAAATGGACGTCGGTGTCGTTGTAGCCTGCCTCCCTGTCGGCGGAGGTTGTGGTCTCCGGGGAGAACGCGGCGCGTATCGACGGCCCCGCGAACGTCAGCACCAGCGCCAGCGCTGCAATCACCGCCACCGCGATCCACAGCGGTTTCTTGCTGGGCCGCATCTCCTCGAGTTCCGGATCGTGCGTGGTCTGCACATGCTCATTCGTCATTGGTATGCCCTTTCATTCAAGATCAGTGTATACAAAACCGCCCAGCTGCGTGGGGCAACTGGGCGGTAAACGCGGCTACGCGTGCTGCTTCTAACGGTTCGCGAGCAGCTTCTGCAGCTCCTTGAGCTCGCTCTTGCGCTTACGGCCGTTGTACGCCTTGATGCTGACCAGCAAAGCCACACCGGCAACGATGCCGCCGATGACCTTCTGCACGGTCTCGTCCTGCAGCCAGTTAGCGGCCTCGTTCTTGGCGCTGCCAGCGAGGGTCTTCGGGTTGGTACGGTCCGCGAGCTCGTCCAGGGTGCTGGCGAGCTGGTTGCGGGTGCGCTCGAGGTCGCGCTCGATGTCGTGAATGTCTCGTGCCACTTTGGGTAACTCCTACGTCTACATTGACTTTTACAGACTCACGTCTTTTCGTCTCCACAGTAGTGTAAAACGGGGAGACATGACTGAGCCGATTAGATTGGAAAAGGGCGATACAGCCCCCGCTTTCACCCTGAAAAACGACCGGGCCGAAGATGTCTCGCTCGCCGACTTTGCCGGTCAGCGCGTCATCATCTACTTTTACCCCAAGGCCAACACGCCTGGCTGCACCACTGAGGCCTGCGACTTCACCGACAACATGGAGCAGTTCCGAGACGCATCGGTGACCGTGCTGGGCATCAGCCCGGACGCTGAGGACAAGCTAGCGAAGTTCCGCGCCGATCACGATCTCGGTGTCGAGCTGCTCTCCGACCCCTCGAAGGAAACGCTCGAGTCCTACGGCGCGTTCGGTGAGAAGAAGAACTACGGCAAGGTGGTCCAGGGCGTGATCCGCTCCACTTTCCTTGTGAGCGTGGACGATGGCGGCAAGGGCACCGTCGACCAAGCCCAGTACAACGTGAAGGCCACCGGCCACGTTGGCCGTATCCTGCGCGACTGGGATATTTAGGGCTGCCAAGTGCCCATCCGGGCAGCCCGTCGAGAAGCAATGCCCTGCCTGCGCATCTCCAGGCATCGAGCGTGCCTGCTTGAAAGAAAACGCTGACCAGACCTCAAGCTCGGGCGCGACCTGGGGTTTTGTAGGTGTAGCCGGCTTGAGGTCTGGTTTCAGGTTTCCACTCCGCGCGCCCGCCATAGTTTGACTCCGGGCCACACCAGGAAGAAAAACTAGAGACACCATAGGAACGGTGCCTCTAAACAACACATGGTGCGCCCGGAGAGACTTGAACTCTCACGCCATAAGGCACTGGAACCTAAATCCAGCGCGTCTGCCAATTCCGCCACGGGCGCGTCGTCGCAAGATGTTACACCGCGCAGCCTCCCGAGCAATAACCGCCAACGCTACGGCGCATCAAACTTTCGTTTGGCCTTTTCAGGTTGCCGGGTAGACTGACCAGCTGTGAGCGAAGAGAACAAGGCTGTTGAGAGCACCGAAGCGGCGCCCCAACGCGAGCGCGTGCGCGTGCGCTGGTGGCACATCGTGCTGCTCATTGCGGCGGCAGTGACCTGCCTGCTGCTCGCTAACTGGCAGTGGGAGCGCTACCAGTCGGGTTCGGGCACGTTCCAAAACCTGGGCTACGCACTGCAGTGGCCGTGCTTCGCCGCGTTTTTCATCTACGCGTACCGCGCAGGTATGCGCATGGAAAACGAAAAAATCGAGGCCGAAAACGCAGGCCTGACCATGGACGACCTCTACGAGGCCGACCTTGCTAAGTACGGCGAGGTAAAGGAACCCACGGAAATCGACGAGGACTTCCTGCCGTCACGCCCTGAGCTGGACGTGAAGGAATACAACAAGCTTGTGGCTCCCCGCCGTAGGACGAACACTGAAGGTAAAGGTGAATCAGCATGACGCAGCCCACCCCGCAGACCCAGCCCGCGCGCATCCACCCGGAGCGTCAGCGCCGCGTGAAACAAGCCCTGCAGTTTTTCACCGTCACCGCGTGGATCACCGGTGTGCTGCTACTCCTGCTGGTCGCACGCATGATCATGCAGTACGGCTTCGACATGAACGTCGATTACCTCTCCTGGGTAGCCCGCGTGCACGGCTTCGCGTTCGTGGCCTTTCTGATGGCGTCGCTGAACCTCGGCTCGAAGGCCCGCTGGTCCGCGGGCACCTGGATCGCCACCGCCCTATCCGGCGTGGTGCCATTCATGTCCTTCTTTATCGAAGCGAAGCGCCGCGACGAAGTCAAGGAGAAATTCCAGCTTTCCTAAGTACAAAACAAAACCCGGCAGGGAAAACCTGCCGGGTTTTGCGCTGTCGGAGCCGGTTTACTTTTCGCCGGTCTTGGTCAGCACCATCACGCCAACCTTTTCTGCCTGGTCGTTCTGCGGGCTCAAGGTCAGGGTGTCGCCGCTGCGCTCGGCGTCGTACTCAAGATCCTGGTGGGTCAGCGGATCCTCGAGCTTGAACTCCTTGTCGTCGCGAAGGCAGTTGGCCTCGTTGGTTTCACCGTCGGTCTCGGTCATCTGCCAGTCGCAGTCCTTGCCGTCGATAGTGATGGTGGCGTGGCCGCCGCCTTTGCCTTCCTGGGTCGCGGTGATGTCGCCGGTCCATTCGCCGTCGAAATCACCCTTCTGACCGCAACCGGTCAGCAGCGCGCCGGACGCGAGAACAGTTCCTGCAAGTGCAATCGTTTTCTTCATAGGCCCACTGTAACGAATTGCGTCACTTCAGCGCGGCGATGTGCGGGGCCAGCGCGCGTAGCGCCTTGCCGCGATGGGAGCGCGCGTTCTTCTCTTCGGCGGAAAGCTCGGCGGACGAACGGCCGTCGGCGTCGGCAGGTGCAAACAGCGGGTCGTAGCCGAAGCCGTTCTCGCCGCGGGGTTCGCGCAGCAGCTCGCCTTCCCAGCGGCCCTCGGCGGTGAACTCCTGCCCGTCCGGTGCAGCCAGGGCGCAGCAGGACACGAACGCGGCGGCGCGCTCGTTGATGTCCGCCATCTGGGCGAGCAGCAGGTCGTTGTTGGCCTGGTCGTCGCCGTGGTTGCCGGACCAGCGTGCGGATAGGATGCCGGGCATGCCGTTGAGCGCTTGCACGGTCAGGCCGGAGTCGTCGGCCACACACGGCAGCCCGGTGGCTTTTGCCCCGGCGCGGGCTTTGAGCAGGGCGTTGTCCACGAAGGTGAGGCCGTCTTCGACGGGGTCGGGGTACGATGGAGCGTCGTGAAGCGAAACAAGCTCCACCCCATCGATGTTGAGCTCGCGCAACACCTGCTCGAGTTCACGCACCTTGCCTTGGTTCCTGGAAGCGACGAGAACTTTTACCATCCCAGCGCCGCCTTCTGCGCTGCGATGAGCTCCTCGCAGCCTTTGGCCGCGACATCCAGCATCTCGCCGAGCTGCTCGCGGCCGAACAGGCCGTGCTCGCCGGTGCCCTGAATCTCCACGAAGTTGCCGCCCTCCTGCATCACCACGTTGAGGTCGACCTCGGCGCGGGAGTCCTCCTCGTAGGGCAGGTCCAGGCACACGTGGCCGTCGATAATGCCGGCGGAGACAGCGGCGATGGGCTTGAGCAGCGGCTCACCCGGGACCACGCCGCGCTCTTTCAGCACCGCAATGGCGTCCGCGAGCGCGACATACGCGCCGGTGATGGAGGCGGTGCGGGTGCCGCCGTCGGCCTGCAGCACATCGCAGTCGAGCTGGATGGTGTTCTCGCCGAGCTGGCTCAGATCCACAGCTGCGCGAAGGGAGCGGCCCACCAGGCGCGAGATCTCGTGGGTGCGGCCCTTGACCTTGCCCTTCATGGACTCGCGCGGCATGCGCTCGTGGGTGGCGGACGGGAGCATGGCGTACTCGGCGGTGAGCCAGCCCTCGCCGGAATCCTTCTTAAAACGCGGCACGCCCTCCTCTACCGAGGCGGTGCACATGACGCGGGTGTTGCCGAACTCCACGAGCACACTGCCCGCCGGGTTGGAAGTGAAACCGCGGGTGATGCGCACAGGGCGCAGTTGGTCAAAGGCACGGCCGTCCAGGCGCGAAAAATCAGTCATGCGTCCAAGCGTAACGCAGTTCGGCAATGTCGATTCGTCGGACTTCTACACCCAAGGCGTTTGATTGATCACGTTCGGAGGGCACCCATGTAGCTCCCCGAATTTTTGAAAACCGGCCCTGGACTGACTACCTGAAGTAGACGAGCGGAACCGGTCATTGTGCTGGTTAAGTTAACACATTAAGTTGCCCTCACTGCCATTGCGCGTAACGCAGGCGCCTAAGGCTCGAAGGTGGCGCCGGCTTTGCCCAGGATGATTTCCCCATCAAACTCGGTGCGGGCGGCCGCGAGAACCTCCTCCGGGTCGGTCCACGGCTGGATGTGCACCAGCACCAAGGTCTTCACCCCTGCTTCGCGGGCAATGCGTCCTGCTTCCTTGCCGGACAGGTGCATGCCCTCCGCCTTACCCTCGGAGGTTGCGCCCCAGGCGGCTTCGCAGAGGAAGTAGTCGGCGTTGCGGGCGGCGTCGATAAGCGTTGGCGTGTACCCGGAGTCGCCGGAGAAGGTGATCACCTTGCCGACGGCGTCCTCGATGCGCAGCGCGTGCGATTCTTGTGCCGGGTGGACTACATCGAACGGCGTGATGGTCAGGCCGCTGAGCTGCTCCGGCTGCCCGGTGCGCCAGGTAGTGAACTCGAAGGTGTCGGTAAAGTCGTCCTGCTCCCCCGGCGCGTCCGCGCTCATGCGGCCCAGGTGCTCCGGGGCGTACGAGGGGCCGATCAGCCGGTGGCGCTGCGCAGCTGGTGCTGTGGGGTGGTAGCGGCGCCAGACCAAAAGCGACGGGAAGTCCGAGCAGTGGTCAGCGTGAAGATGGCTGAAGATGACGTGCGCCGCAGACGGGTCGAACCGCTCCTGCATGGCGGCGAGCGCTCCCGGACCGAAGTCCATCACCACATCCGTTTCACCAGGCACGGAGATGACGTAGGAGGAAGCTGGGTTACCGGGCGCGGCCAGGCTCCCGGAGCACCCGAGGATGGTCAACTGCATGGACATACTCTGCCATGAATGGCGCACATTTTCCTAGTGAATCCTTAAATCGCGGCCTACGGCATGCACCGGCGGGGCGAGGAAGCGCCGGGCGAGCGCGTCAAAAGTGTCGGGGTCGCCGGTGGATTCGAAGATGTGGGTGGGGGCGGCAGTGCCGTCGTTAAGCATGTCGCCCTCGGTGAGCACCCGGAGCACGTCTTTCGATGTCTCCTCGGCCGATGAGACGAGCGCGACCTCGTCGCCGATGGCCAGCTGGATCACGCCGGAGAGCAGCGGGTAGTGGGTGCAGCCGAGCACAAGCGTATCCACGTCCGCGTCGCGCAGCGGCGCCAAATAGCGCCGGGCCACCTCGAGGACTTCCTTGCCGGAGGTCTTGCCCTGCTCCACAAACGGCACGAACTCCGGGCAGGCCTGGGCGGTGACTTCAAGGCCCGGGTGGATGGAAAACAGGTCCTGGTACGCGCCGGATTTCACCGTGCCTTCGGTGCCGATCACGCCGATTTTCTTATTGCGCGTGGTGGCGATCGCGCGGCGCACTGCGGGCTGAATCACCTCGATGACGGGGATGTCGTATCGCTCGCGGGCGTCGTGAAGGAAGGCAGCGGTGGCGGTGTTGCAGGCGATGACCAGCATCTTGCAGCCACGCTCCACCAGCTCGTCGGCGATGCGCTGCGAGTGCGCGCGCACGTCCGCGATCGGCTGCGGGCCGTAGGGGCCATGGGCGGTGTCACCGATGTAGATCAGGGATTCGCCCGGCAGCTGGTCCATCACCGCGCGGGCGACAGTCAGGCCGCCCACTCCGGAATCGAAAAGTCCGATCGGTGCTGAGTTTGGGTTGCCGGCGAAAGTATCCACGCCGGCAATCCTATCGCTGGCCAGGATTCTGCAATGAACGCGCTTTAGCCTCGCGCTTTGCCACCAACGCCGGCGGGTCGTCGGAGGTGATCACCATGCCGGCGACCAGGCCGCCAATCGCGCCGAACAGGTGCGCCTGCCAGCTCACACCCTCAGTGCCCGGCAGCAGCCCGAAGATCAGGCCGGAGTAGAAGAAGCCGAGGATAAGCCCGGTGATGATCTGGCTGATGGAGCGGTTGAAAAAGCCGCGGATGATCAGATACGCCAGCCAGCCGTACACCAGCCCGGAGGCGCCGATGTGGTTCGTGCCCACACCGCCGAGCAGCCAGGTGCCTAAGCCACCGATGATCACCACGAACGTGGTGACCTCCCAGAACACGCGCTTGCCCGAGTAGCCCACCAAGAACGCGAAGATCGCGCCCGGAATCGAGTTGGAGATGATGTGCTCGAAGTTCGCGTGGAGCAGCGGCGAGGTGAAAATGAACGGCAGGGAGGACACGTCCAACGGGTGGATGCCAAACGCCTGCAGCCACGGGAACACCAGCTCCAGGATGAACACAACCCAGATGGTGGCGAGGAATCCGCCGGCGAGTTTCATGCCCGTTTTGCGCTGCGCCTTACGCTTCGACACTCGCTGGGTCCCGGGGGTTTGGTTGTACTGGGGTTGGCCGAACTGGCCCTGCTGTTGCGGGGTCGCGTACGGGTTGTACGGCTGCGCGGGCTCGCCAAACGCCGGCTGCTGCCGTTCCGGATGCGAGAACGGTCGCTGGAACGGCTTGCCGTAGCCCGGCTGCCCGGTCTGGCCGTAGCCCCAGCCCTCGGGGGTGTGGTTGTGTTCGCTCATCGTGGTTGGAGTCTAGCGGGTTCGCCGAATCAAGGCCGAGCGGTGGTTGGACGGCAACTGGGCCGTGGCGCCGGGACCTTGTTTCCGCCAGACCCCTATTAAGCGATCCAGAGTATGCCCTGTTTTGGGCCATACTCTGGATCGCTTAATAGGGGTCTGTGGTGGGGAGGCAGAATCCCGGGAGTCTGCGGCGGGGGTTGCTAAACAGCTGGCGGCGGGGAGACCGGCCGAAAGCCCGGGGTCTGCTGCGGCGTTCGTGGGAGGGCCCACGGTGGCGGACCGGAGGTCGTCGTCAAGCTGCGGGCGAAACAGCTAGCCCATGAGGGCTTCGAGGAGCGAGTCCTGGCAGAACGCGAGCCAGTCGATGAGGCGCTGGCGGTCCTCGCGCGCGGCCTCGCTGCCGGAGTCGTCCGCGGAGGCGTAGAGGCGCATGTCGTTGAGCGCGGCGATGAACTGGTGGGCCTCGTCCTCCTCGATGGTCACCTCGACGCCGCCGGTGGGGCCGAGCGCGGTGTTGACCACCTGCAGGTTGATCAGCTTGGCCTTGATGATGTCGTTTTCATGCAGGCTGCGGAGCAGGCCGTTGTCGCCGTCGAACTCCTCGTCGCCCTCGCGCTCGAAGTTGGGCAAAAGGCGCGCCAGGCGCGGGTCCTCGGGTGCCTCGGTGTGGCCGGTGGCGACGCCGAGCATCTCCGCAAACTCGTCCTTCGGCGCGGACTGGGCGCGCGCGATCAGAGCCTCGGACACGGTGGCGGTGAGGTCGCCGATGACCTCGCGCTCCATCGGGTCAAAAACGGTGGTGTACTTCGGCGTCGAGCGCATCAGGCCCTTCTTCTTACGCCACGGCTGCATCGATTCTCCCCTACCCTGCCTGCTGCATCGTGGCCCACAGGCCCGCGGTGTGCAGCTTCTTCACGTCGGTTTCCACCTTGTCCTTCTCACCCGAGGAGACCACGGCCTTGCCCTCGGTGTGGACCTGCATCATCAGCTCTTGGGCGCGCTTGCGGTCGTAGCCCAGCACGGTCTGGAACACGTAGGTGACGTAGCTCATCAGGTTGACCGGGTCGTCCCACACGATGCACAGCCACGGCAGGTTCTCGCTCGTGGCCACGTCCACGTCGATGGCCTCGTCCAACTCCGGGGTTGCCAGCGGCGAACCCATGCGCTCCGCGCGACTGGCCGCAGGAAAATCGGCTGAGGAAAACATGTGCACCACCTTACCTTCTCGTACCAGCAGGGTACGCTGGCTCACCATGAACGACACTCCCACCCACTCCACCGGCACGCAGGGCTCCACCGCGTTTTTCACGGACATGTACGAGCTGACCATGCTCGACGCCGCCATTAAGGACGGCACCGCCCAGCGCGACTGCGTCTTCGAGGTCTTCGGCCGCCGCATGCCCAACGAGCGCCGCTACGGCGTGGTCGCAGGCACTGAGCGTGTGCTCGATGCCATCACCAAGTTCCGCTTCACGCAGGACCAGCTGGACAACGCCGACTTTCTCTCCCCGGAGGCACGCGAATACCTGGAAAACTACAAGTTCTCCGGGCAGATCGACGGCTACCGCGAGGGCGACCTGTACTTCCCGTACTCGCCGATTATGACGGTGCGCGGCACGTTCGCGGAGTGCGTGATCCTGGAGACGGTCCTTCTGTCCATCCTCAACGCCGATTCCGCGGTCGCCTCGGCCGCCTCCCGCATGGTCTCGGCCGCGGACGGACGCCCGATCATCGAGATGGGCTCGCGCCGCACCAACGAGCAGGCGGCCGTCTCCGCCGCGCGCGCCACCTACATCGCCGGCTTCAACGCCACGTCCAACATGGAGGCCTCGCTGCGCTACGGCATCCCCGCCTCCGGCACCTCCGCCCACTCCTGGACGCTGCTGCACGTGGACGAGGACGGCAACCCGGACGAAAAAGCCGCGTTCAAGGGCCAGATCGACACCCTCGGCGTGGACACCACGCTGCTGGTGGACACCTACGACATCACCAAGGGCGTGGAAAACGCGCTCGAGGTCGCCGGCACGGAGCTGGGTGCGGTGCGCATCGACTCGGGCGACCTGGGCATCGTCTCCAGGCGGGTGCGCAAGCAGCTGGACGAGGCAGGCGCCTTCAACACCCGCATCATCGTCTCCTCCGACCTGGACGAATTCGCCATCGCCGGCCTGCGCGGCGACCCGGTGGACGGCTTCGGCGTGGGCACCTCCGTGGTCACCGGCTCCGGCGCCCCCACCGCGGGCCTGGTGTACAAGCTGGTGGAGGTGGAAGGCCACCCCGTGGCCAAGCGCTCCTCCGGCAAGGTCACCTACGGCGGCGGCAAGTCCGCGCTGCGCGCCTACCGCTCCTCGGGTGTTGCTGTGGGTGAGGTGATCCACCCGCTCGGCGTGGACGTGCCGCGCAAGCCGAACTTGGAGTACCGCGAGATGACGGTGCCGCTGATCCGCGACGGCGAAATCGTGGACGGCCAGCCCAGCATCGAGGAGATCCGCGAGCTGCACGCGGCCGCCCGCAAGACGCTGCCGTGGGAGGGCCTGGCCCTGTCACGCGGCGAGGTGGCCATCCCGACGAAGTTCGTCGGCTTCCCGGAGCCCACCGAGTAGGCCGTGGCAGCAGAAGAACCGCTCACCCAGTCCACCACCGACCTGCTCGCCGCCGCGGTCGAAGCCCTCGGCGGCTCACGCCGCCCCGGCCAGGTGAAAATGGCCGAGGCTGTAACCAATGCCCTCGATACAGAGCGCCACCTGGCCGTGCAGGCGGGCACGGGCACCGGCAAGTCCCTGGCCTACCTGGTCCCCGCCATCCGCCACGCCCAGGCGCACGGCACCACCGTGGTGGTGTCGACGGCGACGATCGCGCTGCAGCGGCAGCTCGTCGATAGGGATTTGCCCCGGCTGGCGGACGCGCTCGAGCCGCTGCTGCCCGAGCGGCCCACCTTCGCCATTCAAAAGGGCCGCAACAACTACTTGTGCAAGCATAAGCTGATGCTTGATAGCGCGCCCGCGGAGTCCCTGATCGAGGAAGAGGACTTGTCCTGGCTGGGCAAACACGTCAAGCGTGTGGCCGAGTGGGCGCAGGAAACCGAGACGGGCGACCGCGACGACCTGGTCCCAGGCGTGCCGGACATGGCGTGGCGGCAGGTCTCGGTGACCTCCAACGAGTGCCTCGGCGCGACCCGCTGCCCGCACGGCGAAGAGTGCTTCGCGGAGCTCGCCCGCGAGCGCACCAAGGACGTGGACATCGTGGTGACCAACCACGCGCTTTTGGCTATCGACGCGCTCGCGGACGTCGCCGTCCTGCCCGAACACGACGCCGTGATCATCGACGAGGCCCACGAGCTCGACGGCCGCATCACCTCCGTGGCCACTAACGAGATCTCCGCGCGTGCGCTGGCGATGGCCGCCCGCCGCGCCGGCAAGCTCGGCGCGGAGCGCGACACGCTCGAAGGCGTCATCGACGACTTCACCGCTGCCATCGACCTGGAGGCCCCGGGGCGCTGGGAAACCATCTCGGAGCCGGCCCGTGGCGCTTTCGCCGCGCTTCGCGACGCGCTGTGGAAGACCCGCACCGCCATCTCCGACGCCCCGCCCGGCGAGTCCGAGAACGACCCGGAGAAGTTCGCCGAGCGCGCCAACCTGCGCAACCACTTAGAGGACCTGCACGACGCGGTGGTGCGCATCCTCGAGGTCTTCGACGAGCCGGACCCCGCCAAGCACTCGGACGTGGTGTGGCTGACACGCTCCGAGCGCTACGGCGACTCGGTGTCGGTTGCGCCCCTGTCAGTGGCGGGTCTTTTGCACGAGAGGCTCTTCGGCGAGAAGACGGTCGTGCTCACCTCCGCCACGTTGACTGTGGGCGGCAACTTCAACGCCATGGCGGCCGCCTGGGGCCTGCCCCAGGGCACCTGGGACTCGCTCGACGCCGGCACGCCGTTCGACCCGCGCAAGTCCGGCATCCTCTACACCGCCCGCCACCTGCCCACCCCGGGCCGAGACGGGCTGTCCGCGGAGACACTGGACGAGATCGCGGAGCTGATCACCGCCGCCGGCGGGCGCACCCTCGGCCTGTTCTCCTCGCGCCGCGCCGCCGAGCAGGCCGCCGAAGCCATGCGAGCGCGTCTTCCCTTCGACATCCTGCTGCAGGGCGAGGACTCCACCGGCACGCTCGTGGACACCTTCGCCAAGAACGAAAACTCCTGCCTGTTCGGCACCCTCACCCTCTGGCAGGGCGTGGACGTGCCGGGCAGCGCCTGCTCGCTGGTGATCATCGACCGCATCCCGTTTCCCCGCCCCGACGATCCCCTGCTGCAGGCGCGTTCCAACGCAGCCGACGCGGCGGGCCGCTCCGGGTTCATGGAGGTCTCGGCCACGCACGCCTCCCTGCTCATGGCACAGGGCGCGGGCCGCCTTTTGCGTTCTGTCGACGACCGCGGGGTCGTCGCCGTACTAGACAACCGGTTGGTGACCAAGCGCTACGGCTCGTTTATCCGGCGCAGCCTGCCGGCGTTTTGGGACACCACGGACGCGGAAACGGTGCGCGGGGCGCTCCGGAGGCTCGTGGCTAAGCAATAGCGATCGCAGTGGTGGAACCGGGCGCGACCTCCGTGAAGCCGGCGTCGCGCACCGCCACCGCCTCAGGGCGCGCGGCGAGCTCCGCGAACTCCTCGCGGGGCAGCTCGCGCACGTTCAGCGGGAAACCCGCCTCCGCCCACCGCTGCACCCACGCCGTGTCGCGCGCGGCCGCGAGCAGCATCGAGGCGTGCCCGGCCTGGGCCGCGGCCTTGCCCGCGGACATCTCCAGCGACGCGTCGAGCGCGATCAGCGGCGCGTGCGGGTCCCGCGGGAGCACCTCCCCCTGCTCAATCTCCGTGCCCTTGATCTGCAGCTTCGCAATCGCGTGCGGGACCTCAGAGACCGCAGAGGGGACAAACGCGCGCACGTTGCCGACGGTGACCCCGGGCAACGCCTGCACGTCGTCCCAGGCCTTGTTGCGGGCGCGGCGGGCGACCTTGCGGATGCGATGGGAGTACCAAGCGTCCAACGCATCGCGCCAAAACCCGTCCTGCCCCGCGCGCGGATCCAGGCAGACGGCCACGGCGGCGCGGGCGGCGTCTGCAAGCACCTGGTTGCGACTCGGAGGGTCCTGCTTAGGCAGGTTGATGGCCAGCTGCATCGCCTGCACGGTTTGCGGGTCTCGCGCGTCTTCGCTGCGGGCATTGTAGTCGCCCGACACACGGTCCTGCAGGAGCTGGTGGGCGGCGGCGATCATCTGCTCAGTCATCCGGGCCAGGGTACTCCCCATTGTCGCGGGCCCGAAACGACGAAAACCCCCGCCGAAGCGGGGGTTCGTTCAGGAGGCCGAGACGGGAATACTAGCTAGTAGCGCGAGCGTTACCCTCGACGCCGGCCAATTCGTGGTTGCCGCCCTTGCCCGAGTCGCGGTGACCGACGTGAGCCTCGCGGCGCAGGGTCTCCACCATGTGCGGGTAGTGCAGCTCGAACGCAGGACGCTCGGAGCGGATACGCGGAAGAGCGGTGAAGTTGTGGCGCGGCGGCGGGCAGGTGGTTGCCCACTCCAGGGAGTTGCCGTAACCCCACGGATCGTCGACGGTGACGATCTCGCCGTAGCGCCAGGACTTGAACACGTTCCAGATGAACGGCAGCATGCCGATGCCCAGGATGAACGCGCCAACCGTGGAGACCTGGTTCAGCAGCGTGAAACCGTCGGTGTCCAGGTAGTCGGCGTAGCGGCGCGGCATACCCATGTTGCCCAACCAGTGCTGGACCAGGAAGGTCATGTTGAAGCCGACGACGGTGAACCAGAAGTGGATCTTGCCCAGCTTCTCGTCCAGCATGCGGCCGGTCATCTTCGGGAACCAGAAGTACACGCCAGCGGTGGAAGCGAACACCACGGTGCCGAACAGGGTGTAGTGGAAGTGCGCAACCACGAAGTAGGAGTCGTGCAGGTGGAAGTCCAGCGGCGGGGAGGCCAGCATGATGCCCGTCAGACCACCGAAGAGGAAGGTGAACAGGAAGCCCACGGCCCACAGCATCGGGGTCTCAAACGTGAGGTGGCCGTTCCACATCGTGCCCAGCCAGTTGAAGAACTTCACGCCGGTCGGCACCGAGATGAGGAAGGTCATGAACGAGAAGAACGGCAGCAGGACCGCGCCGGTGGCGAACATGTGGTGCGCCCACACAGCCATGGACAGGCCAGCAATCGCCAGGGTGGCGAAGATCAGGCCGATGTAACCGAAGATCGGCTTACGGGAGAACACCGGGACGATCTCGGAGATCACGCCGAAGAACGGCAGAGCCAGGACGTACACCTCGGGGTGGCCGAAGAACCAGAACATGTGCTGCCACAGAATCGTGCCGCCGTTAGCGGTGTCGAAGATGTGGCCGCCGAGCAGACGGTCGTAGAGCACACCCATCGCCGCTGCGGTCAGCACCGGGAAAATCATCAGAGCGATGATGGAGGTGACAAAGATGGTCCAGGTGAACGCCGGCAGACGGAACATAGTCATGCCCGGCGCACGCATCGTCAGCACGGTGGTGAGCATGTTCACCGCGGAGGCGATGGTGCCCACACCGGTAGCACCCACACCGACAATCCAGAGGTTGGCGGAGACGGACGGGGTGTGCACAGCGTCAGCCAGCGGCATGTACATGGTCCAGCCGAAGTCGGCCGCGCCACCCGGGGTGACGAAGCCGGCGAGCATGGCGATGACGCCGATGCTGGTCACCCAGAAGCCGAACGCGTTCAGACGGGGGAAGGCCACGTCCGGAGCGCCGATCTGCAGCGGCAGCACGTAGTTGGCGAAGCCCCAGACGATCGGGGTACCGAACGCCAGCAGCATCACGGTGCCGTGCATGGTGAACAGCTGGTTGAACTGCTCGTTGGACAGGAACTGCAGGCCCGGGCTGAACAGCTCGGCGCGGATAAGCAGTGCCATCAGGCCTGCCACGAAGAACCAGACGAAGGACATGATGATGTACATGATGCCCAGTTCTTTGTGGTCAGTCGTGGTGAGTTGCTTGTAAATCTTCGAGCCCTTGCGAGCATTGCCCGTCGGCTCGGGGCGTGTCGGCGGGACGTAATTATCCAGCCGCGGTGCCACAGCGGTCATCTGATCCTCCTGACTACAGCAGCTGCACCCCGTCCAGCTCACGCCGGATTGAGCACAGATGCCACGAGTGATACCGGATCAGCATAACGTTCTGCACACTGTTTTTCCAGCCTCCGGCAATGCTGCCCCCGAGCGGGGTCAGCGTCTGGTCCCACCACCCCGGGCTGTTACTGGTGAGGCGCATGAGTACTGCACGGTAGGCAAGAAAAATCCCCGGCTCGCGGGTGCGAACCGGGGCCACCGAAGGTGCGTCGTAAAGCAAAGGCCTAGAAATCCCAGTCGTCGTCCTGGGTATCCTCCGCGCGACCGATGACGTAGGAGGAACCGGAGCCGGAAAAGAAGTCGTGGTTCTCGTCCGCGTTCGGCGACAGCGATGCCAAAATCGCAGGCGACACCTTCGTTTCGTCCACCGGGAACAGGCCCTCGTAGCCAAGGTTGTTCAGTGCCTTGTTGGCGTTGTAACGCAGGAAACGCTTCACGTCCTCGGTCCAGCCGAGCGCGTCGTAGATGTCCTCGGTGTACTGGTTCTCGTTCTCGTACAGGTCGTAGAGCAGCTCGAAGGCGTAGTCCTTCAGCTCCTCCTTGCGCTCCTCGGACTCGTTTCGCAGCGCCACCTGGTACTTGTAGCCGATGTAGTAGCCGTGCACCGCCTCGTCGCGGATGATCAGGCGGATAATGTCTGCGGTGTTCGTCAGCTTGGAGTGCACCGACCAGTTCAACGGCAGGTAGAAGCCCGAGTAGAACAGGAAAGACTCCAGCATCACCGAGGCGATCTTGCGCTTGAGCGGGTCGTCGCCCTCGTAGTAGCTCAGGATGATCTTCGCCTTGCGCTGCAGGTACTCGTTCTCCTCGGACCAGCGGAATGCGTCGTTAATCGCGGGCGTGTCCGCAAGCGTCATAAAGATGTTGGAGTAGGACTTCGCGTGCACCGACTCCATAAACGCAATGTTGGTCAGCACCGCCTCTTCGTGCAGCGAGTTCGCGTCCGGCAGCAGCGAGACCGCGCCGACGGTGCCCTGGATGGTGTCCAGCAGCGTCAGGCCAGTGAACACGCGCATGGTGGCTTGCTTTTCCTCGTCGTTGAGGGTGTTCCAACTCGGAATGTCGTTGGACACCGGAATCTTCTCGGGGAGCCAAAAATTGCCGGTCAGGCGATCCCACACTTCAAGGTCCTTGTCGTCCGGGACGCTATTCCAGTTGATAGCCTTCACCGGCTTCTCGTGGGACTCGAGGTAACGCGCGTAATCGTCAGTCATGCCGACCATCCTACTTCAGTGTCAAGCGCCCCGGGTTACCTCCTCCGCCCCGCCCGTAAGCTGCCCCGGCGCAATGTCCAGACGGGGCGGGGGCATGACATAAACTACTCGCATATTGCTGCATACATCATCCCTTAAAAAGGAGGTCTCTCCGTGACTGCGAGCGGTCATCGGTCCTCTCAGCCCTTGCTTTCGTCGATCCTGGACACGCTCGGCGGGGAAATCGTCTCCGGCAAGCAGCCGGAGGGCCACACGTTCACCCTCCACGACCTGTCCGAGCGTTTCGGCATTTCCCGCACCGTCGCCCGCGAGGCGATGCGCGCGCTGGAGCAGCTGGGCCTGGTGTCTTCGTCCCGGCGTGTGGGGTTGAAGGTGCTGCCGCAAAGCGAGTGGAACGTGTTCGACCACTCGATCATTTCGTGGCGCCTGCGCAGCGAGGAGCAGCGTCCCGCCCAGCTCGCGTCGCTGCGTGAGCTTCGCGACGCCATCGAGCCGACCGCCGCCCGCCTCGCCGCCGCCAACGCGACGTCCGAGCAAGCGCGCCGCCTGTGCGAGCTGGCAGACCAGATCGTCGAGCTGGCCGGGCAGGAAGGCGGCAACTCCGAGGCCTTCCAGGAGGCGGACCTGGAGTTCCACGCGCTCATGCTCGAAGCGTCGGACAACGAAATGTTTGTGGCGCTGACCCCGCCGATCATGGACATCATGTCCGGCCGCGCGCTCTACGGCATCATGCCGGACGACCCGCACGTGGACACAATGCAGATCCACGTGGATCTCGCCCAGGCAATCTCCTCCGGCGACGCCGATGCTGCAGAAGATGCTTCTCGACGTCTACTCCGCGGCGTCAACGATTTCATGGAGATGTAACTCTCCCGCGCCTTGCAAACGAAAACCGCTGATCTGCTAGTTTCCCAAAAACGGAACTCACCGATCAGCGGTTTTCTCGTCGAGAAGCACGCGCTCCCCTACAGCATGCAGGAGACGCAACCCTCGATCTCGGTGCCTTCCAGCGCCATCTGGCGCAGGCGGATGTAGTACAGGGTCTTGACACCCTTCTTCCACGCGTAGATCTGTGCGCGGTTGATGTCGCGGGTGGTCACCGTGTCCTTGAAGAACAGGGTCAGCGACAGGCCCTGGTCGACGTACTTCGTGGCCACCGCGTAGGTGTCGATGATCTTCTCGTAGCCGATCTCGTAGGCGTCCTTGAAGTAGTCGATGTTCTCGTTGTCCATGTGCGGCGCCGGGTAGTAGACGCGGCCGATCTTGCCTTCCTTGCGGATCTCAATCTTGGAGGCGATCGGGTGGATCGAGGACGTGGAGTTGTTGATGTAGGAAATCGAGCCGGTCGGCGGCACCGCCTGCAGGTAGCGGTTGTAGATGCCGTCGCGGGCGACGTCTTCCTTCAGCTGCGCCCACTCCTCCGCCGTCGGCACGGCGATGTTGGAGTTGGCGAACAATTCCTTGACCTTGTCGGTTGTGGGCTGGAAGTCCGCCGGGTCGTAGCGGTCGAAGAATTCGCCGGTGGCGTACTCGGACTTGGCGAAGTCCGCGAACGCGGTGCCCTTCTCCACGGCAATCTTGTGGGAGGCGCGCAGGCACTGGTACATCACGGCGGCGAAGTAGGCGTTGGTGAAGTCCAGGCCTTCCTCGGAGCCGTACTCGATGTGCTCGCGGCCGAGGTAGCCGTGCAGGTTCATCTGGCCCAGGCCGATGGCGTGGGAGGCGTCGTTGCCGTCGCGCACCGGCGGCACGGAGTCGATGGAGGTCTTGTCTGCCACGGCGGTAAGCGCGCGAATGGAGGTCTCGACGGTTTTGGCAAAGTTGTCGGAGTCCATCGCCATCGCGATGTTCAGCGAGCCCAGGTTGCAGGAGATGTCGTGGCCGGTCTCGGCGTAGGTCAGGTCCTCGTTCAGCACGGACGGGGAGTTGACCTGCAGGATTTCCGAGCACAGGTTGGACATGTTGATGCGGCCGGTCTTCACCGGGTTCGCGCGGTTCGCCGTGTCCTCGAACATGATGTACGGGTAGCCGGACTCGAACTGGATCTCGGCGATAGTCTGGAAGAAAGAACGCGCAGAGATCTTGGACTTGCGGATGCGCGGGTCTTCGACCATCTCCTCGTACTTCTCGGTCACGGAGATATCCGCGAACGGCACTCCGTAGACGCGCTCGACGTCGTACGGGGAGAACAAGTACATGTCGTCGTTTCGCTTGGCCAGCTCGAAGGTGATGTCCGGGATGACCACACCGAGCGAGAGGGTCTTGATGCGGATCTTCTCGTCCGCGTTCTCGCGCTTGGTGTCCAAAAAGCGCATGATGTCCGGGTGGTGGGCGTTGAGGTACACCGCACCCGCACCCTGGCGTGCGCCGAGCTGGTTGGCGTAGGAGAACGCGTCTTCCAAAAGCTTCATCACGGGGATGACACCGGAGGACTGGTTCTCGATGTGCTTGATCGGCGCGCCGGATTCGCGGATGTTGCTCAAAAGCAGTGCGACGCCGCCGCCGCGCTTGGACAGCTGCAGCGAGGAGTTGATGGCGCGCCCGATGGACTCCATGTTGTCTTCGATGCGAAGCAGGAAGCAGGACACCAGCTCGCCGCGCTGCGCCTTGCCGGCGTTCAAGAACGTCGGGGTGGCGGGCTGGAAGCGGCCGGTCATGATTTCGTCCACAAGCGCGAATGCGAGTTCCTCGTTGCCGTCGGCGAGGAAGAGCGCGGTCATGGCGACGCGGTCCTCGAAGCGCTCGAGGTAACGGCGCCCGTCGAAGGTTTTCAGCGTGTAGGAGGTGTAGTACTTGTACGCGCCCAGGAAGGACTTGAAACGGAACTTGTAGGAGTACGCGCGCTTAAACGTGTCCTTAATAAAGTTCCAGTCGTACTTCTCTATGGTGTCCGGCTCGTAGTACTTGTTGGTGACCAGGTAGTCGATCTTTTCTTCCAGGTCGTGGAAGTAGACCGTGTTCTGGTTGACGTGCTGGAGGAAGAACTGGTTCGCGGCCTCGCGGTCCTTGTCAAACTGGATCTGGCCGTTGTCGTCGTACAGGTTCAAAAGCGCGTTGAGCGCGTGGTAATCCAGCTGGTCGCTTTCGTTGACCGGCTCCGGGACATTCTTACCGACAGTCTGGGTAGTCACATCTCGTCCTTCATCGTGTTCTTGAGTATTTACCGGCGTATTTTTCGCGCAGTTTTGCCAAGCGCTCGGATTCGTCTGGAGCATCTTGCCTATCGACGACCTCCGGACCCCCACGCAGCCCCAACCTTCCAGCGTTCTGGACCAGTTGGCGGCGCACGTGCGCAACGTCCTCGGCCGAGCCCATGAGCTCGAACCGGTACAAGTACGGGACCTTACACTTGTCGGCAATCACCGTCCCGGCGAGGCAGTAATCTGCGCCGAAGTTGGAGTTTCCGGCGGCTATGACACCCCGGATCAAACTCCGGTTGCTTTCATTGTTGAGGAAGCGGATCACCTGCCCCGGCACCGGCCGCGAGTTGCCGCCGCTGACACTCGCCCCGCCACCGTATGTGGGGCAGATGAGCACGTACGGCTCGTCGACGTTCAGTTCCGGATCGTTCCTGCGCAACGGGATGCGCTGGGACGGGAGGCCGAGCTTCTCCACAAACCGCTTCGTGTTCTCCGTCGCGGAAGAGAAGTAGACCACCAGCATGGCAGCCGCCTTTCTTCGTGTTGAGTTTTCTGCTGTGTGGGTGGCGTGTGTGGCGCCTCTCCCCCTCTGCCCGCCCCGCTCCCGCCCCCCCCTTTTCGCCAAATCCAGCTACTAGGATCCAGCTATCTGCCGTATTTCGGCCGTTAGCTGGGTCTTACTAGCTGGATCCACGGGAGCGAGCGGCCGGACGCGCGAGGGTCGCGGGGCCCGCCGCTTACGCAGCAGCGGCGAGGCCCTTGATGCGGTCCGGACGGAAACCGGACCAGTGCTCACCGTTCGCCTCGACGACCGGGGCCTGCACGTAGCCGAGGGCCATGACGTAGTCGCGGGCCTCGTCGTCCATGGAGATGTCAACCGTGGTGAACTCAAGGCCGGCCTTGGTCAGGGCCTTCTCGGTTGCCTTGCACTGCATGCAGGCCGGCTTGCTGTAAACGGTGATCGACATAGTTCTTCAGGCTCTTTCTGTGCGGGTCTTCGACCGGGTTTCGACAGGGTTTCGACGCTTTTTCTCGCTTCCCCGGCTCCCCCGGGGCAACACCAAGAGACACTATACCTTGGGGGAAAGTTCGGCAACTGCTACTACATGTAGTAGTTACACGGGTGGTATTCCCAGGATAGAGGGAGCAAATCACCTACATGTAGTTAGAACATGGACAGCCAACTGCTCCCAAGCGTGTAATTCGGCCGAAAATTACAGCAAAAAGCCCCGCCACCAAACGGTGACGGGGCGGGATTCGCGCTTAGCCCTGGCGAGCCTTGAAGCGGGGATCCTTCTTGTTGATCACAAAAACCTTGCCGTGGCGGCGCACAACCTGAGCGCCCGGCTTGTTCTTCAGCGACCGAAGCGACTTGCGGACCTTCATCGGGCGCTCCTTTCTGCTCGGATTACCTGCAATTAGCGACCACCGGCGGCTGCCGGGTCGCAACACGGGGGTAAATGTTACACACCGGACGCGCTGAATCAAAACCTCCTACCATGAGCGCCATGCAGTCAGACATCATCACCGCCCTCGGCGTGGCACCGACCATCAACCCGGAAGAAGAGATCACCCGGCGCGTGCAGTTCCTGGTGGACTACCTGGACGCCACCGGCGCGAAAGGGTACGTACTCGGCATTTCCGGCGGGCAGGACTCGACGCTCGCCGGGCGTCTGGCGCAGCTGGCGGTAGAGAAACGCCGCGCGGCCGGGGGCGACGCGACGTTTGTGGCGGTGCGGCTGCCGCACGGCGTGCAGGCGGACGAGGACGACGCGCAGCTGGCGCTCAAGTTCATCCAGCCCGACGAGACGGTCACGGTGGACATCGAACCCGCCACCACCGCCATGGCTTCCGCGGTGGCCCACGCGCTGAAAGCGGACAGCCTCGGCGACTTCAACAAAGGCAACGTCAAGGCGCGCATGCGCATGATCGCCCAGTACGCCATCGCCGGCGAGCGCGGCCTTCTGGTGGTGGGCACGGACCACGCGGCGGAGAACGTCACCGGGTTCTTCACCAAACACGGCGACGGCGCCGCCGACCTCGTGCCGCTGGCCGGGCTGAACAAGCGCCAGGGCGCTGCGCTTTTGGACCACCTCGGCGCCGACCCCCGCCTGTGGGAGAAGGTCCCCACCGCGGACCTGGAGGAGGACCGCCCCGCGCTTCCCGACGAAGACGCGCTCGGCATCACCTATGCCCACATCGACGACTACCTGGAGGGCAAACAGATCCCGCAAGAGGCCGCCGAGCGCCTCGAGCACCTGTGGCGTGTCGGCCAGCACAAGCGCCACCTGCCGCCGGGCCCGAACGACACCTGGTGGCGCTAGGGCAGGTCCCCGAAGGGGTGCAGCACCGTCGCCCCTGCCCGCGAGGCTGCCGCTGCCTGCTTGCGGTCCAAGGTGATGAACGGACAGTCCGTTCCCACAGCCTGCAGGTGCGCCCACGTCCCCACGTGCAAGGCGTCGAGCGCTTTTACCTCACCACTGACCGCTGCTGCGGCTGCGATTGCCTGATCGTCCACTTTCGCGAACGAGACTGCCGAAATCACCGGGCGGAGATAGTCGCCCAACTGCCCCACCCGGTGAACAAAACGTGCTAGTTCCACTTTGGCGATGGCCGAACTCACGGCCTCTTGCCCCGCCAAGACCTCTCTCGCCCACGCGCCGTACGACTCATTGCCAATCGACGCAATGAGCACGGACGAGTCGACGTATACAACGGGCCCATCCTTATTCATCTCCCTCACCCTTGCCTGCGTGAGTGCTGTCCAGGGTGCGGAGGTCCGCCATCACCCGCTCCAGGCGGTCCTCACCGCGCTCCTCCTCAAGCCATTCCTCCAGAGTGAAGTCGAGCTGGATGGGTTCCCAGTCCACTTCGAACGGTTTCCCCCTCTGCTCCAGGAGCCCCAGTTCCTCAAGCCGGTCCAAGCCTGTTTTCTGGCTCACCGGATGAATTTCCGCAATCGGCCGTCCCCTATCCGTCACCGTCAATGCAATCCCCTCCTTCACCACACGGTCGATCACCGCACGCGTCTTTTGGTTCAGCTCCCGCATTGATACGGCGGCACTACCCGCCTGCTCAGCCAGCAGCTCTTGCAGCCGTTCCTCAACACCCATGCGACACCTACCTGTTGTATTACATGTATTACAACGCAGCGTAGCGGGCATTCACATCCCGGTCAACCCCTAGCCCACCACGCGCAGGGTCTCCTCCGCCGCGCTCACGAGCGCGGAGCCGTAGGACGGGCCGTGCGTCCACGCGTGCACCGCCAGCGGGTGCAGCTGGTGCACCGCGATGCGCCGCTGCCAGTCGCTGCCCAAATCGCCCCCGGCATCCAAGTACCCGTCCACGATCGCGCTGAAATGCGGCGCGCCGAACAGCTCCAGCATGGCGATGTCAGTCAGCGGGTGTCCGCCGTGTGCCGCAGGGTCGATAAACCGCGGCCCCTCCGACCCAAACAGCAGGTTGCCCGCCCACAGGTCGCCGTGGATACGCGCAAGCGGGGCGCTCTCGTCTTCTTCAAGCAGCGCATTGCATGCTTGCTTGACGACGTCCATTCCGCCGTCCCCGAGATTCCCCACCCTCAGCGCCTTTTCCGCAAATGGCAGCACCCGCTGCTTAACGTAGAACTCGGCCCAGCGCTCGGTGGGCTCGCACGCCTGCTGGCGGGTGCCGATGAAGTTGGGGCCGTCCCACTCGTCCGCGGGCGCGCCGAACGCGGCGGCCCCCATGGCGTGGATGGCGGCCAGCTCCCGGCCGGCCTCGCGTGCCGCGTCCACGGTCGGACGGGCCGAATCCACTTTCTCGATGGTCAGCGTGTTCGCGTCCTCGTCTAGCTCCAGCACCTCCACCACCGCGGTGGAACCCTCGCGCAGCCAGCGCAGGTACGCGGCTTCCGCGGCGGCCGCTCCCGGCGCGCTGCCGTGCTTCACAAACGTGTCAGACATCGATGCCCTCCAATCGCAGTAGGAAACGTTTTGCCTCTGTCCCGCCACGGTAACCGCCAAGTTGACCGTCGCTGCGCAGCACCCGGTGGCACGGGATGAACAGCGGCAGCGGGTTGGTCGCGCACGCGCTGCCCACCGCGCGCACTGCCTTGGGGTTGCCCACCGCGCGGGCGAGCTGCGCGTAGGTGGTGGTCTCCCCGTACGGGACTTTCGCCAGCTCCCGCAGCACCGCAGCGCGGAACTCAGTCACGCCCGTTAAATCCAGCGGCACGGTGAATTCTCGGCGCGTGCCGGCGAAGTATTCGGTCAGTTCTTGGGTAACCAGGGGGCTCGCCGAAGGTTCGTCGATAGGCAACTGCTCCCCCTCGAAGCAGACGCGGGTGACGCCGCTCTCACTGGCGACGAGGCGCAACGGTCCGATCGGTGACGCAAACATGCAGCTCAGCGTAGCTCGCAACCACTATGATTTCGCTACACTCCTGGCCATGCACCGGAAACTTACAACCGCCCTCGCCTGCGCCGCGGCCCCGCAACGCAAAAACTGCCCGGCCGAACAGCCGGGCAGTTGCATTTCTACGTGGAGCTAACGGGATTCGAACCCGTGACCCCCACACTGCCAGTGTGGTGCGCTACCAACTGCGCCATAGCCCCGTACGACGACCAAACCGTCGCAAGGAATATGTAGTTGTGGAGTGGAGCTAACGGGATTCGAACCCGTGACCCCCACACTGCCAGTGTGGTGCGCTACCAACTGCGCCATAGCCCCTTGGATAACTCACGTAAATATACAGCCGGGCGCGCGGGCCTCCAAATCCCCAGCGGGAAAGTGAAACCGCCCCACCCCGAACCCGGAGTGAGGCGGTGAAAACGCTATCAACAACAGCGCTTAGAGGCTGGCCAGAACCTCCGGCCAGTAGTTACGTGCGGAATCCTTCTTCTCATCCAGGGAGGGGTCGCCCACAATCTCCCGGAGTTCCTCGATGTCGACGATGTCTTCAATGTCCTTGCCGTCGACCAGGACGCGCGGGGTCCACGCCTCACCGGTCTCGTCCTCCTGGTACTTCATGTTCTCGGAGCCCATACGCTTGGCGGTCTCGATGTACTTGCCGTCGCGGATGTCCTGGATGGCGGCGTCGGAGGCCTCGTAGTCCTTGGCCAGGTCTGCGAAGCCGTCGTTGTCGTACTTGTTGTACGCGGACTGCTGGTTCTGGAACAGGTAGTCGCGGACGGTGAACGCCTGCGCCAGGTCACCGTTGGCGATCAGGGCCAGCTCGGCGGCGAGCGCCTTGGTGGAGTGGCCTTCCTGGCCGTTGTCCAGCGCAACCATCGGGCGCAGGTCCACGTTGATCTCGCCGGCCTTGAGCTTCTCCAGCATCGCCTCGTCGGTGGAAATGTGCAGTTCCGCACAGTAGGAGCAGGAGAAGTCTTCGAGCAGCTCGGCGGTGTTCGCGTCGGCGTTGTCGCCGGTGAGGTGGATGGTGTTTTCCTCCCCGTCCCAGGCAACGTTGATGCCCTCGACGTCGATCATCTCTTCCTGGATGGCGGCGCTGCGGTTTTCGCGGCCGTTGAAGACGATCAGGCCGATCACCACGAGGGCGATGGCCAGGACGGCGAGGACTGCCCAGATGAAGGCGGCGTTGCCCTTCTTATTCGGGTTTTCCACTTTGCGTGTGGTCACAGTTATCTCCTGTTGTATGTGCCTGACGGCATGGCGGGTACAGCTTTACCCCTACAAGCTTAGGGGTAGATAGCGAACTTCTTAAACGGGCGCCACATCATGAACCCGGTGATGGCGATGTAGCCCACATCGCGCGCCACGGTGACGAGCAGGTTGCTCTCGCCCTCGGTGGCCGCCGACGGGTCGAAGCAGCCGCAGTCGATCACCAGCCCGCGCTGCCACGCGGAGAGCATGCCGATGATGAACAGCGTCAGCACAATGATGGAGACCTTGCCGGACCAGCGCAGCTTAATACCCAGAAGCAGCAGCAGCCCGCCGGCCACTTCAAGGGGCCCGATGATGTGGGCGAGCAGGTAAGACCAGTCGGGGGTGAAGATCTCGTAGGCCTCGATGGTCTTGGTCACGTCGAGGGGGGCGCCGAGCTTCGCAATGCCCGCGTCCAGCCACACGTACGCCATGTAGAAGCGCGCAAGCGCCGAGAGGATGTCCAGCACCAGCGTTTTCGTGGTGTGCTCGGGCGCTGGGGTTGTTGTTGTACTCACAGGTCGTACGTTACTCCACTAGCTGCCCAAAACCTCAGTTACGAGCGCCTTGGCTTCCTGCTGCACCTGCTTCAGGTGCTCCTCGCCCTTGAAGGACTCGGCGTAGATCTTGTACTTGTCCTCGGTGCCGGACGGCCGCGCCGCAAACCACGCGTTTTCGGTGGTCACCTTCAGCCCGCCGATGGTGGCACCATTGCCGGGAGCTTCAGTCAGCTTTGCGACGATAGCTTCGCCCGCCAACGTATCCGCCGAAACCTGGCCAGCCGACAGCGCCTTGAGCTTGGCCTTTTCTTCGCGGCCGGCCGGGGCGTCGATACGCGCGTAGGCCGGTGCGCCGTACTCGGCCTCGAGCTCCGCGTAGCGCGCCGACGGCGTCTTGCCGGTCACGGCGGTGATCTCCGCGGCGAGCAGGTCCATGATCAACCCGTCCTTGTCGGTGGACCAGACGGTGCCGTCCTTGCGCAAGAACGACGCGCCGGCGGACTCTTCGCCGCCGAAGCCGATGGTGCCGTCGATGAGCCCCGGCACGAACCACTTGAAGCCGACGGGCACTTCCACCAGCTCGCGGCCGAGCGACGCGACGACGCGGTCGATCATGGAGGACGACACCAGGGTCTTGCCCACCGCGGTGCCTTCGGACCAGCCGTCGCGGTGGCTGAACAGGTACTCGATGGCCACGGCCAGGTAGTGGTTCGGGTTCATCAGGCCCGCGTCGGGGGTGACGATGCCGTGGCGGTCCGCGTCCGCGTCGTTGCCGGTGGCCAGGTCGAACTTGTCGCGGTTGTGCACCAGCGACGCCATGGAGTTGGGGCTGGAGCAGTCCATGCGGATCTTGCCGTCGGTGTCCAGCGTCATAAACCGCCAGGTGGCGTCCACGTGCGGGTTGACCACCTCGAGGTTCAGCCCGTAGCGCTCGCCGATGGCGCCCCAGTAGTCCACGCTCGCCCCGCCCATCGGGTCGGCGCCGATGTGCAGGCCAGATGCCTTGATCGCGTCCATGTCCACCACGTTGCCCAGGTCGGCAACGTAGTGGTCGAGGTAGTCGAACTTCCCGGCGCGCTCGTCCAGCACGCCCATGACAGGAGTGCGCTTCACGCCGTCGAGGCCTGCGGCGATGTACTCGTTGGCACGCTTGGCAATCCAGTCCGTGGCCTCTGCCGGCGCGGGCCCGCCGGTGGGCGGGTTGTATTTGAAGCCGCCGTCGCGCGGCGGGTTGTGGGACGGGGTCACCACAATGCCGTCGGCCTTGCCGCCGGTGTGGGTCAGGATGGCGTGGGAGACGGCCGGGGTGGGCGTGTAGCGGCCGGAGGCGTCGACAAGCACTTGCACCTCGTTGGCAATGAGCACCTCGAGCGCGGAGACCATCGCCGGCTCGGACAGGGCGTGGGTGTCGCGGCCGATGTAGACCGTCCCGTCGATGCCTTCGCCACGGCGGTAGTCCACGATCGCCTGCGTTGTGGCCAGGATGTGCGCCTCGTTGAACGCGTTGTCCAGGGAGGAGCCGCGGTGGCCGGAGGTGCCGAAGGCGACCTGCTGGTCCGGGTTTTGCGGGTCGATGTCGCGGGTGTAGTAGGCGGTGACCACCTCGGCGATGTCGATGAGGTCGTCCTCGCGGGCGGGCTGGCCGGCGCGTTCGTGTGCCATGGGAATGCTCCTTGTGTCTCAGGCAGAGTCCTTTCCACCATCATCGCCCGTGAATGTATTTCCTGCCACCTATATATTATTCACCTGACTGTATGTTTTACTATTCGGCATGGCTGACACCTTGAACGACATCCTCAGTGCCATCTCCACCTTCGTCTGGGGACCGTTCCTGCTCATCCCCCTGCTGCTGGGCACCGGCCTGTTCCTCACCATCCGCCTGCGCGGCATCCAGTTCCGCACCCTCGGCCGCGCCACCCGCCACGCGTTCGTGGACAAGTCCGAGGAAGGCGCGGGCGACATCTCCAACTACCAGGCGCTGACCACCGCCCTGGCCGCCACGGTGGGCACCGGCAACATCGTCGGCGTGGCCACCGCGATCTCCATCGGCGGGCCCGGCGCGCTGTTTTGGATCTGGCTCACCGGCATCGTCGGCATGGCATCGAAGTACTCCGAGGCCTACCTCGGTGTCCGCTTCCGCACCACCGACAAGAAGGGCAAGCAGCAGGGCGGGCCCCACGAGTACTTAAAAACCGGTGTCGGCGGTGGCTTCGGCAAGTTCCTCGCCGCGGCGTTTACCCTGTTCACCATCTTCGCCTCCTTCGGCATCGGCAACCTCGCCCAGGGCAACTCGATCGCCGCGGGCATGAACGATGCCTTCGGCATCAGCGCCAACGTCGCCGGCGTGATCATCTTCTTCGCCGTCGGCGCGGCCGTGCTCGGTGGCATCGAGGGCATCGGCAAGATCACCGCCGCGTTCGTGCCGCTGATGATCGTCATCTATGTCGGCGGCGGCATCACCGCGCTGGTGCTCATGGCGGACCGGGTGCCGGAGGCCATCGCCACCATCTTCACCGACGCGTTCACCGGCACCGCGGCCACCGGCGGCTTTGTCGGCTCGGGCATCATGCTGGCCATCCAGTTCGGTGTGGCCCGTGGCATTTTCTCCAACGAGTCCGGCATGGGCTCCGCCGCCATCGCCGCCGCGGCTGCGAAAACGCAGCACCCGGCGCGCCAGGCGCTGGTGTCCATGACCCAGACGTTCATCGACACCATCCTCGTGGTCACCATCACCGGCCTGGTCATCGTCACCGCCGGCACCTGGGACATGGGCCGCGACCAGGCCGCCATCATGACCGCCACCGCCTTCGAGACGGCCCTGCCCGGCGAATGGGGCAGCCTGATCGTCTCCGTCGCCCTGATCTTCTTCGCGTTTTCCACCATCCTGGGCTGGTCCTACTACGGCGAGCGCGCCATCGTGGCGCTGTTCGGCGACTGGGCCTCCATCCCCTACCGCATGTTTTTCACTGCCCTGTCGTTTGTCGGCGCGGTGGCGTCGTTGGAGCTGGCGTGGACGTTCTCCGACCTGTCCAACGGGCTGATGGCCATTCCGAACCTCATCGGCTTGCTCATTCTGTCGGGCTTGGTGGTGCGCGAGACCCGCGAGTACCTCGCCTGGGACCCGAAGCTGACTAAGACGCCGGAAGAGGTCGCCGACTTCGTGGAACGCCAGGAAATGGACTGGCGTTAGACTGCCAGCCGTGGACACATTCCGGACAGCACTCACGGTTGGGCTCGGGGCGGGCCTTGGGGCCGTCGTCAGGCATCTTGTGCTCCTATATGCCGCACCCGGGTCCACGGCGGCGCTCGCACTGACCTTCGCCGTCAACATCGCAGGCTGCTTCGCCATGGGCCTATTCAAACCGGGCCCGCTGTGGGGCGCGGGGTTCCTCGGTGGTTTTACCACCTTCTCCGCGATTTCGGTGGCGGCAATGCAGTCGGATGCGATCGTCGCGCTGGTCATCGTTGCACTTAGCTTTGCTACGTCTATAGTCTCCTACCTTCTCGGCCACACCCTCCGGGAGCGGCGCCATGGCTAGCTGGCTCGGATTGGCACTCACGCTCGCGGTGGTGTTCGCCGGCGGCGTGCTCGGCGGCATGTCCCGCTACGGCCTGACCCGGCTGATTGAAAACGCCCGCGCCGCCACCTTCGCCGCCAACACCGTCGCCTGCACCATCGCCGGTTTCGCCGCCACCGCTCCAATCGCGTGGCAGATCGGGCTCGGCGCCGGGTTCGCAGGGGCGCTTTCCACCTGGTCCACCTTCGCCCGCGAGCTCGGCGACCTGATCACCGCCGGGCGGCACCGTCAGGCCCTGCGCTACGCCCTGCGCACCGCGGTGCTGGGCATCGTCGCCGCCTGGTTCGGCATGCGCTGGGGCCTTCGCGCCTTCGCCGGATAGGGCGCTAAGGTGGACAAATGTGCAGTTCGATGACCTAACAACCGGCCTTTCCGTGGCGCTGGGCGCGGGGCTTGGAGCTGTCGCGCGCTACATCGTGCTGATCTGGGTCAACCCCACCACGCCCGAAGCGCTCGCACTGACCGTGATCTCTGCGGTGAACCTCGTCGCCTGCTTCGCCATGGGCCTGTTCCAACCCGGCCCATTCTGGGGCGTGGGCTTCCTCGGCGGGTTTTCCACCCTGTCCGCGGTGTCCCTGACCGCGGTGTCGGATTCTCCGGTGTGGGCCGGGTTCATCATTGTGCTCAGCCTCACCACCGCCACCCTGGCCTGGATGGCCGGCGACGCCACCCGGGGGCGCCGACATGCCTAACCTGCTGCCCCTGCTCATCGGAGTTGCGGCCGTGTTCATCGGCGGCATGCTGGGCGGGTTCGCCCGTTGGCTGCTCATGCGCCAGATCCACAGCCCGCTTGCGTCCACGTTTGCGGCGAACGTCTCGGCCGCCGCAGTGATCGGGTTCGCGGCGGCGGCGCCGGGCGTGTGGCGCGTCGGCATCGGCGTCGGCTTCGCCGGGGCATTGTCCACCCTGTCCATGCTCGCGCGCCAACTCGGCGAGATGGTCGAAAGCGGCGAATTCGTCCTCGCCGTGAAATACGGGGTGGGCACCGCCCTCGCCGCCATCACGGCCTCGGCGGTCGGCGTGTACGGGTTCGGGTAAGCCCCCTACTCCGCGATCGCGTCCAGCGGCGGCGTCTTCGCGGCCCTGCCCGCCGGCCACACCGCGGCCAACAGGCCGACCAGGAACGACCCTACGAGGACGGTGAGGATGAGCGGCCACGGGACGATGATCGTCGTCAAGCCTTTTGCCTCAAGGACGGTGAGGAACGCCCACCCCAAACCGAGCCCCAACAGCACGCCCAAGACAGCCCCGTAGACGGTCATCTGCACCGACTCCAGCGTGATCATCGTGCGGACCTGGCGGCGCTGCGTGCCCACCGCGCGCAGCATACCGATCTCCTGGCGCCGCTCAATCACCGACAGCGTCAGCGTGTTCACGATGCCCAGCACCGCGATCACCACCGCCAGCGACAACAGCGCGTACAAGATGAACAGCATCTGGTCGATCATCGCGGAGACCTCGCCCGCCATGTCCTGCGTGGAGCGGACCTGCACCACGATGTCGTGCCGCACCTCTTCCTCGAGATTCGCGCGCAGCTGGGTCTCGCCGACGGTGCCGTCGTTGTTGACGCCGATCATGAGGATCCGGCCCGTGCCGCGCGCACCCGTGGCCGCGGCCGCCTCGTCGGAGACCACGAAGGACTGCAAGATATTCGACGTTTCAAACAGCCCGCCCAGTGTGGCCTCGACCGACTCGCCGGTGGGGCCAGCAACCGTCAACGTGTCGCCGACGTGCCAGCCGTGCTCCTGCGCCAGCGACGCCGGTGCGATGACGGTGTTGCCATCCAAGCTGGAGCTGCCCTCAACCACATCCAGGGCAATCAGGTCCGCCGGGTCGCCCTGCAGCACATCCGTCACACCAAAGCCGCCGAGCTGGTAGCCGAAATGCCCGCCCACCGTGATCGGCGCTTGGGTGTAAGCGGCCGTCTCACCGGCACCGTCCACCGCACCCAGGCGCTCCGGCAGGTCCTCCGGCAGCGGGAACACCCCGTTCTGCGGGCCGGAGAGCACGAAGTCCGCGGCAACCTCGCTGGTGGCGACGTCATCCACCGAGCGCTTCATCGACGCGCCCAGCATGCCAATCACCGTCACCAGCGCGATACCCAGCATCAGTGCAAAGGCCGTGGTGGCGGTACGCCGCGGGTTGCGGCGCGTGTTCGTGGACGCGAGTGTGCCCACCGCCCCGAACGGCAGCCCGATCACCCGGCCCAGCGGCGGCACCACCGGCAGGCTCAGCGCCGGGCCGGCCAGGAACAGACCGGTGATCGCGGCCAGCGCCGCCGCGCCCACCAGGGCGGCGCGGCGGCCGGTGGCCCCGTCGTCCCAGCCCATCGCGTACACCGCTGCTGCCACGCCCGCGGCGACCAGGACCAGGCCCGCGATCGTGCGCCAGCGCAGCGGCTGCGGGGTGGCGGCCTCGCTGGAGCGCATCGCCTCCACCGGCTTGACCTGCCCCGCTTTGCGAGCCGGCGCCAGCGCCGACAGCACGGTCACCAGCGTGCCCACCACCAGCGGCACCACCACCGCGCGCGTGGAAAGCCCGGTGCCCGCATCCGGCAGCGGCATGCCGTAGCGCGCCATCGCCACCCGGATCAGCGCCACGAGCCCCACGTCGCCGGCGACGCCGAGCGCGGAACCAATCACACCGACCAGCGCGGACTCGAACGCCACCGAGCGCGTGATCTGACCGCGCGACGCCCCCAACGCGCGGAGCAAGGCAAACTCGCGTGTGCGCTGCGCCACGATCATGGAGAACGTGTTCGCGATGAGGAAAGTCCCCACCAGAAGCCCCACCAGACCGAACGCGACCAGGAAGTAGCTGACAAAACTCAAACCCTCGCGGATCTGCTGGGACAGCTCCTCCGCCACATCCGCGCCCGCGCGCACCTCCAACTCAGGAAAATCGCGTTTCAGCCTATCGACGACCCCCTGTCCCCCATCCACCGTCACCGCCGGCACCGACGCGTCATCCCTGTACACGTCGAGGTACGCCTGCTCGCCCACCCGCATCACCAGCGACGTCTCCTGCGCCAGCGGGTCCTCGTACAGCCCCGTGACGGTGAACTCGTTGCGCCCGTCCTTGTCCACCACGATGAGCTTCTCGCCCATCTCGATGCCATAGTTGCGCGCGCCATTCGCGTTGACGGCGATGTCGCCGGTGGCGGTGGGAGCGGAGCCGTCGATAAGCACAGGCGCCCTCCCCACAGCCTCATCCTCTCCATAGAAGGGCATGAGGCGGGCGGTGCCAAGCTGCGTCTGAATCGCAACTTCATCTTGCCTAGCGACGACCACAGGCACATCCACGAACACATTCACCCGATCGACACCCTCGGCCTCCTTGACCGCGTCAAACGTGTCCCTGTCGATGCTGCCCTCAGTCGGGCGCACCACCGCATCCACGTCCTCGAGAGCCGTATCCACCGCCGAATCGAACGTGGCAGACAGCATGTTCGTGAACATCAGCGCACCGGACAGGAACGCCGTGCCGAGCACAACCGCCAGCACCGTCAGCGCGAGACGCAACTTGTGCGTCGCGACGTTGCGCAGCGACACCTTCGTCAACGTGTTGGCCATCTAGTCCTCCATGCCAGCCATGACGCGGAGGATGGAATCCATGTCCGGGCCGCGCATCTCGTCGACGATGTTGCCGTCGCGCAGGAACACCACCCTGTCGGCATAGGACGCAGCTCGGGCGTCATGCGTGACGATGACCACCGTCTGCCCATCCTTATCCACCGACGTACGGAGAATGTCCAGGACCTCACGCGACGCGTTGGAATCCAGGTTGCCGGTCGGCTCGTCGCCGAAAATGAGCTCCGGGCGGCTCACCAGCGCTCGGGCGCAGGCGACGCGCTGCTGCTGGCCTCCCGACAGCTCCGCCGGACGGTGATCCAGGCGCTTCGCCAGGCCAAGTCTTTGGGTGACCTCCTCGAACCATTGGGGGTCCACCTTGCCACCCGCGATATTCGTCGGCAACTCGATGTTCTCAGCGGCGGTGAGCGTGGGCACCAGGTTGAAGGACTGGAAGATGAACCCGAGACGGTCGCGCCTCAGAGCCGTGAGCTCCTTGTCGTTGAGCTGGGATAAATCCGTCTCGCCGATATACGCTTCGCCGCTCGTGGCGGAGTCCAAGCCCGCCATGACGTGCATGAGCGTGGACTTACCCGACCCGGACGGTCCCATAATCGCCGTGAACTCGTTACGGCCGAACTCGATATCCACGCCGTCGAGCGCACTGACCTCGGTGTCGCCCTTGCCGTACGTTTTGACCAAGCCTACCGCCCGAGCCGCAACCCCGCTCGCTGTGGGTTCGGGTGTTCCTGCGCTGGGTGTTTCCGCGCTGCGTGTACCTGCCTCCGGGTTCCCGTCCGTCTCAGCCATCGAGGTCCGCCTTCCTATCCATTCACTCTTCCGGGACTATACGCACCCGGTAAGAGAGGGCAGATCGTCAGCTACTCCCTTGAAGAATTCGCGGGTGTGCCCCAATGATGGGTGGTGGGCTGGTTGTCCGCAATGCGGAGTCAGGCCCGATCTGTAGTTCGTGGGTGCGCACCAATGATGGGGCCGACTCTTGTTGTCCGCAATGCGGAGTCTGGACCGGTCCCGGGGTTTTGTGGGTGCGTTGTTGGTCGAGTAGCGGAGGTCGAGCCCATCGGTGTGCGCGGGCGTACTCGACGTCCGGTACTCGACTTTCGCCCCGCAGGAGGCGTCATCGCGGCTGCGCGTGCTGCCCCGCGGCCTCTATGCGCCCCCAGGTGACAGGTCCCGCCCCACCGGGTGGCAACGCCCCGGGTTGTCGTGGGTGGACACCAATGGTGGGCGGGGTCCGGTTGTCCGCAATGCGGAGGGATGGTTTCGCAGAAGTTGAAAAGCAGGCCGGTTTCCGCGTGCTGTCGCTGCGGCTGTTGAATCGTGGTTGTCAACGTCTACCAGCCCCGCCTGGGTATGCGGCGAGCTTCCTCGTGGTGGCGCTGTTGGTCGAGTAGCGGAGGTCGAGTGCAACGGTGTGCGCGGGCGTACTCGACGTCCAGTACTCGACTTCCGCACCGCAGGAGGCGTCAGCGTGGCAGCGCCTGCTGCCCCCGCGACCCCTATGTGCCCCCTATTGACAGGTCACACCCCGCCGGTGGTTACGCCCCGGTTGTCCGCAATGCGGAGTCTAGGCCCGGCCCCGGGGTTTCGTGGCTGCGTTGGTGGTCGAGTAGCGGAGGTCGAGTGCAACGGTATACGCGGGTGTACTCGACCACCGGTACTCGACTTCCGCCCCACAGGAGGGCACAGCGTGGCCGCGCCTGCTGCCCCCGCGGCCCCAATGTGCCCCCTAGTTTGCAGGTCCCGCCCCGCCCGGTGTTTGCCTTGGGGCCCGGCATATGAAAAAAGGGCACCCGCCACACAAACGGTTGTGTGGCGGGTGCCTGGTGTGAAGTTGTTGGGTCGGCGGTAACCTACTCTCCCACTCCCTCCCGGGAGCAGTACCATCGGCGCGGGCGGGCTT
>NZ_JASPJX010000013.1 GCF_030232585.1 Corynebacterium sp. MSK008 | reverse complement strand
TGACGCGACTGACCTGTCAAGGATCACGACGCCTTCCGCAGGCACACCCCGTCAAATATGTCGTGACTTCAGACACTCTCTGGGGCGCAAATGGGGGTTTCGAAGAATCTCGTTTGATTGTTCGAACAATTCCCCATGTGAAAACGCCCTTACCTGCAAAAATAGGTAGGATGTTTCTGTTTGCGTGAAACCGAGTTTCGGACTTTTGTTACCGATTAGCAGCCGAATATCGCTGATTTACTCTTCTCGCTGATCGCCTTGCCGCCACACTTTGCGGGTGGCGGTTGTAGGGGGCGAAGCCGATTTTCTAAGCGACCTGTGGTGGAGCGTTCGCGTGTTGAATCTCCGAGAGAAACTCATCAGTCACGCGACGTGTTTCAGGTGGCGTGGGTGGTTTCGGTTTAATGTCGAAGTTGATAACCGGCCTATGCAGGTATCGCTTAATTAGTCCGACATTGACGCTGACAGCTCCCAAAGCGACGAAAACAGCGTTCGCGGCGAATCCGCGAATCATCCTCGTCGTCTGACCACTGCGGGTTGTAAGAGGGGCCACAAGGTAGAACGTGTGTGCTATTCTATGGTGGGGGAATCACACTGTTGTGAGATAATCAAATCGGTTCGGTCTATCCCCCAGAAAAGGTGACAGATGACCCAAGCAAACAACCCGAAGTCGAACCCCAGCCTTTCATGGTTCGACAAAATTCAAAACGACATCGCTAGCAGTGCCGGAATCCTCGCAAGCTCAACAGCCCTCGCACAACAAGCCGCAGAACTTAGTGCCTCGATGCAACTCGCCACGAAACCATTCATCGAATTCGAAAGTAGCGGAGCGATGCAGATGCTCAAACAAGCTCAAGAGGCCGCCAACCGTGTATCCGTCAATTTGAAGATGTATGACGACCAGACACTCAAAATTGCCGAAGCGATGAGAAACAGTACGGCCGTCGGAATCGACCCACAGAAATGGCAGCAGATTACTGGGTTAACGACTTCGATTGATGCTGTAACGAAGTTCAATATGCCACTGGCGAACATTTCCGCCCTCACTGAAGCAAGCAGAATTGTTCCTCCACCAAGCATGTTCGAGGGAATTAACATGCCCGCAATGGACCATGTCACAATCGCTGGGAAAACCTTCGTCGAAAAAGCGATGGTTCCAAAGGGGCTTACTGAATCTATCGAGCTAGCAACCAAGCACCTCACCGCCTCTCAGCAGCTGCTCGAACAGATGCAGAATGTGTCAACAGGGATGAAGGCGGCCCTGGAGGGAACTTCCGTAGCTTTGCCCGGTTTCGAGAAGTACTTAGAAGTGTCAAAAATCGTTGGTGAACACTACAGACCGCCGAATATTGACAGCGTTCTACGTGGTTTCGAACAGCTCGAACAAGAACTCAACCTCGACATCCCAGTTGAAACCACTGACGATATTGACGACTTGGTTGAAGATGCCAAAGCCATTGAATTCGTTGAAAACCAGATCACCGAAAACGGGGCTCTTAAGCCTTCGATTTCGCAGGTCCTGTTCGGCTTCGACATTAACGACATCACAACCGACCAACGAAACAGCTTGTTTGCTTTCGGAGGATCTGTCGCGGTTTATCTTTACGAGACTCTCGGGACATTGCTTGACGAAAATGTCACCGCCGCTCGCTTCTTTGCGGTTGCAATCATCTTCTTTCTCCCCGTCTACAACACGGCAATGGTCGCGGATGCCGAGATTGCTAAGGGTCCGTCTGCCGCTTGAGAAGGAATCAGCCGAGTACCCGTCCATGAAAAAGGTTTTCTACCTGCGTAATCTTCTGTGTGCTCGCAGACTGTTCCTTGTACTCCAACACCATTTCGTAGCGTCATTGGAATGAACCCAATTGACGCATACACCCAACCCCCAATATCCGTTCCGGCCCACGTGTGGGCAGAAATCGGCCCGACAGTCTGCGAGATAGTCGCCTCCTACTGCACCAACGACCCACTACCTGGGCACAGCCAGTTCAAAGCACTCAGAGCCGCCGTGACAAAACACATCGCCTATTGCTTCGAAATGGGCTAAGACATTGACTACGGATACATCTTCGATGACGAAATCATCGAGCAATCCGTCAGAAGCGATTCCAACACCCCGCGAGCGTCGATGGGAACGATGCGACGCAACTTGAAGAACGTAGCCAATGAACTCAACCCTGATTTTGACGGCCCAAGGATGTATCACCGCTAAGAAAGAAGCGAACCCAACCCGCCCTACACGGATAAAGAAGTGCACGACATATGGCAGTGGGCACAGGTGAAAAACAACGGCAAACGTACCCAGATGAAACGGCTCATCGTTGCCTGCGGACTCGGGGCAGGGCTTACAGCGTCAGAAGCAGGGCACTTGAGTGTTGCGACCGGCTAGTTGGTAGCGGTGTGGTGACTTTCGGGTAGCGGTTGAGTGGGTTTCCGGTAGCGGGGTTGGCGGTGGCGGGTGATGCTTTCGGGTGGTTGCACCACAGGGGTGTAGCCGGTTACCGGAAGGAGTCCGCTGATGACGGATTACCGGGCGGTGATGAAGCTGCTTGTGCAGCAGCGTTCGTACCGCCAGATTGAACAACAGCTGGGATGCTCCCACCGCGCGATTTCCCGGTCGAACCAGGTGCTTCGATCCCTCGGGATTCGCACTATCGACCAGGTGTTGGCGTTGACGGATGATGAGCTCGACGAGTTATTCGTCGATGGGCGCAGCACAGGCCAGGGCGAGTTCGTCCCTATCGATTTCGATGCGGTGGTCAAAGCCCGCACCGGGCGTAACAAGCAGACACTGCAAGTGCTGTGGGCTCGCTACACCACCACACCTGCGTTACCCGGCCAGCTCCATTACAGCTACGACCGGTTTCGCCAGTTGGTGGCGTCCCATGTCGATGCGGCCGGTTTGACCGCACGCATCACCCACACACCGGGGCACACCATGCAGGTGGATTGGGCAGGCGCCAAGATGCGCCTGTTCGACCCTTATGGCGCACCGGGGGTCAAGGTCAGCGTGTTTGTCGCCTCAATGCCGTATTCCGGGATGATTTTTGCCCTCGCATGTCCGGATGAGCACCAGCATTCCTGACTTGATGCCCACCACCACGCGTTCGCCTACTTCGGGGGCGTGCCTGAGGTTGTGGTGCCGGATAATGCCTCGACTGCGTCGAACGCGATCAGCGCGGCGGATCGAAACCGCAAGGTCAACGACACCTACGAGCAGTTTTTGGAGCATTACAACACCGCAGCGCTGCCCACGAGGTCGAAACGGCCGAAAGACAAAGCCAATGTCGAAGCCGCAGTCAAGATCGTCACCCACAAGGTCATCCACGCACTCGATGGTCACCAGTGCGTCGACCTTGACGAACTCAACTCGCGAATTCAGCAGTTGGTTGACCAGATCAACCAGGCGGTGCCGTTTCGTCACCAGCAGTCAAGCCGCAAAGACATTTTCGATGCGCATGAAAGACACCTTTTGACAGCACTTCCCGACACCCCGTGGCAGCGCACCGAGTGGAAACGCGCCAAGATCGCTCCAGATTTCCACATCACCGTAGCCAGCGTGCGGTACTCCGTGCCGCACCAGCTCGTTGGCCGCACTGTCGATGTGCGCATCACCGGGCAAGTGCTCACGGTCTTCGATGGTGGCCGTGCCGTTACAACCCACACGCTTTCCCACACCCGCGGGGCGTATGTCACCGATGCCGATCACATCCCGGCGAGCATGGATCACACCCAGGGCCTGTGGACGAGCGATTACTTCCTGCGCGAAGCCCAAAAAATCGGCCCGGCGACACGCACCGTCATCGAGGAAATGATCGCGGCGAAAGCAATCCCGGCCCAGGCGTACCAATCGTGCAGAAACGTGCTGTCAATGGGCAAACACGCCAACAAGCCCGTGCTGGAAGAAGCATGCCAGCGCCTGGTCTCCTCCGACGGGACCCGCCGGGCAGTGTCCTACACCGCGGTCAAAAACATGATGGCCGCCGTACGCAAAGAAGCCGCAACCCGACCACACGGCTTCGACCAACAGTCACCGGCCACACCCGCACATCCGGATCGCACGTCCGCCGCTGCCACACGCGACACCAGCGGCGCCTACCTCGGTGGTGCAGCACAGTTCAGCCTGGACAACCTCATCAAGAAAGGAACCACAACACCATGACCCCACCGACCCCGCCGCAAGAGCGCTTCCTCGACGAATCCGTCCTCGCGGACTTCACAGCGATGCGCATGACAGCCTTCGGCAAAAGCGTCATCGACATCGCCAACGACCCAGCCTTCGACACGTGGACCTTCTCACAAAAGGTGCTCTACGCACTCGACAAAGAAGTCGCGGCCAGACGCGAACGCCGCATCAACAAACTGCTCAAGGCATCACGATCGCCAAACCCCGATGCCTGTCTCGAAGACGTCGTCTACGCGCCTGACCGCAACATCAACCCAGAACAAGTCAGCCGACTCGCTCACGGACAATGGTGCCACCTGGGCCAAAACATTGTCATCTTGGGCAAATCCTCAGTCGGCAAGACCTACCTCGCCCAAGCACTGATCACCGCAGCATGTCGCAACGACTACTCCGCCAGGTTCTACCGCACCGACATGCTTGCCGCGCACTTCGCAGTGATGCCACTCGACGACCCAGCCCGGCTCAAACTCACCCGCGAGTTGATCAGCGTCGACGTGTTAGTCCTCGACGACTTCCTCACCACCCCAGTCGATGCCACCACCGCACACCTGCTCTTCAACATTCTCTCCGAACGAGAAGGCAGCCGATCAACAATCGTGACCTCACAGTTCACCCCGCAAGACTGGTACAGATCCATCCCGGACGCCGTCATCGCCGAATCCATCCTCAACCGACTCATCGTCGGCGCCGAGATCATCACCCTCGAAGGACCAAACATGAGACTGGAAACTAACCAGTAACACACAAACGCCTGAGCAGGGACCGCTACCGGATCCCCACTCAGGCGCTACCACAAACTCACCACACCGCTACCATTTCAATCTTCTAAACACTTGAGGTACGGGGATATAGAGATTGATGATCTTGGGGTGCAGCTTCATCTGCCGGAAAGAACCGTGCCAGTGCTTGCAGAATGGGACGCTGCACTTAGGGATAGTAGGGCTGACTCACATAGGTCGGGTGAGTTCCTCATTTACCCACGTTCGACAAGAAGGAACGATATTGTCTCCAAAAGCCTGAAAACGATAGGGACGCTTAGTGGGGTACAACCTCTTAACATGCGGCGAATGCGAACCACATGGATAGTGGGGCACCTTGAAAATCATGTTCCACATGTGGCGATCTGTGAAGCGGCAGGTGTCAAAACACTTGGGCTCTATGAGCGGTACCGTCCTGAAACCCCGAGCGTTGAGCGATACAGAACCTTGCTGCACCGAGCGCCCGTGGCAGAGCGTGGAGGTCTTGTGGTTGTTCGTTAGGAGTATTTGAGCCCCGCATCAAGGTGGTGCGGGGTTTCGTTGTGCGTGTAGTCGTGAGAGGAAAACTTAAAAACGGCGAGAGGGTGGATGGTCAGGATCGAGGCGAAATTGCTGGGTTTGGGATTGTTCGAATGTCCCCAAATTTTTTGGGGGTTTCGGTTAACTTTTGATTCATTTCAGGAAACTCCCCGAGGTCGACATTGCCTCTCTTGAAGGGGCTCACTATCTGCCCGTCCTAAAGCGAGGGCTCCGTGTCTGCACGGATGTCGCCGCCAGAGGGCTAGCTTGCGTTCTTTTGTCTCTAAATTTCCGAATGCGTTTACCCAGAAACGCACTTTTGGGATTGGGTTAGACTTTCCAATTGTCACGCGATTGGCATGGAGTTGACGGAGGCACGTTGTACGACGCCGTAAGGGATGCGTATGCAAAGCGCGCTCCCGAATACGTTGAAGCCTTGGGGTCCATTCAGAATATGAGTCCGCAAGACGTAGCACTCATTTCTGAATGGGGGAGAATGGTCAATGGTCCGGTGCTGGATGCGGGGTCGGGTCCCGGACACTGGACGGACCTACTGCGAACTTTGAAATGTGAAGTAGTCGGGCTAGATATGGTCCCAGAGTTCATTGAGATTGCGAAGAATAGATTTCCTTCCACCAACTTCGTTTTGGGCGGCTTGTCGAATCTGCCCCTTAAGGCCTCCAGTCTCGGAGGGATTCTTGCCTGGTACTCATTGATTCATTTGCGGCCAGATGACTGGGGCTTGGTTCTGGGCGAATTTGCTAGGACTCTTAGGCCAGGTGGATCTCTTCTTCTCGGAGCGTTTTTGGGGGAACAAGGGGCTCTGTTCGAGCACGCAATTACTGAGGCTTACTACTGGTCAGAGCTAGAGCTGCTAAAACAGTTGAAGTCGGCTGGCTTTCAAGCAATCTCTGTTCACTCTCGATGTGTGGTCGGCATTAGGCCGCATGTGGATGTTCTCGCACAGCGTTGTTAGATCGGGTCACCTGGAAAATCGTGTTCCAGGTGTTGCGATCTGTGAAGCGGCAAGCGTCAAAACACTTGGGCTCTATGTGCACAGGGCATCGGTAGGGGAACGTGGTGAGCTTGTGGTTGTCCGCTGAAAGACCAACGGGCCTGCACCTTTGGTTTTATGGGGCATCGTTATCCGTTGAACCGTGAGATGAGAACTCAAAAAACAGTGAGAGGGGGACTAGTCAGGATGGACGCGAACTAGCTGGGTTGGGGATTGTTCGAATGTCCTCCATTGCCGGGTAGAGGCGTTCATTGGTTTTTGCTCTCTGAGGCAAGTCGCGCGTAGACGAGGGTGTCAGTCCATTCACCCTTGCTGTACCAATCCTGGACGTGATGCGCTTCGAGCCGAAGCCCTACGCGGCGGGCGAGTGCTGCTGAGGCATTATTGCGTGCATCCATCTGTGCCGTGATTCGGTGGACGCGATAGTGGTCAAACCCGAGGTCAAGGACCGCTCGGACGGCTTCGCTGGCGAACCCTTGCCCGCCAAACTCTGGGTTCAGAACCCATCCGATTTCACCCTGGCGGTGCTCCTTATCGGTGAGCCACAGTGCGACGTCGCCGATAGGTGCGCCGTCATGCTCGATGACCAGTGCAAGCGCCCCGGCCTCGTCGTCGAGGCCGGTCTTGGCTAGTCGCTCGCCGAGCTTCTCGCGGGTGACTTCCGCGGTCCACGGCTCGTCCAACAGGTATCGGGCAACGTCAGGTCGTGAATAAAGGTTGTGGAGCCAACCGGCATCGCCTGGTGCATGGAGTCGGAGCTGGAGCCGTTCCGTTATCAACGGCCACTGGTGGGCAGGCGCGAGGTCGCGCTGATAATGGAGCAACTCCTCATGTCGTTCCGCGGGCGTGGTTCCTACGCTTAGCCCGGTCTCACGGAATCCTGCGCTGGTCAAACACCGCTGGGAGAGCTTGTTCTCTGGAAGCGTGCGTGCCGTCAAAGCCCGAAGTCCACAGTCGCGGGCGAAGCGCGATGCCAATTCCAGTCCCCGGCGGGCGTGTCCATTTCCTCGCCCATCGGGATGGATCCAGAACCCGACCTCGGCGGCCTCGGAGTTGACGTCGAAAAGTACTAGGGAGCCCACGAACTGGTTCGTCTCGGCGTCGGCGAGTGCGAGGACCGCCAGCGTGCCGGACGAGAGACCCGCCGCGATCTCTCCGCGGATTAACCGTCGCACAGATTCGGGGGTGTAGTCGGGTTCGGGTAAGTGGCCGAAGCGCAGCACGGCCTCATCTTTGGTTCCGCTTGCGTACGCGTCCGCGTCCAGCTCGGACAGGGCCCGCAGGCGAGTGCCCTCATGGGCGATAGGGAGCTTCGTGGCATCCAGCATGGTGCAAACCTAACATAGGACGGATAGTCGATGCAGGCATGTTTGGTTAGCCTGGTGGGGTGAGCTACTGGGAACACCGCAAACCTGTGCAACGCCACCGCGCCGTGGACATCGCGGAGATTGCAAGGGTCTCGGTGAGACTGCTGGATGAAGGTGGATTGAGAGCCCTTACCCTCAGGGCTGTGGCGCAGAAGGTGGAGGTCGCTCCAGCCAGCTTGTATTCCCGCGTGGAATCAGTCGACGACCTGTTTGACCTCGCCCTCGACACAGCGCTTGCAGACGATCCGGTGATGAACGAGTCAATCCGGAACGCCGACCTGCCTACCCTGATGCAAGATTTCTTCTCGCATCTCACGGCCCACCGGTGGGCAGGTCAAGTAATTGGGATGCGGGCGCCCAGGGGCCCTGCTTACTTGGCGTTTTCCGAGCGTATGTGCGTGCTGCTCGAGCAAGCGGACACTCCGGATCCGTTGGGGACTTCCTACCGGTTATCAAACCTAGTGATCGGGGCCGCCCTGACGGCTCCCATGGCGCCCGACGAAAAGCGCGTTGCCATCGACCCCGAGCAGGCCCCGACCTATGCGCGCCTGCATGCGGCGCACCACATTAGCCCACGCGAGATCCTCTCCGAGGGCATCTCGGCACTTCTGTCTTGAGGGGACTTCTGAATCCCGAACTACCGGTTGAACGGTGGGGAGACCCACGTGAACGGCCGGTCCAGAAGGGTGGTGCCGAGCTTGGAGGGGGTCAGCTCGAAGGCGTCGGCGGTGCCGTCGATAGGCGAAAGCTCGAGGCCATCGCCCTCAGCGCGCCAGGTGAACTCCAGCGTTTCCTCGATGGCGCCGCGCGGTGCGGCGTTGACGCCGTCGTCGGTCATGGGGGCGGTGAGCTGGATAATCACCCGGTCGCCGTCGAGGGTGTAAAAGCCTTCCTGGAGGTCGCCGGAGGCTCGCCGTAAGGTTACGAGCCCATGGAAGGAGCCCTCGGGGGTTTCGGCGCCCTCCACCCGGTAGAAGCTGCCGGCCGCGGGGCCGTCGATGGAGCCGAAAGCGATCTTCGCCCAGCGCTGGTCGTCGGACAATGCGGGAGCCGCCTCGATGTCGCCGCCGGACACCGCATACAGGCCGGAGAGCTCGGTGCCGTCCCGGTCAAGCGCCTTCGGGATGCCGGCGAATATGGCAAACCCGCCCGCACCGAGTGCGACCACGGCGGCCAGGGCGGGGAAGAAACGGGTCACGCGGTGGACTTTCTCGTTGGTGATCACCTGCGGTGCCTCGACGGCCTCTGTCGCGCGTCCCGCGAGGAAGCGGAACAGCCGCGGCAGCCACGGCGCCAGCACCAGCAGGTACAGCAGCGCCTGGAGGGCCGAAGGGATCTTCACGGGCACGTCGAACGTCATGTTTAAAAGCCACACCACGGCCAGATCAATGAAGCCGATTAGCCCGCCGAGCCAGGCGGTGCGCCGCCACAGCAGCAACAGGGCGGCGACGAATTCGGCCAGCCCCGCGAGGAACTGCACGACGGGGGAGAAGCCCATGAAGGTCCAAAGCAGCCCCATCGGGGACTTCTCGCCGAGGGTGATCAGCAGCTCCGGGAAGTCCGGCCGCGACATTTGCATCAGGCCGAGTTTGAACAGAGCGTACGGCATGAGCAGCGCAAATGCTGCCATGCGTACGACCCAGTGCAGCGCCCATCCGATCTGTTTCGTGTTCATGGGCGGCAGTCTAGCTAACATTGGCGGGGTGAAACCTCGGGCAGTTGTCGTCGGCGCTGGGCCCAACGGGCTCACGGCCGCCGCGCGCCTTGCGGCCAGCGGCTGGCGGGTGGAGGTGCTCGAGCGCTCGCGTGAGGTCGGGGGCGCGGCTGCGACGCAGATGCTTGACGACGCCACGCTGGTCGACCTCGGCGCCGCCTGCCACCCCTTCGGCGCCGCCAGCCCGGCCTTCCGGGCGCTGCAGTTGGAGGACTACGGGGTGCGCTGGCTGCGCGCGCCGTACGAGATGGCGCACCCGCTCGACGGCGGCGCGGCGATGCTGGCGGGCTCGTTGGAGGGCACCGCGGCGGGCCTTGGCGTCGACGGGAAAGCCTGGGTGCGGCTGCATAAGCCGGTGGTAGCGCGCGTGGACGACCTCCTTGAAGACGTGCTGGCGCCGATGCCGTGCGTGCCCCGCCATCCTTTCGCGCTGGCGCGGTTCGGCGCGCGCGGGCTGTGGCCGGCCACCGCGCTGGGGCGGGCCGCGCTGCGCACCGAGGAGGCCCGCGCCCTGTTCGCCGGCAGCGCGACGCACGCGATCACCTCGCCGTCGCGCCCGCTGACCGGGGCGTTCGGGCTGCTGTTCGGGGCGCTCGGCATGACGCGCGGGTGGCCGGTGGCGGAAGGCGGCTCGGGTGAGGTCACGGCAGCGCTGCGCCGGATCGTCGAGGAGCATGGGGGCGTGGTGCGCTGCGGCGAGGAGGTCCGCGCCCTGCCCGATGCGGACGCGGTGATCCTCAACCTCACGCCCAAGCAGGTGCTGCCCATTGGCGGCGCCGCCCTGCCTGCGCGCCGCGCCCGGTCGATGCGCCGGTGGCGTTACGGCCCGGGCGTGCACAAGGTGGACTTCCTGCTGGGCGCCCCGGTGCCGTGGGCCGATCCCCGGGTGGGGAAGGCGGCCACGGTGCACGTCGGCGGCACCGCGGAAGAGATCGTGCGCGCCGAGCGGGACGTGGCCAACGGGATCATGCCCGAGCGCCCCTTCGTGATGGCGGCGCAGCAGTACGCCGCCGACCCCTCGCGCGGGCTGGTGCTGTGGACCTACGCCCACGTCCCGCACGGCTACCGGGAGCGCTACCCGGGCGAGGTGGCGCAGCGGATCACAGCCCAGATCGAGCGGTTCGCGCCGGGCTTCCGGGCGGTGGTGAGAGACACAGTCGAGACGCCGCCGCAAGAACTGGAGGCGTGGAACCCCAACCTCGTCGGCGGCGACATCGCGGGCGGTGCCATGGACGGCGCCCAGCTGCTCATACGCCAGCCGCACCGGCTGCGCAAGGGGCTGTACCTGGCCTCCGCGTCGACGGCGCCGGGCGCCGGGGTGCACGGCATGCCCGGGTGGTGGGCCGCCGAGGCGGCGCTGCGCGACTTCGGGGCTACTCCTCGCCGGTGAGCTCCCGCAGCTTCGCGCGCACCGCGGAGGCCTCAGGGTTGGTGGCGTGGGTGCCGTCGGAGTAGAGCACGGTGGGCACGATGCGGTTGCCGTCGTTGACGGACTCGATCCAGGCGTTGACCTCGTCCATGCCGTCGGCGTCCACGTCGACCAGGTCGTAGGGGGTCTCGGTGCGGTCGAGGCGCTCGCGCAGCTTGCGACAGAACGGGCACCACTCCGCGGCGAAGATGGTCACGTGCGAGGAGGTCTCAGGTGCGGCAACGGTCATGTCAAACCCTTTCAAAACGTTGGAACTTGTAGCGCAGGCCGGTCGTGGACGTCTGCCACTGCCCGTCGCGGACCAGCTCGAAGGCGTCGTCGATGCGGGGCGCGTGGACGGCTTTGCTTGCGGGGAGGTCCGGATGGACGTCGATAAGTGTGCGCTCGATGACATCAACCTCGTCGAGGGTGGCTTCGTAGACCTGGGCGCCGCCGATGATCCACGCGTCCGACTCCAGGTCCGGGATGTCGCGGCATACCGACGCGCCGTCCGACCACTCATCGTCCTCGCGCGAGGACAGCACGATGTTTTTGCGGCCCGGCAGGGGGCGCACGGGCAGCGACTCCCAGGTGCGCCGCCCCATGATGATGGGGCTGCCCAGGGTGGTCTCCTTGAAGTGCTTCAGGTCCTCGGGCAGGTGCCACGGCATGCCGGCGCCGTCGCCGATGACGCCGTCGAGGCTTTGCGCCCAGATCGCGCCCAGGGTCATACGGACACCTCCGCCTTGATAGTGGGGTGGGGGTCGTAGCCCTCGACCTCGATGTCGTCGAAGTCGTAGTCGAAGATCGACGCCGCCTTGCGCAGGCGCAGCTGCGGGTACTCGCGGGGTTCGCGGCTCAGCTGCTCGCGCACCTGGTCGAGGTGGTTGTTGTAGATGTGGCAGTCGCCGCCCGTCCAGATCAGCTCGCCGACCTCAAGGCCCGCCTGCTGCGCGAACATGTGGGTCAACAGCGCGTAGGAGGCGATATTGAACGGCACGCCGAGGAACATGTCGGCGGAGCGCTGGTACACCTGCATGCTCAAGCGGCCGTCGGCGACGTAGAGCTGGAACAGCAGGTGGCACGGCATCAGCGCCATCTTGTCTAGCTCGGCCACGTTCCAGGCGGAGACGAGGTTGCGGCGCGAATCCGGGTTCTCGCGCAGGGTGCGCAGGACCTCCTCGATCTGGTCGATGTGCCCGCCATCGGGGGTGGGCCAGGAGCGCCACTGCACGCCGTAGACCGGGCCGAGCTCGCCGTCGTCGTCGGCCCACTCGTTCCAGATGCGCACCCCGTTGTCCTGCAGCCAGCGCACGTTGGAGTCGCCGCGCAAAAACCACAGCAGCTCGCCGACGACGCCCTTGAAGTAGACTTTCTTCGTGGTCAGCAGGGGAAAGGACTCGGACAAGTCGTAGCGGATCTGGCGGCCGAACACGCTGCGGGTGCCGGTGCCGGTGCGGTCGCCCTTCTCGGCGCCGTTTTCCAACACGTCGCGCAGCAGGTCCTCGTACGGGGTGGAAATCACTTGGCTACTCCTTCAAAGGTGCCGTGCTCGTCGTGGTAGCGGGCGGCGGCCTCCAGAATGTCGTCGGCGAGTTCGGGCCGGCAGATCACAATATCGGGGATGTAGGTGTCGGCGTTGTTGTAGCGCAGCGGGGTGCCGTCGAGGCGTGAGGCGTGCAGCCCCGCCGCGAGCGCGACACCCACCGGCGCGGCCTGGTCCCACTCGTACTGGCCCCCGGCGTGGACGTAGGCGTCGTAGTCGCCGAGCAGCACGTGCATCGCCTTCGCGCCCGCGGAGCCCACCGGTTGGACTTCAAAACCCAAGGCTTGGGCGACATGCTTCGCGACGGCCGGGGGCCTGTTCCTAGACATCGCCACCTTGCCCGCGAACGGCCCGGAGACGTGGCGGACATCCGACGACTTGAACACGACACCCAAATCCGGCAGGCCCACCGCGGCGTGGGTGGGCACCCCGTCCTCCACGAGGGCTACGTGCACCGCCCAGTCCTGGCGGCCGGTGGCGAACTCCTTCGTGCCGTCGAGCGGGTCGACGATCCAGACCCTGTCCTTAGACAGGCGGTCCTGGTTGTCGGCGGCTTCCTCCGACAGGAAGCCGTCCTCAGGCCTGTGCTGCGAAAGCACCCTGGAGATCCAGCTTTGGGCGAGCTCGTCGCCCGCCTCGCCGAGCTCGCGGCCCCGCAACAGGCCCACGCCGCGCACGCCCTTGAGGATCTCGCCGGTGCCCTCGGCGATGAGGTTGGTCAGCCGGGAATCCGAGTACTGAGCAGTCATGCACCCGACTCTACAGCTAAGGTTGGCGTGATGAACGCGCCGATCCTCAGCCGCTTCCACCCGCAGGTGGCCCAATGGTTCGGGGACGTCTTCGCCGCGCCGACCGCGGTGCAGGAAAAGGCGTGGCGCGCGATCTCCGACGGCGAAAACGCGCTGGTGGTCGCACCCACGGGCTCCGGTAAGACGCTCGCGGCGTTTCTGTGGTCGCTGAACTCTTTGGTGGAGCGCGCCGGGCAGCAAGCTTTGCCTATCGACGGAGCTTCCGCCTCCACCCACGGCGGCGTGCGAGTCCTTTACATCTCACCCCTGAAGGCGCTGGGCGTGGACGTGGAGAACAACCTGCGCGCGCCGCTGGCCGGCATCGCGCGGGTGGCGCAGAAGCTGGGCCGCGACATGCCGGACATCTCGGTCGGGGTGCGCTCGGGCGACACCCCGCAGTCCGAGCGCAACCGGCAGGTGCGCAAGCCCCCGGACATCCTGATCACCACGCCGGAGTCGCTGTATCTCATGCTCACCTCGAAGGCGGCGGGCATTTTGCAGACGGTGGACACGGTGATTGTGGACGAGATCCACGCCCTGGCCGGCACGAAGCGCGGCGTGCACCTGTCGCTCTCACTGGAGCGGCTGCGGCGGCTGGCGGGGGACTTCCAGCGCATCGGCCTGTCGGCCACGGTGCGCCCGATCGAGGCGGTGGCGAACTTCCTCGGGCCGAAGACCACCATCATCAACCCGCCGGCGGAGAAGCGCTGGCACCTGGACGTGCGGGTGCCCGTCGACGACATGAGCGACCTGCCGGTGCCGGAGGACGCCTCCACGATCGGCGACGCGGTCTTCGACGACGCGCTGGAAGAAGATCCGCCGCCGGGTGCGACCAACTCCATCTGGCCGCACATTGAGCGTTCCATCTACGACGAGGTGATGGCGCACCGCTCCACCATCGTGTTCGTCAACTCGCGCCGCACCGCCGAGCGGCTGACCAGCCAGCTCAACGAGCTGTGGGCAAAGGAGCACGACCCGGAGGCCCTGTCGCCTACAACGCGGCGCCCGCCGGCGCAGCTGATGAAGTCGGTGGACACCGCCGGCCACGCCGCCAACGTGATCGCCCGGGCCCACCACGGCTCGGTGTCCAAGGATGAGCGCGCCCAGACCGAAACCATGCTCAAAGAGGGCACCCTGCGCGCGGTGGTGTCCACCTCCTCGCTGGAGCTGGGCATCGACATGGGCGCGGTGGACCTGGTTGTCCAGGTGGAATCGCCGCCGTCGGTGGCCTCCGGCCTGCAGCGCGTGGGTCGCGCCGGGCACACCGTCGGCGCGGTCTCCGAAGGCACCTTCTACCCGAAGCACCGCTCCGACCTGGTGCAAACGGCGGTGACGGTGCCGCGGATGCGCGAGGGGCTCATCGAGGAGCTGCACACCCCGCGCAGCCCCCTGGACGTGCTGGCGCAGCAGACCGTGGCGGCGGTGGCGGTGGAAGACCTCGACGTCGACGAGTGGTACGACACGGTGCGCCGCGCCTGGCCCTACAGGGATCTGGCGCGCGAGGTGTTCGACTCGGTGATCGACCTGGTCATCGGCATCTACCCGTCCACGGACTTCGCGGAGCTGCGCCCCCGCGCCATCCTCGAGGGCACCACCCTCAAGGCCCGCCCCGGCGCCCAGCGGGTCGCGGTGACCAACGCCGGCACCATCCCGGACCGCGGCATGTTCGGAGTGTTCTTGCTCGCAGGCTCGCAAGAAGGAGAAAGGGCGCCCCGCCGCGTCGGCGAGCTCGACGAGGAGATGGTCTACGAGTCCCGCGTCGGCGACGTGTTCACCCTCGGCGCCTCCTCCTGGCGCATCGAGAACATCACCCGCGACCAGGTCCAGGTCTCACCCGCGCCGGGGCACACCGGCCGCCTGCCGTTCTGGACCGGCGACGGGCTGGGCAGGCCCTACGAGCTGGGCAAGGCGCTGGGTGCGTTTCGTCGAGAAGCAAAAAGCTCCTTGGATGCGAGCCTGGACGAGCGGGCGCGGACCAACCTGCTGCAATACCTCGACGAGCAGGAGGAGGCCACCGGCATCCTCCCGGACGAGAAAACCCTGGTGCTCGAGCGGTTCACCGACGAGCTGGGGGACTGGCGCGTGGTGCTGCACACCCCGTTTGGCAAGGGCGTCAACGCGGCGTGGGCCCTGGCCACCGGGTGGCGGGTCGCGCAGGAGACCGGCATGGACGCCCAGGCGGTCGCGGGCGACGACGGCATCGTGCTGCGCCTGCCGCAAGGCGACAAGGAGCCGGACGGGGCGATCTTCCAATTCGACGCCGACGAGATCGCCGACATCGTCACCGAGCAGGTGGGCAACTCGGCCCTGTTCGCCTCCCGGTTCCGCGAGTGCGCCGCGCGCGCCCTGCTGCTGCCGCGGCGCAACCCCGGCAAGCGCGCGCCGCTGTGGCAGCAGCGCCAGCGCGCCGAGCAGTTGTTGGACGTGGCCCGCAACTATCCGTCGTTTCCGATCATCCTGGAGACGGTGCGCGAATGCCTCCAGGACGTCTACGACCTGCCCGCCCTGCAGGAGGTCATGCGGGATGTGAACACGCGCCGGGTGCGCATCGCCGAGGTGACCACGGACCAGCCGAGCCCGTTCGCGTCCTCGCTGCTGTTCAACTACACCGGCGCGTTCATGTACGAGGGCGACACCCCGCTGGCGGAGAAGCGGGCCGCGGCGCTGTCGCTGGATCCGTCGCTGCTGGCCAAGCTGCTCGGCACCGTGGAGCTGCGGGAACTGTTGGACGGCGACATCATCGCGGAGGTGGACGCGTCGCTTCGCCGGCTCGGGCGCGCCGAAACCTCGGAGCAGTTCGCCGACACCCTGCGCATCGTGGGGCCCGTGCCTATCGACGAGCTCCGCCTCCACACCGCGGTTCCCCTCGAGTCCTTGGAGCAGGCCCTGGGGGCGCGGATGATGCGGGTGCGCATCGGCGGGCGCGAGCACGTCGCCCAAGCCCTGGACGCGCCCCTGCTTCGCGACGGCCTCGGCGTGCCCGTGCCGCCCGGCGTCGCCGCCCAGGTGCAGACCATCCCGGATGCTTTGGCGCAGTTGGTGGGCCGGTGGGTGCGCACCCGCGGCCCGTTCACCTTGCGAGATCTGGCCGACGCCTTCGGGCTCGCCGTCGGCGCGGCGCATTCGGCGCTGCAGCCGCTAGTGGACAACGACAAAGTCATCCCGGGCCGCTACCGGCAGGGCGTCGAGGAAGAGGAATACGTCGCGGCCGAGGTGCTGCGGATCATCCGGTCGCGCTCGCTGGCGGCGGCGCGCGCCCAAACTAGGCCGGTGTCGCAGTCTGCTTATGCGCGATTCCTGCCGGCGTGGTCGAACGTCGCCCCGGTGGGCGTGACCCCGGCACTGCGGGGTGCCGACGGTGTCTACTCGGTGCTGGAGCAGCTCGCCGGGGTGCGGCTGCCCGCCAGCGCGTGGGAGTCCCACATCCTGCCGGCCCGGGTGGGCGACTACTCGCCGGTGATGCTCGACGAGCTCACCGCCTCCGGCGAGATCACCATCGTCGGCGCGGGCAAGGCGGGCGCGCGCGATCCGTGGATCATGCTGCTGCCCGCGGACTACGCCGCGCAACTGATGCCGCAGGTGGACGAGCCGCTGCTGTCGCTCACCCAGTCCCAGGTGATGGAGAAGGTGCGCCGCGGAGGCGGGTTCCTGTTCGGCGACTTGCTCGAGCCCACCACCACGACCGAGGAGCTGCGCGAGGCCATGTGGGACCTGGTCGAGGCCGGCTTCCTCGCCCCCGACTCGTTCGCGCCGATCCGGGCGCGGCTTGCGGGTGGGAAGACGGCGCACAGGGCGCGCCGGAGGCCGTCGAGAAGCAGGGTGCGCTCGGGGCGGACCTCGTTCGCGGCGAGTGTGCCACCGGACATGGTGGGGCGGTGGTCGCTGACGCCGACGCCTGACGACGACGCGACCCGCCGGTCGGTGGCTCTGGGCGAGTCGCTGCTGGACCGCTACGGGGTGGTCACCCGCGGCTCCGTGGTCGCCGAGGACATCCTCGGCGGGTTCGCGCTGGCCTACAAGACCCTGTCCGGGTTCGAGGCGTCCGGCAAGGCGATGCGCGGCTACCTGGTGGAGGGGCTCGGTGCCTCGCAGTTTTCCACCCCGGCGACCATCGACCGGCTGCGCGGCCACCAGGATTCCGACGACGTGGTCGGCTGGCCTTCGGGGGCGCGAGAGCCGCACGTGCATGTGCTGGCGGCGACCGACCCGGCGAACCCCTACGGGGCGGCGTTGCCGTGGCCGGCGCAGGGGCCGACCCGCTCAGCTGGGGCGATGGTGGTGTTGGTGGATGGCCTTCTGGCGGCCCACGTCACCCGCGGCGGGAAGACGATGACCACGTTCTTCGACACTTTCCCGGACGGGGTTGGCGACCCGATGCCGTTGGTCGTTGGCGCGCTCACGGACGCGGTGCGGGCGGGCCGGATGCAGCCGCTGAGCGTGGAGAAGCTCGACGGCGGGCCGGCGTATTCGCTGAAGGAGTACGGGGCGACGGCGACCCACAAGGGCGCGAAGATCGGCGGGCGCGCCTCGGCGCCCCCGAAGCGGCGCGGGCGCAGCGTGGCGGAGGCGCTGGGCGAGCTCGAAGGCAGCGGCGACAGCGAAGGCAGGGGCTCAGGCGCGCGCGGCGGCACGCGCGACGGCGACGCGCGAGGTCCTGCCGAGGGCCTCACCTTTGACGATTAAAGGCGGCGATTAATTCAGGGTGCGGCGCATGCCTTTTAGGGCCGCATCGGCATGCGGTGACCAGGTCGATTGGGCCGGTGGCTTGGCTGGCCGGCGTGCCCAGGATGCCCCGCGCGCCCCGGTGGTGGCGGTGGGGAGGTGGGCCAGTGCGTTTCCGCAGGTGGCGGCGCCGACGTTGAGGCCCGTTTCGCCTTTAACCGGTTGACCGCCGAGTGCATGGCGGGGTCCGTGGTGTTGGTGTGGCGGGTGCCGTCGGCCTTTACCAGCACGGCGCCGCCGGTGTCGGGGTCGTAGTCCATGTACCCCTTGTTAAACGATCCGTCCCGGTGGTCGTTGTTGCACCTGTGGTGGGTGGGGCACAGGCCGGTGAGGTTCTCGATGTCGGTCGCCCCATACCGCAGCCAGGAAATGATGTGGTGGGCCTCGCACTCGCTCATGGAGGTCGTGCAGCCGGCCCAGGAGCACACGCCCTGCACCGCAAACATAGCGATGCGCTGGCCCACCGACGCGAGCCTCCGCGACCGGCCGAGGTGCAGCGGCACCCCGGAAAGCCCGTCGACGGTGAGCAGGAAGTCGCTCGTGCCGTCCATGCCGAGCCGGACCAGGTCGAAGGCGTCGAGCTCCACCCCGACGTTGGTCTGGAACAGGGTGTTGGCGTCGGCCTCGGCGAGGTCGTCCAACGTGATGGACACGACCACCGACGCCGCGCCGCCGTTCGCGGCCTGCTGCCCCTCTTCGTACTGGCGCAGGATGGCCATGTACTGGTCGTAGCGGCGCTGCCCCTTGGTGCGCGGGTCCCGGTCGCCCTGGAGTTCCTCCGGGATGTTGGAGTTCGGCGCCAGCCCCTTGTCGGTGAGCGCCTTGTACAACGCGTAGTCGGCGCGGGTCATGGACAGCGTCACGTCGAAGGTGCCGTCGCTGTTCTCTCTGCCCAGCGAGGCGTCGCGCTTCTCAAAGCCCGCGTTCGGGTTGGCCTTCACGTGCGGCTTGTTGGCCTCGGCGACCAGGCGCTTCACAAACAGCCGCAGGTCCTTTTCGTCGCGGTAGGCGGCCTGCTCCATGGCGCGGGCATAGATGCGCATCCGCTCGCCCTCGGCGGCTTTGAGCAGTTTGTCCAGCTCGCGGCGGATGATGTCCTGCTTGGCGGCCGGGACCTCGTCGGCACGCTTGCGCGCCTCCTCCTGGTCCTTGCGGCGGCGCTCCGCCTCCTCCTCGGCGGCCTTGCGGGCAGCTTCCTCTGCAGCGGAGTGGTCCTCCTCCGAGCCGTCCTCTGCGTCGAAAAGGTCACCCAGGTCTGGCTCGGGCGGAGGTGGCGCGTCGAACAGCGCTTTTGCGCGCGCGAGGCGGTTGTACGCTTCGCCGCGGGAGATCCCGAGCTTTTCGGTCAGGTACGCGTCCGGGTGGTTCGCGCCGACCAGCTTGCCGGCGTCCGCCAGCACGCACGCCTGCGCGAAGGCGGCGTCGACGTACGCCTTCTTATCCATCGCTCGTTCGAGGCGCGCGATGTCGCGGGTGATGGTGGCGAGGGGGAGGGCCGAAGGGTCGTCCAGAAGCTGGCGCAACTGCGAAAGGCCGTCGGCGACCTGGTCCACAAGCTCGGCGATCCCGTTCATGACACACCCTCCTTCCCGCAACATTTCTCGGGTGTTGGGTGTCAATGTAACAGCGCCTCCGACACGCTAAACTAGCAATCGAACAAAAATTCTAAAGTAGCTGCTTGACCAGGTGGTTCGCCGCCGCAAGACCGAGTCGCGGGTTCGCTTCACGTACGTCTTTCACCGCGCGCACGAACTGCGCTTTGGGGTCCGTGCCGGTCTCCGCAAGCACCCCGCGTGCCCACTCGATCGCGGCGTCCATGTCGGGGAAGAAGCCGACGAGCGATTCTTCCGGGGTCGGACCGGAGTTGAATACAGAGTTGAATACCTTGCGGAGAAAATCGAACATAGAATCCGATTATGCCTGAAGGTGACTCCGTCTATCAGCTCTCCAAGCGCCTCCAATGGATGCAAAACCGCGAGGTCACAGCCACGTCCATCCGCGTGCCCCGCTACGCAACCGTCGACTTCACGGGTATGACCTGCGAGCGCGTCTGGCCGTACGGCAAGCACCTGTTCATGCAGTTCGGCGCGCCAGGCCACCAGCCGCAGATCCTGCACACCCACCTGAAGATGGAGGGCACGTGGTCCATGCATCGCGCCGGCGCCAGGTGGAAAAAGCCCGCTCATGCCGCCCGCGTGGTGCTTTCGCTTAGCGACGCACCAAAGGCCGACCTCGAACTCGTCGGCTTCTGGCTCGGGCTGGTCCACGTCTTCCCAGCCAGGGAATACCAGCAGGAGATGGGCTACCTCGGCCCCGACCTGCTCGACCCGGGCTTCGACCTCGACGAAGCGGTCAGGCGTATCGAAGCCGAGCCCGACCGAGAAATCGGCCGTGCCCTGCTGGACCAGCACAAACTCGCCGGCATTGGCAACGAGTACCGGGCGGAGATCAACTTTTTGGCTGGAACGCATCCGGCGGAGTTGGTGCGTGACGTGGACGTCGAAAAGCATGTGCGTCTCGCGCGGCGGTTGATGTGGGCGAATAAAGACGCCCCCGTCCGCGTGACCACCGGGATCAAGCGGGCGGGGGAGACGAGCTACGTGTTTGGCCGCAACAACAAGCCGTGCAGGCGGTGCGGCACTCTGATTACCAAGGGATTCCTCGGCGGGGAGGGCGACCTGGAGCGGGTTATTTGGTGGTGCCCGCAGTGCCAGCCTGAGCCTGGCGGTCCCGCACCGCACGTCGGATGAAGAACACCAGGAACCCGAGGATGATCAGCACCAGCACCACGTAGATCGCGTTGGAGTAGGTGTCGGCGTACCCGGTGGCCTTCTCCCAGTTGTCGCCGAGGATGTAGCCCAGGTAGATCAGGATGGCGTTCCAGATGCCGGAGCCGAGGGTGGTCCACAGCCCGAAGGTGACCAGGTTCATCTTGCCCAGGCCGGCGGGGATGGAGATCAGCGAGCGCACGCCGGGGATGAGGCGGCCGAAGAACACGCTCGGCTTGCCGTACTTGGTGAAGAAGTTCATCGCGGCGTCCACGTCGGAGGCGCGCACGAGCCACATCCAGTCGGCGATCTTGCGCAGCCGCTCCAGACCGAGCCACACGCCGACGCCGTAGAGTACGTATGCGCCGACGACGGAGCCCAGCACGGACCAGATGAACACGCTCAGCATGTTCAAGCTGCCCTGCGCGACGGTGAAGCCGGCGAGCGGCAGCACCACCTCGGACGGGATGGGCGGGAAGAGGTTCTCCAAGAGGATCGCGATGCCGACGCCGGGGGCGCCGAGGGTCTCCATGAGACCCACAATCCAGTCGATGATGCTCTGCATTGGGCCTATCTTGCCCTACTCAACCTCGAGCGTCCAAGTATGCACCGGCGCGTCTGCCTGGGAATTTTTCATGTACTGGCGTAACACGCGGGCGAGTCCGTCGGCACGCTCCGTGGTCAGGGCCTTCGACCCGCCGGCTACGCGTTCGAGCGCGGCGAGCTGCCACGTCGCGCCATTTTGACGCGCCCGCACGCGCCCCTCGATCACGCTGAGGTACTCGTCGGCGCAGGCCTCGTCCACATTCAGCGTGCGCAGACCCTCGTGCGCAAGCTCGAACAAATGCTTCTCGACGAGCTCCGCCACCGCCACCGTCCCCAGCGTCGGCCACTCCACCTCGGCGTTGATGCCGTCGCGGGCACCGGCGAGGAAGTTCTTGTTGGCCGTCTCGAAGCTCAGGCGCGACCACACTGGTCGGGTCTGGTCGCCGAGTGCCTTGACCAGCCCGTAGTAGAACGCCGCGTCCGCCACGATGTCCTTCACGGTGGGTCCTGCGGGCAGCAGGCGGTTTTCCACGCGGATGTGGCTGAGCTCGCCGGCCGGGTCGTAGATGGCGCGGTTCCAGCGCCAGATGGTGCCGTTGTGCAGGTTGAGGTAGTGCAGGCCGGGGTTGTCGCCGTTCATGAACGGCGCGCCGGCTGCCATGCGGCCCTCGGGCAGCAGTGGAGAGAAGTAGCGCACGTTCTCCTCGAACAGGTCGAACACGCTGGTGATCCACCGTTCGCCGAACCACACGCGCGGGCGCACGCCCTGGTTGATCAGCTCCTTGGTGCGGGTGTCGATGGCCTGCTTAAACACCGGGATGCGCGACTCGTGCCACACCTTGTGCCCCATAAACAGCGGCGAGTTGGCCGACAGCGCCACCTGCACGCCCGCGATCGCCTGGGAGGCGTTCCACGCGTCCGCGAACCGGTTCGGCGCCACCTGCAGGTGCAGCTGCATGGAGGTGCAGGTGGATTCAGGCGCGATGGTTTCGAAGTAGTGGGTGTACTTTTCGTCGCGGCGCAGGTCGATCTTCACCAGCTCGCCGCGCGATTCGAGGATGGAGTTGTTCAGTCCGGCGTAGCGGTTTTCCTGGGTCATCCATTCGTCGCTGTCCAGGAACTGCGAGGTCATCGTCGGCAAGGTGCCAATCATCGCCAGCTGCGACCCGGACTTCTCCGCGGCGTCGCGCACGGTGGCAAGCCGCTTTTCGACGCCCTCCGCCAACCGCGCCAACCCGTCGCCCTCAATCCCCAGCGGAGGGTGGTTCATCTCCACGTTGTAGGCGCCGATCTCGGACTGGTACTCGTCGCCAAGTATCTCCAGCACGGCCTGGTTGTTGGGGTGCGGCTGCATGTCGCCGTCGACCAGGTTGAGCTCGAGCTCGAGCCCGATCGTGCCGTGGTCCACAAAGTCCGCGTCTTGGAGGTGGCGGTCGAAGCGCTCCAGCTCGTCTTCAAGCCGGCGCCGGTAGGTGGTGCGTTGGCGCGGAGTGTAGGACTCCGAAGATACTGCGTCGCCCATTAGCGGTGCTCCCTGTACCAAGTGATCAGGCTGTCGGTGGAAGAATCACCCGTGTCCGGCGCCTCCTCGCCGGCGACGGCGGCGGCGAGGTCGTTCGCCTGCGCCTTGCCCAGCTCCACGCCCCACTGGTCGAAGGCGTTGATGCCCCAGATCGCGGCCTCGACGAACACGATGTGCTCGTACAGCGCAATCAGCGCGCCCAGGCTGAACGGGGAGAGCTCCTCCGCCAGAATGGTGGTGGTCGGGCGGTTGCCCGGCATCACCTTGTGCGGGGCCAGTTCGTGCGGCACGCCCTCGGCCTCAATCTCCTGCTGGGTCTTGCCAAACGCCATGACCTTCGTCTGCGCGAAGAAGTTACCCATGAGCAGGTCGTGCATGGAACCTTCGCCGGTGGCGGTGGGCAGATCCGCCCGGGGTGTGGCAAAGCCGATGAAGTCCGCCGGCACGAGCGTGGTGCCCTGATGGATCAGCTGGAAAAACGCGTGCTGGCCGTTGGTGCCCGGCTCGCCGAAGTAGATTTCGCCGGTGTCGTGGTCAACGCTTGCGCCGTCGATACGCGTGTGCTTGCCGTTGGACTCCATGGTCAGCTGCTGCAGGTACGCGGGGAAGCGGGCGAGGTCCTGCGAGTAGGGCAGGACCGCGTGCGTCTGCGCCTTGTGGAAGTTGCGGTACCAAATGTTCAAAAGCCCCATCAGCACCGGCACGTTCTCCTCGAACGGAGCGGTGTGGAAGTGCTGGTCCATGGCGTGGAAGCCGTCGAGCATGCGCATGAAATCCTCCGGGCCGATGACGGCCATAAGCGACAGCCCGATCGCAGAATCCATGGAGTAGCGCCCGCCCACCCAGTCCCAGAACGGGAACATGTTCGCGGTGTCGATGCCGAACTCGGCCACCTTCTCCGCGTTGGTGGACACGGCCACGAAGTGCTTCGCAATCGCGGACTCGTCGCCGTCGAACTGCTCGAGCAGCCAGCGCTTCGCGGCGTGCGCGTTGGCCAGGGTTTCCTGGGTGGTGAACGTCTTGGACGCGACGATGAACAGCGTTTCTTCCGCATCCACTTCAGCCAGCACGCGCGTCATGTCCGCCGGGTCCACGTTGGAAACGAACTCCGCGGTAATGCCAGCGGTGGCGTAGGTGCGCAGTGCCTGCGCTGCCATGGCCGGGCCCAGGTCAGAGCCGCCGATGCCGATGTTGACCACCTTGGAAATCGTCTTTCCGGTGTGGCCCACCCACTCGCCGCTGCGCAGCTTGGTGGAAAACTCGCGCATCTGCTTCAGCACCGCGTGCACGTCCGCCGTGACGTTCTGACCGTCCACCTCCAGCCCAGCGTCCTCGGGTGCGCGCAGCGCGGTGTGCAGCACGGCACGGTCCTCGGTGGTGTTGATGTGCTCGCCGTTGAACATCGCCTCGATGCGGTCTTTCAGGCCTGCCTCGTCGGCCAAGGCGAGCAACTGCTTTGCGACGTCTCCGTCTACCAAGTTCTTGGAAAGATCCACGCGAAGCCCGGCCGCGTCGAACGTGTAGCGCTGTGCGCGCTCCGCGTCCGCCCGGAACAGATCCCGCAGGGTGGTGCGGGACTTTTCTGCATGGAGTTTCTCCAGCTTGCCCCAGTTTTCGGTGGACGTGATGTCGTGCATGTCAGCCTCCCAGGTGGCGGTCCAGGTCGCGGTTGGGTTGTCCTTGCTCAAAGGTAGCCAAAACGCGCGGGGAGCGTCCGGGAACCGGAAGTGTGTGGATAATGGCGACCATGAGCATTGTGAAAATCAACGCGATCACTGTCCCCGAAGGCGCCGGCGAGGAACTGGAGCGCCGGTTTACCGCCCGCAAGCACTCCATCGACGGCCACCCCGGCTTCGAGGGCTTCCAGCTGCTGCGCCCGGTCAAGGGCGAGGACCGCTACTTCGTAGTCACCCGCTGGGCGGACGAGGAGTCCTACAACGCGTGGTGGGAGGGCGCGGGCCGCGCCGGGCATGGCGAGTCGAAGGACACCGATAGTGACAAGCCCCGCAAGCCGGTCTCGCAGTCCGCGGACCTGCTGGAGTTCGAGGTCGTCTTGGACTCTCTCGAGCAGGACTAGCCCAGCTTGCCGCGGCCGAGGCGCAGCAGGATCTGTGCCAGACCGGGGCCTTCCTCGCCCAGTTCGTCGCGGAACTGGTTGATTATGGCTACCTCGCGCGTGTGCACAAGGCGGGTGCCGCCGGAGCCCATGCGGGTTTTTCCGATGGCGCTGGAGATCTCGCTGCGGCGTTTCACCGCGTCGAGGATCACACGGTCGAGCCGGTCGATCTCTTTGCGGTACGCCTGAATCTCCGCGTCCGATAAGGGGTCGTCTGTGCCGGAAGGCATGCGGATTTCAAGCTCGCTCATGGCTGCTCATTATGCCAGTTCGAACACTCGCGCGGGTCGTGTCGGAGGCGTTAGTACAGTTACGGCCATGACTGATCTGACCCTGGGTTTGAATCCGCAGCAGCAGGCCGCCGTCGTCCATGAGGGCAGCCCGCTGCTCATCGTTGCGGGCGCGGGTTCCGGCAAGACCGCGGTGCTTACCCGCCGCATTGCCTACCTGCTGCACAACCGTGGTGTTGCGCCGTGGCAGATCCTGGCCATCACCTTCACCAACAAGGCCGCCGCAGAGATGAAGGAACGCGTGGGCCAGCTGGTCGGCCCGGAGGCGGAGCGGATGTGGGTGGCCACCTTCCACTCAGTGTGCGTGCGCATCCTGCGCCAGCAGGCCCAGCTGGTACCGGGGCTGAACACCAACTTCACCATCTACGACTCGGATGATTCGCGCCGCCTTTTGGGCATGATTGCCAAGGACTTCAACCTGGATTTGAAGAAGTTCACGCCCCGCACCCTGGCAAACGGGATCTCGAATCTGAAAAACGAGCTGATCGGCCCGGAGACGGCGCTGGCGAACGCCGAGCGCACCCACAATCCGTTCGAGACCACGGTGGCCAAGGTGTATGTGGAGTACCAGCGCCGCCTGCGCCAATCCAACGCCTTGGACTTCGACGACCTTATCGGCGAGGTCGTGCGCATTTTCAAGGAGCACCCGCAGGTCACGGACTACTACCGGCGCCGCTTCCGCCACGTGCTGGTGGACGAGTACCAGGACACCAACCACGCCCAGTACGAGCTCATCCACACCCTTGTCGGCGACGGCCCGGACGCGCCGGAGCTGGCGGTCGTGGGCGACTCGGACCAGTCCATTTACGCCTTCCGCGGCGCGACCATCCGCAACATCGAGGAGTTTGAACGCGACTATCCGAACGCCACCACGATCATGCTGGAGCAGAACTACCGCTCCACGCAGAACATCCTGGGCGCGGCGAACGCGGTGATCGCGCAGAACGAGGGCCGCCGCCCGAAGAAGTTGTGGACGGACCAGGGCTCCGGCGAGAAGATCGTCGGCTACGTCGCGGACAACGAGCACGACGAGGCGCGCTTCATCGCCTCCGAGATTGACACCCTGGCCGACAGGGGAGTGCCGTACTCGGACATGGCGGTGATGTACCGCACCAACAACGCCTCGCGCGCACTCGAGGATATCTTCATCCGCTCCGGCATCCCGTACAAGGTTGTCGGCGGTACGCGCTTCTACGAGCGCCGCGAGATCCGCGACGTCGTCGCCTACCTGAAGGTCCTGGAAAACCCGGACGACACGGTGAGCATGCGCCGCATCGTCAACGTGCCCAAGCGCGGCATCGGCGACAAAGCGCAGGCGATGGTGGCGCTGCACGCCGAGAACAACAATCAAAGCTTCGGGCGATCGCTTGTCGACGCTACCTCCGGCAACGTCGACATGCTGGCCAAAGCCGCCACCAACTCGATCACGCGTTTTGTGGATACGATCCGCCAAATCCGCGACGACATGCCGGCGATGCGCAACGAAGTCACGGGCATGCCGGACCTGGGCGCGCTGATCACCCGCGTGTTGGATGACACGGGCTACCGCGCCGAGCTGGAGGCGTCGAACGACCCGCAGGACGGCGCGCGCCTGGACAACCTCAACGAGCTAGTCTCTGTCGCCCGGGAGTTCTCCTCCGAGGCCGCCAACCAGGTGGCGTACATGACGGACGAGGAGCTCAACGAGGTGATGCAGGAAGGCGAGCCCGCGCCGGGGTCCCTGCAGGCCTTTTTGGAGAAGGTTTCTCTGGTGGCGGACGCGGACCAGCTGCCGGAGCACGAGCAGGGCGTGGTCACGCTGATGACGCTGCACACGGCGAAGGGCCTGGAGTTCCCGGTGGTGTTTGTCACCGGCTGGGAGGACGGGCAGTTCCCACACCTGCGCGCACTGGGGGACCCGGCGGAGCTCGCCGAGGAGCGCCGCCTAGCGTACGTGGGCATCACCCGCGCGAAGGAACAGCTCTACCTCACCCGCGCGATCCTGCGCGCCTCTTGGGGTTCTCCGGTGACCAACCCCGCCAGCCGCTTCCTCGCAGAGGTCCCGGAGGACCTCATCGACTGGCGCCGGTTGGAACCGGAGCGCTCATTCAGTTCTGACGCGTGGGGCGCGCCCACTCGTTCCCGTCCGCCGGCCCGGTCCCGCCGGGGCGGGTCTGGTGCCAAGGTGCACAAAAACCTCAACCTGGCGGTGGGCGACCGGGTCAACCACGCCAAGTACGGGCTTGGCACCGTGATGGCGGTTGAAGGCTCCGGCGTCCGGGAGACGGTGACGATTGACTTCGGCTCCTCGGGCACCGTCCGCCTGATGACGATTGGCGGCGTGCCCATGGAGAAGCTCTAGATCTTGATGCCCTGGGCCGCGAACCACGGCACCGGGTCCACCTGAGTGTTCCCGTCCGGCTTGATCTCGAAGTGGAGGTGTGGGCCGGTGGACTGCCCCTCGTTGCCGATGGAGGCGATCTTCTGCCCGGCGGAGACGCGCTGGCCCACGGAGACGTCGTAGTAGCGCATGTGGCCGTAGACGGACACCTCGCCGCCGTCGTGCTTAATCACAACCCAGTTGCCGAAGCCGCGCGCGGGGCCCGCGGCGATGACGGTGCCGTCCATGACGGAGTAAATCGGGGTTCCCAGGTCGTTGGCAATGTCGATGCCCTGGTGCACGGTGCCCCAGCGCGGTCCAAAGCCGGAGGTGAAGCGCCCGGCTGCCGGGGTGACCACGGTGCGGCCGTCGGCGGTGCGGCCGCGCTGCGGGGCCACCCAGTCGCTGCCCTTCGCGGGAGCGAACGCGGCGGCGAGCGGGGCCTCGAGTGCGCGCGGGTCGTAGACGATCTTGTAGTCGCCTGCGGTGATGGTCGCGCCACTTTCCTTGATGGCGCCCGCGGCCTTCGCTACTGCGCCCAGGGCTTGGCCCGCGTCGGAGACCGTTGCGCCACCCACAGTGACGGTCAGGGCAGAAGCGGGCGCGGGCGCGAGGGTGAGCGCTATTGCCGCTGCGGCCGAGACGGCTGCGATGCTCGAAGTGAGACGTCGGTTCATGTCTGGGGGATACCTTTTCTAACTCTGTAGAGGGCTAGGCGCGGTCTCGGCCACGCACACAGGCAGAGAATCTAACCGGCGAAATGCCCTCTGGCAATGCTGTGACGTGCACGTTTGTTCGAATTTTCGGGGAAGCCTAGGTGTCCGTCCAGCTCACCCGGCGTGTTGCTGGTGAGAAAATTGTTACGCATGGTATTAGGCGTCGGGGGTAGGGGTTTACCCCCGTCAAAGAGGCTGCGCGCGTCAACTGCGCAAAAACGGGACCTCCCGCGCGTCGAAAAGCGCGGAAGGCCCCGTTGGAAAAGGGCTGAAATGTTTAGAGGCCGATGCCTCGGGCTGCCAGCCAGGAAGCCGGGTCGGACGGGGTGGCGCCGTCCGACCAGATCTCAAAGTGGAGGTGGGAGCCGGTGGAGAAGCCCTCGCTGCCCATGCCGGCGATGAGCTGACCGGGCTGCACAACCTCGCCGACGGCGACGTAGAGGGACTGCATGTGGCCGTAAACGGAGATGGAGCCGTCCTCGTGGCGGATGCGGATCCAGTTGCCGAAGCCCTGCGCCGGGCCGGAGTCGATCACGGTGCCAGCGGCAACTGCGCGGATCGGGGTGCCCGGGGTGTTAGCGATGTCGACGCCGTTGTGCATCGAGCCCCAGCGCATACCAAAGCCCGAGGTGAAGGCACCCTCGGCCGGCTTAGTAAACAGCGGCGCGCGGGCGGCTTCGTCCAGGCGGGCAACCTCGTCGGAGTGCTGGATAGCCTTGTCCAGCTGCTCGGTGAGGTTCTCCACCGGCTTGTATTCGGCGATGGAGAGGATCTGCGGGGTCTCCTCGGCGGAAGCCTCGTCCACTCCCGGATCGGCGCTCTGGAGCTCGTCGGCGTCTGCGGCGAGCTTGATGTTCTGTCCCTGCTCGGCGTCCTGGTTGCTGGTGAGGGCACCGGCGACCAGGCCGGAGAAACCAGCGGTGGACACAGCGCCAGTGGCTGCTGCGACGACGGCAACGCGCCCCTTGTTGGGGGACTGCTTGCGGTGCTTGCCGCCCTGCTTCTTGGAGTTGAACATGAGCCCTCTTTGAGATCTTTCGTTGGCCATCTCCTCCGCTGTTCACAGCGGAATCGTGACCTTCCTGTTATCTACGAGAGGTTACTGTAACGAATCGGTCTCGTCGGAGCAAGACAGAAGCTGAAATATTTCTTAAATCGTGCTTATTCGGGCGAACGTTACACCCCCGCCGCGTTAGAGATGTGCGCCACGCCGTTGCGTAGCGGCGATGAACCGCCGCATTTTGCCAGGTGACGCCGCCAGGCAGCGGGCCGGGCGGGTGTCACTGTGGTGGGGGTTGTCGCCGGGGTGGCAGAGTAGGACGCGATGAGCACCACACCCAATCAGAGGCCGCGCCAGTCGGATGCGCGCCGTCAGCGTCGCAAAGGCGCGTCCAAGCGGAAGATCACGGGCGTCAAACGCCCGGCTGCGAACGACAAGGTTCCTGCCACCGCCAAAGAGCGGGTGCGCCACTACCTGCCGTACGCGCTCGTGCCGAACTTGGCGCTGGTGCTCGGGCTTGTCGCGCTGTGCTTCGCGGTGATCCTCATCGCCGGTTGGAGCCTCACGTATTTCCCCGGCGCTGTCGGTGAGGCATGGTTCGCTCTCCACGGCGTGCCTTTGCTTATCGACGGCGTCTCGCTCACCGCAATGCCCCTCCTTCCCGCGGTAGGGGTGGCTGCCGTGGTGGCGGTGCAGGTGCGCAAAGCCACCGCGGGCCGTGTCAGCGTGCTGGATTTGCTGACGCTGCTCGGGCTCGCGCTCGGCCTGCCTGTGCTGGTTAGCGCCATCGCGCTGTTCATGGTGTTCGACGCCTCGCACGTGTACCCGGTGGGGATGCCGCCCGTCGTCGCGGCGTTCGTCTATCCGCTGATCGTGCACCTGGTGGGCTTCATCATTGGCGTGCGGCGCGTGGTGTGGCACGCGCTGGCTAAGCGCAGCGGCGTCCCGGCGGAGGCGGTGGATGCGGGGGCGCACGCGGCGAACCTCATTCTCCGCCTGCTCGCCGCGGCCACGGTGGTCTTCCTCGTCGCCCTCGCCTTCGGCTATGGCCGCGTCGGCGAGCTGATCTCGCAGTTCCCGCAGCTCGGTGTTGGCGGGGGCGTGGCCCTGGTGGTGCTGAGCCTGCTGTACCTGCCCAACGCGGCGGTCGCGCAGCTCGCGGTGCTGCTCGGCGGCAGCTTCGAGGCCGCCGGCGCGGGCGTGAGTCTGTTCGCCACCTCCAACGTGGCGTACCCGCCGCTGCCGCTGTTCGCGGCGATCCCGGCGGAGATGCCGCAGTGGGCACCGGTGCTGTTGATTGTGCCGGCGGCGGTGCTTGCGCATGCGTTCGTCGTGAAGCCTTTGAGCCTCGAAAGCGTCGCTGCGGCCGCCACGTGGGCCGCCCTGATGGGAGCGCTGCTGGGGATCTTCTCGGCTGGGGGTGCCGGGGCCTACGGGCTTGTCGGCTCGGATCCGTTCGCGCTCGCGTTGTCCCTGTTCATCTGGGTCGCGCTGACGGGCGCGCTTGTGCGCGGCGTGGCGCTGGTGAGGCAACGCGCATCCGCGCGCAGCGGTAGTTAGACTTGGGCTTGTGAGTGACTCTGCGAAATCGGTGGCCGTCCTCGCGTCGGGCACCGGCACCCTGCTGAAAGCGATCATCGATAACCAGGAGAACCGCTACCGCGTTGACCTCGTGGTGGCGGATCAAATTTGTCCGGCTCTGCAACGCGCGAAAAACGCCGGCATCCGCACCGCCGTGGTGCCGATGGAGACAAACCGCAACGCCTGGAACGACAAGATGGTGGCCGCCGTGGCCTCCGTCGAGCCGGACTTGGTGGTTTCTGCGGGATTCATGCGGCTGCTCGGCCCGGCATTCGTGCAGGAGTTTGAGGGGCGCACGATTAACGCCCACCCGTCCCTGTTGCCCTCATTCCCGGGCGCGCACGCGGTGCGTGACGCACTGGAACACGGCGTGAAGGTCACCGGCTGCACGGTGCACTACGTGGACGCAGGCCTGGACAGCGGCGAGATCATCGCCCAGCGCGCCGTCGAGGTGCAGCCGGGGGACACGGAGTCGGAGCTCCACGAACGCATTAAGAAGGTTGAGCGCGAACAGCTCGTTCACCTGCTGCACAACCTCGAAATTGCCAACGGAAAGGCTATATTCAATGTCTAAGCGGGAAATCAAGCGCGCGCTGATCAGCGTCTACGACAAGACCGGGCTGGAGGAGCTGGCCCGCGCGCTGGGCCAGGCGGGCGTGGAGATCGTCTCCACCGGCTCCACCGCCCAGCGCATCGCCGACGCGGGCGTTTCCGTCACCGAGGTCGCGGACGTGACCGGCTTCCCTGAGGTGCTCGACGGCCGCGTGAAGACGCTGCATCCGCGCGTGCACTCCGGCATCCTTGCGGACCTGCGCAAGGACAGCCACGTTGACCAGTTGCAAGAGCTGGGCATCGAGCCGTTCGACCTCGTCGTGGTCAACCTCTACCCGTTCGAGGAGACCGTCGCCTCCGGCGCCACCTTCGACGAGTGCGTCGAGCAGATCGACATCGGTGGGCCGTCCATGGTCCGCGCCGCGGCGAAGAACCACCCGTCGGTCGCCGTCGTGACCTCGCCCGCGCGCTACGGCGAGGTCGTGGAGGCGGTCAAGGGCGGCGGCTTCGACCTTGAGCAGCGCAAGCAGCTTGCGCTCGAGGCGTTTACGCACACTGCGCTTTACGACGCCGCGGTCTCCTCCTGGCTGTCCAACCAGCTGGGCGCGGACGCCTCCGGCGCCAGCGAGAGTGCCACCGACTTGCGCTACGGCGAGAACCCGCACCAGGCAGCGCGCCTGGAAAACGAGGGCTGGGGTCTGGCCGCCGCCACCCAGCACGGCGGCAAGGAGATGAGCTACAACAACTACCAGGACGCCGACGCCGCGTGGCGCGCCGCCTGGGACCACGAGCGCCCGTGCGTGGCGATCATCAAGCACGCCAACCCGTGCGGCGTGGCAGTGTCCGACACCTCTATCGCGGACGCGCACAAGAAGGCGCATGCCTGCGACCCGGTGTCGGCCTACGGCGGCGTAATCGCCTGCAACCGCGAGGTCACCCTGGAGCTGGCGGAGCAGATCAAGCCGATCTTCACCGAGGTCGTCATCGCGCCGTCCTACGCCGCGGACGCACTTGAGCTGCTGCAGACGAAGAAGAACCTGCGCATCCTCGAGGTCGAGCCGAAGCAGCAGGGCGAGGAGCGCAAGCAGATCGCCGGCGGCTGGCTCGTGCAGGAGCGCGACCGCTTCCAGGCCGAGGGCGACACCGCCGCCAACTGGACCCTCGCCGCGGGCGAGGCGGCGGACGAGCAGACTCTTGCCGACCTCGAATTCGCGTGGCGCGCAGTGCGCTGCGTGAAGTCGAACGCGATTCTGATCGCGTCCGAGGGGGCGTCGGTAGGCATTGGCATGGGCCAGGTCAACCGCGTGGACTCCGCAAAGCTCGCCGTGGACCGCGCCAACACCCTCGACGAGGGGCGCAACCGCACCAACGGCGCCGTGGCCGCCTCCGACGCGTTCTTCCCGTTCGCGGACGGGTTCCAGCTGCTGGCTGACTCCGGCGTGAAGGCCGTGGTGCAGCCAGGCGGCTCCATCCGCGACGAGGAAGTCATCGCTGCCGCTGAGGCCGCCGGCGTGACCATGTACCTGACCGGCACCCGCCACTTCGCCCACTAGAAAGACCGTTTCCCGTGCCCTCCAAAGTTGCAGCCCTGGCCCTGACCGCGGGCCTGGCTTTTCCCATGTCATCGGTGCCGACCTACACGGCGATCGACCAGATTCCCGTCATCGGCCAGCCGATCGTCCAGGCCTACAACCAGCTGCCACCGCAGGTGAAAAACGCCATCCGTCTGCCGCTGCCGCTGACCACCCCGGAGCCCGGCAAGTCGCAGCACGTCGCGCCCGCAGTCGACGTCCAGGCGCAGCTGGACCGCCTCGTGGCGGACGTGGTGGGGCGCCACGGCGGCCGCGCCGCGGTGTCGGTAGGCGGCCTCACCGCCGGCGATAACCGGCCGGAGCCCGCGTTTTCCACCATGAAGGTGCCGCTGGCCATCGCCGCGCTGCGCCAGAGCCAGGCGTTCTACCCGGACGCAGAGGCCGCGGTGACCCGCTCCGATAACCCCGCGGCACACCGCATGTTCGGCCAAGTTCCGGCGGCTAGCTACGAGGGAGTGATCCGGGAGGCGGGGGCGCGCACGTCCACCCCGGCCGGCTACCAAATGGGCACGATGTGGACCACCAGCGACCAGGCTGCATTCGCCTCCGGGCTGCGCTGCGTGGCGGGGCACGAGCCGGTACTGGACATGATGGGCCGCATCGTGGACTACCAGCACTGGGGCTTGGGCCGCATCGGCGGCGCCCGCTACAAGGGCGGCTGGAACTACCACGAGGGCGGGCACCTGGCCCGCCAGTTCGGCCTGATCCCGGGCCCGAACGGTGACATCGCCGTGGCGATCACCGCCCACAGCCCGAAGGGCCACGAGGGCAGCTTCGCCATGCTGGACGAGCTCGCAAACGGGTTGAGCGCCATGCGTGGCGACCTGCCTACGTCGCGTTGCTAGGGATGCGCCATGACCAATCAAGGCTCCAGCCAATGGAACCCGGACCAGCCGCACCCCACGGATCCGGATATCGACCAGACACAGCAGTTCAGCGCGGTACCGCAGCAGCAGCACGGCCAGCCCGACGAGTACCCCTCCAGCTACCAGCAGCCGGAGAAGCGCGGCGGCCCGAGCCCGTGGCTCTACGTTTTGGGTGCGCTGCTGCTTGCCGCAATCGTCGGAGTGTTGGCGTTCATGGGCGGCTCGGGTGCGTTCAACCGCTCCAGCGAGCCGGTGACCAGCACGGTGGTTGAGACTCGCACACTGCCGAGGTCGGAAGCACCCGAACAGCCCAGCAAGGAGCCGGCGAAGCGCACGTACTCGCACTACGCCCCGGCTACGGATGTGACCACCGACGGATTTGCCGCCAACGTCTTTGAGGCGTTCCAGCAGGCGTACGGACGCACCGGCACGACCGATATGACCGTGAACGCGTACAGCCCGGCCACCGGCATCACCTACCGCATGACCTGCTCCGGCGGGGAGACGGTGTACTGCACCGGCGGCAACAACGCCCGGGTCAAGATTTGGTAGCTCGCCGGCGCCTCCGACTCGCCGCAGCCGGCGCACTGTTCTTGTCTGCCTGTTCCGGAGGCCAAGAAACCGTGGTTGTCACCTCAACCGTTACGGAGGCGCCACCGCCGGCCACCGATGAGCAATTGCCTCTCGACGCCACCGTCGCCCACGTCGAATCGACCTACGGCGGCCAGCTGGGCGTCGCCACTGTAGGAACGGAAGGGCCAGAATCGGCCGGGTTCACCGACCCGAGCCCTGCCTGGTCCACCATCAAGGTGCCCATCGCTGTGGCCGCCATGCGCACCAGCCCCGCGCTCGAGGCAGACGCCCGCGCCGCAGTGACTGCGTCCGACAACGCGGCGGCGCAGCGCCTTTTCGACGCCACCGGCCCAGAGGCCGTGGACCTGGTCCTTGCTCACGCGGGCCTTGCCGCTCGGGTGAACACAGAACCGCTCCGCCCAGAGTTCTCCACTTTCGGACAAACGCAGCTCAGCGTGGCCGACGAAGCCGTGCTCGCCGGCAGGCTCGCCTGCGTGGAAAGCGCCGCCCCTGTGCTTGCGCATATGGGGAAAATCGACCCCGCCCAGGCGTACGGACTGGGCACAGTCGGGGCGTTGTTTAAGGGCGGGTGGGGCCCAGACACCACGGACGCCTACCAGGTACGGCAATTCGGGCTCGTCCCGCGCGGGGACGGCTCCTGGGCACCGGTGGCGCTCACGGCGTTGCCTGCGGACGGGAGCTACGCGACGGGACAGGCCATGCTGACTGCTGCGGCGGAAGCGCTCGCGGAGGGTCCCGAGCGGCTTCCGGCCGCGGCCTGCCAGCCCTAGCTCTCTTCGCCCTTGCGGGAGACCAGGTCCACCAGTTCGAGCATGCGCTCGGTGCGGCGTTCCGGCAGATCCGTGTGGAGCACATCCAGCACGGCGTCGGCGATGGTGACGGCGGGGGCGGGCAGGGCATCGTCGACAAGCGGGTAGGGCGCGGTGCCTGTGTTGTCGCGCATCTCGATGGCCGCGAGCGTCATGTGGAACGGCAGGTCGATGCGCGGGTCGTCGTCGCCCACGATCTGCGCCGACAGCGTGCGGAAGATGCCCTCCAGCTCCTGGCGCGCCTCGTGGTATTCGGCGAACTCCTCGGACAGCAGCACCGGCAGCTGGTAGAGCCTGCCGATGTTCCAATTCGAGGACAGCAGGATGCGCGACTCGGCGGCCACGAGCGCCCACAGCTTCACCGCCGCCGACTCGTCGGTTTTGGCCAGATCCGACGCGAGTGCCAGCGCCGGCTGGATCGTGCCCATCAGCAGCGTGAGAAAGATGTCGCGCTTGGACGGGAAGTGGTAGTACAGCGAGGCTTGGCGCATGCCCACCGCGTCCGCGATGTCGTGGGTGGAGGTGGTGGCGAAACCTTTGCGGGTGAACAGCTCGGAGGCGGCGTCGAGAATCTCTTCGCGCGCGGTGGCGCCTCTGCGGCGGGGGCTTTGCTTGCGTGGCCGTCCGACCGGTTTCGCCATGCCTTCCGTCCTTCCGTCATAGCTCGCTATTTATGGTTGCGCGGGACAACTATAGACGAAAAGCACCCGCTCTCGACCCTCCGGGGAGGGGAGTGCGGGTGCTTGAAAGAGCCGAAGACTCTACGCTGTCATCGTCAACCGGCTAATTAGCGGGTGGTGAACGGCAGAAGAGCCATCTCGCGCGCGTTCTTCACAGCGGTAGCGACCTGGCGCTGCTGCTGCGGGGTCAGACCCGTGACGCGGCGGGAGCGGATCTTGTGGCGGTCGGAGATGAATAGACGCAGGGTCTCAACATCCTTGTAGTCGACCGACTCGATGCCCTTCGCCTTCAGCGGGTTCTTCTTCGGGCGGCGGGACTGCTCAATGCGCGGCTTACGCGAATTGTTGCGCTTCATAATGTGAGTCCTCCTTTACCACGAAGACTTACGGACGCCAGGCAGCTCACCACGGTGAGCCATCTCGCGCATACGGACACGGGACACACCGAACTTGCGGAGGTAGCCACGGGGGCGACCGTCACGCGAGTCACGGTTGCGCACGCGAACCGGGGAGGCGTCGCGCGGCTGACGGTTGAGCTCGAACTGGGCGTCAAGACGGTCCTCGTCGGAGGTCTCCGGGTTCTTGATGATGGCCTTGAGCTCGTTACGACGCTCCGCGTAGCGGGCGACGATCTCTTTACGCTGCTCGTTCTTAGCGATCTTGGACTTCTTCGCCATGGATTATCGCTCCTCGCGGAATTCGACGTGCTTGCGAACAACCGGGTCGTACTTCTTCAGCGTGATGCGATCCGGGTTGTTGCGCTTGTTCTTGCGGGTGACATAGGTGAAACCGGTGCCCGCAGTGGACTTGAGCTTGATGATCGGGCGGATATCGTTACGTGCCATTAGATCTTCTCACCTCGTGCGCGGATCTGGGCGACGACGGACTCGATGCCGTCACGGTCGATGATCTTCAGACCCTTGGTGGAGACGTTCAGGGTGATGGTACGGCCCTCAGAGGGCAGGTAGAACCGGCGCTTCTGCACGTTGGGGTTCCAACGGCGCGAGTGGCGGCGGTGCGAGTGCGAGACGGTCTTGCCGAAAGACGGCTTACGTCCCGTGACCTGGCAATGTGCCGACATGGGTTAGCTTCCTTACTCTTCTTGCCGCCCACGACACGATCGCTATGTGAGGTAAAGCGCCAGGTGAGAAGCGGAGTGAGGGTCCGCGACCAGCGCAAGTGCAATCGGTTGACGCAGGCGTATACGTGTACTTCGACAACAGCGAGAGTAAACAGTACATGTTCAGCGCCGAAACTCCTAATCTCAGGCGGCGAGACTTCCCGGCAACATGGAGACGATGCTCAGCCCGTTACGGCGCGACACTGCCCCTGCTAGCTGCGAGCGCACGATCATGTGTTTTTCAGCATGGTTCACCAAGTTGGACATCAATGCGGCTAAGACGGACGGATTGTGGAGGGCAAGAGGTACGAATCTGCAGTCTAGAGCCCCAAAGCTTTGGCTAGGCGCAGTGCGAGTACCGTACGGTCGCGCGCATCGAGTTTCCGGAGCAGTGCAGACACGTGGTTTTTTACGGTTCCTTCAGCCAGGAAAAGAGCACTAGCAATTTCCCGGTTGTTCATACCTCGCGCGACCTGCTCCGCGACGGAGCGCTCTGCCGGGGTCAGAATCGTCAGCTGAGGGTTACCTGCAGCGTAGCGCGCAATCCGGGGGTCGAGGACGAGACCTCCCTGGGCGGTGGCGACAATGGCGCTCGATAATTCTTCCGGGGAAACATCTTTAAGGATGTAGCCGGAGGCCCCAGCGTCGAGTAGCTTCTTGACCAAGTTTGCATCGTCAAAAGTGGTGAGGACGAGCACAGGGAAGTGCGGATGGCAGGCGTTTACGACCCCGACACCGTCGGTTTCCGGCATGGCAGCGTCCGTGACCACCACGTCGACGTCCCAGCGCCGGGCCAGTTTGAGCGCTTGTGCGCCGTCGGTAGTCGTAGCGACAACCTCAACCCGGTCGTCGGTTTCCAGGATGAGTCGGAGTCCGCGCAGGAGCATCTCGTGGTCGTCGATAAGCAGCGCGCGTGTGGTCATGATTTCTCCTTGAGGTGCAATTCGATGCGAAACCCGCCGTTGATGGCGTCGTGGGGGAGCGTAATGATTTCGCCTTTGAGCCCCGCAGCGCGTTCGCGAAGCGAGGTGATACCGAAAGCCTCCGGCCCGGTCGCGCCCATTCCATTGTCGGTCACAACCAGCGTTCGGCCATCAAGAACGATTCGGGCTTTCGTTGCGTGTGAATGGCGCAGCACATTTGTCAACGCCTCTTGGCAAAAATGCAGCATGAGCATGCGCTCCTCGGTGGAGTACTTGGCCTGCGTAGTGTGAGCGAACTGGACGTCCAAAGAAGTTGTCGCGAAAGACTCCGCTAAATGAGACAGTGTGGACTCGATATCCTCATCCGGGTTAGCTACAGGCTTCATTGCGCGCACGGTTGCGCGCATTTCGTGCAGGGCTTCCGACACGTTGGCACGAGCCCGTGCGATCTCGTCATTGCGCTTCTCCGCGTTGGGGGTGCGGAGTGCGTAGTCGAGGCTTAGGCCGATGGTGGTGAGACGGTGCCCGAGGGCATCGTGAAGCGTCGCCGCGATCCTCTCGCGCTCCTTTGTCATTGCCATGTCTTGCTGACGGGCCTCGTGCCAGCGTTGTCGAGAGACCGTGGAGGCGAGGTTGAGTCCCACAGCGGCCGCGGCGGCGCTGCCGAGCGTTTCGAAAGCGATTTTACCTGCCGGAGCTTGGGCTGTGACCTGTGCGGCGAAAGCGGTTACCGCAATCGCGCCCGCGTACACGTACCCTGCCCGCTTACCAAGGCTCATATGCACCGTCACCACCGCACACCACAGGACTAGGATGCTGATCGGGTTGTTCGCAGTGGTGAAGACGACGAACGAGCACAAGGAAAAGCAGACCGCGGCAGCTCCATGCTCTGTTTCTCGCCAGGCCACCCAGGCCGTGACCGTGAGAAGCGCGACGGCCAAAAGCACCCCCTCGCGCGCGAGCGCTGTTGGAGCGAAGTTGAGGTACAGCAGGATGGCGAAAACCAGGATGCTGTCCATCAAGTGCAGGTGGACGCGGTTCATGGAGCCGAACCTACCCGTTGACACCCATGACTCGGGTCATGGATTTTGGTGACGGCATCTACTGTTGCGGCCACTTTACGCTCCATAAAGTCGCTCAACATGAATCCAAGAATTCCTGTCAATGTATTTGGCCTCGTGCTCCGCGCCGTCATCGCGGCGGCTGTGCTCATGGGGGCGAATCTTGCTCGGCTCCCGCTCGCCCCATATGTGGACGAAACCCTCTTGTTTTGCCTGACTCCTGTACTGGTGGTCGTGTTCGTCGTTGTGTGGGTGCGCTACGTTGAGCGGTCCCGCATCAATTGGAAAGGGGGGTGGGGGCTGCTTGGTGGCACGGTCGTGGTTGCCGTACCGATGGTCCTAGGCTGGGCGGTGCTCTGGGCGATCCTCGGGCGCGGCCCGGAGATGCCGGAGACGGCCGAGGCTGGCGAGTATCCGGTTGTCGCAATCGGGGCGTGGGTCCTCGTTCGCGCATACTTGCTACAGGGGATCCCTGAAGAGCTGCTCTTCCGCGGCTGGCTTTTCGACGTCACGCGCCACCGCGAAGCGCTGACCGTGGTGTGGACAACCGCCGCCTTCACATTGATTCACTTAACCTCTTCGGGAGGGCAACAAAGTACTCTCGACCACGTCGTGTACTTGGCTATGCCTTTCGGGATGTCCATCCTCGGCGCCGCGCTGGTTTATTGCTTTGGCAGCTTCTGGTGGGCGGCAGGCTCGCATGGCGGAATGCACCTCATGCTCGCGGTGTTGAGCTTGGTCTTTCCGGTTGAGCTGGGCAATCTTGCATGGCTCGTGCTCGGCTTGGCGCAGGCGTTGGCCGGAGCGCTGCTGCTGTGGTGGCGAAATGTGCAACTGCGCGATTCGGAAAATCTCGTCTAGGCAAGTATAATCCTGCAGGTTGTTCGGCGACCGCCGGATGAAAAGACCATTTCGCACCCAACTCGGGCACGATCCGTGGGATTCCGCGGAACCGACCCGTAGTTCAATCCTGAGGGAGACGAATCAAATGAGGAAAGACATTCACCCGGATTACCACCCGGTGATTTTCCAGGACGCAAACACGGGCCACAAGTTCCTGACGCGCTCCACCCTGACCTCCGCACGCACTGAGCAGTGGGAAGACGGCAACGAGTACCCGCTCGTGGTCGTGGACGTCACCGCCGAGTCCCACCCGTTCTGGACCGGCGCACAGCGTCTCATGGACACCGCTGGTCGCGTGGAGAAGTTCAACCAGCGTTTCGGCGGCATGGCCCGCCGCAAGAAGAAGGCCAACTAGAGGGGATAAAGGAGACTCGTCATGGCAACACCGAAGTTCAAGAAGTCCCGCGCGAACACGCGCATGCGTCGTTCCCAGTGGAAGGCCGACAACGCCGACCTGCAGACCGTCAAGATCGACGGCCAGGAGGTGCGCATTCCGCGCCGCCTGATCAAGGCAGCTCAGGCTGGTCTGATCGACGTCGAGCAGTTCTAAGTTTTTAAGGGTCTCAAGAGGCCCATCGAAGGAACCGGGATCCCCAGGTGGGGCCCGGTTTTTTCAGCTTGATTCAACTCTGAGGAAAATATAAGTCATAATAATCCTATGAAAATTCTCGTAGCCGACGACGAGCAGGCCGTCCGCGAGTCGCTCCGACGCTCGCTGCGCTTCAACGGATACGACGTCGTACTCGCCGTAGACGGCGAAGACGCGCTCGACCAGATCCGTATTGAGCAGCCGGACCTGACCATCCTCGACCTGATGATGCCCAAGCTCGACGGACTGGGTGTGTGCCGCACGCTACGCTCTTCCGGATATGACGGACCGATCCTCATGCTCACGGCTCGCGACGGTGTGTCCGACCGCGTGGCAGGCTTGGACGCGGGCGCGGACGACTACCTGCCCAAGCCTTTCGCCTTGGAGGAGCTGCTGGCGCGCGTGGGCTCGCTGCTGCGCCGCACCCGCTCTGAGGCGCGCAAGGCCGCGGAAAAGGACCAGACCCGCCTCCAGTTCGAGGACCTGGTCATGGACACCTCCACCCGCGACGTCACCCGCGGCGGCCGCGCGATCTCGCTGACCCGCACCGAGTTCGCGCTTTTGCACCTGCTGCTGCAGAACCCGCGCCACGTGCTGGCCCGCCAGACCATCCTGGAAGAGGTGTGGGGATACGACTTTCCGACGTCCGGCAACGCGCTCGAGGTCTACATCGGCTACCTGCGCCGCAAGACTGAAGCAGGCGGCGAATCACGCCTGATCCACACCGTCCGCGGCGTCGGCTACGTCCTGCGGGAGACCGCTCCGTGATCTTGCGGCGCTTCACAGGCGAAGCTGAACCGCAGGGGCAGGCCGACAACGGTCGGTCCCTGCGCAACAGCTTGGCCGTCCTCGCTGGTGGCATTGTCGCCGTGGTCATTTTGTTGACCGCGCTGTTTACCTACCGGCTTTCAGAAACGACTCGTCTGACCGTTATGGACGACGACCTGCGCACCCGCACCTACGGCGTGTCGCTGCAGCTGAAGGACCTGGATTCGGACGACCAGGAAGGCTTCGAAAAAGCCCTCGCCGAGTTCGGTCGATCCAGCCCGTGGGTGAAGCTCTCGGCCGCGCCCGCTGGTTCCAACGTGTTCTACGGCGACCCGGTGCCGGTTGCGGGGCCGTACACGGCGACGTCTTCAGGCGACATGCTCTCCCAGCGCACTGTGGCGGGGGAGCGCGTGGTGGTGCGCCGCAGCGCCTCCGGTGTCACCGTGGCCATCGCAAAGCCGTTGGACGTGTTGAGCATCGTCTCCGGCAGTTGGGGCGCCGCAGCGCTGGTTATCGCAGGCACCGGCGGGCTACTCGCTTGGATCGCGGGCGCGGTGATCTCCGCGGTCGGCCTCCGCCCCGTGCGCAGGTTGCACAGGGCTATCGATGACGCGAACGAGTCCGACCAGCTCACCGAGCTGCCTGTCGAGGGCGACGACGAGTTCGCCGAAATTACGACCTCAGTGAACACGATGATCGCCACACTGGAGGACTCCAAGACGCGGCAGGCACAGCTGGTCGCGGATGCCGGACACGAGCTGAAAACCCCGCTGACCTCGATGCGCACGAACATCGAGCTGTTGATGATGCTGTACAACTCCGGACAGCAAGACCAAATCTCCGAGCAGGACCGCAAGGACCTGGAGCGCGACGTGATGGCGCAGATGGAGGAAATGTCCATCCTCATCGGCGACCTGGTCGACCTGGCGCGCGACGAGGCGCACCAGGGCGCCGAGCCCGAGGATTTCCGCCTGGACGAGGTGCTGGAGGAAGCACTCGACCGCGTGCGGCGGCGCCGCCCGGACCTGGCGTTCCAATTCGAAGCGGACCCGTGGGTGATCACCGGCGACCGGTTCGCGATGGGCCGTGCCCCGATCAACCTTATCGACAACGCTGCGAAGTGGTCGCCGCAGGGCGGCACGGTGCGTGTGTCGCTGAAGGCGGCGAAGCGCAACGCGGTGCTGATTGTGGACGACTCCGGTCCCGGCATCCCGGCAGACCAGCGCGAGCAGGTCTTCGAACGCTTCTACCGCGCGCCGGAGTCCCGTTCCATGCCGGGGTCCGGTTTGGGCCTGGCCATTGTGAAGCAGGTCTTCGACCGCCATAACGCCACCATCGTGGCGGAGGAGTCCGACGATGGCGGCGCCCGCTTCCGCGCGGTGTTCCCAGGGCGCCCGCCGGAGACGGACGGCACGGAGGAAGACGCCGCCGCAGAGACCAAGGCGCGCGTGATCCCGCGCAAGAGCTACAGCTAGACCCGCAGGCTAACGCGCACAGTAATCGTTCAGGGATTGTTACGAAATGCGGTGCATGCCCTCAAGTTCAGGCACAGGACGAGCGGGCATAATGGCCCCTCATGAGTGAAACGAATTACCCGGGAGACACCTCGAGTTTCCCGGCAAACAATGGCGTTTACCAGGTGCAACCCCAGCCGCAGGCGCACATTCGCCGCAGCAATGGCAGCAAGGGGATCGGTGCGGCGTTCACTGTCGCGCTGGTGACCGCCCTCGTCGCTGGCGGCGGGGCGGGCTACCTCGCCGGCTCGGCGCAGTCGGACAAGGGGGCCGAAAGTGCTCTGGAGAGTGCCGCAGAGAGTTCTTCGGCGCAGTCACAGGACAAATCCGAAGGTGGATCGTCGCAAGGCGAACTGCGCAACCCCGCGGTCGCGGACCCGGCCGAAGCACCCGAGGGTTCCGTGGAGCAGGTGGCGGCCGCGGTGCTGCCGGCGGTGGTCTCGATCGAGGTGGTCACCCCACGCGGCAGCGCGGAGGGCTCCGGCTCCATCATTTCCTCGGACGGTTATGTGCTGACCAACCACCACGTCATCGCCGGCGCCGACACGCAAGGATCGAAGGTGCAGGTCACGCTTAACGACGGCTCACGCCACAGCGCGCAGTTCGTCGCCTCCGACGTCAACACCGATGTCGGCGTGCTGAAGATCGACGACGTCCACGACCTGCCGGTGATGCAGTTCGGCAACTCCGACGAGCTGCGCGTGGGCCAGGAGGTCGTCGCTGTGGGCTCGCCGCTGGGGTTGTCCGCCACGGTGACCAGCGGCATCGTCTCGGCGCTGAACCGCCCGGTGCGCGCCTCCCAGGGTGGCGGCGAAAGCTCGCTGATGGACGGCATCCAAACCGACGCGGCGATCAACCCGGGCAACTCCGGTGGCCCGCTGGTGGACCGCAGCGGCAATCTCATTGGCATGAACTCCGCGATCGCGTCGCTGTCCGCGGGCGGCATGGGGCAGGGCGGCCAGGGCGGCTCCATTGGCCTCGGCTTCGCCATCCCGTCGAACTTTGCCAAGCGCGTGGCGGAGCAGCTCATTGAAACGGGCGAGGCCACCCAGCCGATGCTGGGCGTGCGCGTCAGCGTCATGCAGAGTCTCAGCGGCGGTGCCGTGGTCGCGGGGGTGGAGCCGGGCAGCCCCGGCGAGCAGGCCGGGTTGAAGCCTGGGGATGTGATCACCCGTCTCAACGACCGGCCTATCGACACTGCTGATGCCCTGATCGCGGCGACGCGCTCGAAGGAGTTCGGGGAAACGGTGACGTTGCAGGTGCAGCGGGAGGGGGAGTCCTCGCCGATTCCGGTAGAGGTGACATTAAGTTCCGAGTAACTTCTTATCTGATCTATCCGCCCCGTTTTGCTTTGAGGGAGTCTGACCACGATGCCGGAATTGTTTGACGCGCTCGACATCACCGAGCCGGACGATGCGACGCTGCGCGCCTCCGAGCTGGAGAGCGATTCCCCGACGTCGCCGTGCGCGATCGTCGTTTTGGTGGGCGACCGCCGCTACGACGCGCCGGGCGACAACACCGATGAGATGGTGGTGGAGCTGCTCCGCGAGGTCGGCTACCAGGTCGACGGAGTGGTGCGCGTGAAGTCCAAGAAGTCCGAGATCCGCAAGGCTATTGAGACCGGCGTGGTCGGCGGCGTGGACCTCGTGCTCACCCTGGGTGGCACCGGCGTCGGCCCGCGAGATAAGACGCCGGAGGCGACCCGCGCGGTCATCGACAAGGTGGTCCCGGGTGTCAGCCAGGCCATTCGCTCGTCCGGCCAGGCCTGCGGCGCGGTGGACGCGTGCACCTCGCGCGGTATCTGCGGCGTGTCCGGCTCCACTGTGGTGGTCAACCTCGCTTCCTCGCGTCAGGCGATTCGCGACGGCGTATCGACGGCAGCTCCGCTCGTGCGCCACCTCATCGGCGAGCTGAACCAGCACTCGGTCTAAAACCGGGCTAGGACAAGGGCGGCGAACTGATGGAACGCAAGCGCAGGCGCGCTGTACGCAAGGCGGACGTGGACTACGACCGCTCCGCGGATGCCGCGCCGAATACGCGGGCAAATGAAAACCCGGCCCTGGACGCTGAGCGCGAGGTGCTGCTCGGCGACGAAGAGCCGGGTTTGACCGGCCGCGATTTTTATGAGGCGGAGCGGCCGCCGCACTACGGGGACTAGCTTTCAGCCGGCCCCGTTCAAGGACAAACTAGTTCAGCGGCTTGTGCACGTTGTTCGGGTTCTGGCCTGCGAGCAGGTCGCGGATTTCCGCGAGCAGCTCGGTGTCGGTCGGCTCCGGCTCCTCCGGGTCGATGCCCTTGCGGCGCTTCTGCGCCTCGTCCAGCTTGTTCATCGGGGCAACGAGCAGGAAGTAGATCACTGCAGCGATGAGCAGGAAGTTGATGATGGCGGTGAGGACGGCGCCGAAGTCGACGAAGGTCGCCTCGTTGCCCTCGCGGACGAAGAAGCCCAGGCCGGAGTAGTCCACGCCGCCCAGGGCTGCGAGGAGCGGGTTGATGATCGAGTCGGAGAACGCGGTGACAACTGCGGTGAATGCGGCACCGATGACAACGCCGACGGCAAGCTCGATGACGTTGCCGCGCATGATGAAGTCTTTAAATCCTTGAAGCATGCTTCGGGATATTAAACGTGCGTGGACGGTTGCTCAACACAAGGGTGAGCGGTTCCGAGAGCGATGCCGCTGCCACGGCTGCAGCCTCACCTCGCCTGAGCAGCACCAACACCGCATCGCCTTCCCCAGATGTGACGACAATCCCATTTTCGGCAACGACTCGCGGTCCCTGGCCCACAACATCGACAACAGTCCCGTGGTGCAGCATCGGCAAAATATCGGGTTCGGCCAGTGGCACCGGCACCATGGAGAATTCTTCCCCGTCCGGCTTGTCCTGGGTAAGCAGCCGCGCCAGGTCCGGGCCGACCAGGCGCGTTGCTGTCACCACCTCGCCGCGGGAGGCGGCCGCGGCGAGCAGTTGCCCCTCCGCCAGCGCCGCGTCGTCGAGTGCGTTGTCGGGCACCGACTCCGCTGGCAGCCGGCGCAGCTCCAGATCGGCTGCGGTGAGCACGGCGCCGGGGGCGACGTCGCGGGCGAAGGTGAGGGCGGGCGGGTCGGACCGTGAGGCGTCGATAAGCACATGCAGGACAGCTGCGACGACGAGGAAGACGGCTATCGCCCTGCGGATGGTCACGGAGCGGCGGTAGCCGGGAGAGCGAAGGGTGTTCAGGCGCGCGGAGAGGTCCATAGGGATAGGACGGTGAAAGCCGCGCTCCGGTTCCCTAAATGCGGAAGAAACCTTCCGGCGTAATCACTGCGTCCACCGCCTGGTCGTGCGCGTCGTGCGGCACTGCGTCCACGACCTCCCAGTCGTAGACCACAGCCGCAACTGGAACTCCCAGGCCGGCAAGCGCGCGGTCGTAGTAGCCGGCACCCTTGCCCAAACGCATGCCTTGCCTATCGACGGCTAACGCCGGCGCCACCACCAGCCCACAAGAACGCAAAACGTTCGAGTTGTAGCGCGGACCGTGTGGCTCCGTGATCCCCAGCGCGCCGGCCGCATCCGAGGTCCCGTGCTGCGCCCAGGCGAGCACACCGCCGGGCAGGGAAATCGGCAAAAACAGCGTGCGGGCCGCGGTTGCGAGCTGGGCTGCGAAATCCGCCGGGCCCGGCTCGGAGCTAAGCGGGTTATAGGCGGCGATGTTGGTGCCGCGCCCGCCGAAATCGTCGATGCACGCCAGGGTCGCCGCAACGATCGCATTGTCGAGCTCGCGCTTTCGCTCGGTGCCGCGCAGGTCGCGCCGGGCGGCCACGTGCGTGGCACGCATCGCAGCCTTCGGGGGAGGGGTGGTTGTGTTCGTGTGCATACTCCTCGCATCTTCCGGGTCGCAGCCCGGTTATGAGGGTTGGGGGCTGTAGGCTTTGCGTTTATGCAGAATTCTACTGACCTCCCCGTTGATGCTGCGCGCGCTTCGGTGAAAACTGTTGTGGTGCCGGCGGCGGGTATGGGGACTCGTTTTTTGCCGGCGACGAAGACGGTGCCGAAGGAGCTTCTGCCGGTGGTGGATACACCGGGCATTGAGCTGATTGCTGAGGAGGCAGCTGCGTGCGGGGCGCAGCGTCTTGCCGTGGTGGTCGCGCCGAATAAGGAAGAGATCATGCGCCACTTCGGCGAGTTTTCGGACTTGCAGGAGCTGATGGTCGCCCGCGGCAAGCAGACGCAGGCAGACAAGGTGGCCCGCGCAAACGGTTTGATTGAGGCTGTGGCGGTCACCCAGGATGAGCCGCTCGGGCTTGGTCATGCGGTCGGTTGCGCTGAGGAAGCGTTGGACGACGACGAGGATGCGGTTGCTGTGATGCTGCCGGATGATCTGGTGTTGCCGGCGGGCGTGATGGAGAAGATGGTCGCTGTGCGTGAGCGTCTTGGTGGTTCGGTGCTGTGCGCGTTTAACGTCTCGCGTGAAGAGGTGTTCAACTACGGCGTGTTCGACGTCGAGGATGCCCAGGCTGAGATTGATGGTGTTGAGGTGCTGAAGGTGCGCGGCATGGTGGAAAAGCCTGCTGTGGAGGATGCGCCGTCGACGCTGGTGGCTACCGGCCGGTATTTGTTGGACCGCGGGATTTTTGACGCGCTGCGCCGGATTGAGCCGGGTAAGGGTGGTGAGTTGCAGCTCACGGATGCGATTGAGTTGATGATTTCTGAGGGGCATCCGGTGCATGTGGTGGTGCATGAGGGGGGTCGCCACGACCTTGGTAACCCGGGCGGGTACATCCCGGCGAATGTGGACTTTGGTCTGCGGGACGAGAAGTACGGCCCGGCTTTGTATACCGCGGTGAAGAAGATCATCGCCGACTTCGAGGCAGAACACCCCGAGGTTGCAGCGAAGGCGCAGGACAACGCGTAAACGAAAGGGGCACGGGCCATGCGTAGCGTAGAGGACCAGCTTGCGGCCGTAGTGGATGCCGCGGCCGCCCCCGAACCGATCCGGGTGGCGCTGACGGACGCGCTCGGTCTGATGTGCGCCGAAGAAGTCACCTCCACCACGCAGGTTCCCGGTTTCCCCCAAGCGGCGGTGGACGGTTTCGCCGTGCGCGCGGTAGACGTGGGCGGCACCGCTGGGCTGCGCAGGCCCGAGCGCCGCGACCGCGACCAGGACGAAGACGGCGAGGAAGCCCCCGCCGCCCCGCAGCCGAATCGCGAGCGCGCCCTTCCCGTGGTGGGTGAGGTGCCCGCCGGCTCCCAGAAGCCACTGCGCCTGCAGCCGCGCCAGGCGGTGCGTGTCGCCACCGGCGCGCCGCTGCCGACGCTCGCCGACGCGGTGCTGCCGCTGGAGTGGACGGACCGCGGCCGCAAGCGTGTCACCCCGCAGCGTCCCGTACGCACTGGCGATTTCGTGCGCCGGCCCGGCGACGACATCCAGCCCGGCGACATCGCCGTGCGCCAGGGGGCGGTGCTCGGCCCCGCCCAGATCGGCCTTGCCGCCGCCGCTGGCCGCGACAAGCTGCTGGTGTATCCGCGGCCCCGCGTGACCGTGATGAGTTACGGCCTGGAACTGGTGGACCTAGACCGCCGCCCCGGCTTGGGGCAGGTCTTCGACATCGCCTCCTACGTCGTGGCAGCGGCCGCTAAAGAAGCGGGCGCGGACGTGCACCGCGCCGGCATTATCAACGCCGAGCCGCGCCGCATGCGCGAGACTGTGGCCGGCCATATCGCAAAAAGCGAGTTCGTCATCATCACCGGCGCCGTCGGCGGCTCCGGCGCGGCTCCCATCCAGGAGATCCTGCGCGAGCTCGGGCAGATCGACACCACGCGCGTGGCCATGCACCCCGGCTCCGTGCAGGGCTTCGGCTTAGTGGGTGAAGAGCGCGTCCCGGCGTTCCTCTTGCCGTCCAACCCGGTGAGTGCGCTGGTGATTGCGGAAACATTTATCCGCCCCGCCATCCGCAGCTCCCTGGGCAAGACTGCGGTGACGCGACGCACCGTCAAGGCCCGTTCACTTCGCGAACTCAGCTCAATTCCCGGCCGCCGCGGCTACATCCGCGCCCGCCTCATGCGCGACGCCGATACCGGCGACTACCTGGTCGAGCCGCTGTCCGCGCTGGAAGCCGGGCCCGCCCACCTGCTGGCCGGTTTCGCGGAGGCCAACGCGATGATCCATCTGCCGGAGGATGCTGTGCACGTGCGTCCCGGCGACATCGTGGACGTCGAGTTCCTCCGCCAGCGCAGCTAGGCGCCGACCATGTTCGCCATGTTCCGCCAGCCCACCCCGGGGTGGCCAGAATCCACGCCGGCCGCCACGCTTCCCGACGGCGCATCCGTCCGCCTGCGCCCCCTGTCTTCCCGCGACGGGGAGGAGTGGTCGGGCACGAGACACGTCGATAAGCAATGGCTTCAACCCGTCGAGCCCACGGTGGAGGGCACCTGGGAGGACGCGCACTCTCACGCGGCGTGGCGCAACACCTGGCTCAACCTGAAGCGGCTGGCCAACCAGGGCACCGTGGTGCCGCTGGTCATCGAGGTTGACGGCGACTTCGCCGGGCAGGTCACCCTGGGCAACATCCAGCACGGCATCGTTTCCGAGTGCTGGGTGGGCTACTGGGTGCACTCGCCGTTTATGGGCCGCGGGGTGGCCACCGCCGCGTGCGCGCTGGGTGTGGACCACGCGTTTTCCCGCGTCGGTCTGCACCGCGTGACCGCCACCTACCTGCCGCACAACCCCGCCTCCGGCAAGGTGCTCAAGCTCAACGGCTTCCGCGAGGAGGGCTACTTGCGGCGCAACCTGCACATCGACGGGCAGTGGCGCGACCACCACTTCGTGGCCCTGAACTCCGACGATTTCCCCACTACGGCCGTGCAGCGCCTGCGCGAGGCTGGCCGGGTGCGCTAGAGGCGAAAAACAGCTGCGGCCCACCGGCGCGCCGACCCGTTCGCCTGCGCAAGTGCCGATACCGTGGACTCCTGACTTTAAGGGTGCAACTGACGCGGAAAGGTGGCATCGCCCATGGGCAGCCCGAGTTTAATGATCATCTTGATCCTGGTCGTGTGGATCATCGTCCTCGCGCCGTTGATGATCGGTAACAACAAGCCGATCCGCCGCTCCGGCGACGGCTACGACGAAACGCGCGTGCTGCACGAGGGCGGCACCACGCCGATGGCCGAGCGCCGCCGCCCGAAGCTCACCGCCGCCGACATTCACCGCCACAGCGAGGACACCGACTACGAGGTCGTCGAGGCGACGGACGCCGATGAGCAGGTGCTTATCGACGACGCTCCCGCTCTGCGCACCCTCTTCCGCCGCCCCGGCGCCGAAGATCAGGCCGACCACATCGACGGCGAAGTCATCGAGCATGCCGAAGACGACACTGCAGGCGAAGCCGAACCGGCAGATGCTGAGACGGCCGGAGCCGAATCGGCCGAGGGCGGGTCCACCAAGGTCGTCGCCAACGAGACCGGCGGCTCCACCTCTGTGAAGGTCCTCGCCGCGGAGGATGCTGCAGAGGACGATGCCGCCGACACCGATACCGACGCCGGCGGCGCCGACGAGGCTGAGGCAGAGTCCAACCGCTACGAGCTGGACGAGTCCTACACCGCACCCGAGGACTTTGGCTACGCGGACGAGACCGGAGGCGTCGAGAAGCAGGGCGCCCCGGAAACGGACGTTGAGGAAGCACCGGAAGATTTTGACGACGAGGTCGACACCGCAGAGGTCGCCGAAGCGGGCGACGAGGACCTCGCCTTCGCCGCTGCGCGCCGCGGCCGCGGCGGATTCGACCCGGAGCGCGACAAGAAGAACACCGCCACCCGCTTCCAGCGCCGCCAGCGCACCCTGCTGGCGCTCATCGCCGCCTGCGTGGTCACCTTCGTCGTGGCGTTTGTGGCGGGTGGCTGGACCTGGGTGCTGCCCGCCGTGTCGGTGGGGCTTACCGCATGGTTCATGATCGCGTTGCGTCGCGTGGTGCTGCAAGAGCGAGCCCTGCACGCCCGCCGCCTGCGTCAGCTGCGCCGTGCCCGCATGGGCGTGGCTATGAGCAACCACGTCGAGCACCCGCGTGACGCACGCCTGCGCGCGGGCTCCGTCGTGCTGGACCTGGACGACGAAAGCCCCGACTTTGACACCCTGCCGTCCGCCCGCTACGCGCCGGACAACGACCCCGGCTACGACGACTACGAAGACCTCGGCGGCTACGGCACCCGTGCCTCCTAAAACCGTGAAAACCTCCACTGCGCTGGCGATTTAGCCGGCGCGTGGGGGAGGAGTAACGTAACGAGCGTGCCCAAGGGGCTATAGCTCAGTTGGTAGAGCGTCGCGTTCGCAATGCGAAGGTCAGGGGTTCGATTCCCCTTAGCTCCACAATTCGATAAAACCCCTGGTCATGTTTGGCCAGGGGTTTTTGTATCTGCCCTGGTAGGTGCACTATTCCTTTGTTGCCGCACGTTGCCATGTGTTGCCGTGGTATGAAGCCTATACGCAACAGTTACGCAACACAGTTGCGCAACGTCACCGCAACACCGAGGAGCCCAACATGGCGACAAAGCGCCGCAGCCGCAACGGGTGGGGCACCGTGCGCAAAACCCGCGACAGATTCACCGCGCAGTACACCGGGCCCGATGGAGCCCGCCACACGCCGGGCTACAGTTTCGCCACCCGCACCGACGCGCAGGGCTGGTTGGCCGCAGAGCGCCGCCTGATCGACCGGGAGGAGTGGGCACCGCCTAAGCAACGTGCGCAACAGGCCGCAGCCGCCGCACGCCTGGAGGAGGAGCGCGGCATGACAGTGGGCGAGCTGGTAGATGATTGGCTGGCGCGCGCAGACCTCAAACCAACCACCCGCGCCACCCACCGCAAGCGCCTGGAGCTACGCGCGCTGCCCGACGATGTGCCCGGGCTCAACTCGCTGCGCCACGTGCGCGTGGTGGACGTAGACCGGCAGCGGGTGCGGCAGTGGGTAGAGGAGATGCAGGCTATTTGGCCCTACGGTCAAGACGGCTACAGCACCAGCTACCACGCACACCAAAAGCTCACCACCGCGTTTAACTGGGCCCGCGATGAACTGGAGCTAATCGACGGCAACCCGGTGCCGCTGGTGAAGATGCGCAAGCCCGAGAACCGTAAACGGGATGAAGCCGTCTACACCGATGCCGAGGCCGAGGCACTGGTGCAAGGGTTCCCCGAGTGGTTGCGTCACGCGCCGCAGATCATGTTGTGGGGCGGGCTGCGCCTCGGGGAGCTGCTAGAGCTGCGCCGCAAAGACCTCACCGGGCTAGAGCCCGGCGCGACAATGACGCTGCGGGTGCGCCGCTCCATGCAAGACGTGGACAAGCCCGGCGGCGGCAAACAAACCGTGATCAACTCCACCCCGAAAAGCGCAGCGGCGGTGCGCGATGTGGTGGTGCCCGCCGACATTGCCGACGCTATCCGCGACCACCTCACCGAGGCGGGCAAAACAGACCCCGAGGCGCTGGTGGTGTCACGCAAGAACGGTAGGCAGTTCACCCAGCACGGCTACCGGGATAAGTATTTTAAGGCCGCGAAAGAACACGCGGGCAGGGTGGATACCTCACCGCATAGCTGCCGCCGGTTCTACGGCACGCAACTGGTGCGCCTGGTCATGGCCGGGCAGCTCTCAATGGAGGAGGCCCGCCGCCTGATGGGCCACGAAACAGTGGAACAGTTGATGGAGTACCAGCGCGCAGAGGTTGGCTACCAGCAGCGCGCCGCCGCCGCACTGGCGGGGATACGCCGCGCAGCCGCGCCGGGCATGGAGACAGAGGAGGAGCGCGATGCACAAAAAGCGTGAGCGAGGGCTGACTAAGTACGAGGAGCTGGAGCACGCTGGGGTGGCCCAGCCATTCTTGACACGTCAAAAGCACGCCTTGAGCCCTAATCGAATAGAAATTTTGCGGGAATGGGACAGATTGCGGGAGGCCTGGGACAAGACCTATGCAGACGCAGGGGAGGGGCCGGCGCAGGTGCCTGGGGGAGAGATATTGGGCACCTACAAAGTGATTTCTGTAACGAATGCTGCCGGCAAAGTGTCGGGCACGTTTTTCCTCTTTACTCGTGAGGAGGAGGTGCGTGAGCTGTTCATCACAGCACCGCAGCGTGGGTTGCCGCCCAACCCCTATGTTCGTTCCCCGCTCAATGTTGTCCGCTGGAAGATTTGGGAGGTTGAAGCAGCGGCTAAATACCCTGGTGCTGCCCTTAATCCGAACCCGAAAAACGTTGATGATGTGAGGCCATACAGTGAGTTGTTCGGGGGAGTTGATTGGTCACTCTTGCCCCGAGACGAGGAGTACGTGTTCAGCGGATTGTGGGATGCAATGCAGAACAAGGGGCAACGCCCGGTAACGGGGGTGACGCTTCTTCCAGCGAACAATTGTGATCACCGGTTTAGGTTTCGCGACGGCACCGATGGTTTTACCGTGCGAGGTTCGAAATTAGCCCCTGCGCTCCATGCTGTGCGGCAGGCGGGGGAGCGCAAGATTTCGTTGCACACGTTGCGACAAGTGATTGCACGTTTGTAACAGTGCTATCCTGATGCCAGTGGTGGCCCCTCGGGGCAACAAACTACAGCGTGTTGTGCGCTGCCGCTCCAGTCGGCCAGGCGGGGATGTTAGACCCCGCCCCAGGCGTTCACCGAACACAGCTCAAGAGGGGCTGCGTTCTCGTCTGGGTTATGCCTAAACAAACCCAGGGTCATGCCGGGGCAGTTAAAGCTGCCCGGGTTACGTACACCCTGGAGGGTTTATCAATGCCGCAGACGGCACAAGGCGCGAAACCGCGCATGATCACCATCCCGCAGGCCGCAGAACTTTACCAAGTAGGTGAGCGCACGCTGCGCCGCTACATTGCCGAGGGCAATCTAGTTGCCTACCGTCTCGGGCGCTCTATCCGGTTGCGCCCCGAAGATGTGGATAACCTGTTCACCCGCACCGATGCATGGGCAGGGGGTGAACGCTAATGCGCCCCGCACAATGGACAGAGGTAGCAGCCCGTGCAATGTGGGCTGGCAACTATCCCACCGAGGCACACAGCACCGAGCCCGCCGTCGAACTTTCGATTTGGTGCCTGCGCAACCGGCAAACCAACCTGGATGCCGCGCCCTACCGCCTGCGCCTGGAGCGCACCGATGGGGACACCGTAGAGGTGCCGGCCTCCCGAGCTGATTTGCTCCATCTCGCATATTCGGTGCTTGCCGCTGCGCTGGAGGGGTGGCCCGAGGAGCTGCGCCGCCGCGCCTACACCGAGGTAATCGCGCCCGGCTACTACAACACGGGGGAGGTGAACTAAATGAACGGCGTGCAGTTCACAGACCGCGCAATTTTTCACACAAAGGTTGCGCACAGTGGGGAACAGATGATCACCGGAGATGTGGCAGTTAGCTGCCTATCCACCAAACCCGGCGCGCCGGTGGGCCTGTATTCGCTCCACCTGATCAACGCTGAGACGATGGAGACGGTAGAGGTCATGCTGGATGCCCGCACCCTCGGGCAGCTCGGTGCCTGGATTAAGGCACAGGCCGGTGGTGCTCGGTGAACAACGCAAAGAAAACGCCCCCGGTGCTCGGCACACAACCAGGGGACGTAATCAAGTGGTCGGACGTTGATCACGATACCCAATACCACGGTCTTTATCCTGCGCAGTTCCGCGCCGCAGCCGCCGAGTGGTACACCGCCCGCGGCCTGGAGGTAGGCCCGTTACGCGGCAAGGTGCCGATGCCGCGCTACGTGCCACACGGCAAGGACAGTTTCACCGCAGACGTACCCACCGTGCAGCAATGGTGGGCACACACACCCGGCGCGAACATTGGGCTACGCCCGCCCGCGGGCTACGTAGTGGTGGACGTGGACGTAAAAGACGGCGCGCCCGGCGCGCAGACGTGGGCAGAGCTCAACGCCGGGCGCAGCGTGCCTGACACGCTCACCATGATCACCGGCACCGGCGGGTGGCACCTGTGGTTCCGCCTGCCGTTCAACGCCACGCTGCGTGGACAACTTGCGCACACCTCCTCGGGTGTTGATCTGAAAACCCGGCGTGGCTATGTGGTGGTGGCACCCTCGGTGCACCCCGATGGTGGGATGTACCGGCTGCACACCTGGATGGAGCTGGAGGAGGTGCCCGAACTGCCCGTGTGGCTGCACAGGCACGCCTACAAGCCCGTGGAGGTCACGCCCGCACCACAACGTCACAACACAGCTGGGGGCAACGGCAGCGGCCTTATAGAGGCCGTGGCGAGTGCACCAGCAGGCAACCGCAACAACACGCTGATTTGGGCCGCGTGCCGCAACGCAGAGGAGGCCCTGGGCATGGACGAGGAGCTAGTGCAAGCCGCAACCCGCGCCGGGCTACCCGAGGCCGAGGCGCGCCGCACGATCGCATCCGGTGCCCGCATGTACAGCAACGGAGGAGGTGCCGCAGCATGACTAACCGTAAGTTCGATTCTGTCTACACTGTGGCGCAATGGGAGCAGCTGGAGCATGAGGTATTCGATGGTGCCGGTGATGCGCTCCAGCGGGTGCGTGACTACGCCCGGGCGAACAACCGCCCGCCTATTGCTTTCCTGGTTGCGTGCGCGCTGTACGCGCTGACTGCCACGCCCGGGCGGGTGCGATTCGATGCGGGGCTAGGCCCCGGCGCGCCCAACCTTTTCGTGGTGCTGATGGGCAGGCCCGGCGGCGGCAAGGACAAGCTGATCGAGGCTGCATCCGATGCAGTTACGGTGCTACAGGCGGGTGATGATCTGGGCTTGCAGTTGCGCCCGCAGAGTCATGGCATCGGCTCGGGTGAGGGTCTTTTAACCTCCCTCCAGCCCGAGGGTGAGGGGCAGGCCGGGCCGTCGATTCTGTTCACGGTCACCGAGGTGGGCCTGATGGGTGCACTCTCCGAGCGGCAGGGCAGTACGCTGCGCCCGCATCTGTTGAACATCTACAGCGGCGGCGAGCTCACACTGAACAACCGCAAGGACAAGCTGCGAGTGGAGCGCGGCAATTATCGCGCCGGGCTGGTGCTCGGTGCGCAGCCGGATAAGACGGGGTTCATCATTAGCGGGCAGGACGATGGGTTTAAGCACCGCTTTGTGTTCGTGGAGGTGTTCGACCCGCTGCGCAAGCCGGGCGAGGAGTACCCGCCGGTGAACCTGCACCCGGTAATGGTGCCCTCCTCGGTGTTGGACGGCACCCCGATGGGTGTCGCGCCCGCTATTCGGGAAAAGGTGCTGCGCAACAATGAGGAGACGCTGATGTATGGCCCGCCGCTAGACGGTGGTGGGCACCGCATGTTCACCACGCTCAAGTTGGCAATGGGGCTTACGTTGCTGCGCTCGGGTGATCGGATAGAGGAGGGAGATTACCGGCGGGCAGAGGTGCTGATGGGTTTTTCTGCCGCTATTGCACGCGGCTGTGAGGCACACCTGGAGGGCCAACAGGTGGAGGAGGCGGCGCTGCGTCTGGAGCGCAAGGATGCTGCCGAGGAGGCCGTGCAGGCCCGCGCAAAGGTAAAAGCCCGCCCGCTGATCTTGAAAGCAGTCGCTGATGCTGATGGGCAGGCGGTGCCGTCTAGTCCGCTGCGGCAACGGATGCGCGGCAACCAGCGCGGTGCTTTCGATGCGGTGCTGGATGAATTCATGGCCGCAGATGTGGTGCACCAGGTCGAGGAGGAGGGCACGAAACGCCCCATGCTGATTCGTGGCGGTGCTTTCGATGCCGCAATGGATAAATACCAGGTGTCCTAGGCGTCCTACGTGTCCTGTGCTGGTCACAGCATGTTTTCGGGTGTCCTAGGTGGTGTCCTGGGTGTCCTACCCACCCGAGGCGCACAGGACACCTAGGACAGTGGATAGGACAGTGTAAAACCATCGTCTACCTGCACAGGACACTTAGGACGGTCAGGACACCTGCCGACAACAAAACCGGCTCTTCGCGTTTGGGAGTGCGTAGGTCGTTTTCGGGGTGCTTGGGTGTGGCACAAGATGTGGGGGTCCTTGCTGGGTTAAGGATTTAGGTGTTCAAGCCAATCCGAACTCAACAAGGACCCTGCAATGCAGCCTAGTTTCAACATCGTCGCCAGGAGAAACTGAAATCACAGGGCAACTGGCGAACGCTAGTTCTGTCCGAGATCGAAAGGCGTGACACCGGAAAGGCTGTTCGGATCGAGCCGCGTGGTGATGCCGATCCTGTTCCACGCGTTGATCGTGACAATCGCCATCAGCAGATTACGCGCGCCCTTTTCCCCGTGAAGGCGCTCAACGCGGTTCCAGAGCTCATCTGGCACGGATTCTTCGCCGCGGATCTTCGTCACTGCATCGGTGAGCTCTAGTGCCGCGTGCTCTTCATCGGAGAAGACATCGGGAGTTTCCGTCCAGTTCTCCACACGGCCGATTTTCTCTTCCGTCCAGCCGTCTTTCCTAGCATCGCGACGGTGCATAGCAAGGCAGTATGTGCACTGGTTGATTGCAGAGGCCCGCAGCTGCACGAGATGCGAGTAGTCCTTGTCCACACGGGCCCGCACGTACGTCTCCATACCGAGCATGGGCGCGTAGGCGACTTTCGGGATTGGTTTCCGGTTATTCGGTGCCATGCAGGAAGTCTACATCTCACCCGACCACTCGCATCAGTCAATCTTCCAGATCTATCAATGGCCTAGTGGGGGAAGCAACGGCAGGAAAACGCCGCTTAAAGCGGGCAGGGGAGAAGTCCCCACGGGTACCGCCGGATGCGCCCCCGAGACATTGCAGCACAATCTCCCGAGCTCCTAGCGGGGCTGATTCTGGAGGGGTGGGGGTGCCCCCCGCCGCGAACACTACATGCACCGCCGACATGCCGCCCGCGCTACACGGCACACCCTTGGGGGAGCACCCCTCCCACCCGGCGCGCTGATGCCCCGAGGGCATAGGCGCTCGGGCCGTGTACGGGTTACACGATTCTGCGGCAGGCCGAACATTCATAACCGGGTACCCTCACCTGACTCCGCACCGCTGCCCGAGTCAGGGCTTTTTACGCGGGCCTGAAAAGTCTGCCCGAGCTGGGAGGGGGTGGCCAAAAATATCCGAGGGGTGCCCTCACCTGACTCCGCCCCGCCTGATGCAGTCAGGTTTTCTCTCTCCCCGGGGTTAAGGGGGGCGCGCGTTAGGGAGGTATGCCGCGATTCTGAACAACGAAACAGCCGCCACTTCGAGCAGTGGAGGTGGCGGCGAGTGATGGACGTGCAAGGCCGGCAACACGCGCGTGCGCGATAGGCCAGCGCAAAACGCCTGGTGAATTTTGCCGTCTAAGCGGTTGAAGCTACGCCGGTGGGGTAGCGGCACCGTCGAACTGCCGTAGCAGCCCGCGCAGCCGGTACTTAGGCTGGCTGATCAGTTCGGCTTGTGCTCGAGCCATGTCTAGGCAGTCGGGGCAGAACCCGAGCCGGGTGCCTCGGAACTTCCACGGGTTAAGCGTGGTGATGATCTGCCCGATGGTCGCGCCCTGGGCGGCGATGGTGACGGTGCCGCCGCGCCGGGTGCTAACACGTGCGCCGGGCAGTTCGCAGCCCCACATGCGGTTGAACTTGCCGCAGTAGGTGCCGCGTAGTTCCTCGGTCATGGCGAAGTGCCACACCCCGGCTGCGGTGTCGGGGTAGACGGTGCGCACGTGCACCTGATTCCAGCAGCCGGTGTAGTCGCCGGGTTGATCGTCACGCGGCAGTAGGTGGTGCTCGGTCACGGCATGACCTCCAGCAGGTGCGCGGCTGCATCGCAGGCGGGGCAGTTCACCTTATCGGCGTGGGTGCCCTTGACTGCCGCGCCGGGTGCGCGCCGGATGCCGCAGAGGTAGTGGATGGTGCCGTCTGCCTCCTCGTGGTGGATGATGTGGCGCAGTGGGGTGCGCGCTGCGGATGCCTGCCGCGCCAGGCTGGTAGTGGTTTTGGGGGAAAGCATCGGGTGCTCCTCGGGTCGGTTTTCGGTGCGCTAAGCAACAGTTGCGCAACAGTTGCGGGGCCAATGTCTGCGAATGGCGCGTCTACCAGCGGTTGAATAGATTTCGTCGTGGAGCTCCCTTAGCTCCGCTTGATTGCGGGGCCCGGTCGAATACGGCCGGGCCCCGTTACGTTTTGCTGATCGGCTAAGCTGCCTCCCGTTGAATCTCGGGCATAAAGGAGCAGCTGAAGTGGAAGATTCGTTGGGCGCGCAGAAGATCCGTCGCGCGGTGCTGATTGTGGCGCTGTTGAACCTGGCATACTTCTTCGTGGAGTTTGCCGGTGCGGTGGCCATTGGGTCGGCGTCCCTGTTCGCGGACTCCGCCGACTTTCTCGAGGACACCGCAATCAACCTGCTGGTGTTCTTCGCCGTGGCGTGGCCGGCCGCGCGCCGTCGCACCGCGGGTAGCGTGCTCGCAGCGCTGATCCTCATCCCGGCGGTGGCTGCGATTGTCACCGTCGTCGCCAAGATCGTGAACCCGGTCGCGCCGTCGCCGGAGGGCCTGACCGGCATCGCGGTCGGTGCCCTGGTGGTCAACGTGGTTTGCGCGATCCTGCTGATGCAGCTGCGCGGTGAAGGCTCATCGCTCGCCACCGGCGCTTGGCTGGCCGCGCGCAACGACGCGCTGGCCAACCTGCTCATCATCGCCGCCGGACTGCTCACCTTCGTGTGGGAGACCGCCTGGTTCGACATCGTCGTCGGTGCGATCATCGCCGCGATCAACCTCTCCGCCGCCAAGGAAGTCTGGGAGGCATCCCGCGAGGAGCACGACTCAGTAGAGGACGCCTTCGCGGACATGGACGACGATTAAACGCCGCCGAGACGCCGCCTACACCCACACCCCGGACGCCCCGCGGCGCCACGTGCCCACCAGGTTGGTGTCGATGATGCCTGTGGATTCCATCAGCGCGTACATCGTCACCGGCCCCACGAACGTGAAGCCGCGCTTTTTCAGGCCTTTCGCCAGCTGCTCGGACTCTGGCGAGCGCGTCGGCACCTCCGCCATCGTGCGCGGTACCGGCGTGTGCGCCGGCTGGTAGGACCACACGAACTCGCCGAGGTGCGTACCCTCCTCCCGCAGGGCCAATGTCGCCTCGGCGTTTTTCACTGCAGCTTCGAGTTTGCGCCGGTTGCGGATCAAGGCGGCGTCTTCAAGCAAATGCTCGATGCTCATCCCCGCGACCTGATCCGGCTCGAAGCCATGGAACGCCGCGCGCAAGGCGTCGCGCTTCTGCAGGATCAGCCGCCACGACAGCCCCACCTGGAAGCCCTCGAGGCAGACGCGCTCGAACATGCCCTGCTCGTCGGTGACGGGCATGCCCCATTCAGTGTCGTAGTACTCGCGCAAAAGTGGGTCGGTGGCGGCCCACGGCGGGCGCGCCAGCCCGTCGTCGCCGATGACGGGCCAGCCGGATTCGGGCTTTGTTTCTGGTGTGGTGTGAAAATCAGTCATACGTATTGGACTCAGTTCTACCCCGTTCGGTTCCACGGGTACGCTAATCGGCATGAATAGGCCCGCCGTCCGCGACTTCGCGCTGCTTGTGCTCCGGCTCGTGCTGGGCGCGGTGTTTGTGGCGCGCGGCTACAACCATTGGTTCGAGGTGGGGATGGCGGAAACCGGCCGTCAGTTCGCGGAACTCGGGGTGCCGCAGCCGCAGCTGTCCGCCTACCTCACCGGCACCGTCGAGCTCATCGGCGGCGCGTTTCTGGCAGTGGGGCTCTTGACGACGATCACCGCGTCGCTCCTCGCCCTATTGGTCCTCGCCGCCGGGTACTTCGTGCACCTGGGCAACGGCTTTTTCGTCGAGGCTGGAGGAGTGGAGTACACGCTGGTGCTCGCCGCCGCGCTGTTTATCATCACCGTCTTCGGCACCGGGCGTGCCAGCCTGGACGGGGTGCTCACGCGTGGTTAGCCACGAGGAGGTCCAGGCGGCGCTGTCCGCGCGCATCGACGGCGAGAAGGCCGAACTCGACGACGCTATTGTCGACGCCCACGTGTCCGGCTGCGCGGAGTGCCGCGCGTTTTTGGACCGCTCCTTGGCGCTGTCGCAGTCGCTCGGCGGGGGTACCGACGACGCCATGGCCCCGCCGCAGGACCTGTCCGCGGTGATTCTCGCCGGCGTGGACAACGAGTGGCGCCGCTTCGCCCGCCGCCGCGAACTCGGCATGGCCGTGGGCCGCTTGATGCTCGGCGCGATGGCCGTGGTGTGGGTGCTGTGGGCTGTGCGCCTGATCCTCTCCGGCGGGGAGGAGCCGGTCGTGGCATCTGCCGCGTCTGTGCGTTTCGGCGTGGCGCTCGCGTTGGGTTTTACAGCCTGGCGGCCGCAGCAGATCCCGGGGGTGCTGCTCATCGTGGGCACGATGTTCACCTTCACCGTCGGATTTGCGGTGCGCGATTTCGTGCTGGGCACGGGCGCGTTCGAGCTGGCAGGGGTGCTCATTCCGTTGTTGAGCCTGGTGGCCCTGGTGTGGACCTGGGTAGCGGACCGGGGCGGGGCGCTGCGCCGGGCGTGGCAGCTGCTCGACGCCCGGCCGTACTAGCCACTTCCAGCTGGTTACTTCCAGCTAGGCAGCCACATGATGGACTCGTACCAGGCGTCCGGGATCTTGAAGCCATAAAGGATGGGCGACCAGTAAATGAAGCAGGCCACCACCAGCGCGATGTAGACCACGGCGGCGAGCTGGCCCCAGCGCATCTCAAAGCCTGCGACCTTGTTTACCCAAGACCACGTCACGGGCCCGCCCTTCTTGGCCAGGTTGCCCAGGGCGAGGGCTAGCAGCACCGCGGTAAACGGCACCAGCGCGGCGGCGTAGAAGAAGTACATCTGGCGGTCGAAGGCGGCCAGCCACGGCAGGAAGCCGGCGGCGAACGCGATCACCGGCACGATGACGCGGAAGTCCTTGCGGGTTAGCCACACCCAGCACGCCCACAACAGCACCGGCACGGTCAGCCACCAGATGGCGGGGGTGCCGAACATGTAGATCATCTCGCGGCATGTGCCGTCGCCGGGCGCAACAGAGCACTCCAGGTCGGTGGCGGAGTAGTACAGAATCGGACGCGCCGAGACCAGCCAGGCCCACGGCTTGGAGTCCCACGGGTGGGAGTGGCCGGAGGACGACGTCAGCGAGGCGTGGAAGTTCAGCACCGAGAAGTGGTAGTAGAACCAGCCGGCAATCGGCTCGGGCAGGTTGGCCAGCCAGGGCCAGTCGGAGCCGGCGATGGTGCCGTCGGTAAGCGAGTGGCGGTACACGGACGTCTCGGAGGCGAACCAGGCGCGCCAGGACCACAGATACAGCACGGCCGGGATGAGCACGATGGAGGCGAGCGCCGACGGGACGTCGCGAAGCAAGGTGCCCGCAACCGGTTTCTCCACGCCATAGCGGCGGCGCAGGAACAGGTCCCAGAACGACGACAGCAGGCCGAAGAACATGATGTAGTACAGGCCGGACCATTTCACGGACAGGGTCAGACCGAGCAGCACGCCGGTGGCGAATCGCCACCAGCGAAAGCCCATGCGCGGGCCGAAGGGGCCCGCGTCCTCGAGCTTGCCGGCCAGCCACGCGTCGTGCCAACGGTGGTGCACCTCGCGCATGTCGCCGGCGAGGGTCCACGCCGCCATCACCACGAACAGCACCTGGAACACGTCAAGCATGCCGAATTTGGCGGAGACCAGCAGGACGCCGTCAAACAGTGCGATGATGCCGGCGATGATCGCGATGTTGGTGGACTGGCTGACGCGCCGCGCGAGCAGGAACACGAAGACAACCACGGCGGTGCCGAACAGGCCGGTCATCACACGCCAGCCGAGCGGGGAGTAGCCGAAGAGGATCTCGCCGAGCGCGAGCAGCTGCTTGCCCAGCGGCGGGTGCACGACCAGGCCGTAACCGGGGTTGGACTCGATGCCGCCCAAGACCGGGTTGAACCAGCTTTCCACCATGTCCCAGGCCTGCGGCACGTAGTGCTTCTCGTCGAAGACGGGGGTGCCGGAGCTGGTCGGCTGCACCAGCCCGATAAAGCGTGTCAGCAGCGCCAACACGCCGATGACGGAGGCGGCGATGGTGTCGCGGCGCGTCCACGGCACCGTTGTGGGGGCCTCTGGCGCCGGCTGGCTCGGCCGCACGGAACGCGTGGTCTCTGGCGCCGCCGCGTCGGCGCCAGACGGCGGCCCGGCGGGGTTCGGGGTGCTCGCGATAGTGGTCACGACGGAAGATATTAGCGCCTTAGGCGTATGCTCCCGTGGTATGTCCGCCCACCAAGACAACCTGACGCAGAACCTCCCGGCCGGAGTGGTGCTCGCGGCCACCCCGTTGGGCAACGCGGCGGATGCGTCGCCGCGGCTTGTGCAGGCGCTCGCCACCGCGGATGTGATCGCCGCGGAAGACACGCGTCGCACGCGCGCGCTCGCCGCGGCACTCGGCGCGGAAATCACTGGACGTGTGCTCTCCAATTTCGACCACAACGAGGATGCGCGGGCGCAAGAACTGCTGCAGGCAGCGCGCACCGGCACCGTCCTCGTGGTCACCGACGCCGGCATGCCGCTGGTGTCGGACCCCGGCCACTCCATCGTCGCCGCCGCCCACGACGCCGGTATCCCGGTGACCTGCATCCCCGGCCCATCTGCAGTGACTACGGCGCTCGCGCTGTCAGGGCTCAACGTGGGCCATTTCATCTTCGACGGCTTCGCCCCCCGCAAGGCCGGGGCGCGACGGGCGTGGCTGGAAACGCTGGTTACCGAGCGCCGCGCGGTGTGCTGCTTCGAGTCGCCGCACCGCATCGAGCAGTTGCTTATAGACGCCGCGGACGTCCTCGGCCCCGAACGCCGCGCAGCGGTGTGCCGCGAACTGACTAAAACCTATGAGGAGGTCAAGCGCGGCACGCTGGGGGAGTTGGCCGAGTGGGCGGCCGACGGGGTGCGCGGAGAGATCACGCTGGTGATTGAAGGCGGCACCGGGCAGCAGGCCGAGCCGGAGGACCTTGTCGGCCTTGTTCTGGAATTGGTCGACGGCGGCCAGCGCATGAAAGACGCCGCAAAACAGGTGGCCAAACAGCACGGCGTGAAGGTCGGAGACCTCTACGATGCCGCGTTGGATGCGCGGAGCTGACGTCGATAGGCAAAACTGCCCGCACCTTATTCTCTTCGCGAACGGGTTAGCGCATTGATGTGATCTGCGCTAGCCTGCTGGGGTTCTAGAAAAACCCTGAAAATTTGCGAGGAGATTTATATGTCTCAGCGTGAACTCCAAAGGGATCCGCACGATCCCGACGTGGAGCCGCGGAGTAAGGATCCAGTTCAGACTGAAGAAGCATCTGCAACCAGCCAGCTAGCTGCGTTGCTGCGCGCCGACAGCGACGGCGAGCAACCGAACTACACCGACCCGGAGGAGTCCGTCACAAGCGAGGCGGACGCGGAAGACGCCCCCGTGAACTGGGGCATCGTTATTCCTCTCGCGGTCGTAGTCGCTGCCGTTGTGGGCTGGGGCCTTGCCGCGCCCGACAACTTCTCCAACTTTGCGGACACGGCGTTCGGCTGGGTTATTGACAACCTGGGCTGGGCCTTCGTCCTCGGCGGCACCGTCTTCGTCGCCTTCGTGATCGTGATCGCCGCGTCGAACTTTGGCACGATCCGACTGGGCAACGCCGACGAGCGGCCGGAGTTCCGGACTGTTTCCTGGATTGCCATGATGTTCGCCGCCGGCATGGGCATCGGCCTGATGTTCTACGGCGCGGCGGAGCCGCTGGCGATGTACCGCGACGGCGTGCCGGGCCACGGTGAGCACCAGGTGGGCGCTTCCATGGCGCAGACTATGTTCCACTGGACGCTGCACCCATGGGCTGTCTACGCCATCCTCGGCTTGGCTATTGCATACTCGACGTTCCGCCTGGGTCGTAAGCAGCTGTTGTCCAGCGCCTTCATTCCGCTCATTGGCGAGAAGGCCGCCAATGGCTGGCTGGGCAAGCTCATCGACGCGTTCGCCGTGTTCGCCACCATCTTCGGCACCGCGTGCTCCCTGGGCCTTGGCGCGCTGCAGATCAGCTCCGGCCTGGAGGCGTCCGGTTTCGTGGACAACCCGTCCACCAAGCTGACCATCGGCATCGTTTCCGTGCTCACCCTCGCATTCCTGCTATCGGCAATGTCGGGTGTGTCCAAGGGCATTCAGTGGCTCTCCAACACCAACATGGTCATCGCTGCTGTGCTGGCGGTTTTCGTGTTCGTGTTCGGTCCGACCGTGGCGCAGCTGAACATGCTGCCGACCGCTGTTGGTAACTACCTGCAGAACTTCTTCGAAATGGCTGCGCGCACCGCTGAGAGCCAGGACGGCGAGGCCGGCGAGTTCCTGTCCGGCTGGACCATCTTCTACTGGGCTTGGTGGATTTCCTGGTCGCCGTTCGTGGGCACCTTCCTGGCCCGCATTTCCCGCGGCCGTACCGTCCGCGAGTTCTGCCTCGGCGTGATGCTGGTTCCGGCCGGCCTGTCCACCGTGTGGTTCGCCATCTTCGGCGGCACCGCTATCAAGATGGAGCAAAATGGCGAATCCATCGTCGGCGGCGGCTCCAACGAGGAGCAGCTGTTCAACCTGCTGCACGCGCTGCCGGGCGGCTACGTCGTCGGCGTGTTTGCGCTGGTGCTGTTGGGCACCTTCTTCATCACCTCCGCGGACTCCGCGTCTACCGTGATGGCGTCGATGACCCAGTCCGGCAAGACCGAGCCGAAGCCGTGGCTTGCCGCAATGTGGGGTCTGGCCACCGCGTTGGTCGGCTTGACGCTTCTGATCTCCGGTGGCTCGGACGCGCTGAACTCGCTGCAGTCCGTCACCATCGTGGCCGCAACGCCGTTCCTGATCATTCTGATCGCGCTGATGTTCGCGATTGTCAAGGACATGTCCAACGACACGATCTACCTGGACAAGAAGGAACAGGAGCGCTTCGCCCGCCAGCTGGCCATCGAGCGCCGCATGCACCGCGACCAGCAGGAGCTGGAAGCTCGCAAGGCGCAGGTCAAGGAGATGCTCAAACCGCGTTCCCGCTAGGAGCGTGAGCTTTACGACGAACTAAAGTCGCGGCCCCGCCAAGCAGTGCAGTGCTTGGCGGGGCCATAACTTATGCTGAGAGCCATGACTTCTTCCGAGACCAACCAGAACGTTCTTGTGTGCGTTGCGTGGCCGTACGCCAACGGCCCGCGCCATATCGGCCACGTCGCAGGCTTCGGCGTGCCCTCCGATGTATTCGCCCGCTACCAGCGAATGTCCGGCAAGAACGTGCTCATGGTCTCCGGCACCGACGAGCACGGCACCCCGCTTTTGGTGCAGGCCGATAAGGAAGGCGTGACCGTCAAGGAGCTGGCGGACCGCTACAACAAGCAGATCGTGGAGGACCTGGCCGGTCTTGGCCTGTCCTACGACTTGTTCACCCGCACCACCACCCGCAACCACTACGCGGTGGTGCAGGAGCTGTTCCACGGGCTGAACGAGAACGGCTACATGATCCGGGAGACCACCCAGGGCGCGATTTCCCCGTCGACAGGCCGCACGCTGCCGGACCGCTACATCGAGGGCACCTGCCCGATCTGCGGCGCCACCGACGCGCGCGGCGACCAGTGCGACACCTGCGGCAACCAGCTCGACCCGGCGGACCTGGTTAACCCGGTGTCCAAGATCAACGGCGAGACCCCGGAGTTCATCGAGACCGAGCACTTCATGCTCGACCTGCCCGCGCTGCACGACGCACTGGAGCAGTGGCTGGCCACCCGCGAGGACTGGCGCCCGAACGTTTTGAAGTTCTCCCTGAACCTGCTGGAGGACATGCGTCCGCGCGCCATGACCCGAGACATCGACTGGGGTATTCCGATCCCGGTGGAGGACTGGCAGGACAACCCGTCGAAGAAGCTCTACGTCTGGTTCGACGCCGTGGTGGGCTACCTGTCTGCGTCGATTGAGTGGGCGCACCGCTCCGGCAACCCGGAGGCCTGGAAGGACTTCTGGCAGGACCCGGCCACCGAGGGCTACTACTTCATGGGCAAGGACAACATCACCTTCCACTCCCAGATCTGGCCGGCGGAGCTCCTCGGCTACGCAGGCAAGGGTGCCAAGGGCGGCACCGTGGGCGAACTCGGCGAGCTGAACCTGCCCACCGAGGTCGTCTCATCCGAGTTCCTCACCATGTCCGGCTCCAAATTCTCTTCGTCCAAGGGAGTGGTCATCTACGTCAAGGACTTCCTCGCCGAGTTCGGCCCGGACCCGCTGCGCTACTTCATCGCCGTCGCAGGTCCTGAGAACAACGACACGGACTTCACCTGGGACGAGTTTGTCCGCCGCGTGAACAACGAGCTGGCCAACGGCTGGGGCAACCTGGTCAACCGCACCGTGTCCATGGCGCACAAGAACTTCGGCCAGGTTCCGGCACCCGGCCCGCTCGAGGCCTCCGACGAGCGCATCCTTGACCTCGCTGCCGAGACATTCACCACCGCCGGCGAGGCCCTGGGCAAGGCCCACTTCAAGTCCGCAATCACCAAGATCATGCACGTCGTCGGCGAGGCCAACGCCTACATCGCGGAGCAGGAGCCGTGGAAGCTGGCCAAGGACGACACCCAGCGCGAGCGCCTGGCCACCGTACTGTGGACTGCGCTGCAGGTCGTCTCCGACTGCAACGCCATGCTCACCCCGTTCCTCCCGCACACCGCGCAGAAGGTCCACGAGACGCTGGGCCGCACCGGCATCTGGGCCGCCGAGCCGCGCGTCGAGGAGGTCGTGGACGACGAGGAGTTCAACCTCGTCGGCGCAGGCCTGCCGGAGAAGGGGCAGACCTACCTGACCATCACCGGCGACTACTCGCAGCAGCAGGCCGTGTGGCAGCGCGTGGACGTCACCCCGGGCACGGAGCTGTCCAAGCCGCAGCCGCTGATTGCCAAGCTAGACCCGGAGCTCGGCGAGACCGGCCCGGAGTGGGCGCCGGTGCAGTAGGACACATCACTCGTTAGAGCTGCTCGCCGAGCCACGATCGCGCCGAGGCGAGCATTTGCTTGACCACGGGGACGTCGAAGGCCCACAGCTCGATCGCGTGCGGCGCACCTTCGACGATTTCCAGTTGGGCGGGGACTCCGGCGTCGCGCAGACGCCGGGTGTAGTCGCAGATCTCCTCGTAAAACAGCTCGATGTCCCCGGTGGACAGCCACGCAGGGGGAAGACCGGTGAGGTTGTGGCGCCGGGCGGGCACCGCGTAATCCGGCACCGCTTCCAGCCCGGGCTCTTGGCCAAGGTACGCCCTCCAGGCGAAGCGGGTCTGCGCGTTGTTGGCCACGGGCCGGTCGCGTGGGATATCGCGCCTTCGATCGGCGGTGGGGCGGTCATCCAACATGGGGCAGAAAAGCCACTGGGCGCGAGGAAGCGGGCCGCGTTCGTCGTATAGCCGCTGGCACACTGCGGCTGCGAGCCCGCCGCCTGCGCTTTCGCCGCCGATGGCGAACGGCTCCCCAAAATCGTGCGCGTGGGTGTGCATCCACGCCCACGTGTCAATCGCCGCGTTCAAGCCCGCGGGAAACGGGTGGGCGGGCGAGAGCGGATAGCGCGGGGCCACCACGGTCACCCCCACCTCGGCGGCGGTGTTGACGCACAACGGCCCGTCCTGGCTCGGGTGGCCGATGATGTGGCCGCCGCCGTGCAGCCACAGCAGCGCGCCTTTCGGTTTTCGCGGCTTGAAGATGAGGGTGCGCCCGCGCCGGATGAGTTCCACGCCCTCGCGCCGGGGGATGGGGAAGAGTGTTTGCCCGTGCGTGGCAAGCCAACGCGTCATGCGGAGCTCCACCGGCGGGTGCGGGATCAGCCGTGCGCGCCGGCGAAGCTCCGGGCGCACGAGCGGCATGATTGATTCCCTCACAGGAACTGCCCCAGGAATTTGGTCAGGGTGCCGGGTTCCTCGTCCTCGAAGCGCTGGTCCACCACTACGAGCGGGGCGGTGTATTTTTCGCCCGCGCTGCCGACGTCTTTGGCGACGACGAGGTCGGTGCCGTAGTCGTCGATAAGCAGTTGCCACGAAAACCCCTCCCGCACGAGCGCCTGGCCGAGCGCGGTGCCGTAGAGGCGCGCTGTGTCGCCGCGGGGGAAGCTGCGGCGTACGTCCGGCGGCAGCGCGAGGTAGTCGGCGAGTTCGGCCTCGAAGGACTCCACGATGTCGGCAGGCGAGCCGTTGATGCCGCGGCCGGCGGCTTCGGCCAGGTCGGCCTCGATTTGGGTTTGGGTGGCTGAGTCGATGTCTTCAAATGCCATAGGGTGCATCGTATGAGCAAAAAGAAACCGCGTCCCACACCCGTGCCCACCGAGCCGATTCCCGGCCTGATCGACGCCCACACGCACCTCGCGTCCTGCGGCGCGCGCAGCGCCGAAGAGATCGACGCGTTTGTCCAGCGTGCCGTGGCCGCCGGGGTGGAGCGCATCTGCACCGTCGGCGACGGGCTTGAGGAGGCCGAGCTCGCGCTTCAGGCCGCGCACTTCAACGAGCGCGTGTTCGCGGCGTGCGCCATCCACCCGACAAGGGCGCACGAGCTTGACGACGCTGCCCGCGCCCGCCTGACGGACATGGCCGCAGACGAGCGTTGCGTGGCGGTGGGCGAGACCGGCATCGACACCTACTGGCTCAAGCACGACGCGGAGGGCACCGCGCCGCTCGAAGTGCAGGAGGAGGCGTTTCGCTGGCACATCGACTTAGCGTGCGAGTCGGGCAAGGCGTTGATGATCCACAACCGCGAAGGCGACGCGGAGATGATGCGCATTCTTGATAGCGCGCCGCGGCCCGAGCACGTGATCCTGCACTGCTTCTCCTCGCCGCTGGACGTGGCGCGCGAGGCGATCGAGCGCGGCTACGTGCTCAGCTTCGCCGGCAACGTGACGTTCAAGCGCAACGATCAGCTGCGCGAGGCGGCGGCGTTGGCCCCGGCGGGGCAGCTGCTGGTGGAAACGGACGCGCCGTACATGACGCCGGAGCCGTTCCGTGGGGCGAAAAACGAGCCGTCGTTGATCGGGCACACGGCGAAGGTTGTGGCCGAAGCGCGCGGCATGGAAGTGGCCGATGTGGCGCGTGAGATTGCAGAGACATTCTCGCGGGTCTACGGGGTGTGAGCTGGCACGTCGGGCCTTGAAACCCCGCGGACGTTACCGTATCGTTACCCGGGTTATTGGCTGAACACCTTCAGCCGAGCCGACCCGTGAGGAAACACATGTCCCGTCAGATCAAGCGGATCAACCCGAAGAGCACCGCCACCAAGCGCGCCGTCGCCGGCACCGTCGCCGGCGCAGTCCTGGTTGGCGGCGCGGGCACGGCACTTGCCACCCAGAAGCAAGTCACCGTCGACGTCAACGGCGAGGAAACCAACGTGCGCACCTACGCCTCCGATGTGGCGGGCGCGCTAAACTCCGCCGGCGTCGAGGTCGCGCCGGAGGACCTGGTCTACCCGGCGCCGGGGGAGAAGCTCTCCAGCGGCGACACCGTCACCGTGCGCACCGCGAAGCCGGTCGCCGTGGTCATTGACGGCGTTGCGCAGGAGATCACGTCCACCGCCGGCACCGTCGGCGAGCTGATCGAACAGGCCGGCGTTGCCGGTCACTCCGCCGTGGACGTGGACCGCGACCAGCCGGTCACCCACGGCATGAACCTGGACGTGACCACCCCGAAGATCGTCGCGCTGCGCGACGGCGGGGATCTGACCTACGTCTCGGCCGCCGCGAAGACCGTCGGCGACTTGTTCGCCGCGCGCGGCGTCACCTTTGACACCGACGACCGCCTCAACGTCGCGCTCACCGACGCCATCGAGCCCGGCATGGAGATCGTGCTCGACCGCGTCAGTACCGTGGACCGCCCGGAGACCGTCGTCGTGGAGGCCCCGGCGGAGTACGTCGACGACGACTCGCTCGATGAAGGCACCGAGGAAGTCCGCGAGAAGGGCGAGCAGGGAGAGACCAAGGTCATCCACCGCACCGTCACCGTCAACGGCCAAGTCGAGTCTGTGGGCGTGGCCGAGGAAAAGGAAGTGAAGAAGGCTAAGCCGGCCCTGATCGCCCGCGGCACGAAGCAGGCCGGCAACACGGGCGCCGCCGCGCCCGCGGTGGCCTCCGGCAGCGTCTGGGATTCGCTGGCACAGTGCGAATCCGGCGGCGACTGGTCCATCAACACCGGCAACGGTTTCTACGGCGGCCTGCAGTTCACTCCGTCCACCTGGGCGGGCCACGGCGGCACCGCATACGCGCCGAGCGCGAACCTGGCCACCCGCGAGCAGCAGATCGCCATCGCCGAGCGCGTCCAGGCCTCCCAAGGCTGGGGCGCCTGGCCGGCCTGCACCGCCCGCCTGGGTATCCGCTAGATGGCGGGGGCGCAACTCCTCGGGCCAGCCGAGATCCGCGACCTCGCTGCCGAGCTGGACGTCACCCCGACGAAGAAGCTGGGGCAGAACTTCCTGCACGACCCCAACACCGTGCGCCGCATCGTCGCGGCCGCGGAGCTTTCGCCCGACGACCACGTGGTCGAAGTCGGACCGGGCCTCGGCTCGCTCACCTTAGGGCTCATTGACACTGCCGCAAGCGTCACCGCGCTCGAGATCGACCCGCGCCTGGCCGGCCGCCTGCCCACCACCGTGGAGGCGTTCGCCCCGGATTACGCCGAGCGCCTCACAGTGATCAACACGGACGCGCTGCAGGCCGCCCGCGCCGACTTCGACGCCGCGCCGACCGCGCTGGTGGCGAATTTGCCCTACAACGTCTCGGTGCCGGTGCTGCTGCATTTGTTGGCGGAGTTGCCGTCGATTAGCAGGGTGCTCGTGATGGTGCAGAAGGAAGTCGCGGACCGCCTTGCCGCCCAGCCGGGCTCGAAGATCTACGGCGTGCCCAGCGTCAAGGCCGCGTTTTACGGTGACGTCTCGCGCGCCGGCACGATCGGCAAGCACGTGTTCTGGCCTGCGCCGAACATCGAGTCGGGGCTGGTGCGCATCGACGTCGCGGCCGACGCCCCGCGCGAGCTTCGCGACACCATCTTCCCGCTAGTGGACGCCGCTTTCGCCCAGCGCCGCAAGACGCTGCGCTCCACGCTGTCCGGCATCTACGGCTCGGCCGCGGCCGCCGAGGACGCGCTGCGCGCCGCCGGCATCGACCCGGGCCTGCGCGGCGAGAAGCTCACCGTCGCAGACTTCATCCGGCTGGGGGAGGCCCGCCATGACGCGTGAGATCGTCGCCTCCGCGCCGGGCAAGGTGAACCTCCACCTCGGTGTCGGCGAGGCGCGCACGGACGGCTACCACGACCTGGTCAGCGTCTTCCATGCAGTGGACCGGCGCGAGGTGGTGCGATTGCTTTACGACGGCACCCCCGTGGCCGGCCCCGCAGTCGAGTCCATGCACACCACGTTCTTCGTGGATGAGCCGGACGAGGACATCGACGGGCCGGAAAACCTGGCGTGGCGCGCCGTCGAGGCCGTGGTGTCGCGCGCGGGCGTGGCGGTGCCGCGCGTGCGCATCGAGGTGGACAAGCACGTCTTTGTCGCAGGCGGCATGGCGGGCGGCTCCGCCGACGCGGCCGCCGCGCTGGTGGCGGCCAACGCGCTAGTGGCCGAGTTCGGCGAGGCATTGCCGGAGGAGGAACTGCTGGAGATCGCGGCGTCGCTTGGCGCGGACGTGCCCTTTTCTCTGATGGGCGGCACCGCGCTCGGCACCGGCCGCGGCGACAAGCTGGTCGAGATGCTCTCGCGCGGCCGGCTGCACTGGGTGTTCATCAACCCCAAGATCGGCATCAACACCGGGGGAGCGTTTGCGCTTCTCGACGACCTGCGCCACGGCAACCCCGCCCTTCTGCCGCACCTGGACGCCACCGAGCTGTCCCAGGCGCTGACCTCCGGCGACGTGGCGCGCGTGGCGGCGGCGCTGCACAACGACTTGGAAGCGCCCGCGCTGTCGATGCGCCCGGTGCTCAAACGCGTGCTCGCCGCCGCCGGCGAGGCGGGCCGCCGCGCAGTCGTGTCCGGCTCGGGCCCCACCGTGGCCGTGCTCTGCGACGACGCCGACGCCGCGCGGTTTGCAGCCGAGCACCTCGCGGAGCGCTTCGACGGCTACGAGGTCTTCGTCGCCGAAGGCCCCGACCACGGTGCGGTGGTGGAGAAGGTGGGTTAACCGGAGGCGTCGTTACGCTTGCGCCTGCGTAAGATGGCTAGCCGATATGGCTAACCTGATCAACCTGGAAAACGTCTCCAAAACGTGGGGGCTGAAAACGCTTCTCGACGGCGTCTCGCTCGGCGTGCAGACCGGCGAGCGCATCGGCATCGTCGGCGTCAACGGCGGCGGCAAAACCACCCTGCTGGAGGTGCTCACCGGCATCGAGCCGCCGGACGCGGGGCGCGTCTCGCACACCTCCGACCTGCGCATGGCGGTGGTCACGCAGCGCTTTACGCTGGATAGCGCGCTCACGGTCGGCCAGGCCGTCGTCGAGCCGCTGGGCCTGCAGACCTTCGAGTGGGCCTCCAACGCGCGCGTGCGCGAAGTGCTGCAGGGCACCGGCGTGGCGGAGCTCGGCCTGGACACCCCGGTGGGGCAGCTCTCCGGCGGCGAACGCAGGCGAGTGAACCTCGCCGCCGCGCTCGTGCAGGATTTGGACCTGGTGGTGCTGGACGAGCCGACCAACCACCTCGACGTCGAAGGCGTGCAGTGGCTCGCCGACCACCTCCTTTCGCGCAAGGTCGCCGTCGTGGTGGTCACCCACGACCGCTGGTTCCTCGACACAGTTGCCACCCTGACCTGGGAAGTCCACGACGGCACCGTGGACGTCTACGAGGGCGGCTACAACGACTGGACCTTCGCGCGCGCCGAGCGCGCCCGCCAGGCCGACGCCATCGAGCAGCGCCGTCAGAACCTCGCCCGCAAGGAGCTGGCGTGGCTGCGCCGCGGAGCACCTGCCCGCACCTCGAAGCCGCGCTACCGCATCGAGGCCGCCGAAGCCCTGATCAAGGACGTCCCGCCGCCGCGCGACACCGTCGAGCTCATGGCGTTTTCAAAGCAGCGCCAAGGCCGCGTGGTCATCGAACTCGAGGACGCGCGTATCGACGCCCCCGACGGCCGCACCCTGGTCGACCACCTCACCTGGCGCCTCGCACCCGGCGAGCGCATCGGCTTAGTCGGCGTGAACGGCTCGGGCAAAACCACCTTGCTGCGCACCCTGGCCGGGGAGTACCCGCTGGCCGCCGGCAAACGCATCGAGGGGCAGACCACCCGCATCGGCTGGCTGCGCCAAGAACTCGACGACCTCGACCCGGAGCGCCGCGTCATCGACGCCGTCGAAGACGTCGCCACCTACATCTCGCTTGGCAAAAAGGAGCTGTCCGCCTCCCAGCTCGCCGAGCGCCTCGGCTTTTCCCCGAAGCGCCAGCGCACCCCCGTGCGCGACCTCTCCGGCGGCGAGCGCCGTCGCCTCCAACTCACCCGCGTGCTCATGGCTGAGCCGAACGTCTTGCTTCTCGACGAGCCCACCAACGACCTCGACATCGACACCCTGCAAGAGCTGGAAAACCTCCTCGACTCCTGGCCCGGCACCCTGGTGGTCATCTCCCACGACCGCTACCTCATCGAGCGCATCGCCGATTCCACCTACGCGCTGTTCGGCGACGGGAATCTCACCAACCTGCCCGGCGGCATCCAACAGTACCTGGACCAGCGCGCCGATCAGGCCCGTACTGCTGGCGTGCTGGATCTGGGGGAGGGGCAACCGGAGGCCGTCGAGAAGCAGATGAGCTCCCAGGAAGAGCGCGAGCTGCAGAAGAAGATGAAGGCGCTCGAGCGCAAGATCGCCAAGGAAAACGAGCGGGCCGAAGCCCTCGAGGCGGAGATCGCCACGCTTTCCGAGGCCGGCGACTTCGACGCCATCGGCGCCAAAACCAAAGAACTCACCGCAGTGAAAGACGCCTGCGAGGAGCTCGAGATGGAATGGCTCGAGTTGGGTGAAACGCTTGAAGGCTAGGGTGGGGCGCATGATTTTGATCAACGTACGATTCAAGCCCCTGCCCGAGAACGTCGAGAACTTCCGCGAGCTGGTCAAGGACTTCACCGACGCCTCCCGCGCCGAAGAAGGCAACATCTTCTTCGACTGGTACCGCAACGAAGACAACCCCGACGAATACCTGCTCATCGAGGCATTCCAGGACGACGCCGCCGAAGCCCACGTCAACTCCGACCACTTCAAGGCCGCGCAGGAATTCTTCCCCACCATCCTGAAGGAAACCCCCACCATCATCAACACCCTCATCGAGGGCAAGACCGAGTGGGACGAAATGGCGGAGTTCAAGGTCTCCTAAGGGGTAGTGCGCACGTAGCGCAAGCTACCCCCGAGGTGTGACCCGCGGGGCACCCATAGCTTACGATGTTGCGCGTCACATAAGTTTCCCGCAATCGAAAGGGGTGTCCCCGTGACCGCACCTCAACCCGCCAACGGCGGATCCACCGCGGCCGACGTGCCCGAAAAGGCTCCCGCCGCGGCACGTGGCATCGGCCCCATGGTCGGCGCAATCTTCCTCATGGCGACCTCCGCCATTGGCCCCGGCTTCCTCACCCAAACCTCCGTCTTCACCGTGCAGATGGGCGCGGCGTTCGCGTTCGCGATCTTGCTGTCCATCCTGGTAGACATCGTGATCCAGCTCAACGTCTGGCGCATCCTCGGCGTGTCCGGGCTGCGCGCCAGCGAACTGGCCAACTCTGTGTTGCCCGGCCTCGGCTGGTTCTTGGCCATCCTCGTGGGCATCGGCGGCCTCGTGTTCAACATCGGCAACATCGCCGGCACCGGGCTCGGCGTGCAGGCGCTCAGCGGCGGGGCGATTGACCCGAAGATCGGCGGCGCGATTTCCGCTGTGATCGCGATTGTCGTGTTCCTGTGGAAGCGTGCGGGAGCAGCCCTTGACGTCATCGTCGGCATCCTTGGCGCGCTGATGATCCTGCTCATGCTCTACGTCGCCATCTCGTCCAACCCGCCGGTGGCTGAGGCCGTGAAACAGTCGGTTGCGCCGGACGAGGTCGACTTCAAGGTCATCACCACCCTCATCGGCGGCTCCATCGGCGGCTACATCGTCTTCGCCGGCGTGCACAGGCTCATCGACGCCGGCCACACCGGCCCCGACAACATGGACTACATCTCCCGCTCCGCCGTGACCGGCATTATCGTCACCGGCATCATGCGCGTGCTGCTGTTCCTCGCGGTGCTCGGTGTCGTGGCCACCGGTGTGGCACTGTCCAAGGACAACACCGCGGCCGACGTGTTCTACCAGGCCGCAGGTGAAACTGGCCGGCGCATGTTCGGGCTGGTGCTGTGGGCGGCGGGCCTATCGTCGGTGATCGGCGCGTCGTTCACTTCCATCTCGTTTTTGACCAAGCAGGGGTTCGACCCGAAGAAGCGCGGCTGGCTCACCGTCGGCTTCATCGTGATCTCGACGGTGATCTTCCTCTTCGTCGGTTCTGCCCCGCAGAAGCTGCTCATCTTCGCGGGTGCGTTCAACGGCCTGATCCTGCCGGTTGGTTTCGCGGTCGTGCTCTATGCTGGCTTCTTCCGCCGCGATCTGCTTCGCGGGTACAAGCCGCCGATGTGGATGCTCGTGCTCGGCGCCATCACGCTTATCGGGTGTGCGTGGATGGGGTGGAGCTCCATCAGCACGCTGCCGAAGCTGTGGGCGTAGTCTTGGGGCATGTACGCCTCCTACACCCCAGCGCAAGCCCGCGCGTTGTTTCGCACTACTGATGTGGCGACAACGGCGGGCTTTTCCGCTGGTTACGCCCAGGCCAATCTGATCGCGCTGGATAAAAAGTACGCGTTTGATTTCTTGTTGTTCGCGCAGCGCAACCCGAAGCCGTGCCCGCTGCTCGGGGTGCTGGAGCCGGGCGAGGTGTCGTCGCCGTTGCTCGCGGGCGGCGACATCCGCACCGACATTCCGTCCTACCGGGTGTTTTCGCACGGCTCGCTTATCGACGAACCAACGGATGCCACCGCCTACTGGACCGAGGACACTGTCGCGTTTGTCATCGGCTGCTCGTTTACGTTCGAGCAGGCTTTGGTGGACAACGGCGTGCCGGTGGCCCACATCGAGCAGGGCGTGAACGTGCCGATGTACCTGACCAACATCGACTGCGAACCGGCCGGGGTGTTCAGCGGGAAGATGGTTGTCTCCATGCGGCCCATCCCAGCGGGGCTGGTGGCGGACGCAGTGAGGATCACCTCGCGTTACCCGGCAGTGCATGGTGCCCCGGTGCATGTGGGGGAGCCGGGCTTGATCGGCATCGACGATCTGGGCGCGCCCGATTTCGGCGACGCGGTGGACATTCCCGCGGGCTGGGTGCCGGTGTTCTGGGCGTGCGGGGTGACGCCACAGTCGATCGTGATGCATTCGAAACCCGAGCTGGCGATCTGCCATTCGCCAGGCAAGATGCTCATCACCGACGTGCGGGATGTGGCGTACCAGGTTCCCTAAAGGGTGCCACTGTGGATAACTTTGGGGCTTCTGTGGCGGGTTATCCACAGATTTCGGTTCGGGGGTTGTGTGGGGTTGCGTGGTGTTTAGGGTCTGTGGCTATGAACCCGTTCGACGCGTTTATCGAGGCGATGGCCGCAGCATCCATGGAGACACTGCGGCACTTCGACCTGTCTAT
>NZ_JASPJX010000012.1 GCF_030232585.1 Corynebacterium sp. MSK008 | reverse complement strand
GTTACTGGCGGTGGCCGCCCCTGCATTTTCCAGGGCCCACCATCAGCAAGCGTTACACCACACTAAGGGACGCAACCGCTCAGACCGGAAAAATCCCTCACGAAACGGCTTCGAACAACTCCTCATCGACATCGGGATCACCCAGAAAAACGGCAAACCATATCACCCACAAACCCAAGGCAAAGTCGAACGCTTCCACCAAACACTCAAAATCGCACTCGCCCCCAAACCCGCCGCTGCCAGCATCGATGAGCTCAACACCCAGCTCGACGACATCATCGACTACTACAACCACAAACGCCCACACCGAGCACTCGACCGAATCACCCCAGCAGAGGCCTACAACGCACTGCCTAAAGCCAAACCAAAGCCAATCCAAAACAGCCACGACTTCCGCCTACGCACAGACAAAGTCACCACCAACGGCAAAACCACACTGCGATGGCGCGGCAAACTACGCCGCCTCTACATCGGCCGCCGATGGGGCGGCGAGGCCATCACCATGATCTGCGTCGACAACCACGTCGACATCAAACTCATCAGCACTGGGGCACAAATCGCCGGCTACACACTCACCGACGAAAAGATCTACTACAACCAAAAAGATAACGAAATCACCCCACCCCGGGGCACATCAAAAACAAAAAATCTCGAGACACCGTAGGAACGATGTCTCGAGACAACACATGGTGCCCGGAGGGGGACTTGAACCCCCACGTCCGTTAATAGGACACTAGCACCTCAAGCTAGCGCGTCTGCCATTCCGCCACCCGGGCTTAGGGTGTTTCTCAGCCTCTCGGCTGGGCACTCGCATAACTATAGGGCGGGGCGATTGAACCGCCAAATCGCCAGTACAACCCTGAAAATTTGCTAGATTTTCCAGAATGATGCCACCGCCGCGCAGAATGAAGACGTACAGCTGGTTCGTCCCGCCCGCGCCACCAGCGGACGATCCGAAACGGCTCCATCCGGCGCGCTGGAGTAGCGGAAACCGAGTGGTCAGGGACATGGTTGGCGCATATCCGGGTGTGCTGGTGCTGCACATTCTGAGCTACCTCATCGGCTCCGGCATCGCCGCCTTTGTGCCGGTAGTGGTGGGCATGATCGTGGACGGCCTGGTGGGGGAAGAAAAGTTCAACACGTGGTGGCTCTTCGCGGTGCTGGTCGGCATCTTCATCATCCAGTTCATCGGCGAGGCCACCGGCGACGGCCTGGCCACAGCCTCGGTGCGCCGCGTGACCCACAACGCGCAGCAGCACCTGTCCTCGGGCGTGCTGCGCCGCGGAGCGGGAGCGATGAGCCCCGGCACGGTGCTCAACACCATCGACGCGGACGCGAACACCGTCGGTCGCTACCGTGAGCTGCTGTCGTTTCCGCTGATGGCCATCGGCTACGCGGCCGGCGCGATGGTGGCGATGTGGTCGGTCTCCCCGTGGATCTCGCTGGCCATCCCGGCGAGCGCGTTAATCATCGCTCTGTTCGCCGCGTGGACCGCGGGGCCGGTGACGCGGGTGTCGCTGAAGCGCCGCGCCGCAGAGGCTGATGTTGCTGGCTTGGCCACGGATGCGTCGCAAGGCATCCGCACCGTCAAAGGCCTCGGCGCGGGCGCAACCGTGGCAACACGTTTTCACTCGGAAACGGCGAAGGCGAAGCAGTTGATGCTCACTCACCTACGTGTGGAGGTGTGGCTGGGTTTTGCCAGGTTCTGCGTGGCGTGGCTGTGCAACCTTGCCATCGTGGGCTTCAGCGCGTGGATGACGCTGCGCGGGGAGATCACCCCGGGACAGCTGACGTCCGTTGCACTGTTGGTGCCGCCGGCGTTGAACATGGCGGGCTTCGCGTTCGGCGATTTAGCCAGCGGGTGGGGCAGGGCCGTCGCGAGCGGTCAGCGAATTGAGCAGTTGCACCACGCGGGCGACGACACCGCGGGGCCTGAGCCGACAGACACCCCGGTCCCAGGCGCGGGGCTGTGGATCCTCGAGCCGGCGGAGCGCTCCTACGCCACAGCCGCCGCGTGGGCGCAGCGCGGCGACGTGCTGTTCCCGCCGCACACCGTCAACGTGTTTGAGGGCACCATCGCGGACAACGTGAATCCGCGCGGGGATGTGCCGGAAGAAGCGGTGAAACAAGCGCTCGCCGCCGCCCACTGCCAGGACATTCTCCGCAGGCTCGGCGGCATAGGCGAAAACGGCGAGTTGCCGGACGCGCCGCTTGGGGAGGCCGGCCTGAACCTCTCCGGCGGGCAGCGTCAGCGCGTCGCGCTCGCCAGGGCACTCGCCGCCGACCCGGACGTGCTCATCCTGGACGACCCAACCACGGGGCTCGATTCCGTGACCCAGGCGGACGTCGTGGCGGCCGTCGCCGCGCTCAGGGCGGACAAAACCACCGTGGTCATCACCGGAAACGCGGCGTGGCAGCACGCCGGAACCGCGCTGGAGGTGGCGTAGATGGAGCGCGATTACGCACGCACAGACGCGGTCGCACCCGCAAGTGTGAAGGAGACCTTCGCGTACCTCTCGGCGCTGCCCAACGCGCTGGACAGACGCTGGTGGGCGGGTCTGCTGCTCATCCAGGCGCTCATCGTCGCCGTGTACACCACGCAGTCGAACCTGTTCGGGCGCAGCGTCGACCCGCTCACCGGAGGCGAGGTGCCGCTGCTGGGCACCGGCACGCGCGCGTTCGTGTGGACCGTAGGTCTGGCGTTGGCCTGCATGCTCGTCGAGATGTTCCTGCGGGCCCTGGGCAACTACGTGGTGGGTCTCAAAGTCGCCCGCGCGTCCATCGATCTGCGCCGCCGCTGTCTCGACGCGATCCTGCGCGCACCTGTGCCGCGGGTGATGGAGCTCGGCACCGGCAACGTAATCACACGCATGACCAAGGACATCGACGACGTCGTCCAAACCATCACCGCCATCGGCTCGCGCGTGCTCACCACCGTGTTCGTCTTCCCAATCACGTTTATCGGGCTTTTGCTTATCGACGTCCGCTTCGCCGGGATCCTGCTATTGATCTGCATCTGCACCTATCCGTTCGCCCGCACGGTGGTCCGCGCCATCCCGGACGCCTCCAACGCGGTGAGCGTGGCGGAAGCGCGTCGCAACGCGGTGCTGCTGGACACCGTTCGGGGTCTGCCCACGCTGCGCGCCTTCGACCTGGAGCGCTGGGCGTTGGCACGGATGCGGCGGACCTCCTGGGGCGCGGTGGAGGCGGAAATGGACCGCGTGCCCTGGTTCATCCGGCTCATGGGCATCGGACAGGTCGCTTTCGCCGCGTGGGTGCTGCTCACCCTCGGTGTGGGTGCCTGGCTCGCCTCGGCGGGCGCTGTCACCCCGGGCCAGGCGAGTGCTGCGGTGTTCATGGTGATCCGCGCCGAAGTCATGGTGTTCAACGCCTTATTCTTCGTCGGGGAGCTGCAAGGTGCGGCCACCGCCGTGGGCCGCGCGGTGAGCCTGGCCAAGCTTGCGGACGGTCGCGACGCAACAGCGGTGCCGGAGGACCTGACCGAGCCTGTGGACGTGGCGGTCGAGCACGTCTCGTTCGCCTACCCGGGCGGCGCCAACGTGCTGGACAACCTCTCCGTCACACTCAAGGCGGGAACAACTACCGCGCTGGTGGGGACTTCGGGCGCCGGCAAGTCCACGCTCGCCGCGCTCATCGCGGGGCTGGTGGAGCCCACTTCCGGCAACATCCGGGTAGGCGCAGTAGATACCTCGCAGGTCAGCGACATCTGGACCGCCAAGAACGTCACCCTACTCACCCAGGACGTCCACCTGTTCGCCGGCACCCTGCGCGAGGACCTCTCGATGGCAGCACAGGGAGCCACCGACACGGACCTATTGCGGGCGTTGGTAACCGTCGGGCTCGACCCCGAAGGCACCCAGTTCGCGCGCCTGTTCCCGAAAGGGCTGGACACCGCCGTCGGCGCTGGCGCGGAGGACCTACCCCCGGAGGTGGAGCAGCAGCTCGCGCTCGCGCGCGTGGCGCTCTCAGGCCCAAAGGTGCTCATCCTGGACGAGGCGACGGCAGAAGCTGGCAGCGACGCCACCAACGCACTGGAGGACGCCGCCGCGAGGATTACCGCGGACACCACGGCGCTGGTGGTGGCGCACCGTCTGGACCAGGCGGCGGCCGCGGACCGGATCTTGGTCATGGACGCCGGGCGCATCATCGAGGACGGCGCCCACACCGAACTCGTCGCCGCCGACGGGAGATACGCGCAACTTTTCGCCGCATGGAGTGGCGACGGTCACTAGCTCTCCGGTAGGAATGGAGACATGACTGCTAATTATGTTTCCGACCGTTTCCCCGGCCCCGACCCGTACGCCCCGCTTGCGGACGTGCCGTCCTTCGACATCGCCTCCGAGGACATCGTCGACGGCGAGCGCCTCGCAGACACGCTTGCCGGCGACAACGCCACCAGCCCGCAGCTGTCCTGGTCCGGCGCCCCAGAGGGCACCAAGACCTACGCGGTGACCTGCTTCGACCCGGACGCGCCGACCGCCTCCGGTTTCTGGCACTGGTCCGCGTTCAACATCCCGGCTGACGTCACCGAGCTGCCCGCCAGCGCGGGTGCGAAGGACGACCTCGGCGTTGGCGCGGTCGTGCTCACCGGCGACAGTGGCGTGAAGGGCTACTACGGCGCCAACCCGCCGGCCGGCCACGGCCCGCACCGCTACCTGTTCGCAGTGCACGCGGTGGACACGGAGCTGCCCGCGGACGAGATTGCCAACCCCACGCAGCTCGGCTTCAACCTGAACTTCCACTCGCTGGGCCGCGCCATTATCTGGGGCTGGTACGAAAACCAGTAAGATTCGCCGAATGGTTCCAGTGCAACTTCGCGTCGGCGGCGCGTTCATGGGCATCGCACTCGTGCTTGTGCTCTACGCCGTGCTGGCGCTGCTTCGAGGCGACGCCGCGTTTTCGATTACTCCGCAGGTGCTCTCCGTCATCGCTGCGGTGGCTATCGTCGGCGCCTTCGCCACTTACAACACCAAGCAGGAAGGCTCGCGCACCCAGGTGGGCGCGTTGCTCGCGGCCGTGGTGCTCATCGGACTCGGCTTCATCGCGCCCGACACCGAACTCATGGCCACCACGCCGTTCTGGCTGATCGGCTGGGCGCTCGCCGCCGGGCTGTGCGCGGTGGTGCTGCGCCGCAGCGCAGCAGGGCGCGTTTAGAGCGCTTTCCACTCCAGCCCGCTGCCCACGGCCTGCTCAATCGAGTCCAGGCCGTGGACTTTAATCTGCGCGGCGATCCCGCGGTGGATGCCGCGGATCCAGCCCAACCCGCCGTAAATGAACGGGGTGTAGCCCTGCAGCAGGCTCGCGCCCGCGGCGATGCGCTCCCACGCCTGCTCTGGCGTGGAAATGCCGCCGACGCTGACCAGCACCAGCTTGTCGCCCACGCGCTCATGAACGTGCTTGAGCACCTCGAGCGAACGCTTCTCTAACGGGGCTCCGCTGATCCCGCCTGCGCCCATCTTCTCCACCCTGGAGGCGGGAGTTTTCAGCCCGTCGCGGGAGATGGTGGTGTTGGTGGCCACGATGCCGGCAAGGTCCAGCTCCACGGCGAGGTCAGCCACGGCGTCGATGTCTTCGTCGGAAAGATCTGGCGCGATCTTCACCAGCACCGGGGTGGTGGTGGACTTCTTCACCACCTCCAGGATCGGGCGCAGCTCCTCTACTGCCTGCAGGTCGCGCAGACCTGGGGTGTTGGGGGAGGAGACGTTGACCACCAGGTAATCCGCCAGCCCGCCGAGCAGCGTCGCGGTGGCGCGGTAGTCCGCCACGGCATCTTCGGTGGTCTTGTTCTTGCCGATGTTGATGCCCACCACGTCGCGGGAACGCCGCGCGCGCAGGTTGTCGGCGACCGTGAGCGCGCCCTTGTTGTTGAAGCCCATCCGGTTCAAAATCGCCTTGTCCTCCGGCAGGCGGAACAGCCGCGGCGTGGGGTTGCCCGGCTGGGACTTCGGGGTCACGGTGCCCATCTCGGCGTAGCCGAACCCGATCGCGCCCCAAGCGTCGATCGCCTCGGCGTTCTTGTCAAAGCCGGCTGCCAGGCCCAACGGGGCGGGGAAGTCCACGCCGAAAACGGTCTGGCGCAGCACCGGGTCGTGCACGCGCACAGCCTTTTCCATCACACGGTTGACCGGTGTGGCCAGGTGCAGTGTCTGCAGGGCGCCGCTGATGATGCCGTGGATGCGCTCCGGCGGCAGCAGGAACATGAGCTTGAGTGCGCGGTCGTAGAGCGTCATGGGTTGAATCTCCTAGTTGCTCTCGGTCTGGTCGGCGGGGGAGACGATCTGGATGCCGTCGCCGGATGCGGAGGCGGCGACCACGGTGCCGTCGTCAAGCGTAATGATGCTCTGGGCATCTGCGACGGTGGCGAAGTGCTTGCGCTTCACCGGAATGCCCTGGGAGATGTCGTAGCCGGTGGCGGTGTTGCTGGCCAGCGAGCTGACCCAGGCGAGGCGCTGCGCGGTATCCCACGCGGCGTCCCAGGGTCCTTCCGGCACGGGCGCGGACTGCTGGAGGCGGATGATGTCGTCGGTGGTGTAGACGTGGATCTGGTTGCCGGTGGAATCGGCGGCCAGCACCAGGCCGTGCTCGCCGCCGCGCACCTTGCCCACGCCTAGGCCGACGCGCAGGGTGCCGCCTTGGCGCGAGCCGTTCCAGTCGATGTCCTGGATGGTGGTGTCGAAGCGGTTGGTGCGCACCACCGAGTCGCGCTGGCCGTCCACCTGCACCGCCTCAAGCTGATCGGTCTCGCGCGCGACGTCGATGGTGTCGGTGAGCTCGCCGCCGTCGAAGACCCAGATCTTGCGCTCCGAGTCGCTGCCTGCGAGCACCTCGCCTGTCGACGCCACCGTGGCCGCCGTGACCGGCTTATCCGTGGCGATAGTCTCCTCCCGGTCGCCGAAGAGCTTGATCTCGCCGGCGCAGGCGAGCGCGAAAGTGCCGGCGTTGGCGGAAGCCTCGCCGCAGGATTGGTCCAGCTCGTGGCGGGCGGCCTTGCCCTGCTGGATCTCCTCGAGATTGCCGATGGTCAGCGCGTTTTCCGTGCGCACGCCGATGCGGCCGTTCGTGACGTCCACATCGCTTACTGGCTCGAAGTCCACCACGGCGCCCGCCGGGTCCGACGACTGCGGGGACTGCACCGGCTCAGCGCTGCCCATGTTAGCGGCCGCCTCACCGCCGGCTTCCTCGATCTTGGCGGAGGGAGACGCGCCGCAGGCGCTCAGCGCCAGGGCAGCCACGACGGCACCGGAAACTGCGGCAAAGCGGAGGCGGGAACTGGGGGCAAACAAACGAGCATTCACAAGGTCAAAGCCTAGCAACGCGCCCGTCGCGCACCGCGATGGCTAAGTAGGCGGGGTAGTGTCTTTCGCCATGACTGATCCCGCCACCACAATGTCCTGGGTCCAGGTGATCGTCCTGTCCATCGTCCAGGGCCTCACCGAGTTTCTGCCAGTGTCTTCCTCGGGCCACCTGCGCATCGTCTCCCAGCTGTTTTGGGGCGAAGACGCCGGCGCCAGCTTCACCGCCGTGATCCAGCTGGGCACTGAGCTGGCCGTGCTGGTGTTCTTTGCCAAAGACATTTGGCGCATCCTCACCGCCTGGTTCGCTGGCCTAGCGAACAAGTCCAAGAGGAACTTCGACTACCGCATGGGCTGGATGGTCATCGCCGGCACCATCCCGGTCGGCATCGCTGGTGTGCTGCTCAAGGACTTGATCCGCGAGAACTTCCGCAACCTCTGGATCACCGCCACCGTGCTGATCCTGTTCTCCCTGGTGTTCATCCTGGCCGAGCGCCGCGGCAAGAAGACCCGCGGTTTCGAGGAACTCACCATGAAGGACGCGGTTGTGATGGGCCTGTGGCAGTGCCTGGCGCTCATCCCGGGTGTGTCGCGCTCCGGCGGAACCATCTCCGGCGGCCTGTTCCTCAACCTGGACCGCGAGGTTGCCACCCGTTTCTCCTTCCTGCTGGCCATCCCGGCTGTGCTGGCCTCCGGGCTGTTCTCCCTGCCTGACGCCTTCAACCCCCAGGCGGGCCAGGCGGCGAGCGGGCTGCAGCTGCTCGTCGGCTCCGGCATCGGGTTTGTGGTCGGCTACATCTCAATTGCCTGGCTGCTGAAGTTCGTGTCCGACCACTCGTTCGCGTGGTTCGCCGCTTACCGCATTCCGCTGGGCCTTGTCGTCATGGCGTTGCTCGGCACTGGCGTGATGGCCGCGTAGTTGTAGGGTTGTCCGCATGCATGCTTGGCCCGACCCGTCCGTACCCGCAGTCGCCGGCACCCCGGTGCCGCTGAAGCTCTTCGACACCGCCGATCAGCGCGTCAAGGAAGTAGACACCACCCCGGATGCGAACGGGGAGGTGGGGATGTACGTCTGCGGCATCACGCCGTACGACTCCACCCACCTCGGCCACGCCGCGACCTACCTCACCTTCGACCTGGCGCAGCGCCAGCTTCTCGCCAACGGCCACACAGTCCACTACGTGCAGAACATCACGGATGTGGACGACCCGCTGTTCGAGCGCGCCGAGCGCGACGGCGTGGACTGGCGCGAACTCGGCACCAGCCAGACCAACCTGTTCCGCAGCGACATGGAGATCCTGTCCGTGATCCCGCCGCGCGACTACATCGGCGCGATGGAGTCGGTAGACGAGGTGATCGCGATGGTGCAGCAGCTTCTCGACGCTGGCGCCGCCTACGAGCTCGACCAGGGCGACATCTACGCCTCCATCGAGGCCACCAAGCAGTTCGGCTACGAGTCCAACTTGGACCGCGCGACCATGGAGGAATACTTCGCGGAACGCGGCGGCGACCCCGACCGCGAGGGCAAGCGCGACCCGTTGGATGCGCTGGTGTGGCGCGGCCACCGCGAGGGCGAGCCCGCCTGGGACTCGCCGTTCGGCCCAGGCCGTCCGGGCTGGCATGTCGAGTGCTCCGCGATTGCCACCAACCGCCTGGGCGGTCACTTCTCCATCCAGGGCGGCGGGTCTGACCTGGCGTTTCCGCACCACGAGTTCTCCGCAGCGCACGCCGAGGCCGCGCTGGAGGTCGAACGCATGGCTGGCCACTACGTCCACGCCGGCATGATCGCGCTCGACGGGGTGAAGATGTCGAAGTCCCTGGGCAACCTCGTATTCGTGCACAAGCTCTCGGAAGCGGGCCACGACCCGTCGGCGATCCGCCTGGCCGTCTTTTCGGGTCACTACCGCGAGGACCGGGACTTCTCCGACGCGATCCTCGCCGAGGCAGAGGAGCGGCTTGCGCGTTGGCGCGAGCAGCTCTCGGAGGAGGTCAGCGAGGCGGAGGCAACGGATGTCGTCGGTAAGCTGCGCGCGATTCTTGCAGACGATTTGAACACCCCGGAAGCGCTTTCGCTTCTCGACGGCGTGGCCGGCGACTGCGACCAGATCATCGCCACCGCCCTCGACGGGCTGCTCGGCGTGCGCATTTAGCGAGGCTCACGCACAATGGGGCGCATGAGCGCAGCTGCCGACAACTCGATCCGGGCCCAGTTTCAGCCCGAGGTAGACGAATTCATCGACGACCTAACCACCTTCGCCACCGGCTCCTACCTGCAGGACGAGGACAAGGACCTGTGGGAAGAGCCCTTCGACCCGGCGGTGCTGCCGGATCTGAAAAAACTCCTGGAGATGTTCCTGGACGCACTCGACCTCATCGGCGATGACCCTGAGGGCGACGCGCTGGTGAAGGTCGTGGCGCCGTTCTACGGCAACCTCGAGGAGTTCAACGAGAAACACGCCAACGCGGTGCTCGAGCCGGAGGAAAAAGCCGACATCGAGACCCTGGTGTTCCGGGCGGCGGCCGCGACCGGTGCCACGGACGAGGCGCTCAACGAGCTTCCGGAACTTGAGTAGGCCACACGCCGTCCTCTGGGACATGGACGGCACCCTCATCGACACGGAACCGCTGTGGGGCAAGGCCACCTTCGAGCTCGGCGAGCTGCTCGGCCGCCCGCTCACGCCGGAAGTGCGGGCCAAAACCATCGGCGGAAGCTTCCCCAACACTTTGAACGTGGTGGCCGAGTGGGCGGGCTACGAGCTGCAGGACGGCGACCTGGAGCGCTACCGCACGTGGATGTTCGACCGCATGGCGGAACTGCTCGCCGGCGGTATTGAGCTCAACCCCGGCATCGGTGGCGTGCTCGAGTCACTCGCGCGGCGGGGCACGCCGATGTTTGTGTGCACCAACACGGAGCGGGTGGTGGCGGACCCGTGCATTGACGCAATCGGCCGCGAGTTTTTCGCCGGCACCATTACCGGCGACGAAGTGGCACACTCCAAGCCGGCGCCGGACATGTACCTCGAGGCCGCCCGGCTCGCGGGCGCGGCGCCGGGGGAGTGCCTCGTGGTGGAGGACTCCTGGCATGGCATGTCCGCCGGGGCGGCCGCCGGGTGCGCCGTGCTGGGGCTAGCCGAGGAGGTTCCCGTGGGTGTGACAAGGTTCGACCCGATCAACTTTGTCGGTGCGGGCGCCAGTGACGTGGACGATTGGTTTTCTGCAGCTCGACAGGCATAAATCGGGGGTACGCAGTACCCGTCGAGAAGTGGCTTGCTACGTATAGTGGCGCCCATGAGCACTCGTACTGAAGAAGACCTCCTCGGCACCGCCGAGGTCCCCGCCGACGTCTACTACGGCATCCACGCCCAGCGCGCCAAGGACAATTTCCAGATCTCCGGAAGCACCGTCAACGACGTGCCGGAGTTCATCCGCGGCATGGTGCAGGTAAAGAAGGCCACAGCGATCGCCAACCGCCGCCTGCACGCCCTGCCCAAGGACAAGTCCGAGGCAATCGTGGCGGCCTGCGACAAGATCCTCGACGAAGGCGTGTGCATGGACCAGTTCCCGATCGACGTCTTCCAGGGTGGCGCGGGCACCTCGCTGAACATGAACACCAACGAGGTGGTGGCGAATCTCGCGCTCGAGCTGATTGGCCGCGACAAGGGCGACTACTCGGTGATCAACCCGAACGATGACGTGAACATGTCGCAGTCCACTAACGACGCGTACCCGACCGGTTTCCGCCTCGGCGTGTACTACGCCGTGCAGGGGCTGCTGGAGGAGCTCGACGAGCTGCAGAAGGCGCTGCGTGCGAAGGGCGACGAGTTCGCCGACATCATCAAGATGGGCCGCACCCAGCTTCAGGACGCCGTCCCGATGACCCTGGGCCAAGAGTTCACCGCCTTCGGCGCCAACCTTGCCGAGGAGCAGCGCACCATCAGCAGCGCGGCCGACTCGCTGCTGGAGGTCAACCTGGGCGCCACCGCAATCGGCACCGGCATCAACACCCCGAACGGCTACCGCGACCAGGTGGTCTCCGCGCTGCGCGAGGTCACCGGTCTGGACATCCAGGCGTCCCCGGACCTGATCGAGGCGACCTCCGACACCGGCGGCTACGTGATGATGCACGGCGCAATCAAGCGCGCCGCGATGAAGCTGTCGAAGATCTGCAACGACCTGCGCTTGCTGTCCTCCGGCCCGCGCGCCGGCCTCAACGAGATCAACCTGCCGGAGCGCCAAGCAGGCTCCTCGATCATGCCGGCGAAGGTCAACCCGGTCATCCCCGAGGTGGTCAACCAGGTCTGCTTCAAGGTTTTCGGCAACGACGTGACCATCTCCATGGCCTCTGAGGCCGGCCAGCTCCAGCTCAACGTGATGGAGCCGGTGATCGGCCAGTCCCTGTTCGAGTCCATCCGCCTGTTGGCCAACGCGGCGAAGACCCTGCGTGAGAAGTGCATCACCGGGATCACCGCCAACAAGGAGGTGTGCGAGGCGTACGTGACCAACTCCATCGGCATCATCACCTACCTCAACCCGGTGATCGGCCACCACAACGGCGACCTGATCGGCCGCGAGGCGGCGGAGACCGGCAAGAGCGTCTACGACCTTGTGCTGGAGAAGGGCCTTATCGAGGAGGAGGATCTGAAGAAGCTGTTGAGCAAGGAAAACCTCATGCACCCGGAGTACCGCGGCAAGCTCTACGTCGACGACGAGCCGAGCCTCGACGCATAGGCACGCCGCTTAACGCAGCCGCGTAGGCAACATCACACTGGCTGCATTTCCATTTCGGGCTCCTTCGGACAGATAATGGGATGACCTAATAACTGTCTGAAGGAGCCCGCCGTGTTACTTGCCGTCCACATCATCATCCTCCTCGGGGCGATTGTGGTGGGCGCGCGGATGGGCTCCATCGCCATCGGCTTCGCCGGCGGGCTTGGAGTCCTGCTGCTCGGCGCGACCGGGATGCCGGTCAGCGCGGAGGCCATTCCGTTCGATGTCATCGGCATCATCATGTGCGTCATCGCCGCGATTTCCGCGATGCAGCTCGCCGGAGGCATGGACTACCTAGTGGATCTGGCCGAGCGCTTCCTGCGCCGCAACCCGAAGCGCATCACGGTCTACGCGCCGATTGTCACCTGGCTGATGACGGTGCTCGCCGGCACCGGCCACACCGCATTTTCCACCATGCCCGTCATTGTGGAGGTGGCCAAGGAGGGCAAGGTGCGGCCCTCGCGTCCGTTGTCGGCGGCCGTGATCGCTTCGCAGATGGCTATTGTCGCCTCGCCGATTTCCGCCGCGGTGGTGTTCATGGCCTCCGCGCTCGAGCCGCTCGGCGTGGGCTACCTCCAGCTGCTGGCAGTGATGATCCCTGCGACGTTCTTCGCGATTTTCCCGATGGCGTGGATCGCCAACAAGTCGGGTGCGGAGCTGGAGGATGATCCGGTCTACCGCCAGCGGGTGGCCGAAGGTCTCGTGGCAAAGCCAGCTGCCCGCGAGCACTACGTCGCACCCCAAGGGGCGAAAGCATCGGTGGGCATTTTCCTCGCCGCGATTGTGATCGTGATGGTCTACGCCACGCTGATCTCGGAGCAGGTGGGCCTCATTGCTGACCCGACCATCCCGCGCAACGAGGCGATCATGGCCATCATGCTCGGTGCCGCGGCAACCATCGTGCTGGTCACACGCACGACCGCGGCGGAGATCTTAAACACCCAGGTGTTCCGCTCCGGCATGTCCGCCTGCGTGTGCGTGCTCGGCGTGGCCTGGCTGGGCACGACGTTTATCAACTACTACATCGAAGACATCCAAAACATCGCAGGCGACGTGCTCACCGCGAAGCCGTGGCTGCTAGCAGTCGTGCTCTTCGTTGCCGCATCGCTTCTGTACTCCCAGGCCGCGACGGCGAAGGCGCTGATCCCGGCGGCGCTAGCAATTGGCGTGAGCCCGCTGACCGCGCTCGCCGCCTTCCCGGCCGTCTCCGCGCTGTTCGTGCTGCCGACGTACCCGACGCTGCTTGCCGCGGTAGAGATGGACGACACCGGCTCCACCCGCATTGGCAAGTATGTGTTTAACCACCCGTTCCTCGTGCCGGGCGTGGCGTGCATCTTTGTCAGCGTAATTCTGGGTTATGCCATTGGTGCCGTTGTAGTGTGAGGTGCATGACTGCACAACCGTTGACTGACGTCGAAATTGCTCAGGCCCACAAGCTCGCCCCTATCACCGAGATCGCCGCGAAGGCAGGTGTGTCCGACGATGCGCTGATCCCGTACGGCAAGCACATGGCCAAGGTGGACATCACCCAGAACCCAGGCAACGCCCCCGGCAAGCTCGTCGTGGTCACCGGTGTCTCGCCGACGCCTGCAGGCGAAGGCAAGTCCACAACCCTGATCGGCCTGACGGACGCGCTGGCGAAGCTGGGCAAGAACGCCATGGTCGCGCTGCGCGAACCGTCACTGGGCCCCGTGATGGGCATCAAGGGCGGCGCCGCCGGGGGCGGCTACTCCCAGGTGGTGCCGATGGAACAGATCAACCTGCACTTCACCGGTGATTTCCACGCGATCACCAGTGCCAACAACACGCTGGCCGCGCTCATTGACAACCACATCCACCAAGGCAACGCGCTCAACATCGACCCGCGCCGTGTGACCTGGCAGCGCTGTGTGGACGTCAACGACCGCGCACTGCGCAACGTCGTCACCGGCCTGGGCGGGCCAGCCCACGGTGTGCCGGCGGAGACCGGCTTCACCATCACCGCCGCCTCCGAGATCATGGCGATTCTGGGTCTGGCAACGGACCTGGAGGACTTAAAGCAGCGCCTGGCCAACATCACTATCGGCCTGACCTACGACAAGAAACCGGTCACGGCCGGTGACCTCGGTGCCCAGGGTGCGATGGCCGCGCTGCTCAAGGATGCGGTCAACCCGAACCTCGTGCAGACTCTCGGCGGCACCCCGGCGTTCATCCACGGCGGCCCGTTCGCCAACATCGCCCACGGCTGCAACACCCTGATTGCCACCCGCACCGCCCAGCAGTACGCGGACATCGTGCTCACGGAGGCCGGTTTCGGCTCCGACCTGGGCGCGGAGAAGTTCTTCGACATCAAGGCCCGTTACGGCGAGCTGGACGTCGCCGGTGCCGTCATCGTGGCTACGGTGCGCTCCATCAAGCACAACGCGGGCGTGGCCAAGGCGGAGCTTTCGAACGAAAACGTCGCCGCGCTGGAGGAGGGCATTGTCAACCTCGAGCGCCACGTGGAAAACGTGCGCAAGTTCGGCGTGACCCCGGTGGTTGCGCTCAACCGCTTCGCCACCGATTCCGAGGCCGAGCTCGACTTCCTGAAGAACTGGGCGCAGGCCAAGGGCATCGCGCTGGCTGAGGCGGACGTGTGGGCCAAGGGCGGCGACGGCGCCCTCGAGCTCGCCGAGATGCTTCTGGATAACCTCACCGAGGGCACCTCGCACCCGCTCTACGACCCGGCGGAAGGTGTGGAGGCGTCCATCGAGACCATCGCCAAGGAGATCTACCGCGCCGCCGACGTGCAGTACTCCGCCGCGGCGCTGAAAGACCTGCAGACGCTCAAGGACAACGGCTTTGACAACCTGCCGGTGTGCATCTCCAAGACGCAGTACTCCTTCTCGGACGACCCGACCCAGCTCGGCGCGCCGGAGGGCCACACGCTGCATGTGCGCAACATCGTGCCGCGCACCGGCGCCGGTTTCGTGCTGGTGCTCACCGGCGACGTGATGACCATGCCGGGTCTGCCCAAGCAGCCGGCCGCCAACAACATCGACGTCGACGCCGACGGCGTGGTCTCCGGCCTGTTTTAATTCGCCTCCGCCCGCGACCCCGGCCACCCGGGGTACGCCGGGGGAGTGCCGCCGAAGACCGGGCACAGGTGCTGGAAGGCGCACCACCCGCACAGCTTGGACTGCTGCGGGCGGAAGTTGCCTGTTTTACCGTCGGCCTCGATCTTCCACCACAGCTCCGCTAGGTCGCGCTCGAAGTACTCCAACTCCTCGCGCGACGGGGCGAGGATCATGGAATCCATCACCTTCAGATACATCAGCTTTAGCTGCGTGGGCACCACACCGAACATGCGCCAGTACACCAGCGCGTAGAAGCGCATCTGGAACTGCGCGTCCTGCGAGTACCGCGGCAGCGGCTTCTTGCCGGTTTTGTAGTCGACCACGCGCACCTCACCGGTGGGCGCGATATCCACGCGGTCGATGAATCCGCGCACCGGCACCCCGTTCGGCAGCGTGAAGTCCACCGGCATCTCCTGGGCGTGCGCGTCGAAGCCCAGCGGGTTTTCCATGGTGAAGTAGCCGCGCAGCAACGTGCGGGCGTCCACAAGAAGCTGGTACTCGTCCTCGACCGGCGCGGCGCAAGAGGGGTCTTCCTCGCGCATCTTCTCCCAGTTCGGCTTCAGCCGCTTCACCGCCGCCGGGTACGTGCGTTCCTCGCGCGGCCAGGCGAACATTTCCTCCAGCACGGCGTGCACCAGCGTGCCTTTGACCTGCGCTTCCGTGGACGGCTCCGGAATCTTGTCGATGGCGCGCAGCCGGTACTGCAGCGGGCAGCGCTTGTAGTCGGAGGCGCGCGACGGCGAGATGGCTAGTGGGCGTGGGGGAGTGCTGGCATCAGACATGGTGCCCAACATCATAGAGTGGAGCCATGACACAGCCGTTCATCGATTTCATCGCCCAAAGCCCCTCCGCGTTCCACGCGAGCGCCACCGTCTCCGAAAGGCTCGAGGCCGAAGGGTTCACCCGGAGCATTTCGCTTGACGACGGCGCACACGCCCCCGGCGGCCACCTCATCGAGCGCGACGGCGCCGTGGTCGCCTGGTGGGTGCCGGAAAGTGCCCGCCCACGGTTTAGGGTGGTCGGCTCCCACACCGATTCGCCGGGGCTGATGGCCAAGCCGGACCCGGATGTGGTGCGCGAGGGCTTCCGCCAGGCGGCGGTGGAGGTCTACGGCGGGCCGATTCTGGCCAGCTGGTTCGACCGCGACCTGACGTTTGCCGGCCGCGTGGTTACCGCGGACCGCACCGAGCACCTGGTGAACACCGGCCCGGTCGCGCGCGTGCCCAACCTGGCCATCCACCTCTACCGCGGCGACATGCCGGAGATCGACCGCCAGGTGCACACCCAGCCAATCCTGGGCGTGGACCGCCCGCTGCTGGAGCTGGCGGCAAAGTCCGCGGGCGTTAGCGCCGAGGACATCGTGGCGCACGAGCTGATCACCGCGGACGCGCAGCGCGGCGAGGTTTTAGGCGACCTGCTGGCAGCCGGCAGGCTGGACAACCTCACCAGCGTGTGGGCCTCCCTGGAGGCGATGCTCGCCGCGAAGAACGACGCCGAGGACATCCTGGTGCTTGCGGCCTTCAACCACGAGGAGGTCGGCTCCGCATCCACCGCCGGTGCTGGCGGGCCGCTGCTGGAGCGTGTACTGACCAAGGTCGCGGCTGGTTTCGGCGACCCTGCCGGGATCATCGCGGATTCCATCCAGGTCTCCGCCGACGCGGCCCACGCCGTGCACCCGAACTACCCGGGCAAGCACGACCCCACCCACCACCCGCTGGTGAACAAAGGCCCGGTGCTCAAGATCAACGCGAACCAGCGCTACGCCTCCAACGCCGCCACGGAGACGGAGTGGATCCTGGCCTGCCGCGCGGCGGGCGTGCCGCACCAGACGTTCGTGGGCAACAACGCCGTGCCGTGCGGATCCACCATCGGTCCGATTTCGTCGACACGCTTGGGCCTGCCCACGGTGGACGTCGGCGTGCCGCTTCTGTCCATGCACTCCGCCCGAGAGTTGTGCGGCGTGGACGACATGGACTACTTCGTGCGCGCGCTGACGGCTTTTTATGCCGCGGCGCAGTAAGGCATACTTACCGCCATGTATTCGGGACCGTTCCAGCCAGGCGACAAGGTGCAGCTCACCGACGCGAAACGCCGCCACTTCACCATCGAGCTCAAAGAGGGCGGGCAGTTCCACTCGCACAAGGGCATAGTCAGCCACGACGACATCATCGGCGCCGATGAAGGAACCGTGGTCAAGTCAACACTCGGCTCCGACTACCTGTGCTTCCGCCACCTGCTGGTGGACCACGTGCTGTCCATGCCGCGTGGCGCCGCGGTGATCTACCCGAAGGACGCCGCCCAGATCCTGGTCGAGGGCGACATCTTCATGGGTGCCCGCGTGCTCGAGGCGGGCGCCGGTTCCGGCGCGCTGACCATGTCGCTGCTGCGCGCCGTGGGCCCGGAAGGCCACGTCTACTCCTACGAGATCCGCGACGACCACCTGGCGTTCGCCAAAGACAACGTCGCCGATTACTTCGGTGGCGAGCCCGAGTGGTGGACCCCGCGGCTCGGCGACTTCGGCGAGGTCACCGCGGAGGACCTGGACGGCCAGGTCGACCGCGTCATCTTGGACATGGTGGAGCCGTGGCACTTCATCGACACGGTGAAAAACGTGCTCATCCCGGGCGGCGTGTTCATGACGTACGTGGCCACCGTGCCGCAGCTGATGAACATCATGGAGGCCATCCGCGAGGCGAAGTGCTTCACCGAGCCGCGCGCGTGGGAGACCCTGCTGCGTGAGTGGAAGGTGGACGGCCTTGCCACGCGCCCGGAGCACCGCATGAACGCGCACACGGCATTCCTCGTGTGGACGCGCAGGCTCGCCGACGGGGTGACGCCGCCGCGGCCGCAGCGCAAAGCCCGTCGATAAGCAGCCCGCTCCTATGTAGGCTCGAACGCATGCCTGAAATCCACGACGATGCCTTCGGACCGGAGCTGCGCGAGCTCAAGCGCAAGAACCGCGATCTCGGGTCGCGCAACGAGAAGCTCGCTGAGCTGCTGAAAGTCAGCCGCGACAAGCTCAACGACTTATACGCGAAGGTCGAAGAGCTCAACGAGCCGGCATCGACGTACGGGATCTACCTCGCGCCCGCCCCGCGCGACGGGGAGGCGGAGGTGCACACAACCGGCCGACGGATGCGACTGAAGGTGTCGCCGCTGGTGGATCCCGCCAAGCTGGTTCCCGGCACGCTGGTGCGGCTGGGCGAGGGCACGATCGTGGTGGAGACCTGCGGGTTCGACCCCACCGGCCAGCTGGCCACCATGGTCGAGCGCGTCGGCGGGGACCGCGCGATTGTGGCGGACCAGCAGGGCGCGGAATCGATCGTCATGCTCGCCGAACCGCTGCGCGAAGCCGCCCGCGCCGGCGATACGGTGCTGGTCAACGCTTCCGCCGGCTACGCGTTTGAGCGCATCGCGAAAACCGAGGTCAACCAGCTGTCCCTGGACGAGGTCCCGGATGTCACCTACGCCGACATCGGTGGTTTGAGCTCCCAGATTGAGACGATCCAGGATTCCGTGGAGTTGCCGTTTTCCCACCCGGAGCTCTACCAGGCCTACGACCTGCGCCCGCCGAAGGGGCTTTTGCTGTACGGCCCGCCCGGCTGTGGCAAGACGCTCATTGCCAAGGCGGTGGCGAATTCGCTGTCGCAGCGCATCGGCGACGGGGGACAGGCGCACTTCATCAACGTCAAGGGCCCCGAGCTGCTGAACAAGTTTGTTGGCGAGACCGAGCGTCGCATCCGGCTCATTTTCGAGCGGGCCCGCGAGCTGGCCGCAGGCGGCAACCCGGTGATCGTCTTCTTCGACGAGATGGAGTCCATCTTCCGCACCCGCGGCTCCGGCGTGTCCTCCGACATGGAGACCACCGTGGTGCCGCAGCTGCTCACCGAGATCGACGGCGTGGAGGACATCGCCAACGTCATCGTCATCGGCGCGACCAACCGCGAGGAACTCATCGACCCGGCCATCCTGCGCCCGGGCCGCCTGGACATCAAAATCCGCGTCTCGCGCCCCAACAAAGACGAAGCCAAGGACATCCTCGCCCGCTACATCACCGACGAGGTCCCACTTGCGGCCCCGCGCGAGGTGCTTATCGACGCCACCGCGGACGCCATGTTCGCCCCGCGTCCCTTCGTGCGCCTCGAGCTTGTCGACGGCTCCGCCGAAACCCTGCACTACCACCACTTCGTCTCCGGCGCGATGATCGCCAACGTGGTGGACCGCGCCAAGAAGTTGGCAATCAAGGACCACCTCTCCGGCGTATCTACCGCGGGCCTGACCGAGGAGCACCTTCGCGAGGCCGTCCGCGCCGAGCAGGATGAGAGCGAGGACATGCCGAACACGGCGAACCCCGACGAGTGGGCGCGCATCACGGGTCGCCATGGCCGCCGCGTGGTTGCCGCGGAGGTTATCGGGTAGCGGATCACTGCTTATTCACCGTAGTGGTATCGGCAGGCTGCGATGCGCACCTCCTCTTCGGTGAGTTTGTACACCAGCCGGTGTTCACTCGTAATACGCCGGGACCAGTACCCGCTGAGTTCGTGCTTCAACGGTTCGGGTTTTCCGATGCCATCGTTGCCGTTACGTTGAATATCGCGGATGAGGGCGTTGATACGCTTCAGTATCCGCTTGTCGGTGGTTTGCCACTCCACGTATTCGGACCAGGCGTCCTCGTCCCAGCTGAGGATCATTCTTCGTCCTCGATGAGTTCGTTGCGTACAGATGCGCCACGTTCGAGCCGCTCAATCCGCTGCTTGAGCACCCGCGCATTAGCGGGGGATTGCAGTAAGTAGTTGGTTTCCTTGAGTGATTCGTACTCAGCTAGAGAAACGATGACGACCGGGTCGTGACCTGCCCGGGTAATGACGACCTCTTCACAATCGTCGACGACATCGGAAAGCACCTCGGCGTAGTTGGCTCGAGATTCCGAATATGACATGACCTTCATTGCTCGCTCCCACTAGTTTGATGACGTACAACTTTCTGTACAACTCTAAATGGATTAGCGAATCTGCGTCAATAGGGGTGGATCGTTTGTCCAATGATGTCTACAGTCCGCGTGAAATCTCCGTCACTCAGATGCGCAAAACTCAAGACGAGCCCGTCGCCGCCGTCCGTCCAGAGAGACGACTCGTGGCCGCACTCAATGCCCGCCTCGAGCAAACGGGTTTCAAACGCGTCGCGCGCCAGGGACGACGGGAATTGGACCGTCAGGTCGGCGCCGTCGCCCGGCGCGAGGCATGCGTCGTCGAATAGTGGCACCAGGCAGTCTTGCAGCACCTGTCGTCGTTGCGCCAGCGCCCGGTGCACCGCGCGGGTGTTGCGGCGGACGACACCTCCGTGCAGCAGCGAGGCGATCGCGCGTTGCGTCACTGTGGCGACGGGCATGCCGAGGATGCCACGGACCTCTTTCAGCCGGGCCACGGTCGCGGGGGAGGCGACAACATATCCGGCAGCGAGTTCGCGCGAGAGCAGCGTGGAAAACGTGCCGAGGGTGAGCACGTCCGCTGCTGGCGCGAGTGTGGACAAGGTCGGTTGGGGCGCTATGCGGTAGCGCAGTTCGGTGTTGAAATCGTCCTCGATGATTACCGTGCCGGTGCGGTTTGCCCAGTCCAAAAGCTCCGCCCGGCGCGGCGCCGGCATTGAGCCACCGAACGGGTAGAGGTGCGAGGGCGTGACCAGCAGCGCGTCCAAGTCTGCGGGCAGCTGCTTTACGACGATCCCCTCCGCGTCCGTTTCACACTCCACCGCCCGGTGGCCGCCGAGCGGAATGACGCGCCTTAAGCCGGGGTGGCCCGGGTCCTCGACGCCGACCTTGAGGTCTGCCCCGAGCGCATAGAGGATGCACATGAGCCCCTCGCGGGAGCCACCGGTGACCACGATGTGCTCCGGCGAGACGGTCATACCGCGGGCGAGACGTTGGTGCTCCGCGATGGCGTGGCGCAGTTCCGGCTCGCCTGATTTGTCTACGCCACCGCCAGGTTCCGCAGCGGCTTCGCGCCAGGCTTTGCGCCACGCGGCGGGTTTGATCGTCCCGGCGCTGCCGGGGGAGGGCTTCAGAGAGATTCGAGTGCGGGGGATCCTGGGCGAGATGCCGGTTGTCACGTCAATTTCGTGCACCGGCGCAACCGCAAGTTCGGGATGGATCCGTGTCGGCGCGCCCTGCCGGGAGAGAAGATAACCCTCGCCTTCAAGTTGGTCGTAGGCGGTGACCACGCTGCCGCGGGAGACGCCGAGGTGCGTGGCCAGTGTTCGCGTGGACGGCACTTCGTCGCCAGGCGCGAGCGTGCCCTTGGCCACGTCGTCGCGGATGCCCGCGGCGATTTGAGCCGGGATTGGGGTGGGGTGGTCGCGGGAGATGTGCAGCAGCATCAACTGGTCCAAAGAAACTAAATGGAACTGGCACTTGGAATCTACCAGTTGCCGGGGCAGACTAAGCGGTATGTCTAAGGCAGAACAGTTGAACCAGAAATTCATTGGCGGCGTGATCATGGACGTGGTCACGCCCGAGCAGGCCAAGATCGCCGAGGACGCAGGCGCGTCCGCAGTCATGGCGCTGGAGCGCGTGCCTGCCGATATCCGCGCCCAGGGCGGTGTGGCCCGCATGTCCGACCCGGACCTTATCGAGGGCATCATCGACACCGTCGACATCCCGGTGATGGCCAAGGCCCGCATCGGCCACGTGGTGGAGGCGAAGATTCTCGAGCACCTGGGCGTGGACTACATCGACGAGTCCGAGGTGCTCAGCCCCGCGGACTACGTCAACCACATTGATAAGCGCGGCTTTTCCGTGCCGTTCGTCTGCGGCGCGACCAACCTGGGCGAGGCGCTGCGCCGCATCAACGAGGGCGCGTCCATGATCCGTTCCAAAGGCGAGGCCGGCACCGGCGACGTCTCCGAGGCCACCAAGCACATCCGCAAGATCACCAGCGAGATCGCCGCGCTGCAGGCGATCTGGGCCAACAACCGCGACGAGCTCTACGTCGCCGCCAAGGAGCTGCAGGCGCCGTACGAGCTGGTCGCGCAGGTGGCGGAGAACGGCAAGCTGCCGGTGCCGCTGTTGGTCGCCGGCGGCGTGTCCACTCCGGCGGATGCCGCGTTCATGATGGAGCTCGGCGCTGACGGTGTCTTCGTCGGCTCCGGCATCTTCAAGTCCGGCAACCCGGAGGCCCGCGCGAAGGCCGTGGTCAAGGCCACCAAGCACTGGAACGACATCGCGGTGGTCACCGAAGCTTCCCGCGGCCTGGGCGAGGCGATGGTGGGCATCAACGTCGCCGACCTTCCCGCGCCGCACCGCCTGGCCGAGCGCGGCTGGTAGGCCTCGAAACGCGTAAAGCTCGTTACCTGCACCTCGTTTTTGCTCTCTGAGAGGCGATTAACGATGTGCGAATAACGAGCTTTAGCTTTGCGACGCAAGCTCCGCCTAGCGCACGTCCCCAAACTTGCGCACGACCCAGCGGCTGATCGCGATGAGGACCAACCCGAGCACGATGGTGGCCGCGGACAGAGTGAGGAAGAAGGTGCGCTCTGCAGCAGCGTCGTTCGGGTTGTACAGCGAGCCGAGCACGCCGGACAGCGCGGTGCCCATGGACACCGACATCAGCCACACCGCGAACAGGCGCGACTTGAACGCCACCGGGGCGACCTTGGTGGCCAGCGAGTTGCCGACCGGGGAGAGCAGCAGCTCGCCCATGGTGAACAGGAACAGGATCAGCACCAGCACCGCAAGCGGGGTGGAGTTTTCGCCCTTGCCCACGTACGGCAGGAAGATGAACAGCGACAAGCCGATGATGATGTTGGCCACGCCGAACTTCGTCGCAGAGGCCCACTGGCGCTCGCCGAGTTTCGTCCACATGGCGGCGAAGACCGGCGCGAAGATGATGATGAACAACGGGTTGAAGGACTGCACCTGCGCGGGCTCGAGCTCAGTCCAGAAGAAGTCCAGGTTCGCACGCTGGTCGGTGTACAGCGCCACCACGGTGAACTGGGACTGGAAGATGGCGAAGAAGGCCACGGAACCGGCGAGCAGCGGGATGTAGCCGGTCAGGCGCGACTTCTCGTGAGCGGTGACCTTGTCGGAGGCGAACATCTCCCACAGCAGAATCACTGTCGCGGCAAGGGCGATGGCGAAGACGACCCAGCTCAGCATGTCCAGCGGCAGAATGCCCGTGGTGAGCAGAGCGACGATGATCGCGGCGACTGCCAGCGCACCGAAACCAACGGGAGCCCACTTCGAGCGCGGCAGCGGGTTGGGCACCTCGGAGCCGGCCGCGCCGATGGTGGACTTGCGCATAAGCGCGTACTGCACCAAACCGATTGCCATGCCGATGGCGGTGAGGCCGAAGCCCCAGTGGAAGCCGGCCATGCCCCACACCCAGCCCGTGATTGCGGGGCCAAGCAGGCCGCCGATGTTGACGGACATGTAGAAGATGGAAAAGCCTGCGTCGCGGCCCGGGTCTTCGCGGGTGTACAGGTCGCCGAGCACCACCTGGGTCGCCGTCTTCACGCCGCCGGAGCCGATGCCGATGCACACCAGGCCGATGGCCAGGCCTGTTGCGCCCGGAACGAGCGCAAGTACGCAGTGGCCCACCATGACCAGGATCGCCGAGTAGAACAGGGTGCGCTCCGCGCCGAGAATGCGGTCGCCCACGAAGGAGGCGACGAGCGCCATCATGTAGACGAAGCCGTCGTAGGCGCCGACCAGGCTCAGTGCGGTGGACTCGTCCATGCCCAGGCCGCCCTCGGTGGTCGAGTGGTACATGTAGTACGCCAAAAGCGCCTGCATGCCGTAGAAGCTGAATCGCTCCCACAGCTCAATGCCGAAAAGGTTGGCCAGCCCCTAGGGCTGGCCGAAGAATTTGCGCTCGTTTTCTGGCGCGGACACACCGTAGCGTGGTAGGGAAGTCATAACTAAATAAAATACGAGTCATCGCATTATCTTCCAAACAAGGGCACGCCTGTAGGCTCGTCACCTATGACGCGTTACATGGGAACCGAGACGGAGTACGGCATCACCTGCCCAGACAACCCGCAGATCAGCCCGCTGGTCACCTCCACGCACGCGGTGGTCGCGTACGCAGCGCTGCGCACACAGGCCCGCACCCGCTGGGATTACGCGGAAGAGGCGCCGCTGAAGGACACCCGCGGCTTCGACCTACAGCGCTACCGCAGCGTGCCGGTCGTCGACGCGAACGCGATCGGGGTGGCCAACGTGGTCACCACCAACGGCGCGCGCTACTACGTCGACCACGGGCACCCCGAATATTCCAGCCCGGAGTGCTCGAACGCGTTTGACGCGATGGTTTACGACGCGGCCGGCGACATCGTCCTCAACGACGCCGCCGCGTGCATCCGCGAGCTGTGGGAGCAACAGGTCTCCGTGCTGGCCAAGCACGAGCCGTGCCCGCCGCTGAAGTTCTACAAGAACAACGTCGACGGCAAGGGCCGTTCCTACGGCAGCCACGAAAACTACCTGTACTCGCGCCACACCAACTTCGAAAACCTCACCCAGGCGCTGATCCCGTTTTTCGTCACACGCCAGGTCATCATCGGCGCGGGCCGTGTGGGCATCGGCCAGGAGTCAGAGACACCGGGCTTTCAAATCTCGCAGCGCGCGGACTACTTCGAGCAGGAGGTTTCGCTGGAGACCACGCTCAACCGCGGCATCGTGAACACGCGCGACGAGCCACACGCACCGGAGGAGGACTTCCGCCGCCTGCACGTCATCGTGGGTGACGCGAACATGAGCCAATTCTCCAATTTCCTCAAACTCGGCATGACCTCGCTCGTGCTCGACGCGATCGAGGCCGGAGTGGATTTCTCGGACCTGCGCCTGAAAAACCCGGTCAAGGAGATCAAGGCGGTCAGCCACGACCCCACGCTGCAATACGAGCTCGAGCTTCTCGACGGCCAAAGGTTGACCGCGATCTCCATCCTCCGGGAATATAGGAGAAGGTGTGAGGGGCGGAGCGACGTCGATAGTCAAGTGCTCACACTGTGGGGCGAGGTCCTCGACGATCTTGAGCGCGACCCGCTCTCCACCGCCGACCGGCTGGATTGGACCGCGAAGTGGGCGCTGGTGCGCCGCTTTGAGCAGCGCGGCGCAACCCAGGCGAAGCTGCAGGCGATTGACCTGCAGTACGCGGACATCGACCCCGAGACCTCCCTGTATCACGCGCTGGTGCGCAAGGGAGCGATGCGCACAATGGTCAGCGCCGAGGAAATCGCGGAAGCTGCGGTGCACCCGCCGGAGGACACCCGCGCCTACTTCCGGGGGCGTGCGGGCGAGAAGTTCGCAGAAGACTTAACGGCCTCGAACTGGCAGTCCATGCTGTTCACCGTGGACGGGCAACTCTACCGGGTGCCGCTGGACCTGCTGGGCAGCCACACGAAAGCGGACGTGGGGGAGTTAATCGAAAACTCCGCGACAACACGCGCGCTGCTTTCCGGCCTGGGGCTGGCCCCAGAGCGCTAAGGTTGCATCTATGGCTACGCAACAGACACACGCTTCCGGTGGCGGTGGGGACAACCACGGCGAGGACATCGCCGCGGAATCTGCCGGCCAGGCCCAGATCAACACCTCCGGCGCCGACGACCTGCTCGACGAAATTGACGCGCTGCTGGACACCAACTCTGAGGAGTTTGTGAAGTCGTTTGTGCAGAAGGGCGGGCAGTAAGCTGACAATCAGCTACCCGCGCCGAGTGATGGGCGTGGAAACGGAGTTCGGCGTGGCCGCCTACGACGGCTCACGCCAGGTGCTCACGCCCGAGGAGGTGGCGCGCTACCTGTTCCGTCCGGTGGTCGCGCAGCACCGCAGTTCGAATGTGTTCACCGCCAACGCCTCGCGTTTGTACCTGGATGTGGGCTCGCACCCGGAGTACGCGACCGCGGAGTGTGACTCGCTGAGCCAGCTTCTGGCCTACGACAAGGCGGGGGAGCGGATCTTCCACCGGTTGTCGCAACAGTGCGACGAGGCGCTGCGTAACGACGGGTTTACGGGCTCGACCTACCTGTTCAAAAACAACGTGGATTCGCGCGGGAACTCCTACGGCGCACACGAGAACTACCTGATCAGCCGCGAACTCGCGCTGAAGTCCTTCGGCCAGCAACTGCTGCCGTTTCTGATCACGCGCCAGCTGATCTGCGGCGCCGGCAAGATCGCGGGGGACACGTTCGTCATCTCCCAGCGCGCGGACCAGGTGTGGGAGGGAGTCTCGTCGGCCACCACGCGCACCCGGCCGATCATCAACACCCGCGACGAGCCGCACGGGGATTCCCACCGCTTCCGCCGCATGCACGTGATCGTGGGCGACTCCAACATGTCCGAGCCCACCTTCGCGCTGAAGGTCGGCTCGATGCTGCTGGTTATCGAGATGCTGGAGGCCGGCTTCGACCTGCCGGACATGGAACTGGCGGATCCGATTGCGCACATCCGCGACATCGCCGCCGACCCCACGGGTGCTACCGAACTCACCCTTGCAGCGGGCGGCACCGTCACCGCTCTCGAGGTGCAGCAGCGCACCCTCGACGCGGCGAAGCGCTGGCTGAAGCAGCGCCCGGACGAAGGTACGCCGAACGAGGAGATGGCGCGGGTGGTGGACCTATGGTCCCGGGTGCTCGACGCCATTGCCACGCAGGATTTCTCGGGTGTGGACACGGAGATCGACTGGGTGATCAAGCGCAAGCTGCTCACCCAGTTCAAGGACCGTCTCGGCTGCGGCTGGGACCACCCGAAGCTCGCCCAGATCGACCTGACGTACCACGACATCAACCCAGAGCGCGGCCTGTTCTACCTGCTCGAGCGCAAGGGGTTGGCGGCGCGCTGGATCGAGGACACGGACATCGAGGAGGCGGTGGACAACGCACCGGAGACCACGCGAGCAGCCATCCGCGGCGAGTTCCTTTCCGCCGTGCGCGAGCGGGGCCTTGCGCATAATGTCGACTGGGTGCATTTGAAGGTCAACCGCCCGGAACCCCGCACGGTGGAGCTGCAGGACCCGTTCGCCACCGCGGACGACGCCGCGGCCGACCTGATCAGTTGGGTGCGGGCGCAGGAAGCTGCAGAAGGGTAGGTCGCGGTGACCAACGACAACGACATGGTCGTGCGCCAAGTCGGGCTCACGTTTGCCTTGCTGGCCTCGCCCGCAAAACGCGACGTGGCCTGGGTACAAAAGCACGTGGACGGCTACGGCGGCCGCACCCGCGACGCCGCCACACACCTGATTGAGCGCGACGTGCGCGAGCTGCGCGACCTCGGCGTGCCCGCGCGCTACCAGGACGGCGAAGTGTGGGTGGTCAAGGACCTCTACGAGCTGCCGGCCGTGGACCTCACCGCCGAGGAGGCCTCCGTGGTGGGCCTTGCCGCGGACCTGAGCAAGCCGGGCTCGCTCGGCGAGTTCGCCCGCTCCGGCTGGACCAAGCTCGCCGCCTCCGGGGCGACGCGTTCCATGGAAGCGCCGGCGCTGATGAGCGTGTCCAACGACATCTTCCAGCTGCGCCCCGACACGCTGCGCGCCATCGTGAAGTGCGTGCAGGCCAAGCAGCGCATCTCCTTCGACTTCGTCCGCGCGCCCGGCAAGGACCCGGAGCGCCGCGTGGCCGACCCATGGGGCGTGGTGTCTCTGAACAACCGCGCCTACTTCGTCGGCTACGACATCGACCGCGACGACGTGCGCGTGTTCCGCCTGAAAAAGATCTCCAAGTTGAAGAAGGTGCGCCACTCGGACGCGTTCCACGAGCGCGCGGGCGACCTGCAGGCACTGGTGGAGGAAACACTTCGCGGCGAACTTATCGACGCCACCGTCACCGTCACCCACGGCACCGGCGAAGAACTCGCCCAGCGCGGCACCCGCGCCTCCAAAGTCGGCGCGGGTGGAGATGCAGGCACGGGAGGCGCCACCGACACCATCACGCTGCGTGGCGTGGACCGCGACTGGGCGGTGCGCACCATCGCCAGCCTCGCCGGAAGCGTGGTCGCGGTGGAACCGTCGGAGGTCCGCGAGGACGTCGTCAAGCTGCTGCGCGCCGCGCTGGGAGGGGAGAACTGATGGCTGTGGACTTCAAGCGCCAAGAGCGCGTGGTGCGCCTGCTCAACCTGCTGGCCTATTCCTCGAACCACCCGGGGCTGACCCCGATGGAGATCGCCCGCGACCTGGGCGCGGACCCGATGCAGGTGCGCGACGATTTCGAGCTGCTGTTTCTCTCCGGCGTGGGCACCGGGCCGGGCGAGATGATCGACTTGGAGTACTCCTGGAAGGGCGTCAACATCAAAGACGACCAGGGGATGACCACGCCGCTGCGCCTGTCGCCCGCGGAAGCCAGCGCGCTGTTGATCCTGCTGGATTCCCTGGAAACAATGCCGGGGCTTGTGGACGGCCGCGCCGTGCGCACCGCCGCTGAAAAAATTCGCGCAGTAACCAAGTCGCAGGCGGTGGGCGACGCGGAGCACACCGGTGAGGCGGGCGTTGCCGGCACCGTCGCAGAAGCGCTTGCGACCAAGCGCAAGCTGCGCATCACGTACTACTCGGCGTCCTCTGATGCCGTCACCGAGCGCGAGGTCGATCCCGCGAGCTTGTTCCACCAGTCCGGCTCCACCTACCTCCACGCCGCGCAGCACGGAGAGATGCGTACGTTCCGGTTGGACAGGATTCAACACGCCGAGCTTCTCGACGTTCCTTCGGAGACCCCCGGCACCGACTTCGACACCGACTTCGATCCCGCAGACCCGTTCGGCATGGCTGACCGAGCACAAGCGAAATTGCTGATCCACCCGGAAGCCACGTGGCTGGCGGACTACTGGGAGATCGAGCTAGAAGAAACTCCGGAAGACGCTGAATCGCCAGGACAGTGGATCCCCGCCACAATGCGCTACGGCAGCGAGGACTGGCTGGTGCGCTTCTGCCTAAGCCAGGCGGACCGGGTGCGCATCGTCGCACCCGCAGGTCTCGCCGGCGAAGCCATGTCCCGCGTGCAACGCGCACTCGAAGCGTTAGACTAATCTGCGCGTTAGACCGTTTTCGGAAAGGACAACCCATGCCAAATATTGGATGGACCGAGCTCATCATCGTCATCTTCCTCGTGCTGCTGCTGTTCGGCGCGAACAAGCTGCCGGACTTGGCGCGTTCCATGGGTCGCTCCGCACGCATCTTCAAGTCCGAGGTCAAGGAGATGCGCAACGAAGACGAGGCGCAAGCCCCGTCGCAGCAGCGTCAGATCGACGCTGCACCAGCGCAGGAGACCCGTAGCGCCGCCCAGGAGGCGGACTTCTGGGAGCGTCCGGAGAACAACCCTCGCTAAATCTGCCTGATGGCACGTACGAAACCCCCCAAGAGGCCGAAGAAGCAGAAGAACCCGACCGGTGAGATGTCGCTGGTGGAGCACCTCCAGGAGCTGCGCCGCCGCGTCATCATCTCGCTCGCCGCCATCGTGGTCGGCACCATCATCGGGTTCATCTGGTACCAGACCGCCCCGCCGCGCACGATGCCGCTCGGCGAGATCATCCGCGGCCCCTACTGCAACCTGCCGTCCGAGCTCCGGGCGGATTTCACCGGCGACGGCGAATGCCGACTCCTGGCTACCAACCCGTTTGAGATGTTCATGCTGCGCCTGAAAGTCGGCGCGCTCGCCGGGCTCGTACTCGCATCGCCGGTGTGGCTGATGCAGATCTGGAACTTCATCACCCCGGGCCTGCACAAAAACGAGCGCCGCTACACGTTTATCTTCGTCACCATCGCGGTAGTGCTGTTCGTCTCCGGCGCGCTGCTGGCGTACTTTGTGCTGGATCAGGGTTTGTACGTGCTGATGACCATCGGCAGCGAGTTCCAGGTCGCCGCGCTGACAGGCGGGGAGTACTACAACTTCCTCCTCGCGCTCGTCGTCATCTTCGGCGTCAGCTTCGAAGTACCGCTGATCATCATCATGCTCAACCTGTTGGGCGTGCTGCGTTACGAGCATGTCAAAGGCAAACGGCGCGTGATCATCGTGGGCATTTTCATTTTTGCTGCGGTGATGACGCCGGGACAGGACCCGTTTTCCATGGTGGCGCTGGCGATCTCCATCTGCCTGCTGGTGGAGATGGCCTTTCAGTTCTGTCGTTGGAACGACCGCAAGAAAAAGCGCGAACGCCCCGACTGGATGGATCTGGACGATGAGGAAGCCTCCGGCCCGATTGAAGCGCCGACGTCCATCGGTCCCGCCAGCAGCATCGGTGCAGAACCGATCGAGCGTCCGGCACCGATCAAACGCGCGCCCGAGCGCCAGCAGAACATCCCGCCGCGGGGCTACGCGGGCGGAGCAGATTTCCGGGACGTACTGTAGGGGGCATGCTTTCCCCCGATCCTGGTACTTCGTTTCTGCGGGAGTTCGCCGAGGCGAAGCCGTTTGCCCTCGACGACTTCCAGCTCCAGGCCTGCCAGGCGGTGGAGCAGGACCGCGGCGTGCTGGTGTGCGCGCCCACCGGTTCGGGCAAAACTATCGTCGGCGAGTTCGCTGTCGCGCTCGCCCTGCACCGCGGCACGAAGTGCTTCTACACCACGCCGATTAAGGCGCTGAGCAACCAGAAGTACCACGACTTAGTCGCCGAGCACGGCGAAGATGCGGTAGGTCTGCTTACCGGCGACACCAGCATCAACGGCTCCGCCGAGATCGTGGTAATGACCACCGAGGTCTTACGCAACATGCTGTACGCGGAGTCGCCCCAGCTGGACCGGCTCACGCACGTGGTAATGGACGAGATCCACTACCTGGCGGACCGCGACCGCGGTGCGGTGTGGGAGGAGATCATCCTCAACCTCGACGATTCCGTGAGCCTGATCGGCCTGTCCGCCACCGTGTCCAACTCCGAGGAGTTCGGCGAGTGGCTCGACGCGGTGCGCGGTGACACCGAGGTCATCGTCTCGGAACACCGCCCGGTGCCGCTGAGCCAGTACATGATGGTCGGCCGCAAGATGTTCCCGCTGTTCGAACCGGGCACCGGCGGGCGGGTCAACCGCAGCCTCGAGCACGCCATCGAACGCATCGAGGCGGGCTCCTCCGACGAGGGCCGACGCGACTTCGAGGAGGGGAGGGGGTTTCGTTCCCGCTCGCGTAGCGGACGCTCGCGCGGCCAGGACAAGGTGCGCCCCGTCGGCCGACCCGAGGTTGTCTCCGCACTCCAGGGCCAGGACATGCTGCCTGCGATCGTGTTCATCTTCTCCCGCGCGGGCTGCGACGGCGCGCTGTTCCAGTGCCTGCGCTCCCGCAAGGAACTGACCACGGCCGAGGAGCGCGCCGAGATCGAGCAGATCATCGACGAAGGTGTGGACGGCATCCCCGAGGAGGACCTGGAGGTGCTGAACTTCCGCCAGGTGCGCACCGCCTGGATGCGCGGGTTCGCCGCCCACCACGCAGGCCTTCTGCCCGCGTTCAAGCACATCGTGGAGCAGTTGTTCGTCCGCGGCTTGGTCAAGGTCGTCTTCGCCACCGAGACGCTGGCGCTCGGCATTAACATGCCGGCTCGCACCGTGGTGCTGGAGAAGATGGTCAAGTTCAACGGTGAGGCCCATGTGGACCTCACCCCGGGCCAGTACACCCAGCTCACCGGGCGCGCCGGCCGCCGCGGGATTGACCACATTGGCAACGCCGTTGTGCAATGGGCTCCTGCGATGGATCCGCACCAGGTGGCGGGGTTAGCGTCGACGCGCACGTACCCGCTGATCTCCCAGTTCCAGCCCGGCTACAACATGGCCATCAACATGCTGGCCATGAACGGCTTCGACGACTCCATCCGTCTGATCGAGCAGTCCTTCGCCCAGTTCCAAACGGACCGCTCCGTTGTTGGCGAGGTGCGCGACATTGAGCGCCTCCAGCAGAAAGTGCGCTCGCTGCGCACCAAGCTCGAGCGCGACATCTCCGCGTTCGCTCCGCCTAGCGACGACGCAGCCGCCGAGCTGGTCGAGTACTCGCAGCTGCGCCGGGACCTGTCTGAGGAGGAAAAACAGGCACGGCGCGACCACCTGGACAGCCGCCACGCAGAGACCATCAAGATCCTCGGCGCGCTGCAGGTGGGGCAGGTCATCGCACTGCCCAGCAAGCGCAAGCCGGAGCTTGCCGCCGTGGTGCAGCCCGCGGGCAAGCCGCACGACCCGCGCCCCTGGGTGACCACGGAGCGCGGCTGGTCGGGGCGCATCGACGCCGCCGCGTTTAAGAACCCGCCGTTGGTAGTGGGGCGCATCAAGGTGCCGCGCCACATGCAGGACCAGCCGCGCCGCCACGCCCGCAAAGTTGCGTCACTTCTGCACCGGGGCCACTTCAACGCACCGAAACGCCTGCGCGAGCAGTCCCGGGTGCGGCCGAACAAGAAGGTCACCGCGCTGCGTGAGGCCATTCGTAACCATCCGGTGCACGACTGGCCCGCGGCGGATAGGGAGATTCTGGCGCGCACCGCCGAGGAAATCGTGCGCGAGGAGCGCACGCTTGCCAAGCTGGAGCGCCGCGTGGATACCTCCACCGATTCGCTGGGCCGCACGTTCGAGCGCATCATCGGGTTGCTCACGGAGATGGATTACGTTGAGCTTATCGACGGCGAACCGCAGGTCACCGACGAAGGCGAGCGTCTGTCGCGTATCCACAACGTCTCCGACCTGTTGGTGGCGCAGTGCCTCAAGCGCGGGATCTGGGACGAGCTGGATCCGGCCGAGCTGGCCGGTGTGGCCTCCATGGTGGTGTTTGAGAACCGCCGCGCCACAGGCGGCAGCCCCGAAGCCGCCACCGACGCCATGGCCGACGCGATGAACGAGACGATGCGCATCTACGGCGAGCTGGTTGCCGACGAGCAGCGTCACAACCTGCCCGCAACCCGCCTGCCGGATCCCGGGTTCTGCCTGTCCATCCACCAGTGGACCGCCGGAGCACCGCTGGGATACGCGCTGGCCGCCGCTGCGGAGTCGGGCGCGGAGCTCACCCCCGGCGACTTCGTGCGCTGGTGCCGCCAGGTGATAGACCTGTTGGAGCAGATCAAGAAGACCGGCTACTCAGACCAGATCCGGGACAACGCCAACCGAGCCGTGGACGCGATCCGCCGCGGCGTGGTGGCCATCGGCAACTAAAGCACCCGCAGAGGCTGCGCCAGGCCCCGCGGCCACAGCGAGACGGTGGCGATGCGCAGGTTCGTGCCTTTCGGATCCAGGATGAGCGATTGGACCCCGATAACCTTGCCGCCGACCAGCACAGGGCCGCCGGAATCGCCCTTCACCGCAGGCGGGTTGGCGTACACCAAGCCAGCGGGCCTCACCTGGGTCACGCGCTTTCTGGACCAGGACACCGGAAGCGTACCCAGGTACACACCCGGCCGTGCCTGGAGACTGCGGGCTTGCCCGCCGAACCCGAGGGTGAGCGTACGGGCGAACAGGCGCGGCGACGGCCCGAGCACGAGGGGAGTGGCATCGATCCTCTCGGGCAGACGAACCAGCGCGACATCTGTGCCGGGCACGATGTGGAGGCTGTCGACGGGGAACACGGAGCCGTCGATACGCACCCGCACACCCGTAGACGGGCGCTCACGGAAGAAGTGCGCGCAGGTGAGCACGATGTCGGCGGCGATGAGCGCGCCCGAGCAGTAGCCGCCGCCCGGAGCGCTAAGGCGGGCGACGGAGCGGTTCAGGGCAGGCAACACTCCCACGATGCTAGCGATCTACCATGGCGCACATGACTGCATTCGACTCTGATACGTACACCGCACGCCGCCAGGAAGCTGTCGAGTTGGTTAAACAGCGCGGTCTGGGTGGTTTGGTGATCGGCACTGGCGCCGAGTTCGCCTACCTCACCGGTTCCTGGACTTCCTCGCACGAGCGGCTCACCGCGCTGGTGATCGCGCCTGGCGGCACCACCGTGGTGGCACCGGTGACGGACATCCAGTCGCTGGGACTGGACGGCGTAGCAGACGTCGAGGTGGTCGGCTGGCGCGACGGGGAAAACCCGTACCAGCTAGTCGCAGATAAACTCGGCGAAGGCACCGTGGGACTGGGGTCGTCGCTGACCGCGGACCACGTCTTTGCGCTGCAGGCGCTGCTGCCGGAGACCGAGCTCGCATCCGACGCGGTGGCGGAACTTTTCATGGTCAAAGACGCCGAGGAGGTCGCCGAGCTGGAGAAGGCCGGCGCCGCCATCGACCGCGTGCACGAGCGCGCCGCTGAGCTGCTGCAACCTGGCCGTACCGAACGCGAGATCGCGGACGAGCTGCACGCGCTGATCCTGGAGGAGCACGCGAACGTGCAGTTCGTCATCGTCGGCTCCGGGCCCAATGGTTCCAACCCGCACCACGACTTCTCCGACCGTGTCCTCGAGGAGGGAGATCCTGTGGTGGTAGACCTGGGTGGCGCGCTGCCGTCCGGCTACCAGTCCGACTGCACCCGCACCCACGTGGTGGGCGAGCCTGCCAAGGCACCGGAGGACTTCCTGGAGGCTTACGCGGTGCTTGAGCGTGCGTTCGACGCCGCGTGCGCTGTCGCCAAACCCGGCATCACTGCCGGCGAGCTCGACGCCGCTGCGCGCGAGGTCATCGCAGACGCCGGCTTCGGCGAGTACTTCACCCACCGCCTCGGCCACGGCATCGGCCTTTCCGGCCACGAGCAGCCGTTCATCATCGCCGGCTCCGACGTGGTGCTGCGCGAGGGCATGGCGTTTTCCATCGAGCCCGGCATCTACGTGCCGGGCAAGTGGGGCATGCGCATCGAGGACATCGTGCGCATGACTGCTGACGGTATAGAACCGCTCAACCGCTCCCGCCGCACGCTAGGTGTTAACGATGCCTAGCACCAGACACAGCACCACAGGGCAGGGGACTGTGCTCCTGCTCGGGGCGCGCAGCGACATCGGCGGCGAGATCGCCGAACGCGTCTGTCAGGGCCGCGAGGTCGTGTTGGCGGCCAGGGGGAGCAGGGGACTGGAGGACGTCGAGAAGCGTTTGCTCGCCGCGGGTGCCGCCGCAGTGCACGCGCTCGACTTCGACGCCACCGACGTGGAGTCGCACCGGCGCATCGTGCGCGAGGCGGGCGAGGTGACCACCGCAATCGTGGCCTTTGGCATCCTCGGTGACCAGGAGCTCGCAGAGCGCGACGAGCTCGAGGCCGCCCGCATCGCCACAGTGGACTACCTCGCGCAGGTGAGCATGCTCACGGTGCTCGCCGACGAAATGACGCGCGGCGAGATCTATGCCTTTTCGTCCATAGCGGGGTGGCGGGCGCGCCGCGCCAACTACGTCTACGGCTCCACCAAGGCGGGCCTGGACGCGTTCTGCCAGGGCCTGATGGACCGGCTGCACGGCACAGGCCTCAACCTCATCCTTGCGCGTCCGGGCTTCGTCATCGGGTCCATGACGGAAGGGATGAAACCGGCGGTGATGTCGGTGACCCCGGACGTTGTCGCCGACGCGGTGGTGGACGCCGCGGCGCGGGGCAAGAGCGCCACGGTGTGGATTCCGCGGCGCCTGGCCGTCCTCGCAGCCATCATGCGCGTCGTGCCGCGGCCGGTGTGGAGGCACATGCCGAGGTAGCGGCCGAGCCCAGGTACCCTCGTGGCCATGCCGATTCCTCTTCTCGCATACTTCCTCGTCGAAGCGCTCGCGTTTTTCCTGGTGGCGAAGGCCATCGGTGTGGGCTGGGCGCTTCTGGCGATTTTCGTGCTCATGATCGCCGGCGGCGCCGCAGCCAGCATGGCGCTGCGCAACTCGCTGCTGCAGGCCGCGCACGGCCGCTCCAGCGTGGGCAAGCTCGCGGGCGATTCCGCGCTGCTCATCGGCGGCTGGACGCTTTCCGTCATCCCCGGCTTTGTCACCTCCCTGATCGGCCTGCCGCTGGTGTTCGGGCCGACGCGCGCGTTGATCCGCAAGACCATGACCAAGCGGGCGCGCGCCGCGGTGGAGAACCTCGGCGTGCGTGTCTACGACGCCACACCGATGGGGCAGTTCCAAACCAGCTACGGCTCTTTCAACCAGCCGGGCGGCGAAAAGCCGCAGGAGCCGGTCATCGACGCCGACGAGCTGGAGCAGTGGTACCGCATGGACAGCCACGAGCGCCCACAAGACCCAGGCGACAGCACCGGCGGGGCGCGCTAAATGCCGGCGTTTCTCCGTTTCGGACTCGCCGCCTTCTCCGGCTGGCTGGTCTACCTCTCGTACGAGCCGATCGGCCACTGGTGGGCCGCAGTCCTCGGCATTGCACTGCTGTGGTTCACGCTCATGCCGTGGCCTAGGCGCGCCACTGCGGCACTGGGGATGGCGGGGGAGGCGCAGGAGCGCCCGTCCGTACGTTTCGGCGCTCTGATCGGGTTCACCCACGGCCTGTTTTGCTACCTGTTCCTGCTGCCGTGGGTGGGCGAGTTCGTCGGCGCCATGCCGTATGTCGCGCTGGCAATCACCATGGCGCTCTACGCGCTGGCCACCGGCGCGTTCGGTGTGCTGGTGGCCCGCTTACGCTACGGCGCGTTCGCGTTCCCGCTGGTCTACCTGGCGGTCGAGTTCGTGCGCTCCTCGTGGCCCTTCGGCGGCTTCGCGTGGGTGCGCCTGGCGTGGGGGCAGATCAACGGCCCGCTCGCCGCGCTGTCGGCCTGGGGTGGACCCGCGCTGGTCACCGTCGCCACCGTGTTTCTCGCAGTCGGGTGCATCTCGCTTCTCGACGCCACGTCGCGCCGCCCCGCCGTCGCCGCCATCATCTTGCCGCTGGCCGCCGGGCTGATCGCCAACCTCGGCGTCGGCAAGGACAGCTCCACCGTCGATCAGGCCCGCGTTGGGGCCGTGCAGGGCAACGTGCCTCGCATGGGCCTGGACTTCAACGAGCAGCGGCGGGCGGTGCTGAGCAACCACGTCAACGAGACGCTCCGGCTCGCGGAAGCGGCCGCGGAATCCGGCGAGGAACTGGACATGGTGTTCTGGCCGGAAAACGCCTCCGACGTCAACCCGTTCGTCGACGCGGAGGCCGAGGCGCTGGTGGGTGCGGCGGTGCGCGGCGTCGATACGCCCTTGCTTGTTGGCACGCTCACGCGCGACGAGGTCGGCGCGCGCAACACCATGGTGGTCTTCGATCCGGAAACAGGGCCGGGGGAGCGCCACGACAAGCGCTTCCTGCAGCCGTTCGGCGAGTACATGCCCATGCGCGATTTCTTCCGCAACTTCTCCGACCTGGTGGACTTGGCGGGCGACTTCAAGCCCGGAAGCGACAACGGCGTGGTGCACATGGGCGGCATCCCGGTTGGCGTGGCCACCTGCTACGAGGTCGCGGAGGACCAGGCGTACCGCATGGCGGTGCGCGGCGGCGCCCAGATCCTGTCCACGCCGACGAACAACGCCACCTTCGGGTTCACGGACATGACGTATCAGCAGCTGGCGATGAGCCGGATGCGCGCGATCGAAAACGACAGGGCAGTGGTTGTCGTTGCCACCTCGGGTGTCTCCGCGATCGTGCACCCGGACGGGCACGTCTCCCAGCAGACGGAGATCTTCGAACCTGCGCACTTAATGGAGACGCTTCCGCTGCGCACCGGCACCACGCCCGCGGTGCGGTTCGGGCAGATTCTGGAGTGGCTGCTCGTCGCCGCCGGTGCAGCGCTGATGCTTGCCGCAGCCGTGTCCGCGCGCCGAAGTGGGCGCGGGTATGCTCCTACCGGAGAACAACAGCGTAAAACTGAGGAGAATTAGCGCCGTGGCCAACCAGACTCTGGTGATTATTCCGACCTACAACGAGGTAGAGAACCTCCCGCTTATCGTCGAGCGCGTTCTGGCTACGAAGGATGCCGCTGACATCCTCGTCGTTGACGACAACTCGCCGGACGGCACTGGCGCGAAGGCCGACGACCTCGCCGCCGCCCACGACGAGGTCAACGTGCTGCACCGCACAGGCAAGGAAGGCCTCCTGGCCGCCTACCGCGCCGGCTTCAACTGGGGTTTGGAGCGTGACTACCAGGTGCTGGTGCAGATGGACGCCGACGGCTCCCACGCGCCGGAAGAGCTGCACCGGCTGCTTGACGCGCTGGATAACGGCGCGGATCTCGCCATTGGTTCGCGATACATCGAGGGCGGGGAAGTGGTCAACTGGCCGAAGAACCGCTTCCTGCTGTCCAAGCTGGGCAACCAGTACGTCTCCCTCGCCCTCGGCACCGACGTGGCGGATATGACCGCAGGCTACCGCGCCTTTAAGCGCGAAGTGCTGGAGGAGTTGGACCTGGATTCCCTGTCCACCAAGGGATACATCTTCCAGGTGGAGATCGCGCACAAGGTGGACAAGCTGGGCTTCGACATCCGCGAGGTGCCGATCACCTTCGAGGACCGCAAGCTCGGCGAGTCCAAGCTGGACGCCAGCTTCGCCACCGCCTCGCTGGCCGAGGTGACCAAGTGGGGCGCCGCAGACAAGGCAACCTTTGTTAAGGATCTGACCTCCGAGACAGTCCGCCAGTTCGTCTACGCCGTGGAGCACTCGAAGCTTTCCGACGTCCGCCGCGCGGCCGCCGACGCTCCCGAGCGGATCATTAACGCCATCGGCGAGTTCGGCGCGGTGGCCAAGCACGAAATCGACAACGCCAACCTGGGAAAGGTTCAGTCCAAGGCCGCCCGCCGCGTCAACGACGCCATCAACCTGGGCGAAGAGACCATCCGCCAGGCGCTCTACGCGCTCGGCTTCGACGGCAAGCGCAAGAAGTAGCGGCCGAAAATAGGGAAGTGCCCGCCCCCGCGATTTCGATTCGCGGAGGCGGGCACTTGCGTGAGCCGTCGTAAAGCAAGCTAGCTCTCTTTGGCCTGCTGCTGCTCCTTCGCAATGCGGGCGGCGGTGCGGCGGCGCTTGCGCAGCTGCTCAAGACGCTCCTCAAGCAGGACGTCGAGCTCCTCGATGCTGCGGCGCTCACGCAGCATGTCCCAGTGTGTGCGCGGCGGCTTGGCGGGCTTGGACTCCACGCCTTCGCCCTCCATGAGGGTGCCAACCTGGCCGTTCTTGCACATCCACTCCTCGGGGATTTCGGCGTCGTCAGCGAACGGCACCTCGAACACCTCACCGTTGGGGGTGCGGTACTTTGCCATCTGGCGTGGCGCGAGATCGTGGTCGCGGTCCGTTTCGTAGCTGACTGCGCCCATGCGGCTTCCGCGAAGAACTCGATCGGCCATGGCACTCACCATCCTTTTCAACCCGTTTGTTTTCAGTCGCTCCAGTATAACGGTGCAGTTCTGCGAATTGTTCCCGGGCACTTTCGTTTCATCTACACATGTAATAGAATAGGTAACTGTGACGGATAAATTACGTGCCCTTACCAAGAAGACAGCCACCTGCGCCTGGTGCGGGAAGGAAATTCCCGTGAACCGCGGCCGCGGCCGGAAACGCAAGTACTGCGGACCATCCTGCACGCAGCGTGCTTACGAACAGCGCACCATGCTGGCCGGAACGTCTGTGGACGAGGACGCGGTGATCCTCAACCGCAACAAGGTAGCAGAGTACCGCGACCGGCTCTACGCGCTGCGGTGCGCAGCGGAGGATATCCGCACGGCAGCCGCCGAAGGCGCGAAGCCTGACGATTTGGCCCCGCTTTGTGACGAATTAGTAGAATTAGCCCAGCAACTTGAAAGGCTGAGGTGATTTCCAGGTGGAGAAACGCGCGGCAACCAGCGCAAAGACGCGCACAACTCTCATCGTTGTCGTATCCATTTTCATTGTCGTGGCGGTGTTGGTGGCCATGATTCCGCTGTTTATGACCCTGTTCAAGGGCGGCGGCGTGAAGACCGAGGGGATTGAGGCTGACAAGGTGTCCGCAGCCACCACAGAGCTTGACGGCGAGTGGAAGGTCACCAACCGCCCGGGCGACAACGTCACATCCGCCGGCTTCACCTTTGAAGAGGTTCTGCCGGGCGAACGCCGCAGCACCTCGGCGTCGACGCGTGCAGTCACAGGCTTTGCGACGATTGCTGAAGGCACGCTGACCGCCGGCGAGATCACCGTCGACATGCAGCACCTGTCGTCCGACAGCGACAAGCGAGACTCGTCGGTGCGCCGCCGCATCTTCCACACAGACGAGTACCCGGAGGCCACGTTCACGGTGACGCAGCCAGCGGACGTGTCCGCCTTGCCGGATGACGGCACCGTGGGCACCGTGACCCTCACCGGCGAGCTGACAATCCACGGCGAGACCAACGAGATCACGCACGAGTTCGACGTTGCGCGTTCGGGCGACCGTTTGATCGTCGCCGGCGACATTCCGATCAACCGCTTGGACTACGGCGTGGAGACCCCGGAGCTCGTCGCGGCGAAAATCAACGAAGAGGGCGAAGTTAACGTCCGCATCAACATGACCAAGTAGATGGCCCGGTTTACGTAACGTTACGTTAAAAGGGATATGCGGAAGGGCGCCGGACGCGAGGAGTGCTCGGCGCCTTTTTTAGTTCCACCGTATATAACTGTCCGATAATGTACATTATGTCAAGTAACGTTCTGGTGGCCCTGGCACCGACTAGCGGCGCCCTCTCCTGTTTCTCCGCGCGAACGTGATCTGCGCCAGATCAATCATCCCCAGCTGCGCCATCGCTTCACGCAACGCGAACTGCCACACCCACATACGACGGAACACGGCGTCGTAGCCGTCCGCGGCCGCGTCGCGCAGCTTGCCGTCGAATGTGATGCGCTGCAGGCGCAGCGACGCCACGAGGTGCTCCGGCGCAGATGTCTGCGCGACCACGCGCAGATCAGTCTCGCGGTCGACCGTCTTTCTAATCTCCGCAACTGTTGCGAAATGCAGCCCCGGCCAGATGTACGCCCGCAGCGATTCCATGGCGAGGTCCGCCGCGCGGTTGTACGCCGGTGTGCGCACCACGGTTTGCATCGCGGCCCTGCCGCCCTGGCCCAAGACCGCGTCCACAGCGAGAAGGTACTTTCTCTGTTGACGCTGCGGCATCGTTTCAAACGCCTCCATACTCGCAACCGCGTCGTAGACGCCTTGGCGCTGCTTGGCCACAGCCGCCGGCCCCTCCGCAATGCGGTCCACAGTGACGGATCCGTCCGTGCCTGCAAGAATGAGCCGTTCGCGCATTGCGGCATACATGCGGGCGTCGCGGGTGACTGCGTCGACCGTTGCGCCGTGCGCAGCGGCCCCGAACGCCAATGCGCCGCCACCGGACGGATATTCCAACAAGTGTGTGCCGTGAGCCACACCCAGGCTGTCCAAAAGCTTATTCACGCTGCGGGTTTGCGCGTCTTTGAGGTCTTCCCGGTCGGACTCCAGGGGTGTCCCTATTTCCGTCACGTCGACGAAATGGCCGCGGGGCTCGCGCCCCTTGCCCGCGCCTTTCGTGTGCGATTTCATGCGGATCCGCTCCGTGGTGGCTACGCCAGTAGCGAAATGCCCCTGGAATGCGCTGAATCCGTCGCCCGAGAAATGCGCGATCAGGTCGGGTGGCAGCTCCCCCGGCGTTGCGGGGCGCACCGCGTCCACACGGCGGGTTCGCGGGGTGTAACCGGTGCGCAGGAGGGCCGTGAGGACGTCGACAAGCTGCTGCGAACCCCCAGTCGACCACTCTCCCGCCATATAACCTTCCGCGAGCCCAACCCACCCGCTGGCAGCGATACGCTCGAACACCTCAGCACGTTCAACCGTGATGGCAGCACCTTCGCCCTCAAGCGCGAGCCCCGCTTTTGCGCACCCGCGAGCGAAGGCAGCTTCGGCGAGCCTCGTACGGAATCTGCCTGGCTTGGGAACACTGGCCACTCCCGGCCACGCGTCTGCGTCAACTGGTTGAAGGTGCGCGGGAATGTTCGCGGAAGTGCTCTCGGCCATTCCTCGGATGCTAGTGCTCCGACCGCGCGGATTTGGAGTGCCACGGCGGAGCCTGGCCGCGCAGACTATTGGCGGGCGCGTACTATGTATTCCGTTCCAATTAATAACGTCATTGACCCGAGGAGATATCACTCATGGCCTCTCAGGTGTACCGCCCCGAAGGTAGCCGCCACCACGTTGTCATCGTGGGCGCAGGTTTTGGCGGCGTGAATGCGGCGAAGGAGCTCGCTGACGCTGATGTCGACATCACGCTGATCAACAACACCAACCACCACCTCTTCCCGCCACTGCTGTACCAGGTGGCAACCGGCCTGATGTCTTCCGGCGAAATCACCGGTGACGTGCGCCAGATGTTTGGCAACCAGCAGAACGTCCGAGTCGTGCGTGGCACCGTGGAAACCGTCGATGTGAAGGAGAAAACCGTCACCTCCGTTGAGGGCGGCAAGGAGTCCACCTTCTCCTATGACTCCCTCATCGTCGCTGCCGGTGCCGGCCAGTCCTACTTCGGCAATGACCACTTCGCCGAGTTCGCCCCGGGGCTGAAGACGCTGGACCACGCGTTTGAGATCCGCGCCCGCCTCATCGCCGCCTTCGAGCGCGCCGAGCTGGCGGAGACCCCGGAAGAACGCGAGCGTGAGCTGACCTTCGTCATTGTCGGTGCCGGACCGACCGGTGTGGAGCTGGCAGGCCAGGTCGCCGAGATGGCGCACCGCGCTTTCACCTCCGGCCGCTACTCGTTTAGCACTGAGCAGTCCAAGATTTACCTTCTTGACGGCGCTCCGCAGGTGCTGCCGCCGTTTGGCAAGCGCCTGGGCAAGAAGGCTCAGCGCGAGCTGGAAAAGGCCGGCGTGACCGTCATTCTCAACGCGATGGTGACCAACGTGGACGCAGACAGCGTGACCTACAAGGACATGAAGTCCGAGCAGGAAACCACCATCGACACCCCGACCAAGATCTGGTCCGCCGGTGTGGCCGCTTCCCCGCTGGGCAAGCAGGTCGCCGACCAGCTCGGCGTGGAGGCCGACCGCGCTGGCAAGGTCGAGGTCAACGCCGATCTGTCCGTGGGCGAGGATCCGAACGTTTTCATTATCGGCGACATGATGAACCGCGACCGCCTGCCCGGTGTCGCCCAGGTGGCCATCCAGTCCGGTGCATACGTAGGCAAGATCATCAAGGAGCAGGTCGAGCACGACGTCGCTCCGGAGAACCGCGACCCGTTCGAGTACTTCGACAAGGGCTCCATGGCCATCATCAACCGCTTCAATGCCGTGGTGAAGATGGGCAAGGTGGAGATCACCGGCTTCATCGGCTGGCTGATGTGGCTCGGTGTGCACCTGTCCTTCCTCACCGGCACCCGCAACCGTCTAGTGGCCGCCACCGAGTGGACCATTAACGCTTTCTCCCGCACTCGCCATAACCTCGCGGTAACCGAGGGCCAGCTGGAGGGCCCTGAGCTGGAGACCGGCAAGTAGCCCCTCACTCTCCCCTGGCCTTTCCTTGAAGGCCTCACCGGCCCCGAACCTTTTTACTAGGTACGGGGCCGGTTCTTTTGTTTCTTTGACAGCACGCTTTCACGAGTGCGGAAAATCACAGCATTCATATTACCTTTATCTGGTTCATGTCCCCTACAATCGTTGGTGAGCGGCCCGCGCTTTGAAAGTACATGGGTAAATAAGAGGGCAAGCGCAGCCGCCAGAGATCTTTCAAGTATTGCAACGAAGGACTGTGCAACTGTGACTGTTTCGACAGAGCCGCAAATTGAAAACCGCGCATGGGACGGCTTCAAGCCGGGCCCATGGATGGAACGCATTGACGTACGCGATTTCGTCCAGCGCAACTACACCCCCTACGACGGGGATGCATCGTTCCTTGAAGGCGCCACCGAAAAGACGCTGCGCCTCTGGGATCACCTTGACAAGAACTACCTCGCCGTCGAGCGTGAGCGCCGTGTCTACGACGTGGACACGGAAACGCCCGCCGACATCGACGCGTTCAAGCCGGGATACATCTCGGAGGACGACGACGTCGTTGTCGGTCTGCAGACGGACACCCCAACCAAGCGCGCAATGATGCCGAACGGTGGCTGGCGCATGGTTGAGCAGGCCATCAAGGAGGCCGGCAAAGAGGTCAACCCGGACGTGAAGAAGATCTTCACGCAGTACCGCAAGACCCACAACGACGCCGTCTTCGACATCTACACCCCGCGCATCCGTGCGGCCCGTTCCTCCCACATCGTGACGGGCCTGCCGGACGCCTACGGCCGCGGCCGCATCATCGGCGACTACCGCCGTGTGGCCCTCTACGGTGTGGATTTCCTCATTGAGGAGAAGCAGCAGGCGAAGGACGCTTCCTTGGAGAAGGGCTTCTCGGAGCACTGGGCCCGCTACCGTGAGGAGCACGCCGAGCAGATCAAGGCGCTGAAGAAGCTGAAGAAGATGGCCGAGGACTACGGCTTCGACATCTCCGGCCCGGCCACCAACGCAAAGGAAGCCGTGCAGTGGACCTACTTCGGCTACCTCGCCTCCGTGAAGAGCCAGGACGGCGCCGCCATGTCGATTGGCCGCCTCTCCCCCTTCCTGGACGCGTACTTCGAGCGCGACTTGGCCAACGGCACCCTGACTGAGGTCGAGGCCCAGGAGATCATCGACGCACTGGTGATCAAGCTTCGTATCGTTCGCTTCCTGCGCACCGAGGACTACGACCAGATCTTCTCCGGCGACCCGTACTGGGCAACCTGGACCGACGCTGGCTTCTCCGAGGACGGCCGCCACCAGGTGACCAAGACCGCGTTCCGTCTGCTGCAGACACTGCGCAACCTGGGACCGGCGCCGGAGCCGAACATCACCATCTTCTGGGACCCGGCACTTCCGGCGGGCTACAAGGAATTCTGCGCCGCGATCTCGATCGAGACCTCGTCGCTGCAGTACGAGTCCGACAAGCAGATCCGTGACAAGTGGGGCGACGATGCCGCCATCGCTTGCTGCGTGTCCCCGATGCAGGTGGGCAAGCAGATGCAGTTCTTCGGCGCCCGCGTCAACGCCGCCAAGGCCCTGCTCTACGCCATGAACGGCGGCCGCGACGAGGTCACCGGCAAGCAGGTCACCGACGGCGACCACACCCCGATTGAGGGCGACGGGCCGCTGGACTTCGATGAGGTCTGGCAGAAGTACGAGGAGATGCTTGACTGGGTTGTCGGCACCTACGTCGAGGCTTTGAACATCATCCACTACTGCCACGACCGGTACGCCTACGAGTCCATCGAGATGGCGCTGCACGACTCCGACATTGTCCGCACCATGGGCTGCGGCATCGCGGGCCTGTCCATCGTGGCAGACTCCCTGTCGGCCATTAAGTACGCGAAGGTCACCCCGGTCCGCGACGAAACCGGCCTGATCGTCGACTACATCACCGAGGGCGAGTTCCCGTTCTACGGCAACGACGACGACCGCGCGGACGACATCGCCGCCACGGTGGTGCACACGGTGATGCAGAAGATCAAGGCGATCCCGCTGTACCGCGACGCCATCCCGACGCAGTCGGTGCTGACCATCACCTCCAACGTGGTCTACGGCAAGGCAACCGGTTCGTTCCCCTCCGGCCACAAGGCTGGCACCCCGTTCGCACCGGGCGCTAACCCGGAGAACGGCGCGGACAACCACGGCATGGTCGCGTCCATGCTCTCCGTGGGCAAGCTCGACTACAACGACGCGCTGGACGGCATCTCGTTGACCAACACGATCACCCCGTCGGGCTTGGGCCGCAACAAGGACGAGCAGGTGACCAACCTGGTCGGTGTCCTGGATGCTGGCTTCATCATGGACAACGCCGACACGGTCATCAACCCCGCCTAACCCAGACTTCCCCATCCACCCATTCACTTTGAAGGAGACAACATCATGACCACCCCTACTTTCGACGAACGCCTCGCTTCCATGAAGGCTTCCCGTTCCGCTAACAACATGGACTCCGGCCTGTACCACGCCAACATCAACGTGCTGGACGAGTCCACGCTGGAGGACGCGATGGAGCACCCGGAGAACTACCCGAACCTGACCGTTCGCGTCTCCGGCTACGCCGTGAACTTTGTCAAGCTGACGAAGGAGCAGCAGCGCGACGTTATCTCCCGTACCTTCCACAAGGGCGCTTAGTACATGGCGCAGGACGGAACTAGCGGCGTCGTCACGCTTTCGCCCGAACAGGGCGAGCGCGTGCGCGGCGTCGCTGCCGGTTTAGGCGGACTGTCCACCGACGACCTGGAGATCACCCGCCCCGAACTGTTTGAGGCGCGCCGCACAGGCGAAATTGGCCTCATCCACTCGTGGGAGCTGGTCACAGCTGTCGACGGCCCAGGCACCCGGATGACCATCTTCTTGTCCGGTTGCCCGCTGCGGTGCAAGTACTGCCACAACCCGGACACGATGGAAATGAAGGATGGCACGCTCGAGCAGATCGACGACGTCGTGCGCCGCGTGCTTCGCTACAAGCCGGTGTTCAACGCCTCCGGTGGCGGGCTGACGCTCTCCGGGGGTGAGCCGCTGTTCCAGATCGCGTTCACCCGTCGCCTACTCAAGGCGGTCCACGATGCAGGCGTGCACACCACGATCGACACCTCCGGATTCCTCGGCTCCCGCTTGACGGACGAGGACCTGGACAACATCGACCTGTTCCTGCTGGACGTGAAGTCCGGCCTGCCGGACACGTACGAAAACGTCACCGCGCGCCAGCTGCAGCCGACGATTGACTTCGGCGACCGGCTGCACGAAAAGGGCAAGCCGGTGTGGATCCGCTTCGTTGTCGTGCCTGGCCTGACGGACAGCGAAGACAATGTGCAGGCCGTGGCCGACATTGTCGCGCGCTGGAAAGGCACTGTGGAACGCGTCGAGGTCCTGCCTTTCCACAACATGGGCGAGGACAAGTGGAACCGCATTGGCATGGACTACGAGCTCAAGGGGGTTTCCCCACCAACGCCGGAGTCCGTGGAACACGTCCGCGAGGTTTTTCGCTCGCGCGGCCTCACCGTGTTCTAGCCGAGTTTTAGCTCGCCTTGAGGGCGGTTGTCTCAGACGGGGCTACGCAGTAGCGCACCCCCGTTAGACAACCGCCCTTTAGCGCGTAATATCACCTAAGTTGTACGGCGCGCACTGGCGCGCCCTCCCGCCGCATAGGGGCGACTAGCTTCAAGCCTCGAGCCCCTCGCACAAGTGAAAGGGGGCTTGAAGCTATGCCGCCTCGTATTCCAATGCCGGGTCAACGTCCGAAGAAGGTACAACCCCCAACGCGTGGCATTCCGGTCCCCCTCGAGCGCCAGATCGACTTCTGCCGCGTGTTCGTGGACGGGAAGCGGCAGCCGGGCAACGTGCGCATGGCGCACGCGCTCGAGGTCGTGGAGCGCTACGAGAACGCGTTTGTGTGGCTGAGCCTGAAAGAGCCGTCCACGGAACAGATGGAAAAGATCGCGGAGATCTTTGACATCGAGGACCTCGTGGTCGATGACGTTGTGGACGCCCACCAGCGCCCGAAGATTGAACGCCACGACGAACAGTTGTTCATGGTCGTGCGTTCTGTGTCTTACCGTGACGATGAAGAGGTCGCGGATGCCCGTGAGATTATTTCCACCGGCGAGGTGCAGATGATTGTCAGCGAGAAATTCGCCATCACTATTCGCCACGGCGCGCACCTGCCGGATCTCACGCCCAAGATCGAGGAGGAAGAGGATCTGGCTGTGCTCGGTCCCACCGCAGTCGCTTGGGCAGTGTCGGACTATTTGGTGGACAACTACCTCAAGGTCACCGACCTGTTGGAAAACGATGTGGACGAGCTGGAGAACGAGGTGTTCACTCCCCGCCGCACCATCAACATTGACAAGATCTACACCTACAAGCGTGAGATCTTGGAGATGCGCCATGCGATCGATCCGCTCGCCCCTGCCTTGCGCAACGGGTTGACCAACAATAAGGATTTCATGCGTAAGGTTCTGCGCACGTACTTTCGTGACGTCCAGGACAACTCGACGATCGTCAGCGACCGCCTGTCCGGTTTCGACGAGCGTCTGACGTCGCTGCTCGATGCGTCGGTAGCCAAGATCACCATGCAGCAGAACTCGGACATGCGCACGATCTCCGCTGTGGTGGGTATGGCCGCGGTGCCGACGCTGGTTGCCGGTATTTACGGCATGAACTTCGAGGTGATGCCGGAGCTGGGCTGGCGCTACGGCTACCCGGCCGCGCTTTTGGTCATGCTTCTAGCCATTTCCGCGATGTGGTGGTGGTTCCGCAAGAACCACTGGCTGTAGCTAACTGCCCAGCACCATCAGCTTCAGGTTTGTTACGGCGGCCAGTTTTCCGCCGGCAGTCATCTCGACGCGCCACAAGTGCGTTCGCTTACCGACGTGCACGGGCTCGGCCACCGCACGAATCGTCTGGCCTTCCCGCACGCTGCCGAGCAGGTCTGTGTAGTTGCTCATCCCCACCGCTGGCTTCGCGCTCGCCGCGACCGCGGCGATGGAGGCCAGCGTCTCCCCGATCACACAGTAAAGCCCGCCGTTGACGATGCCGGTGGGCTGCAGGTGGCGTTGCTGAACCTCAAGTTCGCCTTCCAGGCGGTCCTTGGAGCAGTAAGTCAGTTTCAGCCCGAGAGTTTGGGCGAAGTCGAACTCGACGGAGTTGATGTACTCGAGCTCCTCGCCGCTCAGCGGGACCTCGATGACCTCTTGGTACAGGCGCAGATTCTTCTCCATTTCCATGCTGGCCAATCATACGGGCGAAAGCTGTCGCACCCCGCGTAGAATCCGGCGTATGACTGCAAATCGCAACGGTGACCAGCTTGCTCAAATCGGTGTTGTCGGCATGGCGGTGATGGGCTCCAACCTCGCCCGGAACTTCGCCTCCAAGGGCCACACGGTGGCCATTTTTAACCGCTCCCCGGAGAAAACCCGCGCGGTTGTCCAGGAGTTCGGCCACGAGGGCAACTTCATCCCCGCTGAGACGATTGAGGAGTTCGTCGCTTCGCTGGAGCGACCCCGCAAGGCCGTGATCATGGTTCAAGCCGGCGCCGCCACGGACGCAGTAATCGCTCAGCTCGTTGAGGCGATGGATGAGGGCGACATCATTATCGACGGCGGCAATGCCCTGTTCACGGACACCATCCGCCGCGAGCGCGAAGTCGCCGCAGCTGGCCGCCACTTCGTCGGCGCCGGCATTTCCGGCGGCGAAGAAGGCGCGCTGCGCGGGCCGTCCATCATGCCGGGCGGGCCGGTGGAATCCTGGGAGACACTTGGACCGCTGCTGGAGGACATTTCTGCGAAGGTGGACGGCACCCCGTGCGTGACCCACATCGGTCCGGACGGCGCCGGCCACTTTGTCAAGATGGTGCACAACGGCATTGAATACGCGGACATGCAGGTCATCGGCGAGGCGTACCACCTGCTGCGCTACGCCGCGGGCCTTGAGCCGGGCGAGATCGCCGACATCTTCACGGAGTGGAACAAGGGTGACCTGGATTCCTACCTCATTGAAATCACCGCCGAGGTGCTGCGCCAGGTCGACGCTCGCACCGGCAAGCCGTTCATCGACGTCATCGTGGACGCCGCCGGCCAGAAGGGCACCGGACGCTGGACAGTTAAAGAAGCACTGGATCTCGGCGTGCCCACCACCGCCATCGGCGAAGCCGTATTCGCCCGCGCCCTGTCTTCTGCGCTGGCGCAGCGCGAAGCGGCCCAGGAGGTCGGCTTGCCGTCGGGTGAGACGGAAACGTTGGGCACCGTAGGCGTCGATAAGCACTCGTTCATTGAAGACGTGCGCCGCGCTCTATACGCCTCGAAGCTGGTGGCGTACGCGCAGGGCTTCGACGAGATCAACGCCGGCTCCCAGGAGCACAACTGGGACATCAAGCCGGGCGATTTGGCGCGCATTTGGCGCGGCGGCTGCATCATCCGCGCGAAGTTCCTCGACCGCATCACCGAGGCTTACGAGAACGACCCCGAACTGCCGTCACTGCTGCTGGATCCCTACTTCAAGGGCGAGCTGGACAAGGGCCTGGTGGATTCCTGGCGCCGCGTAGTCATCACCGCGACCCAGCTGGGCCTGCCGGTGCCTGTGTTCGCATCCTCGCTGTCCTACTACGACTCGCTGCGCGCGAAGCGCCTGCCGGCTGCCCTGATCCAAGGCCAGCGCGACTTCTTCGGCGCCCACACCTACAAGCGCGTGGACATGGAAGGCACGTTCCACACCACCTGGTCCGGCGAGCGCGAGGAGCTGAGCTACTAGCTCGGCTACTCCCCCACGCCTGTCACCGCGTAGACTGCCCCGAATGACTACTTTCGCCGACCTCGGTTTGCCCCGGGCCATTGTTAACGTCCTGAGCAAGCAAGGCATAACGGAGCCCTTCCCCATCCAGGAGGCGGCGATTCCGGACGCGCTTGCTGGAAAGGACGTGCTGGGCCGCGGCCCGACAGGCTCCGGCAAAACCTTCACGTTCGGCCTGCCCATGCTGGCACGTCTTTCCGGCGCTCCGAGCACCCCAGGGCACCCACGCGGGCTGGTGCTGGCGCCGACGCGTGAGCTTGCCTCCCAGATCCGTGAACGCCTCGAGGACCCCGCGGCCGCACTCGGCCTGCGCGTGCTCGATGTCGTGGGAGGTGTGAACATCAACCACCACATCCGCTCGCTCGCCTCACCGGTGGACTTGCTGGTGGCCACCCCCGGCCGCGCCGAGGACCTGATCAACCAAAAGAAGCTGTCCTTCGACTCGGTGGAGATCGCCGCCTTGGACGAGGCCGACCAGATGGCGGACATGGGCTTTTTGCCGCAGGTGCGCAAGCTGCTGGACCGCACACCAAAGGACGGCCAGCGTCTGCTGTTTTCCGCGACTCTTGACGGGGACGTGGAAAAGCTCATCGCCCGCTACATGCATGATCCCGTCACCCACTCCACCGCCCCGGTGCAAGCGGCAGTTGACACGATGGACCACTACCGCCTCATGGTCGGCGGGCGTGAGGAGCGCAACGAGATCGCCCTGCAGATCGCCGCCCGCGAGGGCAAAACCATCATGTTTATGCGCACCAAGCACGGCGTGGACCGCCAGGTGAAGAAGCTGCGTCGCGCTGGCATCCACGCCCAGGGCCTGCACGGCGACAAGGGCCAGGGCGCGCGCACCCGCGCGCTGGAGGGATTCGCCGACGGCTCCACCCCGGTGCTGGTGGCCACGGACATCGCCGCCCGCGGCATTGACGTCGACGACGTCTCTTTAGTCGTGCACGTGGACCCGCCCGCGGAGCACAAGGCGTACCTGCACCGCGCCGGCCGCACGGCGCGTGCGGGCACGTCCGGCACTGTGGTCACGCTCGTGATGGACGACCAAGCCAAGGAAGTCGCGCAGCTTCTGCGCAAGGCGGGCGTGGACGCGCCCGAGGTCAGGGTGGCTCCCCTGTCGGAATCCTTGGTTACAATCACCGGTGCACGTAATCCGGAAGGCGCGCCGCTTCCTCCGCCGGGCCAGCCCCAGCGCTCGAAGAAGCCCACCGCCTCCGGTAACCGCAAGGCGGGCGGCAACCGGAGCCGCAATGCAAACCGCAACGCCAGCCGTGGCAGTGGCGGCAACCGCAACCGCGCCAGCCGCGGGGACCGAAGTCGAAGGAGTAACGGCCGCTAAGGCACAGACCACCACCCATGGACCTACTGCTTTCCGTTCTCGCCCTGCTGGCGTTCGTGGTGCTCACGGCATCAACCGGGCTTTTCGTCGCAATCGAATTCGCCATGACAGGCTTGGAGCGCTCCACCATTGACGCCCACGTCAAAGAGCGCGGCGACAGCACGGCACGTGCGATTGCGCGCGACCACGCAAACCTCTCCTTCGTGCTCTCTGGCGCGCAGCTGGGCATCACGGTGACTACTCTGGCCGCCGGCTTCCTGGCGGAACCGGTGCTGGGCAGGTTTTTCACCCCGGCACTCGAGTTCGTCGGTCTTTCCGCGAACGCGTCCACAACCGTCGCGCTCATCCTCGCCCTGATTGTTGCGACGTTTCTGTCCATGGTGTTTGGCGAGCTGGTGCCGAAAAACGTCGCCATCACGGACCCGTTAAACACAGCCCGCGTAGTAGTGCCCCCCGTGCACTACTTCAACACGGCGACTAAGCCGTTCATCCTGTTTCTCAACACCGCCGCGAACTGGGTGGTGCGAAAGATGGGCATCGAGCCTGCCGACGAGCTCGCGTCCGCCCGTTCCTCCCAAGAGCTGGGCGCGATGGTGCGAAACTCCGCCGAGGCTGGCGGTCTGGATGCTGCAACTGCGGCGGTGATCGACCGCTCGTTGCGCTTCGGCGAGACCACGGCTGAAGAGGTGATGACACCGCGGTCCACCATCGATTCTTTGGATGCCGACGACACTGTCGCGGACCTGATCACCCTTGCGCGCCAAACGGGCCACTCCCGCTTCCCGGTGCGCCGCGGCGACTTGGACGACACGCTGGGCGTGGTCCACATCAAGGACGCTTTTTCGGTGCCGCACGAGTTCCGTTCCACGACGAAGCTGGCCTCATTGGCGCGACGTGTGCCGTTCGTGCCGGGCACCCTCGACGGCGATTCGGTGCTCAACCGCGTGCGCTCGGCCGGATCTCAGGTGGTGTTGGTGGCCGACGAGTACGGCGGCACACAGGGCCTGGTCACCATCGAAGACCTCGTGGAGGAAATTCTCGGCGAGGTGTACGACGAGTACGACGACCAGGACAGCGAAAAGGACTTCACCCGGTTCGGTACCTCCTGGGAGGTTGCGGGCTTGGTGCGCCTGGACGAGTTGGAGGAACGCACCGGGTTCACTGCGGTGGACGGCCCCTACGAAACCCTCGGCGGGCTGATCATGGCCACGCTAGGTCGCATTCCTGAGCTCGGCGACGAAGTTGTGCTGCGCACCGCCTCAGCAGCGAACCTCCAGGAAGAACTCCAGTCCGGCGGTGCCGGTCACTGGCTGGCCCAAGTATCCGAGATGGACGGCCGCCGCATCGACCGCGCCCTGCTGCGTCCGATTCCCCCTGAACACGAGACCGGAGAGGCGGTGGAGGCCAAGTGAGTATTTGGCTAGCAGTACTGCTCATCGTCGCGCTGCTCGGCGCCAACGCGTTTTTCGTGGCCGTCGAGTTCGCCCTCGTCTCCTCGCGCAAGGACCGCCTGGAATCGCTGCTCGCGCAGGGCAAGACCAAGGCCGAGGGCGTGCTTTACGCCACCGAGCACCTCTCCATCTACCTCGCCGGCGCGCAGTTCGGCATCACCGTGGCGTCGCTGATTCTGGGCAAGGTGGCCGAGCCCGCCATCGCCTCCTACATCGAGGCGCCGTTTATGGCCCTGGGCATGCCCGCGGACCTGCTGCACCCGGTCGCGTTCATCATCGCCCTGCTCATCATCTCGTTTCTGCACATCCTCTTCGGCGAGATGGTGCCGAAGAACCTGGCCATCGCCGGACCGGAGAGTATGGCCATGTGGCTGACCCCGGCGATGACGCTATGGATGAAGCTCACGCGCCCTCTGCTGGAGTTCCTCAACTGGGTCGCGCGCAAGACGCTACTGCTGTTCGGCATCGAGCAGCGCGACGAGCTGGAATCCACCGTGGACCAGGAACAGCTGGCCAGCATGATCCAGGAGTCGCGCGAGGAAGGCCTGCTCGACGCCGAAGAGACGGTGCGCCTGGCCAAGGCGCTGCGCCAGGATTCCCGCCAGCTCAAAGAAGCGATGATCCCGCCGGCGCAGGTCACCACAATCCCGTACGACCCGCGCGGCATCCGGCTTTCCGTCATTGAACAGGCTGTGCAGGACACCGGGTACTCCCGCTTCCCCGTGCGCATCGACGCCAGCTCGCTCGCCGGCTACGTTCACGTCAAGGACATTCTGGACCTCATGGAATTCCCGCAGGGCGACCCGCGTGTCTCGCTCAAGCGCATCCGCCCGCTTTCCACCATCGAAGCCACCCAGTCCATGGACGACGCACTCGCCCAGCTGCACCGCCGCTCCGCCCACATGGCGGAGGTGCACGACAACGGCAAGCTCGTCGGCGTGGTGGCCCTGGAAGACCTCATCGAGGAATACGTGGGCACGGTCTCCGACTGGACGCACGAGGGCGAATAGTGCAGGTGCTCACGCCCAAGGAGTACCTGCCGCGCATCGAGGCGCACGCCGCTCGCGCCGAGCGGTGGACCGCACCTAGGGTGGCGCGCCGGGCGCGCGGCCAGTACCACCCCGTATGGGACTTCCTCTTCGATTACTACCCGCAGCGCCCCGCCCACCTGAAGCGGTGGCACCCGGGTGTCGGCGTCGCACTCGAAGACGCTGACTCACTCCCCCACGCCAGCTGGCGCGACTATGTCTGTAAGGAGGGCACGGTGCTTCTCGACGTCCACCGGTTCCTCACCCACCGCAGAAGCGACGTGGAGGAGGCGGAGGCGATCCTTCGGTCCGTCGATACGCGCGAAGCCCACTTCGACTGCTTCGGCATGCACGAGTGGGCGATGGTGTACCGCACCGACAACCCGCGTCACAGCCTGCCGCTGCGTTTAGGGCCTGAGGGCACGAACGCAGTGGTGGAGGCGCACAACGTCAAGTGCACGCATTTCGACGCCTTCCGGTTTTTTACCCCGGCGGCGCGGCCGCTGAACCTCACGGTGCTCACGCGCGAGGGGCAGCCTGACAACGACCAGGCGGGTTGCGTGCACGTGAGCATGGACCTGTACAAATGGGCGATGAAGCTCGGCCCGCTCGTGCCCGGTGAGCTGCTCATGGACTGCTTCGAGCTCGCCGCAGATGCCCGCCGGCTGGACATGGAGGCCTCCCCGTACGACTGCCGGAGCCTAGGTTTCGGTGTGGTGGCGGTGGAAACACCCGAAGGCAAAGCGGAGTACGTGGCCAGGCAGCGCGAGCTCAGCCGCCGCGCACAACCGCTGCGCCAGCGGCTTGTCGCGGTCATCGACGCCGCCTATGACGGCTAGACTCGAAGACGGTTTTCACTCGTTCGATCGATAAAGGCGGCGATTCCGGTGGCGAAGCACGCAAGCGGCAAAAACAACTACAGGCTGTCCGGAGAGCTCATCGCTTTACTGGTGGTGCTGGCGCTGATCGCGGCGGCCGTGATCTGGTGGTTATCCAGCCGCGGCGACGATGCGGAAGGCGCACAGGTAAAGGCTGAGGACTGCGTCGCAGGTGAGCTCGTGCTACCTGTCGCGGCCTCCGACAAGGGCGCGGGCCAAGCGCTTGTGGACGCCTACGGCGAATCCGCCCCCGTCGTCCGCGACTACTGTGTGAAGCCCCAGCTGGTGGATTCTGTCGCCGATGCCGCGGTGTTTGTCGCGCCGAACACGGCGGTGACCCACCAGTCGCTAGAAAGCGCCGGCCGCACGCCCGCCGTGTCCGACGCGCAGCCCGCCTACAGCGAGGCCGTCGGCGTGGCCGGCAAGGACGAGGTCAAGCTCGAAGACCTGACCGTGGATAAGGTCCGCTTCCCCGTCTCCGAGGAATCGGCCGCCTCCGCCCTGGTGGCTTCGCAGGTGGCGGGCAACGACAACGACGCCGTGCAGGCACTGACTGACCAGCGCATCGGCAGCGCCGACGAGCTCAACGCGGATGCCGGCGAGTACCTCGCCACCGCCGAGGACGCGGTTCCGGAGGGTCTGCAGTTCACCCCGGTCGGCGCCGACGCCGTCTACACCGCGTTCCCGCTCAACCAGAACGAGAAGGTTGACGAGAACCAAGCCCGCGCCGGCCAGGACTTCGCCCGTTTTGCCTCCGAGCACTTCGAGGGCTCCGAAAAGGACCAGCCGGCGGTCTCCGATCTGGTGTGGGCCGCTGCCCTGCCTGCCGGCGGCGAAGCCATCACCGCGGACGCGAAAGAGGGCGGCGACGCCCAAAACGCCACCGATGCGGACAAGGCGGCGGACGGAGCCGGTTCCAACGCCGCCGCCCTGCAGCCCGAGAACACCCTGTTCCTCCTGGACACCTCGGACGCGATGGCCCCGTACATCCAGCCCGCGAAGGACGCGATCGCGAACACCGCCCTTGAGCTCGGGGGCCAGGGCAAGCAGGTCGGCCTGTGGAACTACTCATCCCCGCTGAACCCGGGTGTGGTGGTTGGCTACCGGCAGAACATCACGGTCTCCCCCGACGCCGACTCCGTTGCCGTGGCCGTGCGCCGCTTCCTCACCGGCGGTGTGCCCCAGACCCGCCAGGCCGTCGAGGCAGCCGCGGGCGCCTACGGCGCTGGCGAGGCAAAAACCCGCGTCGTCCTGGTCACCACTGGCACGGCAGATGCCAGCGACGACCAGGCCTTCGAAGATGCAGTTCGCGGTGCCGCCGGCGACAAGGTCGAGATCACCGTCGTGCGCGTCGGCGAGGGCGAAGCGGACCAGGCGGTCGAGGCCCTTTCCGCGAAGACCGTGGACGCGAAGCAGGCCGACGCCATCGAGAGCGCCGTAAAACAGGCTTCCGGGCTGTAAGCGTCGGCCGGCTCCCCTTCCAGCCACAGACCCTGGGAGGCACACCCTGGGAGCGTGTGGAAATCGAGCGAACCCAGGCTCTGCCTCCCAGGGTCTGTGGGGGCGGGAGCACAGAAGAAGGCCCGGGCTGGTGGGAGTGATCCCAGCCCGGGCCTTGGCGCTTGTGGTGCCTAGGAGGTCTTGCGACGGCGGCGGTCCGCCAGCTCGTCGAAGCCGATGACGTTGTCTGCGCCGTCGTCGATCACGCGTTCCGACGGGAACGCGGAGATGGTGCCGGTCAGTTCCTTCATGATCTGCGGCACGGCGATGCCGAACACGCCTTGGCCGCCGCCGAGGAGGTCGATGATCTCCTCATTGGAGCGGCACTCGTAGACGGTCACGCCGTCGGAGACGAGGGTGATCTCGGCGATGTCGGAGACGCCGCGGTCGCGCAGCTTATCCACTGCGAGACGAATGTTCTGCAGCGAAATACCGGTGTCGAGCAGGCCTTTGACGATCTTCAGGACCAGGATGTCCTTGAAGGAGTACAGGCGCTGAGAGCCGGAGCCCTTGGCGCCGCGGATGGACGGGCGCACCAGGCCGGTGCGTGCCCAGTAGTCGAGCTGGCGGTAGGTGATGCCGGCGACTTGGCAGGCGATTGGTACGCGGTAGCCGACTTCGTCGGACGGGCCGACGTCGAAAAGCGATTCCTGCACAGCGTCGAACAGGCCGTCCTGATTGTCCTCGATGATGCTCACGTAATTACTCCCATGAAAGTTAGCTCGAAGCCTAATGACTATTAAAGAGTAAGCATACGGAGCTGGTCAATAGTCACATGCGTAACACGCCGAAACCCTCAAGGAATACTTGAGGGTTTTACCCCTCCTTGGGGTTACCCTCCCCCAAGTCGGAGTCCTCCACTCCGAGGTTGCGCATCAAGGCCTCGAAGTCTGCATCAGCCTGGGGGTCGCCGCTGGCGGAGGCGGATTCATCCGTGAAGTTTTCGATTTCGATCTCGGCCTGCAGGTAACGCTCGGCGTCCTCCTGGGACAGAAACACCGACGCTTGGGCTGCAACCGTGTCATCGACAGTCAGCTCCATGTCCAGCTCACTGGCCAAAAGCAGCGCGTCGGACGCTCGCAGGTCGATTTCGGTGCCGCCGTAGATGGTCAGGGTGGCCATAAAGGTGCCGTCTACGTAACTGGACAGCTCAAGGCTGTCCGCGCTGTTGGTGGAGGTACGGATGAGCTCGGCGATTGCGTCGACGGGACGCGGGCGGTTCGGAGCCCACCCGTCCAGGCGCATGGCCAGCTCAGCGCCTTCCATCGGCGGCAGCCACACCGGAATGCAGCGCCCGTTCGTGGGGCGCTGCAGCAGCGCGCACAGGAAGTTTTCCGGGCCGACCGGAAACACGCCGATGAGGTTGACGGCCTCCATTAGCTCCCCAGCTGCTTGCGCAGCTCGTTTTTCACCAGCGACGCGTGCAGGGACACGACCAGCGCGGACATCTGCTGGCCGATCTCCTCGGCCTTCTGCTTCGCGGTGACCTTGCCGGACTTCGACACCGGCTCAGCAACCTGGTTGATCATGTCCGCCTGACGCGCAGCCGCGGTACGCAGTGTCTTCAGGTGGCGGGCATCGAAGCCGAACTCGGACAGCGACAGTGCGGTGGTGACGGTTCGAACGTCGTCAGCCGTGAACAGACCAGCAGCATCCGGGGTGATCAGGCCGACCTTGATGTACTCCTCCACCGTGGACGGATCCGCTTGAGCCTGCTCGGCCACGTCCGTGTCGGTCAGCTGCGTCGCCGCGGGCGCACGGAAGTTCTCCGGGGAGATCATCGGCTCGGACTCGCCGGCGGTAAGGATCGCGGTGACGTGACCTGAATCCATCGCCTCAAGCTGCTCGCGAATGACCTTCAGCGGCAGGTAGTTGTCGCGCTGGGTGACCAGGATGTAGCGCAGACGCTCCACATCCTCCTCGGTGAAGCGGCGGTAGCCGGAGGCGGTGCGCTGCGGCGTGATCAGCCCCTCGGACTCGAGGAAGCGGATCTTGGAGACGGTCACGTCCGGAAACTCGGTGCGCAGACGCTCAAGCACCACGCCGATGGACATCGTTTTCGCGGTCTTGGTTGCCTTGGCGGCCTTCGCCGGCTTCGCGGAAGTAGCGGCTGGTGCCGTCTGACGGATTGCGCTCACGTGATCGAACTCTTCTCTAACTAGTTGCCGGCGGTGATGAAGACCAGACGGAATTTACCAATCTGGATTTCGTCGCCGTTGGTCAGCTCCTGGGAGTTGCGCGGCTCGCGGTTGACGTAGGTGCCGTTGAGCGAGCCCACGTCCACGACTTCGTAGCCGCCGTCGTTGCGGCGGAACTCTGCGTGACGACGGGACACGGTCACGTCGTCGAGGAAGATGTCCGCCTCCGGGTGGCGGCCTGCGGTGGTGGAATCCTGGTCCAGCAGGAAGCGTGCACCCGCGTTCGGGCCGCGCTTGACTACGAGGAGTGCCTCCCCATCCGACAGCTGGTCCGCACCGGCGGCGGAGTCCGCAGACGTCGCAGCTCCGGACTCCATCTCCTTGAGCAGGTCTGCGCGGAATACCGAGGTGGTTTCGACCTGGTTCTGCGGCGTGTTGTCGCTCATGGGTAACTCCTGACTTTCGAGTCGTGGTTGAGATCTCTCGCCATAATAGCGTCCGGCTCGCCCGAAGGGGCGGCTACCGGATAATGCCTAGCGGAAAATGTTGCCGATTCCGGAAATCACCGAGTTGCCCGAGCCCGCCAGCGGGTTGTCGGAAACCATGTATGTCCACGTCGCGCTCGGGCGCTTCCACCCTGCGTCTGCCAGGTGTGCGCCATTCGTGTCGATGTCCACAGAGTTGAATGTTTCTACCGCCGCGGCGACCGCCCGGTTGGCCAGGTCCTTGAATTCGCGCACGGCGATGCGGTGGTATTCGTCGATCGGCGTTTCGCGGGCGATGGCGCGCAGGTGGATGGATTCGCGGACATCGTCCATCAGCGCCAGGTGCTCGGACCACTCTGCGTCGAGGTGGAACAGCATGATCTCCCGGGCGGCTTGCTGGAGCACGTCCTGCGGCAGGTGCGAAAGTTCACCGGCGCGCTGCGGGGAGCGTTCGGATAGCTCGCGCCACGCGATGTCTGTGTCCAGCAGGGCCGCGCGGCGCTCGTCCAGAATGTCGCGGTGGTCCGCTAGCAGCTTGTTGTACTTCCAGGTCTGGGAGTGGATCTCCAGCAACTGGCCTTCGGTGACGCGCTGGCAGTGCTCAATGAAGCTCTGTGCGCGGTTACCGGTGATACGTCCGTCCGGCTCCGGCTGGGCGGAGAACTGCTCGCCGTCGCCGCCGGAGGTGACAATGTCGTCGTCGAGGGAAACGAAAAACACACTCAAGCCCGGGTCACCCTGGCGGCCGGCGCGTCCGCGCAGCTGGTTGTCCAGACGCGCCGTGCGGTGCCGGGCCGTGCCGATCACCGCCAAGCCGCCGAGTGAAGCGACCTTGTCGTGGTCGCTCTCGTCCGCGCCGCCAAGGCGGATGTCTGTGCCGCGGCCCGCCATCTGCGTGGAGACGGTCACCCGCCCCACGTCACCGGCCTCTGCGATGATGCGCGCTTCCTCCGCGTCGTTTTTCGCGTTGAGCACGTTGACCGCGATGCCGCGGGCCTGAAGCGCTTCCGCCAGCGCCTCGGACTCTGCCACGTCGTGGGTGCCCACGAGCACCGGCTGGCCGGTGGCGTTGATGTGCGCGATCTCGTCGACGATCGCCGAGTTTTTCTCCTCCATCGTGGCGTAGATCCGGTCGGCCTCGTCGAAGCGCTGCAGCTCGTTGGCGCGGTCGATCACGGACACATGCAGGCCGTAGAAGCTGCGCAGCTGGTCGGTCGCCTCCACGGCGGTGCCGGTCATGCCGCATACCAGCGGGTAGCGGCGCATGAGCGCCTGCAGGGTGATGGAGTCCAGGATGCGTCCGCCCTCGGAGACATCCAACCCCTCCTTGGATTCCACCGCAGCTTGCAGTCCGTCGGGCCAGCGCTGCAGCTCAGCCACTCGCCCGCGGGAGGCGTCCACAAGCGCGACCTTGCCGTCGTCGACGATGTAGTGCACGTCCCGGATCAGCAGCGCCTTCGCGTGCAGCGCCAGGTTCACACGAACGAGAGTGGTGCCGATGTGCTCGTCAGAGTACAGCGAGTCGATGCCCAAGAGCCGCTCGATCTTCGCCGCGCCGTCGTCGGTGAGGAAGGCGTTTCGCCCGTCCGCGTCGATGGTGTAGTCGGTGTCCTCGTCCAGCTTCGACACGGCCTCGGTGATCTGGCCGGTGGCCTGCTTCGATCCCTCGGAACCGGCGAGCACAAGCGGCACGAGTGCTTCGTCCACAAGCACGCTGTCGGCCTCGTCGACCAGCGCGACGTCGGCAGGCAGCTGCACCGTCTGCTCACGGGAGGTGATCTGGTTGTCGCGCAGGTGGTCGAAGCCAATCTCGGTCACCGGGGCGTAAATGACGTCGCTGCGGTACGCCGCGACGCGCTCTTCGCGTGTCGACGACTCCGTGACCGCCGCCACCGACAACCCGAAAAACTCGACGAGCGGGCGCATCCACTCCGCGTCGCGCGCGGCCAGGTAGTTGTTCACCGTGATCAGATGGACGCGCTTGCCTTGCAGCGCGAACCCGGTGGCAGCCATCGCGCCGACGAGCGTTTTGCCCTCGCCGGTAGCCATCTGGATCACGTCGCCCTCCAGCAGGCGCAGCACAGCCTGGTTCTGCACCTCAAACGGCGTCATGCCCAGGGTGCGCTGGGAGGCGACGGACAACCCGGCCAAAAAGCGCGGCTTGTCGGCGATGGCACCGTCGCGCACGGTGGAGGCGACTGCGGAGGCGAGCGAAGCATCGTCGAGAAGCGAAAGCTCCTCGATTAACCCGTGCGCGTTGGCGACAACGGCTTTCGACTTCTTGTTGTTGCGCTCCGTGGTGGAGCCCATGGCCTTCCAGAACCAGTCAAACTTGCCCATAAGGGCTAAGAATAACGCCAACGTGCCAAACAGTTGGTGCGACGATTAGTCTTGCAGCGAAAGTAACCGTTGCGTTGAACCGCCGAGCCGCAGGAGGAAACGGCTACCCATGCTGTCTATGAACGTGAAAGTCCCGTCGTCCAAGGGCCACATGATGGCTGCGACCATCGACCGCCCCGACGGACCCGCGCAGGCCTACGCCATTTTCGCCCACTGCTTCGCCGGCTCCCGCCACACGCCCGGTGCCTCCCGCATCTCCAAGCGGCTGACGGAGCACGGCATTGCCACCCTGCGCTTCGACTTCCCCGGCCTGGGCCAGTCCGAGGGCGACTTCAGGGACACCTCGTTTTCCGAGAATGTGGACGACATCGTCGCCGCCGCCCTGTGGCTGGAGGAGAACTACAAGGCTCCGCAGCTGCTCATGGGCCACTCCCTGGGCGGCGCCGCCACGCTGAAGGCCGCCACCCGCCCGGAGCTGAAGAAGATGATTAAGGCGGTGGCCACCGTCGGCGCACCGTTCGACCCGGCGCACTCGGTGCTGCACTACGCCCACGCCATCGGTGAGGCGGACGCGAACGGCTCGGTCGGCGTGGTGCTCGGCGGCCGCGAGCTGACCATCTCGCGTGAGTTCCTCGAGGATCTGGCTGAGACCAACCCGGAGGAGTACCTGCCCAAGCTGCGCAAGCCCTTGCTTGTCGTGCACTCGCCTATCGACGTCACCGTCGGCATCGACAACGCCCAGAACATTTTCTCCCTGGCTCGCTACCCCAAGTCCCTGATGGCCTTGGACAAGGCGGACCACCTGCTCACCCGCCAGGGCACCGCGCAGCGCGCCGCGGACATCATCGGTTCCTGGGCGCAGCAGTACATCCAGCCGCTGTTCGTCCCCGCGAAGACCACGGACACCAACGCTGTGTCCTACTCCGCGCGCGGCACGAAGTACGGCGACGTGGTGCGCACCTCCGACCGCGCGATCACCACCGACCGCTCCAAGAACACCGGCGGAAAGGGCCAGGGTGTCACCTCCACCGGCCTGTACATGTCCGCGCTCGCCGTCAGCTGTTCGCAGGCGGTGCGTGAGGCGGCCAAGGGCATGCAGCTTGACGACGTCCGCGTGGAAGTCAACCACAACGGCGACGGCACCTTCACCCGCCTGATCACCCTCTACGGCGATCTGACCGACGAGCAGGTGGAAACCCTGCGCGCCGCCGGCGCGTCCTCCACCGTGGACGGTTACGTGGAAAAGGGCGAGATCGAAACGACTGCGGAGACCGCCTCGCTTGAACGCCGACGCCGCCAGAACAAGCTCCACCGCGCGGAGCGCCTGGGCAAATAATGGCTGAATCCGGGTTGTGGGCGGACGTGCGGGGCTTGTGCCCCTGCGGGCAGGGCCTGCCGTACGAGGCGTGCTGCGGGCGCTACGTCGACGGCGCCGCTGCGGCGCCCACCGCTGAGGCGCTGATGCGCTCGCGCTACACCGCCTACGTGCGCGGCGCGGGCTCCTATATCGCGGAGACTTGGGCCGATGAGACGCGGCCGACGGATCTGGCCGTGGACCCGTCCGGCGAGCCGTTTACCCGGTTGCAGGTGTTGGACACCGCTGGTGGCGGGCCTTTCGACGCCGAGGGCGTCGTCGAATTCGCCGCCCACCACCCCGGCGGCGTGATGCGGGAGCGCTCCCGCTTCGAGCGCCGCGCCGGGCGGTGGATCTACGTCGACGGCGTGGTCCGCTAACCCTTGGGTGTCAGCGGTGGCTGTCTGGTGACCTGCCGGTTTTGGGTCCGTATGACATTGCTGTAATATTTGCGCAGTTACCGTTTAGGTAGCGGATCGGGCTGTGGCGCAGTTTGGTAGCGCACCACACTGGGGGTGTGGGGGTCGCAGGTTCAAATCCTGTCAGTCCGACAATGTCTCGAGACATCGTTCCTACGGTGCCTCGAGATTTTTCGTTGTCAGGAGTGGAACGAACCAGACCTCAAGCCGAGACCGCCTGCAAACCCCCAGGTCGCGACCGCGCTTGAGGTCCGGTTGTGCGCTGAGGTCTGGTTATTTTTGAGCCACGCTCGGGGTCGGGGTTTCTCTTTGCCTAATCGATAGGTGCCACTCGGATCTGGTTCCCGTCGGGATCGGCAACCATGAACGTCGTTCCGAACACGTCCTGGTGGGGTTCTTTGATGACGTGGACCCCCTTGCCAGTCCAGGCCTGGAACACGTCCATGACTTCTTCCCCGTTGACGTTGAGGCACACTTCGGTGGTGCGTGCGGGAGCGTCTGCAAGCACTTCGGAGTTCCCAGTCCACAGTGCGAGAGTCACACCGTCCGCCAAAGCGAACGTCACATAGCGGGGTGAAACAAAGTCGGTTTCCAGCTCCAGGAGGTCTGAGTAGAATTCGACCGATCTATCAATGTCGGTCACGTAAACGATGAAGACGATTTCGCGGTTCATTTGGGCACCCTTCTCCTTCTGAATGAACTGTAATCCCACAGACTACTCAAATATGAAAGAATATGGCCATGAGTACGTCACAAATGGGTAGCCGTCGAACCCCCCGCGCGGTCGAAGGTGGGCTCATAGAGATCGGCAAAGATCTGCAGCGCTGGCGCCGCCTCAACCGTCTCACCATCGAGCAGGCTGCGTACCGCGCCGACGTGAGCGTGTCCACGTTGCGGCGCTTGGAGCAAGGCCACGGCGCGACGTTGGAAAACTTCCTCCGGGTATGCCGTGCGTTTCAACTGCTTGACCGGGTGAGAGACGCGGTTGATCCGATGGAGCACGATCGCGGTCGGGCTTTGATTGAACAGATGATCTAACGATGGCACCCACGTCAATCCACATCTGGACGGAGATCGAAGACCGCAAGCTCTCTGTCGCAACCTATTTTCCGCACCAGCACGGTGGGACGCTCGAGTACGAAAAGGAGTGGATACAACTTCCAGGCGCGTACGCGATCAGCCCTGCGCTTCCCCTTCACGGCGGAAAGCACATTGCGTGACTTCGGCGACGATTTCACTGTGGACTGTTACGCAAGCGAGTCCCGCTCCACCGGCACCAAACCGTTCGCCGCCCGCCGGCCCAGCTCCACGTAGTACGCCGCGTGCCTCAACCGCGCCTCAAAGGTGTCCGGCTCGAGCGTTCGCTTCACCTTTGCCGGCACACCAGCGGCAAGAGAGAACTCCGGCAACTGCTGGCCTTCGAGCACCACTGCCCCGCCGCCGACGATGCTGCCCTTGCCCACGTGCGACCGCGACAGCACCGTCGCGCTCATGCCGATCAGGCAACCGGGTTCGATGTGGCAGCCGTGCACCATGGCCAGATGTCCAATGGTCACGTCGTCTTCCAGCACCGTTTGACCGTCCGTGTCCACGTGCAGCACGGAGCCGTCTTGGACGTTGACGCGGTTGCCAATGCGGATCGCGCCCACGTCACCGCGGATGACCACGCCGGGCCAGATGTTCGCGTCCTCACCGATGGTCACGTTGCCGATGATGGTGGCCTCGTCGGAGATATACGCCGAGGGGTGGATCTGCGGTGTTTTGCCTTCAAAGCTGTAGATCATGTGCACCATTGTGCCTGCGCGGCTACTCGACGGCACGCGGCGCTCAGCACACCACGCGCAGGGTGCCCGGCATGACGTCGAAGGTGACAGCGCTGACGGCACCGGCGGCATCGCCGTCTAGCTCGAGCTGCTCGGGCTCCGAAAACTCGAGCGTGATCCGGCGGCCCTCGAGGTACTCCATGGTCGGCGGCAACGACGCTGGCGGCCGCAGCTGCGCTTCGCTGGGCAAAAGCGCGTTGATGCCGCCGCGGACGGTGTCCAGCGCGAGCTTGCCGCCGATGCCCGCCCAGTCGGCGACGTCTTCGGCACGCAGCACCACGGCGTCGAGGACCCCGTCGTCAGGCAGTGCGTCCGGCAACAGCGGGATCCCGCCGACAAGGTCGCTGCAGTTGCCGACGATGCAGGTGTGCACGGAGGTGGTGACCGTGGGATCGCCGTCAAGTGTGATGTCCACGTCTACGCTATTGCCGCCGCCGAGCGATTGGAACACGGCCGGAACGTACGCGAGCGGCCCGACCGCGGCCTTGAGGCTTTCGCGGGTGCGGTGGATCATGCCGGCATCCGCGCCGACACCGGCCATGACGGCGAAGCCGGAGTGCTCGGTGCGGCCGTCGGGGTAGACCATCTCCACTCGGCAGAGGTCGATGAGCCGGTCAGTGCCGGAAAACGCCCGGTGCACCGCCGCCTCCAGTAACAGCGGCACGCCCAGGTTGCGCGCGAGCATGTTGCCGGTGCCCGCCGGCACAATCGCCATGGGAGTCTTGGAACCGGACACGGCAAGCGCGACCATGCGCACAGTGCCGTCGCCGCCAGCGGCAATGATCAAGTCCGCGCCCTGTTCGAGCGCGCCGACAGCCTGGGAAAACCCGGGCCCCTCGGTGCTCGTTGCCGCCCACTCGATCTCCGCGCCCTCCCAGGCGTAGCGCTCCACGGCGCGGCGCAGGCGTTCCAGGTGGACTTTCACGGGGTTGTACACCACCGTCACCCGGGGACTAGACGCGACATTCACGCGCCTCATGGTAGCCGTGCCTGGCCCATCTGCGCCGCACCGCGCAGTTACGACAACCCGACGCCGAAGAATTCCAGCAGCGTGCGGGTGGCAAACCCCTTGGACACCAGCCCTGTGTTGTCGGAGGTGCCGCCGGGCCACACGTGCGGTCCGCCCTCGATGCGGTAGTGCGACAGCGCGGCGTCGCAGTCGTCCCAACTCAGCTTCGTCACGGTATGCGACAACTCGACGTCTTCGCTGCGTCCCGCGCAGTGGTTGCGCAGCGCCGCTTCTTCGAGCATCTCGGGTGTGGAGTTGTACACCGTCGCGTGACGCTCGCCGCCGTCGTAGGAGATGATCGGGTCGGCGGTGCCGTGAATGTCCACATGCTTCATCGGGATACTGGAGCACCCAGAGGAGACGCGCTGGTAAAACGCGCCGGCCACGGTGGCCACGCCGCTGAACTCCTGCGGGCGCTGGCAGCCCACAAACGCCGCGAAGCCGCCGCCGTTGGAAAACCCTGCGGCGAAGATCCGGGTGCGGTCGATGGCGTATTCCCCCTCCAGCTGATCGAGCACATCGTCCACGAACGCGAGGTCTTGCTCTCCGGTTGTCTCCGCGTACGGGGCAGGCGCCCAGGCTTCGCCGACGCCGTCCATGAACGCCACAACCGCGTCCGCTTTATCCAGCTGCGAGTGCTGCCGAAGCCGCTCCGCGTCTTCTTTGTAGCCGTGGAACACCAGGATCAGCGGCAGCCGGTCGCGCTGCTTCGCGCCCCGCGGCACCGACAGGATGTAGTCGCGTTTCAGCCCCGCCGAGGTCACCTGGCGGCGCTCAACGGCCGGGTCCGACCAGGGTTCCACTTCCCGGACGATGTCCTCGGGCGCATCCGGCTGCGTGGTGATCGCGGTGCGCAGCCGCGCCGTGTCATCCGCGCACCCTGCGACGCTCAAGCAGGTTGCAGCCAAGCTGATTGAAGCCGCGGCGCGGATCACTGGGCGGTAAAACACGCAAGGTAGATTAGACCATCGTGCACGCGAGCGGAACACAGCCAGGACCCAGCAAGAAAGCTGGCCCCACGTTCAGGGATTCCGCGCACCGCAGCGGCGCAGCCGAGGCATTTGACCGCGACGCAACCCGCTACGACGCCGCCCGCCCCACCTACCCCGCCGCGCTCGGCGAGCTGGTCGGCCCCGGCACCGTCTGCGACGTCGGTGCAGGCACCGGCAAGTTCACACAAATGCTTTGCGACGATTCACGTTCCGTGCTCGCCTGCGACCCCAGCGGCGACATGACCCGGGTCTTCCACGCGGTGCTTCCCCAGGTGCCCGTGTGGCGCGCGACCGCCGAAGCGACCGGACTCGCAGACGACTCCATCGACGCGCTGACGTGCGCGCAGACCTGGCACTGGGTGGATGTGCCCGCCGCAAGCCGAGAAGCGGACCGCGTGATCCGTCCCGGCGGCCGCCTCGTGCTGTGCTGGAACACGCTGGCCGTGCGCCACCCCTGGGTGCTGAGGCTCAGCCGCATCATGCACTCCGGAGACGTGCAGCGCGAGGGCTTCTACCCGGAGGTCGCCTCCCCCTGGCAACTGAAGAACGAATTGCGCCAGGAGTGGCTCCACCCCATCGCCGTCGAGGACTGCTTCGAACTCATGGCCACCCGCTCCTACTGGCTGAAAGCGAACGAGCGCACCCACGCCAGGATGGAGGCGAACCTGACCTGGTACCTCTACGAGCGCCTCGGCTTCGACCCCGGCGACACCCTCCCGCTGCCGTACCGCACCGACGCGTTCGTCTACGAGCGCGCCTAGCCGGCGCGGTTGTGCTCGACCCCGAAGAACTCCAGGATCGCGTCCGTAGCGTCCACGCCGCGCCGGGCAGCCCACGGTCCGGTGGGCCATTCGTGGCCCATCCCCTCCACAGCGATCAGCTCGGCACGGGCGCGGTCGCCGTTGCGTCGCTCAAACGCCGCCACCACGTCGGGTGCGCCATAGGTGGTGTCGTCTTCTGCACCGCTGTACGGGGAGCGCTGTTCGCCGGCAAACGGCACCACGTCGTCGAAAGTGCCGTGGATGTTCAAGTAATCTAGGGGCTGCGCTGCGGCGAGTTCGTCCGGGGTGGCGCGCACAGCTGCCGCGACGGTGGCCACGCCTGCGAGCCCAAGGTCGGTCAGGCTCAGGTGCACTGCCAGTCCCCCGCCGTTGGAAAAGCCTGCCAGGTAGGTGTTGGTGGTGGCGAGGGTGGACCGGAGGTCGTCGATAAGCGCGCGCACAAACGCCGCATCCTCGTCGAACGTGGTCCGCGCGTACGGCGCAGGCGACCACGCGAGGCCCGCACCCGTGGGCGCGGCAACGATGGCGCGCGCCCTATGCAGGCCGGTCCCGGCGAGGAAATCGCGGCCGTTGTCGCCCTTGCCGTGCAGCGCGACAATCACCGGCAACGCGCCAGTTGTGTTTGCCGGAACGGAAACGTGGTAGGTGCGCTCCACGCCGCCGATATTCACAGAGCGCTGCAGCATTGGCCTAGCCCTTCTTCCCGCGGCGCTCGCGCACGCGCACCGCAATGCGCACCGGTGTGCCGTGGTAGCCGAACTGCTCGCGGAATTTACGCTCCAGGTAACGGCGGTACCCGCCGTCGAGGAACCCGGTGGTGAACAGCACGATTGTCGGCGGACGAGTGCTGGCCATCGTGGCGAACAGCAGCTTCGGCAGGCGGTTGTTCTTCATCGGAGGCGGGTTCGCCGCAATCGCCTCGCGCAGCCAGTTGTTCAGCTGGCCGGTGGAGATGCGCTTATCCCAGTTCTCCAGCGCCTCCTTCATCGCCGGCTCCAGGCGGTGCAGGCCGCGGCCGGTATCGGCGGAGATGTTCAGCTTGGTCACCCACTTGAGCTGCCCCATCGTCTCGTCGAATTCGCGGTCGAAGTCTAAGCGTCGGTCCTCGTCCATCAGGTCCCACTTGTTAAAGCAAATGACCATCGCCTTACCGGCTTCCAGCACCATGGAGATCACGCGCTGGTCCTGCTCGGAGATTTCCTCCGAGGCGTCGATGAGCACGACGCACACCTCAGCGGCTTCGATGGTGCCGCGGGTGCGAAGCGACGCGTAGTACTCGTGGCCCTGGGCGTTCTTCACCTTCTTGCGCAGGCCGGCGGTGTCGATGAAGGTCCACAGGTCCTCATCCAGCTGCACGAGCTCATCCACCGGGTCCACAGTGGTGCCGGCGACGTTATCCACCACCGAGCGGTCGGACTTGGTCAGCTTGTTCAGCAGGCTGGACTTGCCCACGTTAGGCCGGCCCACCAGCGCCACGCGGCGCGGGCCGCCGGTAATCGATTCCTTCACACGCGGCTCGTCCGGGAACAGGCGCATGATCTCGTCGAGCACATCCGCGCCGCCGCGGCCGTGCAGCGCAGACACCGGCCACGGGTCGCCCAGGCCGAGCGCGTAGAACTCGGCCACGTCGCCCCACTGGCTGTCGGACTCGAACTTGTTCGCCACCAGGATCACGGGAACCTCGGAGCGCTGCAGGTTGCGGGCCATCACCGCGTCCGTCTCGGTCACGGCGGTCTTGGCGTCCACCACCATGACGATCACGTCGGAGGTGGCCATCGCGGCCTCCGCCTGGCGTGCGATGGCGGCGTGGATGCCCTTCGCGTCCGGGTCCCAGCCGCCGGTGTCTTGCACCCAGAAGCGGCGCCCGCCCCAGTCGGTGATGTAGCTGACGCGGTCGCGCGTGACACCCGGGTGGTCCTCCACCACGGCCTCGCGGCGGCCGATGAAGCGGTTCACCAGCGAGGACTTGCCCACATTCGGGCGGCCAACGATAGAAACCGTCGGCAGCGCCTCGGTGACCACGTCGGGCTGGGCGATGCCGTACTCGGCCTCGAGCTCGGCCCACTCTTCCTCGGTCAGCTCGTCGTCGGAATCGTAGCCCTCGCCGAAGTCGGCCTCGCCGAACTCGGACTCATCAATGCCAGCTTCCTCGAAGCCCTGCAGGTCCGCTTCAGCGTTGAAGTCCTTGTTCTCGTAGTACTCAGCGCTATCGGCGCCGACCACGTACGCATCCATGTCCGTATAGCCGGACCGGTCGATGCCAGGCTGGATAAACTGCGTTTCCGGCTCGAGGCGCTCGCCGTTGTTGTTGCGCTCGCTCATCGCGCGCTCCTTTCCACGACCTCAGTCAGTGCCGCTAGGACCTCGTCCGGCGTCATCTCGGAGGTGTCCACCAGCACCGCGTCATCCGCAGGCTTGAGCGGGCTGGTCGCGCGGGAGGAATCTGCGTCGTCGCGGCGCTGCACGTCCGCAAGCACTGCGTCGTAGTCAGCCTCGCGCCCCGCCGCGACGTCCTGGTCGTAACGGCGCTTCGCGCGCACCTCGGCGCTTGCCGTCATAAACACCTTCGCAGGCGCGTCCGGAAGCACGACCGTGCCGATGTCGCGGCCTTCCACGATCGCGCGTCCGGCCTCGCGGGCGAGCTTGCGCTGCAGCTTCACCAAGTTCACGCGCACCTCGGGGACGGCGGAGACGGCCGAGACGTGCTTGGTCACCTCGGAGCCGCGGATCTCTGCCTTGACGTCCTCGCCGGCAAAGAGCACCTCGGTGGAATCCGGGTCATCGGAGACCTCCAGCGGCAGGTCCGCAGTCGCCTCGATCACCTTCGCGGTGTCGACCGGGTCAACTCCCGCGCGCAGCACAGCCAAGGTGGCAACGCGGTACATCGCCCCAGTGTCCACGTACTTCGCGTCCAGACGCTTCGCCAACGCGCGGCACATGGTGGATTTCCCGGTGCCCGAAGGCCCGTCCACAGCCACAATGAGCCCGCCGTTTTCCATGTTGGAAAGTGTGTCAGCCATTTACATCCCCACCGCCTTGTACAGCGATGCCAGCTCGGAGGAGTTCAGCGCGCGCATGGAACCCGGCTTCATGTCGCCGAGCTGGACCGTGTGGAACTTCGTGCGCACCAGGCGTTGCACCGGGTACCCGGCCTGCTTTAGCATGCGGCGCACGATGTGCTTGCGGCCCTCGTGCAGCTCCACGCGGATGATGGACTGGCCGTTGTGCACGTCCACTACCTGCGCGTAATCGACCGTCGCCGGGCCGTCGTCAAGCTCGATGCCCTCTTTGAGCTGCTTGACCACAGCATTGTTGGCCTCACCGAGCACCGTGGCCAGGTAGGTCTTGGACACTTCGTACTTCGGGTGCGTCAGGCGGTTGGCCATCTCGCCGTCGTTGGTGAGCAACAGCAGCCCCTCGGTGTCTGCATCTAGGCGGCCGACGTGGAACAGGCGCTGGCCGGACGCCGTGCGCTCCGCGAGGTAGGAGCCCACGGAGATGCGGTCCATCTCGTCCTTCATGGTCGAGTGCACGCCGCGCGGCTTGTTGAAGACGAAGTACTCGTGCTCCTCGTTGACGTTGATGCGTGCGCCGTCGACGCGGATGATGTCCACGTTCGGGTTCACACGCATGCCCTGGCGCATCACGATCTCGCCGTTGACCTCGACTCGGCCTTGCTCGATCATCGCCTCTGCGTGACGACGGGAAGCTACGCCCGCTTGCGCGAGCACCTTCTGCAGGCGAACCCCTTCGGATGCCGCCTTCGCTGCGGCCGGGTCGTCGTCCCACCAGTTATCGTCCAGCGGGTTCGGTTGGTTCTTCGCGGCGTTTTGGCGCCTCTTGTTCAGGCGGACATTCTGTTTCTTAGCCGGCTTGGCGTAGGAGATGTAGAACGTATCGTCCTTCCCACGCTTATCCGGTGTGCCATCTCGGCGAGCGGGTGGTGTCATGCCCCGGGATTCTACCAGGCATCCTCGATGGAATCGATGTCCGGAAGCAGCGGCGCAAGCTCCGGCAGGCGTTCGAGAGAATCGATGCCGAGCAGCTCCAAAAACAGCTCGGTGGTGACGTAGCGGTGCGCGCCGTGATCCGGCACGTCCTCCCCGGCCTCGCCTGGATCCACCTCCGCGATGAGACCACGCAGCGCGAGCGTGCGCATCACGCCGTCCACGTTCACACCGCGCACGCCGGCGACCTGCGCACGGGTGACCGGCTGGCGGTAGGCCACCACCGCGAGAGTTTCCATCGCCGCGCGCGACAACTTTTTCTGCGTGCCGTCCAGAAGGAACGCCTCCACCGCGTCGGCGTTTTCGGTGCGCGTGTAGAAGCGCCAGCCCTCCGCCGTTTCACGCAGGTCGATGCCGGAGCCGCGCTCGTCCAGCTCACGGGCAAACTCGCGCAGCTGGTCGGATACTTCTTCGCTGGTGGCACCGAGCGCGCTTGCCAGCTCCTCGACTGCGACGGGCGCGTCGATAACCAGCAGCACCGACTCGATGCGCGAGCGCAGCTGGGAGACCATGGGCAAGCTATCCATGCTTCGGCAGTGTATCGGGTGCCGTGTGCCCGCCCGGCGCTTACGTCCAGTTCGAGGCGGCGACCACCGCCGGGTCCACTTCGAGCCCTGTCCAGGACACGTCTAGTCGTCCGAGCGCCTCCGGTTGCTCCGTTTCCACGGCCTTGGCCTTGTACAACTCCAGCAGGGCCAGGAAGCGGCCCACCACCTCCATGGATCTGGTGCAGTCGCGAGTGAGCGCAGCGAACGTCAGCCACGAACCGGTGCCGGCGAGCTTCAGCGTGTTCAGAATCTTGCCTGCCTGCTCCGGCACGGATACCGCCTGCGCATGCAGGTGGTCGGTGCGCACCTCCTCCGGCGGGCGGGGGCGGAAAACGCTAGCCGCCAGTTCGGCGAAACTGGCCGGGGTGTGCCCCAGATCCACCGGGGGCAGCAGGTCCACAAACCGCGGCTCCATGGACACCGCCCGCGGGTAGCGCCGCAGCGCGTGCTTTTGCCACTCGGCGAACTGGTCGGCCACGCGCTGGTAGGCGCGGTACTGCAGCAGGCGGGCGAACAGCAGATCGCGGGCTTCCAGCAGCTCCAGGTCCTCGATGTTCTCGCCGTCATTGCCCGGCAGCAGCCGCGCGGTCTTCAGGTCGAGCAGGGTGGCCGCGACGACGAGGAACTCAGTGACCTCGTCCAACGCCTCTGTCTCCCCGAGCGCACGGGTATACGCGATGAACTCGTCGGTCACCTCTGCGAGCGCCACCTCAGTCACGTCCAGCTTCTTCGACTGGATCAGCGTGAGCAGCAGGTCGAACGGCCCCTCAAAGTTCTGCAGAGCCAGGGTGAACCCTGTGATCTCCGGCTGGGGGTACTGCTCGGGCGCTGCCGCCGCCACTAGCTGGTGCGCTCCAGCACCTCGAGCGCCAAATTGCGGTATTGATCCGCGCCCTGGGAGTTCGGCGCCCAGGTGATGATCGGCTCGCCGGCCACAGACGTCTCGGGGAAGCGCACGGTGCGGGTGATCACGGTGTCGAAGACGCGCTCTCCGAAGACCTCTACCACCCGGTCCATCACCTCGCGGGCGTGGGTGGTGCGGCGGTCGAACATGGTCACCAGGATGCCCACGATGTCCAGATCGAAGTTGATGCGGTCGCGCACCTTCTCCACCGTGTCCGTGAGCAGCGCCAGTCCGCGCAGAGAGAAGTACTCGCACTCCATTGGGATGATCACGCCGTGCGAGCAGGCCAGCGCGTTAACAGTGAGCAATCCGAGGGAAGGCCCACAATCGAGGATGATGAAGTCGTATTCGTTGCGCACCGGGCGCAGCGCGCGGGCCAGGGTGTGCTCGCGACCAACCTCGTTGACAAGCTGGATTTCTGCCGCCGACAGGTCGATGTTGGCGGGAACCACGTCCAGCCCGGAGACGTTGGTCGTGTTGATCGCGGCGTGGATGCTTGCGGTGTTGTCGAACAGCAAGTCGTAGACGGTGACCTGGTCTTCCTCGTAGGACACGCCCAGACCTGCGGAAAGCGCACCCTGCGGGTCCAAGTCCACCAGCAGCACCTTGCGGCCTTGCTCCGCCAGGCACGCACCGAGGTTGATCGTGGAGGTGGTCTTACCCACCCCGCCTTTCTGGTTGACCATGGAGATCACCGTGGCGGGCCCGTGCTTGTCCAGCTCCTTCGGCTGGGCGAACTCGCGCCACGGCCGCCCGGTCAGAAACGTCTTCTGGTCCGCAGCGTCAAACAGCGCCTCGTCCGCCATGGCCGGTCCTTCCCTCAATCACGTCCAAACCCTTGACTTCCGCCATCTTACAACGTTGTCATTACGCCTGCCCGCGCCTCCGGCGCAGGAACACAACCAGCAGCGCGATTGCTGCCAGCAACGCAGCTCCTGCAATTGCAAGCGGAAGCACATCGCTTATCGACGAACTCTCGTCAACCCCACGACCTTGACCATCCTGGTTCGCGTAGTCGCCGTACTGGTTGTCCGCATTGCTGTCTCCGGCCCGCTCCACCTGGACGTTGGTGGAGGTGATCACCGCGACGAAATCCGCCTTGCCGTCGCGCACCATTTCCATAATGAACGGGTTGTCCGGCGTTTGCCCTTCCGGGTACGTGAGGGTAATCGTGCGGCCGGCCTTGTCGATGTCGCGCTCCACGCCCTCAATGATCTGGCCATTGACGTCCAGGTAGCGCAGCGTGGCACCCTCCGTGTCGTAGCTGGCGTACTTCATCAGGTCCTTGACACGGCTCAGCGGTACCTTCACCACGATCGTGTTGTCTCGAATTTCGCCATCGAAGTACAGCTTGGTCGCGGCAGCATCGTCAGCGGGCTCCGCCTTGGACCGCGACGGGTGCGACACTGCCGGGGCGCTTCCGCCACCAGCACTGCCAGCGTTGCCCGCACCGCCAGACTCGCCGGCTTGACCACCTTGACTGTCATTGGCGCCGCCGTCGGCGTCGTTATCGGAAGCTCCTCCCCCGGCAGCGGCGCCGCCTGCTCCCCCGCCGGACTCTCCGGATCCAGCACCAGTATCCCCGCCGACATCTGCGGATCCGTCACCGACGGCAACCAGGTTCACCGTCGCCGAGTAGCCGCCAGCGCTAGCCGGCACCGCCGCCGTAGCCCCCGGCTGGTTCGGCGCGCTCACGGTCACGGACGTGCCGGACGAGGTCACCGTCCACCCGCCAGAGGAATAGTTCACGTCCACAGGAACGCCCACGTCCACAGTCGTGCTCTCGCCTGCCGGCACGGAAATCTCGCCGGGGATCATGGACTGCACCTCCTCCGGGCTCATCCCGCCCGGAAGCTGCGCGTTCGCCACCGGAGCGATCGGTGCCGCGAGTAATAGCGCGGCGGGCACGGCGAGCAGCGCAGCGCGGCGCGTGCTGTGCGGTGTAGAGGATGCGGGTCGCATGGTTAGTTCTCCCGTTAATTGCGTACGTCAATCAAGCAGCCGAGTTTACGCACGCGGGTGCGTACTGCGCCAAACTTCGCGCAGGTTATCGGCTGTGATGTGGGTGTAAATCTGCGTGGTGGTCACTGAGGCATGACCGAGGAGTTCCTGGACGCTTCGCACGTCCGCCCCGCCTTCCAGCAGGTGCGTGGCAAACGAGTGCCGCAGTGTGTGCGGCGAGATGTCCTTGTCAATCCCCGCCCGGGCCGCCGCTGCCTTGATCGCGTTCCACGCGCTTTGGCGGGACAACGCCCCGCCGCGCTTGTTCAGCAGCAGCGCGTGCGACGTCCCGTTGGCAAACGCCGGGCGGCCGCGCACCAAGTACGCCTCCAGCGCCTCCTGCGCCTTGGACCCCAGCGGCACCAGGCGCTGCTTGTTGCCCTTGCCGGTCACCGCCAGCACTCCGCCGTACTCGCCGTCCAGGGCGGCGTTTGCGTCGTCGACGCTTAAGCCAAGCACCTCGGAGACGCGGGCGCCGGTGGCGTAGAGCGTCTCCAGCAGCGCTTTGTCGCGCAGGCCGGAGGGGGTTTCGGTCGGGCAGGCGTCGAGAAGCTTGGCCACCTCCTCGATGCTCAGGGTGTCCGGAAGGCGCTCTCCGGTCTGCGGCGGCGAGACCTCTGCGGCCGCATCCGCCGGCAGTTCGCCCTCTTCCACCCCGAACTTGTGCAGGCCGCGCGCGACGGTGAGCGCCCGGCCGGCCGAGGACGCGGCCAGGGGCTTCGCCCCGTCCACGCCGCGGCGCAGGTCCGCCACGTATGCCTCGATGTCGGTGGCGGTGACCTGGCTCAGATCGGTTTTGCCCGCCGCCGCAAGCCACGCAGTGTAGCGGTTGACGTCGCGGGTGTAGTTGCTCAGCGTGTGGGGTGAGACTCCCCTCTCAACGGCAAGGTGGGTCAGCCAGCGCTGCGCCAGTGCCTTCGCGTCCACCTGCTAGATCCGCTTCATGTCCGGCACGACGCCCTGCTCTGCGCGGCGGTTGGCCAAGGATGTCGGGCGCAGGCGGAACGGCTCGTCGATAGGCCGGGGTGCCTCACCCCGTGCCACCAGGCGCGCGGCCGCGAGGATGCCGGAGACCGCAATCGAGTTGACCACCTCGCCGCGCAGCGCCTTATCCGCGGCCTCCTCCAGGTCCACCCATGCAAAGCCCATGTCGGCCTCTTCGTTTTCGGCCTCGGGACGTTCCACCTCGTGCAGGCCGCGGGCGATGAACACCCGCACCGTCTCCTCCGCGAAGCCCGGGGAGGTGACCAGATCCACTAGCACGCCCCACTCGTCTGCCGCCAGACCCGCCTCCTCCTGCAGCTCGCGCTTCGCGCAGGTCAGCTCGTCTTCGGCATGCATGTCTAACAGCCCGGCGGGGAGCTCGAGCAGGCGCTCGCCCACGCTGTGGCGGTACTGCTCCACCAGCGCCACACGTCCCTGACTGTCCAGCGCGACCACGGCGACGGCGCCGAAATGCTCGACGATCTCGCGGGCGGCCTCGGTGCCTCCCGGCATGACCACCTGGTCGCGGCGCACCGCGATGATCGGCGCGTCAAGGACGACTTCAGATCCAGTGACAGTGAATTCGTGGCTCATGGGCCCAAGCCTACGAGCCTTAGGCCTCGCCGCCACCACTGGATACCGCGAGCACCGACTTGATGCGCCCGGCCTCGTAATCCACACCGCCGACAGTCTTCACCCCGCTGATGGGGTCGGGCTCACCGTCCTGGGACGCCAGCGCTGTCTTGCCTTCCGCCCCGAGGGCCTTGGCGAAATCGCCGATGACCTTGGCGCCGAAGTCGCTTCCGCGTGCCGGCCCGTCCACGATGACCACCGCGCCGGCCGGCACGATGGAACCGCTGAACTCGATAAACCCGGCCTGCTGCAGCGTCTCCAACACCAGGGTTCGGTCGTCCGGCAGAGTCTTGGATTCGCCCGACGCGCCGTCGTCGAAAAGCACGGCCGCAAGCGATTGACCCGCGTGCAGGCCCGGGGAACGTTCCTCCACGGACAGTTGCGCGCCCGAAGGCAGCGTGTTGGCGACGATGCTGGACAGCTCGTCCGCGCCCGCCTGGTCGGTGAAACGCTCCGTCAACGTCAACTCGCCAGAGTCGGATGCTCCGGCGGCGTTGAGCAGCCAGCGCACGGACTCCACGTCCTCCGAATCCGCCGCGGCCGTGCGCACGATGGTCACCGGAACGTCCTTCAACGCGCCGGAGACGATGGAGCCGGACTCCTGCGCCAGCAAGTCGTTCGCCTCCTCCGCGCGCGCCTCCGCAGCCTCAAACTCCGTGTCGTCCACGGCTGGCTTCGCGGGGGCATCAGCTTTGTATTGGGAGAAACCGAGGTCCACCTTGCCCGGCATCGCCGGTGCCAGCACAAGCGCACCTAACGCGATGCCGAGCGCTGCGCCCCAGCCCAGACCAGCTGCAATCAGGCCCACCCTGCCTTGAGTCTTCGCCATCAGACACTGCCCTCCTAGTTAGTCCAGCCATCGAACCAGCCGCGCACCGTCAGCGCGATGGTGTTCCAGGTGTCTACGAGGTTGTCGGCGAAGTTGCCGTCACCGCCCAGCCCGGCGATCAGGATCGCCGCCGCAGCGGCAACGAGCACGCCGAGGATCGCCCACGCCCAGGCCACCCCCGCGCCGGATTCGACGGCGTACAGGTTGGTGATCACGGAAGAATCCACAATTTTGCGGCCCGCTTTGAGCCGGGCGAGCAGTGCCGCCGGTTCCGTGGCCGGGGTGCCCGCGGTGGTGGCGGAATCGGCGAAGATACGGTCCAGCTCCACCGGCTGGCCCACGGTGACAATCATCTCGGCGTCGTGGAACGTGGCCAGCAAAATGGCCAGGTCAGTCGGTGAATCCGTGGCGGCAGGGAAGGTCATCGCGCCCACGCCGAGGTCCTGAATGCGCTCGAGTCCGGGCGCGTAGCCGTCCGGCTCCGCAGGCAGAATCACCTTCGCGTCCGAGCGCAGGTTCTCCGATGCCACGTCCTTCGGGTCGCCCACGATGATGTCCGGGGCGTAGCCCATGGACGCCAGTGTGTCTGCGGCGGAGCCGACACCGATGACCACCGGCGTGTACTCCTGCATGAAGTTCTTCAACTCTTCCATGCGCTGGCGGGTGTCGGGCGCCGGCGAGACCACCAGCACCTTGCGCTCGGCCATGATGTCGCCGAGCTCCGGGGCGCCGACGCCGTCGATAAGCAGCGCCGCCTCCGAGTGAATGAACTCGATGGTGTTGCCGAAGTAGGCCTCCATGTTCTCCACCAGGCCGCGCTGAGCCTGGGCGAACGTGGCGTCCACCTTTGTGCGGGTCACCGGCTGCGCCTGACCTGCAACCTTGCGCCCCACGGTGATCTGTCCGCCCGGCGAGACCACGGTCTTCTTGCCGTCGCGGATCTTGCCGCGCAACTCCGTGCCGGCTGCCTCGAACAGGGGTACGCCTGCGTCGAGAAGCAGATGTGGGCCGAACGTGGGCAGCGTGCCAGTGGAGTACGGCGCGAGATTAACCACTGCCGCCGGGCGGCGAGCGATGATCTGCTCAGCCAGGCGGCGCTGCAAGTCGGGCGCGTCCACGAACACGATGTCGCCCTCGCCGAGCTTGCCCAGGCCCTTGCCCTGCGGGGTGCAGTCGCGCAAGGTGCCGCGCAGCTCGGCCGCGGGCGGTTCCTTGGTGGGTTCTTGGGCGGAGGGTGCAACAGTCATGCGCACCATTGTGCAACGGTGACCTGCCTGAACCGGGGAGGCGCGCGGAGGCGTTAACCGCGCAACTGCGCCACCTCACCTTGGGCACGCTCGAACAGCTCCGCGGCGTGGGCGCGGCCGGTGTCAGAATCGTCCATGCCCGCCATCATGCGGGCCAGCTCCTCGATGCGCTCCTCCGGCTGCAGCGCCGCAACACCGGAGGTCACGGCCACGTCACCGATGTCCTTGGACACGTGCAGGTGCGTGTCGGCATAGGCGGCCACCTGCGGCAGGTGCGTGACCACAATGACCTGGTTGCCGCGCGCCAGTCGCGCGAGGCGCCGGCCGATCTCCACGGCCGCGCGCCCGCCCACGCCCGCGTCCACCTCGTCGAACACCAGCGTCGCGCCGCTGGAGGATTCGGACAAAATCACCTCGAGCGCGAGCATCACGCGCGACAGCTCGCCGCCGGACGCGCTCGTGGCCAGCGGCTTCGGCTCAAGCGCGCTATTCGGCGCGAGCAGGATCTCCACCGCGTCGGCCCCGTCGCGGCCGTACTGCGCCTGTGCAACGTTGACGGTGAGCTGCGCCTTCGGCATCGCCAGCCCGTGCAGCTCTTTGGTCACCGCCTCGCCCAGCTTCGCCGCGGCCTTGGTGCGCGCCTTCGTCAGCGCGGCGGCGCGCTTTGTCATCGCCTGCTCGAGCTCGGTCACCTTCGCCTTCAGCTTTTCGACGGCACCCTCCGACGTATCGATCTGTGCCAGCCGTGCCCCAGCCTTGTCCCGCCACGCCACCACACCGGCGGCGTCCGGGGCGTATTTGCGGGTCAAGCCTTTGATCTCCTGTTGGCGCTGCAGGAGCCGCTCCAGCTCCTCCGGGTCGGACGGGAGGCTGCCGGTGTAGCTGCCCAGCTCCGCGGAGACGTCCGAGAGCACGCCGGCCACCTCGCCCAGCCTGACCCCCAGGTCCCGCAGCTCCTGGTCGCTGGCGCCTTCAAGCGCCGCCTGCGCACGCCCGATCAGGTCGGAGGCGGGCTCCTCTTCCCCACCGACGCCGCCGACGGCGTCCGCGCCGTCGATAGCCACAAGCGCGGTCTCTGCGGCCTCCCGCAACGCGTCCACATCCTGGAGACGGTTGATGGTGGCCACCAACTCTTCATCCTCGCCGGCCTGCGGGGCTACCGCGTCGATCTCGTCGATGGCGAACTGGAGCCGATCCACCTCCTGTGCCAGCTCCAAGCGCTTTTCGGTGCGCTCCTGCAAATCCTTCGCAGCCTTACGCCAAGCGGCGTACGCCTCACGGTACGCCTCCAGCTTGGCCTGGATAGCCGGGTCGAAGCGGTCGAGCGCGGCCAACTGTTGTTCCGGCGCCATCAACCGCAGCTGGTCGTTCTGACCGTGGATGGTCAGCAGGTGGCCCGCCAACTCACTCAACGTCGCCGCCGGCACCTTTCGCCCGCCGAGGTGGGCGCTGGAACGGCCAGACGCCTTCACCGAGCGCGACACCACGTACTCGCCATTTTCGTCCGGCTCTGCTCCGGCGCCAGCCGCGATGGCGTCGACAGCCTCGCGCACTTCCTCCGGCAACCCTTGCGTGCTAAAGGCACCCTCCACCACCGCGCCGTCGGCGCCGGTGCGCACGCGGGAGGCGTCGGCACGCCCGCCGGTGAGCAGGCGCAGGCCTGTGACCACCATCGTCTTACCCGCGCCCGTCTCGCCCGTGAGCACGGTCAACCCCGGCGACAGCTCAGACGAGGCGTGGCTAATCACGCCAAGGTTGGAGATAGCGATCTCAGCGAGCAAAAACGTGCCTCCCTGTCGGTGCCTTTAAGGCCTGTCAGATTTACGCCCCGCGTGGGCCGCGCCACCCGGAAACCGGGAGTTGGAACTTATCCACGAGCCTGTCCGTGAACGGTCTGTCGTCCAAGCGTACCCACCGCACCCCGCGCTCGCCCCGCGCCACTTCCACGCGCGAGCCAGCCGGCACCGTCAAGCGACGCTGGCCGTCCATCACCGCGGTGGCCTGCGTAGTCTGCCGCTCCGATTCCACCGCCACAGTCGACGTCGGAGCCACCACCAGCGGCTTGGCAAACAGCGCGTGCGCGTTGTTCGGCACCACCAGAATCGCCTCCAGCTGCGGCCACATCACTGGCCCACCGGCGGAAAAGGCGTACGCGGTTGAGCCCGTCGGCGTGGAAATCAGCACGCCGTCGCAGCCGAAGGAGGACACCGGCCGGAAATCCACCTCCAACGTCGCGTCGAGCACGCGGGTGCGGTCGGAGTTTTCGATGCTGCACTCGTTGAGCGCCCAGCTGCGGCCGAGCACCTCCCCGCCCTCGCCGATGACGGACACGTCCAAGGTCATCCGCTCCACCACGCGGTAGGAGCGGTCGATCACCTGGCCGACGACCTTTTCCAGGCTTGAAGCTTCCCCTTCCGCGAGAAAACCCACGTGGCCCAAATTGATGCCAAGCACCGGGATGTCCTGCGCACGCGCGTAGCTCGCCGCCCGCAGAAACGTCCCGTCGCCACCCAACACCAGCACCAGCTCGCAACCCGCGGCGGCGGTGTCTTCCGCCTTGGCGCGGGTCAGCCCGCACAGCACCGGGTTGGTCTCGATGACGTCCATCTGCTCCTGCTCAAGCAGCCGGACCTCGATGCCTGCCTGCTGCAGAAGCTGCGCCGCCCGGGCCGCCGAATCAATGTTGGAGGCCCTGAACAGGTGCGGCACCAGCAGGATCTCGCGGCGTGTTGCATCACCCATCTACTTCGGTCCTTCCTCGATCGCGCGGTTCACCAGTGCGGCCAGTGCGTCGTCGTCAAGCATTTGCTTGCCCCCATCTTTGACCAGCCACAAGAAGTATTCCACGTTGCCGCTCGGCCCCGGCAGCGGGGACGCCGTCGCCCCGCGCACAGACAAGCCCAGCGTCTGCGCAAAACGCGCGACGTCCAGCGTGACCTCCGCGCGCAGCTCCGGCGAGCGCACCACGCCACCGCTGCCGAGGCGGTCCTTGCCCACCTCGAACTGCGGCTTAACCATGGGCAGCATGTCCGCGCCGTCTATCATGCAGTCCACCAGCGCTGGCAGCACCAGTTTCAGCGAGATGAACGACAGGTCGCCCACCATCAGGTCCGCCGGCCCACCCATCATCTCCGAGGTGAGGTTGCGGATGTTGGTGCGGTCCAGCACGCGCACCCGCTCGTCGTTTTGCAGCCGCCACACCAGCTGGCCGTAACCCACATCCACCGCGACGACCTCGCTCGCGCCGCGCGAGAGCAGCACATCGGTAAACCCGCCGGTCGAGGCACCAGCGTCCAACGCCTTTCGCTTCTCGACGGCAAGCCCGCCCCCGCCGAACACCTCAAGCGCGCCAAGCAGCTTATGCGCACCACGCGACGCCCAATCGTCAACGTCATCGGTGTTGACCTTGATGGACGCTTCCGGCTCCACCACCGTCGCCGGCTTCGTCGCCGTGAAGCCACCCACCTGGACGCGGCCTTCCTTGATCCACGTCTGCGCCTGTTCGCGCGAGCGCGCAATCTTGCGGCGGACCAGCTCCGCGTCGAGCCGGGTGCGTTTCGGTGCCACGGTAGCGGCCCCCTTTCTTAACTAATTGTCGGAAAGCGCCTCGTGCAGCACCGCGTGCGCCCGAGTCAGTGCGTCCACCTCGGCTGCGAGGCCGTCCGTCGGCTCCGCCAGAATCGACTCGATGCGCTCGGTAACCTCATCGGCGCTGACCTTCGGTGCGCGTGGGTCGCGGGGAATCGGAGCGGGACTCATCTTGGTCACCACCACTCGGCGAGTGCCGCCTCAGCGGCGTCGGACTCCGCGCGCACCTCAGCCGGCGGCTCCGGCTGCTGCCACGCCACGTCGAGCGCGGTGCGAAGCGCGGCCAAGCCCGATGCGCCGGGGTTGCCGCCGGTCAGGGCGATGGCGGAGCCGTCGATACGCGCCTCGAAGCCCTCCTGTGCACCCGGGGCCAGTGTCTCGGGTGCCTCGCTGAGCCCGCGCATGTCCGCGGCGATGTACGTCGGGCGGTGCTCCTTGGACGCCTGCAGCAGCGCGTGCGGACCGGAAACACCAGTGAGCACATGCAGCGCGGGCATGCCAGCGGCGACACCTCCTGCGATGTCCGTGTCGAGCCTGTCGCCGACAGCGAGCGGTTTCTGTATGCCGCGCGACTTCGCTGCCTGGGTGAACATCGCCGGCTCCGGCTTGCCCGCCGCCTCCGGCTCAACTCCAGTCGCCGACGTCACCGCCGCGACCATGGAGCCGTTGCCCACCATGAAGCCGCGCTCCATCGGCAGTGACGTGTCCAGGTTCGTGGCTAGGTACTTCGCTCCGCGTTGCAGGCTCAGCGCAGCCTCCGACAACTCGCGCCACCCGGTGTCTGGGTTGTGTCCGTGCAGCACTACCTTTGGCGCATCGTCGGCGCTATCCACGACCCGGTAGCCGGCTTCCTGGACGAGATGGCGAAGCGACGGCGCACCCACGACGTAGACCGCATCCCCCTTCTCCAGGTAACGCTCCGCCATAGTCACCGCCGCCATCGCGGACGTGAGCACGTCCTCCTCGCCCGCGTTCAGGTCAATGGCGCGGAGCATCTCTGCGACATCTTTTGCACTGCGCGAAGCGTTGTTGGTCACGTACATCGCTGGCAGCCCGGAGGCGTTAATCGCCTCGACAGCGTGCTCAATCGCCACGCCGCCGGACCAGACAGTGCCGTCGAGGTCCAGCAGCAAGCCGTCATGGTTCGCCGCAAGCGTCATTGCTCTAGCTCAGCTCCGCCACGCGCTCGGACGCGTCGGTCATGCCGTCCACGTCAATCTTGGCCACGTGCTCAAACCACCGCTTCGCCTCAGCCTCCTTACCGGTAGCCAAAAGGGCGTCCGCGTAGGCGTAACTCAGGCGCGCCTGTTCAAGACCCTGGGAATCCAGCGACGGGTTCAAGCGCTGCAGCTGCGCAACGGCCGACTCATGCTGGCCAAGATCATGACGAGCACCAGCCAGGACAATCGCCAGCTCAATCTGGCCGTCCTCGTCCAGCTCGCGCGCCTCCGGGCTGCGGCCAAGCTCCAGCGCCTTTTCCGGACGACCGAGGCCGCGTTCAGCGTCGGCCATCACAGCCAGCAGGCCCGGCCCGCCGGAGATACGCCGTGCTGCGCGCAGCTCAGACAGCGCCTCCTTCCACTCGCCGGCGTGGTACGCAACCACACCGTTGGTTTCGCGCACCACCCCCACACGGCCCGCACGGTTCGTGGCCGCACGCGCGTGCTGCAGTGCCAGTTGCGGGTCGTCGTACAGCAGGTCGGTCGCCATGAGCATATGCTTTGCGACGCGCTCCGCATTATCCTTCGACAGCACCTTCAAATCCTGCAGAACCGAAGGATCCAGGTCGGAGATTTCGAGGCCCTGCGGCAGATCGGGCTCCAGCTCCTTCTGCGCCATGCGGTCCTCACGGAAGCCTTCGCGGCGCGGGTTCGAACGGTCGTGGCGCACACCACCACGGCCCCGGCGGCGGTCCCCGTCGCGTCCGCGGCCCTCGCCACGGCGCTCGCCCCGACGGCCGTCTCCTCGGCGCTCACCTTGGCGGCCGTCCCAGCCCTCGCCTCGTCCGCGGCCTTCACCTCGACGACGGTCCCCGTCCCGACCGCGACCTTCACCACGACCGCCGCCATTTCTGCGAGACCCGCCCTGACCATCACGGTTGCGGGCATCACGGCCACCGCGCTCCCTGCGTGGGCTGTCCTTGCGACCGTTATCGCCGGAAGAGCGCTCTTGCCCTCTTCCCTCGTCCACATCTGCCATTGGGGACCTCCGTTTCTAATCTCGACCATTATAGGAAAGCCAAGCACTCGGGCACATCCGGCTCCCGCCACCTGCAGGTCCGCCACTCAGCCCGAACTCACTGCACCAGCTACCAAGACCAACCCACCCGCTTTTTGCCGCTTTTGTGCACTATTCGACAAAAACGGCCCGCCTACCGACGGCGAACTTACCTGGGTAAAACGCGACAACGACGTCGATTCGTGCAATTCGTGGGTGCGGACCCATTGTTGGGGGTGGTGTTGTCCACAATGCGGAGTCGGGCCCGATCTGTAGTTCGTGGGTGCGCACCAATGATGGGGCCGGCTCTTGTTGTCCGCAATGCGGAGTCTGGACCGGCACCGGGGGTTTTGTGGGTGCGTTGTTGGTCGAGTGGTGGAGGTCGAGTCCATCGGTGTGCGCGGGTGTACTCGACCACCGGTACTCGACTTTCGCCCCACAGTAGGCGTCATCGTGGCTGCGTGTGCTGGCCCCGCGACCTCTATGTGCCCCCAGGTGACAGGTCCCGCCCCACCGGGTGGCAACGCCCCGGCTTGTCGTGGGGTGCACCAATGGTGGGTGGGGTCCGGTTGTCCGCAATGCGGAGTCGGGCCCGATCTGTAGTTCGTGGGTAGACACCCATAGTTGGTGTCGGTCCGGTTGTCCGCAGTGCGGAGTCTAGGCCCGGCCCCGGGCTTTCGTGTGTGGGTTGTTGGTCGAGTAACGGAGGTCGAGTCCAACGGTATACGCGTGCGTACTCGACCACCGGTACTCGACTTCCGCCCCGCAGGAGGGGTCAGCGTGGCGGCGCGTGCTGCCACGCTGACGCCTATGTGCCCCCTGTTGACAGGTCACGACCCGCCGGGTGGTCTCGCCCCGCGGTTTCGTGGGTGTGCGCCAATGGTGGGTTCCACCGTGGTTGTCCGCAATGCGGAGTCTAGGCCCGGCCCCGGGCTTTCGTGTGTGGGTTGTTGGTCGAGTAACGGAGGTCGAGTCCAACGGTATACGCGTGCGTACTCGACCACCGGTACTCGACTTCCGCCCCGCAGGAGGCGTCATCGTGGCAACGCGTGCTGCCCGCGCGACCTCTATGTGGCCCCTGTTGACGGGTCGTGCCCCGCCGGGTGGTCTCGCCCCGCGGTTTCGTGGGGTGTGCACCAATGATGGGTGGTGCTGTGGTTGTCCGCAATGCGGAGTCTAGCCAGGTGGGTTCGGGCTGCGGATATGAAAAAAGGGCACCCGTCGCACAACGATCGTGTTGTGTGGCGGGTGCCTGTGTGTGAAGTTGTTGGGTCGGCGGTAACCTACTCTCCCACTCCCTCCCGGGAGCAGTACCATCGGCGCGGGCGGGCTTAGCTTCCGGGTTCGGAATGGGACCGGGCGTTTCCCCGCCGCCATCAACCACCGACACACCTAGGGGGCATGTGCGGCGCTGTTGTGATCAGCGTGCGTATGCAATTTAAGTCTCGGCCAACCACGTCTTCGGGTTGGTGTGTTGTGTCAGTGACTGCACAGTGGACGCAAGCATGACAATGCTCTTCTTTTGTGTTCGTATTTCGCGGTGTTCACACCCATGATTGGTGTGGCGAAGTGTGTTTATTGGTGTATTAGTACCGGTCGCCTCCACACATTACTGTGCTTCCAGGTCCGGCCTATCAACCCAGTAG
>NZ_JASPJX010000011.1 GCF_030232585.1 Corynebacterium sp. MSK008 | reverse complement strand
TGATGTCCAATAAGTGACCAGACTCCACGTCCAAAAACTCACCAGACTCCATGTCCAAAAAGTGTCAAGACATGACAGCACTAGCAGATCAACTGTCCAAGTTTTTGTTTGTGCAGGTGGTGTTGAAAGGCGTTGTCGGTAAGAGCGTGATCTGCTAGTTGCCTGGAGGAGGGCGGGGCGGGGAACTAGCAGATCCGCGCGCCGGGGGGAGAAGACGGTGCCAGACAGGAATCCGGCGCAGACCAAACAGACCCGCGCAGACCCGCGCAGACCCGCGCTTACGCCAGTTCGTGCAGGTACGGCGTGTCGGCGCCGGTGCGGGAGACAGTGATGGCGGCGGCGCGGGCGGCGAAGTCCAGGATCTCGCGCCACTCGCCTTCGCCCAGCGCCAGCAGCGCGGAACGGTCGAGGCCGCGGGCGTCGAACTGGTGGACCAGCGCGGCCATGATGGTGTCGCCGGCGCCGATGGTGTCCGCGACTTCCACGGCGGGGGCCCGCACCTCCACGGAACCGAACGGTGCGCGGACGCGGATGCCGTCGCCGCCGAGGGTGGTCACTACGACGGGCACGTCCGAGGTATCGCCGAGGAAGTCGACTTCCTCGTCGGAAAGCTTTAGCACCGTCACCGATTCCAGAAGCCCGCGCAGGAACAGGCGGTGCTTTTCGGAGGAAAACGCGGGCCGTAGGTTGGGGTCCAGGCATACGGTCGCGCCGTTGTCGGCGCTGACTCGCGCGGCTTCGGCGTAGCGCAGCGAGCCGGGTTCCAGGGCCAGGGACAACGTGCCAAACACCGCGTAGCCGTCCTCGACCGGCTCCGGTTCGGCGAGCCGGTCCGCGGTGCCGTTGACGTAGAAGGTGTAGGAGGCGGAGCCGTCGTCACGCAATGCGGTGACTGCAAGCGGGGTGGGTTCCTCACCGCTGGGGCACAGCGAGAGGTCGACGTCGGCGTCGAGGAGCGATTGCCGCAGCGCCGCGCCGTACGCGTCGGAGGAGAGGCGCGACTGGAAAGCCACTGAAGCCCCGAAGCGCCCCAGCGCGCGGGCCACGTTGAACGGGCCGCCGCCGAGCGCCGGGGTCAGCGGTGCGAGTGGGCCGGGGGCGGACGGCACGAGGTCGACCAGGGCTTCGCCGTACACGGTGATCATGCGTCATAGAATAAACACATGTCGTACCGGCCGAAACACCACCTCACCGCGCCTCAAGGCAGGCTCAACGACCCGAACGGGATGATGTTGCTCGGCGATGAGCTGCATGTGTTTTACCAGCACGACCCGAGTTTTCCCGCCCAGCCCAAACGCACCGGCTGGGGGCATGCCGTGACCACGTTGGGTTCGGGCGTGTGGCGGCATCTCCCGGACGCGCTCTACCCGGGCGTGTCGTACGACGAGAACGGCTGCTACTCCGGCTCGGGCGTGGTGCACGACGGCCAGATCCGCCTGTTTTACACCGGCAACATCAAACGCGACGGAAAGCGGTTGACCAGCCAGAACATCGTGGATGTGGACGACATCGAAGGCCCCATGGGCGGAATCTACCGTCGCCGCGACACCAACCCCGCGATCGACGGCCCCGCCGACGGCTACACCGCGCACTACCGCGACCCGCACGTCACCCAGGCACCGGACGGCACATGGCGGATGGTGCTGGGCGCCCAGCGCGACAACGGCACCGGCGCGGCTGTGCTCTACACCTCGGACGACTTGGACACGTGGCAGTTCGCCGGCGAGATCGAGTTCGCGGGCCTGAACTACAACGTCGCCTCGGCCTACATGTGGGAGTGCCCCAACCTGCTGCGGATGCGCGATCAGGCCACGGGCGAGATGCGCGACGTGTTCGTGTTTTGCCCGCAGTTTCCGGATTCGGACGATTGCGGGTACGTCGTGGGCAAGCTTGAAGGCCTGCGGGTCGAGGTCGAGCGGGATTTCACCCCGCTGGATTACGGCTCGGAGTTTTATGCGCCGCAGCTCATCAGCGACAACAACGGCGGCGCGCTCATGCTCGGCTGGATGGGGCTGCCCGCGCGCGACGACACCCCCACCTTCCCCGCGGAGGGGTGGGTGCATCAGCTCACGCTGGTCAGGGAGCTTTTGCTTATCGACGGCCACCTGGCCACCGCCCTGCAGATCCCGGACGCCCACGACATGCTCGTCGAGCGGGTGGCGCTGGGGGACGCCCCCTGGGCGGCGGACCTCGTCCCCGAGGGGGAGCACACGTGCGCCACAGTGACCTGGCGTCCGGACGGAAAAGGGCGCGGCACCGTGTTGGTTGACGTGGGCGGGCGTATCCGGTGGGCCGAGTGCGCCGCAGGTGAGCTGGTGCTTACCGCGGACGGCGCGGCGGTGGAGTGCACCGCGGGCGACGGGGAAGTCGCGTTTTCTTTTGCCGTCTTTGCTCCCGGTGGGGCGCAGTGGTCGGCGCTAACACCTCAATAGGAAGGAACAACTGTGCAACATAAGGACGTGGCCGGCCGAGTGCTGGCCGCCGTGGGCGGTGAGGACAACATCGTCGGCGCGGCGCACTGCGCCACGCGTCTGCGGATGGTGCTGAAAGATTCATCGCTGGCGGATACCACCGCCCTGGAAAACGACCCTGATCTCAAGGGCGTGTTCGAAACCGGCGGCATGTACCAGATCATTGTCGGCCCTGGCGACGTGGACAGGGTGTTTGCGGCGATGGACGGGATGACGTCGAGAAGCATTGCGGTCTCCACCGAGGAGCTGAAAAGCGTGGCGGCGGACCAGGGCAGCTGGTTCACCCGCTTTATCAAGGTGTTTTCCGACATCTTCGTGCCGCTGATTCCGATCCTGGTTGGCGGCGGCCTGCTCATGGCGCTGAACAACGTGCTCACCGCGGAGGGGCTGTTCGGAGACGATTCCCTGGTGGGGATGTTCCCGCAGATCCAGGGGCTGACCGAGATCATCAACGTGCTGTCGTCCGCGCCGTTTGCGTTCTTGCCGGTGCTGGTGGGTTTTTCCGCGACGAAGCGCTTCGGCGGCAACGAGTACTTGGGCGCCGGCATGGGCATGGCGATGGTGCACCCCGCGCTGGTCAACGGCTACGACGTGGCCACGTCCATGGCGGAAGGGACCATGCCGTACTGGGACCTGTTCGGCTTCCCGGTGGCGCAGGGCGGCTACCAGGGCGCTGTGCTTCCGGTGCTGGCTGTCGCGTGGATTCTGGCCACGATTGAGAAGTGGTTCCACCGCCGACTGAAGGGCACCGCGGACTTCTTGATCACCCCGCTGGCCACGCTGCTGATCACCGGGTTTATCACCTTCATCGCTGTCGGCCCGTTCGTGCGCTGGCTCGGCGACCTGCTCATTCACGGCCTGGCCAGCCTGTACGACCTGGGCGGCCCGGTGGGCGGGTTCCTGTTCGGCCTGGTGTACTCGCCGATCGTGATCACGGGACTGCATCAGTCCTTCCCGCCGATTGAGCTGGAGCTGTTCAACCAGGGTGGCTCGTTTATCTTCCCCACGGCGTCCATGGCCAACATCGCGCAGGGCGCGGTGGCGCTGGCCGTGTACTTCTTGGCGCGCAATGCCAAGCTCAAGGGCCTGGCTGGGTCCTCGGGTGTCTCGGCTGTCTTCGGCATCACCGAGCCGGCGATCTTCGGTGTGAACCTGCGTTTGCGCTGGCCGTTCTACATCGGCATGGGCGCGGCTGCCGTTGGTGCGATGCTGATCGCGCTTTTCGACGTCAAGGCCACCGCATTAGGCGCCGCCGGCTTCATCGGAGTTGTGTCCATGCGCCCCGGCGACATGCCGACGTTCCTGGCGCTTGCCGCCGTGACGTTCGTTATCGCGTTCGCGGCGGCCTACGGTTACGGCCGCTACCTGGTGGGCAAGCAGGGGACGATCGACCCGGACGCGCCGGAGGATTCGCGCGCCGACGCCGCCGCGGTGGCCACGCTGCGCGAGGCGTCCGCGGACGCGCTGCCGGTTGCGGCCCCGCTGACCGGCGAGGCGCTGCCGTTGACGGACGTCTCCGACCCGATGTTCGCCCAGGCCAAACTCGGCGGGGGCGTGGCGATCCGCCCGACGGTGGGGGAGCTGCGCTCGCCCCTCGACGGCAAAGTGGTGGTCACCTTCCCGTCCGCCCACGCCTACGCGGTGCGCGGCACCGGCTCCGATGGCAAGCCTGTGGACGTGTTGATGCACATCGGCTTCGACACCGTGAACCTCAAGGGTGAGCACTTCACCCCGCAAGTGAAGAAGGGCGACGAGGTGCGCGCGGGCGACCTGCTGGCCACCTTCGACATCGGCGGCATCGAGGCCGCCGGCTACGAGGTGACCACCCCGGTGGTGGTGTCCAACACGAAGAAGGTCGGCGAGGTTCTGCCGGGGCTATTTCTGCCTGGCAGTGTCAGCGCCGGCGAAAAGCTGTTTTCTGTGGAGCCGAAGGAGCCGAAGCCTGTGGCGGCTGAGGCTCAGACCCCGCCCGCGAGCCGGTAGAGGCGGTGGAAGTGGTGCACCGGCCCGTGGCCTTGGCCGACGTGGAGCTCGTCGGCGTGGGCGATCGCCTCGTGGAGCCACTCGGATGCCCAGGTAACGGCGTCAGTGGCGCTGCCGAGTGCCATGCGTGTTGCCAGCGCGGAGGATAGGGAGCAGCCGGTGCCGTGGGTGTTGTTGGTGTCCACGCGCGGCACCTCGGCGACGTGGGCCTCGCCGCCGGGGGTGACTAGCGCGTTGGAGGCGCGGTCGCCCTTGAGGTGACCGCCTTTGACCAGCACGTTAACGTCCGCAGCTGCAGCGTATGTGCGTCCCAGCTCGACCGCCGCCTCGAAGGAATCCGGCTCGGGCTGGCCGGTGAGCACCGCCAGCTCCGGCAGGTTCGGGGTGAGCACGGTGGCGTGGTCGCGGACAAGCTCGCGCAGTGCCTCCTCGGCGTCGGTGGACAGCAGGCGGTCGCCGGAGGTGGCCACCATCACCGGGTCCACCACCACGACCGGCACCGGGTGGGCAGTGAGGTAGTCGGCGATGGTGTTGGTGGTTTCGGCGTCGCCGAGCATGCCGATCTTCACGGCGTCGACCTCAACGTCGTCGAACACGGCGTCGAGCTGCGCGCGCAGAAACGATTGCGGAGGCGTGTGGATCTCGCGCACACCCTGGGTGTTTTGCGCCACCAGGGCGGTGGTCACGCACATGCCGTAGCCACCGGCCGCCGCGATGGACTTCAGGTCGGCCTGGATGCCGGCGCCGCCGGTGGGGTCGGTGCCGGCGATGGACAGGACTCTGGGAATTCGTGCCATGCCCGCCGACCGTACCGGGAAACTACCCGGCGGCTACGGCGATGCGTTCCGCGAAGCGGGAGTAGTCCTCCCGGATGGCCAGAAGCGGCTCCACCACCGCGGTCTGGGAAACCTCGGCGACCTGCTTCTGCACCGCCGAGCGGGTGCGCCGCTTCACACCGGAGCCGAGCATCCCGCCGAACACCGCGGAGATCAGGCCGATAACCAGGCCGGTGAGCAGCCCCGCCATGATCAAAAGCGTCGGAATGGGCCAGCCCTCCACGTCGGGGACGAGGTCGCCGCCGAGCAGGGGAGTGAGCACGCCCGGAACAAACGCGACAAGCAGGTACCACAGCACGCCCACCAGGGCAGCCAGCAGCGCCAGCCACTGGATCACGGTGAGTAGCGACCAGCCCTTGGACGGTTCCGCGGGCAGCGTGGTGCGGGCCACGGCGCGGTCCAGCTCCGCGGGCAGGCCGGCGGAGACCTCCTCGGCGCGGTCGGCCACGGCGGCGGACCACTCGTGCGGCAGCCCGTCGGCCACGGCGCCCGCGTAGTCGCGCACGCCCCGGTTGGCCACGGCCTTCGACGCGGCGTCGAGCTCAGGCATGGAGCTGCGGTGCACCCCGATCTCGTCGGATGCTTCGCGCAGCCCCAGTCGGCGCAGCGGGTCGGGCTTGAAGCGGGTGATCCAGGAGGTCAGCAGCCACCCGGTGCGTTCGCGCAGCCGCTTGCGGTAGGCCGCGGCGGTGGTCTCCGCGATGCGGTCTGCGCCGGCGGCCTGCGCCAGCACGGCATCCATGTCGCGTTTCGCATTCTTTGCGACGCCTCCGGCACCCCTCACCCCGGCATACCCCTCGGCAACAGAGCGGATGTCCGCCTCGATGCGCGCGGTCTGCGCCGTGTGCGCCTTGGCCACCTTCGCGATCGCGGCGCGCAGGTCCTCGATTCCGGCGCCCGTCAGGGTGGAGGTGGGGACGACCTGGACGTTGGTGAGGCCGTCGTCACGCAACAGCCCCGCGTACGAGTCCGCGACGGTGCCGACATCGCCCGCGGCGAGCAGATCGGACTTGTTCAGCACCGCCAACGTCACGGCCGAGTGGTTGGCGTGCGGGCGGATGAACTGGTCGTGGATGACGGAATCCGCGTACTTCTCCGGGTCGGAGACCCACACCAGCACGTCCACCTGGCCGGCAAGGCGCTCGGCGATGGCGCGGTTGGACGCCTCCACCGAGTCGAAATCGGGCAGGTCCAGCAGGATCAGCGGGCCTGCGCCGCGGGCGAACTCGCCTTGGCGGGCGCGGCGGTCCTCCACGCCCAGCCAATCCAAAAGCTCATCGGAGCCGTCCGGCTCCCAGATCGCGGCCAGCGGCGAGGAGGTGGTGGGGCGGCGCGCCGCCGCCTTGCCCAGATCCTCGCCCACAACCGCGTTGAACAGCGAGGTCTTGCCGGAGCCGGTGGCGCCGAAAAAGCCCACCACGGTGTGGTCGCCGGACAGCGCGCGGCGTTCCGCGCCCGCCCTTGCCACGCGCTCGAGGCCCTCGCGGTTGGTAGGTGAAAGGTAGGGCGCGCCGATCTGCGCGGCCTCCTCGAGCGCCTCCAGCCGCTCGGTCAGGCCAGTCTTCTTCCTAAACATTGCCGTCCCCCTTGCCGAAGTTGCCGCGCAACTGGTCGAACAGCCCGCGCAGCGTGCCGCGCTCGAAGCTGTCCTGCACGTCCTCCTGCTGTGCGGGCAGCTGCGGGGCGTCTTGCCTATCGACGAGCCCAAGGAGCTTCACGTCCACAGCGCGCTTCGCCTCCGCGGAAGCCTCCCGCATCTGCTCTGCGGTCGCGCCCTCGAGCAGGGGATCCGTCAGTGCGTGGTAGCGGTCGCGCTCCGCGGCGAAGAGCTCGCCCAGACGCTGGTTCAGATCCTCGCGTGCTTGGACGACCATGCGGCGCACCGTCTCCTCGCCGAAGATGGTCTCCAAAAGCTTCTGGCCCACCACGGCGGATCCGCCCGCGATGGCCACCTCGCCGCCGGTAATACCCGCCGTCGAGGCGAAGACCACCAGCATCAGCGCCACGGTGACCACGTTCAGGCCGAAGGACATGATGCGGGCGCGCTGGCGCTTGTCGCCCGCGGTGTCCTGGATGTGCTGCACCATGTCCTTTTGCCAGTCGCGCACCAGCTGCGCGGCCTTATCGGAGATGTCGACGCTGGCGCGGGCCAGTGCTGGGTCCGCGTCCGCGCGCAGCTCCGGGGCCACCGATCCGGTGTGGGACCACGCGCGCGACGCGGCGGTCTCGGCGGCGTCCACGATCACGGCGTGCAGGCCGGACTCGATTTCAGTTTCCACCTCGCGAAGCGGTGCGGGCTGGCCGGTGAAGAAGCTGCCCACCTTGTCCACGGCGCTGGAGAACCAGCGCTCGAAGCCGCGGAACACATCCGAGGTGCCGATGACGTCCTGCCAGCGGTCCATCACCTCCGAGCGCAGCAACTTGCCATCGGAGGTGGCATCGATGACATGCCGGTTCGCGGCGGTGTAGAACTCGTGGATCGACTCGTCCAACTGGTTGGCAAAGTTCTCCTGTCGCTCGCGTCGGCCCACCAGGGCATCCACGCGGGCCAGCGCCGATTCCACCGCGCCCGCGACGGTCTTGCCGGCGACGTCGCGCCGGGCGGCCGTGTCGTCTGCGAGCGTGGTCAGGTACTCGCGAAGCGGCGCGACCAGCTCCTCGCCCAGGAACTCGCCGGCCCGTTCGCCACCCAGGTCCGCCACGAACGGGACGGTAAATACGGTGGCCTTGGACAGCCCGGCGTCGTTCATCATGCGGCGCAGGTCGTCCGGCACCGTCTCCGCGGCTTTTTCGTCGAGGCGGTTGAGCACCACCACAACCTCGATGCCGCGGCCGGCGGCATCGTTGAGGAAGTTCCACACCAGCTGATCGGCGTAGCGCGCCGGGGTGGTGACAAAGATCCACAGGTCCGCGGCGGCGAGGAGTTGCGACGCCAGTGCCCGGTTCTGGTCGTCGATGGAGTCGAAATCGGGGGCGTCGAGAAGCGCCAAGCCCTCTGGGATGCGGGGCGTGTCCACCACACGCAGGGTGGTGGAGCGCTCGTCGCCCGCGCCGTGGGAGCGGGCGAGGCCGGGCAGCACCTGCGGGGAGTTGAACCAGTCCGCGTCGCCCGGGTTGGCCACCAGCACCGGCTGGCGGGTGGTGGGGCGGATGACACCCGGGTTGGACACCCGCTCGCGCAAAAGCGCGTTGACAAGGGTGGACTTGCCGGAGCCGGTGGAGCCGCCGATGACGGCGAGCAGGGGAGCGTCGAGGTTGGCAAGGCGCGGCAGCACATAGTCGTCGAGCTGGTTGACTATGGCGCGGGCTTCGGGAGCGACGTCGACAGGCAGCGCCGTATCCGCCACCGCGTCGCGCACGCCGCGCACGGCCTGAAGGACATCTGGAGCCGAATGGGAAACAGGTGTATTCACCCGTCCCATTCTGGCAGACGGCGGGGGACTAGTCCTTGTAGTCCGTCTTGGTCAGGTTGAGCCAGCCGTAAATGCCGCCCATGATGAGGCCGCCGCCGATCAAGTTGCCCACCCACACGATTGTCCAGTGGCGCAGGATGTTGTCCCAGGTGTAGCCGGGGATATTCTCGGGCCCGAACTCGAAGCCGGTCAGAGATGTCAGGACGAAGTTGGCGATGGAGTGCTCGTAGCTCATCGCCGCAAACGCCGGGACGACCACGACGACGCCGAGCAGCTTGGCCGTAAAGTCCTTGCCTGCCTGTGTTGTCAGCATGAACGCGATGTTGACCACCATGTTGGCCAGGATCGCCTCGATGAAGAGCTTGCCGGACGGCTTTTCAAGTTTGGACACGATCAACTGGTAGATGAAACTATCCGTCGTCACCGCTTCTCCGATCGTGGTGGAGGCGATCATGGAGGTCACCAGCACGCCGCCGATGAGATTGAAAAGGGTGACAAAGCACACGATGGCGAGACCCTTGAGGATCGTGTTCTTCTTGTGAATCGCCCCGTATGTCATGAACATCATGTCGCCGGTGGCAAGCTCTCCCTGCAGCACCACGATGACGTACAGGGTAGAGGCGAAGATGGAGGCGAACGCGTACCTGCCCGCCCCTGGTGCGATGGACTCAACCACCGTCGCGGTGTTAGCGGCGAACGCCGTCATGATGCCCAGGAACACGCCCGCGAGGATCGCTCTCACCGCGAACCGCACGGGCTCTTTGTTAAAGAGGTCCAGCTTGTTCTGGATGGACTTGGGGGCTGACTCATGGAAGCTCACGCCCATAAAAATTACAGGAATGGTGTGAAAGATGCTATTTATGCGCCGGGTTAGTGATGTGCGTCTCAGGCGAACGCGGGATTTTGGAATTTGCCCAGCTCGTGGTTGAATACCTCAGTTGTCTACTGCTGGTCGGTTGCGACGCGCGTTTCCGAGCTGAGCATCCGAGACCCTTCGACCATGTGGTGGTTCGTCGATAAGCAATAGGCACCGAAAGCATTGACCACGTGCGTACAGGACGGAAATCTGGCGCACATTGATCCAGGTCAGGAGACCAACTGTGATTCAGAAAGAATCGCGTCTGAAGGTCGCCGACAACACTGGTGCACGCGAAATTCTGTGCATCAACGTTCTCGGCGGTTCTGTTCGACGCTTCGCCGGCATCGGCGACACGATTGTCGCCACCGTGAAGGAAGCAGCCCCGGGCGGCAACGTTAAGGAGGGTGAGGTCGTCAAGGCCGTCATCGTGCGCGCCAAGAAGGAAACCCGTCGCCCGGACGGCTCCTACATCTCCTTCGACGAGAACGCTGCCGTCATCATCAAGAACGACACCGAGCCGCGCGGCACCCGCATCTTCGGCCCGGTCGCTCGTGAGCTGCGCGACAAGCGCTTCATGAAGATCGTGTCTCTCGCACCGGAGGTGATCTAACTTATGAAGATCAAGAAGGGCGATATGGTCCAGGTCATCGCCGGCAAGGACAAGGGCGCTCAGGGTCGCGTCATCGAGGCGTACCCGCAGCGTGACAAGGTCCTGGTCGAGGGCGTGAACCGCATCAAGAAGCACGTCGCCAACTCCTACACGGAGCGCGGCGCCGAGTCCGGCGGCATTGTCACCCAGGAAGCCCCGATCCACGTGTCCAACGTGATGATCCTGGACTCCGACGGCAAGCCGACCCGCGTCGGCTTCCGCTTCGACGAGGACGGCAAGAAGGTCCGCGTGGCCAAGTCGAACGGGAAGGACATCTAAGATGACTGAAGCAACTCAGTACACCCCCCGCCTGAAGACGCGTTACCAGGACGAGATCCGCACCAAGCTGAACGACCAGTTCTCTTACGACAACGTCATGCAGATCCCGGGCCTGACCAAGATCGTTGTGAACATGGGTGTGGGCGACGCAGCCCGCGACTCCAAGGTCATCAACGGCGCGCTCGAGGACCTCACCGCGATCACCGGCCAGAAGCCGCAGCTGCGTCGCGCGAAGAAGTCCATCGCTAACTTCAAGCTCCGCGAAGGCATGCCGATCGGCGCGAAGGTCACCCTCCGCGGCGACCGCATGTGGGAGTTCCTGGACCGTCTGCTGACCGTGGCTCTGCCGCGTATTCGCGACTTCCGCGGCCTGAACGACAAGCAGTTCGACGGCAGCGGCAACTACACCTTCGGCCTGTCCGAGCAGACCATGTTCTACGAGATCGACATTGACAAGATCGATCGCGTCCGCGGCATGGACATCACGCTCGTGACCACCGCCACGAACGACGACGAGGGTCGCGCACTGCTGACGCACCTCGGCTTCCCGTTCGCTGACAAGGACGGCAAGATGAAGCGCGCATAAGCGCTTTGCCTGACATCTAGGCAGCTTGAGCTGCTTTGCGCCCCCGGTTCTTTCTGAGCCGGGGGCGTTTTGCGCGTGTTGGGGGTGGGTTGGACGCCGCCTGAGGTGCGACTAACGAGGTTTGCGGGTGGAGTCAGGCGGGAACGCGAGGTCGAGCAGCTCTATGTCGGTGAGGGTTTCCGGGTTGTGCCACAGGACGGCTTCAATCCGGCCGTCGTGGTTGTAAAGGGTGACCCAGTGCTCGTAGAGGACAATTCCTGCACGCCCGTCGTCGGCCCAGGGGATGTCGAGGTCGTCGAGCTTCTCGGTGAACCTCGAGGTCGGGATGTGGAACGGGATGCCCAGGAAACTGGCGTTGTTGTGCGGGCTGATCTCGAGTTCGGTCACCGCACCGTCCTTCTCGGTGGCCCTAGCGGCAAACGATTGGCCGGCCAGCGGCAGCGTCGCCTGGTACCCGTTTCCGAGGAACTCGTCCCAATTCATGCGGTCGATGATGGGGGTCGGCTCGGGATTTCCCATCGCGTCCAGCACCTCCTCGAACTTTAACGGGCAGTCTGTGGTGAAGTCGACGAGCGGCTCGTACCCCGCGCGGTCCTCGGCAGGTTGGGCGGGGGAGGTGGTGCGCGCGGCTGCCGCAGCGGCTTCGGCTTGCACGTTTGCCTCGTAGATCTTCCGCACTGTCTCTACGGGGCCAACAATCGACACCACTCCAGGTTCGTTGGCCACGGTGACGCTGTGCCTATCGACGCCCGCGGGTTCGAGCATGGTGTCTGCTAAGTCAGTTTCGTCCTCCGCGAGCACCGGCGGCAAGAAGTCTTCGAAGACGAACAGGTTGCCCACGTCGTCGATCTCGGCGAAGTGGAGCGTTTCGCCGGTGACCCGGCTGCGTGCGGCAGCGAGCAGGCGGATGAAGTTGAAATAGTCATCTTTGCTGGGCGACAGTGCGACCCCCAACTGCTCCCAGTATTTCACCCTGTTCGATGTGAGGTCCGCCACGGCATCCAGCGCATTGATGGCGATGGTGTCGAGCGGGTCTGGGTCGTCGGGCCAGGCATCGTCAGCTGCGTGATCGAGTTGGTCGAGGCAGGTGTCCATCCGGGCACGTGCGTCGTCGTGAAGCGAAAAGTCCCTCGTTGATGCATCGAACTCGATGCTGTTGATGATGGCGGTGACCTCCGGCCACCTTGCCGTGCAGGGGCGGGCGAATCCGTGGAGGAATGCTTTCGCGGTTTGCAGGGCGCCGAGGGCTGCGGCAGTTGTGGATCCGGCGTGTTGGAGTGCTTCGTCGTAGAACATCGGCCGTTGACCTCCTCGTGTGAATGGAAGCTTTCAGTTTCTGCCCGCCTGCGAGATATGATTCCATTCGTAATTTATGCAGGCGAGACGGCAGGAAGCGTCCATGTCATTCTTCTCCCGAGGTGCGATTATCGCACCCAAGGAATTCAACCGCTGGCTCATCGTCCCGGCAGCGCTGGCGATCCACCTCTCCATCGGGCAGGTGTACGGGTTCTCCGTGTTTAAGAAGCCGATGATGGAGCACTTCGGGGTGGGGGAAGTCGCTGTGGGGTGGATCTTCTCGCTGGCGATCGGCATGTTGGGCACGTCGTCTGCACTGTTCGGCTCGTGGGTGGAAAAGGTCGGTCCGCGCGCGTCGATGTCTGTGGCAGGCGTGCTGTGGGTGGTCGGATTCCTGGTGGCCACACTGGGGATTAGCACCGGCAACCTCTGGCTGGTGTATTTCGGCTACGGGTTCATCGGCGGAATTGGCTTGGGCATCGGCTACATCTCGCCCGTGTCCACGCTGATGAAGTGGTTCCCGGACCGGCCGGGCCTGGCCACGGGGTTGGCGATCATGGGCTTCGGCGGCGGCGCGTTGATCGCCTCGCCGGCGTCGAACCGGCTGATGGAGGCGTTCGGCGGCGGGGCTGAGCTCGCGGATCGCGCTGCGGGGCTTGAACCGACGTTTATCACCCTCGCGGTGGTGTACCTGCTGGTCATCGCGATGGGTGCGTATTGCATCCGGCTGCCACACCCGGACTGGACCCCGTCGGGTGCGCCGAAGATCAAGGCGAAGCCGGCGAAGGTCGCCATCGTCGGTGCCAACGTCAGCGCGAACAACGCGATCCGCACGCCACAGTTTTGGTGCCTGTGGGTGATCCTGTTCTGCAACATCACCGCCGGCATCGGCATCCTGGAAAACGCCGCGCCGATGGTGCAGGACTACTACCCGGCGCTGAGCGCCGCGGCCGCCGCCGGGTTTGTCGGCCTGCTGTCGCTGGCGAACATGGGCGGGCGCTTCATCTGGTCGTCCGCCTCCGACGTGATCGGCCGCAAGAACATCTACATGGTGTACCTGGGGGTTGGCCTGATCTTCTACTTCGTGGTGGCATCCGCCGGTCACACCAGCTTGTCGTTGTTCGTGGTCAGCACTCTGATCTTGCTCACCTTCTACGGCGGCGGGTTCGCCACCATCCCGGCATACCTGCGCGACCTGTTCGGGGTCTACCAGGTCGGCGCAATCCACGGACGGTTGCTCACCGCCTGGTCCGCGGCAGGAGTAGCGGGGCCACTGATCATCAACACGGTGGTGGAGCGGCAGGCCAACCGCGGCAACTCGGGCCCGGAGCTCTACCAGCTCTCGCTCTACATCATGTGTGTGCTGCTCGCGGTGGGGCTCGTGGCGAACGTGCTGGTCCGGCCGGTCGCCCGTAAGTGGTTCGAGGATCCGGAGACGGTGCAGGCCAAGGTGGAGGCGGACCGTGCGTCGGCGAGAGAGTCCGCAACGGCAGCAACCGGTGGCGGTGCTGGATCCATCCACGCGCTGGTGGCGACGGTGCTCGCGCTGGTTATCGCGGCGCTGTTGGTCTACGGGCTGTGGGAGACCGCGGTGAAAGCGTCGCAGATGTTCGCCGGCTAAACCGTTTAAGCCCCCGCGTAGACGCTGAAACGCTCCTCGCCCACCTCGCCGACAAGCACCGTGTTGGTGGCCCGGGCCAGCTCCACGGCCATCGACGTTACGCCGGCAGTTGTGGCCACCGCGCCGAATCCAGCGGCTGCGGCGGCACGCACGATTTCGAAGCCCACCTGCGCATCGGTTGCGAGGGTGAGGGCGGCGGACGCGGAGGCGTCGAGAAGCATGTGCCCCGCAATCTTGTGCACGGCGTTCAACGGGTCGAGGTCCTGGCGCGCGACGTCGCCTGCGACTGCGGTGGGCAGGTCACGCGTGCGGTGCTGCGACAGCACCTCGGGAAGCGCGAAGATCGCGGTCGGGTCGAGCTTCATGAACTCGCCGCGCACGTCGAGATTCGCGGCGAGCTCGCGCACCCGCTGCTCCGCGGAGATACCGCACGCGTCGCCGGGGATCGGGTCGATGAACTGCGGGGCCGAGGGTCGCGCGAGCTGGACGTCCAGCAGGTTGTAGGTGTTCTCGCCGCCGATTGCGCCCTCGCAGTAGCGGGCGGTGACCACGTCCTCGACACGCGTGATCGTCCCGCGCGCCAGCAGCAGGCCGTGCGCGAGCTCGATGTCGTGGCCCGGGGTACGCATAAGCGTTGCGACGCTCACGCCACCGGCCCGAATCTCCAGCGGTTCTTCGACCGCGACCTGGCCCGCGCGGGTGTCGCGGGTGCCGTCGGCGGAAATCTTGGTCACTGCGAAGCTGCGTTTGGTCCTGCTCACGGGAACCGATGGTATCGCCGGATGCTTAACTCGCGAACTCGCGGCGAATCTACGTGCAAAAACGCGGGTTATCCACAGGGGTGCAAGCGCGAATTCCACAAGCCCGAAAACATCCGCCTTGACGCCCCGCTACAACTGCACCCACACATCCGAACACAGAAAGGGGTGGGTGCGTCCGATGCGTACCGAAGACAAGATCAAACAACGACTGCAGAAACTGCTCAACCAGGCCCGCGACCGGGAGGGCACGCCGGAAGGCGACGCGTTCTACGCCAGGGCGTTCGAGCTCATGGCCGAGTACGGCTACGAACAACGCGACCTGGACACCGACGACGGCGACCAGGTGGGCCAGCGCACCTACGAGTTCGCCGGCTCCTACACCGAGATGCAGGCGAACCTGCTGCTGACCATCGCATTCGCGCTGCATTGCACCGGGTTTTCGCAGCGCGTGTACAACTCCACGCGTATGAAAGACGCGGTCATCTTCGGCTGCGCGCGGCACCTGGAGCGGGTTGACATGCTCTACGCGCTGCTTCTGCCCGTGATGTTGGCGGATGCGCAAAAGGTGCGCGCGACCCATTGGGGCGAATCGGCGGTGGTGCGCCGCCGCAGCTTCATGTCCGGCTTCGCCGCCAGCATCGGCGCGCGCCTCGCCGAAGCCGAAAAGACCGTGGAGGAATCGGACGGGGAGTATGGGCTCGTGCTTGTCGACGACTTCCAGAAAGCCACCGAAGCCCGCGACAACTTCGCCGCAGAGATGGGCTTCTTTCTAGGAAGCTTCTCGTCAAAGCGGTCCTTCGACGCGGATGCGTTCGACCAAGGGCATGAGGCGGGGCAGCGCTCCGACATCGGGCAAACGCGGGTGCGCTCGCGGCCGGCGCTGCCGTTCTAGCTACACGCCGTCGTTGTCTACCAGCCACGCTGCCGCGGCCACGATCATGGCTTCGGCCGCGCGGTCGAGCGTGGGCTGCAGGTCCGGAGCGAAGGCCGGGGAGTGGTTGCCGGGGGCGTTTTCCCAGTCCTTGAAACCACCCAAGCCCCAGTAGGTGTAGGGCACGCCGAGCGCGTCCGGGATGATGGAGAAGTCCTCTGAGGCAGGGATTTGGCCGATATCCATGGACTCGTCGGCGAAGTGGGCGTCGAAGGCGTCGCGCACCTGCGAGGTGATCACGGGGTTGTTATCCGTGAGCGGGTACTCGTCGTAGAAAGTGATTTCCGGCTCCCGGGGGCTACCGGCCGCGAAGCATTCGCCGCGCACAATGCGGATGATGGCGCTGCGCAGCGTGTCGCTGACCTCGCGGGTGTAAGCGCGGGTGTTCACGCGTAGCTCGGCGGTTTCCGGGATCACGTTCGCTTTCACCCCGGAGTGGATCGCGCCGACGGTGAGCACCGCGGTGTCCTTCGCCTGGATTTCGCGGGCCACCACGGTGTGCAGGCGGGTGACAATGTTGGAGGCCAGCAGGATCGGGTCCACGCCCTTTTCCGGCATGGAACCGTGGGTGCCTTTGCCCCAGACCTCGATCTGGGCGGAGAAAGCCTGGGACATAAACGGGCCTGGGTGCGTGCCCACACAGCCTGCAGGCAGCATGGGAAGTACGTGCTGCCCCAAGTAGACGTCCGGTTTCGGCATCGCCTCTCTGATGCCGTTGGCCAGCATCACCCGGGACCCGGCATAGGCCTCCTCCGCAGGCTGGAACACCGCCACCAGTGTGCCGCTCCAGCAGTCCAGGTTGGTGGCGTACGCCTCTAATGCGCCGAGCACGCCCATAATGTGGAAATCGTGCCCGCAGGCGTGGGCGACGTGCTCCTCGTGCCCGCTGACAGCATCCACCTGCGTGGCGGTGGAGGCGTAGGGCTTGCCGGAACGTTCCTGCACCGGCAGGCCGTCGATATCTGCGCGGATAGCAACCACCGGGCCAGGGCCGTTCTCAAGCACACAGACCGTGCCAGTCTCACCAACCTGCATGTGCGTCAGCTGCAGCGCATCCAGCCGCGAGCGGATCTTCGAAGACGTCTGCAGCTCCTGCAACGACAGCTCGGGATGCTGGTGGAACCACACGTACAGTGCTTCGCGCGCCTCGCGCGTGGCGGCCAGCGTTCCACATAGCTGAGCAAGAGCAGTTTCCATAGAAAGGCAGTCTATGGGGTCTGTGCACGGAGGTGTGCCGGAGGTGTCCGTCGATAAGCGATTTGCTCATTGGTGCAGGAAAGCGGTAAGTTACCCCCTCGGACTTGCGCGCCGACGATTCGGCCTGCGCAAGCCGAAGTACATTTGAACATCCAACTTTGTTGCAGGCCCCCCGCCAAGATGCGGACCGCGTGCAAGGGAGGCGGCGAGCGGCCCACGCTATTGAGTGTGGGCAGCGTGAGTAGCCCCCGACAGACCATGCGGAAAACGCGACCTCAAGCGCTCACGCGCTGCAGGTCACCCGGTGGATGGGAACCGCAACGAGAAAGGTAACGGTCACCACAATGACCATGACTGATCCGATCGCGGACATGCTGTCGCGCGTGCGCAATGCAGCAACTGCGCAGCACGACACCGTGTCTATGCCTTCGTCCAAGATCAAGGTGAACATCGCCGAGATCTTGAAGCAGGAAGGCTACATCGAAGACTACAAAGTTGAGGACGAGAAGGTCGCCAAGTCGCTGACGCTCAACCTCAAGTACGGCCCGACCCGCGAGCCTTCTATCGCTGGTCTGCGCCGCGTGTCCAAGCCGGGCCTGCGCGTGTACGCGAAGTCCAACGACCTGCCTCAGGTGCTCGGTGGCCTGGGCGTGGCAATCATCTCCACGTCCCACGGTCTGCTCACCGACCGCCAGGCTCAAGAGAAGGGTGTAGGCGGGGAAGTCCTCGCTTACGTCTGGTAAAGGGGAGGTTGAAAGACTTATGTCTCGTGTAGGTTATGCACCCATCGCAATCCCGAACAACGTCGAGGTGAAGATCGACGGCCAGCACGTCGAGGTCAAGGGCCCGAAGGGCACCAAGGACCTGGATATGCCGGCACCGATCACCGCTTCCGTCGAGGACAACCAGATCGTGGTGGCCCGTCCGGACGACCACCGTGACAACCGTTCGCTTCACGGCCTGACCCGCTCCCTGATCAACAACATGGTCGTGGGTGTGACTGAGGGCTACAAGATCAACATGGAGATCTTCGGCGTCGGCTACCGCGTGCAGCAGAAGGGCAAGGACCTCGAGTTCTCCCTCGGCTACTCGCACCCGATCCTGATCGAGGCGCCGGAAGGCGTCACGTTCTCCGTCGACGGCAACACCAAGTTGGCCATCGAAGGTTCCGATAAGCAGCAGGTTGGCCAGATTGCGGCAAACATCCGCCGTCTGCGTAAGGATGACCCGTACAAGGGTAAGGGCATCCGTTACGCCGGCGAGCAGGTCCGCCGCAAGGTCGGAAAGACGGGTAAGTAATCATGAGCAATACTGCAGAGAACACCAAGCGCACCCCGGTTGGCAAGGACATCTCGTCCCGCCGCCGCGAGGCACGCGCACGTCGCCACAACCGCATCCGCAAGACGCTGCGCGGCACCCCGGAGACCCCGCGTCTCGTTGTGCACCGCTCCTCGCGTCACATCCACGTCCAGGTCATCGACGACCTCGCGGGCCACACCCTGGTCTCCGCGTCGTCCATCGAGCCGGACGTGCGCAACCTGGAGGGCGACAAGAAGGACAAGGCTGCCAAGGTTGGCCAGCTCGTTGCTGAGCGCGCCAAGGCTGCAGGCATCGAAGCAATCGTCTTCGACCGCGGCGGCTACAAGTACCACGGCCGCGTCGCGGCCCTGGCTGAAGCAGCTCGTGAAGGTGGTCTGAAGTTCTAATGATCACCGCAAACATCACCATCAACGGAAGGATCGCGTAATGGCCGAACGTGAACGGCGTGACGGCGGGCGCTCCGCCGACAACCAGAACAAGAACGACCGCAACGACCGTAACGATCGCGGCAACCGTGGTGGCCGCGGCCGCCGCGACGACCGTCGCAACAACCAGAACGACGAGCGCGATAAGTACATCGAGCGCGTCATCACCATCAACCGCGTTGCCAAGACCGTCAAGGGCGGCCGCAACATGTCCTTCACCGCACTCGTCGTCGTCGGCGACGGTGAGGGCATGGTCGGCGTCGGCTACGGCAAGGCAAAGGAAGTTCCCGCCGCAATCCAGAAGGGTGCAGAGGAAGCTCGCAAGAACTTCTTCCGCGTCCCGATGATCGGCGGCACCATCCCGCACCCGGTTCAGGCAGAAGAGGCCGCGGGCATCGTCATGCTGCGCCCGGCTGCTCCGGGTACCGGTGTGATCGCCGGCGGCGCTGTCCGTCCGGTGCTCGAGTGCGCTGGTGTTCAGGACATCCTGGCCAAGTCCCTTGGCTCGGACAACGCCCTGAACGTGGTCCAGGCAACCGTCGCAGGCCTGAAGCAGCTTGTCCGCCCCGAAGAGGTGGCTGCCAAGCGTGGCAAGTCCGTCGAGGAAGTTGCACCGGCTCGTATGCTGCGCGCACGCGCAGGTCAGGAGGCCTAAGCACCATGGCACTGAAGATTACGTTGCACCACGGCAAGATCGGCGAGAAGCCGGTTACCCGTAAGAACCTCGAGGCTCTCGGTCTGCGCAAGATCGGCCAGTCCGTCGTGAAGAAGGACAACGCTGCTACCCGCGGCCAGATCCTCAAGGTGCGCCACCTCGTCACCGTTGAAGAAGTTGCAGGGGAGTAGATACAACATGGCTGACATCATCAAGCTCCATGATCTGCGCCCGGCAGAGGGCGCAAACAAGGCCAAGACTCGCGTTGGTCGCGGTGAGGCCTCCAAGGGCAAGACCGCCGGTCGCGGCACCAAGGGCACCAAGGCTCGTAAGCAGGTTTCCGCTGCTTTCGAGGGTGGCCAGATGCCGCTGCACATGCGTCTGCCGAAGCTGAAGGGCTTCAAGAACCCGAACCGCGTCGAGTACCAGGTGGTCAACGTCGCGGATCTGGCAGAGGCCTTCCCGCAGGGTGGCGACATCGCCATCGCCGACATCGTTGCCAAGGGCCTCGTTCGCCCGAAGCAGCCGGTGAAGGTGCTGGCAGAGGGCGACATCAACGTCGCGCTCAACGTCACCGCGAACAAGTTCTCCAAGTCCGCTGAGGAGAAGATCAAGGCTGCTGGCGGCTCCGCCAACACCGTCGAGTTCTCCAAGCGTGCTCCGAAGGCTGAGGGCGGCTCCACCATCGTGGAGTAAGCCTGAGCTTTTCGACGTCACCCCCGTCCCGGACGTTTCCCGTCCAGGGCGGGGGTTTCGCCGTTGGTGGTGGGGTGCGATGACGGATTCCGCCGCGAAGTGTCTGGGAAGCGTGGGGGATTTGTTCACTCGCGAAGTCGGTCCGAGTGAACAAATACCTAGTCGGGTGGGCAATGCGTTCATTTTGCCCAGGTCGGAGAAATCGACGAACGGATCCGTTCACCGGCGGGTGAATCAATTTGGGTGGGGGAGCCGGGCCCGGCAGATTCCTGACACATTACGGCGGCCGTTTGCGCCGACCTGGGCCGATAGGGCCCGCCTGACGGATTCCGCCGCGAAGTGTCAGCAGGCCGCCTTGGGGGAGCCTGGGAAAGTGGCCCTAACCGAACCTGAAATATCAACTTTCTACCGGGGGCTGTTAGTGTAGTGGGGTCAAAAGACCGCCCCGCCGGTTTTCGTATGCCCGCGAAACCTGCGCGAGGAGTCGAATGTCCACTACCTCCCGTCCGTGGCGCGGCGGGGGCCAGGAGGCTTTGTGTCCGCTATTGCTCAGGCGTTTAAGGACCCGGATCTACGCAAGAAGATCCTGATCACCCTTGCGCTGATGTTTCTGTACCGCGTCGGCGCCCAGATCCCCACTCCGGGTGTGGACTACGCGCTAATCAACTCCCGCCTGGAGGAAATCTCCCGCGGCGACCAGGCGACGATGTTCTCCATTATCGGCCTGTTCTCCGGTGGCGCGCTGCTGCAGCTTTCCATTTTCGCCATCGGCATCATGCCGTACATTACGGCCTCGATTATCGTGCAGCTGCTCACCGTGGTGATCCCGAAGTTCGAGGAGCTGAAGAAGGAAGGCCAGTCCGGCCAGGCGAAGATGACGCAGTACACCCGCTACCTCACGGTGGCGCTGGCACTGCTGCAGTCGGCCGGCATTGTGGCGCTAGCGGACCGCGAACAGCTGCTCGGCCAGGGCATGCCGGTGCTGGTTGAGGACCGCAACATCTGGACGCTTCTGATGATGATCATTGTCATGACCTCCGGTGCGGTGCTGATCATGTGGCTCGGCGAGATCATCACTGAAAAGGGTGTCGGCAACGGCATGTCCCTGCTCATCTTCGCGGGCATCGCCACCCAGATTCCGTCCGAGGGTGCGTTCATTCTTCAGCAGTCCGGAGCGGTCACTCTGACCCTGGTTATTCTGGCGCTGATCGCGCTGGTCATCGGCATCGTGTTCATCGAGCAGGGCCAGCGCCGCATCCCGGTGCAGTATGCCAAGCGTATGGTGGGTCGCCGTCAGTACGGCGGGTCCTCGACCTACCTGCCGCTGAAGGTGAACCAGGCCGGCGTGATCCCGGTGATCTTTGCGTCCTCGCTGATGTATGTGCCGGTGCTGATCACCCAGATCGTTACCATGAACAACCCGACTCCGCCGGACAACTGGTGGATGAACCACGTGATGGCGTGGCTGCAGAACCCGGGTTCCTGGCAGTACATTCTCACCTACGTGGTGATGATCATCTTCTTCTCCTACTTCTACGTCTCCATCCAGTACGACCCGGTGGATCAGGCGGAGAACATGAAGAAGTACGGCGGCTTCATCCCGGGCATCCGTCCGGGCCGCCCGACCGCGGAGTACCTGGCGTTTGTGATGAACCGTCTGCTGTTCGTCGGTGCCATTTACCTCGCCCTGATCGCCGTTCTGCCGAACTTGGCCATGGACGCCGGTATCACCGGTTCGGGCCAGATGGGCATGAGTGCGTTCGGCGGCACCGCGATCCTGATTATGGTCTCCGTGGCCCTGACCACGGTCAAGCAAATTGAATCCCAGCTCCTGCAATCCAACTACGAAGGACTTCTGCGATAATGCGTCTCGTTCTCCTTGGCCCTCCCGGTGCCGGCAAGGGCACCCAAGCCGCGATTCTCTCCGAGAAGCTCGGTGTGCCGCACATCTCCACGGGCGATCTGTTCCGCGCCAACATTGGCGAGGGCACCCCGCTCGGCGTTGAGGCGAAAAGCTACATCGACGCCGGCAAGCTTGTGCCTACCGACGTCACCGCGCGCATGGTCGAAGACCGCCTGAACCAGGATGACGCGAAGGACGGCTTCCTGCTGGACGGCTTCCCGCGCACAGTGGAGCAGGCCGAGATCCTCACTGAGCTGCTGGGCAAGAAGGGCGAGAAGCTCGACGGCGTGCTCAACTTTGTTGTCGACGAGGACGTGGTGGTCGAGCGCATGCTCGCCCGCGGCCGCGCGGACGACAACGAGGAGACCATCCGCACCCGTCTCGGCGTCTACCGCGACGAGACCGCTCCGTTGATCCAGCACTACGGCGACCAGATCATCTCCATCGACGCTGTCGGCGACGTGGACGAGATCAACCAGCGCGCCATGGAGGCGCTGGGCAAGTAGCACGCCCAGTGTGAAGGCCGGTGTGTTCGCACCGGCCTTTCGCTTTTTGCCTATCGACGACCCAAAGGACCACCACGTACATGGCTTTCAGAAAACGCAAGATCGCGGCCAAAACGCCGGAAGAGCTCGACGCCATGGAGGCCGCCGGGCGCATCGTCGGCATCGCCCTGCAGGAGGTCCGCGCCGCCGCCAAGCCGGGTGTAAGCACGCTCGACCTCGACAAGGTGGCCGAGACGGTCATCCGCGATCACGGCGCGATCCCGACGTTTCTGGGCTACCAGGGCTTCACCGGCTCCATCTGTGCGTCGGTGAATGAGGTGGTCGTGCACGGGATTCCGTCGTCAAGCATTGTGCTCGAAGAAGGAGACCTGGTCTCCATCGACTGCGGCGCCACGCTCAATGGCTGGGTGGGCGACAGTGCGTGGTCCTTCGGCGTCGGTGAGCTGGTTCCCGAAATCGACGCCTTGAACCGCGCGACCGAGTGGGTGCTCGCGGAAGGGCTCAAGGCGATGGTCCCGGGCAACAAGCTCACCGACGTCTCCCACGCCCTCGAGCTGGCCACCTTTGCTGCCGAGGAGCGCTTCGGGGTGGAGCTAGGCATCGTCGACGGCTACGGGGGCCACGGTATCGGCCGCACGATGCACGAGGAGCCGTACCTGGCCAACGAAGGCAAGCCGAACCGAGGGCCCGTGATCCAGGAAGGATCCGTGCTGGCTATCGAGCCGATGCTGATCCTCGGTGGGGAAGTGGACACCGAGGTGCTGGAGGACGAATGGACGGTGGTGTCGGTGGACCGCGCGCCTGCCGCCCACTGGGAACACACCGTTGCCGCGACCGCCGAGGGCCCGAGAATTCTTACGCCGCGCGTGTAGTTTTCTGGCGCGTTGTAGTGCGTTTCATGGCAGGGAGGTTATACTTCCGCCATGTCTTACCGTCCCCGCCACGCAAAGCAGTCGCCGCTGAAGCGACGCGCAACCACCTTCGCTGCCGGCCTCGGTGTCGTCGCCTCCCTGGCAGCTCCGGTTTCCGCTCAGGCCGCGCCTGGGCAGAATCCGGTTGCCATGTCCAGCCTGGACTCGCTGACCAACCAGGCCACTTCGTCGTTGAGCAACCTGGACAAGTCCGCGCGCGATGCCGCGTGGAACATCCGCAACGGCCTGCGCCAGCAGGCAGACGGACTGGCCGCCATCGACCCGGAGCTGCCGGCGAAGGCGAAGAAGCGTATCGACGAGATTGTCGAGACGTTCTTCCCTGGCCTGATCGCCGAGAAGACCCCGAAGCCCAAGCCGGCCCCGAAGCCGGCCCCGGCCCCGGCACCTGCGCCGGCGCCGCAGCAGAACCCGCGCGGCGACTTCAACTACGGCCCGTGCCCGGCTGACGCGAAGGCGTGTGTAGACATCGATGGCCGCCGCTCTTGGCTGCAGAACAACGGCGTCATGTACTACCAGTCCGGCCTGATCGGCCCGGGCAAGCCCGGCTACGAGACGCCGCGCGGCACGTTCTACGTCAACCGCAAGGTCAAAGACGAAATCTCCTGGGAGTTCGGCAACGCGCCGATGCCGTACGCCACCTACTTCACCTACAACGGCATCGCCTTCCACCAGGGCGACCCGAACATCCTCTCCCACGGTTGCGTGCGCATGTGGCGCGGCGACGCAGAGCGCTACTTCAACGACCTGCAGATCGGCGACAAGGTCTACGTGTTCTAACCCGTATCCGAGATAAGCCCCGGCAACCGCTGGGGCTTTTTGCGTTTTCGCAGGTAAATGGCTAATGTAGTCCAGCGGTGTTTGTGCACGCCTGCACGAGCGCCACATGTAACCGGTAAAAACGTCTGCTGCCTGCACTTTCAGGCGGCGTAGGAAGTGGAGTGTATGGCGAAAGAAGGCGCAATCGAGGTTGAGGGCCGCATTGTCGAGCCCCTGAAGAACGCGATGTTCCGGGTCGAACTGGACAACGGGCACGAGGTTCTCGCCCACATCAGTGGCAAGATGCGCCAGCACTACATCCGCATCCTCCCGGAGGACCGCGTCGTGGTGGAACTTTCCCCCTACGACCTGGACCGCGGGCGTATCACTTACCGCTACAAGTAAGCATTTCAGCCTCCTCACCCAGATCCGCCCTCACGGCGGATCGTGCACCTCTGGCCACGGTGGCTGGAGCCGCGCGTAATCTCAACCCACTCTCCGGCACGGCCCGGACAAAGCGTTGTTTGGCGTGGACGGGTGGGGAGAAAACCACCGTAACAACCCGAAAGGCACGTACCTCATGGCACGTCTAGCTGGTGTTGATCTCCCGCGCAACAAGCGCATGGAGATCGCACTCACCTACATTTACGGCATCGGTGCAACCCGAGCCAAGGAACTGCTCGAGAAGACCGGTATTTCTCCGGACCTGCGCACGGACAATCTGTCCGACGATCAGCTCGCCGCGCTGCGCGACGCGATCGAGTCTTCCTACACCGTGGAGGGCGATCTGCGCCGCGAGGTGCAGGCAGATATCCGCCGCAAGATTGAGATCGGCTCCTACCAGGGCATGCGCCACCGTCGTGGCCTGCCCGTCCGCGGCCAGCGCACCAAGACCAACGCGCGCACCCGCAAGGGCCCGAAGAAGACCATCGCAGGAAAGAAGAAGTAACCTATGGCTGCTCAGACTCGTTCCGGCGCGCGTCGCGGACGCCGCGCCGTCAAGAAGAACGTGGCCGCAGGCCACGCCTACATCAAGTCCACTTTCAACAACACCATCGTGTCCATCACGGACCCGCAGGGCAACGTGATTTCCTGGGCGTCTTCCGGCCACGTCGGCTTCAAGGGCTCCCGTAAGTCCACGCCGTTCGCCGCGCAGATGGCTGCCGAGAACGCTGCCCGCAAGGCAATGGATCACGGCATGAAGAAGGTTGACGTCTTTGTCAAGGGTCCGGGCTCCGGCCGCGAGACCGCAATCCGTTCTCTCCAGGCCGCCGGCCTGGAGGTGTCTTCGATCTCCGACGTGACGCCGCAGCCGTTCAACGGCTGCCGTCCGCCGAAGCGTCGTCGCGTTTAAGGCTGAAAGGAAAGAGGTAAAGAGACATGGCTCGTTACACCGGCCCTGCTACCCGTAAGTCCCGTCGCCTCCGCGTCGACCTCGTCGGCGGCGACATGTCCTTCGAGCGTCGCCCGTACCCCCCGGGGCAGGCTGGCCGCGCTCGCATCAAGGAGTCCGAGTACCTGCTCCAGCTGCAGGAGAAGCAGAAGGCTCGCTTCACCTACGGCGTGATGGAGAAGCAGTTCCGTCGCTACTACGAAGAGGCGAACCGTCGTCCGGGCAAGACCGGCGACAACCTGCTGATCCTGCTGGAGTCCCGTCTGGACAACGTGATCTACCGCGCTGGTCTGGCTAAGACCCGCCGTCAGGCACGTCAGCTGGTCTCCCACGGCCACTTCACCGTCAACGGCAAGCACATCAACGTGCCGTCGTTTGCGGTGACGCAGTACGACATCATCGATGTCCGCGACAAGTCCCGCAACATGCTGTGGTTCGAAGAGGCTCAGGACAACCTGCTCGACGCCGTCGTCCCGGCTTGGCTGCAGGTCGTTCCGGACACCCTGCGCATTCTCGTGCACCAGCTGCCCGAGCGCGCTCAGATCGACGTTCCGCTGCAGGAGCAGCTCATCGTCGAGCTCTACTCGAAGTAAACTTTCGTTTGCTTCACCCCGCGCACTGCCGACGTGTTCGGCCGGTGCTCGAAAATCTTCCACATATCCGTTCCTACCGGCTTCATATAGCGGGAGCCGACAAAGGAGAAGTTCATGCTCATCTCTCAGCGTCCTGAACTGACCGAGGAGTACATCGACACCAACCGCTCGAAGTTCATCATCGAGCCGCTCGAGCCTGGTTTCGGTTACACCCTGGGCAACTCTCTGCGCCGCACGCTGCTGTCGTCCATCCCGGGCGCAGCCGTGACCTCCATCAAGATCGACGGTGTGCTCCACGAGTTCACCACGATCACCGGCGTCAAGGAGAACGTCTCTGAGATCATCCTCAACATCAAGGACATCGTCCTGTCCTCCGACTCCGACGAGCCGGTTGTCATGCAGCTTGCTGTTGAGGGCCCTGGCGACGTCACCGCCGGCGACATCGAGCCGCCGGCTGGTGTGGAGATCCACAACCCGGATCTGCACATCGCGTCGCTGAATGAGCAGGCTCGCCTCGAGATGGAGCTTGTTGTCGAGCGCGGCCGCGGCTACGTCCCGGCCATGCCCAACTCCGGCGGTGAGGCCGGCCGCATCCCGGTCGACCAGATCTACTCGCCGGTCACCCGCGTCGCCTACAAGGTTGAGGCGACCCGTGTTGAGCAGCGCACCGACTTTGACAAGCTGATCATCGACGTGGAGACCAAGAACTCCATGACCGCACGTGACGCCCTCGCGTCGGCCGGTTCCACCCTGGTGGAGCTCTTCGGCCTGGCGCGCGAGCTGAACACCGCGGCCGAGGGCATCGAGATCGGCCCGTCGGCGCAGGAGACCGAGTACATCGCCGCGTACTCCACGCCGATCGAGGACTTGAACTTCTCCGTTCGCTCCTACAACTGCCTGAAGCGCCAGGACATCCACACCGTCGGTGAGCTCGCTGAGTGCACCGAGTCGGACCTGCTGGATATCCGCAACTTCGGCCAGAAGTCCATCAACGAGGTCAAAATCAAGCTCGCCAACCTGGGCCTGACCTTGAAGGACGCTCCGGAAGATTTCGACCCGACCCAGATCGAAGGCTATGACGCCGAGACTGGCGACTACGTCGACACCAGCGCGGACGAGACCGAGTAACACCACAGAGCACGCGCTCAATTAACCGCACACGAGGAGTACGAAAATGCCTACCCCGAAGAAGGGCGCCCGTCTCGGAGGCTCGGCCGGCCACCAGAAGCACATTCTGTCCAACCTGGCCCTGGCCCTGTTCGAGCACGGCGCAATCAAGACGACGGACGCAAAGGCACGCATGCTGCGTCCGTACGCCGAGAAGCTGATCACCAAGGCGAAGAAGGGCACCGTGGCTGACCGCCGCGCCGTGGCCGCTGAGCTGCCGAACAAGGAAGTCGTTGCTTACCTGTTCAACGAGCTCGCACCGAAGTTCGCCAACCGCGATGGCGGCTACACCCGCTCCATCAAGCTGGAGAACCGTGCCGGCGACAACGCTGCGATGACCCAGATCTCTCTGGTGCTCGAGGAGACCGTGTCTTCCGAGGCAACCCGCGCAGCACGCGCCGCCGCTTCCCGCCAGGCCGAGGAGGCCAAGGCTGAAGAGGCTCCGGCTGAGGAGACCACCGAGGCTCCGGCCGAGGAGACCGCAGAGGAGAAGTAGCCGAAAGCTACACTCCCTTTTGCGCCGAGCGCCCGGGAGGTACTGCAACGTCAGTGCCCCCGGGCGCTTTGCTGTGCGCACCATTTCCGGCGATACAATGCCTCACCATGGACGACACGCTGCGCCTGCGCCTGGACATCGCCTACGACGGCACCGACTTCCACGGCTGGGCTCGCCAAAAGGGCGACCTGCGCACTGTCCAGCAGACCATCGAGGATGCGCTGTCGCTCGTGCTGCGTACCGGCGTGGCGCTCACCGTAGCCGGCCGCACCGACGCGGGCGTGCACGCTGCCGGCCAGGTCGCGCACGCGGACATTCCGGGGGAGTCGCTCAACCGGCGCTCGATTGAGGGGGATCCGGGGCGGCTGGTGCGTCGATTAGCAAAATTGCTGCCTGAAGACGTCCGCGTCTTCGACGTCACCCAAGCCCCGGCAGGCTTCGACGCGCGCTTTTCCGCCCTGACCCGCACCTACTGCTACCGGGTGACCACCCACCCTGCGGGTGCCGTGCCCACCCGCGCGCGCGACACCGCCGTGTGGCCGAAACCCGTGGACTTGGGCGCGGTGCAGGCGTGCGCCGACGCGTTGGTGGGGCTGAACAACTTCGCCGCGTTTTGCCGCCCGAAGGAGCACGGCACCACGATCCGCGAGGTGCACAGCTTCACCTGGCGCGAAGTCGAGCCGCGGCTTTACGAGGCGCGGATCACCGCCGACGCGTTCTGCTGGAACATGGTCCGCGCACTCGTGGCCACCTGCCTCACCGTCGGCGAAGGCAGGCGCGCGCCCGAGTGGCCGGAGGAGCTTTTGCTTCTCGACGCCCGCTCGCCCGACGTCCCCCTCGCCCCCGCCCGCGGCCTGACCCTGGTGGGGGTGGAGTACCCGGCGGATGCCGAACTGGCGGCGCGCGCCGAAGCGACCAGAGCCACCCGTGAGATGTAGCATGCTTGGGTTACATCAGAACCGGGAGGTGCCATAACCACCATGACTACAGTCGCAGCCGCGTGGTTCGCCGTCGTGTTCTTCACCCTCCCCGGCTTCGTGTTGTCCTGGGTCGCCGGCATGAAAACGCCGGCCGCCGGTGCGGCGGCGCTGCCGGTGACCTTCGGCCTGTTCGGCGTGACCTCCTGGTTCTGGGGGCTGACCAGCGCGCCGTACAACCTGTGGACCTTCGGCGTGAGCATGGTCGTAGCAGTCATGGCGGCCGCTGCGTGGCGGTTCATGTTCGTGCGACGCGCGCGCCGTGGCGGGTCCGTGAGCTGGCGCCGGGCGCTGTTTCCCGGCGACGTGCGCAAGGAAAGCATCGCCGACCCGTACTGGGTGCTGCCCGCCGTAGGCGTCGGGGTGGGCGCGTTCATGGCCGCTTCGGAACGGCTGCACTGGCTGGAGCGGATGCCCAACGGCGTCTACAACATCGTCCAGGGGTGGGATGTGCAGTGGCACGCCAACCTGGTGCGCTTCATCATGGACGAGGGCATCGCCTCCGCCACCCGCATGGGTGAGCTGCAGAATGTGGAATCCCAGCTGAAGCTGTTCTACCCGTCCGCTTACCACGCAGGGGTCGCGCTGTTCGGCGAGACGGCGGGCCTGGACCCCATCCCGGCGCTAAACATCGCCTCTGCTGTGCTGCCCGCGCTGGCGCTGCCGGCCACGCTCGCGTGCCTGGTGTTCGCGTTCTTGCGCTCCACCGGGATAACCGCGCAGATCGCCGCGGCGCTCGCCGCGGTCATGGGGTATGCCGCCCCGCAGCTGTTCTGGATCCCGGACTACGTGGGCATGTGGCCTTACCTGTTCGCCGTGGCGCTCACCGGCACCGTGACGTGGCTGCTTATCACCGTGCCGCGCAGGCGCGCCAGCGCCTTGCCCGCCGCACTCGCGTTCGTGGCGGTGCTGTGCGTGCACCCGTCCGCAGTCACCATCGTCGTGCTCGCAGTCGGGTTCTACTGGCTAACCTCCACACTGATCTCCCCGGAGCGCACCCGCCTGACGGACACGCTGTGGATCGCGCTGCCGGCCGTCGCCGGCGTTGCCATGTTCGTCCCGCAGGTGCTCGCCGGCTCCGCCCAGGCGGGCGAGGTGGCGTCTTGGCGGCCGGAGGAAACCCTGGGCGTCGGCGGGGCGTGGGGCACAGCAGCACGGATGGAGACCCGCCACGTGCTGCAGTTCTTCCCGGCGTACGACTCCACCGTGCTGCTCTGGCTCGCCGCCGCGGGTGCGGTGGTGTGCCTGCTGTGGCGCCGCCAAATCTGGCCGGTGCTCTTCTACGCGGTGTCCCTGGCTATCACCGCCAATGCCCTGGAGCCGTTCGGCAACACGCTGGGCCGCCTGCTCGACTACGTGGGCAACCTGCACTACAGCACCGGCCACCGCCTGATCATGCCGGTGGTCATGGCTGTCACGGCCTCGGCAGCTATTGCCGTGGCGGCGGGGATTCGCGTGGTCACGGCAGCGCCCGTCGCTAAGCGCTATGCGAAAGGCGAGCGCACCTCCGCAATCGCGAGCATCGTCGTCGCCTGCATCGTCGCCTCCGCGGCGATCCCGATGATGCGCGAGCACACCGACCACGGCGCCGAGAAAACCTACGCCGCAGCCCGCGTCAGCGACCGCATGGTCGATGCCGACGACCTTGAAGCCTTCGACTGGCTAGCCGCCCAACCCGCCGCCTGGGAGGGCCTGACCGCAGGCGACCCCGCCGACGGCTACTCCTGGATGTACGCCTACAACGGCGTGCCCACGTTGAACCGTCACTACCTGTGGCCCAACGGCGGCCGCGGCACCAACGGCGACATCATGTACTGGAACGCCGACTTCATCGGCGAAGGCGAGCACAACCTCGTCGACGAGACGGTGGAGAACTTGAACGTGAAGTTCTTCCTGCTCAGCCCCGGTCCGTTCTGGCACTACCAGTACCCGCCGTACGAGATGCTGCGCGACTTCTGGGTCTCTAACGGCGTGACACCCGTCTACCGCAAGGGCTCCACGGCGATCTTCGCGGTGAACAGCCAGTTCAGCGAGGCGGAACTGGAGGACATGGTCGCAGACGGGCAAGAAAACGGCTCGGACGAGCTGTTTGCGCTCGCGGAGGTGGGCGCGACGCAGTAAGCTTTCCGCCAGGTGTTTTTCTCGGGGGAGGGGAATTGTCATGGCGAAGCTGTTGCCAACCACGCGTGCCCAGGTGTCGGGGCACAAGTTCATGCGCCGTCGTATGGAGCACGGCCTGGTTTTCGGGGATATCCGCATGATCCACGACCCGTTGGCCGCGCGGCGCCGCGCAACCATTTTCGGTACCGCGGCGGTGGTGATGATCGCAGGCGTAATGGGGCTGTTTGCTTGGATGCGGCCGAACGCGGACCCGGGAGATGCGCCGATTGTGCGCGCCACGGACGGCACGCTGTACGTGCGCGTGGGGGAGGCGGCGCACCCGGTGACGAACTTGGCGTCGGCGCGCTTGATCGCCGGCCAGGCGGCTGATCCCGCGCGCATCGGCGACGAGAAGCTCGCCGAGTTGCCCCGGGGTGTGCCGGTGGGCATCGTTGCGGCACCGGGCATGTTCGCGCCCGAGGACGCGCCTTCGGCCAGCTGGTCGGTGTGCGGCGCGGACAGGATCACGGTGGTTGCGGGTGAGGCTCCGGAGCCATTGCCTATCGACGCCGCCGTCCTCGCCGCCGACGCCACCCGCGAGTGGGTGGTTACCTCCGAAGGGCGGCGCCTGCTGCCGGAGGCGAACACCCCGCAGGGCCGCGTGATCCGCCGGGCGCTGGGGATCACCCCGGACACGCCACGGTGGACGCCGCCGACGCAGGTCATTTCCGCGCTGGAAGAACTGCCGCCGGCGGCGCTGCCGGACCCGCTGCCGCAGATCATCGACGCGGACGGTACATCCTGGGCGCTCGCGGACGGCCGGATTCGACCCATCACCGGCACCCAGCGCACCATGCTGCTGGACGCCGGGGCGAAGGCCGCCGTCGCGAGTCGTGCGAGCCTGGCGTCGTACCCGGACGCGGAGGAGGAACTGCGCCTGCCGGAGCAGCGGCCGCGGTGGGTTGAGCCGCACTTGGCGTGCGTGGACCAAAACCGCGGCGGGGCCACCGTAGATGTGGTGCCGGAAGGCATCGAGCTGTCCGGCACGTCGGTGGCCACGCACTTCGCGGGGCTGAACGGCGGCTCCGTCGGGGTGGATTCGGGCCACGGGTTCCACGTCGTCTCCGCGAACGGGCTGCGCCACCGGGCACCGGATGCGGAAACCCTGGCAACCGTGGGTGCGGCGCACGTCGAAGCGGTGCCGTGGGAGATCATCGCCCTGCTGCCGGAGGGCGCGGAGCTGACCCGCGACGCGGCGATGACGGCGACGTATTAGCCCCGCAGCGCGGCGCGCAGCGCGACCACCAGCGCAGCCAGCGCGAGCGCTACGCCGGCGAGCACACCGAGCCTGCCCACGGCCGCGCTGGGCTGCGCGTCGACGGCGCGTACCTGGGCGGTCGGGCGGTCCGCCAGCTCGTGGGGTGTCAGTTGGGTCAGCGCTGCTAGCGGGTTGATGGCGCCGCCGCCGGGTTGGGCGGAGGCGCGGATAAGCGAGCGCACATGCTCCGGGGTGATGCCGGGGTAGCGCGACTGCAACAGCGCCACCGTGCCGCTGACCACAGGGGTGGCGAAACTCGTGCCCACGTACGGGTGCACGCCGTCTTTGGCCAGCGTCCCCTCGGCCCACCCGCCGGGTGCGAGTGCCGCCGGCACATGGCCCGGCGCGGATAACCCGGCGGGCAGGGAGTAGTCGGCGATGGTGTGGTCGTCGGCGCGCGCGGCCACCGCGAGGACGGTGGGGAAGCGGGCAGGGAAGACCTCGAAGCCGGGCTCGCAGTCCGGCCCGGTGTTGCCCGCGGCGGCGACGACCACCGCGCCTTGCGCCTCCGCGCGGTGGAGGGCGGCGGTGATGCCGGAGGTGTCGATGCGCGAGGCGAACCCGGGCTCCAGGCAGGACACGACGGAGATGTTGAGCACGCTCGCGCCCTCGTCGAGGGCGTTGTGGATCGCGTCGGTGAGCGTGTGCAGGTTGCCGGCGTCGAGGTCGCGGTAGTGCGTCGAGGTCTGCCGGATCGCGATGATTTCCGCGTCCGGGGCGATGCCGAGGGTGCGCCCGGCGATTATCCCGGCGACGGCGGTGCCGTGGTTATCGCAGTCGTGCAGCGCGTCCGCGGCCACGAAGTCGCGGCCCGGGCGCAGGTGCGTGATCTCGGGGTGCGGTGCGACGCCGGTGTCGATCACCGCCACGCGTACCCCGGCACCGGTGGCGAACTTCCGCAGCGCTTCGGTCGCGGGTAAAGCAGCAGGCTTTGCGACGAGCGCCGGCACCGCGCACGCCACATCCTGGGCGGAGGCAGGCGCAGGCGTGAGGCTGAACGCGAGCAGGGCAATTGCGGCGAGTTTGCGCATGCTAGAGCCCCCGAATCATGTCGAACAGGCCGGTTAAGTGCACCGCCAGCGGGATCACGGCGATGGTGGCGGCGATCTCGGCGCGCTCGAACCACACGATGGTGGTCGGCTCCACGTCCGGCACGCGCGGTGCCCACGCGACCGTTGCCGCGGCGGTAAGTGCCGCGAGCGCGGCGAGGACGATGCACGCCGGGTGCCCGGTCTGTGCCGCGGCGGCCGCGGCTGCGACCACGGCGGAAAGCGCCACCGCGGTCAGGCACGCCCGCGGCACCGCCCAGTGTTGACGCGAGGCGTAGACCACAAGCGCGGCGGCGACACCTAGGCAGAACGCGAACGTCCACGCCCCGCCGGCCCGGCCAAGCCATAGCAGCGCCGGCACGCAGCACACGGCGATCGCCGCCGCGATGGCGGATGCGATGGCTGCAGCTGCGGCGCTGCGGGCGTCCACGTCGTGCTGGTAGTCGTCGGAGCGGTCGAACTCCTCGCCGGCGGTGGGCACCCGCGGCACCGTCAGCCCGGCCGCGCGCGTGGCCGCGCCGGGTGTGGCCATCACCCCGAGCACCCCGGTCAGCACCGTCAGCGCGGGCGGGGCGAGCGGGCCGGGCAGCCACACGCCGGCCGCGCCGGCGCCGGCCAGCACGCAGACCGCGGCGGTGAACGCCACCTGCGCAGCCCCGGCTAGGCCCAGTGCGACGCCCACGCCGACAGCCACCGCCGCCGCGAGCAAACCCGCCAGCACCCCGAGGCCGAGCGAGGTTGCATCGCCGCTGCCACCGGCGACCCACGCGCCCGCGGCGAGCCCCGCCAGCAGCGGCACGGCCGCAAACGCCGCGCGCGACCTGCCTATCGACGCCACCGCCAACGCCAGCAGCGCCACCGCAGCAAGCGCGACCGGCCACGAGGCGTTCACCCGCGCCAGCAGCAGCACCGCCGCAAACCCTGTGAACGTCGCCACCACGTCCAGCCCGCGCACCTGCCGCGTCGACTCGGCCGCCCCAGCCAGCGCGTCTGCCGCGTCGCGCACGACCGGCGGGGGCGTGGGCTCTTGGGGGTGGAGGGCGACGGTAGCGCCGTCGTGAAGCTTGAGTGCGTAGAGCGGCGTGTGCATATCCAGCACCGCCCCGCCTGCAGTGGTGGCCTGCCACGGGCGGTGCACCTCCGGCAGCTCCACCAGGCGCGCGAGCTCCGGCAGCACCTCCGAAAGCGTCGACGACGTCGGCAACGTGACGTCGATGTCGCGGTGGAACGCCACAACCGAGATGCGGACAGTAACGCGCACAATGTGGTGCGCAGACGTTGCAACCAACTTTCAAACCCCCGAAATATCAGGCGCGGCCCCCATTCGCCGCGCGACGGGAAACAGTATGGCTTACAATCCACAGCGCGTCCACAGTTCGGGGGAACTGTGAGAAACCACAAGGGGGGAAATCCACGATGCTTGGCCTCGACTACGACCAAGTCCTCGCACCAACAACCGGTAGCGCCGATGCAGCGATCGACGCCGCGCCGCCGCCGACCGGCGCCTTGCGCGCCGAGCCCGTGCCCGCGGCGCAAAAGCCGCAGTCGCCGCCGGTGATAAAAATCCTGCTGCCGGTGGTGATGGTGGTGGCAGTCGGCGCGGTGATGGTGCTCATGGCCACCTCCGGCCGCGCTGTGAGCCCGATGATGCTGATTTTTCCGCTGATGATGCTCTTCGGGCTCGTCGGCATGTTCAACCCGCAGGAAAAGCAGGGCGACATCGACGAGACCCGCCGCGTCTACCTGCGCCACCTAGACGCGCTGGCGAAGAAGGCCCGCGCGAACGCTGCGACGCAGCGCACGCACGCCACCGCGCTGCACCCCGCGCCGGGCGAGCTGGTGGCCGCGGTGCCGGTGGAGCGCATCTGGGAGCGTGCAGGCGTCCCGACGGTGCGCCTGGGCACCGGTGCGGGCGCGCTGTGCACCCCGGTGGATGTGGACGACCCCGGCAGCCCCGAGGATTTGGACCCGGTGTGCGCGGTGAGCCTGCGCCGTGCCGTCGCGGCGGTGAGCACGGTGCCGGGCATGCCGATGCTGGTCCAGCTCGACGCGTTCGACGCGATCACGCTCGCCGGGCCGGCGGCGGCCGATGTGGCGCGCTCGATCGTGTGCCAGCTGGCGTTTTTCTACGGCCCGGAAAAGGTCCGCATAGACGCGCCGTTTGCGTGGGCGAAGTGGCTGCCGCACGCGCGCTCCGAGGGGGCGTTTCGCATCTCGCTTATCGACGGCCACGCCTCGCCCGCACCCACCGACTCCGACCTGGTGGTGACCATCCACGACGACCCGGACTTCTTCGCCGATCCGGACGCGTTCCACCTGGTCTGCACCGACGTGCTGGAGGCGGTCACGGCGCAGGGGGTGGAGCAGCTGGGCGTGCCGGATGGGTTCACGGATGCGGAGGCGGAGTTCGTCGCTAGGCATCTAGGCTTCTACCGCCGCCCCGACGGCGCGGTCGAGGCTGGCGGGGATTTTCTGTCCATGCTGGGTGTGCCGGACGTCGATGCGCTGGATGCGCACACGATGTGGCCGGGGGTGCGCAACAAGTTGACCGTGCCCATCGGCGCGACTCCCGACGGCGCACCGGTGTACCTGGATTTGAAAGAGGCGGCGCTGGGCGGGATGGGCCCGCACGGGCTGTGCATCGGGGCGACGGGCTCCGGCAAGTCGGAGCTGCTGCGGACCCTGGTGGTGGCGCTGGCGGCGACGCACTCGCCGGACGAGCTGAACTTCGTACTCGTGGACTTCAAAGGCGGTGCGACGTTTTTGGGCTGCGAGTCGCTGCCGCACACCGCCGCGGTGATCACCAACCTGGAGGACGAGGCGGTGCTAGTGGAGCGCATGTACGACGCGATCTCCGGCGAGATGCACCGCCGCCAGGAGCTGCTGCGCAAAGCGGGCAACTTCGCCAACATCACGGACTACACCAAGGCGGGCAACACGCTGCCGTCGCTGGTCATCGTGGTCGACGAGTTCACCGAGCTGCTCACCCAGCACCCACACTTTGCGGACCTGTTCGTGGCGGTGGGCAGGCTCGGCCGATCGCTGGGCGTGCATTTGCTGCTCGCCTCGCAGCGGCTGGAGGAGGGCAAGCTGCGCGGGCTGGATTCGCACCTGTCCTACCGCATCGGCTTGAAGACGTTCTCCGCCGGCGAGTCCCGCCAAATCCTCGGCGTGCCGGATGCCTACGAGCTGCCCGGCGAGCCCGGGTCCGGCTACCTCAAGGCAGGCATGGAGCTGACCCGCTTCCGCGCGGCGTACGTCTCTGGCCCACTGACGCGCACGGTGGTGGAGCACCCCGGCGAGCAGCACGTGCGGCTGTTCACCGGCAACGAGATCGAACTGGCGCCCACCGCTTACGTTGAGGAGGACCGCTCCACCACGCTGCTGGATGCGGTGGTGGCCAAGGCCCGCGAGGTCGCCGATGCCCGCGGCATGCACGCGCACCAGGTGTGGCTGCCGCCGCTGCCGGAGCGCATCCCGCTGCCGCGGCTGGCGCAGACGGACGGGGCGCTCGGACTTATCGACGAACCCTTCAAGCAGCGCCAGACCCCCTTCCACCTGGACCTGGACAGCGCCGGCGGGCACGTCGCCATCGCGGGCGGGCCGCAGACAGGCAAGACGATGGCGGTGCGAAGCATCGTGGCCACGCACATGCGGGAGGGATTGGCCGTCTACGTCATCGGCGACCTGCCGGAGCTCGAAGCGCTGCCACATGTCGCCGGCGTGGCCAGCATGAAAGACGCCGAGCGCACCCGCCGCATCGTCGACGAAGTCACCGGGTTCCTCGACCACCCGCGGCCTGTCATGCTGGTTGTCGACGGCTGGCACGCCCTCGACGAGGACCTGCGCGAACCGCTCGCCCGCATCGCCTCCGAGGGCCCCGACGCCGGCATCCACCTCGTGGTGACCACCCAGCGCTGGAGTGCGATCCGCCCGAACGTGCGCGACCTCATCGGCACCCGCCTCGAGTTGCGGCTGGCTGAACCGATGGACTCGTTGATCAACCGCAAACACCAGGAGAAGCTGCCCGCCACACCCGGCCGCGGCCTGACCCCGGACGGCAAAACCGTCCAGCTCGTCTTCACCAGCGGCGAGGACATCGCCCACCTCGCCACCACCGCCGACCAGGCGCCGGTGGAAAGGTTGCGGGTGCTGCCGGAGGGCGTCGATACGCACTCGCTTCTCGACGGCCAAAGGATCCCCCTCGGCATCGGCGGGCCCGCCCTCGAACCGGTGTACGCCTCCGGGCACATCCTCGTCGTCGGCGCTGGCGGCTGCGGGAAATCCACCTTCATCGCCAGCACAATCGCCGCGGTGGAGCACATGGGCCGCGAGGCCGCCCGGATGGTGGTGCTCGACCCGAAGCGCGCGCACCTCGGCCGCGCCGACGAGAACATGGTCGCCGCGTACGCCGCATCCACCAGCGCGATCACGCAGGCCGCCAAATCGCTCGCCGTCACGCTGCAGTCGCGGCTGCCGGGCGCCGAGGTGACCCCGGAGCAGCTGCGCGAGCGGTCCTGGTGGAGCGGGCCCGAGCTGTACCTGATCATCGACGACTACGAACTCGTCGGCGAAGAACCGCTCCGGCCGATCGCGGAACTGCTGCCGCACGCGCGCGACATCGGCCTGCACGTCGTGGCCGCCCGCAAATTCGGCGGCGTCTCGCGCGCCCTGTTCGGGCCGTTTTTGACCGCCCTGAAGGACCTGCAGCCCGACGTGCTGCTCATGGACGGCACCCGCGACGAAGGCGCCATCTTCGGAGTGCGACCCAACCCGCAACAACCCGGCCGCGCCACCTGGATCCACGGCGAAGCGCGCGGCACCGTCCAACTTCCGGAGGCACCATGACCGAGCTGCGCATCACCGCCACCGACGCATCCACCGTGATCACCGGTGCAGCCAACATCCACCGCTTCGACGCGCCCACCAGCCGCGAAATCGCCGGCACCGTCCGCAGCGTGCTCGGCCCCGACCCGCACGGCGCGCCGGTGCACATCGCAGCCGACCCACAACGCCTCAGCGAGCTCACACACGCACTCGCCGACTACGACATCGACCTGACCACTGAGCCTCTCCAGCCCGTCGCGCCCACACCCGACGACACCCCAGAACCCTTCCACCGACCACCGCCGCCGGAGCAGGAATCGCGCTCCGGTGTGTGGATCATCGCCGCCGTCGTCGCCGCGGTCGCCCTCGCTTGCGCCGCAGTGATCTGGGGTCTGACCAGCGGGAAAACGCAGTCGCCGGGGGAGGAGGAACCGTCACCGTCGCAGCCGCCGGAGACGCAATCAGCACCAGTGTCGTCTCCTGTGCAGGAGGAGGAACGGGCGGAGCAGACGTCGATAAGCATTGAGCGCGACGGCTTAACCGTCCAACTCCCCGCAGGCTTCACCCTCGAAGCCGACGACGACATGTGGCGCGCCACAGGAAGCGACCCCAATTTCCGTCTGCAGATCGCCGTCGAGCACCTCTACCAGCTGCCAGCGCGCACGATGGCCGACCAACTCCTCGCCGACATCGAAACCGACCCGGAGGTCGAACTCGTCGACACAGACGGCATCTCCGTGACCTACCTGGAGCGCGCCGGCGACGGCTCGCAATCGCTGTGGAAAACCTGGCCCAACGGGACGGTGCAGCTGTTCGTGGGCTGCCACACGCGCGCCGAACCCACCGTCGTGCAACGCGCCACCTGCCGCATGGCCATGGAATCCGCTGAATATAAGGGGGCTGACGTGGGGACATAAAAAAGTTTTGGAAACGATGGAACCGATTGGGCCAAACGTCAGTCAGATATACGGACAGCACAGAAGTTGTCCGTCCCAACACACACAACGAGGGGGAGAAAACATGGAGCAGTTCGCAACCGAAGCCGAGGTCATGCGCGCCGCTGCAGACCGCACCGACGACACCAACGCCGACGTCAACCGCGAAATCGACCGCGTGCAGCAAGTCGCCGAAGCCACCCGCGGCTACTGGGTGGGCAACGCACAGCGCAGCTTCGATGAGCTCATGCTGCGCTACGACGACGCTCAAAAGCGACTTTCTGAGGCACTGAGCGCGATCGCCGTGAACATCCGCGACAACGCCAAGAACTACGAAACCACCGACGCCACCAACACCGACAGCCTCCGCCAGATCGCCGGCGGACTCGCACTGTAAAGGGGAAACAATGCAGATCAAGTACGATTTCGCGCAGATCGCCGGCGCCGCAGAGGACATGCGCGCCTCCGCCTCCCGCATCAACGGCGACCTGGCCGAACTCAAGCAGATGCTCCAGCCCATGGCGCAGACCTGGGAAGGCACCGCAGCCGCGGCCTACCAGGCGCACCAGGCCAAGTGGGACCAGGCAGCGCAGGATCTGAACCAGATCCTCAACCAGATCGCCAACACCGTGGAAGACGGCAACACCACCATGCTCGTCGTCAACAACGCAGCCGCGAACAGCTGGGGCTAGAACACAACAAGACTTGCGTCGCAGGCCGTGCAAGGGGCCGTTTTCATCGGGGGACGGGCACGGCTTCACACGGCCCGCGGCGCAACCACTGGGGGACACGGGGGACGTGCCGCCGCAGGTGATGGGGGAATCACCTGCGGCGGCACTTTTTGTTTTCGGGCAGGTGTGCCGTAGGGTGTTATCCCTGTGTGTCCCGCCGGATGCGCTTTTCGGGTCTCCACCGGCCGCCGTGAAGCGCAAAGGGGCAGACGAAGTTTTGGCCGGCAGCCATCTAGACAGACTTTAAGGAGTCATGCATGTCTACTTACCACCCGAAGAGCGGTGACATCACCCGCAAGTGGTACGTCATCGACGCAACCGACGTGGTGCTGGGCAAGCTTGCTTCCACCGTCGCAGACATCCTGCGCGGTAAGCACAAGCCGCAGTACGCACCGAACGTCGACACCGGCGACCACGTCATCGTGATCAACGCCGACAAGATCCACATCTCCTCCAACAAGCGCGAGCGCGAGATGCGTTACCGCCACTCCGGCTACCCGGGTGGTCTGAAGTCCATGACCCTGGGCCGCGCGCTGGACGAGCGTCCGGATCGCGTGATCGAGGAAGCTGTCAAGGGCATGATGCCGCACAACAAGCTTTCCCGTCAGTCCATCAAGAAGCTGCACGTCTTCGTCGGTGCCGAGCACCCGTACGCTGGCCAGCAGCCGGAAACCTACGAGTTTAAGCAGGTGGCACAGTAATGACCGAGCCGAACAACTTCGAAAACACCGCTGAGTCCCTGGGCACCGACGTCGACGCCGCAACCGCCGCGACCGAGGAGTTCAACTACACCATCGGCGACGCCATCGCCCCCGAGGCTGAGGCAACCGAGGAGACCGTTGAGGCCGCTCCGCTGCACGAGGGGCCGATCCAGACCGTTGGCCGCCGTAAGCGCGCCATCGCTCGCGTGACCGTCGTCGAGGGCGAGGGCAAGATCACCGTCAACGGCCGCGAGTTCGAGGACTACTTCCCGAACAAGCTGCACCAGCAGGACATCCTCACCCCGCTGACCCTGCTCGAGCGCGAGGGCCAGTTCGACATCAAGGCCAACATCTCCGGTGGCGGCCCGACCGGCCAGTCCGGTGCTCTGCGCCTGGCCATCGCCCGCGCACTGAACGTCTACAACCCGGCTGAGCGCACCACCCTGAAGAAGGCTGGCCTGCTCACCCGTGACGCCCGTGCCGTGGAGCGCAAGAAGGCAGGTCTGCACAAGGCCCGTCGCGCACCGCAGTACTCCAAGCGTTAATCGCTTTTACGCGTGCGTTGTACGCCGTCGTCCGTTGTTGGGCGGCGGCGTTTTGCGTTGCTAGGTGTTTGGTGGTCCGAAGAGTTGGTCGAGTGCTCCGCGGTCGGTGTTTTTGATGTGGAACCCGCGCGGTGAGACCCACCACGGTGCGCCTCTGATCATGGCGATGCGGCCGCGGGTGTTGCGCCAGGGGTCATCGTCGTTGATCCGGTTGTGATACCGGCACAGCGGCACCAGGTTGTCCATGTTGGTCAGCCCACCGTGTTTCCACGCATCCACATGATGGATCTCCGACCCGTACGCCCCGTGCCTACAGCCTGGGAACGCGCACACGGGTGAGACCATGCAGGCAAGATCGCGTTGTTTCTGGTTGGCAAAACGCTCGGTGTCGTAGAGGTTCACCGCCCCTTCCTCCGGGTGGAAGGCGGCAACCTCCAAGGCTTCGCCGAACTCCTGCTGGAGGTACTCCGCACCCGTCATGATGGTGCCGTCGGTGAGTGTGAGGATGACGTCGTCGCCGTCACCCGCCATGATCCGGGCGTGTTCGGTGATCGGCACCATCACGATCGGGCGTGGTGCTGCTGCGACGACTCCGCCGGTGGTGCCTTCGACGATGCGCCAAAACGCCTCCTCCATCTGCGCCGCAGCCGGCAGGGCCGGGTCGATGCCTTGGCGCAGGCGGTGCTCTAAGTCGGCTGCTTTGCGGTCGGTGGTGTCGATGGTGATGCGCGCCCGCCCGTTCTTCGGTGCCGAGAACGCCACCTGCTTCTTTGTCGGGGCGTTGTCGTCGCGGGGCACGATGTCGCGTGCGGCGCGCTCGATCGCGCGGTACCCGCCAGAAACATCCAGCAGTTCCAGCCGCAGCCGCCACCGCTCGCCAGCGTCTTTCACGCCGCTGATGCGCCGTTCGATCAGTCCGAGCTCGTCGAGTGAGAACGCGTGGGCTTTCTGCGCGGCTTCCGATTGCTTGCGGGTGAATTTCGTTTTCCCGTAGTAGACGTCCTGCATCCGCGCCCACGCGCGTGCCTTATCCGGCGCCATGCCGGCCGCAAGGGCGACAGGCAGGTCGAAGTGCCGCAGTGTCTCCATGGATACTGCGGACATCGCCTGGATGAATGCGTCGAACGGGTTCATGGCCACAGACCCTAAACCCAACGCAACCCCACCCCGGTCCGCCCTGTGGAATTTGCGCCACCACCCCTGTGGATAACTCGCAAAACGCCAGGTTAAATTGCGCGGAAGTTGGGGTGGCGGAGCGATCGTCGATAGGCAAGTGCATAATTGTGCGCATGACTCGATTGTTCGGAACTGACGGTGTCCGCGGCCTGGCTAACGAGGCCCTCACCGCATCGCTTGCCCTCAAGCTCGGCGCCGCGGCTGCGACCGTGCTGACCAAGGACCGCGGCTCGGAGAAGCGCCGCCCGATCGCGCTGATCGGCCGGGACCCGCGCGTCTCCGGCGAGATGCTGGCTGCCGCGATGGCGGCCGGTATGGCGTCGAAAGGCGTGGACGTGCTGCGCGTCGGCGTCATCCCCACCCCGGGACTGGCGTTTCTCACCGACGACTACGGCGCCGACATCGGTGTGATGATCTCTGCGTCCCACAACCCGATGCCGGATAACGGCATCAAGTTCTTCGCCGCCGGCGGCAAGAAGCTGCCGGACGACATCGAAGACGAGATCGAGCGCGCCATGGCCGTGCTGGAGGAAACGGGCCCGACCGGCACCGCCATCGGGCGCGTGATCGAGGAAGCGCCGGATGCCCAGGAGCGCTACCTCGCCCACCTCAAAGAGGCCATCACTGAGCCTCTGAACGGCATCAAGGTCGTGGTGGACTGCGCCAACGGCGCCGCCTCCGAGGTCGCCCCGAAGGCCTACGCGGCCGCTGGCGCCGAGGTCACCGCCATCCACAACACGCCGAACGCCTACAACATCAACGACGGCTCCGGCTCCACCCACATGGACCAGATCCAGGCGGCCGTGGTCGAACACGGTGCGGACCTGGGCCTGGCGCACGACGGCGACGCCGATCGCTGCCTAGCCGTGGATGCGCAGGGCAACGTCGTCGACGGCGACCAGATCATGGCCATCCTCGCCACCGGCATGAAGGAGTCCAACAGCCTGAAGGACAACACGCTCGTCGCCACGGTGATGAGCAACCTGGGCCTGAAGCTGGCCATGGAGCGCGAGGGCATCTCGGTGCGTCAGACGAAGGTGGGAGACCGCTACGTACTCGAAGAGCTGGGCAACGGCGATTTCTCCCTGGGCGGCGAGCAGTCCGGCCACATCGTGGTGCCGGCGCATGCCACGACTGGCGACGGCGTGCTGTCCGGCCTCATGCTCATGGAGCGCATGGCGGAGACCGGCAAGACGCTCGCCGAGCTGGCGGAGGTGATGACGGTGCTGCCGCAGACGCTGATCAACGTGCCGGTGTCCAACAAGGCGCTGATCCTTCAGGACCAGTCCGTCAAGGACGCCATCGCCGAGGCGGAAGCTGAGCTGGGCGATGCCGGCCGCGTGTTGCTGCGCCCGTCTGGCACGGAAGAGCTGTTCCGCGTCATGGTGGAGGCCGCTGAGGAGGAGCAGGCGCGCAAGGTTGCCGGTCGCCTCGCGGCGGTCGTTGCCGCGGTGTAGGTTTATCGGCGGTAAAAGTTTTTTGCCCCGGCAGGGAACCGCCGGGGCGTTGGGGGAGTCTAAGTAAAGGTAAGACAGTTCAACTGCGAGCCTTTCGGGGGTGGGCATATGACACATGTTGGGGCGCTCGACATCGATATTGATGCGGTGCGCACGAAGTACACAGAGGCTATTGACGCGTACCGCGACGCCGCGCGCGAGCTCGACGCTGGGCGGCCGGTGGTTGCCGCGTCGTCGTTCGGCGCGGGGTTTGCGCGGGAGGGTCAGCGCATCGTCGATGCGTTGGAGGCGTTGCATTCCACGTCGCAACGTTTCCTTGCGGCGCGCGAGGAGAATTGGGGGCAGGTGCTGTTGCTTAGCGACGCTACCGTCGCCGCCGACCAGCTCTCCTCCGAGTTTTTGGAGTCGATTTCCGGTGGGGTGGATAACGCATGATGGCTGCGGTGAAAGACGACGTCCAGTCGCTTGTTCGCGCGGTTGATGTCGCGCCGGAGGTGGGGCCGGCGCAGCGTGCGGCAGTCCACTGCCTGGCGGGTGAGCTGCTGGAGCAGGTGGCGCAGACCGAGGGACTGGAGCTTAGCGCGTTCCTTGCCGCGGGCCTGAAGTTGTCTGCGGGCGGGCAGCGCCCGGAAACACCGGCGCGGACGTGCTCGTGCGATGACAGCGCCTGGTTCGACGAGGTGGGTATTCGCGAGCGCGAGCTTTGCGACGAAACACGCGAAACCGAGCATTTCGACCGCGCGAAAGCGGCCGGTGAGTCCATGGGGCAGTGCGGGGAGGCGATCAAAACGATCGTGGACACCGCGGCCTCGGCGGTGCGCGCCTTGCTGGAGCCGGCGCGTCGCATGCTGGATATCGTGCTGAACTGCGGGATTGTGCAGCTGATCCAGCCGGCGGTGGAGATGGTCATTGAGGCGCTTCGCACCGCGCGCGAGACCGCCAGCGACCGCAACTGCGTGATCAAGGAGTGCCTGGGCGAGGTCGCTACGCGCGTCGACGCTGCGGCGACCGAGCAGCCCGCCCCGCCGGTGGAGTTCGGGGAGAAGGGGCATGCGCCTTGCGACGTCAGCACGCGCCCTGCCGCCGCTACCAGCGCCTCCGACGCTTCGGCGCATGCTGGCGCCGGTGTGGGACTGGATCTGAAGCTGGGGTTGACGCTGGAAGCGAACCTGGAGGCGACGCTCGGCATCGACGAGACGGCGCTCGAGGACTGCCCGACGGAGCCCGAGCCAGAGCCGGAACCCGAGCCGGAACCTCCACCACTGCCGCCGCCCGCGCCTGCACGTGCGGATGACGGGGTGATCGCCCCGCCGCCGGAGCTGTCGCAGGTGGAGGAGCCGGCACCGCCGCCGAAGAAGCTGGAGAACCTGGAGACGCAGCCGGCGCAGGCGGGAAGCACCGGCACCGGCACTGCCGCCGGCGGGGCGGGCGTTGATCCGTGGGCAATGAAGAAGTCAGGGGAGTGGTAGCGATGGATTTCGAGCTGTTTGTGGCGCAGTACCAAAAGCGCACGGCGAAGCGCATGGCGGATTTTGAGGCGTTGATGAAGGAAACGCAGCAGAAGATGGAGATGACCGCCAAGCACCACGCGCGGGCCCGCGAGACGATGCCTAGGCAACCGGTGACGGTGCCGCGGGGGGACTACAGCATGCCGCGGCCTCGTCGTAACGCGGCGCAGAAGACGCAAAAGCAGCAGATCCAGGCGGTGCTGCGCGCGATTGGCCCGAACGGCGAAAACCCCGTCGTGTAAGCAACCACGACGGGGAAGGGGGCTAGAACAGGGAGAAGCCGGCGTTGTCGCGCGCCAGGCCGGCGGCCTTGGATAGCTTTTCGCCGGTCAGAGCCTCCACGCCGGAGCCTTCGGCGTCCGGCTCGGAGTAGGAGGCGTAGGCCTTGTCGCCGTCGAGCTGGTGCAGCAGGTAGCCCACGAGCAGGCCGCGGACGGTTTCCTGCAGTCCGCGGTCGGATTTGCCCAGGCCAAGGATGCGCTTGACCAAGGTGTCCTCGGAGAAGGACTGCTGGTCGCCCTTCTTCGGGGCGCGGTAGACCACTTCGCCGGCCCAGTTGTAGGCCAGCTTGGCGGGGTTGCCGGGGTCGAACAGCGAGTCGCCGTCTTCGCCGGGGCCGACGACCATGCCGGGGACGAACAGGTTGCGCGCCGCCTCGACGGCGGACGGCGCGACGTTGGCCGGGTACACCGCCGCCACGGCCTTCGCCTTCGGGTTGTCCACCGCGGCGAGCACGGCCGCGCCGCCGCCCATGCCGTGGCCGACGATGCCGAGCTTGCCGGGTGAGATGGTGATGTTGCCGTTGCCCAGGCGCACGCCGCCGAGGATCTGCATGGCGGTCTCCAGGTCGGCGGCCAGGCCGGTGTGGTCGGGCTTGAAGCCGGTTTCGGTGTCCGGCGCGGCCACGGCGATGCCCCAGCTGGCCAGGTGGCGCAGGGTGTCCTCGTAGGCGGCGACGTCCTTGAGCCAGTCGTGGCCGAACGCCACGCCGGGCAGGTTCTTGCCTTCGGCGGGGGTGTAGACCTTGCCGGGCAGGCCGGTGTAGCCCAGGTCGCCTTCCAGGACGCGGTGGGGGCCACGCTTGGACAGGTCGGAAAGATTCTTCAGCTTCGCAGACACGCGGGCAATCCTACTGCAAACCTGTCTCCGCTAGGGTGAGTCCGACAAACCCCACACACAGGAGGTCGGATGCTCGGTGCTTTGCAGCTGGCGTTCATTGATTCGGTGAATCTGCTCCTCATCGGCGTCATCGTCGCGGTCGGCATCGCCGCAAGGCACAACTACGCCAAGACCACCGCGCTGCTGATCGCGGGCGATTGGTGTGGTGTGGCAGGCCTGGCGCTGATCATGCTGGTGATTTTCGACGGGCTGGGCCCGGTGGTGCAGCGCTTCGTCGAAGGCCCGGTGTTCGGCATTTTGCTCATTGCCACCGGCATCCTCACCGCCGTCCTGGCGCTGCGCGGCGGTGACAACCAGGCGCTGGTGCAGAAGATCATGCGCCCGCTGCACACACCCGGCCCGGCCACGGTGGGAACCGGCGTGGTGCTCGGCCTGATCCAGTCGGCGACGTCGATGCCGTTTTACGGCGGACTCGCGCTGCTGTCGGCGGCCGGCCTCGACGCGCAGGTGCGCTACGCCGCGATCCCGCTCTACGCCACGGTGGCGCTGTCGCTGCCCACACTCGCCGCGTTGGCCGTGGGCTGGGTGCGCGCGAAGCCGGAAAGCGCCGCCGCGCGCGGCTTCGATTGGGCGCGCGCCCACCCCGACCAGGTCACGGCCGCGGCGACGTGGTCGGTGGCGGTGCTGCTCATCGTTTTGGGCGTGACCCACATGGTGTAATAGGCCCGTGCTGACAACAACGATCGATCTGGACGCTATCGCGCACAACACCCGCCGCCTGCGCGAGCAGACGTCGGCGGAGCTGATGTGCGTGGTTAAGGCGGACGCCTACAACCACGGCGTCGAGCGCTGCGTGCCGGTGATGGAGGCCAACGGCGCGGACGCGTTTGGCGTGGCCACCTTTGCGGAGGCGCGCCGGGTGCGCGAGCTCACCACTAAGCCGGTGCTGGCGTGGCTGTGGGATCCGCACGAGGAGCTCCCGGCTGGCGTCGATGTGGGGGTCCCGTCGTTCACGCATTTGCATTCGCTTATCGACGCACCAATGGCGCCCACCGTCTACCTCAAAGTGGATACGGGGATGCACCGCTCCGGCATCGACGAGGTCCGCTGGCAGGAGGCCTTCGAGCTCGCCCTGGACGCGCAGCGCAAAGGCAAGCTCACGGTCGCGGGGCTGATGACACACCTGAGCTGCGCCGACGACCCGGCCGACCCGTACACCGACCAGCAAGCCGCCGCGTTTCGCCGCGCGATCGCCCAGGCCCGCCAGGTGGGCCTTGAGCTGCCGCGTAACCACGCGGCGAACTCGCCGGCGACGTGGACCCGACCGGACCTGCACTTCGACATGGTGCGCCCGGGCGTGAGCCTGTACGGCCTGGAGCCGGTCGACGGCCTCGACCACGGACTCAAACCGGCGATGGCCTGGTCGGCGCCGGTGGTGACGGTCAAGCCGATGCGCACAGGCGAGGCCACCAGCTACGCGCGCACCTGGCAGGCGCCGGCGGACGGGTTCACCGCCGTCATCCCCGCGGGCTACGCGGACGGGCTGCAGCGCTTATGGCAGGGTGCGGTGGAGGTCGACATCGCGGGACGGGCCTACCCGCAGGTGGGCCGGGTGTCCATGGACCAGATCGTGGTTTGGTTGGGCGACAACGACGCAGGCGTGGCCGCGGGCGATGAGGCCGTCATCTTCGGCGACGCCACAGCGCTGGCGAAGCGCGCCGGCACCATTAACTATGAGGTGGTCTGCGCCCCGCGCGGGCGCACCACCCGCACCTACATCGGGGAGGGCAAGTAGATGAAGTCCACGTTTCCGTCGCAGGGCGAGCAGCTGTGCGAAGGCGCCCAAGATACGCAAAAGCTCGGCGAGGAGCTGGGCCAGGCGCTCGAGGCGGGCGACCTTGTGGTGCTCGACGGCCCGCTCGGCGCGGGCAAAACCACCTTCACGCAGGGCATCGCGAGGGGCATGGGGGTCAAGGGCAGGGTGACAAGCCCGACGTTCGTGATTGCGCGGGAGCATTCGTCGATAGGCAACGGCCCCTCGCTCGTGCATGTGGACGCCTACCGGCTCGGCGACGACCCGCTGGGCGAGCTCGACGCCCTCGACCTGGACAGCGCTCTCGAAGATGCCGTGGTGGTAGCCGAGTGGGGCGGCGGGCTGGTGGAGCAGCTCGCGCAGCGCTACGTGCACGTCACGCTGGATCGGCGCACGCACGCTGAGACGGAAGCGCGCATCATCTCCTGGCGTGTCGAAGACGGGATGTAGGCTTACACGCATGCTCAACCTCACTAGCCAGTCCCGCCGCTGGGTCGTGCTCGCCGCTGTGCTGTGGCTCGTGCTCCTGGCCGGGATCATCTTCATCCCGCAGTCCCGGTCCAACGAGCTCGCACAGGTCGAGCCGACGAACTCCCTGTCGCGCTCGCTGCAGCAGACCCGCCCGGGCGGTGACGCCGTGGCCGCGCAGCTGGTGGACCCGGCGCGCATCTATGACTCGGAGCGCTACCTCGGCTACACCACCTTGTGCCCGGGCGAGCCGCAGGAGCTGGTGGACGCGAAGCTCGAGGCCTTCGGCATCAGCGCCGGGGACCTGGACCTCGGCGGCGACCTGGGCTACGTGCTGCTCATCCCGGGCGCGGAGGGTGAGGCCCCCATGGTCGACGCCGTGGAGCTGAACAAGGTGGACATCTGCACCGTCCCGCAGTCCGAGTCCTTCCCGCTGAACACGGCGATGCCGTTCCACATGAACCAGGGCCGCTGGACCCTCGGGTTGGGCCAGTAATGCTCGTCCTTGCCCTGGACACCGCCACGACTGACCTGGTCGCAGGCATCGTGGACGGGGACCGTGTGCTCGCGGAGACGGCCGTTGACACCCGCGCGCACAACGAGGCGCTCATGCCGGAGATCACCCGCCTGTTGGGTCAGGCGGGCGTCGAGTTCGCGGATCTGGGCGCGATTGTGGTCGGGTGCGGCCCGGGGCCGTTTACCGGCCTGCGCGTGGGCATGTCCACGGCGTCGGCGCTGGGGCAGGCGCTTTCCATTCCGGTGCATGGGGTGTGCACGCACGACGCGGTTGCCGCGTCGCTCGGCGGGGAGGCGCTGGTGGTCACCGACGCGCGCCGCCGCGAGGTGTACTGGGCGCGCTACTCCAGCGGCAAGCGCGTCGCGGGGCCGGACGTGTGCAAGCCGGCGGATCTTTCCTCGCCCGCGGTGGACGTGGTGAGTGTGCCGTCGTCGCTAGTGGAGCTTTTGCCTATCGACGCCCAAAGGGTGACCTACCAACCCCCAACACCTGCCGGCCTCGTTGCAGCCGCCGACCTGGACGCGCAGCCGGAGCCGCTGGTGCCGCTGTACCTGCGCCGTCCCGACGCGGTGCCGCCGAAGCAGGCCCCGAAGTCCCCGGCGCTGCCATGAGCGTCGCCTTCCGCGAGCTGACCGTCGCGGACGCCTCGGCGGCCGCGGCGATCGAGGCGGTGCTCTTCGCCGGCGACAGCCCGTGGTCCGAGGCTGCGTACCGCTCCGAGATCGGCGCGCGCCACACCTTCTACCTGGGCGCCTTCGACGGCGAGGAGCTGGTCGGGTTTGCGGGCCTGGCCATGCTCGGGCCGAAAGACGACCCGGAGTTTGAGATTCACACCATCGGCGTCGACCCCTCCCGGCAGGGCGACGGCTTCGGCCGGGCGCTGATGGACCAGATGATGCACACCGTGGACCTGTTGGACGGGCCGTGCTTTTTGGAGGTGCGGGTGGACAACACGCCCGCGATCCGGCTGTACGAAAGCTTCGGGTTTTTCACCGCGGGCGTGCGCAAGAACTACTATCAGGCCTCCGGCATGGACGCGTACACCATGACGCGGCCGAGAAAGAGCGAAAGGCGAGACCAATGATTGTGCTGGGCATCGAGTCCTCGTGCGACGAAACCGGCGTGGGCATTGTTGAGTTGCACGACGACGGCACGATGGACATCCTCGCCGACGTGGTCGCCTCCTCGATGGAGCAGCACGCCCGCTTCGGCGGGGTCGTGCCGGAGATTGCCTCGCGCGCTCACCTGGAGGCGATGCCCCAGGTGATGGAGAAGGCGTTGGCGGAGGCTGGCACCGACAAACCGGACGCGGTGGCCGCCACCGTCGGCCCGGGCCTGGCCGGCGCGTTGCTGGTCGGCGCGTCCGCGGCCAAGGCGTACGCCGCGGCGTGGGGCGTGCCGTTTTACGGCGTGAACCACTTGGGCGGCCACGTTGCGGTGGCCAACCTGGACGGCGAGCCGCTGCCGCACGCGGTCGCGCTGCTGGTCTCCGGCGGGCACACGCAGCTGCTCGAGGTCGAGGCTGTGGGCAAGCCGATGCGGGAGCTGGGCACCACGCTCGACGACGCCGCCGGCGAGGCCTACGACAAAGTCGCCCGACTGCTGGGCTTGGGCTACCCCGGCGGGCCGGTGGTGGACAAGCTCGCGGCCGAAGGCGACCCGGAGGCGGTGAAGTTCCCGCGGGCGTTGTCGCGCGCCGAGGACCTGCGCGGCGAGCACCGCTACAACTTCTCCTTCTCGGGCCTGAAGACCGCGGTGGCCCGCCACGTCGAGGCCGCCGAGCGCGACGGGCGCGTGATCTCGTTGGAGGACGTCTGCGCGTCCTTCCAAGAAGCGGTGTGCGACGTGCTCACCGCGAAAGCCGTGATGGCCTGCGAGGACACCGGCGCGCGCACGCTGCTGCTCGGCGGCGGTGTGGCAGCCAATCGCAGGCTGCGGGAACTGGCGCAGCAGCGCTGCGAGGCCGCCGGTATTGAGCTGCGGGTGCCGCGGTTCAACCTGTGCACGGACAACGGGGTGATGATCGCGGCACTGGCTGCCCAGCTCATCCACGAAGGCGCCGCACCGTCCGGGCTGGGCGTGGGCACGGACACGTCGCTGGAGGTCGAGGTCCCGCTCGTAAACTCTTAACCAGCGCGAGGTGCTGGATGCGGATAGGCTTGGGCCCTGCATGTTCGTTGCGACGAAAGGAATCCCCGTGACCGAGCAGTTCAACCAGGACCAGGCCGACCGCGAACGTTTCGGGTTCCTGGTCAACCCGGATCTGACCTACCGCCGCATCGTCTTCGACGAGGACACGGTGCGAGAGATTCTCGGCGGCGTGACCGAGAAGTTCGACGATGTCGCCTTCGACCAGGACGGCAACCGTTTCCACGCGATCTTCCGCCCGGACGCGGCCCAGCTGGGCCAGGAGCCGAACCCGGTGGCGTCGCTGGCGCGCAACACCGCGGAGACGGACAACCCGGAGTTCCTCACCGACCCGACCCGCGCGGTGTGCGGCCCGGTGATCTTCACCGCCGCCGACGGCGGCAGCGTCAATGAGGACACCATCGCGGAAGTGCTTCAGGCGATCCGCGCGGTGGAGAACTATCGCGACGACAACGCCGAGGAGTTCGATCTGTGGCGAAACGCGGTGCTCAACCGCTAGACCGCACCGCTGCACGGCCTGTGGTTGTTGGCTGGCACTCTCGGGGGTAGAGTGCCAAAGCAGGTTGTGTGAAGCACAGTTGTTCACCCGCGACGACGGCTGCGCCTCTTCAGACCTGAACTGTTGAATCATTCACCAATGAAAGGTTGCTGATCATGGCAAACGTCAACATCAAGCCGCTGGAGGACAAGGTCCTCGTCCAGATCGCTGAGGCTGAGACCACCACCGCGTCCGGCCTGGTTATCCCGGATTCCGCCGCGGAGAAGCCGCAGGAAGCCGTCGTCATCGCTGTCGGCCCGGGCCGCCTGGATGACAACGGCAACCGCGTCGCCGTGGACGTCAAGGAGGGCGACACCGTCATCTTCTCCAAGTACGGCGGCACCGAGCTGAAGTACGGCGGCGAGGAGTTCCTGCTGCTGTCCGCTCGTGACCTGCTGGCCGTCGTCGAGAAGTAAGCGCCATGGCAAAACTCATCGCATTTGATCAGGAGGCCCGCGAGGGCATCCAGCGCGGCGTGGACACGCTCGCCGACGCGGTGAAGGTCACCCTCGGCCCCCGCGGCCGCAACGTCGTGCTGTCCAAGTCCTGGGGTGGCCCGGCCGTCACTAACGACGGCGTGACCATTGCCCGCGATATCGACCTCGAGGACCCGTTTGAAAACCTCGGCGCGCAACTGGTGAAGTCCGTCGCAGTCAAGACGAACGACATCGCCGGCGACGGCACCACCACCGCAACGCTTTTGGCCCAGGCGCTCGTCGCCGAGGGCCTGCGCAACGTCGCGGCTGGCGCGAACCCGATCGAGCTGAACAAGGGCATCAAGGCCGCCTCCGAGAAGGTTGTCGAGGAGCTCAAGGCTCGCGCGACCGAGGTGCAGTCCTCCGCCGAGATCGCGAACGTGGCCACCGTGTCCTCGCGCGACCCGGAGGTCGGCGAGATGGTCGCCGGCGCCATGGACAAGGTGGGCAAGGACGGTGTGCTCACCGTCGAGGAGTCCCAGTCCATCGAGTCCTACGTGGATCTCACTGAGGGCATCTCCTTTGACAAGGGTTTCCTCTCGCCGTACTTCATGACGGATCCGGATGCCGGCCAGGCCGTGCTCGAGGACGCCCGCGTGCTGCTGGTGCGTGGCAAGATTTCCTCCCTGCCGGACTTCCTGCCGCTTCTGGAGCAGGCCGCCTCCGAGTCCGTGCCGCTGTTCGTGGTGGCAGAGGACATCGAGGGTGAAGCGCTGCAGGCGCTGGTAGTGAACTCCATCCGCAAGATCCTCAAGGTCGTCGCCGTGAAATCGCCGTACTTCGGCGAGCGCCGCAAGGCGTTTATGGACGACCTCGCGGTGGTCACCGCCGCGACCGTGATCGACCCGGAGGTCGGCGTCAACCTCAAGGACGCCACCCTGGAGCACCTCGGCTCCGCCCGCCGCGTGACGGTGACCAAGGACGACACCGTCATCGTCGACGGTGCCGGCGCCGCCGAGGCCGTGGAGGACCGCCGCAACCAGATCCGCCGCGAGATCGAAACCACCGACTCGACCTGGGACAAGGAGAAGGCCGAAGAGCGCCTAGCCAAGCTGTCCGGCGGTGTGGCCGTGCTGCGCGTCGGCGCCGCCACCGAGACCGAGCAAAACGAGCGTAAGCTGCGCGTCGAGGACGCCATCAACGCCGCCCGCGCGGCGGCGGAAGAGGGCATCATCGCCGGCGGCGGCTCCGCGCTGGTGCAGATTGCCAAGCAGCTCGAGACCTTCGCCGAGGGCTTCGAGGGCGAGCAGAAGACCGGCGTGCTGGCCGTGGCCCGCGCGCTGTCCAAGCCGGCGTTCTGGATCGCCGACAACGCGGGCCTCGACGGCGCCGTTGTGGTGTCCAAGATCGCCGAAATGCCGAACGGCGAGGGCTTCAACGCCGCGACGCTCGAGTACGGCAACCTCATCGAACAGGGCATCATCGACCCGGTGAAGGTCACCCACAACGCGGTGGTCAACGCCGCGTCTGTGGCCCGGATGGTGCTCACCACGGAAGCGTCTGTGGTGACCAAGCCCGCTGAGGAAGACGAGCACGAAGGCCACGTGCACTAGACGCGCATTGCCGAAGGTTCGTCGATAAGCAAAAACGCCCCGAAACCGGGGCGTTTTTCGTGTGCCGTGCTACTTGGCGGACGCGGCGGCGACCTTCATGCCGCCGGCGGTGCCGCGCAGGATGGCGGAGCGCTCGGATTCGCTCAGGCCGCCCCAGATGCCGTACGGCTCAGCGACGCGCAGCGCGTGCTCGCGGCACTGGGTAAGTACCGGGCACTCGAAGCAGATGGCCTTGGCGCGGTTTTCGCGCTGCGTGCGCGCCCGGCCGCGCTCCCCGTCGGGGTGGTAGAAGATTTCGGAGGCTTCCCCCCGGCACTTGCTGTGTAGCTGCCAATCCCAGAAGTCTGCGTTGGGTCCGGGAAGCTGGTGCGGCAAAGACATAATCGGGAGTGCTCCTTTGTGGAAGTACCTCAAACGTGTAACCGGCAACGAGTGTGGACTGCTCTGGTTAACGTTTGGTGTCGTCCCGGTTACAGCCTGCTGTCGCGCAATCGAACCGCGCGAAAATACCCCAGTCTTACTGCGCCAACGCCCCTGGTTACAGGCAGGTGAATTCCTGGCAAAAGGTCGGTAGCGCAAACAAAGTGGCAACTGCGTTTATGATGAACGGGTTACGCGAAAACTTGGGCAGACTCACAGACGTTGGGAGGAGATGCGCGTGGCTGCAGGCGATGAAGACGCAGAGCTGGCGAGCTTGGTGCCCGCTGCTGCGCAGGGCGACAGGCGGGCGCTGCAGCGCATCATCGCCATCATCCACCCGCGCGTGCTGCGCTACGCCAGGGCGCGCATCGGGGGAGGGCGGATGCCTACCCCCGAGGATGTGGCCCAGGAGATCTGCCTGGCGGTGGCGACGAGCATCGACCGCTACAACGATACCGGTCGGCCGTTTATGGCGTTCGTGTACGGCATCGCGTTTAACAAGGTCGCAGACGCGCACCGCTCCATGGCGCGCGACAAGCTTAGCCCGGTGGAGGAGGTCCCCGACACCGAAGTGGCGACAATCACCCCCGAGGACGCGGCGATGGTGTCGGCGGGGAGTAACGCTGCGAGGGCTTTGCTCGATTCATTAAATGAGAAGGCCCGCGACATCGTAATTCTGCGAGTGTTTGTGGGTCTGTCCGCGGAGGAGACGGCTGAAGTCATGGGCAGCACACCGGGTGCGGTGCGTGTTGCACAGCACCGTGCGCTGTCCAAACTGCGGAAGCAACTGGACGGAGGGCAAGCGGAGTTATGACACGGCAGGACGATCATTTTGAGGAGTTCGCGCACAGCGATGCGTTCTTTGAGGCGCTCATGCTTGGCGACGATCCTTCGGCGGGCAACGACCCCCTCGCCGCCGCCCTGCTGGAGCTGAAGGCCGATGTCGACCGCCCGATGCCGCCGGCGCCGCAGCTGTTCGTGGAAGATTCCCAGCCCGCTGGCGACGTCGCCTCGTTGGACGAGAAGCGCGCTGAGAAGGCGAAGCGCCGCGTCAGCCCGTGGCTGTCCGGCTTGATCGGTGCGGCCGCGGCGACTGTGGTGTGCGTCGGCACCGGTGCCGCCCTGTTCGACAGCGGCGCTGCGGACGAGGACACCACCGTGGTGGAGCTTGCCACGACCCTCGACGAGCTTGAGATGGCCAGCGAAAGCGGCGATGCCGCTGCTGCCCGCGACCTGCTGGAGCAGGCCCGCGGCCTGGTGGCGACTATGCAGGAGCGCGAGCGGCGCGTGGCTAGGGACGGCGCGTCCGCCACGGTGACCGAAACGGTCACGGAGGCGACCACGGTGCCGGCAAAGGAGGCCGGCACCGAGCAGCCCGCTCCGGAGCAGGCCCCGGCAGTCCCGGCGCCGCCGGCGCAGCAGCCGACACAGGCGCAGCAGGATCCGGCGCAGCGCGGCCCGGGTCAGCCCCCGCAGGCCACCCAGCCGACGCAGGCGAACCCGTCGGCACCGTCGAGCCCGCGGCCGAGCGCGACCGCGAGCAACACTGCGCCGTCCCAGGGTCAGGGCACGACCGGCGAAACACCGACGGCGGGCACCGGTGCGGAGCAGGAGCACCCGTCGCTGCGTGTCAACGACCCGGCGACGATGGTGAACCCGCCAGCTGAGGGTGGCGTCGGCGTCTCCGGCGGCGCAAACAGCGGTCCGATCGTCCACCCGCCGGTGGGCAGCAGCTCCTAGCGGCCTTCTAAACCGTCGAGGTAGCCCATGGCGTAGTCCCAGGGCACGTACGCCTCGACGTTCGGGTTCGCGCTGGGTTCGTGCACCGGGGGCAGCTGGTTGTTCAGCGAGGCGATCATGTTTTGCTCCATGATCTCCCAGTCGTAGTAGTGGACCTGGTCGCAGTCCTCGCAGAGGAACGACACCCCGAGAATGCCGCGGGGTTTGAGCATGCGCTTCGCGTCACGCACGTGCGAGAGATCCTGGATCACTGCGACGCGTTCTGCGGGCGACAGCGGCTCGGCGTGCTCATCGTCCTCGATGAAGGATGCCGGGTCGTTGGGGTCGTCCGCGAACGGGTCCAGTGGCATCATGTCGTCGTAGTTCACCCGTCTTACCCTATACGGTGTGGCAAACCGGTTCGATTCCCTGCGCTATTCAGCGCTGAACTGGGTGGCACGGTCAGTGTTTGCGCCGCGTTATATCATGGCGAAAAACATCTGCGCAGGAGAGGAGACTATGCGATGGCTAATGAGCGTGTGTGGACTGGTGGGGACGATCCGGACAAGGTTGCGCTTCGCGGCCTGACTTTCGACGATGTGCTGCTGCTGCCGGCGGAGTCCCACATCGTCCCGTCTGAGGTGAGCACTGCCTCCCAGTTCACCAAGAACATCCGTCTGGGCATGCCGATTGCCTCCGCCGCGATGGACACTGTCACCGAGTCCCGCATGGCGATCGCGATGGCGCGCCAGGGCGGCATCGGCGTGGTGCACCGCAACTTGAGCGCACAGGACCAGGCGGAGCACGTCGACATCGTGAAGCGCTCCGAGTCCGGCATGGTGTCCAACCCGGTCACCGCAACCCCGGACATGACGCTTGCAGACGTGGACGCGCTCTGCGCCCGCTTCCGCATCTCCGGCCTGCCGGTGGTGGACGACGGTGGCCGCCTGGTCGGCATCATCACCAACCGCGACATGCGCTTCGAGGCCGATTTTCAGCGCAAGGTCGCCGAGGTCATGACCCCGATGCCGCTCGTGGTCGCACCGGAGGGCGTCGATAAGCAAGAAGCTTTGGCGCTGCTGTCCTCGAACAAGGTGGAGAAGCTTCCGATCGTGGCGGCCGACGGCACCCTGGCCGGCCTGATCACCGTGAAGGACTTTGTCAAGAGCGAGCAGTACCCGAACGCCTCCAAGGATGCCGACGGCCGCCTGCTCGTCGCCGCTGGTGTGGGCACGGGCGAGGACTCCTTCGACCGCGCGGGCCTTTTGGTGGAAGCCGGCGTGGACGCGCTCGTGGTGGACTCCGCGCACGCGCACAACAACCGCGTGCTCGAGATGGTCTCGCGCGTGAAGAAGGAGTTCGGCGACCGCGTCGACGTCATCGGCGGCAACCTGGCCACCCGCAGCGCGGCGAAGGCCATGATCGACGCTGGCGCCGACGCGATCAAGGTGGGCATCGGCCCGGGCTCGATTTGCACCACCCGTGTGGTGGCAGGCGTGGGTGCGCCGCAGATCACCTCCATCCTCGAAGCGTCCGTCCCGGCGAAGGCCGCAGGCGTGCCGATCATCGCCGACGGCGGCATGCAGTTCTCCGGCGATGTGGCCAAGGCGCTGGCGGCTGGTGCGTCGACAGTCATGCTCGGCTCCATGCTCGCCGGCACCGCAGAGGCCCCGGGCGAGATCGTGGTCGTGGGCGGCAAGCAGTACAAGCGCTACCGCGGCATGGGCTCCATGGGCGCGATGCAGGGCCGCGGCCTGACCGGCGAGAAGCGCTCCTTCTCCAAGGACCGCTACTTCCAGGCCGACGTGACCAGCGAGGACAAGCTGGTGCCGGAGGGCATCGAGGGCCGCGTGCCGTTCCGCGGCGAGCTGGACTCCATTACCCACCAGATCGTCGGCGGCCTGCGCGCCGCCATGGGCTACACCGGTGCTGCCTCCATCGAGGAGCTGCAGACGAAGCAGTTCGTCCAGATCACCGCCGCCGGCCTGCGCGAGTCGCACCCGCACGACATCACGCAGACCGTCGAAGCGCCGAACTACCGCCAGTAGGGAGAGAGATGCGCGACTACGTGGAAATCGGCCTCGGCCGCGAGGCCCGCAGGGCCTACGACCTGGGCGACCTTTCGATCGTGCCGAAGCGCCGCACCCGTTCTTCCAAGGATGTGGACACGAGCTGGCATATCGACGCCTACACCTTCGACATCCCGCTCGTGTCCCACCCGACGGATGCGCTGGCCAGCCCCGAGTTTGTCATCGAGATGGGCAAGCAGGGCGGTCTCGGCGTGATCGACGCCGAAGGGCTGTGGGGCCGGCACGCCGACCTCGAGGCTGCGGTGAAAAAGGTTGCGGACTCGTGTGAGGACGCCTGGGCATTCGACTCGAAGGAGGAGTACCAGGAGTACATCGATTCCGGCGAGCGCTCCGTGCGCACTCTGCAGGAGCTGCACGCTGCGGAGCTCGACACTGATTTGCTCACCGAGCGCATCGCGCAGGTGCGCGACTCCGGCGTGACTGTTGCGGTGCGTGTGAGCCCGCAGAACGCGCGGGAGCTGGCACCGGTAGTCATCGCCGCGGGTGCGGAGATCCTGTTCATCCAGGGCTCCATCGTCTCGGCCGAGCACGTGCAGCAGGGCGGCGAGCCGCTGAACCTGAAGGAGTTCGTCGGCTCACTGGACGTGCCGGTGATCGCGGGTGGGGTCTACGACTACTCCACGGCAACCCACCTGATGCGCTCCGGCGTGGCCGGCGTGATCGTGGGCTCGGGCCACGCCAGCACCGTGGTGAAGGTTCCGTCTGCAACCGCAATCGCGGACGTGGCTGCCGCCCGTCGCGACTACCTGGACGAGACCGGTGGGCGCTACGTGCACGTGCTGTCTGATGTGCCCGTCTGGGACGCTGACAGCATCGCCCTCGCTATCGCGTGCGGGGCCGATGCGGTGATGCTCGGCAGGAACTTGGCGCAAGCTTCCGACGCCGCCGCTGGCGGTGTGTACTGGGAGGCACAGACCGCACACCCCCGCTTCCCCCGCGGCGATGTGAGCAAGGATCCGGGTGTCAGCACCTCCACCGCACTGGAGACGGTGCTTTTCGGGCCGTCGAGTGAACCCTACGGCAGCCTCAATGTTGTCGGAGGTCTGAAGAGAATCATGGCCAAGTGTGGTTATACTGATGTGAAAGCTTTTCAGAAAGCAGATCTGGCAATCCGTAGTTAAGAAATTGGATGAGTACGCCTATGCCTAGCCGTGTAACCATTCTTCGCGACGCACCAGAGGGTGCCTCCCACGAAGTCGACGTCAATGACATCTTCTTCTCGGTCACTGACGCGAAGGGTGTGATGACGCATGTCAACGATGTGTTCATCAAGTACGCCCAGTACGACGCGGACGAGATGATCGGCAAGCCGCACAACCTCATCCGCAACGACGAGATGCCGGGTGCCGCATTCAAGCTCATGTGGGACACCATCGAGGATGGCCGCCCCTTTGCCGCGTACGTGCGCAACCTTGCCAAGAGCGGCTCGGCTTACGACGTGCTCGCCACCGTGACCCCGCTGCCCAACGGCGGCTACCTGTCCGTGCGCACCCGCCCGATGACGGAGCGCTTCGAGGCTGCGGGCCAGATCTACCAGGAAGCGAACCTGGTCGAGCACGAGGCGAAGGCCAACGGTGTGGGCCGCCGCGAGCGCGCCGTCAAGGGCGCGGAGAAGATCGGCGAGCTGCTGCCGGACTACGACGCGTTTATCCAGGCTGCCCTGCCGGCCGAGGTGCAGGCGCTTGAGGACGCCGGCTTCACCCTGCCGGAAGGCTCGGGCGACATCTACGACGCGGCCCGCGCGCTGTACAGCGAGCTGGACCAGTTCATGTCCGTCCAGACCGCCATCCAGGACGCGGCCGACGAGCTGCGCAAGGCTTCCGCCACCCTGGTGGAGGAAAACGCCGTCACCAACGACGTGAAGGCGGAGATGGAAAACGTGGTCACCGAGGGTGCTTCGCGCACGCTGCTGCTCGCACCGCTGCAGGTGTGGGCGACCATGCGCGGCATCATCGACGAAAACGCCGCCACCCTGGAGGAGGTGGCCGAGGAGCTCTACGCCAAGACCGCCAACGCGCGCATGGCGATTGCCCTGGCGCGTCTACACACCGCGCAGACCGCGCAGTTTTCCACCGAGTCCGGCGCGGACGAGTCCATGCGTTTGCTTGTGGACGCGCTCGAGGTCGACGTGCGCGAGATGGACGACGCGGTCTTCCTGCACTCGTCCTTCCGCCGCCGCGTGGAGCTGAAGGTCAACTCCATTTCCGAGCTGACCAAGATTCCGCTGGAGATGATCCGCCGCTGGTCTCAGAACACCAACGAGTCCACCATGGGCGCCGAAGTGATGCCGCTGGTGGAGCAGGTCAACAACGCGATGGCCGCCGCGGACAAGTCCATCGCCCAGCTGCAGCAGGCTTCTGAGAAGCTCGCGCAGGCGCCGTCCACCGACGAGGTGCGCGCCGCCCTGGAGCGCCTCAGCTCGGCTGTTCAGTAACGCTTTTTCGCGCGAGCCGCGCGGGTGGTGCCCTTCCGGCGCCACCCGCGCGGCTTTCCTTTGTCCTCGGCCACGCCGGCGCGGGGGCACGCAATGTCATGCAGGTCATTCTGGGGTTTTCCATGGCGGCGCACAGGCAGTTGGGTCTCGCGCGGGATCGACTACGATCTAGGCCTGTGAATACTCCGCAAGCCCGCCCAGTCCTTGTCCTCGATTTCGGCGCGCAGTACGCGCAGCTGATCGCCCGCCGTGTCCGCGAGGCGAACGTGTTCTCCGAGGTGGTTCCCTCCACCATCACCGCCGCTGAAGTCCGCGAGAAAAACCCGCAGGCCCTGATCCTCTCCGGCGGCCCGTCGTCCGTGTACGAAGAGGGCGCGCCGCAGCTCGACCAAGAGATCTTCGAGCTGGACCTGCCGATCTTCGGCATCTGCTACGGCTTCCAGATCATGACCCGCGCGCTCGGCGGCGAGGTGGCCAAGACCGGTGCGCGCGAGTACGGCCGCACGCAGATGCGTGTCGACGGTGGCGTGCTCCACGCCGGCCTCTCAGAAGAGCACCCGGTGTGGATGTCCCACGGCGACTCCGTCACGCAGGCGCCGGAGGGCTTCGAGGTCACTGCGTCTACGCCGGGCGCGCCCGTGGCCGCATTTGAGGACGTCTCCCGCAAGCTCGCCGGCGTGCAGTACCACCCGGAGGTCATGCACTCCCCGCACGGCCAGGAGGTGCTCACCCGCTTCCTCACCGAGATTGCCGGCCTGGAGCAGAACTGGACCGCCTCCAACATCGCCGAGCAGCTGATCGCGGACGTGCGCGAGCAGGTCGGCGAGGGACGTGCGATCTGTGGCCTGTCCGGCGGCGTGGACTCCGCCGTCGCGGCGGCGCTCGTGCAGCGCGCCATTGGCGACCGTCTGACCTGCGTGTTCGTGGACCACGGCCTGCTGCGCCAGGGCGAGCGCGAGCAGGTGGAGACCGACTTCGTGGCCGCCACCGGCGCAAAGCTGGTCACCGTGGACGAGCGCCAGGCATTCTTGGACAAGCTCGCCGGCGTGACCGAGCCGGAGGCGAAGCGTAAGGCCATCGGCGCGGAGTTCATCCGCTCCTTCGAGCGCGCGGTTGCCGGCGTGCTGGAGGGCCAGCAGGTGGACTACCTGGTCCAGGGCACCCTGTACCCGGACGTGGTGGAGTCCGGCGGCGGCACCGGCACCGCCAACATCAAGAGCCACCACAATGTCGGCGGCCTGCCGGACGACGTCGAGTTTGAGCTCGTTGAGCCGCTGCGTCTGCTGTTCAAGGACGAGGTCCGCGCCGTCGGCCGCGAGCTGGGCCTGCCCGAGGTGATTGTGAACCGCCAGCCGTTCCCGGGCCCGGGCCTAGGCATCCGCATCATCGGCGAGGTCACCGAGGAGCGCCTGGAGACCCTGCGCGCCGCCGACGCGATCGCCCGCGAGGAGCTGACCAAGGCCGGCCTGGACGAGCAGATCTGGCAGTGCCCGGTCGTGCTGCTCGCCGACGTGCGCTCCGTGGGCGTGCAGGGCGACGGCCGCACCTACGGCCACCCGATCGTGCTGCGACCGGTCGCCTCCGAGGACGCGATGACTGCGGACTGGGTGCGCATCCCGTACGAGACCCTCGAGGTCATCTCCACCCGCATCACCAACGAGGTGGCCGACGTCAACCGTGTGGTGCTCGACGTGACCTCCAAGCCGCCGGCCACCATCGAGTGGGAGTAAATCACTCCGCGTAGTACGCGGACACGGACCCGACGCGCTGTGTCACATTGATCGTGAGCAGTGCGCTGTCCGCGTCCGCGTTTTGCGTTTCTTCGGGGCAGGCGGTCTCGCCGATGGTGACCTCGCAGTTCACGTCGACCGGAACGTTGGTCGGCAAGATGATGTCGGTGCGGCCAATGGGGTTTTCGAGGGCGATTGTTCTCGGCTCGTTCAGCGGCTCGAGCTCGGTGAGGTCGAGGTAGGTGTCGCCGACGAAGCCGTTAGGCCGCTTGATGTCCGACAGTGCGGCTTCGTATTCCACGGTGATGTGCGCGCTGCCGAATCTGCTGTAGTTGCCAAGCCGCACCTCGCTGACAACCCCCAGCACGAAGATCGTCGCCGCAGTCAGCACGACCGTGACGGGGATCCACAGCCACAGCGGGCGCATCGTGGCCGGTGCTGAATGGGGCTGCTCAGGCGGGTGCCATCGGTCGGAGCCGGGGGCCAGTTCCGCGGGCGGCTCCGGCTGGCGCTGGTGGGCGAGGTACCAGCCAGCCGCGAAGAGCACGAATGCCACCAGCACCGCGCGCAGGTCGCCTTTGGAGGCGATCGGGAAGAAGAGGAACAGTCCCAGCAGCAGGAGCCAGCCGGTGTCGCGCTCTTTCTTTTCTGCCTTGGTCAGCTGCTTTTTCGGGGTGATGATCGTGGCCCACGGGCTGCGGGTGAGCCCGAAGCGGGGCATGTTGATCCAGCACAGCAGGTAGAGGAAGACACCGCTGCCGAAGGCGAGCGACAGCACGACGAAGAGGACGCGGATGAACGTCGGGTCGATTTGGTAGCGCGCACCGATGCCTTCGCAGACGCCACCGATGACGGCTTTACCGCCCTGGTCCTTGGGCAGGCGTGTTGGTCGGGTGTCCCACATCTGCGAAAACGTGCTCATGGGGCCGACATTGTACGTATTTAAAGCACGCCTGCCTGGGTGAGCAGCGAACGCGCCGTCTTGTCCGTCTCCTGTAGCATCAGCGGGTCGGTGCCGGGCATGGGGGGAGATGGTGGTGTCCGCCCCCATCGAGTGGGAGTAAGTCACTCCCCGTAATACGCGGACACAGACCCGACGCGCTGCGTCACGTTGATCGTGAGCAGGGCGCTGTCCTTGTCCGCGTTTTGTATTTCTTCGGGGCAGCTGGCGCGCCCAATCTTTGCGTCGCAATTGACAATTAACGGAACGTCGGTGGGGAGTTTGAGGTCGATTTTGCCGAGGCCGTTGCTGAGTTCGATTGTTGTCGGTTCTTCAGGTGGCTCCATATGCGAAAGGTCGATCCGGGCTTCGCCGATGCGGTGTTTGAATTCCGGCATGGCCTCGGCGGAGTAGGCGGTGACATTGGCAACGCCGAAGTCTCCGATTGCGCCGATGCGAAGTGAGTTGAGTACGGACATCGTCCACAGGGCCACTGCTGCCAGCACCAGTGCGGCAGGTATCCACAACCAGTAGCGCTGCTTCGTGCGCGCAGACTCCGGCTTTGGCTCGACCGGATCCGGCAGGTGCCACAGGTCAGGGGCCACGCCGAGCGGATCCCATGCAGGCGCCTGCTGCCCGGGGTGCTCGTAACCTTCGGGCACGGTGAGGCCCGTGGTGTCCACCGTGGGCCCATTGCTCGTCGACGTTTCCTCCGGCCCGCCCGCCAGCAGCCCCGCCGGGGGTTCCGGCTGCCGCTGGTGCAGGAAGTACCAGCCGGCGGCGAAGAGGATGAACGTGACTAGTACTGCCCGCAGATCGCCTGCGACGGAAGCGGACGGTAAAAACAGGAACAGCCCGAGCAGCAGCCACCAGCCCGTGTCGCGTTCCTTTATCTCCGCCGCGGTCAGCTGCTCTTTCGGGGTGATGATCGCGCCCCACGGGCTGCGGGTCAGCCCGAAGCGGGGCATGTTCATCCAGCACAGCAGGTAGAGGAAGATGCCGCCGCCGAACGCGAGCGAGAGCGCGACGAAAACCACGCGGATGAAAGTCGGATCGATGTGGAAGCGGGCGCCGATGCCTTCGCAGACGCCGCCGATGACGGCTTTGCCGCCCTGGTCCTCCGGGATGCGGGGCGGGCGGGTGTCCCACATCTGCGTGAGTGTGTTGTTCTCCATGGCTCCATCCTCCCGCGGGAGCGCAGGCTGCGGTATCGGGAATGACCCTGATCTTTCGTTTCAGGGTTTTCCCCGATGTGCCCGAAGGCCTGCCCGTGCAACGATGGGGGTTATGTCTGCGCTGTATCCCCGGCTGACCCGGAACCGCTCCCGCCGCGTTGTGGCCGGCGTGGCCTCCGGTGTGGCCGACCACCTGGGGGTGGAGGAAAAGTGGGTGCGTCTGTTCTTCGTCGTAGCCGGCTTCGCGGGCGGGTTCGGCGCGCTGCTCTACGCCGGTTTGTGGATGTGTACGCCCGTGGACGACAGCGGGGCGCAGCGCCAGCGCCCGGGGACGATGGATCTCGCGCTAGTGGTGCTCGGGTTCGCAGGCGCGCTTATTGCGCTGCAGCTGTCGTCGGGCGCGGGGGCCACGGTGGTATTTGTGCTCGGCGTGCTCATCGTCGGTGCGGTAATTGCGCTGCAGGCCTACGACCGCGGCACGGGGTCGTGGGGCAACATCGCCGCGCTAACCTTGGGTGCGCTGCTGGTCATGGCCGGGGTGCTTGCCGTGGCATTTCTCGGGGAGAGCGCAGGGGTTGCCGGTGTGGTGGTCTCCGTGCTGGTCACGGTGCTCGGCGTCGGGGTGCTGGTCGTGCCACTGATTGCCAAGCTGGCCAATTCGTTGCTTGCGGAGCGCGAGGCGAAGGCGGTGGCGGACCAGCGCGCAGAGATCGCCTCGCGGCTGCACGATTCGGTGCTGCAAACGCTCGCGCTGATTCAGAAGCAGGCGGGCGATGCGGAGGAGGTCGCCCGCCTGGCGCGCGCCCAGGAGCGCGAGCTGCGGGCTTGGCTTTTCGACGACTCCGTGCCCAACCACACCACCACCTTCGCCGCCCTGCAGAAAGCGGCCGGCGAGGTGGAGGACGCCTTCCGCGTGGTCATCCAACCGGTCACGGTGGGCGAGGATGTCGCCTTCGACGAGCGTACCGAAGCGGTCGTGCTCGCCGCGAGGGAGGCAATGGTCAACGCCGCCAAGCACGCGGGTGTGGACACCATCGACGTCTACGCGGAGAATCTCGCGGGCAGGCTCGAGGTGTTTGTGCGCGACCGCGGCACCGGTTTTGATCCGGACGCCATTCCGCACGACCGGCATGGTTTGCGCGACTCCATCGTGGGCCGCGTTCAGCGGGTTGGGGGAGAGGTGCGCGTGGTGTCGTCGATAGGCAATGGCTCCGAGGTAGAGATAGCGTTGGACCTATGACGAGCGTGTTCTTGGTGGACGACCACTCCGTTTTCCGCGCCGGGGTCAAAGCCGAACTGGCGGGAGCGGTTGACATCGTTGGTGAGGCAGGCACCGTCGCTGAGGCGGTGCGCGGGATCGAGCGCACGCGCCCGGACGTGGTGCTTTTAGACGTGCACATGCCCGACGGCGGCGGACTGGCCGTGCTCAAGCGGGCACCGGGCCCGGCGTATCTGGCGCTGAGTGTCTCCGATGCCGCCGAGGACGTCATCGCACTGATCCGTGCCGGTGCGCGTGGGTACGTAACCAAGAACATCGCAGGCGCCGAGCTCGCCGAAGCGATTGAGCGGGTGCGCGGCGGGGACGCGTATTTCTCGCCGAGGCTGGCCGGATTCGTGCTCGATGCCTTCGCCTCGGGGCCGGTGGTGGAAGAGGACGACCCGGCGGTGGATTCGCTGACCCGCCGCGAGCTCGAGGTGCTGCGGCTGCTTGCGCGTGGCTACACGTACAAGGAGATCGCCGAGCGGCTGTACATCTCGGTCAAGACGGTGGAGACACACGCGTCGAACATCTTGCGCAAGACGCAGACCTCCAACCGCCACCAGCTCACCAGGTGGGCGGTGGCGCGGGACTTAGGCTAGAGCACGCCCGCCTGGGTGAGCAGCGAGCGAGCTGTCTTGTCGGTCTCCTGCAGCATCAGCGGGTCGGTGCCCGGCATGGGGGAGATGGTGGTGTCCGCCCACTGCTTGCCGGTGGGGATGCCCACGATGTGCAGGCGCGCATCCAGCTCGCCGTCGGGGTGGACGGTGCGGCGGGTGTCATCGTCGGTTTCCGGGGAGGCGGAGCCATGAAACGGGCGCACGCGTCCGGCCTCGCGCAGCGACGCGGTTAGCGCGTCGGGGGAGGTGCGGATGTCGGGGCCGGGCAGGAAGGCGTCGGCAAGCGCGGCGGCGTGCACCGTGCGACCGTGGCTAACCGTCGTGTACTCGCCGTCGGCGACCTCCACCACGGGGTCGGGGCCTAAAAAGGTGACCAGGCCGGCGTCGAAAAGCGCGAGGAGCTCGCGGGTCCGAAACAGCGGCGGGCCGGAGCCGACCATCTGGCCGAACGCCATGTACTGCGACAGTGCCGCCTCGCGGGGGCCGCGGCCGTTCTGGGTGGCAATCGCGCTGGGCTTGCGGCCCGCGGAGATCGCCCACAGACCTGCCTTGAGCGGGGAGTCCCAGGCGGTCACGGCCTCGGCGATGTCCACCTCCATGCCCTCGGCGATGCGGCGGTTCAGCTCCTCCAGGTCCAGCTCCTCGGTCCCGACGAGCGGGTCCACCCAGGCTGCCATGTCGAACGGCTCGGTGCTCATCCCCTCGAGCGCCGCAGTCAGCGCGTGGGCGACTGGCAGGATGCCGTCGGGGGAAGCGGCCGCGGAGAGGTCGGCGTTATCGATGGCCGCGAGGATCTCGTCGAGGGTCGCGCTGAGCGCTTCGGGACGCACACGGGCAAGCACGCGGTAGTACTCGGCGTAGGAGTCGCGGGCCAGCGCCGGCCACAGCTCAAGCCCGAAGGACACCGGCGCCTCGGAGGCGTCGATGGCCGCGCGCAGGCGCGACAGGTCGGCCTTCGGCGGCAGGGAGTGGTACTCCGATTTGGGCAGGTAGGGGTAGCCGCGGCCGGAGGTGACCACGAAGTGCGGCTCCTTGCCGGTGGCCTCGTAGCGCAGACCGGAACGCGCGGAGGAGTCCTCGACGAAGCGGCCGCCGCGGTCGATGGTGGTCAGCGCCATGAGGTCGAAAAAGCCCATGCCCATGCCGCGAACCACGACACGCTCACCGGCCGGCAGAGCTGAGACGTCCTGCTCCACGGGGTTGCCCGGCGGGATGTAGGTCAGGCCCGAGTCGGCGAACGCCTGCTGCGCGGGCGTGGGGGCGGGCAGCACCCAGCCGGAGGCGATGACGGTGGCGTCGGCGTGGACTATCGCGCCGTCGGCAAGCGTGATGGTGTCCTGCGAACCCTCGGCCGCGATCGCAACCGCGCGGGAGTGGTGCTCGACCACCTCGACCGTGTCCGGCAGCTGCGCGAGTGCGACCTTCCAGGCCCAGCGCAGGTACTCGCCGTAGAGCGCGCGCGAGGGGTTGGACTCGGGGCGGGTGGCGCGCAGCTCCTCGTTGTAGTGCTCGGGGAGGGAGGCGCCGGAGGCGTCGATAAGCGGGTGGCTTCTCTCGCCGCGAAGCACCTGGATCCACTCGTACATGGTGGGGCCTTCGAGCACGGGGGCGGAAACGGTTGCGCCGGGTTCGGTGAACAGGGTCACCGCGCCGGCGAGGGTGTTCATGCACAGTGTGCGGGTTTGGTCCGTTTCCCAGATGCGGCCAGCGCCGAGTTGGGCGTCGTCGATGATGTGCAGGGTGAGCGCCTCGCTGCGGGCGCCCAGGTAGGCGGCGATGCGTTCGGTGATGGAGATGCCGCGGGGTCCTGCTCCGACGATTGCAATGGATGCTGCCACGGTGAAAAACCTCCACGATTTCTGTGAACTATTGATCGTATGTAGACTGCCTAGTCTATTGCGGAAGAACCGGATTGTCTAACAGTGGTAATGTGCACTGCGCAACCGAAGAAAGAGGACGATAACGTGCCTAAAACAAAGGTAGCCGCGACGCTTGCGCTCGGCGCGGCAGCCAGCCTGCTCGCCGGATGCGCGGCGGCGGCAGACGGCGACGACGGTGACGTGCTCACCTACCTGGAATCCAACTGGTTTAACAGCCTGTACCCGCCGGCCGCCGGGTTCTACCCCAACGGCGGCGTGGTCAACCAGCTGACGGACCGGCTGCTCTACCAGGATCCGGAGACGCTGGAGCTTGAGCCCTGGATTGCCACGGACCTGCCGGAGATCAACGAGGACGCCACGGTGTTCACCTTCGACATCCGCACGGACGTGACCTACTCCGACGGCACGCCCATGACCGCGCAGAACATCGTGGACAACTTCGACCTGTTCGGCCTAGGCGACAAGGACCGGCTGCTCAACGTCTCGGAGCAGCTCTCCAACTACGAGCGCGGCGAGGTCGTCGACGAAGACACGGTGCGCTTTTACTTCTCCGCACCTTCGCCGGGCTTTGCGCAGGCGACATCGACGTACAACGCGGGGCTGTTGGCCGATTCCTCGCTCAAGCTGCGCAACGAGGAGTTCGGCCCCGGCAACGCGGAAAACGTCATCGGCTCCGGCCCGTTCGTGGTGGACAGTGAGACCCTGGGCACCGACCTGGTGCTCAAGGCCCGCGACGACTATGACTGGGCGCCGCCGTTGCTGGAGCACCAGGGGCGCGCGCGTATCGACGGCATCCATTACACCCTGGCCGCGGAAGAAGCCATGCGCTCCGGCGCGCTGCTGTCCGGTCAGGCCGATGCCGCGCGCACGATCTCCCCGCCGGTGGAGCGCCACCTGAAGGACCAGGGCGTGCAGGTGGTCGCTGCCACCGCCAACGGCATGAACAACCAGCTGGCGATGCGTTTCAACCACCCGCTGTTGCAGGACATCCGCGTGCGCCAGGCGATCATCCACGGGGTCAACCGCGAGGAGATCATCCGCATCCTGCTGTCGGATTCCTACCCGCTGGCGACCTCGTCGATGACCTCGCAGGCCCTGGGGTACGCCGAGCAGCCGGGCGCGTACACCTTCGACCCGGATCAATCGCGCAAGCTTCTCGACGACGCCGGTTGGACCCCCGGCCCGGACGGCATCCGCGTAAAGGACGGCCAACGCTTGAGCTTGTGGGTCAACCACGCCCTGCCACAGCCGCGCTCCAAGGAGATCGTCACCATGATCCAGTCCGACCTGCGCGAGCTGGGCATCGAACTGAACATGGTCGCCGGCGACCGCGCCACCCAGAACGCGGCGCAAAAGGACATCAACCGCGTCCAGCTCATGCACACCATGGTGGGGCGTGCGGACTACGACGTGATCGAATCGCACCTGTCCGTGGACCGCCGCGATTCGCTTCTGAACAACGCGGGCGACGGCGAGCCGATCGACGCGGAGCTGCAGGCGCTGCTGGACAAGGTGGTCTCCACCCCGGACGACGCCGGCCGCGCCGCCGCCTCCAAGGCGGTGCAGGACCACCTGACCGAAAACGCATACACGCTGCCGCTGTTTGAAGAGCCACAGGTCTACGCGCTCGCGCCGCACGTGAAGGGCTTTGACACCGAGGCGGTGGCGCGCCCGAGCTTCTACTCGGTGTACTTCGACCGCGAGGAGGACAAGTAGATGGGCAAGTACGTACTCAAGCGCATCGGCCAGGCGCTCATCGTGCTCCTTTTGGCCTACACCCTGGCGTTTTTCCTGCTGTCCGCGCTGCCTTCCGACGGCGTGGCCGCCCGCTACGCGGACCCGGCCCTAGGCCTGTCCCAGGCGGAGATCGAGCAGATCCGCGAACAGATGGGCGTGGACAAGCCGCTGATCCAGCAGTACTTCGCCACCTTGGGCGGGCTGTTTACCGGCGACCTGGGCTACTCGGTGGCCACCGGCACGCCCGTGTTCGACCTGATCACGGACGCCGCGCCGCACACGTTCGCGCTCGCCGCGACGTCGATAGGCTTAGCGATTGTGGTGGCGCTGGCCACCGCGTACGTGGCCACCCTGCCCGGCGCAGGCGCGCTGCGCAGCGCTGTGCGCGCCCTGCCGTCGTTCATGGTCTCCCTGCCCGGCTTCTGGATCGCCATCCTGTTGCTGCAGTTCTTCTCCTTCCGCCTGGGCTGGGTCAACGTGGTTGACCCGACCCCGCTGGAGGGACTGATCCTGCCTACGCTCACCCTCGCCGTGCCCATGGCGGCGCCGCTGATGCAGGTGCTCATCCGCTCCATCGACGAGGTCCGCGCCCAGCCGTTCGTGCAGGTCGTGCGCGCCCGCGGTGCCAGCGAGGCCCGCATCTTCTGGCGCGACGTGCTGCGCAACTCGCTTCTGCCCGCAATCACCATGGCTGGCCTGCTGTTCGGCGAGCTGGTCGGCGGCGCCGTGGTCACCGAGACCGTCTTCGGCCGCGCCGGGCTGGGCTCGCTGACCGTCAACGCCGTGTCCAGCCGCGACATGCCGGTGCTGCTCGGCGTGGTGCTTATCGCCGCCACCGCGTACGTGGTGATCAACCTGATCGTGGACCTGCTCTACCCGGTGCTGGACGTGCGTCTGCGCGACCAGGCCGTGGCGGAGGCTGCCACCACCCCGGCGGCCCTTGAGGAGCAGACCGCCGCACACACCCCGGCTACGACAGCAAAGGAGGCCGTCCGATGAGCACGACCAACTTGGTGCACAACCAGCGCGCGCCGCAGAAGGACCACCGTCCGCGCAAGGCCCGCAAGCACCGTCGCTGGAGCTCGCCGGCGACTATCCTGTCGCTGATCGTGCTGGCCATCGCCGCGCTGTGGGCGATCGTGCCGGGCATCTTCGCGCCGCACGACCCGTACAACGGCGTCGACGTGGCACTGCTCGCCCCCAACGGCGAGTACTTCTTCGGCACCGACGCGGTGGGCCGCGACCTGTTCTCGCGCGTGGTGTACGGCGCGCGCCAGTCGCTGCTCGGTGCCCTGATTGCCGTGGCCGTCGGTCTGGTGCTGGGCACCCTGATCGGCCTGATCGCCGGCACCCAGCGCGGCTGGGTGGACACGGTGCTGATGCGCCTGGTGGATGTGCTGCTGGCCATCCCCGGCATCCTGCTGTCGCTGTCCATCATCATCGTCACCGGCTTCGGCTCGCTGCAGGCGGCGTTCGCCGTCGGCATGACCTCGGTGGCCACGTTTGCGCGCCTAGCGCGCTCGCAGGTGATCCAGATTGCTAACGCGGATTTCGTCGAGGCCGCCTACGGCTCCGGTGCCACCCAGGCCCAGGTGCTGTTCCGCCACGTATTGCCGAACTCGCTGACCCCGGTGCTGGCGCTGGCCGCGCTGCAGTTCGGTACCGCCATCTTGCAGCTGTCCATCCTGGGGTTCTTGGGCTACGGCGCGCCGCCGCCGACCCCGGAGTGGGGCCTGCTCATCGCAGAAGGCCGCGACTTCATGGCAACCGCCTGGTGGCTGATCCTGCTGCCCGGTCTGGCCATCGTGGCCACCGTGATGTCCGCCAACCACCTGTCCCAGGTGATCCAACAGGAAGGTGATGTGAAGTGACCACGCCAATGCTTGAAGTCAGCGGCCTGACCGTCGCGTACGGCGACGCGGACCCAGTGGTGCGCGACATCTCGTTTTCCGTCGAGGCCGGGAAGATGACCGCGATCGTGGGCGAGTCTGGCTCCGGCAAGACCACCTCCGCGATGGCGGCGCTGGACCTGCTGGGGCCTTCCGGCAACGTGCTTTCCGGCAGCATCCGTTTCAAGGGCCAGGAGCTCTCTGGCCTCACCAACGCCGAGTGGCGCAAGTTGCGCGGCACGAAGATCGGTCTGGTGCCGCAGGACCCGAATAACTCGCTCAACCCGCTGAAGACCATCGGCGCGTCTGTGGAGGACGGTCTGGAGATTCATGGGGTGGGGGATGCGGCGGAGCGCCGTCGTAAAGCAATTGCCCTGCTGGAACGCGTGGGCATCGACGACCCGGAGCGCCGCTACAACCAGTACCCGCACGAGCTGTCCGGCGGCATGAAGCAGCGCGTGCTCATCGCGGCGGCGGTGGCGCTCGAGCCCGAGGTGCTCATTGCGGACGAGCCGACGTCCGCGCTCGATGTGACGGTGCAGAAGACCATTCTGGACCTGCTGGACAAAATGCGCGCTGAGTTGGGCCTTGGCATCGTCTTCATCACCCACGACCTCGCCGTCGCGGGCGACCGGGCGGACGACGTGGTGATCATGGAGCGCGGCCGTGTGGTCGAGCACGGCCCGGTGGGCCAAGTGCTGACCAGCCCGCAGCAGGACTACTCGAAGCGCCTGCTGGCCAACGTGCCCTCGCTTGCGGTCGCAGATGCCTATCGACGTCCTCCGGTCACCCCCGAGCCCCTCCTTTCCGTCAGCGGGCTGACCAAGCGCTACGGCGACTTCACGGCGGTGGAGGACATTTCCTTCGACGTGGCGCGCGGCTCCACCCACGCCTTAGTCGGCGGCTCAGGCTCCGGCAAGACCACCACCGGGCGCGCGATTTCCATGTTCAACCAGCCCACCGCGGGAAGTATCACCCTAGACGGCACGGAGCTGACGGGGCTCACACCAAAGCAGCAGCGGGGCCTTCGCGGCCGGGTGCAGATGGTGTACCAGAACCCGTACTCCTCGCTGGACCCGAAGATGCGGGTCGGCGAGATCGTCGCCGAGCCGCTGCGCAACCTCGCCGGCGCCTCGAAGCGTGAGGCGCTCACACGCGCCGACGAGTTCTTGGCGCGCGTGGCGCTGGACCCAGCGAAGTTCGCCTCCCGCACCCCGGCGCAGCTGTCCGGCGGGCAACGCCAGCGCGTGGCTATCGCCCGTGCGCTGATTGTGGAGCCGGAGCTGGTGGTGCTGGACGAGGCGGTCTCCGCGCTCGATGTGACCGTGCAGGCCCAGATCCTGGAGCTTTTGGAGGACCTGCAGCGTGAGCTCGGCCTGACCTACGTGTTCATTTCCCACGACCTGGCGGTGGTGCGCCAGATTTCGGATACCGTGAGCGTGTTCAGCCGCGGCCGCCAGGTGGAATACGGGGCGACCAACGACGTGTTTGCACACCCGCAGCACGATGTCACCCGCGAGCTCATCAACGCCATCCCCGGCACCGTGTTCCGCGCCCGACAGTTAGGAGAGTTTGTTGTCTAACCGCACCGACATTATTGACGTCCTGGCCGAGACCCCGGCGGAGCTCGCCGAGTTGCGACGCCGCCGCCCCGAGGCGGTGGAGAACGCCCAGCGCAGCTTCGAGGCGCTGTTCGAGCCGACCGACGACGCGCTGATTCAGGCGCTGCCGGTGTCCACCCGCTACGCCGTTGCCGCCTTCATCGCCGGCGTCTCCGGCGCGAAGCGTGCCGCGGCGTTCTACACCGACCTGCTCGCGGACGAGGACGAGTCGCTGGTCGCCGTGGTCGAAAACGCCGTGCGTGAAAGTGCGTCCGCCGGACCCTACGCCGGCGGCGACTTCGTGACCTTCGGCGAGGGGGCTTTGGCCGCCGCGTTCGACTTCGCCCACCTGCTCACCTTCCACCCCAAGGACGCATCCCCCGCGGCGATCGGGCACCTGCAGGAAGCGGGATACAACGAAAACGCGATTGTCTCGCTCGGCCAGCTCATCGCGTTTGTGGCGTTCCAGCTGCGTGTGGTGCACGGCGTGCGCGTGCTGGCGGGTGGCGGCGAGGTGCCGGAGGGCGTCGATAAGCGAGCTGGCGTTGCGGATCCCGGTTGGGCGCCTGCGGCCGCCACCTTGCAGCCCGATGTGGTTGCGCCCGAGACGTTTGTGGCGCACCCGCTGGGCTGGAAGCCGTGGTTGGCGCCGCTGGAAAAGGCTGAGCTGACCGAGGAGCACATCGACGCGCTGATCAAACCCGAGCGCGCCGACATGGAGTATTTCCGCCTGCTCGCGCGCGACCCGCAGGCGCTGAAAGCCCGCACGCTGACGGACCTGGACATCTTCTACAACACCGAGGGCGGGCTGGGCCGCGCCGAGCGCGAACTCGCCGCCACGGTGGCCTCGCGCCTGAACGGCTGCGAGTACTGCGCCTCGGTGCACCAAGGCCGTTCCAAGGATGAGGGCGGCGACGCGGAGGCCATTGACACGCTTCTCGACGAAGGCGTGACCGCCGACCTCTCATCCGAGCTCTGGAACGCCATCCGCGACGCCGCGGTGGCGCTGACCCGCACCCCCTACGAGTTCGGCGGGCCACACGTGGACGCGCTGCGGGCCGTGGGCCGGGACGACCTGGCGGTGCTGGATGTGGTGAACTCGTCCGCGTTCTTCAACTGGGCGAACCGGCTGATGCTCACCCTCGGCGCGCCGGACGTGCCGAAGCGCTACCGCTAGCTGGTTTTTGCCTAGCGCCAGACCAGATCGTCGTTGCTGTTGGGGCCTGCCGGCGGCTCCGGGTTGCTCGCGTAGATGACGTACCAGACGAAGAAGAACACGGCGAAGCTGAGTAGCGTGCCTCGCAGATCCGCGGCCTGATTAAGCGCGGGCAGGAAGACAATCAGGCCGAGAAGCAGCCACCACCCGGGCTTGCGTTCCTCGATTTCGCGCGGGGTGAGCTGCTCCTTCGGCGTGATAATCGCCTTGGCCGGAGTGATGTTCATCCCCACTCGCGGCATGACAAACCAGCACAGCAGGTAGGCGAAGATGCCGCCGCCGAAAATGAAGCTGAAGATGACAAACGCGATGCGCATGGCCACCGGGTCCACCTTGTAGCGCTCACCGGCGCCGACGCAGACACCGGCGATCACGGCGCGCCCGCCCGCGTCCTTCGGGATGCGGTGCGGGCGGGTGTCCCACATGTGCTTGAGCGATGTCGAAGATCCTTGAGCCATACGCGCCATTATCCGTGCGTTTGCCGGACTTCGCAGCCGGGGTTTCGGCGCGGCGGGGCTGTCTTGCTGTTTGCCGGCTGCGCCGTGCTGCCGACAGACCCCAAGTGACAAAGCCCGAGTATGCGCCGATTTCGGCCTTAATAGGGCTTTGCTACTAGGGGTCTGTGCGAAGGGGTGCTCCTGCGGAGCTCGAAAGCTACTAGAAAGTTACTCGAAACCGAATGTTTCTAGGTTGAGCTGCGCAAACTCGTCTACTAGAAAGCCTTTCGAGTAGATTCTTTCGAGTAGATCTACGCGTACGCGAGGCGCCGCGACCCATCCACGTGTGGGTACAGCACCCACGCCGCCGCGGCCGCCAGCACGCCCGCAACCCACGCGCCCACCGCGGGCCAACCGGCCAGCGGCGAGAGCATGAGCAGCAGCCACCACAGCATCAGGGGGAGCACCATGCCTATCGACGGCACCCTGGCCACGTTCTTCTCCTCCGCAAACGCGCGGAGCTGTTTACGGTAGGGGTGCAGCAGCGTGACGGCGACGGCGGCAACGACACACAGAATCGCCACGACTGCTTTGACACTCAGCGGCGCCTGTGAGGCCATCACGCCGACGGACCCGCCCACGCCGACAGAGCCCAGTGCTCGTACGACGGTTGGGGTGGGGATCGGCGTGACGCGGCCTCGGACCTCTGCTGCGCTGATGGGGATCACGAAGGGCGACGTTACCAGGGCGCTCCTGCGCATAGCGGGACAACGCCTGGGCGCACTGCTCAACCAACCGCTTCGAGACGAACCCAGTGCAGCCGCGCGCATCCAGCCACTGCCACGTCTCGGCATAGACCAGGTTAGCGCCCAGCGGTTTGCCGTCCCGCTGCTCTGCCGAGAGATACTCTGCCTGGGTTCGTGAGGCGTGTGGCGGGGGATCTGAGGCTAGTTTCTCGTTAAGTTGACGCAGACATAAACGAATAGGCTTTGAGATGATTCAAAGTTCAAACAGGGGGTGTCTTTATGCGCGCGCTCTGTCGTCATCCTTCGCTCGATGGAAGAAGAAAGCGGAGACAGGAAAGGCCACAGCAGCGAGACCCCAACCAGCAATGGCGGCTCCTGCTACAGGGGTTGTTACTCCAAGAAGAGGTGCTACCGCGCCGATCGCGAGTGCAACGAACCCACGAGACTGATTTTTGCTCGGTTTCATAATTGACTCCAATCTGATAGGCGACTCACATACGGAGTGTACACAGACACCGCAAGGAATATGTTCTGCATCACACTTCCATGAGCCAGGTTCTCATGAAGATGAAGTAGAAAACATGTTCGACCAGGAGCGTTGCCTGCGTCGGCCCCGGGGTGCATACTATCTGGCGTGAGTGGAACATCTATTCGAGCTGTGTCGGCAGCGGCGGCGAACCTGGCGGTTGTGGATGAACCGCCAGCTCAGCAGTCGCGCGCCGATCAGATCGCCGAGCTGCGCGCCCGTATGGCCGCTATCGGCGGGGAGGTTCCGCAGCAGGTCGTCGAGGATGCGGAGACCCTGACGGTGGCGGGCGGGCTTTCGCTCGTGCTGCCGAACGGTGGCCTGCCGCGCCGGGCGGTCACGCACGTCAGCGACACCCCGGCGCTGATCGTGGAGCTCATCGGCCAGGTGGTGCAGGCAGGCGGGCGCGCAGGTGTGGTGGGGTGGCCGGAGCTGTCCTACGCCGGCATCGATATAGACGCGATGGAGCGGGTGGTGGCGGTGCCGGACGCGGGCCTCGACGACCTCAGCGTCGCGGGCGTGCTCGCCGAGGGCCTCGACCTGGTGGTGCTGCGCACCCGCAGCCCGTTCCAGCTCACCCCGGTTCGCGCACGCCCCCTGCTCGCCCGGATCCGCAAAGGTCAGGCGGCGCTGGTGTGCGTGAACGTGGAAGTACCCTCGCCGGCGCTGACCATCACGGGCCAGCTCGCGCAGTTCCACGGCATTGGCCGTGGTACAGGCCGCATCACCGGCATCGACTTCGACGTCCGCGCGCAGGCCAAGGGCTACCGTCCGGCGAGTGCGCGGGTGACGTTGGGTACCGGAGGCGTCGAGAAGCGAAGGCTCCGGGCCGTCACATGAGGGCCGCGGCGCTGTGGTTCCCGGACTGGCCGGTGCAGGCGGCGCGGCTGGAATCGGGCGATGAACTGGCAGAACCCATCGCGATCGCGGCGCAGCACCGGGTGAAAGTGTGCTCGCACGCCGCGCGCCAGGTGGGCATCCGCCGCGGGATGCGGGTGCGCAACGCTCAAGCGGTCGCCCCAGAGCTGACGGTGGTGGAGGATAACCCGGACCGCGACGGGCGGATGTTCGCCTCGCTGGCAGCCAGCTTCGACGACGTCGCCGCCAGCGTGGAAGTGGTGCGCCCCGGTCTTGTGGTGGTGGATGTGGAGGCCGCCGCCCGCTTCCACGGCAGCGAGGACAAAGCGCTCGAGATGCTTATCGACGCTGCCTCGCGCCGCGGCATCGACACCCAGGCAGGCGCCGCCGACGAGATCGCCACCGCGCTCATCGCCGCGCGCGCCTCCCAGGTGATCCCGCCCGGCGGCTCGGCTGAGTTTTTGGCCGCGCAGCCGCTCGGCGTGCTGGTGGCGGAAGAGTCGCTCGCCGCGGACATGGACACCGTCAAAGCGCTCGGCCAGCTGGGCATTACTACTCTCGGGGAGCTGGCGAAGCTGCCGCCGAACGCGGTGACCACCCGCTTCGGCACCAAAGGCATGCGTATCCACCGCATTGCTTCCGCCGCGCCGGACCGCCGCGTCGCCCCGGAGCTGCCGGTGGAGGACCTCGCCGTGGCAATCACGCCCGAGGACCCGATCGAGCGCGTGGACGCCGCCGCGTTCGCCGCCCGCGCCCTGGCCGCCAGCCTGCACGAACGGCTCAAAGACACCGGCCGCAACTGCCTGCGCCTGAAAGTTATCGCCGAGCTTCACGACGGCACCCGCGTCGAACGCGTCTGGCGCACCCGCGAACCGCTCACCGAAGCCGCCACCGCTGACCGCGTGCGCTGGCAATTGGATGGTTGGCTGACAAACGGTGGCTCCGGCGCAATCACCAGCCTCATCCTTGAACCGCTCGAATTCGCCGCGCCCGAACCAGTCGGCGAGCTGTGGTCCGACGGTGCGTCCACCGACACCGCGCGCCGGGTGGTCGAGCGCGTCCAATCCCAACTCGGCATCGACGCCGTGCTCCAACCGCGCCTTGTCGGCGGGCGCGGGGTGGCCGAACGCGTGGCGATGGTGCCGTTTGGGGAGGAACCGGAGGACGTCGATAGGCAATCGTGGCCCGGGGCGATCCCAAAACCCCTGCCCGCGCGCCTTGGCGGCGGCATCGACCACCCGGCCTCGCGCATCATGCTTATCGACGCCTCCGGTGCCCCCGTCATCGTCACCGCCGAAGCCCTGCTGAGCAGCGAACCGTACGGGCTGGCCTGGGGCGAGAAGCGCTACCTGGTCACTGGGTGGGCGGGCCCGTGGCCTGTGGACGCGGACTGGTGGACGCAAACCGAGCTGCCCGCAGGCCGCGTCGCGCGCATGCAGGTTGTGGGCCGCGAAGGCGGGGAAGGGGGCGCCGTGACCGGCTGGCTTCTGGTGTGGAGCCGGCGCAGCTGGCGCGTGGAGGCTGTCTACTAGTTACTTCTGCACGATATCCACGACAACGCGCGTGGGGTTCTCCAACACCTGCACCGAGTACGGCAGCTCCGAGCGCAGGCCCACCACAACCTGGCTGCGGCCCTCGTACGTGCCGGCGCTGATCACGTCGATGACGTTGCCCGTATCGCCCGCCATGGTCACCGGGACGTCGTTGTCCTTGCCCAGCTCAAAGGGGTACACGGTGCCGTCGACGTTGATGTTGAGGAAAGAGTTGCCCGCCACCTGCAGCGGCTGGCCCACCGTCTCCTGCATCGGGGTGGAGGTGTAGGAGACGAACCAGCCCGGATCGCCGTCGCCCTCCAGGTCCACAACCACGCGGTCGAAGCCCTCGTGCGCGCCGACGCGGACGCCGACCACGGCCAGGCGCGAAGGCTCCGACGGGCGCTGCGTCTTCGGCGACGGATCTGCAGTGCCTAGCGGCTGCAGCTTCGCGGTGGGGGAGGCCAGGCTGCCCGCCAGGGTGTTCCCGGCACCGTCGTCGACAACGCTGCAGGCGCCGCACGCGACGGAAGCCGCCACGCACGCGCCCGCGAGCGCCGCGCGGGAAAGACCGGAAATTTTAAACACCCAGTCACCGTAGCCAGCGGGCAGGTGAGATCAAAAAGAAAAAGGGCAAAACCGCAAAAGGTTATACAACCGTTATAACTTGGAGTGGTGTCCAAGAGGGTGACTTACAGGTTAGGGCACGCTTAGCTATGGTGGTGCCATGCAACAACTGCCCTGCTCTGATGTAGAGGTTGAACCGCTGCCGGGAACCGCCAAACCCGGCTCGGTGTACGTGCTTTTCGAGTGGCCGGAGGCCTGGCCTCGCGACGTCATGGGCGACGCCGCCCTCGGCGAAGAACTCACCGCCAAGCTCGCGCCCATGCTGGAGGCTCACGACGCCACCCTGCTGCTCATCCGCCACCCAACGCGCGAGGGCCGCAACATCACCGACCACCACCTCTACCTCGTCTTCGCCGACGAGGCCGTCACCGAGGTTAAGCACGTCGACAGCCCCGACGAGCTGCTGGAACTGGACCTGTCAGGCCCGGGCCGCAACGGCGCCGAACGCCGCGAGCGCCCGCTGCTGCTGATTTGCACCCACGCTAAGCGCGACCGCTGCTGCGCCGTCAAGGGCCGCCCGCTGGTCAACGAGCTGCACGCGCGCCACCCGTTCGGCCCCGGCAACGACGTCGTGTGGGAGACCTCCCACATCAAGGGCCACCGCTTCGCGCCGACGATGCTGCTCATGCCGTGGGCCTACAGCTTCGGCCGCATGAACATCGAGGCCACCGACGCCATGCTTGCCGACGCATCCGAGGGCCGCTACTTCGTCCCCGGCAACCGCGGCCGCGGCACCCTCGGTCCCGCCGAGCAGGTGGCTGAGCTCGCCGTCGCCGCCGAGGTGCCCGGTGCACGCTATGGCCAGTTCGAGGTTGCTGCGCCTGATGGTGGTGCCGCCCTGGTCACCGACACTGCGTCCGGCCAGGCGTACGAAGTGCAGCTGGAGCAGCGCCCGGCGTCCGGTGTGGTCGACTCGTGCGGAAAGGCGCCGAAAGAGAGTACGGCCTGGGTCGCGGTGTCGGTTGCGCCTGTGTCGCGGTGAGATTGCGGGATCCGGAGTATCCGGCTTGGGGCCAGGGGGGTCGGGCGCGGATCGTCTAGCAGTATCGCCGCCCTGCTAGACGATCAGGCCGATACCAACAATCGTGTTCATTATCACCTGGGGAAACGCTGCCTGATTTCGTTGATCGTCTAGCGGTGTTTCCTCGGCTGCTAGACGATCTGCGCGTGAGCCTGGGACAACGCCAGACAGCTATATGTACTCGCCCAGGACCTCCGCCACGGAGCCGATGACGCGGTCCGTGGCGGCGCGCACCTCTGCGGGGGAGTGGTGGAAGCCGTGGGAGACGTCCGCGATGGCGTGCATGGGCAGGTCGTTCCAGGAATCGCCGAATGTGTAGAGCTGGATGGATTCGCGGGGGAGGCGGAGGACGTCGAGAAGCTGCGAAATGCCTGCGCCCTTGGAGCGGCCCGGGGCCATGAGATCGATGTAGTCCTGGTTCTGCGCGACCTCGACCTCGCCGAGCGTGGACGCCCAGTCGACGACCTCCGCGCGCAGGTCCGCGTTGCCGGGCACCCAGATGGGCACGACGGCGAAGCGGTGGTCGGGGATGTCCGCGGGAGTCATCTGCGCAAAGTGCGCGGTGAAGGTGTGGGTGACGCCGGTGTTGTTGGCGAACACCCCGTCGACGTGGCCCAGGGTGGTGCCGAAGATGGCCAGGCCCTCGCGGGAACCGAAGGCGTCCAAAGTCGCCTGTAACACGGAGCCGGCGACCTCGTGGCCGAAGATGAGCTGGCGGTTCGCCCCGTCTGTGGCGGAACCGCCGTTGGACAGCACCTGGTAGTCGAACCCGAGCCCGCTGCCGCGCATCCCGTAAGCCAGGGCGGTGCGGGAGCGGCCGGTGGCAGAAATGGCAAGATGCCCGGCAGCGCGCCAGGCATCTATCGCGGCGATGTCCTCCTCGCGGAAGCCCTGGGGAGGGTGGTGGAGAGTGCCATCGAAGTCGAACGCCGCAACCTTCATGGCACCCAAACTTACCGGCGCATGACCTTCTTGGACAGCCAGTTGCCCAGGAACTGCGCCAGCTGCACGATGACCACGATGACCAGTACCGCAGCCCAGGTGACCTGGGGCTCGAACGCGCGGTAACCGTACACGATGGCGAAGTCGCCCACGCCGCCGCCGCCGATGTAGCCGGCCATGGCGGACATGTCGATCACCGCGATGAAGATGAAGGTGTAGCCCAAAATCAGCGGGCCGAGCGCCTCCGGCAGGATCACCGAGGTGATGATCTTCCACGGGCTCGCGCCCATGGAGCGGGCCGCCTCGATCACGCCGGGGTCAATGGCCACCAGGTTCTGCTCCACAATGCGGGCGACGGTGAACGTGGCGGAGAAGCACATCACGAACGTCGCCGCGGCGCGGCCGATGGTGGTGCCCACCACCTGCAAGGTCAGCGGGTAGAGCATCGCGATCATGATGATGAACGGGATGGGGCGGAAGAAGTTCACCGCCACGTTGATGATGGTGTACACCGCCTTGTTCTGCAGGATGCCGCCCGGGCGGGTGGTGTACAAAAACAGGCCTAAAAGCAGGCCGAAGAACCCGCCGACGACCATGGTGATGGCCACCATCCACAGCGTGTCGCCGATCGCTTCGAGGAAGGTGGGACCGAGGGTGTCCCAGTTCGGCTCGGCGAGGATGTACTCGGTTACGCCAGTGTTCAACGCGGTCATCGGGTGATCTCCTCAATCTCGGTACTTCGCTGCAGCGTGGATAAAAACTCGTTGATGGCGGCATCGTCGCCGTTAAGGCGCACGGTCATCTTGCCGAAGGAGCGCTCCTGCAAGGTGGTGATGCCGGCGTGCACCGGCTCCACCGACACGCCGCGCTCGCGGGCGGCCTCCGCCGCGCCGAAGAACCCGGAATCCTCCGTCAGGTCCACGGTGAACAGGCGGCCCGGCTTGGCCAGAAGCTCGCGCGCCTCCACCTCGTCGGGGCGGTTGCGCAAGCTGGTGGCGGCGAAGCGCTGCGCCACGGAAGTTTGCGGGTTGGCGAACACGTCGTAGACGCTGCCGTACTCCACCACCTTGCCGTCTTCCATGACGGCGACCTTGTCGGCGATGGCGCGGATGACGTCCATCTCGTGGGTGATCACCACGATCGTGATGCCCAGTTCCTCGTTGACACGGCGCAGCACGCCGAGGACCTCTTGGGTGGTTTCGGGGTCGAGGGCGGACGTGGCTTCGTCGGCAAGCAAAAGCGACGGGTTGGTCGCCAGCGCACGGGCGATGCCCACGCGCTGCTTCTGGCCGCCGGAGAGCTGCTCCGGATAGTTCTCGCCGCGCTCGGACAAACCGACGAAGTCGAGCAGCTCCGCGACGCGGCGCTTGCGTTCCTGCTTGTCCACACCGGCCAGCTTCAGCGGGTACTCGATGTTGCCGGCGGCGGTGCGGGAGGAAAAGAGGTTGAACTGTTGGAAGATCATGCCGACGTTGCGGCGGATTTCGCGCAGTTTGCGCTCGGGCATGCCGACGACGTCGGTGCCGTCGAGAAGCAATTGCCCCGAGGTGGGCATGTCCAGGCCGTTGATGAGGCGGACAAGCGTGGACTTGCCGGCACCCGAATAGCCGATCACGCCGAGGATCTCGCCCGGCTCGACGGTCAGGGTGACGTCGTCGACGGCTTTGACCTCGCGGTCTTTGGTTTTGAAAACCTTGGATACGTTCCGGAACTCAATCCGGGTGCCGGTTTTTGCCATCTACTTGTACTCCTCCACAAGGCGGTCGAGGATCTCGTTGAGTTCCTCCTTGGAGCGCTGGACCTGCACGGCGGTGCCGTTGGAGTCCTCGTTGAGCGCCGCGGTGACTTCCTCGGACTGCCAGACGTCCACGATCTTTTCGTAGGTCTCGTTGTCCAGGTCGTCGCCGGAGACGGTGAAGACGTTGATGTACGGCTCCGCCAGCTCCGAGTTCGGGTCGTCCGCGGCCACAGAGGAGGCCGGGTCGATGCCCGCGCGCGCCAGCCAGTTGTTGTTGATGATTGCCGGGCGGCCCTCGTTGTAGGCGTTCGGCGTCTGGGAAGCGTCCACGGCGACGACCTTGACCTTGGAGGCGTCCTTGTCAATGTCGGCCGGGGTCGGGGTCAGCTTGGACGCGCCGTCTCGCAGGGTGAGCAGGCCCGCCTGGACCAGCACGTTGATGGCGCGGCCCTGGTTGGACGGGTCGTTCGGGATGGCCACCTCTTCGCCCTCGATGCCGTCGAGGGAGTCGTGGTCCTTCCAGTACAAGCCCAGAATGTTGATCTCGCCCGAGCCGATGATGCGCAGGTCCTCGCCGGCGGTGGCGTTGTACTGGGCCTGGTAGTTAATCGTCTGGAACTTCGAGATCTCAATCTGGCCCTCGACTTGCGCCGGGTTGACCTGCGGGTACTCGGTGAACCGAATGATGTCCAGATCGATGCCGGCCTTCTGTGCCTCGTCAGCGAAGACACTCCAGGCCTTCTGGTCGGCATCGGTGGTGCCGATTTTCACGGTGACATTGTCGCCATCGCTTGTCGACGCCGATTCCGTCTCCGACGAGCAGCCCACCAGCCCAGTGGCTGCAATGAGGGATGCCGCGGCCGCGGCGATTACGCGCTTGGTACGCATAAGCGTGCTCCTTTGTGTTGCGATGTGCCCGGAGACTTACTTGTTCTGGAGACGGTCCAGGATCTCGTTGAGCTCAGCCTGATCACGGTAGACCGGCACGGAGGTGCCCTTGGAGTCCTTGGCCGCGGCCTCGGCGACCTCCGGGGTCTGCCACAGCTCGACCAGCTTGTTCAGGGTCTCGTCGTCGATGTTGTCGGCCTGGGCGGCGAAGACGTTGATGTACGGCTCAGCCTCCTTGGACTCCGGGTCGTCCTCGAAGATGGCCAGGTTCGGCTCGATGCCGGCGCGGTCCAGCCAGGTGTTGTTGATGATGGCCGGCTTGCCCTCGTTGTAGGCGGACGGGGTCTGGGATGCGTCGACCGGGGTGACGGTGACCTTGGAGGCGTCCTTGTCGATGTCGGCCGGGGTCGGGGCGAGCTCATCTGCGACGGTGTCGCTCAGGGTGAGCAGGCCCGCCTGGACCAGCACGTTGATCGCGCGGCCCTGGTTGGACGGGTCGTTCGGGATGGCGACGGACTCGCCCTCGATGCCGTCGATGGAGTCGTGGTCCTTCCAGAACAGCGCCAGCGGCACGATCTCGGTGGAGCCGACGACGCGCAGGTCGTTGTTGGAGGCCTTGTTGTACTCGGCGAGGTACTTGATGTGCTGGAACTTGTTCACGTCCAGCTCACCCTGTGCGAGCGCTTCGTTGACCGGGGAGTAGTCGGAGAAGGAGACGATGTCTAGGGTGATGCCGTTGTCGCTGGCCAGGTCCTTGAATACGCGCCATGCTTCCTGGTCGGCTTCGGTGGTGCCGATCTTGACGGTGACGTTGTCGCCGGCGGCGTTGTCCGCGGTGTTTGCAGCGTCTTCGGACTCGTTGGAGCAGGCGACCAAACCGGTGGTGGCCAGGGCAGCCGCAGCAACGGTTGCGAGGGTGCGCTTGATACGCATTGGGGTCTCCTTATGTAGGGAATGTATGACGGGTCAGAATCTAGCACCCTATGTACCGCTTAGTCTATTTCTGGCTAGATTCCTTAACCGAGCTGTCTGTCCGGGGGTGTGAGCGTGGCGGTTTTTGTGGCCTGTCTGCGGCTCCTTTGGTGCCCCTTTTCGCGGATCCAGCTAGTAAGACCCAGCTATCCGGCCCCTGGGGATGCGGACAAATTCTTGGAGTGCATTTGGGGGACTTTGTCTCGTTGTTATGCACTCAGTGCTTGTCGGTGTTCGGCGATGGTGGTGTAGCCGTCGCCGAGTGTCGACTTCAATCGTCTGTGGATGTAGAAGTCGATGTAGGTGTCAATATAGTCGCGCATCTGCGCCACCGTCATCGTTGACACCACAGGTCTGCCTTTGAGCAGTTCTTGTTTCATCGTGCCGAAGAACCCCTCGGTGCGCGCGTTGTCGCCGCTGGTGGCCTTGCGCGACAGTGACGGGATGTAGCGCCACCGGGTGTCGCACCACGCATCGGCTTGGCAGTTGGGGCAATCCAGGATGTTGTGGGTGTGGTCGGTAATCAGGCTGACCCAGCGTTCACTGCGGTAGAGCCCACCACGATCGGAATGGATAATCGGTTTTGCCTCGTCGGGTTTTAGCTCGTCGATTCGCGCGATCATCTCGGCGACCAGGTCGTGATTCGGCGACGTCGACATGGTCACCGCAATCGGCATCCCGTCGTAGAAATCGATCGCTGCCGATAGGAACAACTTCCCGTCGGGGCAGTGGATTTCGGTGACGTCGGTGCCGATTTTCTCCCACGGGGCATCAGCGTGGAAATCGTGGGTAAGCCCCTGAGCGTCGGCGTGGTCGATGAAGTACTGCGACGGTTCAACAACCGGCCGGGCCGCATCCGAATCCGCATCCCCGTCGCTGCTGTCGGGTGGGGTGATCAGCAGCAGGTTTGCCGGCTTATGGTCGGTTTCACCGGTGTAGGAGGAGTACTTGCCCGACACCTTCGCTGGCGGGCGGCACCCAAGCTCTTTCATCAGGGTGCGCACGATCTTTTCCGACACCGTATGCCCCATGATCTTCAACCAGGCATGGATGCGCCGGTACCCGTAGCTCTGCCCGGATTCGGCGGCTGCCTGCAAGATCAACGGTTTGAGTGCAGCGTGGCGCTGTTCGCGCTGTTGCACCACCTGCGTGTGTTTGTGTCGGTGGTAGTAAAACGTCGACTGCGCAATCCCGACGACCGCGCATGCCTTGGCGATGGAAAACCCGTGGGCGTCCGTGAGGGCAACCACCACAGCAGCTTTCGCCGCGGTCGACAGCTCACCGTCACGGACGTCGCCTTTTCCCCGCGGCTCACCGTCACGGACGTCGCCGTTTCCCTGCGGCTCACCGTCGCTCATGAGCACGTGGATAATGGCGTCTTTGACCGTTTCCCGGTCACGCATCTCGACAACGAGCTTTTTCAGCTCGTCCATGTCACTGGGTAAATCAGCGATATCGTCTATCGGCCCAGGCCCTGGCAGCCACTCGTTGACTGGCCGGGGTGGTCTTTTTGCATCGGCTGCCTCATCGACTCGCTGCTGCTGATGGTTGCGTTGGACTTTGCGGTGTTTGCTCACGCGTTCCATTGTCGCCGCAAAGGCCTCGTCGAATGTCATCGACGCTGCCAAATCGCGTTCGTCATCGTCGGGCCAATACCGTTTCGTCCAGGTCAGTGCTGCGGTGTCGTTGACATCGAACTCCACGGCGATATCACGCACCGTCGCCTTCGAGGTCAACCTGCGTGCGACAACTTTTGCGATGGTCTCAGCGTCGTAGGCGCGTCGCGCACCGTCAAAGGACTGGCCTTGGCGTTTGGCTGCAACCCAGTTGCCGACCGTGGCCACCGACGGTCGGCGACCACACACGTCTTCAGCCCAGTCGCAGACCTCACGGGCAGACGACCCAGCCAAAAACCTCTTAACCGCACCAACGCGGATATCAGATGGAAACCCTGCAGGCATCGGAATACCTTCCAGCCCCCAACACTCCAACTTTTTGTCCGCGCTCCCCCTGGGGGCGATTAGCTGGATCCTTGTAGCTGGATTTGGCGGTGGCGGCTGCCGGAGGTGGGCGGCGGTGACCCGAAAGAGCACCGCTCGAACTAGCACACAGTTTCGAACAGTGGTAGCGTTCCCGCCATGAGATTCAACGGGGGAGCGCCGCTGTCGTGGTCGCGGCTCGAACGTATCCTCTCCGGCCGCCCAGGCCCGGAGCCGGTGCAGGTCGGCCACACCGGCACGCCCGCAGACGCAGCGTACGGCAAAGCGGAGCCGGCGGCCTCGCCACAAAAGCAATGCCTATCGACGACACCGTTCGCCGAGCTGCACACCGTCAGCTCGTATAGCTTCCTCGGCGGAGCGAGCGAGCCGGAGGACTTGGTGGACCGGGCCGTTGAGCTGGGGTTGAGCGCGGTGGGGCTGCTGGATAGGGACGGGTTCTACGGCGCGGTGAAGTTCGCGGAGGCGGCCGCCGCGGCCGGGTTGGACACCGTCTTCGGGGCGGAGCTGACGTTGGGTGACCGGGTGCTGCCCGTGATCGCCCGCGGGCCGGAGGGCTACAAGCGCTTGTCGCACCTGATGGCGGACGCGCACATGGCCACCCGCGAAAAGGGTAAGGTGGCCTACCCGCCGCTGGAGCTCATCGGCGACCAGCTGGGCGGCACCTGCGTCGTGCTCGCCGGTTGGCGGTGGGTGGGGGAAATCGACCACCTGGTCGACGTGTTCGGCGCGGGCAATGTGGTGCTGGAGTACGAGGTGTCCATGACGCCCGAGGACGCGGACCGGCACGCGGCGCTGGACCGGGCGCGAGACGCGCACGCGGAAAAAATCCCCGCCATCGTCACCGCGATGCCGGCCGCAGCCACGCGCGACCAGGCCCGGCTGGCCCAGGCGAAGCGGGCGCTGGCCAGGCGCGAGTCGCTGGCTCAGGCGCACGGGGACTTACACCCGATGGGGGCGAACTGGCTGCGCTCCGGCGACCAGCTCCAACGCATGTACCCGGGGTGCGAGGAGAAGCTCGCTTACAGCGTCGAGCTGGCTAAACGCTGTGCGTTCACCCTCGACCTGGTCGCGCCGGAGCTGCCGCGCTACCCCACGCCGGACGGCCGCAGCGAGATGGACCACCTGCGCAATCTCACGCTGGCGAGTGCGCAGTTTCGCTATGCGTCGCGGGGGCCGGAGGTGCGTCGAAAAGCAATGGCCCAAATCCGCTACGAGCTGGAGGTGATCGAGGAGCTGAATTTTCCCGGCTACTTCCTCATCGTGTACAACCTGGTGGATTTCTGCGCGAGGCAGAACATCATGTGCCAGGGGCGTGGCAGTGCGGCGAACTCGGCGGTGTGTTTCGCGCTCGGGATCACCAACGTGGAGCCGATCGAGGCGGGGCTGCTGTTCGAGCGGTTCCTCTCCCCAGACCGCGACGGCCCGCCGGACATCGACTTGGACATCGAGTCGGGCCGGCGCGAGGAGGTGATCCAGTACGTCTACGACACCTACGGGCGCGACAACGCCGCCCAGGTGGCCAACGTGATCACGTACCGGACCAAAGGTGCGGTGCGTGACGCCGCGCGTGCCCTGGGGTTCGCGCAGGGCGCGGCTGATAGTTGGGCGAAGGGGATGGCGGAGGTGCCGGAGGGCGTCGAGAAGCTGGCAGCGCAATTCAAAGGGCAGCCGCGCCACCTGGGCATCCACTCCGGCGGCATGGTGATCTGCGACCGCCCCATTGCGGACGTGGTGCCCGTGGAGTGGGCGCGCATGGAGAACCGCTCGGTGGTGCAGTGGGACAAGGACGACTGCGCCTCGGCCGGCCTGGTCAAGTTCGACCTGCTCGGCCTGGGCATGCTGGAGGCGCTGCACCACATGGTGGACCTGGTGGAGGAAACCACCGGCCGCACGGTGCACTTGTGGGAGCTTCCGCTTGACGACGCCCACGTGTACGACATGCTCTGCCGCGCCGATTCCGTCGGCGTGTTCCAGGTGGAATCGCGCGCGCAGATGGGCACCCTGCCCCGGCTGAAGCCGCGCCGGTTTTTCGACCTGGTGGTGGAGGTGGCCCTGATTCGGCCGGGCCCGATCCAGGGCGGGTCGGTGCACCCGTATTTAAGAAGGCGCGACGGGCTGGAGCCGGTGGAGTACGACCACCCGGTGCTCGAGCGCGCCCTGGGCAAGACGCTGGGCATCCCGTTGTTCCAGGAGCAGCTCATGCAGATCTGCGTGGATGCGGCAGGTTTTTCCGGCCGCGAGGCGGATGCGCTGCGGCGGGCCATGGGGTCGAAGCGTTCACCGGCTCGCATGGCGGCGTTGAAGTCGCGGTTTTTCGAGGGGTGCTGGCGCACCAACGAGATTGGCTCGGACGTCGCCGAGCGGCTGTGGCAGAAGATCGTGGCCTTCGCCGCCTACGGGTTCCCGGAATCGCACTCGCAGTCGTTTGCCTCGCTGGTGTACTTCTCCGCGTGGTTTAAGCGCCACTACCCGGCGCAGTTTTGCGTGGGGCTGCTGCGCGCGCAGCCGATGGGGTTTTACTCCCCGCAGTCGCTGATCCAGGACGCGCGCCGCCACGGGGTGGAGGTGCTACCGGTGTGCGTGAACAACTCCGGGTGCGAGGCGCTGTGCGTGGACTCTTCGACGATCCGGGTGGGGCTGAACCTGGTGCGGGGGCTGGGTGCGGACGCGGCATTGCGGATTGAACAGGCGGCGCCTTTCGACGGGATCGCGGACCTGGCGCGCCGGGCCGATCTGTCCGTGGAGCACGTCGAGGCGCTGGCCCGGGCGGGGGCGCTGGATTGCTTCGGGGTCACGCGCAGGCAGGCGCTGTGGCAGGCGGGCGTGGCGGCCACGGAGCGCGAGGGCATGCTGCCCGGGTTGTCGTCGGTGGTGGCGCCGTCGCTTCCCGGCATGAACCCGTTTGAGCTGATGGCCGCCGACGTTGCGGCCACCGGTGTCACGCCTGGGCTTATGCCGGTGGAGATGGTGCGTGCGGCGTTATCGGCGCAGGGTGTGGTGCCGGCGGCGGAGTTGTTGCATGGGGTGGAGGACGGCACCCGCGTGCGCGTGGCCGGCGTGATCACGCACCGCCAGCACCCGGCCACCGCAGGCGGGGTGACCTTTCTCGGCATGGAGGACGAGACCGGGCTGATCAACGTGGTCATCTCCGTCGGGCTGTGGAACAAGCAGCGGGTGTTGGCCCGCACCGCCAAAGCGCTGGTCGTGCGCGGGATCGTGCAAAACGCCTCCGGGGCGGTGTCCGTGGTGGCGGACCGGCTCGAACCACTGGCGATGGGAGAGCTGCTCTCCCGCGGGTCGCGGGACTTCCGGTGATGGGGTACAAGTGGAGCAGAGGGGGAAAATGAAAATTTCGACCAATCCGGTGACAAAAACCTCGGCGGAGATCATTCTGGGCTCGCTACCTGAAGCGAGACGACAAAGGTACATGGATCTCGCCGGGCACAAAGGGCCGCTGTTTGCTGCTCAGATTTATCTCTGGAACTCCTATGTTGCTGCTGCGATTCTCCGAACCACAGGGTTTGCAGAGGTGCAGCTGAGAACAGTCATCGACGAAAGTTTTGCGGAGTGGAATATCCAGCACGGCGGAACTCGGGAGTGGATTACCGACCCAGTTGATTTGCTCGCGACAGTGGTGGCACAGCAGAAAAGGCCGCTGAGGTCATTCGCCGATTTGAAAACTGCTGGGCCGAATCCTACCCATGATGATTATGTGGCTGGATTAAGTTTTGGATCGTGGACACAGCTGTTGCCGGCGTCCCACTACCAAAGCGACAGAAATCCTCGGCACGTGCTGTGGGTCGAAGCGATCCGTCCACGGTTAAATCACGCGGACGAGACGAACTTTTCTTCTCGAGCAAATAATTTGCGGACCATCCGAAACCGAGCTTCGCATCACAGGCCGATTATTTCGGAGGAGAATGCAGTGAGACAGGCGCACCAAGACAGCGTGGAACTCTGCAAAATGATTAATCCGAAACTTGGTGAGTGGCTTCGGCGTGAACGCTGGATTTTAGAAGCGCTCAACCAGTCACCACTGAAATGAGGACAGCCCCCACAACTGAGGTGGGGGCCGTTGCCTATTCGCCGGAAAACCCGGCTCTGTGGGTGAGATCGTACAGTGCGAAACAGGAGGTCGCAACTGTTTGGCACGCGAGGCGGCCCGATGCTCTAGCGTGTCGTCGTTGCCGTAAAACTGCGCTGGGCGGATACCGAACAGTGCGTCGACGGCACCGAAGCAGCAGGAGAAATTGTCGTAGTCCACACGGGTCCCGGGATTTCCGGTGACGGGCGCGTGCACGGGGCGGGTGCGCTGGGTGTTGGCGGTGGATGCTTACCCCAGGATGCTTACCGCCCGAGGATGCTTACCGCCCGAGGATGCTTACCGCCCGAGGATGCTTACTTCTAAACGCTTACTTCTCGAGAGGGCCAGAGCAGTACAGGGCGCCGCACTCGATGGATAAGCATCCTGGAGTAAGCATCTACGTCGGGTAAGCATCCTGGAGTAAGCATCTACGCCGGAACAGCCCCACCACCCCGGGCTGGTAGCGTGAGCGCCATGTCCGACGCACCGCTGCAGCCTTTGCCCACCTCGGTGGAGACGATGCACAAGGTCTCCCCGAAGCTGATGTGGCCGAAGTTGGTCAGCAACGCCATCTGGACGCTCATCGTCTGCGGCGGGCTCTACCTCTGCTACCGCGAGTGGGGCTGGGGTTTTCTCATCCCGTTGGGTATTTTCGGCGTCTTTTTCATCTGGCGGTTCTTCCTTATCCCGTTCCAGGTGCGCAACATGGGCTGGCTGGAAACGGACAATGAGCTGGTGTTGAGCAAGGGCAAGATGTTTCACACCATCACGGTGATCCCGTACGGGCGCATCCAGTTCGTGGACGTGGAGTCCGGGCCGATTTCCCGTTCCCTCGGCCTGAAGGAGTTGAAGGTGCACACGGCGTCGAGCTCGTCGGATTCGGATCTTCCGGGCCTGCTAGCGGAGGACGCCGACGCGCTGCGCGACCGCCTCGCCGTCAAAGCCCGCGAGCGGATGAGCGGCCTGTGAGTACTGAACACACCACGCCCGGCATGGAGGGCTACCGCCGCATCCACCGTCTCACCCCGCTGCTGCGCGTCTGGGCGTTCGTGCTGGCCCTGGCCACGATCGCGCTGTTCAACTTCACCATGCCCATCTACCACTGGGCGCAGCGCGAAAACGTCGGCGGGCGCGAGATCGCGTGGGCGGCGGCGGGTGCCGTCGCGGCGCTCGCGGTGCTTTTCGCGGTCTCCCAGATCTGGTGGCGCCGCAGCGGCTTCAAAATCGGTGAGGAGGAGGTGGAGGTGCGCCGCGGCGTGCTGACCAACCAGGTCCGCGCCGCGCGCTTCGACCGCATCCAGGCCGTCGACGTCATCGAATCTTTCGCGCCGCGCATCTTCGGCCTCGCGTCGGTGCGCATCGAGGCCGCCGGCAGCGCGCAATCCGCCATTGAAATCACCTACCTGCCGCGCGATGAAGCGGAGGAGGTGCGCGCCCAATTGCTGCGCCGCATCGGGGGACCACAGAAGCAGTTGCCTATCGACGCCTCCGGCCCGAACCTCGTTCCCCCAATCCCGATCCGCAGGTCGCTCATCGGCACCGCGTTCCAGATGTCCACGCTGTTCACCATCGTGTGGGCGTTCGTGCCGATTTGGACGGACCTGACCGCCGCCGCAATTCTCCCGGTGCTGGTGGGGTTTCTACCAAGGATCTGGCGCACCATCGACCAGTCCTGGCGGTTCACCTGTACCAAGGAGGGGGAGATGTTCCACCTGACCTATGGGCTGGCCAACCGCCGTCGCCAAGCGGTGCCTCGCTCGCGCATCCACGCGGTGCAGCTGCGCCAACCGATCTTCTGGCGGCTGTTCGGCTGGTGGACCGTCTCCGTTGTGGTGGCGGGTTACGGCTCGGAGCGCAACAAGCAGACCGGCACCTCGAAGCTGCTGCCGGTGGGCACGTGGGAGCAGGCGAAAGCGATGGTGGACGCCATCGGGCCAATGACTGGCAACGACCTGACGGACCTCGCACGTGCCGACTACCGCTCGCCGCGCAGCGCCCGATGGGTCTCGCCGATCGACTGGAAACGCCAGACCGTCACCATCCGCGACGGCGCAGTCGCCGCGACGGCCGGCCGGCTGGGCCGCTGGTACCAGATGGTGGAAACCCCGCACATCCAGGAGCTGGCGTTCGAGCAGGGCCCGCTGCAGCGCGCCCTCGGCCTGGCCAACGTCGACCTCGACATGGTGCCCGGCCCGTTCAGTGTTTCTTTGCGCGATGTGGGGGAGGAGCAGGCGCGTGAAATCGTCGATAAGCTGCGGGCCCGCAAGCTCCCGCCGATGCAGGTCACGGACCCCTTGTCAGATACCGCCGAGGAAGCCAAGCTGGCGCCACGCCTCGTAGACGGCGAGTCGCTCTAAAATGGGCACATGGTCGCAAGAATCGTGAGAAACGAAGAAGGATTCTTGGTCGCTGTCGGCTCATCTGAGGTTACAGACGAGCATGTCCAGCTACTGGTTGCTGATCGTCTGGAATCGGTACTCGAAGATCTAGACCCCGCCGACGAAGCCGAGCTGGCGCCACGCCTCGTAGATGGCGACTGACGCGGAGTTGGTCAGGTTCATGCTGCGCCGCGCCGGCAGCATGGGGATGCGCACGTGGCGCGTGATCCGCGGGTGGGCCAAATGCTCGTCGGGGATGCCGTTGGCCTCGTTGCCGAACAGCAGCGCGTCGCCGTCCTGGTACGACACCTCGTGGTAGTGGTGCTCGGTGTGCGCGGTGAACGCGAAGATGCGCGAATCGGGGATGGTATCGAAGCAGGCGTCGATGTCCGGGTGGATGATCACGTCCGCCAGGTCGTGGTAGTCCAGGCCGGCGCGTTTGAGGTGCTTGTCGTCGAAGTTGAAGCCGAGCGGCTCGACGAAGTGCAGCTGCGCCCCGGTGTTGGCGGCGAGGCGGATGGCGGCGCCGGCGTTGCCGCCGATGGCCGGGTTGTCGTAGATCAGGTGGAGCACGCCTGACAGTCTAGGATTGGGGCCGTGACTGCGATCAAACTGGATGGAAAACTCTACCGCGAGGAGATTTTCGCGGATTTGAAGGAGCGCGTGGCTCGTCTCAAAGCTGAGCGCGGCGTGACCCCGGGCCTGGCCACGGTGCTGGTGGGGGAGGACCCCGCCAGCCAGAACTATGTGCGCATGAAGCACAAGGACTGCGAAGAGCTGGGGATTGCGTCAATTATGAAGGAGCTGCCGGGTGACTGCACTCAGGAGGAGCTGGAGAAGCTTATCAGCGAGCTGAACAACGACCCGGCCGTCACCGGCTACATCGTCCAGCTGCCGCTGCCGAAGCACCTGGACGAAAACCGCATCCTGGAGCTGATCGATCCGGCGAAGGACGCCGACGGCCTGCACCCGGTGAACCTGGGCAAGCTCGTGCTCAACGAGCCCGCCCCGCTGCCGTGCACACCGAACGGCTCCATCAAACTGTTGGAGCGCTTCGGTGTTGATTTGAACGGCGCGATCGTCTGCGTGATCGGCCGCGGCGTGACGGTGGGCCGCCCGATCTCGCTGATGCTCACCGCCCGCGACGTCAACGCCACCACCGTGCTGTGCCACACCGGCACCAAGGACCTGGTGGCGGAGACCCGCCGCGCGGACGTGATCATCGCCGCCGCCGGCAAGCCGCACATGATCACCGCGGACATGATCAAGGAAGGTGCGGCGCTTCTCGACGTCGGCGTCTCCCGCGTCGACGGCAAAACCGTCGGCGACCTGCACCCGGACGTGTGGGACAAGGCCGGCTGGGTCTCCCCGAACCCGGGCGGCGTGGGCCCGATGACGCGCACGTTTTTGGTGCGCAACATCGTGGAAAACGCAGAACGCCAGGCCGGCATTGGCCAGGACGCCAGTTAGGGCGTGAGCCGGTTTGGCAAGTAGCAAGATCCAGCTGCCTGGGACGGAGCTTCCGGACGGGCTGACGCTGGACAACCCCCACGACCGCGGCGCCGCCGCCTCGCCGCTGCCCGTTGTGGTGCAGCGGGCGATGGGCGCGCTGTTCGTGGTGGGGTTTGTGCTCTCCGGCGTCTACGCGGCCACGGAGCACTGGCGCCGCGCCACGTTCACCCTTGGCGCGGCCATGCTCTGGCTGACCGTGATGCGTCTGACCTGCGACTCCAGGGTCATCGGCCTGGTGGCGGTGCGCTCGAAGCGCTTCGACGCGCTGTTCACCACGGCACTTGGTGGGGCCATGCTGTGGCTGTCCTGGTCGGTGGACTCCTTAGGGTCGTAGCACGTCAGTTCGGTAACTGGGTGCTACGTGTCGGCGGGCTTCGTAGGGTTGAAGCTGTCGTTTCCCCAGGAGGTCCCGCATGACAGATTCCCGCCCGAGTTACTTCGCGCTCACCACCGACGTCCCCGGCGCCGGGGTTGAGGTGACCGTGATGGTGCAGTCGCTTTTTTACGACGCCCCGTCGCCGCAGCAGATCGAATTCGCCCGTGAGCTTTCGGCGACGCTGACGGCAGTCGCGTCCGAATACACGCCGGTGGAGCCGTGGCGCACCGAGTCGCTGGACGCCTACCTCGTGTTGGCCAACACCCACCAGCTGCTGGACCTCGCACGCAATTCTGTGGACGCCACCCCGTCCCAGGCGCGCCGCTACTTCGCGGAAGCCGCCGACAACCTCGAGGTACTCAAGGAATGGGACCCGCGCTTTACCAACGCCTACTACCAGGCCAGGAAGTGTGAACAGGCGGCCGGCAACTTCCTCATGGATGACCTCGAAGCGTTTCACGATTGCTTAGAGACGTGGCTGCCAGCGCGGTTGTTAGGACGCAGCCCAACAGCGCGCGTCGTGGTTGTGGACGATTTGCAGACGCCAGAAAGCTTCGCCGCAACGCTCACCCCGGACCACGAGGCCGTGAGCGTGAACATGCTGGACGCGGACGAGGTGGATACCTATACCGCTGTGGGCCGCACCGTCTACCCGGTGCCGATGTACCCGGACGGGACGATCAGGTCCCGTCTTGCTACCTCCATTTACGTCGATGGCATGCGCCTGACCTATATCGTCCACACGGAAAACGAGGCGTTTCCGCTGCTAAAAGAGCTTGGCGAGGCGGCCGAGGTGTTTTGCAGCGTCACACGCGGCTACACCCCGGTGGAGTACTACACCGAACTCGCCTACGCGAAGCAGCTGGACAACCTGGTGTACTCCCCGCGCTTCGACGAGGACGGGGTCTACCGCCGCAACCTATTGGACATGTACGCGTACTCGCTATCGGTGATGAGCAACTTCGACGGCACGTTTGAAACGCCCCGCGACCTGGCTCGCAGCGCGGCCGAGCTCAACGAGGAGATGCGGGTCAATGCGGCAATTGAGCTGGCCCGCACGATTGGGCACTGGCTGCCGCGCGACATCACGGACCTCATTCCCCGCGGCTGGACCGAAGAAGCCAACGACGAATTTGCGATGGAACTTGAGGACGGGCTGAACGTACTGCCGGGGCGCCGCTTCGTGGTAGTGCTGGACCACCAGTCACCCGAGGAGTACGAGCGGACGCGCCTCCCCAACCGGGAGAAGCTGTACCCGATGGTGTACGGGGAAATCGCAGACGTGGACATCTTCGACCTGCGCCACACCCAGATTTTCCTGGGCGACGTCTAGCCCGCGGATATCCTTGCACCATGCCCAACCACGCAGCCGATCCCATCCTCGTTGTCGCCGACATCCACTTGGGCCGCAAGCAGCACGGCGACAAGAAAACCGGCCCCGGGATCGACTGGGCCCTGGACACGCTTGACCGCGGCGCGGAGGCGGGTGCGCGGCATTTAGTCATGCTCGGCGACGTGATCGACCGCAAGCGGTTCACCGACGCCACGTATAGCGAGGTCACCCGGTTTTTCCAGCGCGGGCTTGAGCTGTTCGACACCGTCGTGTTCGTCGCTGGCAACCACGACGTGCACCACGACCTATCTGGGGTCATTCCGGGTGGGGTGGTGGTCGCAGGCGCTGAGCCCCAGACCATCCGGGCTGGTGGGTGGGCGCTGCACACCGCCGCGGTGGAGGTGGACCGGGACCCGCGTGAGCTCGTCGCAAAGTTCCCGGCACCGGTGGAGAAAGCGCCGAACCTGGGGCTTTTACACACCTCGGTGACGGGGGAGTACTCCAACAACCCATGCCTGCCGTGCGCCCGCGACGAGCTCGCGGCTTGCGGGTACGGCGCCTGGCTGTTCGGGCATGTGCACGAGCGCATCACGCTTTCCAGCGCCCCGTTTGCCGGCTGGGTCGGCATGGGCAGGGCCTACCTGGCCACCTCGGACGGCTCCGAGGTGCAGATCATCGACCTCTAGATGTCGTAGGCGCCGCGCTCCGCTGCGACCTCGCGCGCGGACGGAGTCTCCTTGGTCAGGGTGATGAAGTTGCGCAGGATCCGATCCATCTGGCGGGCTTCCACGAGGAAAGCATCGTGGCCGACGGGGGAGGACAGCTTCGCCATGGCGAGCAGGTTGCCCAGGTTGCGCGAGAGGTGTTCCTGCTGGTGGTAGGGGTACAAGATGTCCGTGTCCACGCCCACGATCATGGTCGGCACCGTCGACGAGGCCAGGGCCTTGTTCAGCCCGCCGCGGTCGCGTCCCACGTCGTGGCGGTTTAAGGCTTCGGTGAGGGTGACGTAGCTGGCGGCGTCGAAACGCTCGGTGAGTTTCTTGCCCTGGTGTTCCAGGTAGGACTGCACTGCGAAGCGCTGGCCGTCCTCGCGGAAGGGCCCGAGGGGGTTCTCGCCGGGTTGGGCGGAGGTGCCGAAGCGCTCGTCGATCTCCAGCTCGCCGCGGTAGGTCAAGTGCGCGATGCGGCGCGCGGCGGCCAGGCCGGCGTTCGGGGCGGAACCGGTGGAGTGGTAGTTGCCGCCGTGCCAGTCGGGGTCCTGGGTGATGGAGGTGATCTGCGCGGACTGGATACCAATCTGCCAGGCGCTGGCGCGGGCGGAAACCGCGAGCACCAGCGCGTAGTCCACGGCCTCGGGGTAGAGCAAAGTCCACTCCAGGGTGCGCGCGCCGCCCATGGAACCGCCGATGATGGCGTGGACACGGCTGATGCCCAATTGTTCCAAGAAGGCGCGTTCGGCGTGCACCATGTCGCGCATGGTGATGGCAGGGAAGCGCGACCCCCACACGCCGCCGTCCGGGTGCTCGCTGGCAGGCCCGGTGGAGCCGTAGCAGGAACCCAACGAGTTCGTGCAGATCACGCACCACTCGTCGGTGTCCAGCGCCTTGCCGGGGCCGATGGCCTCGCACCACCAGTCGGCGGCGTCGGAGTCGCCGGTGAGCGCATGCTCGACCAGCAAGATGTTGTTTTTGCCGTTGAAGCTACCGCGTGGGACGCCCCACCGTCGATAAGCAATGTGCGCATCTTGAATCACCGCACCTGCTTCGGTGTGGACGTCGCCGATGGCGACGGTGCCCAGCTCGCCTTCCGCAGCCAGCATTTACACCGCCGCGAAGCCGTGCTCGAGGTCCGCGATGATGTCCTCGACGTCCTCGATGCCCACGGACAGGCGCACCGTGGCCTGTGTGATGCCGGCGCGCGCGAGGCCCTCGGCGTCGGACTGCGAGTGCGTCGTGGAAGCCGGGTGGACCACCAGCGAGCGCACGTCGCCGATGTTGGCCAGGTTGGAGTGCAGCTTCAGCGCGTCGATGAACTTCCAGGCCGCGGTCTTGTCGTCTTGATCGCCCGCGATGTCGAAGGAGAGCACCGAACCGGTGTACTTCAGGCCCAGCTTCTCCTGCGTGGCCTTGTACGGCGAGCCCTCCAGGCCTGCGTAATTGACCTTGGCCACCTTGTCGTGGGTGCTCAGGAACTCGGCGACTTTCTTCGCGTTCGCATTATGCTTTTCGACGCGCAACGCCAACGTATCGATCCCCTGCAGCGCCACCCAGGCATTGAACGGGGAAATGGCTGCACCCGTGTCGCGCAGCAGGCCAGCGCGAGCGCGCAGCGCAAATGCCGGCGCGCCGAGGTCCGCGTACTTCAGGCCGTGGTAGGCCGGGTCCGGGGTGGTAAACAGCGGGAAGACGTCCTCGCCGTCACGCTGGACGGTCCAGTCGAAGGTGCCGCCGTCCACGATTGCGCCGCCGATGGCCGCGCCGTTGCCGGTGTAAAACTTCGTGGTGGAAAGGACCACGATGTCAGCGCCGAGCTCCAGCGGACGAACGAGCGCTGCGGTGGCCATGGTGTTGTCCACGATCAGCGGGACCTGGTTGTTGTGGGCGACCTCGGCAACCGCCGGGATGTCCAGCACGTCCGCGATCGGGTTGCCGAAGGTCTCGCCGTAGAACGCCTTCGTGTTCGGCTTGACCGCAGCCTGCCAGCTCTCTGGATCGTCCGGGTTCTCCACGAAGGTGAAGTCGATGCCCAGCTTCGGCAGCGTGTGCTGGAAGAGCGTCTCTGTGCCGCCGTAGAGACGCGGGGAGGTGACCACGTGGTCGCCGGCCTGGGCGAGGGTGAGGATCGCGGCGGTCTCCGCGGCCATGCCGGAGGCGAACGCGGTGGCTGCCACGCCGCCCTCGAGGGAGGCGAGGCGGTCCTCCAGCGCGGACTGCGTCGGGTTGGTCAGGCGGGTGTAAATCGGGCCCGCATCCGAGAGGTTGAAACGGTTCTCCGCGTGCTGGGCGTCGTCGAAGACGTAGCTGGTGGTCATGTAGATCGGCTGGTTGCGCGCGCCGTAATCCTGGTCCACCTGCTGGCCGGCGTGGATGGAGCGGGTGCCGAACGACCATTCGCTGGCGTTGGAGTTGTCGTACTTCTGCTTCGAGTTCGTCATGAGGTGCAATCTAGTCCGCTTTGTCTGCCATTGTGTACCAAGCGGTCTATATGGGGTGTGGGCTGTGAGTTTGGCTGAATATAAATCTGTGGGGGAACCGAGGCGGGTTTTCGTGCGTCTAAGAGCCATGGGGATGGACCGAGAAGGCACACATGAACTGGGGCGTTGGGAAGAACGGAAAGGGGAGTTGAGGGCGGAGCTCGTCGATAAGCGAAGGCTCGCGCACGACACCTTCCCGGGGCTTCGTGTCGATGGCCTGGGCGTAGCCATGCAGGTCCTTGGCGATCGGGCTGAAGATCTCGTCCAGCTCTGCGTCGTTGGTGGCAGGGCCTAACGGCCCGTAGTGTGCTAAATCATAAAAAGTAGGTTCTCCTACTTGTGTAACAAAATCTCGGGTTTGATAATTGTCATACGGTGGGAGCCCCTCCGCCGCTGAATATCTGCCGATGGGAGGAATCATGAAAATTCAAAATCGACACCGCATCGGTGGTGTAGTTCGGGCGGGAGCGTCGACCTTTGCTGGCGCGGGTATTGCTGTGGCGACGACGGCTAACATCGACGGCCACTACTTTCACAACAGAGTTCTTCATGGCTCTACAGATGTGGGCTAGAGCATGTCTCTTCTGAAATCAGGCCTATTAGCCGTGGGGATATTCGCCACGGCCATTCTGGCGACTACCGTGGCTTTCCTCGGCGCGAGGCTTTACTCAGCGATCGATGGCCACCTGGGTGAGTACGGGGTACAGGTGGAATCAGATCGCACCGCTTCGGAGCGTGCGAGTTTCTATACCGAGCTGGCCGAGTTTGCGCGAAGCAATGACTTCGATATCGCGATTAACTACTCGTCGCTCGCTGTCTCTGGTGGTGAGCAACGAGTCTACTCATCCTCGCTTCCGCCTGACGGCGGTCGGATGGAACGGCCGCGCTTTGAACGTGGGGAAGTTGACATATTTTATCCGCTGGAAGACTTTCCATACTCTGATCCAAGGCAACCTCTCCATATCAAAGGGTCTGCGACGGACGAGCAACACTTGCTGCGGTGGTTAGCCGAACAGGGGCTCGACGCGGAGCCTCTTACCAGTTACTTCTCCGAAATCTTTGCATCTTCGGCAATTCCCATTCTGCTGATCCTATCTGTGCTCCTGTGTCTGGTACTAGGCGCGGGCCATGTCCTTGCCCGCTCGCGGGAGGTCGGTGTTCATCGACTGCTTGGACTCAGCGTCGCAGAAACGACCCGTATTGAAATTCAGCGCCAAAGCGTTGCGCTTACGATCGCCTACCTCGGAAGCCCCCTGATTGTTGCTGGCCTTCTTTATGTCTACAACGGGTGGGCGGAGAGCTGGGTATTTTGGAGAATGTATTTCACGATCAGCGTGATTCTGTCTGTGTGTTTGCTCGTTGGCTACCTAGGTGGGCAGTTTCTGGTTCGCAGGACATCGATACCGCAATCCATCAAGGGCAAGATCCACGCGCGGCCAATGCTATATGCCCTGACTGCAGTCCGCGGAGTGACCCTGGTTGCTGCGCTCAGTGTGGTTGCAACCTTGGTTGGGTTTTCTGCGGAACTCGAGGCGCGTCACCGCTTGCAGGGGATGTGGGATGCGCACCGTGGGCCGCAAGAGTTGGCGTTGAACGTCAACACGGCCTTCGAAGACTGGTCAGATACAGAGACCGCAGCGCCATTCCGGGTTGCCGACGAGGCGGGAGACGTACTCCTCGTTGATCCTTATTGGATTACATGGCCCGTGGAACTAGAGGCACCAGTTCTATTAGCGAACCAGGAATTCGCGCGACAGGCGGGAGTGTCGATGTTGGATGGTGCTGTAGTGACGGTCTGCTCGCCGGGAGAGTTGTCTGTGCACTCGAGAAACGTGATCGAGGATTCGCTCGAGTTCGAGGCCGGCTATGCCAATGAACCAGCGCCCGACATAGAGTGGCGGGACGGTTGCAGCTTAGGCTCGGTATTCACCTATGACGTTAACTACCGTCCGCAAGTCGATAACCCGATTCTCGTCATACTCCCGCGTGGCCTCGCTCCGTTGGGTGACCACAACTTGATGTCAAAGGTATCCCAGCAAGTCCTTCTAACTGTCTCCCCTGACGTGCCTTCGCAAATGTTGAAGGGTGCTACCGGGAACTCACTTGCTTTCTTTAGACCGCGTGAAGACTCATGGCAGGCGAGCATTCGCACCGCCGAGCAGAATGTGGCTCTGTGGGGGCTGAATGGTTTTGCATCAGTCCTGCTTGTGACGGTCTTGGTCGGAGCCACGGTCCTTACTTTTCGCGTCACCTACCGGCGCAAAATCCACGTTGCCTATGTTTGTGGGCGAAGCCCTTGGTGGGTTGCAAAAGAAGCAGTAGCTATCGAAGTTGCATTCTTCCTAGCCACGATTGGTTGGCTGCTTTATAAGGTTCGCGATCATTGGATTCAAGCCGAGAGCCGCGTGCCGTCAACCTGGAGTATCGGGTTTGAAAATCAATGGTCGCCATCCACCATCGTCGCAGTAGTAGGTTTCGGCGCAGTATGGTTCATGGTTTCTGTGGGGTTGATGCTCAAAGCTGCTTCGCGGTGGGATGCAAGAGGAGGTAGGGAACCGCAATGACAATTCAGGTAAGCAACGTATCCTGCGCATTTGGCGAGCGGACGGTTTTGCAAGCTTTCACAGCCACGTTTAGGGCAGGTCGAATCACGGCGCTCACAGGGCCCTCCGGCAGCGGCAAGACAACCTTGCTCAATATGTTAGGTGGGCTGACCACGCCGGATTCGGGGACGATCGAGTTCGAGGGGCTCGACATCGCATCTATGAATTCGCGCGCACGTCGCAAATTTCGGCGATCAAACGTCGGATATCTGTTTCAGGACTACGGTTTGGTCTCCGATCTCTCTGTGATGGAGAACATCAAGATCGCTGTCCCCCGCGTCTCCCGCAAAACAATGGAGTCGGCGCTGAATGAAGTCGGACTTGGCGGATCCGAGAAGCGAACGGTGAGCGAACTTTCTGGTGGTGAACAACAACGCATCGCTTTGGCACGACTCATTCTCGCGCAGCCGAAAATAGTGTTAGCAGATGAGCCAACCGGAGCCCTCGATAAAGCAAATGCGCAACTCGTTCTCAAACATCTACGCCATTTTGCTCAGAAAGGCGCAGTAGTCGTCGTAGCCACCCATTCTGCGTTTATTTCCAATAATTCAGATGAGGTAGTGGAGCTCTGATGTAGCGGAAAAATATAGCTGGGATCGAGCGTCACCCCTGTACTTGTCGGATGCGCAGTCGTTTGGTGACGCGTAGGCAGCACCCAGAGACTACGGGAGGGGTGGCGTTTGGGGATGGAAGGCGAGACTGGGCTGATCAGCGCGGTTGTCTCGGTCGGGCACAGCGCTTCCCAGCCGGCTAACGCCGGTGGCGAGACCTTCCTCGTGCCCAAGACAATCCAGGTCACCATGAACGGGCTCGCCATCGCCTGCGCAACGCCGGGGAGGTTGTCGGCTTCGACGCCTCGGAGCCGGAGAGGCGGATCCAACCTAAAACGCGCCCGAGAAGCAAGAAACAGGCAATAAAACATTTCCGCAGGTAGGGGAGTTTGTGAAGGGGTTCTAAGCCTGTGCTGGCGCCCTTTTTCGGTTACGGAGCAAGAAAACTACTCAGCCCAGAAAGGGACATAACGGCGGTTGCGTGGTCCGGCATCTGGGTCGTAGAGCCGGATGAGGCCTTTGTCTACCGTGGCGTTAATAAGTCGGGTCGCCTGGGAGGCCTGCGAATCCCTGAGTCCGAAGCGATGCCGTATTGATGCGTTAGTAATAGCGCGATTATCCAGAAACCCGAGGCACGCATGCTGGTAGACGGCTTCGATCTTTTCATCCGTAGTCATTAGGTTGAAGGGGCGGTAGGCGCTCAGTGTGACGGTGGTTGTGCCGTTTGCGCGAATGAGTGCCGGTGGAAAGTGCTCTTTCTCCAGCGACGCAACGATCTTGTCCCAGCCGCTTCCGCGTTGCTCTACGAAGTGTGCGAGGCGAAGCGCTTCGCCGAGGTGTGCATTACGAGTGGTAGAAGCCGAGTCAATAAAACGTTGAGGATCGACCAACGGTGTACCAGGATTGGTTACTTCCACGCGGTCGCTGAAAATCTCAACGGTCAAGTACTGGCCGCGCTGTTCCAGATCCTGGTGCATGAGCGCATTCGCAAATACTTCGCGAAATGCCACAGTGGGCAGCAGCGGGGTTTCAATTCGGCGTCCGCTTGGATCGATAGTCTCTCCACCGGGTTTTAACGTGTTCACCAAGGTCACGATCTCGCTAAACGAGGCGGCGTATCCCTCGTCAAACTCCCATTCTCGTTGGAGTTGCGTCCGCGATGTGTCACCGAAGTGCATCACGCGAGGGGCTAAGCCGGCGAGGTGTGGGAAGGATTTGAGTGAGCGCGCGTACATCAGAGCAGACCAGGCAGGAATACACCAGCCCAATTCGTGGGAGTATGTAATCGCCTCCGCTGCTCGCATTGTGTCGATGAGGGCGCCACCAACATTGCGTGGCAGTTCGGGCCGGTTGATAAAGAAAGCTTCGGAGGAGAGAAGGGAGGTGATCTCTTCGGGCTCGAGGCCTTCCGCGGCGTTGCTGGTTTCAAACTCGAACTGGTTGAGTTTCCTCCACAACTCGCGTTCACGATCTGGAAAGTCCATTAAGTTTTTTGTGTAGCTGCCCTGTCGGAAGTAACGGGTTCCATCGTAGGCATAAGGGGCCGAAAGGGCAGCCGGAATCCGGAGGAGTACGACGGTTCTATTTTCGATTGTGACCGATTCGAAGGAGATCGTCGGCGTGGGGGAGACCACACGCTGCAACCAAGGGAATAGGTCTTCGTTGCCTTTGCCTTTCGTTATCTCCCATTGGAACGAAGTGCCTACGATTTCATGCGTATCACTTACACCCCAGATCAGGTAGCCTGCTGGTTCATCATGAAGACGAGCTGAGTTGCCTAACGCGCACACATACTTGGTCAAGTCCCGTGTAGTGGTGTAGCCGTTTGTGCTTTCGGCTCGGTATGAAGTTGGGGGTTTGGTTAGGCGGTTAG
>NZ_JASPJX010000010.1 GCF_030232585.1 Corynebacterium sp. MSK008 | reverse complement strand
AACGCATCGTGGAAAGGCTTCTTCCAAGACCTCAAAGCGCGCGGGCTTCGCGGTGTCTTCCTGATCACCAGTGACGCTCACGAGGGCATCCAGCACGCGATTTCCGAAGTGCTGCCTGACGCGTCGTGGCAGCGCTGCCGCACCCACTTCGCGAAAAACCTCTACGAGAAAGTCCCGAAGACACAATGGCCGATGGTCTCAGCGATGTTCCAGACCATCTTCCAACAACCTGATGCCCAATCCACCTGGGCCCAAGCCCGCGAAGTCGTCGACTTGCTGGAACCGAAATTCCCCCAGGTAGCGGCGTACTTGGAGGAATCACTCGATGAGGTGCTGGCGTTTACCGCAGCCCCGAAACCAGTCTGGACGAAGGTGTGGTCAAACAACCCCACCGAGCGGTTAAACCGGGAAATCCGCCGGCGCACCGACGTCGTGGGTATCTTCCCGAACCGCGAATCGATCATCCGGCTTGTCGGCGCGGTCCTTGCCGAGCAACACGACGATTGGATCCAACAAAAACGCTACATGTCACTATCCGCACTCGAACAGACCAAACACCTCATGCACCACCCAGGAGACGATCATGGCGACCACCACCAGCTAACCGCCTAACAAACCCCCAACTTCATACCGAGCCGAAAGTACAAACGGCTACACCACTACACGGGACTTGACCGCCTCAATGTTCCGCACCTGGACCAACATGTTGGACAAAGGGGGTGAAACAGGACTGAAACCACCGTTTGAGACTGCGGACCATGACAAGATCTGGACCCCAAAAGCGCTGGAAGTCACCTTCAGAGGTGCGAAGCCATTGGGAAAGCGCCTACAGGATCCAGAATTTCGTACATACGGGATTACGAGGGAATGGATTTTCAGGAAAATCTCGCCGATTCGTTACATCCGCAACAGAATTGCGCATCACGAATCCATCGCCCCTAATGGGGTTCCGGTAACTGGCACAAACCGACGATTGACGCCACGAGAGTGCCACGAGCTGTGCCTCGAAGTCGCAGAGATCATCGACCGCGACCTTGCTGCGTTCCTACGCTCCAACATCCCAGTCGCCGAGATCCTCGACGAGCTGGACGCCTTCAAAGAATCCATGGATGAACGGCCCTAGAAGTACCCCTCGAAGGCGGCGGCCTTCTTCGCGGTGCGCTCCAGGCGCGACTCGGTCATGGACGCGATCTGGTCCACGATCACCCGCTCGCACTCCAGGTCCGTCTCGGCGGCGTTGAACCACGCCTGGAACATCGTGTCCAGGGTGCCCGGCGCGCCGGCGCGCAGGTACTCGTGGACGCGGTAGATGCGGTCGCGCTGCCGGTCCTGGCGCGCCTGGTGGGCGGGCTGGTCCATGACATAGAGCACGGCGACGGTCTTGAGCAGGCGGACCTCGGCCTCCACGTCCGGCGGGACCACCAGGCGCCCGTGCTGCCGGCCGAGGCCGAGGTTCGAAGCGTCCGCGAGGGCACGGTTGCCGTCGTCCTCGCGGGTGGCACGCGTGACGGCGCCGACGTAGCGGCCCACCAGCTGCGACGTCAACGCTTTCAGCCCCGTCCACGCACCGAGGGAGTAGTCGAACTCGCTCGCGGCGGCGATGGCGGGTAGGGAGCGCAGGCGGTCGGCGGCGTCGACAAGCGAGTCCGCGTCGCCGCCGAACGCGGCCGCGCCCTTCTCCGCCAGCGCGGCCAGCTCGACGAAGTCCCACAGCACGCGCAGCGATACGCGCCCGGAGACGATGCCGTCCTCGACGTCGTGGACGGAGTAGGCGATGTCGTCGGAGAAGTCCATCACCTGCGCCTCCATCGGCGGCGCCCCATCGACGTGCCCCTCACGCACCCACTCCAGCACCGCGGCGTCCTCGTCGTAGGCCGAGTACTTCCGGTTCACAGAACCGTCCGCGTTCGTGCGCGTCAGCGGGTACTTCACGGCCGCGTCTAACGATGCGCGGGTGAGGTTGAGGCCGAAGGACGTGCCGTCGATAAGCACTTTGGGCTCCAGGCGCGCAAGGATCCGCAACGTTTGCGCGTTGCCCTCGAAGCCGCAGGGCGCGACCTCGTTGAGCGCGACCTCGCCGTTGTGGCCGTACGGCGGGTGCCCGATGTCGTGGGTGAGCCCGGCCATCTCGCACAGGTCGGGGTTGAGGCCCAGGCCCTCGCCGATGCCGCGCGAGATCTGCGCGACCTCCAGGGAGTGCGTCAGGCGCGTGCGCGGGGTGTCGCCGTCGCGCGGGCCCACCACCTGCGTTTTGTCCGCGAGCCTGCGCAGCGCCGCGGAGTGCAGCACGCGGGCGCGGTCGCGGGCGAAATCCCCGCGCGAATCCGGGGCGAGTTGCGCGCCCTTCGGCGCCTCGTCGGCGCGGCGCAGGGTATCGGCGGCGTTGTAAACGTACACGTCGCGCTACCCTAGTCGGCATGACTAGCCGTTACTTGCGCATCCTCGCCGTGTCCGGCGGCCTTTTTGTCGCCGCTGCACCCAGCTTTGCGACGGAAGCTCCGCCCGCCCACATCCAGGCCCAAGCCACCGCCACCAAGGCATCCCTCGAACCCGGTCGGCTGACGCAGCCGGTGACCGACGACGCCGCAGTGCTCTCGCCTGCCGAGCTGGCCGAGATAGAAGACGCGATCCAAAACGTCAGCAAGACCCAGGGCAAGTCCGTGCGCGTGGTGTTCTTACGCTCGTTCGGGCAGTACACCCCGCCGGAGTGGGTGGACAAGGCCGTGACAGCGAACGGCTCGAATACCGCCGTGCTGGCGATCTCGCCGGACGAGCGCTTGTACAACGTCGGCGGCGGCGAGGAGTGGACCCAGTCCGAGATCGACCGCATGAACTCCGCCGCGCACGCGCAGCTGTCGCAGATGAACTGGTCGTCCGCGGCGTTGAATGCGGTGAATGCGGTGGCGGGCGGGGGCTCGTCGTCAGGCGATGGCGCAGGCGATGGCGTCGGCTGGCTCGCAGGCGGCCTCGGCGTGGCGGCGCTGGCGGGCGGCGGCGTGTACGCGGCCACCCGCAAGGGCTCGAAGAAGCAGCAGGCCAAGCAGATCGAGTCTGCCAAGGCGCTCGACCCGGCGGACACCGACTCGCTGGGGCGCCTGCCTACGCCGACGCTGGAGGAGGTCGCGCGCGACGCGCTGGTCTCCGCCGACGACTCGATTACCCAGGGCAAGCAGGAGCTCGAGCTTGCCACCGCCGAGTTCGGCGCGGACCGCGTGCGCCCGTTCACCTCCGCGATGAACGAGGCCACCACCACCCTGCAGCGCGCGTTTGCAACGCACCAGAAGCTTTACGACGCCATCCCGGAAACCGAACCCGAAAAGCGCGCGATGCTGGTGGACATCATCTCCTCGTCCGGCCGCGCGGAGCAGGCGCTGCGCGACAAGACCACCGAGTTCAACGAGATGCGCGGCGTGCTCATGCGCGCGCCCGAGGAGGTGGAGAAGGTCCTCGCGCGCACCGTGGACATCCGGGCGCGCCTGGAGCCCGCGCGAGCGACGCTGGCGCAGCTGCAGGGCGAGTACCCGGCGCAGATCCTGGAATCCATCGTGGACAACGTGGACCTGGCCGAAGCGTCGCTGGACGAGGCGGAAAAGGCCCTCGGCGAGGCGCGCACGCTGGCGGATAAGCCTGCCGGGCGCCAGGGCGCGCTTTTGGACACGCTGGCCGCCGCCACCCGCGCCGTCAACGTCTCCGACACCAACCTCGCCGCCATCGAGCACGCCGAGGACAACATCCGCGCCGCGAAGGCCAACCTGCCCGCCCTGATCTCCGAGATCCGCGACGAGCTGCGCGAAATCGAGCGAGTCAAGGGTGCTCGTGCGCAAGGCGCGCCTATCGACGTCGCTTCGCTCGACACCGTCTCCTCCAAGGCCCAACGCATGCTGAGCGAGATCGGCGACCGCGACGAGTCCGACCCGCTGGCCCTGTATCAGGAGCTGACCAGCATGGACGCCGACATCGACGCCGCGCTGGATCGCGCCAAGGGCATCGCCGGCGACCAGTCCCGCGCGCTGCAGCTTTTCGACCAGCAAATGCAAGTCGCCGGCGCCCAAATCCAGCGCGCCGAAGACCTGATCCTCTCGCGCGGGCGCATCATCGGCTCGCACGCGCGCACCCTGCTCGCGGAGGCGAAGCGCCAGTACGCGCAGGCCCACCAGCTGCGCGTGCGCGACACCCGCACGGGCATCGACGCCGCACGCGCCGCCACCGACACCGCACGCCGCGCCGAGGCCGCCGCGAACGACGACCTGCGCCGCTACCAGGCCCAGCGCAACCGTCAGACCGCCGACTCGCTGGCCAGCGCGGTGCTGTGGGGCTCGATGCTCTCCGGCGGCTTCGGCGGAGGCGGCGGCTTTGGCGGCGGTGGTTTCGGAGGCGGCGGCGGGTTCTCCGGCGGGCGCCCCTCCAACCGCGGCGGCACCTTCTAGGCATCTCGGGGCCGCCCGCTCCAAAACCGCTCCCCCGCCCCACCCGACAAACCCAGAGCAACAAACCCAGAGTATGGCCCAAAAACGGCCATACTCTGGGTCGCTTAATAGGGGTTTGCGCGGTGGAGGGGCGGGCCGCGCCGCAGGAGTGCGCTGCGGCGCCGTGCGAGTGCTCAGTAGCGCGTGCGGCGGGCGGGCGCGTCGACGAAGGTCAGCGCCCAGGACATGAACGCGAGGTCGACGAGCTGGATCTCGTCGAACCCGCCGGCGCGAAGCGTCGGCTCCGCCACGTCGACGCCCAGCTCGCCGGACGGGAAGCCCCGGGTCACGGCGATGAGCTCGCCGGCGCCGTCGCGGATCTCGCGCTTCGGGGTCACCGCGCCGGCCAGAAAGTCGAAGCCCGAGCGGTTCAAGCTGTAGCGGCGGCCGGCGCAGTCCGCGGCGTAGCGCGACACCGTGAACCCGGCTTTGCGCAGGACGTACTCCTCGTTCGTCGCAACGTCGAAGGCGCGGAACTTCGCCGGATTATCGGACGTGATGCGAAGCACGGTCTCGCCCACCGTGATCGTGTCGGGGGTGGATTCGGCGATGGACCTTTGGTCGTCGATAAGCGAAGCTTCCTGCCAAATCACAGCACAGCCACCACCACGACAAACAGCGACAGGAACACCAGCGTGGCAATCAACGCGGTGGAATTGACCATCTTGCGGGCCTCCAGCACGCAGCGCGAAAGCCACGCCAGGCCCGCGACGTGCACGGGCGGCAGGTCGGTTTCGCCCTCGAACTCGAGGATGGCCTTGCGCACCCCGTTGTGGTCCTGGGTGAACTGCGCGACCTTCTCCCCGTCTGGGCCCTCGACCACCCAGTTCTTGGACGTCTCCGGGATCAGCGCATACGGGGTGCCGTCCACGACCGCGTCGATGCGCTTCGCGCGCTTCAGGCTGTCGGAGGTGCGCACGATCTCCTCGCCGGCGCACGTGGCCACAGCGCCCGATTCGGCGTGCGCGGTCAGATCCCAGCTCTGGCCGCACACGATCGCGCGGTCGTGCTCGAACACGCCGAGGACGTCCGGGCCGTCCTCGGCCAGCAGCTTCGGCGCGTCCCGGTTCGTGCGGTCCCAGCTCACGTAATGCATGAGCGAAAATCTAGCAGCCGATTAGGCGGGCGGCCAGGTAGGACTCCAGCTCCGCCAGCGGCACGCGCTCCTGTTCCATCGTGTCGCGCTCGCGCACGGTGACTGCCTGGTCCTCCAGGGTGTCAAAGTCGTAGGTGACGCAGAACGGGGTGCCCGTTTCGTCCTGGCGGCGGTAGCGGCGGCCGATCGCGCCGGAGGTGTCAAAGTCGACGTTCCAGTGCTGGCGCAGCTTCGCCGCGAGCTCCTCGGCCGGGCCGGACAGCTCCGGCTTCTTCGACAGCGGCAGCACCGCCACCTTCACCGGGGCGAGGCGGCGGTCCAGGCGCAGCACCACGCGGGTGTCGGTGCCGCCCTTGGCGTTGGGGGCCTCTTCCTCGTCGTAGGCGTCGATGAGGAACGCCATCATCGCACGACCCAGGCCCGCGGCGGGCTCGATGCAGTACGGAATCCAGCGCTCGCCCGACTCCTGGTCGAAGTAGCTCAGGTCCTCGCCGGAGGCCTCGGCGTGGGTGCGCAGGTCGTAGTCGGTGCGGTTGGCCACGCCCTCGAGCTCGCCCCACTTGGAGCCGGTGAAGCCGAAGGCGTACTCGATGTCGACGGTGCGCTTGGAGTAGTGGGAAAGCTTCTCCTCCGGGTGCTCGTAGAGGCGCAGGTTGTCGGGGTTGATGCCCAGGTCGACGTACCAGTTGTAGCGGTTGTCAATCCAATACTCGTGCCATTTTTCGTCCTCGCCGGGTTTGACAAAGAACTCCATCTCCATCTGCTCGAACTCACGGGTGCGGAAGATGAAGTTGCCCGGGGTGATCTCGTTGCGGAAGCTCTTGCCGGTGTTGGCGATGCCGAACGGGGGCTTCATGCGTGACGACGTCATCACGTTCTTGAAGTTCACGAAGATGCCCTGCGCGGTCTCCGGACGCAGGTAGTGCAGGCCTTCCTTGTCGTCCACCGGACCCAGGTAGGTCTTCATCAAACCGGAGAACGCCTTCGGCTCGGTCCAGTTGCCGGGCTGGCCGGTTTCCGGGTCGTTGATGTCCGCCAGGCCGTTTGCCGGCGGGTGGCCGTGCTTTTCCTCGTAGGCTTCAAGCAGGTGGTCGGCGCGGTAGCGCTTGTGGGTGTACAGCGACTCCACGAGCGGGTCGGTGAACACCTCGACGTGGCCGGAGGCTTCCCACACGCGCGTGGGCAGGATGACGGAGGTGTCCACGCCGACGGTGTCGCGGCGGGATTGCACCATGTGCTTCCACCACTGGCGCTTGAGGTTTTCCTTCAGTTCCACGCCGAGCGGGCCGTAGTCCCACGCGGAGCGGGTACCGCCGTAGATCTCGCCGGCCGGGTACACCAGTCCGCGGCGCTTGCACAGGTTAACGACGGTCTCAATCTTTGATGCGGGCATCAACATCTCCTGGTGGGAAAGTGCGTGCAAATTACGGACAACAGCATAGCCCGCCTTACGACGCCTCCGGTTACCCGCCCAGTTTGGACATAAGTCCCACTCTGTCGGGGCGTTCTTGTATTCTGAAAAAATAATTGTTTCCCATTGGTGCTGAGGAAAGGGGACGCCGTGAGCGAACGCTTCCCGTTGGCGGACCTTCCAAAGCTGGCGGACGAGGACATAGACCGCACCGCTGCGCTTGTGAAAGTGTTGGACTCGAAGACTCGGCTGGAGATTCTCCTGCTGCTCGCCGAGGAAGAGATGGTGGTGCACCAGCTGGTCGCCGAGTTGGAGAAGTCGCAGCCGCTGATTTCTCAGCATCTGCGGGTGCTGCGTTCGGCGGGGTTGGTCTCCGCGTCGCGCAAGGGCCGCGAGGTGCTCTATGCGCTGGACCAGCCGGACATCATCGGCATCATCCACGAGCTGGCGTCACTGGAGAAGCTCACCGAGGCCCAGGACGAGCTGGCCGAGCTGCGCAAACGCAAGCGCAACCGCGACATCGGTCACGCCAGCGGCTCCAGCGGCGCGGCGATCGTCGACCCGCCTGCCGCGGTGCGCCCCGAAACGGATCCTGGCCTGGCCCCGCAGACGCCAAAGCCCGTGCGCGACTAGGTAGACTGCAATGGTATGACGCAACCGAACCGCCGGGCGCATCCCCGCCCCGTGCCCAAGCTGGGCCCGCGCATGACGCGCCAGCGCGCCGCCGTCGTGGAGACGTTGCGGGGGCTGGACAAGTTCGCGTCCGCGAAAACCATCCATGAGCAATTGCTTGCCGACGGCGCGTCCGTCGGCCTCACCACCGTCTACCGCACCCTACAATCGCTCGCCGATGTCAAGGCCGTGGACGTGCTGCAGTCCCCCGACGGCGAAACCCTCTACCGCGACTGCCTGTCCGGCCACCACCATCACCACCTGGTGTGCGCTGAGTGCGGCCGCAGCGAGGAAATCGAAGGCGGGCCCGTGGAGAAGTGGGCCGAGGTCGTCGCCTCGCACTACGGCTACGAGCTGGTCGGCCACGACGCCGAAATCTACGGCGTGTGCCGCGCCTGCCAGGCCAAACGCTAACTACTTATCCGCGAACTTGTCCACCGCGCCGCCGAAGCGACGGTCGCGCTTCGCGTACTCGAGCACCGCGTCCCACAGGTCTTGTTTGGTGAAGTCCGGGAACAGCACGTCCTGGTACACCATCTCCGCGTACGCGGAGTGCCAGAGCAGGAAGTTCGACGTGCGCTGCTCGCCCGACGGGCGCAGAAACAGGTCCACGTCCGGCATGTCCGCGCGGTACAGGTAGCGGGCGATGGTTTTTTCGTCGACGGTGGACACGCCATCGTCGATAAGCTTTTGCACCGCATCTGTGATCTCCGCGCGCCCGCCGTAATTGACGCACATCGCCAAGGTCAGGCCGGTGTTGTTTTTGGTCAGCTCCTCGGCGACCTCGAGTTCCTCGATGACGCTGCCCCACAGCTTCGGGCGGCGCCCGCACCACACCACGCGCACGTTCTTCTCATGCAGCTCGTCGCGCTGGCGGCGCAGCACCTCGCGCGTGAAGTTCATGAGAAAGTGCACCTCGGAAGGGCTGCGCTTCCAATTTTCGGTGGAAAACGCGTACGCGGAGAGCCATTCGACACCGCCGAGCTCGATGCACGCGTCGACGGCGTCCATGAGCTTTTCCTCGCCCACCTTGTGCCCCTCGGTGCGCTTCAGGCCGCGCTGCTGCGCCCAACGGCCGTTGCCGTCCATCACCAGCGCGATGTGCTTCGGGATGAACTTCGTGTCAATTCTCGGTGCGCCCATGGGCGTCAATTATGCCTGCTCCATAATCTTGAAGCTTTTCAGCCCGGTTTCCAGGTTGAATTGCAGGTGCGCGACGGTTGCGCGGTGAATTTGCGCCGCGCGTATCGACGGCACTTCGCTGCCCCTCTCCATCAGCCACATCTCGTGCAGCGTTTCGGGGTGGACGTCCATGGACCCCGGCGGGCGGCAGTTGTTGCACACCGCCCCGCCAACGGTGGCGTTGAACGCCTTGTGCGGGCCGGGCGCGCCGCAGTTCGCGCAATTGAACAGGCTCAACCCCCAGCCGGCGTGCTCGGTGGCCTTCAAGATGAACGCGTCGAGGACCATCGTGGGGTGCTGGTCCGTCTGCAGGTTGCGCAGCGCGTCTTGGACCAGGGCGAACAGGGTGGGGTCCGCTTCTTCGAAGCTGAGCTTTTCCGCCGTTTCCATCACCGCACACGCAGCGGCGTAGCGGTCGAAGTCGTCGATGATGCGGGCGCCGAAGTAGGTCACGGTGTCGGCGGATGCGATCGTCGATAGGCCTCGGCCCGGGTAGATCAGCGCGTCGACCTCCACGAACGGCTGCAACCGCGACCCGAAGCGACTCTTCGCCTTGCGCACGCCCTTGGCCACCCCGCGCACCAGCCCGTGGTTCTGGGTGAGCAGGACCACCACCCGGTCCGCCTCGCCGAAGTCGTAAGTGCGCACCACGAACGCGCGGTCGCGCCAGTTCGGGCGCGGGGCCTTAGAAGCCAAGCCGGCCCAGCGCCTTCGGGTCCTGCTGCCAGTTCTTCAGCACCTTGACGCGCACGTCCAGGTAGACGTTTTGTCCCGTCAGCTCAATGATCTGCTTGCGGGCCCGGTGCACGATGCGACTCAAGCGCCGCCCGTCCGGACCCTCGATGATGCGTTTTTGGCCCGGGCGCTCCAGGTAGAGCACGGCGTAGATTTTGACGCGGCGGTCCTCCTGGATCATCTCGTCGATTTGGACGGCGACGGAGTGCGGCAGCTCGTCGCGAAGCCCCTGCAGCGCCTCCTCGCGGATAAGCTCCGCGATGCGCGTCTCCATGTCCTCGTCCGTGGTGTGGCCCTCCGGGTAGAAACGCGGGCCTTGCGGGAGCTTATCGACGAGCACGTCAAGCAGCGTATCCACCTGAACCTGCTGCGTTGCCGACACCGGCACCAGCTCCGCGTCTGGGCCGAGCAGCTCGTGCAGCTCCAGCAGGCGCTCGCCGACAGTGTCCTTGCTGGTTTTGTCCAGCTTGGTCACGATGCCCACGATCGGCGTATTCGGCTTAGTTTCGCGGATCTGCTCCAAGATGTAGCGGTCGCCGGGGCCGATCTTCTCGTCCGCAGGCACCGTGAAACCGATGACGTCCACGTCGGCGAAGGTGTCTTTGACCACGTCGTTGAGACGCTCGCCCAGCAGCGTGCGCGGGCGGTGAATACCCGGGGTGTCCACGACGATGACCTGCGCGTCGGGGCGGTTGATCACGCCGCGGATCGGGTGGCGAGTCGTCTCTGGCTGATCCGCCATGATCGCGATCTTCTCCCCCACCAGCGCGTTCGTCAGCGTTGACTTGCCGGTGTTTGGGCGGCCCACAAAGCTGACAAACCCCGACCTGAAGCCCTCCGGGGTGTCAGTGAAGCCGCCGGCGTCGGCGCGCTCGAAATCGTTCGCGCTGGCGTCTGCGGGCAGATCGTCCGGGAAATCGGGGAAGTCGTTCATGGCCTGGGATTCTACCTGTGGATAAACGGCGTTGTTTGTTGACGCTTCAACGCGGTTATCCACAGATTTTTCGCGGATGCTTTTCGACGCCCATCCGTTGCCCTAGCTTTCAGCCCATGAACTTCACCGACTTTGTTTCCGCAGGCGTAGCCGTGCTCGCCGGCTTCGACCGCGACGTGGCCATGGCCGCCGGCCTGTCCACCAGCCGGGTGCGCGACCTAGCGCGGGTGCACCACGCGTATTACGGCCCGACCCAATTCACCCGCAAACAACGCGACGCACTCGAAGCCGCTCACGGTCTGCCTGTCGACCAGCTCATCCACATCGAGAAAAAGTTGCTCGCCGTCGAAGGCGCCGCCGAACGCTGGCGCATTAGGTTGGACCTGGTGCGCCACCGCGGCTCCTACAGGGCGTTGACCAAACGCATCAAACGCCTGATCAAACAACCCGTCAAACCCGCCCCACCCTCGTGCAGGTTCAGCCGCTCGAAGGCGGGCATGCGCACCATGATCCTCACCTACAACGAGCGCGACCTCGCCGACCTAGAACACGTGCTGCGACAACTCATCGACACAGACGACCCCGCCGCCGCCCAAATGGCCCACACCCTTATCGGGATCCTGCGCGACGGCAAAGGCATACCGAAGGCGAACTTCCGGCCGATCATCCTGGTGCCCATCGCCGACTGGGCCCGCATCCAATCCGGCCACGCAGACGAAGTCACCCTGATCTGCACCGACGGCACCACCATGACCGGTGCCGAATACATGCAGCACGAATTCGGCGACATCCTCGAAGTCGCCGCGTTCCACCCACAAGAAGGACCCGTCAACCTCTACTACGCCGAACGCTGCGCCAACCCCAAGCAAAAGACCATGTCGAAACTGCTCTGCCCGGCCTGTGCGTTTCCCGACTGCAAACACTCCGCCGAAACCACCCAAACCCACCACATCAACGCCTGGCGCTACGGCGGGATGACCAACATGGACAACCTCGCCGAACTCTGCCCCTTCCACAACGGGGTCAACGCGGATAACCGCAACGGCCCGTTCGGCTACATCGACAACCCCAACGCCCGCATCCACTGGGTCGCCCCCAACGGCACACGCGTCCCCATGACCACCCCAGGCGCAATGGAGCTGCTCTTCGACTAACCACACACCGACAACCCGCCCACCGGGCGGGCACATCGGCATGCCCAAAAACGGCTAGAGGGCCTCGACCTCGAACTGAAGCTGCGGGTTTGCGTAATAGTCCTGCGCCTCGACGAGCTTGAGTTCCTGCGATTCGGCCTCGAGGGTGACGCGCAGCAAGTCGTAGACCGAAGACGCCGTCTTGGCCAGGGCGTCCTTGGCGTCGCGGCCGCGGAGGTAGTGGCCGGTAAACAGCGCGGCGGTCACGTCGCCGGAGCCGTTGCGCTTGAACGGCAGGCGCGGGGTGCGCACGATCCACTTGCCGTGGTCGTCGACGGCGATCATCTCCACCGCGTCCTCGGGCGTCTCCGGGCGCTTAACCGACGTGACCAGCACGGTGGACGGGCCCATCTCGCGGGCAGCATCCACGGCGGCCAGGGTGGAATCGAGGTCGGTGACGTCACGCTCGGTGAGGTACCCCAGCTCGAACTGGTTCGGGGTGATGATGTCGGCGGCCGGCACGATCGTCGAGCGGAACAGCGGCGGGATAGTGTCGGCGACGAAGCAGCCGGATGTCGCCGAACCCATCACCGGGTCGCAGGTGTAGATCGCGTCCGGGTTCTCGGTCTTGATGTCGCGCACGGTGCCGACGATCACGTCGGCGATTTCGGGGGATGCCTGGTAGCCGGTGAGGATGCCGTCGATAAGCGAAAATGCTTCGCGGTCCCGGATGCCGTTAAGCACCGCGGCGACGTCGTCGGCCGGGATGATCGGCCCGCCCCACGCGCCGTAACCGGTGTGGTTGGAGTAGTTCACGGTGTACACCGGCCAGACTTCGTGGCCGATGCGCTGCAAAGGAAAGACCGCTGCCGAGTTGCCGACATGGCCATACGCGACAGCGGACTGTATGGAGAGAATGTTGCTCATACGAGCATTTTAGAGCTCCGGGGACACCAGGATCTTCACGGCGGTCTCGTTACGGTTGATCAGGGTGTCGAAGCCCTCGTCGACGACACCGTCGAAGCCGATCTTGCCGGTGATGAACGGCTTGAGGTCGACCTTGCCCTCCTCGACGAGCTTGATGGTCTGCTCGTGGTCGTGGGCGTAGCCGATGATGCCTCGGATGGTCAGCTCCTTCATCACCACGGCGTGGATGTCCAGCTCGGCCTTCTTGGACCAGATGGACTCGACGACCAGGGTGCCCTTGAGCTTCAGGCAATCGACGAGCTGGTCAAGCACGACGTTGACGGAGGTGCACTCGAAGGCAGCGTCGACACCCTTGCCGTCGGTGATCTTCTGCACCTCTTCCTTGAGGTCCTGCTTGGACGGGTCGATGGCGTGGTCGGCGACACCGGCGTCGAGCGCCTTCTGGCGGCGCAGTTCGGACAGCTCGGAGACGATCACAGTGCAGCCATAAGCCTTTGCGACGGCTGCCGTGAGCACGCCGATCGGCCCAGCACCGCCGACCAGGACCACGTCGCCCTCGCCGGCCTCGGAGGCGACGAATGCGTGGTGGGCGACGGACAGCGGCTCGATGAGCGCGGCCTCGTCAAGCGGCACGTCGTTGCTGATCGGGTGGACCCAGCGGCGCTGCACCGCGATCTTCTCGGACAGGCCGCCGCCACCGCCGGCAAGACCGATGAAGTTCACGTCCGGGTGGAGGTTGTACGGGCCCGGCTCCTTCGGGTCGACATCGTCGGGAAGCACGTACGGCTCGACGACGACATGCTGGCCGACCTCAAGATCGTCCACGCCCTCGCCCAGCGCGGCGACGACACCGGAGAACTCGTGGCCGAGCGTGACCGGCGGCTCCTCGCCGGTGATCGGGTGCGGGTGGCCCGGCTTCGGGCAGAAGATCGGGCCTTCGAGGTACTCGTGGAGGTCGGTGCCGCAGATGCCGCACCAGGCGATGTCGATGAGCACCTCGCCTTTGCCTGCTTCCGGGGCGTCGATCTCCTCGACGCGGATGTCCTTCTGGCCGTAGTAACGTACAGCGCGCATGTGAAGCTCCTCTCGATGAAAAACCTGCTTACGCGCACTATTCTACCGAAAAGTAGGACTAATCGCCGGGCAGCGGCTCCACCTGCTCAGCGACGGACACCAGCACGGTGCGGGTCTTGATACGGCCGCGGCGGTCGCGCCCGCCTTCGGCGGTGTAGCGCACCCCGTCGCGAAGAATTGATGCGCCGGGCAGCGGCACGCGCCCCAGCTCGTAGGACAACAGCCCCGCCACCGTGTCGACGTTGTCGATAACGTCCTCGGCGTACTCCAGCTCGTAGTCCAAGTTGTCGGCGAGGTAGTCCACCAAGTCATCCAGCGGCAGGCGCGCCTGGACGCGGAACACGCGCGGCTCCACCTCGGTCACCGGGGCTTCCTCGTCCTCGTCGTATTCGTCGGTGATTTCGCCGACGATTTCTTCCAGCAGGTCCTCCATGGTGAGAAGGCCGGCGACGGTGCCGTATTCGTCGATAAGCATGGCGATGTGCGTGTTCGACTGCTGCATCTCTTTGAGCAGCACGTCCAGCGGCTTTGAGTCCGGGATGAACAGCGGCTCGCGCATGAACTCGGTGATCGGCGTGGTGGGGTCGAGCGGGGTGCCGCGGTCGTCGAACATGTCCTTCAGGTACGCCACGCCGACGATTTCGTCGACGCTCTCCCCGATCACCGGCACGCGCGAATGCCCCGAGCGCACCATCAGCGCGGTGGCTTGGCGCGCGGTTTTCTCGCCCTCGATCCACACCATCTCGGGCCGCGGCACCATCACCTGGCGCGCGTAGTTCGACGCCAGGTCGAAGATGTTTTGGATCATGCGGCCCTCGGTGGTTTCCACCACACCCTTTTCCTGCGCGACCTCGACCATCTCGCGCAGCTCGACCTCGGTGGCATACGGCCCGTCGCGGAAGTCCTCGCCGGGGTGGAACAGGTTGCCCACCCAAATCAACAGCTTTGCGACGGGCCCGAGCACCGCCTGGAACGCCCCCAGCCCCTGGGCCGCCTTGAGCGAGATGGTGTAGGGGTTGCGCTTGCCCGCGGTGCGCGCGAACACCCCGACGATAGAAAATTGCAACAGCGTCACGACGATCACCGCCACCGCAATCGCCCACCCGTCCGAGTCCAGCACATCCATGGCGAGCATCGCGGCGGTGACGGACGCGACGACATCCAGCACCGTTTTGACCAGCACGAGCGTGTTGACGTGGTTCGCGCGGTGGTCCACCACCCGCAACAGCGCCTCCGCGCCCGGGGTGTCGTCTTTGACCATGCCCTCGACGCGGGCGCGCGAGATCGGGGCGAGCGCGGACTCGATGGAGCCGAGCAGGCCGGACAAAAGCAGCGCGGCGACGGTGATGGCCGCGTAGACGAAGGTCAGCGTCACTCGGCGCCCTTCATCAGCTTGTCCAGCTCGTCGCGGTCCGCGGCCGACGGGAAGGCGTGCGCGCCGGTCGGCTTCGGCTGGTATTCCACGCCGCGGCGGACGAGGTCGTCGTACCAGTCCGCCAGGATCTCGTTTTGCAGGGCGAACATTTCGCGCTCGTCTTTCGGCTCGATGTGGTCGTAGCCGAGCAGGTGCAGCACGCCGTGGACGGTGAGCAGCGCCATCTCGTGCGCGAGGTCGTGGCCGGCCATTTCGGCCTGTTTGCGGTCGTAGGCCGGGCACAGGATGATGTCGCCGAGCATCGCCGGCCCCGGCATGTCCGCGTCGGGGCGGCCGCCGCCGGGGGTCAGCTCGTCCATGGGAAAGCTCATCACGTCCGTGGGGCCTTCCAGGTCCATCCAGCGCACGTGCAGATCCGCCATCGTGGCTTCGTCCACGAGCGTGATGGTGGCCTCGGCGTCGGGGTGGACGTCCATGGAGCGCATGGCGAACGACGCGACGTCGATAAGCATTTGCTCACTGACCTCCGCCTCGCCGGACTCGTTTAAGACTTCAATGCTCACTGGTTCGCCTCCGCTTCCCGCTCGGCCTCGATCGCCTGCTGACGCTTCTCGTAGCGCAGGGCGTTCTGCGCGTCGTGGCGGTCGTACGCCGCGACGATGCGCGAAATCAGGTGGTGGCGCACCACGTCGCCGGCGCCGAGCTCCTGGAACGAAATGTCGTCGATGTCCGCGAGGATGCGCCGCGCCACGCGCAAGCCCGAGACGGTGCCGCGCGGCAAGTCCACCTGGGAGGTGTCGCCCGTGACCACCATCTTCGAGCCGAAACCGAGGCGAGTCAGGAACATCTTCATCTGTGCGCCGGTGGTGTTTTGCGCCTCGTCAAGGATGACAAACGCGTCCGACAGGGTGCGCCCGCGCATGTAGGCCAGGGGCGCGACCTCGATGATGCCGGCCTCGATGAGCTTCGGGATCGCCTCCGGGTCCATCATGTCGCGCAGCGAGTCGTACAACGGGCGCAGGTACGGGTCGATCTTGTCGGAGAGCGTGCCGGGCAGGAAACCGAGCTTCTCGCCAGCCTCCACTGCCGGGCGGGTCAAAATGATGCGCTTGACCTCTTTGTTCTGCAGCGCTTGCACCGCCTTCGCCACCGCGAGGTACGTCTTGCCGGAGCCGGCGGGGCCGATGCCGAAGGTGATGGTGTTGTCGTCGATCGCGTCAACGTAGGCGCGCTGGCCGGCCGTCTTCGGGCGGATGACCTTGCCGCGGCGCGAGATGATCTCCTCGCCCAAAATGTCCGCGACGGCACCGGGCGCCTCCGCCTCCATGATGCGCACCGCCTGGACCACCGTGTCCACCCCCAGCGGGACGCCGCGGCGCGCCATGGACTCCAGCTCCTTGACGACGCGCAGCGCGTGCGCCGCCTGCCCCGCGTGCCCCTTGACGGTCAGCTCGGTGCCGCGGGCGTGGAAGCCCACCCCAAGCTGGTCCTCCAAGACCCGCAGGTTGTCGTCGTTGATCCCTAGGACGGACTGTGCGTACGCCGAGTCGAGTTCGACCTTGCGCGTCACCATTTCTTCCATGGGGGCCAACCCTACCAGCGGGAGGTCAACGCCCCGATGGCGCAAAGCCCCGCAAACGCCGCCGAGGCGGTGCGCAGCACCTCGGGCCCGAGCTTCACCGGGTGCGCGCCGAGGACCTCCAGTTCGTCCTCGCCAATGCCGCCTTCCGGCCCGACGATCAGCCACACGTCCTCGCCGAATTCGACGTCGCGGATGGAGTCGGTGGCGTCCTCGTGCAGCACCAGAGCGTGAGGCTCGTGCAGCAGCTCGGACAGCTGGTTCGTCGTCACCGGCTCGCGCACCTCCGGCACCCACGCCCGGCGCGCCTGCTTCGCGCTGGCCAACGCTTGCGCGCGCCACTTCTCCACCTGCTTGGCCTGCTTGTTCGCCGGCCACCGCGCGATGGTGCGGTGCGAAATCCACGGCACAATCGCGTCGGCGCCGCCCTGCACCGCCAGGTCCACGGCGAGCTCCGCGCGCTCGCCCTTGGGCACCGCCTGCACCACCGTCACCCGCGGCGTGGGTTGTGGCGCAAACTGTTGCTTCTCGACGACTCCGTCAACCCGACCAGACCCCACCGACGTGACGCGGGTGACGGCGGTGGTCCCTTGGCCGTCGATAAGCATGATGCGCTCGCCGGGCTGAATGCGCTTGACGTGGGCGTGCTTGGCCTCCGCGCCGGTGAGCACCCCGGCGGCGGGGTCGTCGGTGAGGAAGTACGGCAGGCTCATCGGCGGAAGCGGTCGCGCATGCGGGAGAAGAAGCCCTCGCCGTGCTCGTCGGACTCGACGTGGATTTCCGGGTTGTCCGGGTGGCCGTCGCGCAGGTCCTGCAGGGCGGCACGCTCGTCGTTGGTCAGGGCGGTGGGCACGGTGACCTGGACGTGGGCGATCATGTCGCCGGCGCCCTCGGCGCGCAGCCGCGGCATGCCCTCGCCGGGCAGGTGGATCGTGTCGCCGGGCTGGGTGCCGCCGGGCACCTCGATGGTGGTGCGCTCACCGGCGAGGTTGTCCACAGCCAGCTCGGTGCCGAGGGCTGCGTCGTACATCGGCACGGTCAGGCGCACGTGCAGGTCGTTGTTCTCGCGCACGAACACCGGGTGCGGTTTGACCTGCACCTCCACGTAGAGGTCGCCGGCGGGACCGCCGCCGTGGCCGACCTCGCCCTGGTCCGCCATGCGGATGCGCATGCCGGAGTTGATGCCGGCGGGGATGTTCACGGTCAGATCGCGGGTGGCGCGCACGCGGCCGTCGCCGGCGCACTGGGTGCACGGATCCTTGATCACTTCGCCGTAGCCGTGGCAGGTGGGGCACTCGCGGGTGGTCATGACGTTGCCCAAGAACGACTGCTGCATCTCCTGGACCTGGCCCGCGCCGCCACAGGTACCGCAGGGCACCGGCTTCGCCTCGGTCTTCGACCCGGTGCCGTGGCACTTGTCGCACAGCACGGCGGTGTCCACGGTGACGTCCTTCTTCGTGCCCGCGAACGCCTCTTCGAGGGTGATGGCGGTGCGCAGCAGCGCGTCGTTGCCGGGCTGGACGCGCGAGCGCGGCTGGCGGGCACCGCCGCCGCCGAAGAACGCCTCGAAGATGTCGCCGAGTCCCCCGCCGCCGAAGCCGCCCGCGCCACCCATGCCGCCGCCGGCCTCCATCGGGTCGCCGCCACGGTCGACGATCGCGCGCTTCTGCGGATCCAGCAGCACCTCCTGCGCCGCCGCGATCTCCGCGAACTTCTCGGCCGCCTCCTCGGACGGGTTCACGTCCGGGTGGTACTTGCGCGCCAGCTTGCGGTACGCCTTCTTAATCTCCTGCTCGGTGGCTTCCTGGTCCACGCCGAGGATGCCGTAGTAATCGCGAGCCATAACTTCCCTTCTATTCGCCCCGCAGGATGCGGCTGATGTAGCGGGCCACGGTGGCAACCTTCTGCATGGTACCGGGGTAGTCCATGTGGGTCGGACCCACTACCCCGAGGCCGCCGAGTGCTTCGTCGCCCGAACCGTACGCTGTTGTAACAATCGAGGCGTGCGAAAATTCCTCGTCCTCGTTTTCGCGCCCGATGCTCACGCTGACCCGCTCGAGTTCCTGCGCGCCGGCCAGCAGTTTCAGCACCACCACCTGCTGCTCAAGCGCGTCGATGACGCCCTGCAAGCCTCCCGACGGCACGACCAAGTTCGACGACCCCGCAATGATCAGCCGGTCCGGTGCGGCGTCCACAAGCGTGGTGATCAGCACTTCTGCCGCGCGTGAGGTGGGGTCGGCGAGGTGGGGCGGAGCTTTCGTCGATAGGCGAGAAAGCGCCTCGGAGGCGTCGCGCATGGTTTGGCCCACCAGGGCCTCGTTCAAAAGGTCGCGCAAAAGCCGCACCCCGTCCGGCCCGATCGGCGCCGAAAGCTCCACGTTGCGCTGGTCCACGCGCCCCGCGTCCGTGATCAGCACCAGCAGCAGCCGCGTCGGGGTCAGCTCCACCACCTCGCAGTGCTTCACACGCGAGACCGACAGCGTAGGCAGCTGCACCACCGCCGCCTGGTTGGTCAGCTGGGCGAGCAGCTGCACGGAGCGGCGCAGCACGTCCTCCAAGTCCACGCCGTTTTCCAAGAAATCCAAAATGGCGCGGCGCTCAGCGGCGCTCAACGGCTTGACGTCGTGCAGCGCGTCCACGAACGCGCGGTAGCCGGCCTCGGTGGGGATGCGGCCGGACGAGGCGTGGGTCTGCGAGATGTAGCCCTGCTGCTCCAACACCGCCATGTCGTTGCGGATCGTCGCCGAGGACACCCCCATCTTGTGCCGCTCCACCAGCGATTTCGACCCCACCGGCTCCTGGCTGGCAATGTAGTCCGCCACGATCGCGCGCAGCACCGCTTGGCGCCGCTGGTCCGCAGTACCCATTACGCCTCCTTACTCGGCTGCCAGGATATCGGTGATGATGCCGTCTGCAAGCAGCCGCCCTTTGTCGGTCAACCGCAGCCTGTCGCTTTGCTCAAGCAGCCCCGCGCGCACATGCCTATCGACGACATCCTGTGCCCCCGCCCCGATCCACCCCGACGGGATCCCTTCTTTCAGCCGTAAACCGAGCATGACCGCCTCGGTGTGGGCCTCTTCCTCCGTGATGGGTTCGGTGTCCTGGATGGGCAGCGCGCCGTCGGCAAGCAATTGTGCGTACGTTTCGGGGCGCTTGACGTTGAAGAAACGCTCGGAGGCGATGAAGCTGTGCGCGCCGGGGCCCGCGCCCCACCACTTACGGTTGCGCCAGTAGATGAGGTTGTGGCGGCACTCGCCTCCGGGTTTGGCCCAGTTGGAGACCTCGTACCAGTGGTAGCCGTGGGCGGCGAGGGTATCGGCGATGATTTCGTAGCGGTCCGCGTAGACGTCCTCCTGCGGTGCGGGCAGCTCGCCGCGGCGGATCTTACGGGCCATGGCCGTGCCGTCTTCGACGATGAGCGAATACGCGCTGACGTGGTCGACGTCCGTGTCCAGGATCGCATCGAGGGTGCGGCGGACGTCGTCGTCGGTTTCGGTGGGCGTGCCGTAGATCATGTCCAGGTTCACATGCTGGAAACCGGCGTCGCGGGCCTCGCGGGCGGCGGCGACGGCGCGGCCCGGGGTGTGCTGGCGGTCCAGCACCTTGAGCACCGGCGTGGAGGCTGACTGCATGCCCAGGGAGACGCGGGTGAAGCCGGCGTCCAGGAGCCCGGCGAAGTAGTCGGGGCTGGTGGATTCCGGGTTGGACTCGGTGGTGACCTCCGCGCCGGGGTTCAGGCCGAAGGTGTTGCGGACGGCGTCGAGGATGCGCCCGAGCCCGTCGGCGGCAAGCAGGCTCGGGGTGCCGCCGCCGATAAACACCGTGTCGGCTTGCGGCAGGCCGCGCGCGGCGGCGAGCTCGAGTTCTTTCTCGAGCGCGTCCAAGTACTGGGCGTGGGAGGAATCCACCTCGGTGGGTGTGTAGGTGTTGAAGTCGCAGTACCCGCAGCGCGTGGCGCAAAACGGGACGTGGACGTAAACGCCGAAAGAATCCATGGCCTTAAGGCTAGGCGCCGCGGCGGGAACGCTTCGCGGCGACCTTGGCCACGATCCGGTCGATGCGGGCGCGCTCCTCCAAAAACTCCGGCGGGTTGGACCCGCGCATGGTGCGCACGAACGCCGGGTGGTCCACGCAGACGGTCTCCACCCAGCCCACCACGGCCTCTTCGACGATCTCGCCGACGCGGGCGTACATCTGCGGCAGCGACACCACGCCGAGTTCGCGGGCGACCATATCGGTCTGCTCCAGGCAGTACGACACAATCTCGCCTAAGTGTTGCACCACCAAGTCGGTGCGTCCGGTGAGCGCGTCCTGCATGGTCTGCACCGAAAACGGGGCTTGTAAGGGGAAGAGGTCTTGCAAGCCGGAGGCGTCGAGAAGCTCGGGCTCCGGAATGCGCTCCTCCGGCTTCGCGCCCGCGGACAGGTGGCCGGCGGCGCGGCCGGAGGTCAGCGCCTGGCGCAAACCGATCAGCTCCGCGACGACGCGGCGGGCGTCCTGGCGGGCGTCGTCGACGATCTCCACGAACTCGGCGAGGCAGTCCTCGGTGAGCTCGCCGTCGTAATCCGCAATCGCCTCGGCGAGGTGCTCGGCGTACTCAGCCACCTCGTCGCCGATGTTGTAAATCTCCTGCGTGAGCTCGCGGTGACGCAGCACGGCGGCAGTCTTGTGCATCGCGAGCCCTCCTTGGAAACGCCTGTGGGAAGTGACAAATTGGCATGCTATGCCACAGCCACGCGCGTGGAAGGAAGGCGCGCCGAACTAACGCTGGTACAGCTTGTCGATGTCCTCCTGGAAACGCTGGAACACCACGTTGCGCTTGACCTTCATCGTCGGGGTCATCTCGTCGTGCTGCTCAGACAGGTCGCGGTCCAGGATGCGGAACTTCTTAATCGCCTCGGTGCGCGACACGGTGGCGTTTGCCAAGTTCACCGCGTCCTGCACCTCCGCGCGCAGCGCCGGGTCCTGGGCGAGCTCGGCAACCTTCTTGTTCGCCGGGATGTTGCGGTTGGCCTTCCAGCGCTTGAGCTCCTCCTCGTCGAGGGTGACCAGCACGCCGACGAACGGCTTGCCGTCGCCGACCACCAGCGCGTTCGAGATCAGCGGGTCCTGGCGGATGATCTCCTCCATCGGGCCCGGGGAGATGTTCTTGCCTCCGGCGGTGACGATCAGGTCCTTCTTGCGGCCGGTGATGGAGACGTAGCCGTCTTCGTCCACCTCGCCGAGGTCACCGGTGTTGAACCAGCCGTCCGTGAGCGCCTCCTCGGTGGCTTCCGGGTTGCGCCAGTACTTGTCAAACACGCCGGGGCCCTTGAACTCGATCTCGCCGTCGTCGTTGATGCGCACCGAGTAGCCGTTGACCGGCCGGCCCACCGTGCCGATTTTGTTGCCGTGGGCGTTGTTCACACACGCCGCGGCACACGTTTCGGTCAGGCCGTAGCCCTCGTAGACCGGCACGCCCATGCCGCGGAAGAAGTGCGACAGGTCCGCGCTCATCGCCGACCCGCCGGTGATGCCGTACCAGATGGACCCGCCCATGGCTTCCTTGACCTTGCCGTAGACGATCTTGTCGTACACCGCCCGCTTCGCCTTCTGCACCCGCGACGGGCCTTCATCGGTGTCCAGCGCCTTCGAGTACTCGATGGCGGCCTTCTCGGCCTCCAAGAACATGCGCTTGCCAATCGCGGAGCCGTCCGCGGCCTTGTTGTAGGCGCCCTCGCGCACCTTCTCAAACACGCGCGGCACGCCCACGACCAGGTTCGGGCGCACGCGCTGCAGCTCCACTGTCAGCGTCGACGTGTCGGACCAGTGCGACTGCGTCGCGCCCGAGATCGTCCACGCCAGCGACACCGCGCGCGCCAACACGTGCGCCAGCGGCAAAAACGTCACCATGCGCTGGCCGGGAAAGGACACCGAGCCGATCTCGTTTTCCAAAAGCGCCCAGCACTGGTACGCCCAGTTGCCGTGGGAAATCTCCACACCCTTGGGCCGGCCGGTGGTGCCGGAGGTGTAGACGATGGAGCCCAGGGTGTGGTGGCGGGTGGCGGCCACGCGTTCGTCGATAAGCGATTGCTCGACGTCGCGCCCCTCAAACTTCAGCGTCTCCACACCCGCGGCGTTGAACTCGTAGATGCGCTCGAGCTTTGATGGGGAGTCCGTGAACTTCGGCTTGCCCGTCTCGTCCAGCAGAAACGGGCTCATCAGCTGGGTGTGGTCGCGCGTTTCAGTAAAAGCGATCTTCGCGCCGGAATCCTCCAGGATCCACTGGATCTGGTGCATCGAACTCGACGGGTAAATCGGCACCGAGGCGGCGCCGGCGGCCCAGATGGCGAAGTCCACCAGCGACCACTCGTAGCGCGTCGACGACAAAATGGCCACGCGGTCCCCCGGCTCAACGCCCGCGGCGATCAGGCCTTTCGCGACCTCGTAGACCTCCTCCAAGAATTCCGCCGCCGTGACCGAGACCCACTCGTAGTTGCGCGGCCGGTAGTACAGCACCAGGTGAGGGCTCTGCTCGCAGGTGCGAATCAGCCGGCTGAGGCACGTGTCCGTGTCTGTGAGCGTGAATCCAAGTTCCGTGGTGTGCGCGTTTGAAGGCATGGTGCCCAACACTACCCCAGCGTGCGGGCCCGAGCTTTGGCACAATGCGTGGCGTGACCAACGTTGCCCTGCTTCACGCCCTCGCCGAGTCCTATGGCTTCGGCACGTCCTACCGCGCCTCGAACGGGCTGGTCACCGAGCCGCCCGCCGAGTCGTTTATCAAGCTGCTGCGGGCCTTGGGGCTTTCGCTTAACGACGACCCGTCGGACGAAGAACTCCAATTCCACCTCGATGCCCGCAGAGAATTTTGGGCGACCAGACCCATGCCGCCGTGCGTGGTGGCCACCGAGGGCGCGGAGAAGCACTTCAACGTCCACGTGCACGACGGGCACTGGGCGCACTGCTGGATCCGGCTGGAGGACGGCTCGTCGCGCGACGCGTACCAGGACGAGAACTGGGCCCCGCCGTTCACCGCCGCCGACGGCGTGGTGTGGGGCGAGGCCACCTTCCACGTGCCGGGCGATCTGCCGGCGGGCTACCACGAGCTGCACCTAGAGTCCGACAACTTGGACGAGGTCTGCCCGCTGATCGTGGTGCCGGCGTCCTTGTCCACCAACGCCGAGGTTGTGCGCGAGCCGGTGTGGGGCGTGATGGCGCAGCTGTACTCGGTGCGCTCGCTTAACTCCTGGGGCATCGGCGACTTCAACGACCTCGGCGCGATCGCCGAGGCGGTCGCGGCCGAGGGCGCGGACTACCTGCTGATCAACCCGGTGCACGCCGCCGAGCCCGTCCCGCCGATCGAGGACTCGCCGTACCTGCCCACCTCCCGCCGGTTTGTCAACCCGATCTACATCGCGGTAGAGCAGGTGCCGGAATATGGGCTGTTGGACGAGGGGGACCGGGAGGACGTCGCAAAGCTTGCTGCCCCTTTGAAGGCGATGAACCACACCGCAGCCCCCTTAGAGCGCGACCGGATTTTCGCCGCGAAGCTGGCGGCGCTGCGCACGCTGTTCCATCTTTCGGCGGCGGACGAGGCGCGCACGCACGACTTCGAGCTGTTCTGCCTGGACGAGGGCGAAGGGCTGCGCCAGTTCGCCGAGTGGTGCGCGGCGCAAGCGAGCGAGTCTGAGCACCACGGCGCGCCGAAGCACGCCGGCGAGGACCCGCAGGAGCTGGTGCAGTTCTACATGTGGCTGCAGTTCATCGCCGACGAGCAGCGCCGCGTGGCGCAACAGCGCGCGGTGGCGGCCGGGATGCGGCTGGGCATCATGACGGACCTGGCGGTGGGGATCCACCCCGGCGGCGCGGACGCGGCGACGCTGCACGAGGTGCTGGTGCCCGACGCTTCTGTGGGCGCGCCGCCGGACCAGTACTCGCAGCAGGGCCAGGACTGGTCGCAGCCGCCGTGGAACCCCCAGCAGCTGGCTTTAGCCGGCTACGGGCCGTGGCGCGATTTGCTGCGCACGGTGCTGCGCCACTCGGGTGGGATCAGAGTGGACCACGTGTTGGGGCTGTTCCGCCTGTTCTGGCTGCCGCGCATGGACACACCCATGCACGGCGCGTACATGAACTACGACTTCGAGGCCATGGTCGGCGTGCTAGTGCTGGAAGCGCAGCGCGCCGGTGCCGTGGTGGTGGGCGAAGACCTGGGCACGTTCGAGCCGTGGGTGCAGGACGTGCTGCGCGACAAGGGCATCCTCGGCACCTCCGTGCTGTGGTTCGAGTCCGTGCCGCCGGAGGCGCCGCGCCCGTCGCAGCAGTACCGCAACCTCGCGCTGACGGCCGTGGGCACCCACGACCTGCCGCCCACCGCCGGCTACTTGGAGGGCGCGCACAACGCGCTGCGCCACGAGCTGGGTCTGGTCAAAGAGTCGCTGGAGGAACTCAACGCCACCGACGCCGTGTGGATCTCGCAGGTGCTCGCCGCAGCCCAGGCGGAGGGGGCGTTCGACAACTCCCCGCTCGCTGACGTGGACTTCCTCGACCGGGACCTCGGGGAGTACGACGACGTGGACGCCCTCGTCGAGGGGCTGACGCGGTTTATCGCCTCCACCCCGTCCGCGATGACGTGCACGAACCTGGTGGACATGGTGGGCGACACCCGCATTCAAAACCAGCCGGGCACCAACCGCGAGATGTATTCCAACTGGTGCATTCCGCTTTGCGACGCCTCCGGTACCCCCGTCCTCATCGAAGACCTCCCCGACATCGCGCTGTTCACGCGCATCGCCAAAGCGAGCGCGCGCTAGAGCGCCCCGGCCAGTGCCGCGACGACGACGAGCGCGATGAGCACCCACATCACCTGGGTCACCCGCGACTGCGGGTACTTGCGCTGCGGCTTGGGCAGCTTCTGGTCCTGCTTGCGCAGCTCTTCGGGGTTGGCCATGGTGTGTAAGCCTAGCGCCGCGGGCTAGCGGCGGGAAAACAGGCGCGCGGCGGCATGCGCGACGCCGTCGACGAGGCGCAGCAGCGCGTAACCTACCGCGGCGCACACCGGCGCGGCCACGGCGAGGATCCCGGGTACCTGCAGCCAGGGGCTTAAGCCCATCATCCAGCCGAGCAGCGCGCTGCTCATCAGATCAGCCCCATCATGTAGCCGACCGCTGGCACGAGCACCGCCACGGTGGCTACGACGCCGAGGGTGATCAGCAACGCGTTGGCGACCTGGCGGTCGCGGTCGTTGTCCTCGGTGCTTTCGCGCTGCTTCTTTTGCGCCTCGGGGGTGACGGGGGCTTCGCTGGGCACGCTCGACGGGGTGGCCGCGCCGGTTGGAACAGGCGGCTGCAACGTGGCCGCCGGGATAACCACGGTCTTCTTCGTGGGCCCCGAGATGCGGATCGAGTTACCCGACACGGAGGTCTCCCCCGCCGCGGCCGGCGACGCCCCCGGCGCGTCGGCGGCGGGCGTTTGCTCGCGCGTGACCTCCGCGACGGGGTTCACCACGGTGCTGCGCACCGGAGACGGCACTGCCGGCGTGGGCGACGTTGTCTTCGCCGGGGGTGCGTAGCGCTGTGCGTAGTGGGAGCGCAGGAAGGTGTCGATGGCGGAGTCGTCGTAAGGCGCGCCGCTTCGAAGCGAGCTGGCGCGCTCGAAGCCCACGACCTCCTCGCCGCGCTCGTCCACGAGTGCGTTCGCCCCGGACATGACGCCGACGAGGCCGCGGCCCGGCGCGTAGACGGGCCCGCCGGAGTCGCCGTAGTCGGGCATGCCGGGGGCGTCGAAGTAGATGGTTTTCTCGAGCATGCCCACGTACGGCCCGCACGCAGCCTCGGTGGTGCCGCCGTGGGAGGCGTAGCCGTGGTAGCACAGCGTTTCGCCGGGCTCGAGGGTCTCGATGGGCACGTACTTGCCGCCGAAGGTGTTGGCGCCTATTTCGACGCTGTTGAACCAGTAGATCACTGCCCAGTCGTTGGCGTTGGAGGCGCCGTAGTAGGCGGCGGCCGGGTAGATCACGCCGGCTGGGGTGGACATTTCGCGGCCGTTGTCGTCGGTGAGGTAGACCATCGCCCCGTTGTCGGCGCAGTGTCCGGCGGTGTAGCTGCGGCGCTGCGCGGGGTCGTTGTAGCCGATGGTGCAGGCGGTGAGGGTGTCGTTGCGCAGGTTGTCCACGAACATGCGGGCACCTTGCTTCACGACGAGACGTTCCGCCGCCGGCGCCTCATCCCCCGCCCCGAGACCGGAAGCTGCCAGCGCGGACGCTGCGACGAGCGCGGCGACGCGTGCGCCCACGCGGGGGCGTCGCACTGTTCCGTTCGCCATACAGCTTTCCTTGTCTTGTCTTTTAAAGGTTTCCCCGAACTGTACAGCACGGACCCGCGCAATTACACGTCGGAACCTGCGAGCCCGCGGCGCTGAAGCAGCGGGCGGGTGTCCTTGTCGCGGCCGCGGAATTCTCGGTAGGCCTCTGCGTAGTCGCGCGAGGAGCCCTTGGACAGGATCGTCTCGCGGAACTTCGCGCCGGTTTGCCGGTTGATGCCCTCCTCGGCGACGAGCTGGTAGCCGTCCGCGTCCAGTGCTTCGGCCCACAGGTAGGAGTAGTAGCCCGCGGAGTAGCCGCCGGCGAAGATGTGGTTGAACCAGGTGGAGCGGTAGCGCGGCTCCAGCCCCTCGACGTCCAGGCCGTACTCGCGCAGGACGTTGTCCTCGAAGGCGTTGATGTCCGACGGTATGTCGCCGGCAAGCGAGTGCCACGCAAGGTCGATCGCGCTCGCCGCGAGGTACTCGGCGGTGGTGAAGCCCTGGCCGAACTGGCGCGAGGCCTCCATCGCCTGCAGAAGCGGCGCGGGGATGACCTCGCCGGTGTCCACGTGGCGGGCGTAGTTGCGGGCGATCTCCGGGGCAAAGGCGTAGTTCTCGTTGATCTGGGAGGGAAACTCCACCCAGTCGCGCGGGACGTTGGTGCCGGAGTGCGAGGGGTAGCGCACATCCGAGAGCAGGCCGTGCAAGGCGTGGCCGAACTCGTGGAACAGGGTGGTCACCTCGTCGATGGTGAGCAGGTTGGAGCTGATCGACATGACGTTGACCACCACCGGCTTCGTGCCGGCCAGGTGGGACTGGTCCACAAACGAGCTCATCCAGGCGCCGCCGCGCTTGGACGAGCGGGCGTTGTAGTCGGTCAAAAGCAGCCCGATGCCGGTGCCGTCTTCCTCCTTGACCTCCCAGACGTCCACGTCCTCGCGGTAGCCGGCCAAATCCTCGCGCTTTTCCACCGTGATGCCGTAGAGCAGGTTCGCGGCGTAGAAGACGCCGTCGGTGAGCACCTGCTCGAGCGGGAAGTACTTGCGCAGCTCCGCCTCGTCGATGCCGAGTTCCTCTTCGCGGCGCTTGGCCTGCCAGTACGGCCAGTCCGCCCCGCCGAGCTCCTCGCCGGCCAGTTCGCCGGCGAGCTTGCGTTCCGCCTCAGCGTTCGCGGCGGCCGCCGGCGCCAGGTCCGCGATGAGCTGGCGCGCTGCCGCGGCGGTGCCGGCGGTTTCCTCCGCGATGACGTAGTCGGCGTGGGTGTCAAAGCCGAGCAGCTTCGCGCGTTCCTGCCGCAGCGCCACCGACTCCAGCACGATCTCCGGGTTGGTGTCGCGGCCGCGGGCACGGGAGGCGTCGAAAAGCTTGTGGCGCGCGGAAGACTCCTCCAGCTCCGACTGCAGCGCCTGGGTGGTGGGCAGCTCAATCGGCACCACATAGCGGCCGTCGTCCTCGTAGGCGGCGAGCTGGCCCTCGGACAAACCGGCGAGCTCATCGCGGGTGAACTCCACCGCGAGCTTTTTCGTGTCCGCCAGCAGGTTGCGGCCGAAGCGCTCGGACAGCTCGCTCAAACGCTGGTTGATCTCCTGCAGGCGCGACTTCCCGGCGGCGTCAAGGTCGGCGCCGCGGCGGGTGAAGCGGCGCAGCAGCTCGTCGTGGAGCCGCTGCGACTCGGCGTCCTCCGGCACGTCGACGCCCTTGATGCGCTGGTAGAGCGCATCGTTCTGGTAGATCGAGTCCACGTGCGCCGACAGCTTCGGCACGATGCGGTCGGCCACCGCGTCGAACTCGTCGGTGGCGTCGGTGCCCTGCAGGTTGAAGAACCAGGACATCACCCGGTCCAAGTCTTGGCCGGCCAGCTCGAAGGCTTCGACGGTGTTGGCCCACGTCGGCGCGTCTGCGGTGGTGATCTCGGCGATTTCCGCGGCGTGGCGCTTCAGCGCCTCTTCGAACGCGGGTTCCACGTGCTCCAGGCGGATCGCGGCGAAGTCCGGCAGGTTGTACGGCAGGGTCGAGGGGGTTAGAAGCGGGTTTGTCATGGCGGTCAGTGTATGCGGATACGATCTGCCGCATGGGCGAAACGGAGATCACATGCGCGGCCGGCACCATTGTGGGCGAGGTGCGCGATAATGCGAAGCTTTTCGACGCCATCCCGTTCCTGGAAAAGGCGCGCCCCTTCGACGCCCCGGTGCCCTTGAAGCAGGGATTGCTTATCGACGCCACCGCGCCGCACCCCAACGCACTCTCCATCAGTGCCCCGCTCGGCGCGCGGGCGGGGACGGACTTCCCGGTGATTGTTTGGCTGTCAGCCCCGGCCGATTTGGGCGACGGCTTCGTCCACGTGCACGTGCCCCACCGCGACGGCTTCGAAGGGTTTCTGCCCTTCGCCGCCGACGCCATCGGGCACTTCCGCGGTGTCGCCGACGTTCAGCTCGCACTGCGCTGGATCCAGCGCAACATCGAAGCCTTCGGCGGTGATCCCACCAACGTCACCGTCGTCGGCGCCGGCGAAGAGGCGGCGGTGGCGCTGTGGCTATGCCGGCGCGACCACTACGCCGGCGAGTTCCGCCGCGTGTGGGCCGCGGATCCGGTCTTCCCGCGCGCGCCGTATGAGAAGCGCAAGTGGATCGTGCGCTACCTGCTGTCCGCGCCGCTGACGCGTGCAAAGCTCAACGAGTTGGCGGAAAATCGGCCTGGCAGGGTGGGGCGGAGCTACCGTCGATACGCAAAGTTCTTCGGACCAATGGGGCCGCACCCCCACGATGCCTCCGAACTTGCCGAGCTCGCGGTAGTGCGCGTCGAGGACACGCTGGACCCCGGCGCGATCGCGGAATTTGCCCGCTAGTTGTTCAGGTTGCCCTTGAAGGTGACGTTGCCGATGGTGAACTCCGCGTCCCACAGGTTGCCGGTGGACACGTCGAAGGGGTACTTCGCGTTCACGGTCGCACCCGGGCCCAGCGGGCGGTCCAGACCCACGATGTCCACGCCGGCCTCCTCCGCGATGGGGACGAATTTCGCGTCCTTCATGTCCGGGTTCGAGGTGGAGTTGACGTTGTAGCGCAGCTTCGGCTCGAGCGCGTCCTCCGGCAGCGGCGCGTCCGACTCGTTGGTGATCGCCACCACCACGACCGAGCCGCCGTTCGGCGCGTACGAGGAGCCCTGCCACTTGTACGACAGCTCCATCGCCGGGTCCTCCACCCGCTCGCCGTTGATTTCGTCGCTGACCAGCGGATCCGCCTCGTTGACCTCGAAGGACTTGCGCTGCACACCGATGCGGTCGTCGGCCTGGCCCTGCGGGGCGTCCTCGGCGGCGGTGACCTGGGTGGAGCTGATGGTGTCCTCCCCCATCTCGGCGTCCGCGCAGGCGGAAAGCGCCAAGGCGGCTGCCAGGGCTGCGGCGGTCAGTGCGGCCTTGGGGCGGCGGGTGAGGTGGGACATGTGCGCCTCTTCTTCTCGGGGTGGTTTTGACAGTTCTGCCCCACTTTACAGCCCTAGTAGGGTGTCGAAATTATGCAGTCTTTGATGCGCGTCATCCGCAGTGCTTCTGCCCTTTGGCCGTTTTATGTCGCCGTTGTGGTGGTGTCGACGCTGGTGGCGGGTTTGGGGTTGGTCTCGCCGTTTCTGATTCGGGAGGCGACGGACACGATCGTGGCCAAGCTTGGCGACGCCTCCCTACCCGACCCCACCCGCACCGTCATCTGGCTCGCCGTGGCACTCTTCGTCGCCGAGGCGTTGGCCTCGGTGCTGCGCAACGTCTCCGGGTATTTGGGCGACGTGATGGTCGCCCGGATCCGCCAGATCCTGTCCACGCGCTACTTTGCCAAGCTGCTGGCGCTGCCGCAGCGCTACTACGACAACCAGGTCACCGGCACGATCATCGCCCGGCTGGACCGCTCGATCGCCAACGTCACGCAGTTCATCCAGTCGTTCACTAACAACTTTCTGCCCATGCTGATGCAGGTGGCGGCGATTTTGGTCATCACCGCCTACTACTACTGGCCGCTGACGGTGCTGTTGGCGCTGCTGTTCCCGCTGTACACCTGGCTCACCGCGCTGACGTCGAAGCGCTGGCAGGTCTTTGAGCAGGAGAAAAACGCCAACATCGACGAGGGCAACGGCCGCTTCGCCGAGGTGGTGGGGCAGGTGAAGGTGACCAAATCCTACGGTGCGGAGGTGCGCGAGCTGGAGAAGTTCGGCCGCCACTACACCAACACCGTGGACATCACCCGCCCCCAGTCGCGCTGGTGGCACTCCATGGACACGCTGCGCGGCGTGGCCATGAACCTGATTTTCCTGGGCATCTACCTGATCCTGTTCACGCGCACCCTGCACGGGCACTTCACCGTCGGCGAGATGGTCATGCTCATCCAGATGGTCACCATGGCGCGCCAGCCGGTGACGATGATGAGCTGGATCGTAGATTCCGCGCAGCGCGCCATCGCCGGCTCGCGCGACTACTTCAAGGTGATGGACGAGCCGGTCGAGCCGACGGCGAACCGACAGCTCGTCGCGGCGACGAAGGCGTCGGGCATGCCGGAGGTCGTCGCAAAGCAGCAGGCTCCTTTGCAGGTGCGCGAGCCGGTGATCGCGTTCGAGGACGTCACCTTCGAGTATTTGGACGGCGAGCCTGTGCTTCACAGCGTCAACTTCGCCGCCCACGAAGGCGAAACCATCGCGCTTGTCGGCGAATCCGGCGGCGGCAAATCCTCCATTGTGAACCTGCTGCTGGGGCTGTACCCCATCACCCGCGGCCGGCTGCGCGTGTGCGGCGAGGAGCTGTCCGAGCTGGACGTGGAGAAGCTGCGCGCCACCACCGGCGTGGTGTTCCAGGAGGCCGCACTGTTTTCGGGGTCCGTGTTTGAGAACATCGCCTACGGCAAGCCCGACGCGACGCTGGAGGAAGTCGTGGAGGTGGCGAAGCGGGCGAACGCGCACGAGTTCATCATGAAGTTCACCGACGGATACGACACCGTCATCGGCGAGCGCGGCCTGCGCCTGTCCGGCGGGCAGCGCCAGCGCGTCGCCGTGGCGCGCGCGATGCTCAAGGACGCGCCGATTCTGATCCTGGACGAGGCCACCTCCGCCCTGGACACCAAGGCCGAGCGCGCGGTGCAGGCCGGGCTGGACCAGCTGATGGAGGGCCGCACCACCATCATGATCGCGCACCGTTTGTCCACCATCGCGGGGGTGGACACGATCATCACACTTCGCGACGGCCACGTCGACGAGATCGGCTCCCCGGAAGAGCTGGCTGTCTCCGGCGGCATCTACTCCGAGCTGTTGCGCCTGACAGCGTCGTCCTCCGCCGCGGACCGGAAGCGCCTCAAGGCGTTCGGGTTCCACGTCGACGGCGGGGACGGCGAGGACGAGGCAGATGGCGACGAGGCGTAGCGCGCTGACTAGATTGCGACTATCCGGATCAGCTCTTCGAGACCCCGAAAATCAGCTGGGTTGCGAGTGTAAAGGTCGAGGCCCTCCGCCATCGCGCAACTCGCGATCAACAGATCGAATGCTCGGCGTGCCGGTTTCCTACCCGACTGGATCACCGCAGCGTAAATGACTGCATATGCGTGAGCAGCGCGTGCATCAAAAGGAATGCAGTCGACGAGTTCGCTAATTACATGCGCTTGATTCGCCCGCCTCGCTACTTCAACGGGATCCTTCGCTGCTGCCGGCCCAGCTTGAATTTCCGCCAACGTGATAGCTGAGATGGACCACGAGTCTGGGAGCTCCTCCGGATCTATCTCGTCGAGGGAAAACAGCACAGACGTATCAAGTAAGCCCTTACTACCCACGAGGCTCAATTCCTTGGTCTACGTACGCGTCTATGTCCTCTCGGAACTGTTTGAAGTCCACCTTCTGAGCCCCTTCGAGGGCAGCAATCAGGTCGTCTTTCCTCGCGAATCTCGGCTTCTTCAGTGGCCGCAGCTCCCCCACAGGATGCGAATTACTAGTAATCACGAATGTCTCCCCCTGAACTAACGCACGCATGATCCGCCCACTGTCGTTTCTCAACTCTCGCTGGCTGATCATCTCTGTCATGATCCGACCGTAGCACCGTGTGCCACGATGAGGAAGGGGGTAACCCCGAATCAAACTGTCGAGTCCTTCCCACCCCGGCGCTACCGTAGGCCCCATGCAATTCCCCGACCTAGAAACCCTGCAAGCCCGCGGCACGAGGAAGTGGACGCAGTTCAACCCTGACGTGTTGCCGCTGTTTATCGCGGAGAGCGATTTCCCCACCGCGCCCGCTGTGAAGCAGGCGATCGTGGACGCTGCCGAGCGCGAGATGTTCGGCTACACCCCCGCCCCGCACGCGCACCGCCTGGGCGAGGCGGTCGCCGACTTCTACGCGGACCGCTACGGCTGGCGCCCTGACGCGGAGAAAGTCTTCCCGGTCGCGGACGTGGTGCGCGGCGTGATGCTGGCTATCCAGTACTTCACCGAGGGCGATGTGGTGGTCCCGGTCCCCGCCTATTTCCCGTTCTTGGATGTGGCGGAGGTCGCGGGCCGCAAGCGTATCGACGTCAGCTCCGCCAGGGGCCTCAACCTGGCGGAAGTGGAAACCGCGTTCCAAAACGGCGCGGGCAGCATCATCGTGACCAACCCGTTCAACCCGGGCGGCTACGTCTTCACTGAAGCGCAGCTCGACGAGGTCTGCGCGCTGGCGCGCAAGTACAACGCCCGGGTGATCGTGGACGAGATCCACGCCCCGCTGGTCTACGACGGCACCCACGTCTGCGCGGCGGCGAACAACCCGGATGTGTGCATCACGGTCACGGCGACGTCCAAGGCGTGGAACGTCGCGGGGCTGAAGTGCGCGCAGATGATCTTTTCCAACGACGAGGATGTGCGAACCTGGAACGCGATGTCGGGGGTGGCCAAGGACGGCGTGGGCACGCTGGGCATCGTCGCGGCGGAGGCTTGCTACGACCACGGCCGCGAATTTTTGGATGAGGAGATCGCCCAGCTCAAGGCCAACCGCGACTGGCTCGTAGAAAACCTGCCAAAGGCGGTGCCGGGCATCGAGATTGAGGTGCCGGCGGCGACCTACCTGATGTTTTTGAACTTCAAGAACACCAAGCTTGTCGACGAAAAACCCGCCGCGTGGCTGCGCCGCCACGCCAAGGTGGCCATGAACGAGGGGATGGACTTCGGCCCGGGCGGCGAGCACCGCGCAAGGCTGAACTTTGCCACGTCACCGGAGATTCTGGAAGAAGCGATGCGGCGGATTGGCGGAGCCGTCGCAAAGCTGTAGGCGTTTCACTTAATGGAACCCCGTTCCCATCTGACGGTCGGGTGGTTTAGACTCTAGAGAACTCCAACCCAACTAGAGAGGAACGACCATGGGTTCCACAGTGGTGTCACAGCCTGAAGGCGGCTCGAAGCGCTCCACCAGCGCTGTCGTCGTCACCGGCCTCGCGCTGTTTTCGATGTTCTTCGGCGCGGGCAACCTCATTTTCCCGCCGATGCTGGCCGTGGAAGCCGGCGACAGCTTCTGGCCGGCGCTGCTCGGCTTCCTCGCCACCGCATCGCTTTTGCCGGTTTTGGCCGTGATCGCCATTGCGCTGTCCGGCTCGAACCTCCGCGACCTGGCGCAGCGCGCCGGCTCCATCTTCGGTGTGGTTTTCCCGGTGCTGGCGTACCTGTCCATCGGCGCGTTCTACGCGCTGCCGCGCACCGGCGCCGTCTCCTTCGAAACGGCGATCACCCCGCTGTTCGGCTTCGAGTCCTTTGCCGCCTCCGGCATCTTCAACGTGCTGTTCTTCGGCATCGCGCTCGCGCTGTCCTGGAACCCCACCACCATCATGGAGAAGCTGGGCAAGTTTCTCACCCCGGCGCTTCTGGTGCTGCTGATCGTGATGATCTCGGTGTCCGCGTTCCGCTGGACCGCTGAACCGGCCGCGCCGAACGAGCCCTACGACGACGGCCCGTTCACCGCCGGCCTGCTCGAGGGCTACCTCACCATGGACTCGATTGCGGCACTCGCGTTTTCCATCGTGGTCATCTCCACCCTGCGCCACCGCGGCTTCAACGAGGGCAAGGAGCTCGTCGGCGGCACCATCACCGCCGGCGTGGGCGCCGGCATCATGCTGGGCCTGGTCTACATCGGCTTGGGGCTGATCGGCCGCGTGATGCCGAGCGCCGGCGAGTTCGACAACGGCGCCGGGCTGTTGGCTGAGGCCGCCAACCTGACCATGGGCGGCGCGGGCCAGGCCGTGTTCTCCGCGATCGTGCTGCTGGCCTGCCTGACCACCGCGGTGGGCCTGATCACCGCGACCGGCGAGTACTTCTCCGAGCAGTTCCCCGGCTCCTACCGTGTGTGGGCCGTGATCTTCGCGGTCACCTCCATGGTGATCGCCACCCAGGGCCTGGAGTTCGTCATGGCGATTGCCGCCCCGGTGATCGGCTTCCTCTACCCGCCGGCGATCACCCTGATCGCGCTGACGCTTATCGAGCCGGCGTTTCGCGCCCGCACCCGTTTCAGCTGGGCGTTCTTCGTGCCGCTGTGGACGGCGGTGGTGTGGTCCGCCATCGAGACGTTCATCTCCCTGGAGTGGGGCGCGGACGCCCTGACCCCGATCGTCCAGTGGGCGCCGATGTTCGACGCCGGTCTCGGCTGGGTCGTGCCGGTGGTCATCGCGTTTGCCATCGGCCTGGTCGTAGACTTTGTCCGCCCCAAGCCCGCCATGATCCCGGGCACGATGGAATCTGTCGAGGGCGAGGACCTGTCCGCGGAAGGCGACGCTGTCCCCGTGCTGCAAGCAAAGGACTAGTACGGTGGGGCACATGAACGCCCCACTTTCTCTTATCGATTTCTGCACCCGCTACCCCGGCGAATCCGTCGGCGAGGCGACGCAGCGATCTGTGGCCTTCGCCCAGCAGGCGGAGGCCTTGGGTTATTCGCGCATCTGGTATGCCGAGCACCACAACATGTCCAGCATCGTCTCCTCGTCGCCGGCGGTGCTGATCAGCCACATCGGCGCGAAGACCAGCCGTATCCGGTTGGGCGCCGGCGGCGTGATGCTGCCGAACCACTCCCCGTATGTCATCGCCGAGCAGTTCGGCATGCTGGAGGAGCTCTACCCCGGCCGCATCGACCTGGGCTTGGGCCGGGCGCCTGGCACCGACCAGCAGACCCTGGGCCGGGCGCTGCGCCGCGACCCGCGCGCCGCCGAGAACTTCCCGCAGGACGTCCAGGAGCTGCAGGCGTGGCTGTCCAATCAGTCGCCGCTGCCGGGCGTGACCGCCATGCCGGGCTTTAACACCAACGTGCCGCTGATCATCCTGGGCTCATCCATGTTCGGCGCCTCTTTGGCCGCGCAGCTGGGTCTGCCGTACGCGTTCGCCTCCCACTTCGCCCCGCAGCATTTGGAGCAGGCCACCGCCTACTACCGTGACAACTACCAGCCGTCTGAAGCCCACCCGGAGCCGTACTGCATCGCTGCGGTTAACGTCACCGCCGCCGACAGCGAGGAGGACGCGAAGCGCCAGACGAAGGTGGTGCACCGCAACCGCGTGCGCGCGTTTATGGGCCGCCAGGGCAAGCAGCTTTCCGACGACCAGCTGGACACCGTGGTCAATTCCTACCAGGGCCGCCAGATCATCGACATGCTGCGCTACACCGCCGAGGGCACCGGCGAGCAGGTCGTCGAGTACCTGGAGACATTCCGAGAAACTGCTCAGGCGGACGAGCTGATGATCTCACTGCAGGCCGGTAGCCACGACGAGGTGAGCCGGTCCATGGAAATCCTCGCCGAAGCCTGGGGCTAATCGGGACAGGCCTCCAACTAATAGGAGTTATTCGTCGGCTGGTTTAGTATCGGGTGTCGTTACATACCCGGTTGTCTACAAAGGACGTGATCCCGCACATGGCGCAACTGCCCACCGGCCCACTCCGCCGCCCGCAGCAGCATGAAGAGATCGCGGACTACCTGCGCGATGAGATCTTCGCGGGCCACATTCCTGCCGGTGAATCCCTGCCCAGCGAGGTGGAGCTGTGCGAGCAGTTCAACACCTCCCGCGGGCCGGTGCGCCAAGCCGTGGCCACCCTGCGCGCCGAGGGGTTGTTGTCCTCCGGCCGCGGCCGCCGCTCGCTGGTGCTGTCGAATACGCGCACCGAGACGTTCGAGGAGATTTTGTCCAACACCTCCTGGATGTTCCGCATGGGCAAAGACCCCAGTGAGGACGTGGAGCAGTTCGGCATGGACACCGCCAGCGAGGAGCTCGCGGAGTACATGCGCATCAACCCGGGCGACGAGGTCTTTGTTGTCCGCCGCGTGCGCAGCGCCGACGGCGAGCCGGTAGTGATGGAGCGGATGGCGTTTCGGCCGTCGCTGGCAGAGGTCATCGAGTCGGTGGACACCTCCGAGCAGTCGATCCACCGCGAGCTCATCCGCGCGGGCGCGGACTTCAACAACATCTCCCGCGCCTTCACCATCGAGCAGGCGGACGCCGACATCGCCTCCAAGCTCGGCATCGCCGAAAATGCGCCGGTGCTGCGCGTGAAGATCAAGGCGCTGACCCACAACGGCGAGGTGCTCGAGGTAGCCGAGCACATCTTCCGGGTGGACAAGCTCTCCTTCGGCCTGAACAACGTGCGCGGGCACTCTTCTCCGCTGTGGTTCCAGGCGGAATCCGAGATCCGCTAACCTCAATTCACATGCATGCAAGGACTCTGGCGGCCGCGGCCGCCTTGGCCCTCCCACTGGCTGCGTGCGGTGATTCCGCACCGCGCGACAACGTGGTGGTGGCGGCGTCGGCGGCCCCTGCGGGGTTGGACTTCACCACCACCGGCGGCGCGGCCGCGCCCCAGGCGTTGATGGGCAACGTCTACGAAACCCTGGTGCGTATCGACGCCTCCGGCACCCCCGTGCCCCACCTCGCCGAGCGCGTCGAGCGAGGTAGCGGCACCTTCACCTTCCACCTTCGCGACGGTGTGACGTTTGCCGACGGCACACCGTTTACCGCCGACGACGCCGCGTTTTCCATCCACTACGTGCAGAACGAGTGGACCAACGGGCTGAAAGCCCAGATGGACCCGGTCACGCACGTCGAGGTGGTGGACGAGCGCACGCTGCGCGTCACCGTCGAGGGCGGCACCGCTGCCGAGGACGCGTGGCTGTGGTCCATGGGCACCCTGACGGGGGCGATGATGACGCCGGCAGGCGTCGATAGGCTTGCAACTGCTCCCCTGGGCACTGGGCCGTACACCGTGGCCCGCTTCGACGTGGGCGAGGCCATCGAGTTCGACGCGCGCGAGGACTACTGGGGCGGCGACGTCGCGCGCGACGGTCTGATCCGCTACTTCGACGACCCGGTCTCCGCCGTCAACGCCTTGCGCGTGGGCGACGCGGATGTGGTGTGGGGCATGCAGGCCCCGCAGCTCATCGACACCCTGCCGGAGGACATCCGCGTCGAGGTGGGCACCACCAACGGCGAGGTGCTGCTTTCCATGAACAACACCCGCGCGCCTTTCGACGACCCGGACGTGCGCCGCGCTGTGGCCTACGCGGTGGACCGGGCGGCGGTCAACGAGGTGGTCTACAACGGCCTGGCCACAGACACCGGCGGCGCGCCCGTGCCGCCGACGGACCCCTGGTACCCGGGCCGCGACTTCTACCCCTTCGACCCGGACAAGGCCCGCGAGCTGCTTGCCGGGCGCACCCCGGAAATCACCATCACCGTGCCCAACCGCCCCTACGCGCAGGAGGCGAGCGAGCTGATCTACTCACAGCTTCGCGACGTCGGCTTCCGCGTGCGCCTCGAAACCGTCGAATTCCCCGCGGTCTGGCTGAACCAGGTGCTCAAAGGCCACGACTACCAGGCCTCGCTCGTAGCCCACGTGGAGCCGCGCGACGTGCCCATGCTCTTTGGCAACCCGGACTACTACCTGGGCTACGACAACGCGGTGGTGCGCGAGCGCATCGCCGCCGGCGACATGGCCGGCGCGGTAGACCAGATCATGAACGACGCCGCCGCCCTGACCCTGGCCAACGCCCCGAACATCGTGCTCTACGCCCCCGGTGTCTCCGGCCTGGACCCGAACGTGGTCACCGACTCGCTGCCTTTGAACGAGGTGGAGAAATGATCCGCACAATAGGCAAACACATCCTGCGCTTCGTGCTTTTGCTCGCGGCGGCGAGCGTGGTCATCTTCACCCTGCTGCGCGCCGTGCCCGGCGACCCGGCGCGTGTGGCGCTGGGGGTCTCGGCCACCGAGGAGGCCGTCGCGGAGCTGTCGGAGCACCTCGGGCTGGATCAGCCGCTGCCGGTGCAGTACTTCGACTGGGTTTCGGGGCTGCTCACCGGCGACTTCGGCATCTCCATGTCCTCGGGCAAAGACATCACCGACACGGTGATTGAGCGCGCCGGGGTCTCGCTCACGCTGACGCTTACGGCCATGGCGGTCTCGCTGGCCGTGGCAGTGCCGGTGGGTGTCTACCTGGCGCGGCGCACCCACGCACCCGGCGGCGCGGTCGTCGGGGCGCTGTCGCAGGTGGGCATCATCGTGCCGTCGTTTCTGGTGGGCATCGCCCTGGTCGCGCTGTTTTCGGTGCGCCTGGGCTGGCTACCTGCCAACGGCTGGGGAACGCCTGCGCATGCGGTGCTGCCGGTGGCCTCGCTCGCGCTCGTGCAGGCCTCGATTCTCACGCGCTACGTCGCCGCCGCGGTGCGCGAGGAGATGGGCAAAGATTATGTGAGGACGGGCAGGGCCCTTGGTGCGTCGATAGGCAATGTGCTTTTCAGCTCGGCGCTTCGAAACGCCGCACTGCCGGTGATCACGGTCGTCGGCGTGCAGCTGGCGTCGCTGGTGGTGGGCGCTGTGGTGATCGAGCGGGTGTTTACCATCCCCGGTTTGGGCACCATGCTTCTCGACGCCGTAGGCAACCGCGACCTAGCCACCGTGCAAACGGTGATGATGGTCATCGTGGCGTTCACCCTGGTGGTGAACCTGATCGTGGACCTGACGTACGCGGTGGTGGACCCGCGGATTCGGAGGCAGGCATGAGCTGGCAGCGCAAAGTTGGCGCGGCGATCGTCGCGCTTGTGGCCGTCGCGGCGCTGCTGTCGCTTGCGTGGACGCCCTACGACCCGCTGCAGACCAACGTTGCTGCCCGGCTGCAGGGATCGTCCCCAGCGCACTGGATGGGCACCGACCAGTTCGGCCGCGACATCTGCTCGCGCGTGATGGACGGCGCGCGGCTGACGCTGACCGTGGCCGTGGGCGCCGTCGGACTGTCCGGGCTTGTCGGCGTGCCGCTGGGAATCTGGGCCGGCATGCGGCGCGGCGCGTCACGGTTTGTCATGGCCGGCGTCGACCTCCTGCTCGCCTTCCCCGCGCTGCTTTTGGCCATCGTGTTCACCGCCGTGTTCGGTGCCTCCATCTGGATTGTGGTGCTGGCCATCGGCATCGCCGGCATCCCCGCCTTCGTGCGCGTGGCGCGCGCAGGCACCATGCAGGTGATGCAGCACGACTACATCCTGGCGGCGCGCATCGCCAAGGTTTCCGGCCCTGCGATCGCGTGGCGGCACGTGCTACCGAACATCTGGCCGCTCGTGCTCACCCAGGTCTCCGTCGCGGTCGCTCTGGCCATCTTGGCGGAGGCGGGACTGTCGTTTCTGGGGCTCGGCGCGCCGGCGCCCTACGCCTCCTGGGGGCGCATGCTGCAAGCCTCCCAGCCGTATCTGGCCACCTCCCCGCACCTGGCGCTGTGGCCCGGCGCCGCAATCGCTTTGACCGTGCTGGGCTTTAACCTTCTGGGGCACGCTGATGATCGACGTTAACCACCTTTCCATCCCCGGCATCCTCGACGACATCACCTTTTCCGTCGCACCCGGCGAGCGCGTGGGCATCATCGGCGAGTCCGGCTCCGGCAAGTCCGTCACCGCACTGTCCATCATGGGGCTAAGCGACCTGCCGGCAGAGGGCTCCGTCACTGTCGACGGCACCGAGATGGTGGGCACCGCGGACCGCGTGCGCCGGCGCGTGCGCGGCAGGAAAGTCGCGATGGTGTTCCAGGAGCCGATGACGGCGCTGGACCCGCTGAAAAAGATCGGCAAACTCTGCTCGCGCGAACTGTTGCGCGAGGTGGGCGTGGACCGCCCCGGCGCCTACCCACACGAGCTGTCCGGCGGGCAGCGCCAGCGCGTGCTCATCGCTTTGGCGCTGAGCAACAACCCGGACGTGCTGATTTGCGACGAGCCCACCACCGCCTTAGACGCCATCGTGCAGGCGGAGATCCTGACGCTGCTCGACCGCCTCGTGCGCGAGCGCGGCATGGCGCTGTTGTTCATCTCCCACGACCTCGCGGTGGTGCGCCGCATGACCGACCGGGTACTCGTGTTCAAGGGCGGGCGCATGATGGCGCCGGACTCGGACTACGCCAAGGCCCTCGCCGCAGCGGCGGTGCCCGGCCCGCCCGCCGAGCCCACCGTGCTCGGTGATCCGGTGGTCACACTCGACGGGGTCTCGCTGCAGCGCGGGCAGACCCTGGCCGTCGACGACGTCACCCTCACCGTGCGCGCCGGCGAGCGCCTCGCCATCGTCGGCGGGTCCGGCTCCGGCAAGACGTCGCTTTTGCACCTCATCGCTGGCCTGCGCGAACCGACCGCCGGCACCGTGCGCGTGGCGGGCGATGTGCAGATGGTTTTCCAGGACCCGTACTCGTCGCTGGATCCGCGGATGACCGTCAGGGCGTCGATACGCGAGGCAGGCGTCGATGCCGCCCGCGCCGACGAAGTGCTCGCGCGCGTGGGGCTCGAGGGCACCGGCGACCGCACACCTAGGCAGTTTTCTGGCGGGCAGCGCCAGCGCATCTCCATCGCGCGCGCCGCCGCCCCGCGCCCGAGCATTTTGCTTGCCGACGAACCCGTCTCCGCCCTCGACGCCACCATCCAAGACCAGGTGCTGGACCTGCTGCGCGATACCGTCGGCATGCACACGCTCATCTTTGTCACCCACGACCTGAAGGTCGCCCGCGAGCTGTGCCCAACCGTGGCGGTGATGCGGCACGGGCGCATCGTGGAGCACGGCGCGACAGAAAAGATCTGGGCGGCGCCTGAGCACCCGTACACGCGCGAGTTGCTGGGCGCTGTGCTGTAAGTTGGCGCCCATGAGTATGTGCGTCGTCGGATCCATCAACGCCGACCTGACCGTTAACGTGGAGCGCCACCCCACCCCGGGCGAGACCCTCCTGGGCTCCGGCGGCGGGATCACCGCAGGCGGTAAGGGCGCGAACCAGGCCGTCGCCGCGGCGAAGCTGGGCACGCCGGTTGTGCTCGTTGGAGCGACCGGCACCGACGCCAACGCGGCCCCCGCCACCGCGATCCTGCGGGAGGCCGGGGTGGACATGCGCCACGTCGAAGAGGTCGAAGAGGTCACCGGCCTGGCCGTGATCACCGTCGCCGCCAACGGCGAGAACACCGTGCTGGTGGTGCCGGGGGCGAATGCGCTGGTGGGCTCGGAGTTCGTGGACAAGCACGCGGAGGCCGTGGAGAGCGCCGAGCTGGTGCTGCTGCAGGGCGAGATCCCCGCCGACGGGTTCGCCCGCGCCGTGGAGCTGGCGCGCGGGCGCGTGGTGGTCAACCTCGCCCCCGTCGTCGACGTGCCGCGTAAGGCGCTGCTTGCCGCCGATCCGCTCATGGCCAACGAGCACGAAGCCGGCCTGATCCTTCAGCAGCTCGGACTCGACGGCGCAGGCACCCCGGAGGAGCTCGCCCGCCGCCTGCTCGACGCCGGGTTCGCCTCCGTGGTGCTCACACTCGGCTCCGCGGGCGCGCTCGTGGCCACCGCAGGAGAGCTCACCCACATCGACTCGCCCAAGGTGGAGGCGGTGGACACCGTCGGCGCCGGCGACTCGTTCGCGGGCGCGTTCTGCCACCGCATCCTCGACGGCGACAGCATGGTCGAGGCCGCGGCGTTCGCTTGCCGCGTCGGCGCGTTCTCGGTCACCCGGCCCGGCGCGCAGCCGTCCTACCCGTCCGTGGGCGACGAACTGCCAGAATTTTAACCCCTAGATCATTGGAGATTTGCAGATGATCCCCGGAACAAGTGGCGACCGGAGGTCGTCGACAAGCTCAAGGCTCCCCATGCGTGTGCAACGCGCCTCCGGCCTCTACCCGGACAACATGCACCCCGGACTCGTGCCCGGCATCAGCGTCGAAGAATCGCGCCACAGCTTCGGAGTAGACAAGGCCGTCTTCGGCGTCACCGCCGCAGCGATCGTGGCGTTCGTTGCCTGGGGTGTGACGGCCCCCGACCAAGTCGCCGCCGTCTCCTCCGACGCGCTTTCCTGGGGGCTTCGCAACTTCGGCTGGCTGTTCAACATCGTCCTCGTCGCGTGCGTTGTCATCATGGCTGTGCTGGCGTTCTCCCGCTTCGGCAACATCAAATTGGGCAAAGACGACGAAGAACCCGAATACTCTTTCTTCTCGTGGGTGGCCATGATGTTCGCCGCCGGCATCGGCGTGGGAATCTTTTTCTTCGGCCCCTCCGAGCCACTGACCATGTACCTCGACCCGCCGCCGCTGACAGTCGAAGGCGGCACCGAGGAAGCGCTGCACCAAGCGATCGCCCAAGCCAACTTCCACTGGGGGATCTCCCCGTGGGCGCTCTACGCCCTCGTCGGTGGCGCCATGGCGTACTCCTGCTACCGGCGCGGCCGCCCCACCCTCATGTCGTCGCTGTTCACGCCGGTGTTCAAGCGCTCCGGCCCGTTCGGCAAAGTCATCGACATCCTCGCAATCGTTGCCACCCTGTTCGGCACCGCCGCCACCCTGGGTATCTCCACCCTCCAAATCGGCGACGGCATCGCCATCATGCGCAGCGGCGAGGCGGCGCCGATGGGCGTGTTGCTGACCGTGATGGGCGTGCTCACCGCAGGCTTTGTCATCTCCGCCGTCTCCGGCGTGGGCAAAGGCATCCGCATCCTGTCCAACATCAACATCTCGCTGACATCCCTGGCGATCCTGTTCATCTTCGTCACCGGGCCGACGCTGTTCCTTATCAACCTGCTGCCGTCCGGGACGCTCACCTACGCCGACCGCTTCTTCGACATGGCGTCGCGCTCGCTGTCCTGGGGCGAGGAGACCCTCGAGTTCCAGTCGGTCTGGACGGCCTTTTACTGGGCGTGGTGGATCGCCTGGGCGCCGTTCGTGGGCATGTTCATCGCGCGCATCTCCCGCGGCCGCACGCTGCGGCAGTTCGCTGTGGTGACCACCCTCGTCCCCACCGCGGTGCTGATCTGCGCCTTCACGATCTTCGGCGGCACCGCGATCACGTTTTCCCGCGAAGGCAGAGAAGGCTTCGACGGCAGCGCCACCCCGCAGCAGGTGCTGTTCAACATGTTCGGCGAGATGCCGCTGGCCGATATCACCCCGTACATCCTCATCGCCATCCTGTCGGTGTTCTTCATCACCTCAGCCGACTCCGCATCCGTGATCATGGGCTCCATGTCCTCCAAAGGCGACCCCGCGCCCAACAAGCTCGTGGCGGTGTTCTGGGGCTTGGCCATGATGGGCATCGCCGTGGTCATGCTGCTCACCGGCGGCGAAGACGCACTGTCCGGGCTGCAATCGCTGACCATTGTGGCCGCGATGCCGTTTTCCGTGGTGATCCTGCTTTTGATGTACTCGTTTATCAAAGACCTGTCCACGGACCCGATGGCCATCCGCACGTCCTACGCCAGGAACGCCGTGAAGTCCGCGGTCATGCGCGGCATCGAGGAGTACGGCGACGACTTCGAGATCACTGTTGGAGCCTCCGCCGAGGGCAAGGGCGCCGGCGCCGAGTTCGACTCCACGTCCGACGAGTACACCGACTGGTACCGCCGCACCGACGAGCAGGGTGCGCCCGTGGGCTACGACTACGAAACGGGCGAGTGGTCCGACGGCTACGCCACTGAGGACGACCGCTAACTAGACCCCCGCCATGTCCAAAAGGCGGCCCAGCACCGCCTCGCCGTGGCGGCGCAGCCCGTCGTGCTGGAACTGGTCCGTTGCAAACACCTGCGCCCCGATCGCTGAGGCGGTCTGAAGCGACAGCTCGCGCGGGACGAAGATGTCGTCGGTGTACACCGCCGCGTACGCGTCGTAGCCGCTGCCCAATCCCGCGTACAGGTTGGACCAGTCGTCCTTTTCCGCGAGCTCGTGGGCGACCTGTGTGAACGGGCGCAGCGCCGGGTCTTCGTCGAATTGGAACGGGAAGATGTGCTCGCCGGTGAGGTAGAACTCCTCATCGTCCGGGTGCGCGTCGGGTGCAAAGCCCTCGAGCTCGGCGGAGACCCGCTCGGCCGCCCAATTGGTCGCACCCGACACCGTCCCGCCGTAGATGCTTTCGTGCACCGCGGCGTACAGCGGGCCTTTGGCAAAGCTGACGCGCTCGCCCACCTCCGCCAGAAAATCGGTGCGCAGCCGCCCGTTTGGGTGAAACGGCGCCTCAAACAGCCGCGCCAGCGACTCGAAGCCGCCCTCGCGCCCCAGCTCAATGCCTACGGTGCGCAGCCGGCGTGCACTCAGCCGCTCTCCTGTCGGCAGCAGCTCCTCTTGCGCCTCGAGGTGGCGGCACACCTCGCGCACCATCCGCTCGGCGGCCGGGTATTGCTCGTTGAACTGCAGGTGGCGGTGCTTCAGCTTCGTAAAGGTCGCGCGGTACACCTCGTCTGCGCCCTTGCTTACCGACGGCACACCTCCGGTAAACAACGCCCTACCCACACCCTCCGGGTGCGCGGCCAGGTAGTGCATGAGGCAGAACCCGCCGAAGGACTGGCCCAGCACGTCCCACTGTTTCAGGCCCATCTCTTCCCGCAGCGCTTCGGCGTCGGCGACGATCTCGTCGGCGCGCAGTTGCGTGAGCACTTTAGCGTCGATAAGCGAAGGTGTAGCGGCGTCGATACGGGTGGACCGGCCGGTGCCGCGCTGGTCCAGCAGCACCACCTGGTAGCCGCGTTCAAGCGCGTGACTGACCCACTCGAAGCGCTGACGCGGTGCCGGAAAGCCGGGCCCGCCCTGCAGGTACAACAGCGCCGGGGACTGGGGGTCGCCCAGCACGCGGACGAAGACGGTGAACCCGCCGCGGGTGATTTCGATCTCGCGCATCAGTCGAGCCGTTCAAACAGGCCGCGGGCGACTTCGGCGCCGTGCGCCCAGATACCGTCGTGGAACCACTCGGAATTCGTCCACACCTGCAAGTTCGGGGTCTTGCGGGCAGACTGGATGGTCAGCTCGTACGGGATGAACACGTCCTTTTCGTACAGGATCGCCACGGCTGGAACGGTGTTCGCGGACATGTCTGCAGCCTGCGCCTTTAAGTCCGTGCGGTGATGCACCTGGTCCACCGCCTCGTAGAACGGCATTAGCGCAGGGTCTTCCTCGAAGTGGGTGCGGAAGAAGTGGTTGCCAAGCAGGGGCAGATCATAAAACTCCTCGCGCCAGATGCGGTCCGCGGACCAGTTCACCGCGTGGCCCGGCCGCGCCATCACGGTCTCGTGGATCACGGCCCACAATGGCATGGTCTCCAGCGAAATGATGCTGCCGAGCTGCGCCAGGAAGTCTCCACGCAAGCGCTTCTCCCCGTTGCGGGTGGTAAACGGCGCCTCGAACAGGTTGGCCAGCAGGGCGAAATCGTCCTCCTCGCCCAGCAGCACGCCAGCCATCTTCATCCGCGTCGCGGACAAACGCTCCCCGGTGGGCATGCGTTCATCGTGGTTGTCCAGGTGGTCCGCAACCTCTTCGACTCTGTCCTTTATCCACGGAATCGCGCGGAAAAGCTCCCGCTGCCTCTGTGCGAGCAACTGGAACGTCAGGCGGTTGAACGCGTCGACGTCCATCTCCGGCTCCGGCACCGCGCCCGCCAGGTGCACGCGGCGCAGACCTGAGGGAAAGTAGGACAGGTACGAGCTCGCGCATGCCGCACCGAAAGAGTTGCCCAGCAGGTCCCACTGGTCAAGGCCCAAATGTTGGCGCATCGCCTCGGCGTCCGCAGCCACATCCGGCGGGCGCAGGTGCGCGAGCATGTCCGCGGTAATGCGCTCTGGCGTGGTGCGGTCGATCTTGTGGGAGCGCCCCGTGCCACGCTCGTCCATCAAAAACACGCGGTAGCGCTTCAACGCCTCCGGAATCCAGTCCATCAGCATCCGGGGGCCGGGCTTGCCGGGGCCACCTTGGAAATACGCGATGGCCGGCAGGGAGTCGTCGGTAGAAAGCTCGCGGCAAAAGACGCTGATATTGCCTAAGGACGCATCCTCACGGCTCACCGGCACCTCAATCTCATGCTCCCGCACAGTGACATCCGGCAAGAATACGGTGGAGTCCATGGGATACCCTCCAACTATGAAAGTGCGTTCTTACCAGGACATCGGACACGATTTCCTCGTCCCGGAATCGTTCAGTGCAACGATGTTACCGGAGTGGCGGTTGGCGTCCTTTTCTCTGGTGCTTCCCATCCCGGAAGCCGCAAGCCTGACCGCGAACGGGAAACCGTTTGACCTCGGCGCTCACGGCTGGGCCTACGGCCGCGACAAAGGTCTGCGCACCATCGAAAACCCCATGTGGGATCATTCGCGCGGTGTTTTCCGCAAACCCGACGAGCGCGAGGGCTACTACGGCGACGTCATCGTCGAAGGCGGCAGGCCCTACTACAACGACGCACGCAACCGGTTTCTGGAGCCCGTGCACGACGCCGTGGGCGCGGGTTCTGTCGACGCCGACGTGAAGCGCACCGCGGATGCCCGCCCGCACGCGAAGCGGGAGGTGTTCAATCACTCGGAGCTGGGAGAGGTGGTGGAGAAAAACCGGAGGCGTCGCCAAGCAAACAGCACCGTTACTGAAGAGACGGACCTGGCTGATACGGGCTGGGACCCCGCGATCGCCGCGCACCACTTCGTCTTCGACGAAATCCCCAACGAAACCGTCTTCGAGCTGGTCAACTACGACCACCAGGTGGCGTGGGAGGACCAGGTGCGCGGCACGCGCGGAAGCCACGGCACCGCGACGCTGCGTTTCATGTCGGCGGAGGTGCTGCAGTTCCACGACCTGCACCTGACCAACCTGGCCGCCAAAGTGCCGGAGCCGGCGCACGTGGTCAGCGACTTTTTGGTGCTCAACGTTGTGGCGGAGAACCTCTCTTCGGCCACGCTGGGATTCTTAAGCGCCGCGTTGACCAAGCCGCGCAACTCGGTGCAGTTCTACGACCGTGCCGGCGACTACGACTACAGCCCGCCGCAGCTGTATGCCCTAACCAAGTTCGTCAACATCGCCGTGCGAAAGATCGATTCCGCGCTCGAGCGCGAGACCTCAATGAAGTTGTCTACCAGCGGCGGGCTCGTGGCCACCTGTGAAGGCGAATGCTCGAACACATTCACGTTGCCCGCCCCGCAGCGCGTGGCGATGGCCATTCCCAACCCCGCGAAGCCAAAGTCGGTGCTGGACACCTTGAGCGAGGGCAACAACGGCTCGGTGCCTTCGCATATCGACGCTCCGTTCGTGCTCGACGACCCGGAAAGCACCTGGAAATGGCACGAGCAGTGGGCCTGGCAGATCCTCACCGGGGCGGATTCCTACCCCGAGCAGGTGCCGCTGCAAACGCCCGAGGCACTAGGCGGATTCGTGGCGGCGAAGCTGTCGTCCTGGACCGTGATGACCTCTGAGGCCGGCGTGGGCATGGTGCGCAGCAAATCCGCCAGCCGCGAAGGGATGCGCTACTGGTCCTTGGCCAACACCCGGTTCGTGGACCTGGTGATGCTGCAGATGCGCGCCCAGGCAGGCGAGACGCACCTGCGCAAGTCGCTGAAGATCATCGGCGACTCCGCGGCGCACACCAGCCGCGCAGATGGCGCCGCCGGCACGGAGCAGGTGCAGCGCCAAGCATTGCAGACGGACCTGGAGCGCCTGGAGAAGCTGCAGCTGGACCACATTGAGATCCGCGACAAGCTGTGGTTTAGGCGCGTGCCGGGCCGCGACATCGACACCCGCGTGCTCAAAGGGCTGCAGCGCGCCACCGGCTTCGACCAGCTACGCGACGACTTCGACACCAAGGTCAAGTCCCGCCAAGGCGTGATCCGCACCCAGTTCGAGCAGGTCACCGGCGAAATTGCCGAGGCGGAGGCGAAGCGCTCCGAAGCGATGAACCTGATCTTAGGTTTCGTCGCCGCGGCCATCGGTGCCCCGGACTGGGCCCAGGCCGCCGGCTGGGAGGGCCTGTGGGGCAACCTCGCCATGGGGCTGATCATCTTCGTGCTGATGTTCGCCCTGGTGTGGGCCCTGCAGGCGATGTTCAGGAAAGCGACGAAAAAGGGACGTCACCTCCGCCTCGTGGAGGACTAGCTACTCCTCGCCGTCGGTGGACAGCGCCGCCACGAACGCTTCCTGCGGCACGGTGACGGAGCCGATGTTTTTCATGCGCTTCTTACCGGCTTTCTGCTTCTCCAGCAGCTTGCGCTTACGGGAGATGTCGCCGCCGTAGCACTTGGACAGCACGTCCTTGCGCAGGGCACGAATGTTTTCGCGGGCGATGATCTTCGAGCCGATGGCGGCCTGGACCGGCACCTCGAACTGCTGGCGCGGGATGAGCTCCTTGAGCTTTTTGGTCATCTTGTTGCCGTACCACTGCGCGGAATCCTTGTGCACGATGGCGGAGAAGGCGTCCACTGGTTCGCCCTGGAGCAGGATGTCCACCTTGACCAGGTCCGCGAGCTGCTCGCCTGCCTCCTCGTAGTTGAGCGAGGCGTAGCCCTTGGTGCGGGACTTCAGCATGTCGAAGAAGTCGAAGATGATCTCGCCGAGCGGCATGATGTAGCGCAGCTCCACGCGGTCCTCAGACAGGTACTCCATGTTCTTCATCTGGCCGCGCTTGGACTGGCACAGCTCCATCGTCGAACCCACGAACTCCTGGGGCACGATGATGGTCATGTTCACGATCGGCTCGTGGACCTCGGGGATCTTGCCGCTGGGCCAGTCCGAGGGGTTGTGCACGAGCTGCTCGGTGCCGTCCTCGGAGACCACGCGGTAGGTCACGGACGGCGCGGTGGAGATCAGGTCCAGGTCGAACTCGCGCTCCAGGCGGGTGCGGGTGATCTCCATGTGCAACAGGCCCAAGAATCCGCAACGGAAGCCGAAGCCCAGCGCGACGGAGGTTTCCGGCTCCCAGGTCAAGGAAGCGTCGTTAAGCTGCAGCTTCTCCAAGCTCTCGCGCAGCGTGGGGAAGTCTTCCTGGCTCACCGGGAACAGGCCCGAATAGACCATCGGCTTGACGTCTTCGAAGCCCTCCAGTGGCTCTTCAGCGCCCTTGGAAGCCCAGGTGACGGTGTCGCCGACGCGGGTGTCGCGCACGTCTTTCACGCCGGTGATGAGGTAGCCCACCTCGCCGGGGCCTAAGCCCTTCGTTTTCTTCATCGTGGGCGAGACGACGCCGATTTCGAGGATCTCGAGCGTCTTGCCCGTGTTCATCATCAGCACCTTCTGGTTCGGCTCGAGCTTGCCGTCCATCATGCGGATGTAGGTGACCACGCCACGGTAGGTGTCGTAGACCGAGTCGAAGATGAGCGCACGCGCCGGTGCGTCCGCACCGTGCTCGGACTCCGGAGCGGGGATGAGGTCCACGACGCGGTCCAGCAGCTCCGGCACGCCCTCGCCCGTCTTGCCGGAGACACGCAGCACGTCCTCCGGCTCGCAGCCGATGATGTTGGCGATCTCCAGTGCGTACTTCTCCGGGTCCGCCGCTGGCAGGTCGATCTTGTTCAGCACCGGGATGATCTCGAGGTCGTTGTCGATGGCCATGTAGAGGTTGGCCAGGGTTTGCGCCTCGATGCCCTGGGCTGCGTCGACAAGCAAAATTGCTCCCTCGCAGGCGTCCAAGCTGCGGGCCACCTCGTAGGAGAAGTCGACGTGGCCCGGGGTGTCAATCATCTGCAGCACCATCTGCTCGCCCGCGTGATCGCCGGTCGAAGGCACCCACGGCAGGCGCACGTTTTGCGCCTTGATGGTGATGCCGCGTTCGCGCTCGATGTCCATGTTGTCGAGGTACTGGTCGCGCATCTCGCGCTCGTCGACAACGTTGGACAGCTGCAAAATGCGGTCTGCCAACGTGGACTTGCCATGGTCGATGTGCGCGATGATGCAGAAGTTGCGGATCCGGGCGGGATCCGTGAACGTTTCCTCTGCAAAATTTTTCGATTTGGCGGCCATAGTTGCCACATCCTACTTTGCGCACCCCGCGCTACGGTATGCACCATGCCTTACCACCGTTTAGGACTCGTTGCCCGCCACCGTCCCGCCACGTGGTGGAGGGCGCTGATAGAGCTCGTGGTGGTCGTCGCATTCGTCGCACTGTTTGCGATTGTCTCGGTGATTGCCTTCGGGTTGGCCGCGGGGCTCTCCGGCCGCGACGCTGACATGCTCTTGGAGGGCTCGGCGGATCCACTCAGCCCGCTGATCCAGGTGTTGATCATCGCCGCGATCCTGCCGGCGCCGTTTCTCGCCGCGCGCATCGCCGGGCGCCGCCCGTCGGCGCTGTTCAGCATCGCGCTTCGCATGCGGTGGGGTGTGCTCGGGCGAGCGCTTTTAGTCGTGGGCGCGGTCTACGGGGCGCAAGTGCTTATCGACGTCCTCCGGGGCGCCCCCGCCGAAGCCACCGTCAACCCGTTCCGGCTCACCCTCATCGCGGCGCTGCTCATCGCCGTGCCGCTGCAATCCGCCGCCGAAGAATTCCTCTTCCGCGGCGCACTGCCGCAGATCCTGGGCCAGTGGCGGGCGCCGGCCTGGCTGGCCTACCTGCTGCCGGGCATCGCCTTTGTGGCGGGGCACGCCTACAACTGGGTCGGGCTAATCGACATCGCCATCTTCGCCGTGTGCACCGCGGTGCTGACATGGCGCACCGGCGGGCTCGAGGCGTCCATTGCGCTGCATGCGGTGAGCAACACGATCTTTTTCAGCTACGGGGCGCTGGACATGGTGGACCCGAACGCGACGGAAATCGGGTGGCAGCAGATGCTCGGCGCCTCGGTGATGACTGTCGCGTGCACTCTCCTGCTGCTCTGGGCGCTGCGTGGGATTTCAGCCGATCGGCAGAAACCCCTTGTCCCCGCAGGCGGGACAGCTTAAGGTTGCAGATAACTGCAATGTGGAGGTGCCAACGTGGCGTTCGAGCGATTTAAGCGTAAAACTGCGCGACCCCGCACGGCTTCGCTCGACCAGGGCCTGGCGCTGCTGCACGACCGGGTGACCAACCAGATTGAGCTGCGGCGCAAGCGCGCCTCGCGTGTGGACGTGCGCCCCACCGACTCCGTGCCCCGCAACGTCTACTACGCCCCCGACATGGACGGCGGCGCCGAACCCGGCGAGGTGGTGTGGGTGACCGTGCCGTCGCAGCCGCCGAAGGAGCGCTCCATGCTGGTGGTGGGTCGCGAACACAGCGACATCCTCGGATTGCTCATCTCCCCGGAAGAAGACCACGCGGAGGACGACCGCTGGTTTGAAATCGGCCCCGGAGACTGGGACGCCTCAGGCCAACCCTGCTGGGTGCGCCTGGACAAAACACTGGTGGTCCCGGAGGCCGACGTCCACCGGCGCGGCACCACCGTGCCGCAGCGCCGCTTCGAGCGGGTGGCGAGAACGCTGCGCGAGCGCTTCCAGTGGCTGTAACGGCGGTTTGTCCTGGTACAGGCGGGCTGTTATCCTGCTCAAGTTGACCGTTTCCGGCCACCTTTGGGTGTGTGTTGCTACGCGGGCAGGACCTTGGGTTCGCGTTCATAGCCAAAGCAGCGCACGTGATACCCCGGCTGGGACGACGACATCCATGTTCGATTGAGAAACCAAGAGGTATTTCACACAATGGCTAACATCAAGCAGCAGAAGAAGCGCGTTCTCACCAACGAGAAGCGTCGTCAGCGCAACAAGTCCGTCCGCTCCGCCACCCGCACGGAGATCCGCAAGTTCCGCGAGGCTGTGGAGTCCGGCGACAAGGCTGCCGCTGAGGCGCAGCTGCGCGTGGCTTCCCGCAAGCTGGACAAGGCCGTGACCAAGGGCGTGTTCCACCGCAACTCCGCGGCGAACAAGAAGTCCAATATGGCTCGCGCCCTGAACAAGATGGACTAATTCCATCGTGTTTCGCCCCGTGCATCGTTGAATCGGTGTGCGGGGCGTTTCGTGTGTCAAGACCCCATTCGAAAAGAATAGAATACTGCCGTGAAACACTCCCGCCGCGCGCTCGCAGCTGCGCTTGCCACTTCCCTGTCTCTGTCGTTGCCGGCTCCGGCCGAGGCGCAGCAGCTGAGCTCCTCGCCCGATTTCGAGGCGTTGCTGGCCCGCTACGCCCCCGGCGTGGACTCCGACCAGGTACGCGCTCTCGGAGTGCTCGCGGCGCTGGTGGCTAGCATCGCCATCGCGATTCCGATGGTGAAAAACGGCAACGTCAGCTCGCCTTCTCGCGAGCACACCCACTCACTGCACGTGGACGGGCGCACCCGCACCTACGACGTGGTGCTGCCGCACGGATTCGACTCCGAGAAGTCCTACCCGGTGGTGCTGGGCTTCGGCGGGTGGCAGCACACGTCGCGCCAGATGCACGACTACGCCCGTCTGGAGAGCCAGTTCCCGGACGCGATCGTGGTCTACGGCCAGGGTGTGAACAATGCGTGGGGCGGCGCGCCGTACGCCTCCACCAGCATCGATGAGGATGTCGCATACACGAAAGCCGTGCTTGACGACGTCGCTTCGCGCTACCACGCCGACACCTCCCGCACCGTCGCCGTGGGCCTGTCCAACGGCGGCGGCATGGTCGCCGCGCTGGCGTGCCACGCCCCGGAGACGGTGCGCGGTGTTGCGTCGGTGGCAGGCGCGTTCTACTCCCCCACCGTCACCGGCTGCACCTCCGGCGAGGTGCCCACGCTGATCATGCACGGCACCAACGACGACGTGGTGGGCTACAACGGCGGTACCCGCCACGGCGCACCTTTCCGTTCCGTGGACACCGTGGCGCGCACCTTCGCCCGCAAGAACGACTGTTTCCTGCTGACCACGCAATCCCGCTCCGGCAGCGTCACCAACTTCGACTTCGTCGGTTGCGCTGAGCCCGTGCGCATCGAGCGCGTCGAAGGCGGCGGCCACACCTGGTTCACCTCGCCAGACGCGACGCGCGAGACGGCGCAGTTCCTGCGCCAGTACCTCTAGAGCACGCTGACAAGCCCGCGGGCGATAAGCGCCGCGCCGACCACCATGAAAAACGCGCCCGCGACAATGTCGATGTAGGGCCCGGCGCGCAGGAATTTTCGGCGCATGCGCTCAGCGGAGGTGACCTGCGCGATCGCCCCGAACAGGGCGAACGAGCTGAGCCAGAGAGCGACGATGACAATCAACGCGGTGGCGAGCGAGGGGTTCGCGGGCAAAAGCGGCGCGATCATGGCGGTCAGGGCGACCACGATTTTGGGGTTGGCCAGGTTGGTGACTAGGCCCCGTCGATAGGCAGCGCGCACCGACCCCAACCGCTGGACAGCCTCGTCCAGATCCGCGGGCGGGTCGTGCCTGTCGCGCAGCCCGCCGCGCAGGTTGTGCTGGCCCATCCAGATCAGCGCCGCACCGCCGACGACCTGGATGGCGGCGACAGCCTGCGGCACAGCGTGCAGCACCGCCGCCGCACCAAAGACCGTGAGCGTGAACCACAGGGCAGCACCGGTGTGGATGCCCAGGTTGGTCGCCCAGGCGTGCTTGCGCGAGCGGGTGGCGGTACGCATGAGCAGCACCATGTCCGGCCCCGGCGCGGCGGCGCCGACGAGGTTGAGCCCGACGATGACCGCGAGATCGCCCGACGCGATCATGCCAGCTCCGCGATGCGGCGCACCGCGTTCTCAAGGGCGAACTCCGGGTCGCCGCCCTGGCCTTTCACCTCAGCATCCAGGTCGGAGACGATGATCACGGCGTGGGAGACCGCGTCCCCGCTCCACTGGCGCGCGACCTGCATGGTCTTTTTCGCTACGTACGGGTGCATGCCGACGGTGCGCGCCAGCTGGTCCGGGTTGCCGCGCACGCCGTGCAGCTTGGCGATGTCGCCGACCTTGCGCGCGAGCGCCGCCGCGATGGACACCGGGCTGGTGCCCAGCTGCAGCGCGCGGCGCGTGGAGGCGAGCGCCCGGTCGGCGCGGCCCGCCACCGCCTGGTCAGCGATGTCGAAGCCGGCGACCTCCGCCACACCCACGTAGTAGGCGCGCACGGCCTCGACGGTGAGCTCGCCCTCGGTGTCGCTGACCAGCTGGCTCACGGCGGAGGAGAGCTCGCGCAAATCCGAGCCGACCGATTCCAGCACCGCGGCGGCCACGTCCGGGGTGGGGCGCACGCCGTGGCTGCGGAACTCCTCCATCAGCCACGAGCGGCGCTCGTTGTCTTTCAGCGGATCAGCCTTGTGCACCTCGGCGACCTTGGCGAACTTCTTCACCATCGCCTTTTGACGCCCGCCGCCGGTGTGTTCGACGATCAGCGTGATCCCCGGCGCCGGGTTCACGCAGGCCTGCAGCAAAATCTCGGTAGGCTCCTTGCCCGCGAGATCGGCGTGCTTGACCACCACCACCCGGTCCTCCGCGAACAGCGACGGGCTGGTCGCCATCGCGATCTCGCCCTCGGAGACATCGCCGGCGCGCAGGGTGGTCACCTCCACGCCCTCGCCGGCTTGGGCGACGATGGCTTTGGTTGCGCGCTCGGCGAGGAAATCGTCCTCGCCGAGCACCAGGTGCACGGGGTTAAGCATGCGCGCCATCTTACGTCCCGTCGTTTGGGAAGATGACGGGGATCCCCTCACGCGTGGCCACTGGGCGGCCGCGCGGCGGGCCGCCCTCCAGCACAACGACGAGCTGCGCCCACCCGGGCACCGGCTCCACCTCCTCGATGGTTTCGACGACGTGGGCGCGCAGCCCCGTCGGGTCGGCGGGTTTAGGCTCGCCCGGCGCGACGAACAGCGCCAGGCACACGGCGGCGGCGCATATCGTGGCGCGGGGCCGGCCCGCCAGAAACCCGGCGAGCACCCACCCGTAGACCACCAGCGCCGTCAACGGGGTGGCCGCCACCGTCGCACTGGGCAGCCCCGCGCCGATCTTCGCCACCGTGTGCACCCACCACGCCATCGGCTCCACGCACCACAGCACCGGCACCTCCAATCCCCCAGGCAGCAGTGAGCAGACCGCGGCGACGAGGCCGAGCACCGTCACCGGCCCCACCACGGGTGCCACCAGCACGTTGGCGCCGACCGAGACTAGCGAGACTCTGCCCGCCATCAGCGCCACAATCGGCATGGTGGCGAGGTCCGCTGCCACGGCCACGGCCAGCGCGCGCACGAGGATGTCCGGCCAGCCAGTCACCGCCAGCGCGCGGTACAACAGCGGGTAGAGTGCCACGATGCCCGCCGTCGCCGCCACCGACAGGGCGAAACCGTAGTGCACCGCAAGGTCCGAATCCACCAGCACCAGCCCAATCACGGACAGGCACAGCGCGTGGATGGGCTCCGCCTGCCGTGAGGCGAGCACCGCCACCAGCCCCACCAGCCCGGACACTGAGGCGCGCAGCACGCTCGGCTCCGGCCCCACCAGCGCAGCGTAAACCAACAGCGCCACGGCCGAGGCGACGATCCTGCCGCGCAGCCCTGCACCGATTGCGGCCGCCGCCACGGTGGCGAAGGTGGCCACAATCGCGATGTTCGCCCCGGACACAGCGGATAAATGTGACAGGCCTGTGTCGATGTACATCTGTTGTTCGGCTGGCGGTTGCAGGGAGACGTCGCCAAGCACCATGCCCGGAATCAGCCCCCGCGCACCCTCACCCACATGCGCCTCCACGGCCGCGACGAAAGTGGAGCGCACGTGGTGCGAAAACGCTGCCAGCCCGTCCGGCGGGCCGAGGACTTCGACTTCGCCGTTGAGCACGAACGGGTTCACACCCGGCACGCCGGACTCCTTGGACACACCGCGTCCCACCACCTGCGCGCCGGCGACCGCCCCGTCGGGCAGCTCGTCGGCGAACACCGGCGTCGTCGACGGCTTGCCTGGCACTCGCACACGCACCAGGTAGGCGCCCGTGTCCGTCTGCTTCGGGGTGCCGCTGATCGTGCCCACAATCTCGGAGGCGGGGGCGTTTGCGCGTGTGCGCACCGCAGCTGTCAGCGTGGCCGCCGCGCCGAGGCCCGCGGTGAGCACCGCCTGGCCCGACTCGCGCACGGCCAGACAAAATGCGGCGAGGACCCCGGCGGCGGCAAGCGCCGCCCACACCCCGAACAAAATGCAGCACGCTGCCGCGGCCCACACCGCCAACGCCGCCGGGACCAGGCGCAGCTCCGACACGGCTTACAGCCCCACCATGTCGCGCATGGCCTCGAACTTCGCCGGGCCGATGCCGCGCACATCCATGAGCTGCTCCACCGTGGTAAACGGCCCGTTCGCCTCCCGGTGCGCCACGATCGCCGCGGCGGTCGCCTCCCCCACCCCGGGAAGCGCGGTCAGTTCGGAGGCGGACGCGGAATTCAGGGACACGGTTCCGGACTCTGCAGGCGCCGCTCCCGCTGTGCCGTCGGCCGGCGGTGCGGCGCCGATGGCTTGGACGTGGATCTGCTGGCCGTCCACAAGCAGCTGCGCCTGGTTGTGCGCCAGCAAATCGGCGTGCGGCAGCGGCTCCGCGATCTGCAGGGCGTCGGCGATGCGGGAGCCCTCGTTCAGCGTCATTAACCCCGGGTTGGCCACCTCCCCCACCACGGCCACAACCACCACCCCGCTGACCTCGGTCGGCGAGGCCACCTGCTCCCACGAAACGTCCTCATCCGCCCCACCGCCGCCGCGCAGCACCGCCCACGCGCCCACTACGACCAGCAGCGCAATCACCGCCGCGGCGGCCGGCTTCACCGGCACGGACACACGGGGCGCGGGATAGCGCACGGAAAGGAGGTCTTCTTCCCCGGTGGGGCGGGTGAGCTCCTGGAGGCGGTCGATGGCGTTCATGCCCGGCACGCTAGGCACAAGTCCCACGCACCGGAAGCCCCCAGCCCGAAACCTGTGGATAACGTTGTTGCAACGTCACCGATTAGGGCGGGTTATCCACACCTACTGGGCCGATTCCCGAGAAGAAAAGACAACCGACAGGCCGATGGCGCCGGGTCCGGTGTGGACCGCGAGGACGTCGACAAGCGGCTCGCACATCACCCGCGAGCCCTCCGGCAGCTGTGCCTCAAGCGATGACGCCAGCTGGTCTGCCGCCTCCTCGGCGTCGGCGTGCTGGATCGCCGCGAACACCGGCTGGCCGCCGGCACGCTCCACCACGAGCTCCGTGAGCTTGGCAAACGCCTTCGACTGCGTGCGTGTCTTGCCGGCGAGTTCCAGCTTGCCGTCGTGGATGCGCAAAATCGGCTTGTTGGCCAGAAGCGCCGCGGACAGCACGGCGGTGCCGGTGGGCAGGCGGCCGGACTTGCGCAGGTCGTCGAGCTGGTGCAGGTACACCCACGTCTCGGAGCGCGCGAGTGTGGATTTCGCCATCTCCTCGCACGCGGCCAAGTCCCCGCCTTCCTGGGCCACGGTTGCGGCGGCCATGGCGGCCGCGCCGATGGTCATCCCGGCGGCGTCCGTCTCCACCACTTTCACCGTGCCGGGAAACACCGCGGATGCGGCTACGGCCGCGGACCACGTCGAGGACAGCGCCTTGGACAGGTGCAGCGCGATCACCCCGTCGTCGCCGCCGCGCTCCAACTGGCGCGCGTAGCAGGCCGCAAGCTCTAGCGAGGACAGCCCGGAGGTGCCCTTGTCGTCGCCGCTGCCCATGACGTGCATGTCGGCGACGGTGATGTCCAGCTCGCGGACCACCTCGGGCGGCAGCCCTGCCGAGGAATCCACCACGACGCGCACAGCCATTTAGTTCAGCCCCCGGTTCCAGGCTTCGAGGAACCAGCGGCTCTGCGTCGGGTCCTCCAGCCGCGGCATTGCCACCAGCCGTGCGGTATTCGCGTTGCCTAGGCCCTTGATCGCGGGGTACTGCGCCACCACAAAGCCGAGCAGCGAGGCGGTCAGCGCGGCGATGGTGCCGCCGTGCGAAACCAGCAGCACCGCGGAGTTGTCCCACTCGTCGTAGTCGCGCATCAGTTCGTCCACCACCGCTTGCGCACGTGCGGCGACCTCGAGGCGGCTTTCGCCGCGCGGCGGTGCCCACGTCGCATCCGTGCGCCACACTACGCGCGCGCCTTCGTGCTCGGTGTCCACTTCGGTGTGGGTTTTGCCTTGCCAGTCGCCCAGGTGCGTCTCGCGCAGCCGCTTATCGACGTCTACAGTCAACCCCAAATCCGCCGCCACCACGTCAGCAGTGTCTTTCGCCCGCACGAGGTCGGAAGAGATGACCTTGGAAATGCCCAGGTCGCGCAACTCTTTGGCCGCGGCGTGGGCCTGGTTCACACCGCGCTCGGACAGGGTCGTGTCCAGCTGCCCCTGCATGCGGGAGGTGGCGTTGTAGTCCGTTTCGCCGTGGCGCAGCAGGATCAAACGTCGTTGCATGGCCGCGGCCTAGAACTCGTCGTCGGCGGCCGCCGGGCCCTCGCCCGCGAGCGGCAGGTCCTCGATGTTCTGGGCTTCGCGCATCTCGGCTTCGTTGCCGAAGGTGGCGGGGCGCTCGTACGGCTCCAGGCCTTCAACTTCGATGGCCGGGCAGTCCGCGTACAGGCGGTCCAGTCCGTAGAACTCGCGCTCGGCGTCGCGCTGGATGTGCACGACGAAGTTGCCGTAGTCCAGCAGCACCCAGCGGTTTTCGCGGTTGCCCTCGCGGCGCTTCGGCTCCACGCCCTCCTCCGTCAGGTCGTCTTCGACCTCTTGGACGATGGCGGCGACCTGGCGCTCGTTGTCGGCGGAGACGATCACGAATACGTCCGTGATGGCCATGACGTTAGAGACGTCGATAACAGCGATGTTCTTGCCGAGCTTCTCGTCGGCCGCCTTCGCGGCGATTGTGGCCCGGTCGATGGAGATCTGCGGAGCGGTCAAGTGGGAAACCCTTCGTTAGTTGGTAAGACTCCGCCATTGTCCCACGACACGGCCGAAGAGTGCTACTTAGGCGTAGAGCGCGTTTTTGGTGATGTACTGCACCACCCCGTCCGGCACCAGGTACCAGACGGGCCGGCCCTCGGCAGCTCGCGCGCGGCAGTCCGTGGACGAGATGGCCATCGCGGGGATTTCCACCAGGTGCACGCGCTCTTGGATGTCCGCAGGCAGCATGTCTTCGCGCAGCTCGTAGCCGGGGCGGGTCACCCCGACGAACTCTGCGAGCTGGAACATTTCCTCCCAGTCGTGCCAGGACATGATGGAGGCCAGCGCGTCGGCGCCGGTGATGAAGTACAACGCTTCGTCTGGGAACTGCTGGCGCAGATCCCGCAGGGTGTCGATGGTGTACGTCGGCCCACCACGGTCGATGTCGACCCGGGAGACGGAAAAACGCGGGTTGGAAGCGGTGGCGATGACCGTCATCAGGTAGCGGTCCTCCGCTGGGCTGATGGTCTTGCCCGCCTTCTGCCAGGGCTGTCCGGTGGGCACGAAGATGACCTCGTCCAGGTTGAACCGGTCCGCCGCTTCGCTGGCGGCGACGAGGTGACCGTGGTGGATCGGGTCGAACGTGCCGCCCATCACCCCGATGCGCCGCGCCTCGTCCAAGGAGGCGGCGAAATGCTCTGCCATGTGCTCCTACCTCGCCGGGGGCAGCATGGTGATGTCCACGGACTCGATGAACAACAGCCCGCCGCCGAGCACCAGCGCGAGCAGCGCGCCGATCACGCCGACGACGGCGCCGATGCGCAGCTCGTCAGTAGTGTCGTCCGCCCACTTGCTGGCGCTGCTCGAGGAACCGGAAGAAACCTCGCGCTCCTCGCACACCTGCTTGCCGTTCACCTCCACCGGGATCGGGTTGCCGTCAGCATCGAGGATCGGGTTGCCCTTGGCGTCCACTTCCCACTCGCAGGTCTTTTCCACCGTCACGCGCTGCGTGGTGTCGCGCGTGATGGTTTCCGCGCCCGCCGGGGCGGCGGCAAGTGCGACGGCGCAGGCGATTGCGGCGGCGGTGGTCCGAGTGAGCTGCTTCATTAGCCGTACCGTACCTGATCCACAAAACGCCCAAACGCGTCGGAGACCTGGTTGTCCCAGCGCGAGTGCCAGCGGAAGTAGCGGGCGTGGTTGCCGCCGGTGGGGCGCGACGCCTCGAGCGTCTGCCGCGACAGGTCGCACACGGCGTCCAGCGGCAGGCAGTAGTTCACACGGTTGCGGGTTGCGGCCGCGGTCTTCGTGTTAAACGGCAGCATGCCGAGGATGCCGCCCGCGCCGCCGCCAGCCACACCTACGGTGGACCAGTCGCCCGGCGCGGTGTTCGGGTTGCCAAAGTAGACCACGCCCGCGAGCTGGCCGCGGCGGGCCAGTTCACGCTCGTGCTCCAGCAGGATCATCGCGCCCTGCGAGTAGCCGGACAGGATGTACTTCGGGCGGCAGCCGGTGGCCCTCTCGTAGTCGTTGACCATCTGCATCACGCCACCTCGGCCGACCTTCACCGAGTCCAAGAACTGGTTCGCTGCGGTGCGCGCCATCATGAACATTGGGTTGGCCCACTGGATGGCAAGCCCCAGCGCCTGCAGCAGCGTCGACGGCACGGCGACCTCGGGCGCGTCGTACTCCGGGAACGTCGCCGGGTAGTAGCGCGGCTCGAGGCCGATGACCTCGACGTCCTTCATCAGCGAGTTGCCGCCGTGGGTGGCGGCGTAGCGGCGCTCCGCGTGCTGTAGGAAGGCGCGGATGGTCTCCGCCTCCCAGCCGTTGGAGGTCCAGGCCGCCCCACCCGAGTAGCGCGTGGGGTAGATCTGGCTGTTTTGGCCCGAGCCGCGGGCGGCGATGACTGCGACAGCCGGGCAGCGGGTTTGCGCCTCGGCTTCCTTAACGGGCGCGACGGGGGAAACAGTGGCTGTCACGGCAGTGGCGACAGCGGTGGCGAACAGGCCGATACGGGCGCGCCAGGAAGTCCGGTATTTTTTCACGCGGATAGACTAGCGCACCTGGCCCGTACCTTCCAGGATCCATTTAGTGGTGGTCAGCTCCGGCAGCGCCATCGGCCCACGGGCGTGCAGTTTCTGGGTGGAGATGCCGATTTCTGCGCCCATGCCGTATTGCTCTCCGTCCGTGAAGGCGGTCGATGCGTTGAGTACGACGGCGGCGGCATCGACGGCGTCAGCGAATCGTCGTAAAGCATGTGCGTCCTGGGCCGCAATCGCTTCGGTATGGCCGCTGGAGTAGCGCGCGATGTGGGCGATCGCCCCCTCGACGCCGTCCACGACCGCGCTTGCGATGTCCATGCTGAGGTACTCCTCGGTGAAATCGGCCTCGGTTGCAGGCGCAACGTCCGCACCGAATGCAGCATGCTTTTCGACGTCTCCGTGCACCTCAACCCCCGCATCCTGCAACGCAGCAATGACCGTGCGCTTGTCCTCGTCCGCGAGAGCTGCGTCAATGAGCACCGTCTCGGTGGCGTTGCACACGCTGACCCGGCGCGTCTTGCCGTTGAGCAGCATCGCGATGGCCTTGTCCAGGTCCGCGGAGGCGTCGATGTAGAAGTGGCAGTTACCGGTGCCCGTTTCGATAGTGGGCACGGTCGCGCCGGTGACCACCGCGTCGATGAGGCGGGCGCTGCCGCGGGGGACGACCACGTCGACAAGCCCGCGCGCGGTGATGAGGTCCTGCACTGAATCGTGGGTTTCGCACGGGAGCAGCTGCACCGCCTCGCGCGGCAGGTCGTGGGCGGCGAGGGTGTCCTGCAGTAACTCGACGAGCTTCTCATTGGAGCACCGCGCCGTCTTCGAACCGCGCAGCAACGCCACGTTGCCGGATTTCAGCGCCAGGCCGAACGCGTCGACGGTGACGTTCGGGCGGGCCTCGTACACCATGCCCATCACGCCGAGCGGGACGCGCACTTTCTTCATCTGGATGCCGTTGGGCAGCGTGCGGCCGGTGAGCACCTCCCCCACTGGGTCTTGCAAGCTGGCCACTTGGCGCAGGCCGCCAGCGATACCCTCGATGCGGTCTGCGTCGAGCGCAAGACGGTCCAGCACCGACTCTGCCAGGCCGTTTTGCCGGCCTTGCTCCAGGTCGCGCGCGTTGGCGTCGAGGATCTCCCCCGCACGCTCGGTCAGCGCAGCAGCGGCCGCGAGCAGCACCTCGTCTTTTGCCGGGGTGGGCAGCGCCGCGATCACGGGTGCCACCTCTTTCGCGCGGCGCGCCTTCGCGAGCACCTCCTCGCGCTCGGCCTGTCTTTGCTGGTCAGTCTGCTGCGCACTCATGCGGCAATCCTAGCGCTCGTAAATAGCACTAGTACCCAGCCTCGACGTCGACCTCGGTGGCCATCTTCTCGCCCGCGGTAAACAGCTCCCAGTTCTTCGCGGCCAGGCCGCCGATGCGGCGCTCCATAAACCGCGGGATGTTGGCCACGTGTGGGGTGATCACGCAGTTGTCCAGGCCCCACAGCTCGTGGTCGGCGGGCAGCGGCTCGGGCTCGGTGACATCCAGGCCAGCGCCGCGCAGGTGGCCGTCGGCAAGCGCTTGCGTAAGCGCCTGCGTATCGACGAGCGGCCCGCGCCCCACATTGACGACGACCGCAGTGTCCTTCATCTGTTCAATCCGCTGCGCATTCACCATGTGGCGGGTTTCCTCCGTCAGCGGGGTGAGCAACACAAAGTAGTCGTGGCTGGCCCAGACCTCGCCAGCGTCCTTCATGGCAACGGTACGGTCCGCGCCGTCCACCGGGTTGCCCGAGCGGTTCACGGCAGTGATCTCCATACCGAACGGCTCAAGGAAGCGGATCAGGGTTTTACCGATGCCGCCAGCGCCAATGAGAGCGAGCTTCTTGTTGTCGAAGAGGTATTCCTTCTCTTCAAAGAGCTGCGTGTTGTTCCACTCGGGGTCAACGGCCTTCATGCGGTGCTCGACCGCGAGCAGCAGGGCGAGGGTGGACTCGGCGACAGTGTCGTCGTAAAGCCCGCCGGCGTTAGCGAAACGCACGCCGTTCGCCGCGTGCTTGGCAAAAACATCCTGCAGGTTCTCCACGCCCGCGTACTGAATCTGCACAACCTTCACCGACTCCGGCAGCTCGTCCGGAAAATCATCCGGGCCGCCGCCGAACAGGATCATCTCCGGGTTGTCCTCGAAGGGCACATGCTGGTGTCCTTCCGCCTCCAACGCGGCGATCGGCTCATCTTTAGGCTTGGGCAAAAACGTGAACTTCATGCCCGCCCAGACTAGCTGTTACAAACGCGAAGCGTAGTTGGACAGGTAGTCCGCGTGCACCACCGCCCGGCGCTGGTGCGCAGGCAGCTCGTCGGAGTGGCGACCACACATCGCGGCAAGCTCCGCGGCATCGTAAGCAACCTCGCCGCGGCCCACCGCTTCAGAATCCGGGCCCAGGATTTCCACGATGTCGCCGGCGTGGAACTCCCCCTCGATGCCGGTAATGCCCACCGCGAGCAGGCTGGTGCCGCCGCGGGTCACCGCCTCGACCGCGCCCTCGTCCAGGCGCAGCACGCCCTCCGCGTCCGCGGCGTAGAGGGCCCAGAACTTCCAGGCGTTGAGCTTGCTCTCCGGGCGGGTGTGGAACACGGTGCCCACCTGCGCGTTCTCGAGCGCGTCCTCGATCTTCTCTGTGGACGTGAGCAGCACCGGCACGCCGCCGCGGGTGGCCAGGCGCGCGGCCGAGACCTTCGCCGCCATACCGCCGGTGCCGAAGACGCCCCCGTCGCCGGCTTCGACGTCGGTGAGGTCGTTGCCGGAGCGGACTTCGTCGAGAAGCTTCGCCCCTGGATCGGCGGGGTTTTTGTCGTAGAGTCCGTCCACATCCGACAGCAGCACCAGCGCGTCCGCCGACACGAGGGTGGCCACGATGGCGGAAAGGCGGTCGTTGTCGCCGAAGCGCATCTCGGAGGTGGCCACGGTGTCGTTCTCGTTGACAATCGGCACCGCGCCCATCTGTCGCAGCCGGTCGATAGTGCGCTGCGCGTTGCGGGCGCGCTCGCGGGACCCGGCGTCGCTCTGCGTGAGCAGCACCTGGCCGATCGTGCGGCCGTAGCGTGCAAAAGAGGCGCCCCACACCTGCGCGAGGTGGATCTGCCCCACCGACGCGGCCGCCTGCTTGGTGGCCAGATCGCGCGGGCGCGCCTTCAGCCCCAGCGGGCCCATACCCGCGGCGATGGCGCCCGAGGAGACCACGACCACTTCGGAACCGCGCGCGATGCGGCGTTCAATAGCGTCCACGATGCGGTCGATCTTCGCCGGATCCAGCTCGCCTGAGGCGTTAACCAGGGAACTTGTGCCCAGCTTGACCACAATGCGGCGGGCGGCGGCGATCTCTTCGCGGAGGGAAGTCATGCGTTTGGAGTCTACGCGGCCCTAGCCCTGCCAGCGTTCGCGGTCGGCCTCTTCGCCCGTGCCGTAGTCGTACTCGTCGATCAGGCCGCGGCGGGCCTGGGACGCACGCTTGCGCTCCGCCGCGGACGTGCGGTCCGTGCCGCCGAGGCGCGCGTCTTGGCCGCGGCCGGCCAGCGTCGGGTCGCCGCCGATGGTCGGCTCCCAGTCGAACGAGATCTCGCCGATGGTCACCGTGTCGCCCTCGTGGGCGCCGGCCTTGCGAAGCATGTCTTCAACGCCCGCCTTGTTCAGGCGGTCCGACAGGTAGCCGACGGCTTCGTCGTTTTCGAAGTCCGTCTGGCGCACCCAGCGCTCCACCTTTTCGCCGGTAACCAGCCAGCCCTCCGGGTACATGGGGTCACGCACGACCTCCACACCGTCGTCCTCGCCGCGTCGGCTGAGGGCTTTGGGGCGGATGACCTGTGGTTCGTCGATAGGCATGGTGCGACGCTTTTTGCGGGTGCGCTTGACGATGTCCCACATCGCCCACTTCAGCTCGTCCAGCCCCTCGCGGGTGGCAGTGGAGATCATGTACACCGGCCAGCCGAACTTCTCCTCGATGTCCGCGCGCAGGAACTCGGCGAGCTCCTTCGCCTCCGGAATGTCCATCTTGTTCAGCACCACCAGGCGGGGGCGCTGGCGCAGGTCGCCCAGGCCGGAATCCATGTCCAGGGCATCGGCGTAGGTGTCCAGCTCGTGCTCGAGGGCCTCGATATCGGAGATCGGGTCGCGGCCCGGCTCCATCGTGGCCACATCCACGATGTGCGCGAGCACCGCGGTGCGCTCAATGTGGCGCAGGAAATCCAGGCCCAAGCCCTTGCCCTCGCTCGCGCCCGGGATCAGGCCCGGCACGTCGGCGATGGTGAACGTGTCGCGGCCGACGTTGACCACACCCAGGTTCGGCGCGAGCGTGGTGAACGGGTAGTCCGCGATCTTCGGCTTCGCGGCGGACACCACGGAGATGAGCGAGGATTTGCCTGCCGACGGAAACCCGACCAGCCCCACATCCGCCATCGATTTCAGTTCCAGGATCAGGTCGTGCGCCTCCCCCGGCTCGCCCTTCAGCGAGAAGCCGGGGGCTTTGCGCTTCGCCGTCGCCAAGGCGGCGTTGCCTAGGCCGCCGAAACCGCCCTCCGCCGCGATGAAGCGGGTGCCCGGGACGGTCAAGTCCGCGAGCACCTCGCCATCCTCGCTGCGCACCACCGTACCCACCGGCACCTCCAGCACAAGGTCTTCGCCGCGGGCGCCGTTGCGCCAGTCGCCCGCGCCGTTCGCGCCGCGCTGCGCCTTGATGTGCGGGCGGTACTGGAAGTCCAGCAGCGTGTGCACCTGCGTGGACACCTCGAGGATGATGTCGCCGCCGTGCCCGCCGTTGCCGCCGTCGGGCCCGCCGAGCGGTTTGAACTTTTCGCGGTGGACGGACGTGCAGCCGTGGCCGCCATCGCCTGCTTGCAGGTGCAGGGTTGCGCGATCAACGAATTGGGCCATGGTGGTTTGCCGCCTTTCTCTAGGACACGGACGATGATATGCAAAAAGCGCCGTCGGCCCGACTGGACCGGCGGCGCCTACGCCTTGCGGTTACGCGGTGGCGGTTGCCTCTTCGGCGGTGCCTTCCTCGACAACGCCTGCTGCCTCAGCCTGCTCGAGGACCTCGGAAGCGACGCCCTGGCCGTCGGCCGGGACGATGTTGACGATGCGGCGCTTGCGCTTGATGCCGAACTGGACGGAGCCTGCGGTCAGTGCGAACAGCGTGTCGTCGCCGCCGCGGCCGACGTTGTCGCCCGGGTGGAACTTGGTGCCGCGCTGACGGACGAGGATCTCGCCGGCCTTGACCTGCTGGCCACCGAAGCGCTTCACACCGAGGCGCTTGGACTCAGAGTCACGACCGTTCGAGGAGCTGGATGCACCCTTCTTGGTTGCCATTGTTCAATTTCTCCTAGTGGTTACTTAATGCCGGTGATCTTGACGGTGGTCTGCTGCTGGCGGTGGCCCTGGCGGACCTTGTAGCCGGTCTTGTTCTTGTACTTCAGAATGTCGACCTTCTTGCCCTTGCCGTGCTCGACGATCTCTGCGGTCACGTTGACCTTGGACAGTGCGTCGGCGCCGGAGGTGACGTCTGCGCCATCTACGAGAAGGATCGGGGTGAGTTCGACCTTGTCGCCTGCTTCACCCTCAAGCTTCTCGACCTTGACGAGGTCGCCCTCGGCAACCTTGTACTGCTTGCCGCCGGTCTTGACGATCGCGTACATAGAGGGTTACCCCTTATCTCTACTCGCCCGCCCCCTGCATGCTCGGGGGCGGAAATGGAACAGTTTGAGCGCTTCGGGGCCTATCGTGGCCTGCCGTGCCCGCATGCGTAGGCAACGAGGCGGCACGCCCCGAAACAGCGACTCGGCAAGACTACACCGGCACCACGCGCTTTACCAAACCGCGTTAGCTGCTGCGGCGGGTGGCGCGCCTGCGTCCGCGCCGCGGGGAAGCCTTTGCTTCTCGACGTCGCTCCGCCTGCCTCTCTTCCTTCTTCGGCCTTTCCTTCTGGGCCGCGCGGGCGTTGGCTGCTGCGGCGGACGTGGCGTTGGACTTGCGCACGGCGCGGCGGCGGCCCCGGCGACCCGCCGCCGGCTTCGCCTTCGCTGCCGGCTTCTTCTTCTCGGCTGGCTCAGCCTTGTCGGCTGGCTCAGCCTTCTCGACGTCCTGGTAGTCCTCGCGACGCGGGCGGACGTCGGAGCGGGAGTTGCCGCGGGTGCGGCGCTTGCGGCGCGGCGACTTGTCGAACTCCTCCACCGCTTCCTCGAAGCTCTGCTCCGGGGCGTCCTTGTCGCCTTCCGGGCTCTTATCCTTTTCCGGGCGCTCCTCCTGCTTGTCCTGGGCGTCTGTCTGAGGCCCGCGCCCGCGGTTGCCTCCGCGGCGGCCCCGGCGGCGCGAGGAACGGCGGCGCCCTTCGGAAGCGTCGTTGTCGCTGTTGTCGTCGCCGGCTGCGTCCTCGCTGTCGCCGCCATCGCTGTCGTCGCTGAAGATCGAGTTGAGCAGGTTGTCCATCTCGTCTTCGTTGAGGTGCTTGCGCTTGGAGCGGCGCGAACCGCGGGGCGGCTGCTCGCCGCGCTCCGAATCACGCTCGGTGTCGTGCTCCGCCGCGGCGGGTTTGTTGCGGCCGCGGGAGGAGCGGTGCTCGTCGTCACGCGAACGGCGCTTGGAGCGCTCGTCGCGGCCGCGCTCGGAATAGGGGTCGTGCTCGACGGGGTCGTCGGTGACGATGATGCCGCGGCCGCCGCAGCACTCGCACTCGGTGGAGAAGGTCTCCAGCAGGCCGTTGCCTAGGCGCTTGCGGGTCATCTGCACCAGGCCCAGGGAGGTGACCTCGGAGACCTGGTGACGGGTGCGGTCGCGGCCGAGCGCCTCGTTGAGGCGTCGCAGCACGAGCTCCTGGTTTTCGGGGAGGATCATGTCGATGAAGTCGACGATGATCATGCCGCCGATGTCGCGCAGGCGGATCTGACGCACGATCTCCTCGGCGGCCTCCAGGTTGTTGGAGGTCACCGTCTCTTCCAGCGAGCCGCCAGAGCCGGTGAACTTGCCGGTGTTGACGTCGATGACGGTCATGGCCTCGGTGCGGTCGATGACCAGGGTGCCGCCGGACGGCAGCCACACGGTGCGCGACAGCGCCTTCTGCAGCTGCTCATCAATGCGGTGGACCTCGAAGGCGTCCTTGCCGTCGTGTGCGGAGCGGTCGAACTTCTCCAGCCGGTCCAAAAGGTCCGGGGCGACGGACTGCACGTAGGCGTGGACGGTGTTCCACGGTTTGCGGCCGTCCACGATGAGCGAGGTGAAGTCCTCGTTGAACAGGTCGCGCACGACCTTGACCAGGATGTTCGGCTCCTCGTAGAGGGTGACCGGCTTCGCGCCCTTCGACGCCTTTTCTTTCTCCGCCTGGTTTTGGATGGCGGTCCACTGGTTGTGCAGGCGGTTCACGTCGGCCGCGATGGCCTCTTCCGGCACGTTTTCGGCGGCGGTGCGGATGATCGCCCCGCCCTTGCCGGGCACGACGTTGTTCAGGATTTCCTTCAGACGCTTGCGCTCCGGTGCAGGCAGCTTGCGGGAGATGCCTGCGCTGCGGCCGCCCGGCACGTAGACCAGGTAGCGTCCGGCCAGCGAGATCTGGGTGGTCAGGCGCGCGCCCTTGTGGCCGACCGGGTCCTTGGTCACCTGCACCAGCACCTGGTCGCCGGATTTCAGCGCCTGCTCGATGCGGCGCGAACGCCCGCCCAAACCGGCGGCCTTCCAGTCCACCTCGGAGGCGTAGAGCACGCCGTTGCGGCCCTGCCCGATGTCGATGAACGCGGCCTCCATGCTGGACAGCACGTTCTGCACGCGACCCAGATAAATGTTGCCGATCATGGAGGATTGACTTTCGGCGGTGACGAAGTGCTCCACCAGCAGACCGTCTTCGAGCACGCCGACCTGGGTGATCTTGCCGTGGCCGTCGTGGCGGTCGCGCTCGCGCACCACCATGTGGCGCTCCACGGATTCGCGGCGCGCCAAGAACTCCGCCTGGCTGACAATGCGGGAGCGTTTGCGCTGCTCTTCGCGCTTCTCCGTGCGGCGGCGGCGCTGCGCCTCCAGGCGGGAGGAACCCTTGATCGCCTTCGGCTCTTCGATCACTTCGGGCTCTTGCTTATCCGCGTCCTCCGGCGAAGCCTCGTCGATAGGCTTGGACTCCTTCTCCTCGCTCGGGGCGGCCTGGCGGGTCGCGCGGCGGCGCTTGCGCTCCGGGGCCTTGAAGACGGGGGCGCGGTTGTTGGTTTCCTCCGGCACGGGGGTGACCTCCGGCTCCACGTCAGTGAGCGGGCCCTCGCGCAGGTCCGCCTCGACCTTCTCCTCGATCTGGTGGATTTCGTTTTCCACGTCCTTGCGCACGCGCTGGCGGATCTTCTCGTCCGCGGCGTCTGCGCTTTCGTCGGTGTCTGCGCTTTCGGCGGCTTCGGCGGAGTTCGCGAGGGCGTCGAGAAGCTGCTCGCTCTCAGCGCGCGTCAGCGTGGACTGCGCGACCTTGACCACGCCAAGCTCCGATAGCGCAACCACGAGCTCCTTCGACGGCACGCCGAGGGCCTTCGCCAGGGTGAACACGCGGGTTTTCTCCGCGAGCTGAGAACGGTCGAACTCGGCGTAAATATTCTTGTGACCAGCCAATGTGCGTCACTCTCCAATTTTGCTCAGCCGCAACCCGCTGGGGTGGGCCGGGCGCTGGCAAGTCGGTGCCGAAGCGGCCGCGCGGCGAACCCCACGGTGCGGTACACGTGAAAGTTTCCTAGCACCGCGATCGCGGCGCCTGCGCTGCCCATTGTGGCACAGCGGGGCAGTGATTACTTCTCGGCCAGTCGCAGAAGATCCGCCACCGCGGCTACGGGGGCGTTCTCGTGGCTTTCGGTCAGGGCGGTGCCCACAACGATCTGCAGCACCCGCGAGGCGTTGAAATCCACACCGGCGAGCTGCAGCAGTTCAGCGATGAGCCCCTTCACCTGTTCCAGGGCGCGGCGGACGTAGTCGCCAACCTCATCGGATTCACGATGGGCCTCCACGAACGCGGTGACCACCGCACTAGCGCGTTCCGGCTGACCGCAGGCCACCACGTCGACGACCGCTTCGGCCAGCTGCACCGGGTCCGAAAGCTCGACCCCTCCGTCCTTCGCGCGCTTGAATGCGTCGAGGCGGCCCTGCACGAGCTTCCCGAAGCAGGTGGCCACGAGCTTGTTGCGCGTGGAGTAGTAGTAGCCGATGGACCCCACCGGCACCGCTGCCGCCGCCGCGACCTGCCGGTGCGTCAGCCCCTTCAACCCCTCTGTGAGCAGCAGTTCGATCGCCGCATCCAGGATCGCAGAGCGCTTCTCCACCGCCCGTGCCTGTTCGCTGCGAGATGCCACCGCCGTCTACCTTTCTCACTACGACTAATTACATGCGACTCTATTTATACAACAGTTGGCTGGGCGCGTCCGAAATTCCCCCGCCCTAAGCGTGAAAAAACACCGCAGCCGGGTGGCTGCGGTGTGGAAAAACAAAGCATTTAAAGGTTCGGGAACCAAATGCCGATCTCGCGCTCGGCGGACTCCGGCGAGTCGGAACCGTGCACGACGTTCTCCGCCACGGACAACGCGAAGTCGCCGCGGATGGTGCCCGGGGTGGCCTTGGAAACCGGGTCGGTCCCGCCGGCCAGCTGGCGCCACGCCTCGATGGCGCGCTCGCCCTCGACGATGCCGGCAACCAGCGGCGCGGAGGTGATGAAGTCCACCAGCTCGCCGAAGAACGGCTTGTCCTTGTGCTCGGCGTAGTGCTTCTCAGCGGTCTCGCGGTCTGCGGTGCGCAGGTCCAGCTCAACCAGCTTCAGGCCCTTGCGCTCGATGCGGGCAATGATGTCGCCGACGTGGCCGTTTTCGACACCGTCGGGCTTGATCAGGATCAGAGTGCGTTCAGTCATAGCCCAAAATCTTACCCCAAAGTCGTATTTAAGCCTCGCGCACGATGCGCGCTGCGTCTTCCGGTGTGGTGTTGCGGAACCACAGCTGCACCTGCTGCACCGCCAGTTGGAAGTTGCCCTCAGCTTTCATGCGTTGGACGGTGGCGCGTTGTTCGTCGTCAAGCTCGGGCGCGACAACCTCACGGCGCGTGTATTGCTCGTAGAACCCGAGCACCAAAAACAGCCCGGCGGCGACGATCGACGCTGTGCCAACCCACCCGGGCAGGGTGGTGTAGACGGCCACCACCGCGACGATGGAGAACACGGCGGCCAGGGCAAAACTCACGATGCGCATGGGCAATACCGTAGCCTTGTTCACCATGGTGCACAGCTCTCCCCTGCCGGATGTCGCGCTGCCTCACGTTCCGCTCGACCGCCTCATCCCGCGCGCTGATATGCCCGCAATCACCGAGTACGACACCGGCCGCACCGTCACCTACGCCGAGCTGGGCGCGCTCGCGGACGCCGCCGCCACCCGCCTGCGCAACCGCGGCGTGGGCCCGGGCAGCGTTGTTGAGCTGCGGCTGCCCAACTCCATCGACTTCGCGGTCGCTCTGCTGGCCGTCGCGCGCACGGGTGCGGCGGCGTGTCTGATCGGGCATTCGCTTATCGACGTCGAAGCGTCCCGCCTCACCGCCCTCGCCGGTGTCACCCACCGTGTCGAGCCGGACGAGCTCGCCCCCGGCCCCGCTGACGCCTTCGCGCCAGCCGACCCGGATGCGGTTGCGGCCATCCCGTTTTCCTCCGGCACGACCGGCCTGCCCAAGGGGGTGGAGCTGACGCACCGCTCGATTACCGCCAACGCCGTGCAGTTCAACGCGGCGCTGGCCGCCAGCAGCATCGGCGAGGGCACCCGCGTGGCCGCTCTCCTGCCGTTTTCCCACATCTACGGGCTGAACACGCTGCTGTTGTCCTCGCTGGCCGCGGGCCGGCACGTGTTCACCGCCGCGCGCTTCGACCTCGGCGAGTTCGCGCGCGCCCACCGCGAGCACGACATCGAGCTGAGTTTCATCGCCCCGCCGATCGCGCTGGCGTTGGCGAACTCACCCGTGATCGACCCGGCCGATTTCGCCGCATGCGCCCACATGGTCTGCGGCGCCGCCCCCTTGGACGAGGCGCTGGCCCGGCGCGTGGAAGACCGCCTGGGCATAGTCATGCTGCAAGGCTACGGCACCACCGAGTCCTCGCCGGTGACCCACGTCGGCGTCGCCGGCAAGTCCAACCCGGGCACCATCGGGTTCGCCATCCCCAACACGGACTTCCGCGTGGTGGATATGGACACCGGCGCGGAACTTCCCGACGGTGAGGACGGGGAGCTGCACGTCCGCGGCCCCCAAGTCATGCGCGGTTACCTTCACAACCCGGAGGCCACTCGCAACGCCATCGTGGACGGCTGGCTGCGCACCGGCGACATCGCGCGGGTGAACCCGGACGCCACAGTCACGGTCGTGGACCGCGCCAAAGACGTGTTCAAGTACCACGGGTTCCAGATCGCCCCCGCCGAACTCGAGGCGCTCATGCTCACGCACCCGCAGATCGATGATGTGGCTGTGGCCGAGCGCGGCGGGGTGCCGGAGGCTTTCGTCGTAAAGCGAGGGCTTTTGAGCGAAGCCGAGGTGATGGAGTGGGTGGCGGCGCGCGTGACCGCCTATAAAAAGGTGCGCGCCGTGGCGTTCGTGGACGCGATCCCCCGCAACGCCGCCGGCAAGATTTTGCGCAAGGACCTCTAAGTGCCCCTCTAAGTACCCAAGTGTTGGGTGGTGAGGTAGCCGCCGCGCATGCGCTGGACAATCTCGGAGCGCATGCGGATGACGAAGTACCACACGATGCCGAAGATGATGCCCACGGCCGTCACCGACCAGTGGATGAAGAAGCCGAAGATCAGCGGGATCTGCAGCGCCAGGTCGATCCAGAGTGCGGCCGGCTTCTTCTGGAAGAACGCCATGACCACATGCGCCAGGCCGATGACGGTGATGTAGACCCAGTTGAAGGTGGTCCAGTGCTCGCCGCCGTCGACTTTGAGGATGACGGTGAGGATGAGCAGGACGGTGATGGCCTCCATGATCAGCGTGCCGGCAAGCACGCCGGTCAGCCCCGACATCGGGTCCTTGACCGGCGCTTTGCCGGGGCCGAGCGGCCCCATCTGCTGGTTTTTGGGTGTCATTGCGGGTCCTTTCCAAACATGGCGCGGGCCTCGCCGGCGGTAACCACCGAGCCGGTGATGATCACACCGGAGCCGGACTGCACGCCCACCTCGGCGAGCGCTTCTTCCGCCAGTTCGACGGCGAGTGCGTAGGCGGATGGCAGGTGCTCCTCGACGTGCACGCGTTCGTCGCCGAAGACCTCGCGGGCGGTATCCGCCAGCTCGTAGGCGTCCGTGGCGCGCGGCGAGGTGTTCTGCGTGATCACCACCTCGGTGAGCACCGGCTCAAGCGCCTCCATGATGCCCCGGGCGTCCTTGTCGCCCAAAATGCCGAGCACGCCGATCAGGCGGGTGAAGTCGAAGTCGCGCTCCAGCGCCGCCGCGAGCGCCTGCGCGCCGTGGGGGTTGTGCGTGGCGTCAACGAACGTCGTCGGGGTGGCGCGCACGCGCTCCAACCTGCCCGGTGAGGTGGTGGCGGCAAAACCTTCGCGCACGGTGTCCGCGTCGAGCGTGCGCTCCGACGACGCGCCGAGGAACGCCTCCACCGCCGCCAGCACCACCGAGGCGTTGTGGGCCTGGTGCGGCCCGGACAGCGGAATGAACACGTCCGCGTACTCGCCGGATAGGCCCTTGAGCGTGAGCGTCTGCCCGCCAACGGCCACCTCGGAGGCGGCCACGCCGAATTCCTGGCCGAAGCGAGCCACGGGCGCGCCGATTTCCACGGTGCGCTCCAGGATCACGCGCATCGCGTCCGGGTCCTGCTGGCCGATCACGGCTACGGCGTCCGCGCTGCGGATAATCCCGGCTTTCTCGCCCGCGATCTCCCCGATCGTGTCGCCCAGGTAGTCGGTGTGGTCCAGGCCGACGGGCATGATTACGTCCACGTCCGCGTCGACGACATTGGTGGCGTCCCAGCGCCCGCCCATGCCGACTTCGACCACGGCGACGTCGACAGGCGCATCCGCAAAGGCCGCGAACGCGAGGCCCACCATGACCTCGAAGTAGCTCATGGGCACGCCGGTGCGCTCGTCCACCATCTGGATGTACGGCTCGATCTCGCGGTAGATGCGCACGAAGTCCGCTGGGTGGATCGGCTCGCCGTCGATGCCGATGCGCTCGGTGACGGATTGCAGGTGCGGGCTGGTGGTGCGGCCCACGCGGTTGCCGAACGAGCGCAAAAGCGACTCCACCATCCGCACCGTGGATGTCTTGCCGTTGGTGCCGGCGACGTGGATGACCTTGAAGGACTTCTGCGGCTCGCCCAAGAAATCCATGAGCAGCTCGATGCGCTCTAAGCTCGGGTCGATGTCGGTCTCCGGCCAGCGGGCGGTGAGCTCGGCTTCCACCTGCGCGAGCGCGACCAGATCTTCCTCGCTCACGCCGCGCGGGGCGAGCGCTTCGGTCTCGTTGCTCTCCCCCGGCGCGCCGAGGTTGAGCGTCAGGCCGGTGTCGGTCTGCTGGATGTCGTACTGCTCGGGAAGTTCGGGCAGCTCGAAATCGTTGTCTGCCACTTAGGCCTCCGGCAGCTGTTCCAGGCGTGCGGTGACGCGCTCGAACTCTTCCTGCGCGACCTGCTGGCGCACCTTGATCTTTTCCACCACAGCCTCCGGCGCGTTGGCCAGGAACTGCTCGTTGGCAAGCTTCGCGCCTGTGGTGTCCAGCTCCTTCTGCGCCGCGGCGAGCTCCTTTTCCAGGCGCTTGCGCTCCGCGGCGACGTCGACGGTGCCGGAGGTGTCCAGCGCGACGTCGAGGTTGGCTTGGCTCAGGCGCATTTCGATGCTTGCCGACGCGCTAAAGTCCTCCCCGGGCTCCTCCACCCTGGCAATCTGGCGGACCACGTCTTCGAGCTCCGCCAGGTCCGCGGACGCGAAGTCCACGCGGGCCGGCACCTTCTGCGAAGGCTTGACGCCCTGGTCGGAGCGGAAGCGGCGCAGCTCGGTGATGAGCTTGATGGCGTCCTCGACGCGGGTGCGGGCCTTCGTGTCGGTCTCGGCGCCGCCGTTGGTGTCGTCCGCGGTCGGCCACGGCGCAGTGGTGACGGTTGCCTCGCCGGTGAGCGCCTTCCACAGCACCTCGGTGACAAACGGCATGGTCGGGTGCAAAAGGCGCAGCACGACATCGAGAACGCGGCCGAGCACGACCTTCGTGTTTTCGCCCTGCTCGCTCTCGCCGTCCCGCGGGATCTGGGTCTTGGCGATCTCCAGGTACCAGTCGCACAGCTCGTCCCACGCGAAGTGGTAGAGCGCCTCGTTGGCCTTGGCAAACTGGTAGTCGTCCAGGTAGGCGTCCACCTTGGCGCGGACTTCCTCAGCGCGGTCCAGGATCCAGCGGTCCGCGTCCGTGAGCGCCTCGCGAGCCGGCAGCTCGCCGACGTGCGCGCCGTTCATCAGGGCGAACTTGGTGGCGTTGAACAGCTTGGTGGCGAAGTTGCGGGCGGCGGTGGCATGGTCGTCGCCAATCGGCAGGTCCACGCCCGGGTTCGCGCCGCGGGCCAGGGCGAAGCGCAGCGCGTCCGCGCCGTATTGCTCCACCCAGTCCATCGGGTCGATGCCGTTGCCCAGTGACTTGGACATCTTGCGGCCCTTTTCGTCGCGCACCAGGCCGTGCAGGTACAGGTTGTGGAACGGAATCTGCGGGCGGCCATCTACCCCCTCGCCGAACACCTCCGGGGTTTCCTGGCCGGCGAAGGTGCCGAACATCATCATGCGCGCCACCCAGAAGAACAGGATGTCGTAGGCCGTGACCAGCACCGTGGTGGGGTAGAACTTCTCCAGCTCCGGGGTCTTTTCCGGCCAGCCCATGGTGGAAAACGGCCACAGGGCGGACGAAAACCAGGTGTCCAGCACGTCCGGGTCCTGCTCGTAGCCTGCCGGCGGTTGTTCGTCCGGGCCGACGCAGACCACGTCGCGCTCGCCGTTTTCGTCCTCCGGGCCGTACCAGATCGGGATGCGGTGGCCCCACCACAGCTGGCGCGAGATCGTCCAGTCGTGCATGTTGTCCACCCAGTCGAAGTAGCGCTTCTCCATGCTCTCCGGGTGGATCTTCGTGTCGCCTTCGCGCACCGCGTCGCCGGACATCTTTGCCAGCTCGTCGACCTTGACAAACCACTGCAGGGACAAACGCGGCTCGATCGGCTCGCCGGAGCGCTCCGAGTGGCCCACGGAGTGCACGTACGGGCGCACCTCCTTGACAATGCGGCCCTGCTCCGCCAGCGCCTCGCGCACGGCCACGCGGGCGTCCTCGCGCGTCATGCCGTCGAAGCGGGTGCCGGTATCGGCGATGCGGCCCTTCTCGTCCATGATGATCGGCATGTCCAGGTTGTGGCGCAGGCCCATCTCGTAGTCGTTCGGGTCGTGCGCCGGGGTGATCTTCACGGCACCGGTGCCCAGTTCCATGTCAACGTAGTCGTCGGCGATGACCTCAATCTGCAGGTCATCGCGCAGCGGGTGTGGGAAGACCTGGCCGATCAGGTCCGCGTAGCGCTCGTCATGGGGGTGGACGGCGATAGCGACGTCGCCAAGCATTGTCTCCACACGGGTGGTCGCGACGACCAGGTGCGGCTCGTCGTCGTTCAGCGAGCCGTAGCGGATGGAGACGAACTCGCCCTCGATGTCCTTGTACACCACCTCGATGTCGGAGACGGCCGTTTCCAGCACCGGCGACCAGTTGACCAGGCGGTAGTCGCGGTAGACCAGGCCGCGATCGTAGAGCTGTTTGAAGATGGTCTGCACGGCGCGCGATAGGCCGTCGTCAAGCGTGAAGCGCTCGCGCGACCAGTCCACCGAGTCGCCGATGGCGCGCATCTGCGTGGTGATGGTGCCGCCGTACTGCTCCTTCCACTCCCAGACGCGCTCGATGAACTCCTCGCGCCCGTAGTCGTAGCGGTCCTTGCCCTCTTCCGCCTTGAGCTTGGCTTCCACCTTGGTTTGGGTGGCGATGCCGGCGTGGTCCATGCCCGGCAGCCACAGCACCTCGTAGCCCTGCATGCGCTTGCGGCGCACCAGGGAATCCATCAGCGTGTGGTCGAGGGCGTGGCCCATGTGCAGCTGGCCGGTCACGTTCGGCGGCGGCAGCACGATCGAGTACGCGGGCTTGTCCGAGGCCGGGTCCGCCGTGAAGTAACCGGCGTCTACCCAACCTTCGTACAGGTCGCGTTCGTGGGCGCTGGGTTCCCACGACTTGGGCAGTTGGTTCGCAAGATCGTTCTGAGTCACGCGCCCTATCTTAACCAGCGCCCTAAAACAGCTTGTCGGCGATGGCGGCTTCCTCCCGCAGGGCCTCGATGTTGGCGTCGATGCGGGTCCTTTGGTCGTCGGAAAGCTCGAGCCCCTCAACGACCCGCCAGCTGCCGTCGCTTACGGCCGGGAAGCCGAAGACCAGGCCTTCGTCCACACCGTATTCGCCTGTCGACGGCAACGCCACCGTCGCCCACCGCTCACCGGTGCCATGCACCCAATCGCGCATGTGGTCCACGGACGCCGACGCCGCCGACGCCGCCGAGGACTTGCCGCGCACGTCGATGATCTCCGCGCCGCGCTTGGCCACGCGCGGGATGAACTCGCCGGTGTACCACTCGCGGTCCACCTCAACCCGGTTGCCGCCCGCAGTGGCGTAGGTGACGTCCGGGAACTGCGTGTCCGAGTGGTTGCCCCACACCACGAGGCGCTCAATGCTTCTCGACGGCACGGACAACCGGTCCGCCAACATCGATTGCGCCCGGTTGTGGTCCAGGCGCATCAGGGCGTTAAAACGGTCCTTCGGCACGTCGGGCGCCGCCTTGGAGGCGATGTAGGCGTTGGTGTTGGCTGGGTTGCCCACCACCAGCACGCGGATGTTGTCCGCCGCTCCCGCGTTGATGGCCTGCCCTTGGCCGATGAAGATTTTCCCGTTGGCGGCGAGCATGTCCGCGCGCGACTCACCCTTGCCGCGCGGTTTCGCGCCCACCAGGAAGGCGGCCTCGGCGCCGTCGAAAGCCTTGGTGGCGTCGTCGGTGACTACGATGGAGTTCACCAGCGGCAGGGCGGAATCCGAAAGCTCCATCGCGGTGCCCTCGGCGGCGCGCACCGCGTCCGGGATTTCTAACAGGGTCAGATCCACCGGCTCGTCGCCGAACACGTCACCTGCGGCGATACGCCACAGCAGGGAGTACGCAATGTTGCCGGCAGCGCCGGTGACCACGATCTTTGCCATGTGTTGTGCTCCTTCGCTCGAATTGTCTGTGCCTTGCCTCACAGTAACTTACCCCCGGGCGGGGCGGAAATTCACCGCTATGCGCCCGGGAGCGGACATCTGGTGCACGATTGAGGGGTATTTCGAGCGAAAGGGGACGGACGTGACCGACGGTGCCGACGCGACCTCCGGCGCGCCATCCCCCGACGCCGTGGTCCGCGTCGCCCTGACCGCGTTCGCCCGCAAGGGCTACTCCGGCGCAAAAGTGGAGACGCTGGCCAAGAAAACCGGCATGACCAAGCGCATGATCCACTACCACTTCGGCGACAAGCGGGGCCTCTACACCGCCGCGCTGCGCCTCGCGCTGGAGCAGCTGGCCCCGCCGGAGAACATCCTCAACCGCTCGCACGCCGTGCCCGTGGAAGGCATGCGCCGCTTCGTGGACGCGCTCTACCACGCATTTTTGCACAACCCGGACGCCGTGCGCCTGATTCTGCGCGAAAACTTGGACCCGGCGATTGAGGCCGAGGACGCCTCGGCGCTCACCGGGGTGCGCGACGTGACCCTCCACGCCGAGCGCCTCTTGCTCGCCGGCCAGGATGCCGGCGCATTCCGCCCCGGCATCACCGCAGTGGACCTGCTCACCCTGATCTCGTCGCTGTGTCTCTACCGCGTGGGCAACGCCGCCACCGCCAAGCACGTCCTCGGCGTGGACGTGGATAGCCGCCGCAACGTCGACGGCATGCGACGCATGGTCATCGACGCCGTGCTGGCGTTTCTAACCTCCAACATCTCCTATTCCGGCTACGAGTCCTACCTCGAGGCCGCCCCCGCCCCCGCCGAGGATGCGGACCCGGACGAGCTGTTCGACATCTACGGCGACCAGGGCCGCATCGTCTGACAGCCCCGTCGCTAAGCAGACTGCTTTTCTTCGGCCTCGATGTACTTCGGCTCCCCCGTACCGAGTGCCACAGCCTCGTCGACGACAACCTCGGCGACGTTCTCACGGTCCGGCAGCTCGTACATGATCGGCACGAGCAGCTCTTCCATGATCGCGCGCAGGCCGCGCGCACCGGTCTTGCGTTCCGCCGCCTTATCGGCGATCACGCCGAGCGCCCCGTCGGTGACAGTCAGCTCCGCGCCGTCCATGGCGAACAGGCGCTGATACTGCTTGACCAGCGAGTTCTTCGGCTCCGTGAGGACGCGCTTCATCGAATCGCGGTCCAGATCGTTCACATGCGCGAGGATGGGCAGACGGCCGATGAACTCCGGGATCAGGCCGAACTTGACCAAATCGCCCGGCTGCACCTGCGCGAGCAGATCCGCCTCGTCGCGCTGCTCCTTCGAATCGATCTCCGCGCCGAAACCGATGCCCTTCTTGCCCACGCGCTCAGCGACCACCTTGTCCAGCCCGGCGAACGCGCCCGCGACGATGAACAGGATGTTCGTGGTGTCCACCTGGATGAACTCCTGGTTCGGGTGCTTGCGCCCGCCCTGCGGCGGCACGGACGCGGTGGTGCCCTCCAGGATCTTCAACAGCGCCTGCTGCACGCCCTCGCCGGAAACGTCGCGGGTAATCGACGGGTTCTCGGACTTACGCGAGATCTTGTCCACCTCGTCGACGTAGATGATGCCGTGCTGGGCGCGGTTGACGTCGAAATCCGCCGCCTGCAACAGCTTCAGCAGAATGTTCTCCACGTCCTCGCCGACGTAGCCGGCCTCGGTGAGGCTGGTGGCGTCCGCGATGGCGAACGGCACGTTCAGCATGCGCGCCAGCGTCTGCGCCAGGTAGGTCTTGCCGGAGCCGGTGGGGCCGAGCAGCAAAATGTTGGACTTGGCAATCTCCACGTCCTCGTCGCGCTTGCGGCTGGACACGTTCGAGCTTTCGGCCTTGACGCGCTTGTAGTGGTTGTACACCGCCACAGCCAGTGTCTTCTTTGCGGTGTCCTGGCCGATGACGTACTCGTCCAAAAACGCCGTGATCTCGCTCGGGCGCGGCAGGCGGTCCGGGTCGTCGGCGTCCTTCGTGTTCTGCGCGCCGGCGAGCTCTTCCTCGATGATCTCGTTGCACAGCTCGATACACTCGTCGCAGATGTAGACGCCGCCGCCGGCGATGAGCTTGCGCACCTGCTGCTGACTCTTCCCGCAGAAAGAGCACTTGAGCAGGTTCGCGCTGTCGTGCGTAGTTGCCATATGCGCCTATCTACTCCCGTCTTCGGTCAATCCCCACCGAGTCTAATCGTTGCGTCAAACCGTACCTGCCGCGCCGACACAACTTTCGCGCGCGTGCGAAAATGGGGCCCATGACGTTTCTTCACACGCAAGAATTCGGCACCCCCGACGGCGAGGCGGTGGTGCTGCTCAGCTCCATCGCCACCACCTCCGAGGCGTGGTCTGAGGTGATCCCCGCGCTTTCCGGCTACCGCGTGATCACCGTCGACCACCGCGGCCACGGCGGCTCCAGCGTGCCGGCGGAGCGCCCCGCGGAGGTGGGCACCCTCGGCCGCGACGTCCTCGCCGCACTCGACGAGCTCGGCGTGGAGCGCTTCAGCGTCGTCGGTGTCTCCCTCGGCGGCGCGATCGCGCAGTGGCTCGCCGCGCACAGCGGCCGCGTGGACAAGGCCGTCTTCGCCGCCACCGCCACCTACCTCGGCGGCGAGGAGGCGTGGGAGCAAAAGATCAGCACCGCGCTTCACGACGGCACCTCCGGCCTCACCCCCACCCTGATGGAAAACTGGTTCACAGAGCAGTTTCGTGAGCAGCACCCGGATGCGGTGCAGCGCGTGGCCGACATGATCGACTCCGTCGACGACGAAGGCTACGCCCACAACGGCACCGCGCTTGCCACCTGGGATTTCGCCGACGAGCTGGGGAAGATCACCTGCCCGGTGCTCACCATCGCGGGTGCGTCCGACCCGACCTGCCCGCCCGAGAAGCTGGCCGAGATCGCCGCAAGTGTCGCCGGCCCGTCCCAGTCCGTGGTGGTGGACCCGGCCGCCCACCAAGTGGCCATTGAGAACCCGCAAGAATTCAACACCGCACTAACGCGGTTCCTTGGAAACTAATCCGCTAGCCTGTACACGTTAAATACTCGCGCCCACCGGTGCCCCCTCAGACGCGCACCCCGAAAGGAACCGATCCGTGAATCGCAGCCGCACATTTTCTGCCTTCGCCGCAGCCGCCCTCGCCGCGTCGCTGCTGGCCGGTTGCTCGGACTCCGGCGCGGACGTAGAGCCCCTGGCGGAGCCCATGCTGGATTTCCCGCAAACCAGCACCACCCCGACCCCGACGCCGACGACCACCGAGGCCGACGACGAGGATGAGACATCCACCTCGTCTACCACCACGACGAAGTCGTCGGAGAGCTCGTCGTCCTCCAAGTCGTCGACGTCCACGCGCACCTCCACCAAATCCAGCTCGAGGCGTTCCGGGTCCCGCAGCTCCAACAACTCCAACAATGCTGCGCGCGAGCCGGAGCCGGTGCGCGAAACCATCGTCGACGACCGCCCAGGCGCCACCTGCGCCTGGCCCACCCAGGGCGCCTCCTCCGGCAACCAGGAGTACAGCACCTTCTGCGACCGCGAATGGGCCCGCACCGTCACCTCCGACGGGCAGGACTACTACTGGGCCGCCAAGGGCCAGGGTTGGGTCTCCGTCGACCCCGTCACCACCGACGAGGGCGACATCTGCTGGGCGCGCGAGGACTTCGAAACCGCGCCGGAGGCCATCCGCAACGCCGTGGCATTCTGCGACTCGGCGTCCGAAGAGGCGGCGGAGTAGCCGGAGGTTCGTCGCAAAGCAAAACGCGCCCGGAAGTGAACCGGGCGCGTTTCTTGTGTGTGCTTAACCGTTGAGCTTGCGGTAATCAAAGACCTGGTCGATGATCCCGTACTCCACAGCCTCGGAGGCGGTGAGGATCTTGTCGCGGTCGGTGTCGATGCGGACCTGCTCCGACGTGCGGCCCGTGTGGTGCGCGAGCGTGTCCTCCATGAGGCGGCGCATACGCTCGATCTCCGCGGCCTGAATCTCAAGGTCAGAAACCTGGCCCTGGGTGCCCTGGGTCGCCGGCTGGTGGATCAGCACGCGCGAGTTCGGCAGCGCCGCGCGCTTGCCCGGCGCACCGGCGGCGAGGATCACCGCTGCTGCCGACGCGGCCTGGCCCAGGCAAACCGTCTGCACATCCGGGCGGACGTACTGCATCGTGTCGTAGATAGCCATCAGCGCGGTAAACGAACCGCCCGGGGAGTTGATGTACATCGTGATATCGCGATCCGGATCCTGGGACTCCAGCACCAGAAGCTGCGCCATGATGTCGTTCGCGGACGTGTCGTCCACCTGGGTGCCCAGGAAGACGATGCGCTCCTCGAACAGCTTGCCGTACGGGTCGATCTGCTTCGTGCCGAAGCTGGTTTCCTCCAGGAACTGCGGCAGCACGTAGCGGGAGTTGGGCATCTGGAAAGTCATAGTGGGTGTCTCCTTAATTCCTCGTGTGCCTTAGTTCTCGCCGATGGAGTGCTCGCCGGCCTGGGCTGCGTTCTCAATGACGTGGTCCACGATGCCGTACTCCTTCGCCTGCTGGGCGTTGAACCAGCGGTCGCGGTCCGAATCCTTCGTAATCTGCTCGAAAGTCTGGCCCGTGTGCTCCGCGATAAGCTGCGCCATCTCGCGCTTCGTCTCCGCGAACTGCTCCGCCTGGATGGCGATGTCGGCCGCGGTGCCGCCGACACCCGCCGACGGCTGGTGCATCATAATGCGCGCGTGCGGCAGCGCGTAACGCTTACCCTTCGTGCCGCCCGAGAGCAGGAACTGGCCCATCGACGCCGCCAAGCCCATACCGTAGGTGGCGATGTCGCACGGGGAGTACTTCATAGTGTCGTAAATCGCCATACCGGCGGTGACAGAGCCGCCCGGCGAGTTGATGTAGAGGTTAATATCGCGCGTCGGATCCTCCGCCGACAGCAGCAGAATCTGGGCACACAGCTTATTGGCGATCTCATCGTCCACCTGCTGGCCCAGGAAAATAATGCGCTCCCGGAGGAGACGTTCATAAACGGAATCTCCCAGGTTCATGCCTTGGGTCGGGGAAGTCATAACAGACGCTCCTTTGCTAGTTCATCCGGTAACGCCACTACCCTACTCGCGTGTTTCTGTATCTCCGAGCCTGTTCGCTACCGGCGTACGGGTCTGGTTTTGGGGTGGGTTCCTGACAAATCGCGGCAGCCGCTTGAGGCGACCTGGGGCGATGGGGGCATCCTGACGGATTCCGCCGCGAAGTGTCGGGGCCGGGTTTCCGCGGGGAGATTTGTTCACTGCGCCGTGAATCAACCGGGTTCCGGGCTTTTGCCACCTGGGGAAAGTGAACAAACCATCCGACTAAAACGGAATTCGTTCACCGGCACGGTCCGTGGGAGTGAACAAATCTGGCGAAGGGCCCCAGAAAACGCAAAAGCGGCCGGGGCATTAACACGCCCCGGCCGCTTTTGAGTGGAGTTTTAGTTCTCCTCGGACTCTTCAGACTCGTCCTCTTCGATCTCGCCGAAGTACTCGTTCGGGTCGACCTTGTTGCCGGCCTCGTCCTCGACCTGGGTGCGGGAGATGGCAATGGCCAAGGCCTTGCCGCGGCGCACGTCGGAGAACAGGTTGGCAATCTGGCCGGACTGCTGCAGCTGGGCGACGAACTGGTTCGGGTCCATGCCGTAGGACTGCGCGGTGAACAGAATGTGGTCGGTCAGCTCCTGCTGGGAGACCTCCGGCTGCTCCTGGTCGGCGACGGCGTCGAGGAACAGCTGGGTGCGCACGGACTCTTCGGCCTGCTCGCGGGACTGCTTGTCAAACTCCTCGCGAGTAGTGCCCTGCGCCTCGAGCAGCTGGGCGAACGCGTTCTCGTCGTGCGCCATCTGGCCCAGCAGCTGGTGCAGCTGGTTGTGCACCTGCTCATCCACCACGGACTCCGGCAGAGCGAACGTGGACTCTGCCAGGGCAGCCTTGAGCACCTCGTCGCGGATGTCCGCTGCCTGCTTGGCCTTGGCGTTCTCCTCGACCTGCTCGCGGGTGGAGTTACGCAGCTCCTCGACGGTGTCGAACTCGGACGCCATCTGAGCGAAGTCGTCGTCAAGCTCCGGAAGCTTGCGCTCCTTGGTCTGCTGCACGGTGACCTTCACGGTCGCCTTCTCGCCCTTGTGCTCGCCGTACTGGATCTCGGACTCGAACTCGTTGTCCTCGCCGGTCTTCAGGCCGCGCAGGGCGGTGTCCAGGCCCTTCATCAGGTCGTCGGCGCCGACGCGGTAGGTCAGGCCCTCGGCGGAAGCCTCGTCGAGCTTCTCGCCGTCGACGGTTGCCTCGAGGTCGATGATTGCAAAATCGTCGGTCTTCAGCTTGCGCTTGGTGTCCTTGAGCTCACCAAAGCGCTCGCGGAGGGTATCCAGCTCGGCGTCGACCGCTTCGTCGTCAAGCTTGAGCTCCGGGACCTTCACTGAAATCTTGGAGAAGTCCGGCACCTCGATCTCCGGGCGGACGTCGACCTCGGCGGTGAACTCGACGACGTCGTTGTCCTCGATCTTGGTGACCTCGATCTCCGGCTGGCCCAGCGGGTTGATCTCGTTTTCTGCCAGGGCCTGCTCGTAGCGGGTCGGCAGCATGTCGTTGACAACCTGCTCCAGGATCGGGCCGCGGCCGAAGCGAGCGTCGATGAGCTGGCGCGGAGCCTTGCCACGACGGAAGCCCGGGATGTTGACCTGCTGGGCGATGGCCTTGTAGGCCTGGTCGATTTCCTTGCCCAGCTCGTCGAACGGCACGCTGACGTTGAGCTTCACGCGGGTGTCGCTGAGCTTGTCGACGGAAGTCTTCACGGATTTCTCCTGTACTAGATCGAAACAACGTTTGTCAGATGTTTATATGTGGCGGGCCCGCGAAACACGGGCCCGCCTCGGTCGGGGCGACAGGATTTGAACCTGCGACCCCCTGCTCCCAAAGCAGGTGCGCTACCAAGCTGCGCCACGCCCCGTTGCGGCAAAACCGCACGGTATGAACCACATCCGTTGAACGTGTGTAGTTCAGGACAGTCATTGTAGCGGGGCCGAAAAAACTGTCCGCATTGAGGGCACAAAAACACCGGCCCCGCAACCGGAACCGGTGACTTGTGTGGAGGGAATGACGGGAATCGAACCCGCGTCTTCAGCTTGGAAGGCTGAGGTATTAGCCACTATACGACATTCCCAGGCGCCAAAAACTGCTGCGCTGTGCGGAACTTTAGCGCAGGCGTATGCGTTGAACCAAACACGAACAATATTTAGGAGGAGCCATGTTGACCCTGTTGCTCATTTTCTTGATGGTTGGCGCGTTGGTGATGTTGCCGAACATGAGCGGGCAGCGGCAGATGCCGCAATCTCGCCGCCAGGTGGCGAGGCAGCAGCAGCTGTCTTTCGACGACGCGTACGCCGACGCCAAGCGCTGGACCGACCGCTTGGGCTCGCAGGTGCTGAACCTCTCCGGCAACGACACCGCGTCGCAGCAGGCGATGGCGGACGCCTCCGAGCGCTTCAACGCGGCATCCGCAGGGCTTAGCGACGCACGTTCCGTCAAGCAGGCGATGCTGGCCCGCGAATCCGCGCTGGAGGGCCTGCACTACGTCAACGCGGCCCGCGAGATCATGGGGCTGCCCGCCGGCCCGCAGCTGCCGGAGCTGGAGGGCCAGCGCCAGGCAGGGCGCGTGACCGAGCAGCGCACCGTCACCCAGGAGGACGGTACGCAGGTCATGGCGTCGCCGCACGCGACCGCGCAGACGCCGCATTACTACCCCGGCGGCGCCGTTGCGGGCCGCCCGGTCCCGGCCGGCTGGTACTCCACCGCGTGGTGGGGCCCGGCGATGATGACCGGCGTGTGGGCGGCGAGCTCCATGATGTTCTATTCCGCGATGTTCGCGGGGATGTCCGGTGCGGCGTCTGCGGAGGCGTTTGAGGCCGGCGGGCTCGGCGAAGGCATGGACGGCGCCGGCGAGATGGGCGACATGGGTGACATGGGCGATGCCGGTGGCGACTTCGGGGACTTCGGCGGGTTCGGCGACGGCGGCGGCTTCGACTTCGGGGGATTCGACTTTTAGCCGTGCGTTACACTGCACAGCGATCGCGAACCCCAGAAAGCTCAAGAGCAAGGAGTGGCCGTGCGCATTGCTGTGCTGCTGAAAGAAGTGCCGGACACGTACAGTGACCGCGAAATGAACCTGGAGACGGGTTTGACGGACCGCTCCGGCGACGTCGTCGCCGACGAGGTCAGCGAGCGCGCCGTCGAAGCCGCGCTGCGCATCGCCGAAGCGGGCGAAAACGTCGAGGTCGAGATCTTAAGCGTCGGCCCGGAGTCCTCCGCCGACTCGGTGCGCCGCGGCATCGCCATGGGCGCGAGTGAGGCCTACATCGTCTCGGACGACGCGCTCACCGGCGCGGATGCGACGTTGACTGGTGAGGTGTTGGCGAAGCTCGTCGAGAAGCAGGGCTACGACCTCGTCATCGCGGGCGCCGAATCGTCCGACGGCGGCACCGGCGTCATCGCCCCCTTCATGGCCGAGCTGTTGGACTGGCCGGTGCTGACCAACCTCACCGAGCTCACGCTCGAGGGCGAGACCGTGCGCGCCACCCAGGCCTCCGACGCCGCCACCGCCCAGCTCGAAGCGCAGCTGCCGGCCGTGGTGTCCGTCGCCGACGAGTTCGCGGACCCGCGCTACCCCAACTTCAAGGGGCTCATGGCCGCGAAGAAGAAGGAGCTGCGCACCATCACCCTCGCCGAGCTCGGCGTCGACCCGGAGGATTTCACCCACCCGCGCGCAATCATGGTGGGCATCGAGCGCCGCCCGGAGCGTGAGCGCGGCGAGATCATCGACGCGAGCTCCACCGCCGCAGCCCGCCTGGTGGACTTCCTCGAATCCAAGAACCTCATTTAAGGAGCAGCCATGACCCAGATTCTTGTTGTCCCGGACCGCTCCTTCGACGGTTCAGTCAGCCCCGTTGCGGCCGAGCTCATCGGCGCCGCGTCTGCCGTCGGCACCCCGGTGGTGCTGGCGTCGGACCGCGCGCACGTCGATGAGCTTGGTGCGCTCGGCGCCGGCGTGGTGCTTGTGTCTGATGCCCCGCTTATCGACGCAGCTGCCGCCGCCTTCGACGAACTCTTCCCAGCCGCCGTCCTGTTCGCCCACACCGTGCGCGGACGCGAAGCCGCCGGCCGGTTCGCCGCACGCACAGGCAAGGCGCTGCTCACCGACGCGGTGTCTGTGAGCCGCGACGACCAGGGCATTGTCACCGAGCACCAGAACTTCGGCGGCGTCTACACCTCTTCTGCCGCGGCGACGCACTCCGCGCCGGTGATCACCCTGCGCAAGGGTGCCGTGGAAACGCGTGCCGAGGCGGCCGCGCCTGAGGTGCGGGAGTTGGAGGTGGCTCCGACGGGACGTCGAGAGGCAGAAGTGCTCTCCGTGACCCCCGTGGAGCGCACCTCCGACCGCCCCGACCTGCTCACCGCCGACAAAGTCGTCGCGGGCGGCGTGTCGTTGGGCGACGAGGACATGTTCGAAGAGCTCGTCGGCGGACTTGCCGACGCGCTGGGCGCGGCCGTCGGCGCCACCCGCTCCGCCGTCGACGAAGGCCAGGTGCCGTACGAGGCGCAGATCGGCCAGACCGGCGTGATGGTCAGCCCGAAGCTCTACATCGGCGTCGGTATCTCCGGCGCGGTGCAGCACCTGGTGGGCATGCAGACCGCCGATACCGTCGTGGCGATCAACTCCGACGAGGACGCCCCGATCTTCGACATCGCCGACTTCGGCATCATCGGCGACCTGTTCGACCTGGTGCCGGACATCATCTCTGAGATCAACGCGCGGATCGAGGCGCGCAAGTAATGCAGGTAGAACTCCGCCAAGGGCTGCCGCGTGTGCCGGGCGGCGAACCGTGGCCGCCCGCGGGCACCGTCGACGTGAAAGGCGCGCCGGTTGAGGACGCCGCGGTGGACGCTGGCGCTGCTGATAGCGCCGCGGCGCCCGTTGCTGGCGCGGCCGAGACCGCCGAGGTTTCGCTGCGCCGCGGCCTGCCGCGCGTCGAGGGCGGCGAGCCGTGGCCGCCCGCCGGAACGGTCCGCGTTGCGGCGCCTGCTGCCGCTGCCGCCGTGCCCACTGCCGTCGCAGAAACCACCGACCCAGCAGAGCCGGAGCACACGGTCGAGGTGCCGCTGCGCCAAGGCTTGCCCCGCGTCGAGGGCGGCGAGCCGTGGCCGCCGGCCGGGACGGTGCGCGTCGCCGCGCCGGCGCCGGTTGCTGAGACCGAGCCCGAGACCGAGCCAGAGACCGCGGCGCCCGCGGCGACAGTGGTCGACGACGCCGTGGCCAAGACGGCGCCCGAGCCGGCGCCACAACCGGCTCAGGCGAAGTCTGCTGTTGAGGGGAAACCGGAGGGCGTCGCAAAGCAATGGCTCCCATGGGCGATCGGCGCGCTCCTGCTGCTCGCCGCGGCCGTATTCGGCGCGCGCTGGTACGTGGGCACCGAGGCCGGCGCCGACTTCATCGCCCGCTACAACGGCATCCAGCCGCTGCCGGACAACGCCCCTGTTGGCCTACCGGGGTGGCTGAACTGGGCGCACTTCTTCAACATGTTCCTGATGGCGCTGATTATCAAAACAGGCATCGACGTGCGCCGCGAGAAACGCCCCGCCGCCTACTGGCAACCGAAAAAGGGCGGCAAGAAGATCTCGGTGACGCTCTGGCTGCACCAGCTTCTCGACGTCGCGTGGGTCGCCCTCGGCGCCATCTTCTTCGTGCTGCTGTTTACCACCGGCCAATGGATGCGCATCGTGCCCACCAGCTGGGACGCCATCCCGCACGCGGTGTCGGCGGGCCTGCAGTACCTCTCGCTGGACTGGCCGACGGAAAACCCCTGGCTGCACTACAACGCGCTGCAGGAGTTGTCGTACTTCATCACCGTGTTCATCGCCTCCCCGCTGGCCATCGCGTCCGGTTTCCGCATGAGCAGCATGTGGCCGGCATCGTGGAAGGCCGTGCCGATGTCATGGGCGCGCGCGGTGCACTTCCCCACCATGATTTACTTCGTGGCGTTTGTGGTCGTGCACGTGTTCCTCGTGCTCACCACCGGCGTGCGCGGCAACATGAACGCGATGTTCGCCGCGCGCGAGGACGCCACCAGCTGGATCGGTGTGGTGATGTTCCTGGTCGCGGCGGGTGTGACGGCGTTGGGCTGGTTCTTCGCGCGCGCCTCGGTGGTCGCGCCGGTGGCGGGCAAGACCGGCAAGGTGTCCAAGCGTTAAAAACTTCGCAGCGTATGACGCGGTGGTGCTGGTGCGCCACCGCGTTTTGCGTTGCTGTGGATAAACGGTGTTGCGGCGTCAACAACCGGCGGTGCTTATCCACAGATTCTCATTTGGGTCTTGTTTGGGGTTGCGTCGCCGCCATAGCTTTCGGGCCATGAACTTCACCGACTTTGTCACCGCAGGCGTGGGCATGCTCGCCGACTTCGACCGCGACGTAGCCATGGCCGCCGGGCTGTCCACCGGCCGGGTGCGCGATTTGGCGCGGGTGCACCACACCTACTTTGGTCCGACCCAGTTCACCCGCAAACAACGCGACGCACTCGAGGCTGCTCACGGTCTACCGGTCGACCAGCTCGTGCACATCGAGAAAAAGCTGCTCGCCGTCGAAGGAGCCGCCGAACGCTGGCGCATCCGCCTCGACCTGGTGCGCCACCGCGGCTCCTATAGGGCACTGACCAAGCGCATCAAACGGCTGATCAAACAACCCGTCAAACCAGCCCCACCCTCGTGCAGGTTCTCCCGTTCGAAGGCAGGCATGCGCACCATGATCCTGACCTACAACGAGCGCGACCTGGCCGACCTTGAGCACCTGCTGCGCAAACTCATCGACGCCGACGACCCGGCGGCCGCCCAAATGGCCCACACGCTTATCGGCATACTGCGCGACGGCAAAGGAGTCCCACAGGCGAACTTCCGGCCGATCATCCTGGTGCCGATCGCCGACTGGGCCCGCATCCAATCCGGCCACGCAGACGAAGTCACGCTGATCTGCACCGACGGCACCACCATGACAGGGGCCGAATACATGGAGCACGAATTCGGCGACATACTCGAAGTCGCCGCGTTCCACCCCCAAGAAGGCCCAGTCAACCTCTACCACGCAAAGCGCTGCGCCAACCCAAAACAAAAAGTCATGTCGAAACTCACCTGCCCGGCCTGCGCGTTCCCGGACTGCAAGCACTCCGCCGAAACCACGCAGACCCACCACATCAACGCCTGGCGCTACGGCGGAATGACCAACATGGACAACCTCGCCGAACTCTGCCCCTTCCACAACGGGGTCAACGCCGACAACAAAAACGGCCCGTTCGGCTACATCGACAACCCCAACGCGCGGATCCACTGGGTCGCGCCCAACGGCACCAAAGTCCCCATGACCACCCCAGGCGCGATGGAGCTGCTCTTCGACTAAACCGCACCCCAGACACCCCGCCCCACCCGCGGCGGGGCAATAGGCACGCCCAAAAACGGCTACATCGGGCGGCCCATATCGGTGCGGGAAATCTCCACGGCCTTGCGGATCACCTCGGCCAGGGCGGCTTCGACGCGAACGCGCGATTCGTCGTTTTCCAGCAGGTCTTTGCGCACCTCGAACATCACGGCCAACACGGAGGTGTTCTTGTCGTAGTCCACCGGCACGTACGCCCCAGCGAAGGGGGTGTTGCGCTCCACGTTGAAGCCGGCGGCGGTGAAGGTGCGGTCGGCTTCGTCGGCAAGCACGGCGGGTGTGTGCACGGAGTGGGTGCCAATGCACACGTCCGGGAGGAGTTTGCCGGGGTGGATGCGGTACTCGTCGGGTTGGTTGTTGTAGGAGTGCACGTCCACGATCACGGCGCAGCCGCAGTCTTGGAGGCGTCCGGAGACCAGCTTGGACACCGCGTCGGCGTACGGGAAGTAGTACTCGGCTTTCAGGTCGGCGATGTCCATGTCCAGCGGCCGCAGCGGGTTGCCGTCGCCAAGTTTGAGGAAGATGGCGCCGCGTCCAGTCGAGTCCATGGATTCGCGTTCGTTGGAAAACCGCCCCGGGTCCGCGACCAGGCGGGAAAGGTTGTTCACGATCATCCACGGCGCGCACCCGGACTGCTCGGCCGCGGACGCGGCGAGGGTGTCGGTGTGGTCGTCGGTGACGCGGTCGAGCTCGCGCGCAATCTGGTCGTCGGTGGCGATGAAATCGGCGGCAACCTCGGCCGGGATCTCGCGCGAGGCGTGCGGCACGTGCACGATCACCGGGCAGTCAGTGCTTCCTTCGTGGATGGTGAAGTTCATGGTTTCGCAGGATATAGCGCTTCGGGGCATCTTGCTTATCGACGGCACCTTCGGCCTCAAACGCCTCCAACCAACCTTCCATGGGGAAGGTGCCCCATTTGTCGTGGAACCGGTTGGCGTTGGCGACGATGTCCTCGAGGTGTTCCCACGGCGGTGATGAGACGGGGTGCCACTGGTGGTAGGCGTGCGCCCCGCCGACCCAGACGAGCGGGATGCGGTGGCGCTCGAGCTCGCGGGCGAAGTCTGTGTCTTCCCCGCCGTACCCTTCGAAGGTGGGGTCGAAGCCTCCAAAGTCGCGCTCGATGCGCGCCCACGTCTCGGCGGTCAGGGCGAAGGAAAGGGACCAGAACAGGTCGTAGTTGTCGGCGTCGACGAGCTCGCCGTCGGCCGGGTTGGGGCGGGCGGGGTGCGGGTCGGGGTCGGTGACGCGGATTTGGCCTTCGTCCATGTAGGTCACCGGGCCGGCGGCGACGGCGTCGGGGCGCTCACGCAACGCTGCGACGTAGCGCGGCACCAGTGCGTCGGAGGCCAAACAGTCCGCATCCAAGAACACGAGCACCTCGGCGCCGCGCTCGATGGCTGTCTTCGCGCCCAGGTTGCGGGCGGCGGCGAGGTTGCGCGGTCCTTCCACCACGTGGCTTTTCGGCACCGCTTTGGCCAGCGCATCCGCGTCGCCGAGTGCGACAGTGACGTGGTCGACGCCCATCGGCATGAGGTTGACCTGGTGGGTCAGGTGGTCGCGCCGGTTCGCGTCGGCGAGTGTAATCACGCAGGTGGCGGGCTGGCCGGGGTCGGCGGCCACGCCGGCGATGACTTCGGCGGCCCGGCGCGCCGCACCATGAGTCTGCCAGCGGCCCCAGTCGGTGTCGCGGCGGCGCAGCAGTTCGGGCCATTCTTCGGGGGCGGGGAAGGCGTTTCGTACCGTCGCTAGGCCTTCGAGTGCTTTTGCGCCCGCTTTTTGCTCGGTGAAGGGGCGCGGCTGCGGCAGGATCACCGCCGGGGTGTCGGTCACCGCTAGATCCGCGACGGAGTTCTGCCCGCCGGCGGTCACGGCGATGCCCGCGGACTGCAGCAGCTCCGTCGGGTCGTCGACGTGGTTATCGCCGCCCAAAAACGTGAACCGGTACTCGGGGCAGGCGCGCTGCACCGCCTCCCAATCGGCCGGCGACCACGTCGAGCCGCCCAAACCTGCCATCACCACCACGTGGTTCGGGTCGCGCTTCACCCCCTCGCGCGGGGTAAGCCGCGAGATCCCGCCGACGGCGTGCAACCGGTCGGCATGCGCACGCAAATGATCCGGCACCTCGACCCAGTCCGGCCACGCCGCCACGATCGCATCGGCCTGCGCGTAGGCGAGCTGGTGCGGGGCGTCGCCGCGGTAGCCCGGCATCGCGTGCACCACCACCGGCACACCCATGATCCGCACGAACGCGGCGACCTCGTTGGACACGTCCACGTAGAACGCCTCCGGCTGGTTTTCTGCCACCCAGTCGGCGATCTGCGCGAACCTTGATGCGATCTGCGGCGCCCCGTACGGCGCGTAGTGCAGCGTGCCGCCGGCGGTCATCGCGCGGCCGCTGCGCATGCGGCGTGGGGTGTCGCTGGCGTCGTCGAGAAGCGAAACGTCCCCGTCTGCCGTGGAGAGGATCTGCGCTTCGTGCCCCATGGCGCGCAGTTCGCGCTGGATGGCGCGGCAGCGGTGCATGTGCCCGGAGCCGTGGTGGTGGGCGTAGATGCCGATCATTGTCCTACCTTTCCAAACGCCGCTACCTGGCGGAAGATGTCGGTGTAGTGCTTCGCGGTTTGGGAAAGCGAATGCCTCTCGACGACCCAACGGCGCACCACGTCCCTCTCAAACCCACGCGCCTTAGCAATCGCGGCGGCAAGCGCTGCGACGTCGTCGGCAGGGGCGAGGGCCGCCGGGGCGTCGCGAAGCAGCTCGCCCATGCCGCCGCGGCGAAACGCCGCAACGGGGGTGCCGCAGGCCATCGCTTCGAACGCGACGAGCCCGAACGGTTCCTCCCACCGCGGGCTGACCACGGCAACACCGCACCCGGCGACGAGTTTGCGCAGTTCCGCGTGGGACAGCTCGCCGATCCACTCGGCGCCGTCGCCCAGCCTGGGCGCGATTTCGTCGCGGAAGTAGTGGTGGTCGCCGTTGCGTCCCGCCAGCACGAGGGGGACGCCGGCTTTGCTGCAGGCGTCGATAGCCAAATGCGCGCCCTTTTCCGGCACGAGGCGGCCGAACCACACCGCGGTGCCGCCGCCGCTGCCCGGCTGCCAGAGGTTCACGTTGACGCCGTTGGGGATGATCACCGGCTCACTCGGTAGGCGCCAGTCCCGTGCGGTGGTGCGGCTGACGGCGGCGAACCGCCCGGCGCGCAGGCCGGCCGCGGTGATGGCGGCCTGGATTTCCTCGACCATCGGAGTGTGCAGCGTGGTCAGCATCGGCAGCGGCTCCGGCGAGGCGGCCGAGGGGAAGATGTAGGGGTTGAGGCTGTTGTTGTGCACCACGTCGTAGCCGCGCGCGACCAGCAGGCGGCGCAATTCCACAAAGGCGGCGTTTTCGCGCTCGCGCCCGCCTTCCGGGTAGGTGGTGTCGGTGGCCTCGGCGGCGTGTGCGCCCCAGTCCACCCCGGGCAGCTCGAGGGTTGGGTCGTTGCCGTCGGAGCCTTCGGCGGCGAAGAAGTCCACGTCGTGGCCGAGCTCGCGCAGCGCGGCGACCATGGTGTGGCAGAACGCCTCCAGCCCGCCGGCGTACGGCTCGCGCACCGGGTAGCGCGCAGGCCCGACCAGCGCGATGCGGAGTTTTCCGGTGCGCGGGGCACGGGTCGCGGGTTTCGCGGCGACGGTCACTCGATCACCACTTTCCTGTAAATCTCCTCGTGCGCCCGGCGCACCTGGTCCAGCTGCCGCGCCCTGTCGCCGGTGTACGGCACCGGCCCGCGGGCGAGTAGCCGCGCCGCAGCCAAACCGGCCGCGCGCCCGTCGCCGGTGCGGTACACCTCCACCGCGTCTGGGGTGTCCGCTTGCCCGGCGTAGCACCCGCAGTCCGGCACCGCCACAGGCACACCCAGGTCGCGGCACATTTCCAGCCACCCGGAGTGCGTGCCGCGCGTGTACGGCAAGATACACACCCCGGCGCGGCCGACAGCTCTGTGCAGCTCGTCGTCGCTCATGGGCTCGTGCACCACAGTGCCTATCGACGCCAGCTCCGCTCCCCCATGCACATACACATCCAACGGCACCCGCGCCGCGATATCGCGGTAGAACTGCTCGTCCGCGACCACGTTAGAGCGCACCGACTTCAAAAACACCGCCGCGCGCCCGCCCGGTTCCACCGCCACCGGTTCCTCCACGATCCGCGGGTGCGGCACCACGCGGACGTCTCGCGCGCCGAAGTCGCGGGCGAGGATGTCGGCGGCTTGGTCGGTGAGGGTGATCAGGGCGGATGCTTCGTCGATAAGCAATTGCAACCGCTCGTGATGCTCGGTCTGGTCGACGAGATGCGGGTTGTCCAGGTCGTGGACCGTGAGCACCAGCGGCACCGGCAGCGCGCGGCACAGCTCCGCAATCTGCGCGGGCGAGCGGTGCTCGAAGCCGAAGTGGATGTGCACGAGGTCCACCGCGGGCGGGTCGCGCCAAAACTCGGCCTCGAGCGCCGGGTGCGGCCACCAGTTGCCGTCGATGTCCGGGTCCGGCAGAAACTCCACGCCAGCAGGGCGGATAGCCTGCGTGTACGGGTGACCGGAGGGAATAGACAGAACGCGCACCCCACTAATATAAACGTTTTCGCATACTGTGTTGGCATGTCTTTGCTCGTCGTTGTTGGCAACTGCCAGGCGGAGTCCACGCGCAAGCTGCTCATGTCCACCGGGCACTTCACCGGCGAGCGCATCGCCCCAGTCCACGAGCTTGAAGCGGCGGACATGGGGTGGTTTCTGGACCTGGTGGCCCGCGCCGACGTGCTGGTGACGCAACCGATCCGCGACAACTACCGTGGCCTGCCCGTGGGCACTCGGCAGCTGCAAACGTCGGCGCGGCGTGTGGTTGTGCCGGTGCTGCGTTTCGACGGGCTCATGCCGTATCAGGCCATCATCCGCGACCCGGATGATCCGTCGTTGAACCCGCCGGTGGTGCCGTACCACGACCTGCGCACCCTGGCCGCCGCCGCGGGGCACACCCCGGCCGCGGCGCCGTCACCGGACGCGTTGCGGCGCGCCGCCGCGATGTCCGTCGAGCAGATGCGGCTGCGCGAGCGCGCCCACGGCGCGGTGGTGGTGTCGGACTACCTGGAAACCACCCCCGTGTGGCACACCGTCAACCACCCCGACAACGCGACGCTTGCATTCATGGCGTCGCGGGTGCTGGAGGAGCTGGGGCTTTCCGACGAGCCGGTCGCCCCCGACTACGAAATGCTCGGCGGGCTGGACTCGCCTATCGACGCCGCGGCCGCCGACGCACTCGGCGTTACAGTGACGGGACGCGATACGTGGCGCGAGCGCGGCGCCGGGGTCATCGACGCCGGCGAGATCCGCGCCGCGCAGCTGGAGTTCTACCGCCAGCGCCCGGCACTGGTGGCCCACGGGTTGCAGCGCCACGCGGAACGTCTTGCGAATCTAGGGTTGGTGCAATGAAACATCTCATCGTCGGCCCCGCGGGCCACGGGGTAACCGAGTACGCCCTCGGGCTCGCCCGCACGACCGGTTCCGAGGTCATCCGGGAGGAGACGTTCGGCGATGCCCCGCTTTCCGGCCCCGTCCACGTCACCTTCACCGACCACCTTTTCGGCGACACCGCCGAGCGCTTGCTGGCGCGCATCGACGGCCCGTTGTCCGTGAGCCTGCACGACATCCCCCAGCCGGAGGAGGGCGCCGAGCGCTTCGCACGTCGCGCACGCGTTTACCGCGGGCTCGTGGAGGCGGCGGACGTCGCGGTGGTCAACTCCGAGCACGAGGCCTCGTTTTTCGACGCCGCGACAACGGTGATCCGCCTGCCCATCCCGGTGATCGACTCGCCCTTCGACCCCGAGCCGGGCAGCGTCGGCGTGCTGGGGTTTCTCTACCCCGGCAAGGGCCACGAGGACCTCATCGAGGCGCTGCCGGACCACCGCCTGCGCTTCCTCGGTGCGGTCTCAAAGGGCCACGAGGACTGGGCCGACACACTCGACGCCGAGATCACGGGCTGGCTCACCGACGCCCAACTCACGCGTGAAATGGGCCGCATCGCGGTGCCGGTGTGCCCGCACCGCCACTTCTCCGCCTCCGGCTCGCTCATGGCCTGGCTGGGCGCGGGCCGCACCGTGCTGGTGCGCGACTCCGACTACGCCCGCGAGATCGACGCGTGGCTGCCCGGGCGCGTGACGTTGGTGGCTGACGGCGGTTGGCGGGAGGCCGTCGATAAGCATGTGCCCAAGCAGATGGACCCGCCGCGCTACGGCTGGGCCGAGGTCGCGCAATTGTGGGAGGAAACATGGCGTTTAGCTGGCCTGATGTGAGCGTGGTCATCCCGCATTACAACGACGCGGAAGCGCTCGAGCGGGTCGTCGCGGCGGTGCGGGCGCAGGACTACGCGGGCGAGGTGGAGATCATCGTGGCCGACGACGGCTCCGCCGAACCACCCGCGGTCGAGGGCGTGCGCGTGGTGCGCCAGGAGGACAAAGGCTTCCGGGCGGCCGCGGCGCGCAACCTCGGCGCGGACGCTGCGCGCGGCGAGGTGCTCGCGTTTCTCGACGCCGACACCGTGCCCGAGCCCGGCTACCTCGCCGCGGTGGTGCCGCACATCGTGGGCGATGCGCGGGCGGTGGTCGTCGGCGCGCGGCGCACCGGCGCCGAGGACAAAGAGCCGCAATGGCTTATCGACGCCTGGTCCGCCACCGCCAACCTCCGCAACGCCGACCACAGCTCATGGCGCTACATCATCTCGGCGGTGCTGACGTGCTCGCGCGAGTTCTTCGACGCGGTCGGCGGCTTCGACGGCACGCTTGTCGGCTACGGCGGCGAGGACTGGGAGTTCGGCTTCCGCGCCTGGAACGCCGGTGCCAGCTTCGTGCACGAGCCGGCGGCCGTCGCGCACCACGCGGATGAGGACTTCGGGCAGCGTTACGACGACCCGGCCGCCGCCACCGCCGTCAAAAACGCCGAGTCGCTGGCGCTGGCCCGGCGCGTGACCCACCCGCTGGCGCGGCCGGACGGGGTCATCTTCGATACCTTCGACCTGCAGGTGGAGGTCCCGGAGCTCGACGGCGAGGGGGTGCGCGACTTCGTCATCGCAGAGTGGCTCAAAGTCGGCGCGTACGTGCGCGTGGCGGAGGTGCCGGCGCTGTTCGCGCACGACCCGCGCGTGGGCACCGCCGAGGTTGAGGCGCGGGTGAGCATCGCCGTCGGTGCGGGCTGGGCGCCGCAGGACTTGAGCGCGCTTTTGGCTGTGGAGTACGTGCTCTCCCCCGACGGCACCGTGGTGCGCACCAAACGCGCCGCAGCACTCGAGCTGGAGCCGGTCACGGCGCACCCCGAGGACTTCGGGCTGACGCCAGTGGCGGGCCCGCTGCAGCTGGAGCGCTACTTCGCCGGCTGGTGACGCGGCTTACGGCAGCTCCGGCGCGACGCCGGTGCGCTCGTACTCCGCGAGGATGTCGATGCGGCGCTGGTGACGTTCCTCTTCGCTCCACGGCTGGGACACGAAGGCGTCGACAATTGCGAGTGCTTCTTCCTCGGTGTGCATACGGCCGCCGATGCCGATGAGCTGCGCGTTGTTGTGCTCGCGGGCGAGCTTCGCGGTCTCTTCCGACCACGCCAGGGCGCAGCGGGCACCCTTGACCTTGTTCGCGGCGATCTGCTCGCCGTTGCCGGAGCCGCCGAGCACGATGCCCAGCGAACCCGGGTCGGCCACCACGGCCTCAGCCGCGGCGATGCAGAACGCCGGGTAGTCGTCGGCGGCGTCGTACTCGTGGGCGCCGCAGTCGGTCACCTCGTGGCCCTGGGCCTCAAGGTGGGCCTTGATCTGGTTCTTGCGCTCGAATCCGGCGTGGTCTGCTCCAAGGTAAATACGCATGGCGCTTAGCGTACCTGGGGCATCTCCGTGCGGGTGCGCTTGAGTTCGAAGAAGTACGGGAACTCGGCCAGGCCGACGGCGTGGTCGAACAGCTTGCCTGCCTCTTCGCCTTCCGGCACGCGGGTAATCACGGGGCCGAAGAACGCGTTGTCGCCGAGCTTGACCACCGGGGTGCCCACGTCGTCGCCGACTGCGTCCATGGCGGAGGCGTGGAAACCGCGCAGCAGGTCATCGCTGTCAGACGTGTTGGCCACCTCGGCGAAGTGGTCCGTCAGACCGACCTCCGCCAGCGCCTTGGCGATGATCTCGTCGTAGGCGCCATAGCCCTTCTTGCCGCCCTCGCCGCCGGCGTGGATCATCGTGGCCATTGTGGTGTACAGCTCGTCGACCTTCTCGGGCTGTTCTTCCTTGACCTTCGCGAACACGCGCGCCGGGCCCCAGTTGGCCTCCATGGCTGCGGCGTAGTCGTCGGGGATGTCGCGGCCGTCGTTAAGCACTGCGAGCGACATGGGCACCCACTCGACTTCGATGTCGCGGACCTTCTCCACCTCTTTGATCCAGCGGGAGGTCTGCCATGCGAACGGGCAGGATACGTCAAACCAGAATTTCACTTGTTCCGTCATGGCGCCCACGATAGCGCGTGTAGGTTGGGGCAGATGAAGACCAATCTGACTCGCAAGGACGCGCAGGCGCGCGCCGAACTGATTTCCAACGTCCGCTACGACATCTCCGTTGACATCACCGGTGCCGACGAGTTCACCACGGTGAGCACCGTCCATTTCGATTCGAAGGCGGGCACCACCCACTTCGACCTGGTCGCGGCCGGTTTCGAGGCCGCCCTCGACGGCGAGGAGACGGGCCGGGAGCTTTCGCTTGACGACGGCCCCCACACCCTGACCGTCACCTCCCACGACGCCTACAACCGCACCGGCGAGGGCCTGCACAAGTTCACCGACCCGGTGGATGGCAAGGACTACCTGTACACCCAGTTCGAGCCCGCGATGGCGATGAAGGTGTTCGCCGGCTTCGACCAGCCGGACCTGAAGGCCACCTACAAGGTCAGCGTGACGGCCCCGGAGCGCTACACCGTCATTCTCAACGAGGCGGTAGAGCGCACGGACAACGGCGACGGCACCTCCACCTGGACCACGGTGATCGACTACCCGCTGTCGACCTACCTCATCGCGATCTGCGCCGGCGAGTTCGAGCGCGTGTCCGACACCTACGATGCCGGCGACGGCAGGACGATCGAGCTCGGCCTGTACGCGCGCGCCAGCCTGATCCCCCACATGGATTCGGAGCGCCTGTTCCGCCAGACCAAGGAGGGCTTCGACTTCTACCACGCCAACTTCGGCCGCAAGTACCCGTTCGGCGACAAGTACGACCAGGTGTTTTGCCCGGAGTACAACATGGGCGCCATGGAACACGTCGGGTGTGTGACGTACCGCGACGAGTACATCTTCACCTCCGAGCCCACCCCGTACCGCCTGGAGCGCCGCAACGACACCATCCTGCACGAGATGGCGCACATGTGGTTCGGCGATTTGGTCACGATGCAGTGGTGGGACGATTTGTGGCTCAACGAGTCCTTCGCCACCTGGTCGGCAGCGACGGCGCAGGTGGGTATCGGTGAGTATCCGGAGGCGTGGACGACGTTTGCCACGGTGGAGAAGGCGTGGGCGTATTCGCAGGATCAGCTGCCGTCGACGCACCCGATCGCGGCGGACGCGCCGGACATTGAGACCGCGGAGCAGAACTTCGACGGCATCACCTACGCGAAGGGCGCGTCCGTGCTGAAGCAGCTGCAGGCGTACGTGGGTTACGAGGAGTTCTTCGCGGGCGTGCGTAAGCACTTCGACAACCACGCCTACTCCAACGCTACGTTTGACGATCTTCTCGGCGCGCTCGAGGAAGCTTCGGGCCGCGATTTGTCTAACTGGGCTGAGCAGTGGCTGCGTACTACCGGTGTGTCGCGTCTTTACCCGGAGATTTCGGACACGTTCACTGTGGTGCAGGAGTCGCCGGTGTTGCGCGATCACCGTGTTCGCGTGGGGCTTTATTCGCTTATCGACGGCACCGTGCAGCGCACCCACCAAGTCGAACTCGACATCACCGGCGAGCGCACTGAGATCCCTGAATTTTCAGGCGTGAAACACGATCTCGCCCTGGTGAACGACGAAGACCTCACGTACTGCCTGATGGGTCTCGATGCGGAGCAGCAGCAGTTCGCCGTGGAGCACCTGGGCCAGATTGAGGATTCGCTGGCGAAGACTTTGGTGTGGTCTTCCTTATGGGAGTCTGTGCGCGATGGTCGTCTGCCGGCTCGCAAGTATGTGGAGTTGGTGGCGCGTGAGGTTGGCCCGGACATGCAGGAGCGGATCGCCGCTCAGGCTACTGAGGCTGTGAAGCGCTACGTTGACCCGGCGTGGCGCCGCACCGGTTTCGATCTGTTGAACGAGGCGTTCCGTGGCCAGGAGCCGAAGGCGGTGTTCGACCGTGCGCTTGCCCGTCTGGAGCCGACTGAGGAGACGGTTGAGTACTTCAAGGATTTGCTGAAGTCTTCTGAGAATCAGGAGGTTCGTTGGTTGGCGATCACGAACCTCATCGCCGCCGGCGCCCTGCCGCTGGAGGCCGCGGATGAGGAGCAGGACGAGACGTCGGAGGGCGCGATTTCGCGTCTGCGGGCGAGGGCGGTCGTCGATAAGCGTTGGGCTTGGGACAAGCTCATGAACGACGACCTGACCAACCTTGAGGCCCGCTACCTCATGGACGGACTCACCTTTACCGATGCAGACCTTGAGGGGTTGACCGACGAGTACTTCCGCGCCGCGCCGGCTTTGTGGGATCGTTTGACCAACGAGATGGCGCAGCGCACCCTGGAGGGCATGTACCCGCGTTGGGATGTCACACAGGCGGCGGTTGAGAAGGCAAACGCTCTGCTTAACGCGGACGTCCCGAACGGTTTGAAGCGCGTCATCGCCGAAGGCCAAGACCGCGCAGCACGCGCAGTGCGCAACCGCGCGGCCGACGCCGCAGCAAACTAAAGCTGCTTGAGGGCTTGTTCGAGGTCGGCGATGAGGTCGGCCTCCTCCTCGATGCCCACCGAGATGCGCACGAGCTCGCCCGGCACCTCGAGCGCGGAGCCGGCGACGGACACGTGCGTCATGGTGGCGGGGTGCTCGAGCAGGCTCTCCACGCCGCCGAGGGACTCCGCCAGGCAGAACAGCTTGGTGGACTTGCAAAACGTCTTGGCCTGCTCGGTAGTCTGGAACAGTACGGAGACCATGCCGCCGAAGCGGGTCATCTGCTTCTTCGCGGTTTCGTGGCCCGGGTGGGTTTCCAGGCCCGGGTAGCACACGCGCTCGACTTGGGGCTGGGCATCCAAGAACTTTGCGACGGCTTCCGCATTGTCGCAGTGCTTCTCCATGCGCACGGAAAGCGTCTTCAGGCCGCGGCCGGTGAGATACGTGTCGAACGGGGACGGGTTCGCGCCGACCCAGCCGAAGAAGAAGCGCAGCTGCTCGTGGAAGCCGGGCACGCGGGAATCGTCGCCGCATACGATGCCGCCGACCACATCCGAGTGGCCGCCGATGTACTTCGTGGTGGAGTGCACCACCACATCGGCACCGAGGTCGAACGGCTTTTGCAGGTACGGCGAGGCGAACGTGTTGTCCACCACCAGCGCGGCCTGCTTCTTCACGGCGGCGATGGCTTCGATGTCCACGATGTCCAGCATCGGGTTCGTCGGCGTTTCCACCCAGATGGCCTTGGTGTTGTCCTTAACGGCGGCAGCGACTTCTTCCGGGTTGGTCATGTCCACCACGGTGTTTTCCACGCCCCACTGCGTGAACACCTGCTGGATCAGGCGGTAGGTGCCGCCGTAGGCGTCGTTGGACACGACGATGTGGTCGCCGGGTTTGAGCAGGACGCGCAGGATGACGTCGATAGCCGCCATGCCCGAGGAGTACGCGACGGCGTACTCGGCGCCCTCCAGAGCGGCGACCGCCTTCTCCAGGGCGGTGACGGTGGGGTTGCCCACGCGGGTGTACTCGTAGCCGCCGCGCAGCTCCGCCAGCCCGTCCTGGGCGAACGTGGTGGAGGCGTAGATCGGCGTGTTGATCGGCCCGTACAGGCTGTCGGGTTCGTATCCGGCGTGAATAGCGTCGGTAGCAAATCCAGTCATGCTCACAGACAGTAGACCTAGCGGTTCAGTCAGCGGGCATTTTTATGCACTAGAATCGTGCCCCGATGAAACCGCAAACAGATACAGCCGAAAAGGTCGATGAAGCCGTCACCGGAGTCTCAAATTGGTGGAACGACCCGGCCACCCGCGAGCTCCTAGTGGAACGCCCCGTGAAAATCCTGCTGATCATCCTGGTGGCGCTGGTGCTGAACTGGGTGGCGCACAAGGTGATCAACCGCGCCACCCGCCACGGCATCGAGCGCACCCCCTTGATCGCGCAGGAGGTGGACGACACTCCCCAGTCCCGCGCCCAGGAGGCGCGGCGCCAACAGCGCATGAAAACGCTGGGCAACGTGGGCCGCTCCGTCGCCGCGATTGTGATCTGGACGTGGGCGATTCTCGCCGTGCTTGATCAGCTGGGGGTAAACGTCGCGCCGTTGATCGCCTCCGCCGGCGTGGTCGGCGTGGCCATTGGTTTTGGTGCGCAGTCGCTGGTGAAAGACTTCTTCTCCGGCATGTTCATCCTCATTGAGAACCAGTTTGGCGTGGGCGACACCATCCAGGTTGGCGACGTGGTGGGCGATGTGGAGGAGATGACGTTGCGCATCACCACCCTGCGCGACATCGATGGTGCGCTGTGGCACATCCGCAACGGCGATATCGAGCAGGTGGGCAACCACTCGGCGCGCTTTTCCACGGCGCGTCTGCAGATCCCGGTGTCGCTCATGGCGAATCCGGACAAGGTCTCGCGCGTCATCGAGGACACCGCTGTGGCGGCCTGCCAGGACCCGGAGATCCGCGATGTTGTCATGGGCACGCCGGAGATGCTGGGCCCCAGCGAGTTCAACCCCACGTACGTGTCGTTCCGCTTGAGCGTGACCACCATGCCGGGCGAGCAGTGGGGCGTGGCGCGCCACTTGAACCACCGCATCCTGGAGGCGCTGCACGAGCAGGACGTGGTGCTCACGGCGATGGATTCTGTGCTTGTAGAGATGAAGGAGAACAATGGAAATCGGTCCTAAGCAGGAGCAGACGCTTTACGACGCCGTCGGTGGCGACGCCTTCTTCCACCGCCTCGTCGAAGGCTTTTACACGCAGGTCAAACAGGACGACCTCATCGGCCCGATGTACCCGGACCAGGATTGGGACGGCGCGCAGGACCGCCTGCGCTGGTTTTTGGTGCAGTACTGGGGCGGCCCGCGCCTCTTCCAGGAAAAGCGCGGCAACCCGATGCTGCGCAAGCGCCACCTCCCGTTCGCCATCGGCGAGGCCGAGGCGGACCGGTGGTTGGAGCTCATGGGCAATTCCATGGAGCAATTTACTGACGACGAGCTGCCGCCCGCCTACCGGGCGCAGATGTGGAACCACATGCAGCGCGTGGCCTACATGATGATCAACCAGGGCCCGCGCGCGTACTAAAACAGCAGGTTCGGGCGGGTGCTGCGGTAGACGGAGCCGAACGGCGCGTCTAGGCGCACCCAGCTGCCCGAGGTGGCGACGCGCAGGTGGCGCGGGATCTCGGCGGGCGCCTCGAAACCGGGGATCAGCCCGAGCGCGGTGCAGGCGAAGATCATCCGCATGGGGATCTCCACGGGGTTGTTGCTGTCGGCGTCGGCGGTGAGCACGGTGCCGTCGAGAAGTGAGCGCGGCGGACCGGCAGGGCCGGAGAATTGGCGGGCCAGGTTGCGGCCCTCGTCCGCGAGGCGGCGGGCGACGCCGATGGGGACTTCCTCGCGCGCGATGAAGCCGCTGGCCGGTGGCAGGGCTCCGGGCCAGGCGGCGTCGCGGGCTGGGCCGACCTCGGCTGCGTCGGACTGCAGCGCGTCGAGCATGGCGCGGGCGCTGACGGTGGCGCCGGGGTGGGTGGTGGAGCCGGAGGTGCGTCGAGAAGCAATGGCATCAAACGGCGTGGTGACGAAGACGTCAAGCTGGCCCTCGCCCACCTCCTGGATGCGCGCGGAAGCCTGGGCGTCCAGCGCGAGCGCACGCGAAAGCAGCGCGGTGAGCCCGCGCGTGCCGCGCTCGATGGAAACCTCGACCACTTACGCCCCGGCCGTCTTTGACAGGATGCCGATTTCCTTCTGCGTGATCTCACGCGGCGAGGTCGTGGTGGTGTCCACCGTGACCTGCACGCACTCGATCACGCAGCAAACCTTGCCCTGGGCATCCTTGATTTCCTGGCGGGTGGTAAACGACGTGTTGCCCACGTTGGACACCTGCGTCTCCACCGTCACCTCTGTGGTGTTGGGCAGGATCGGGCGGACGTAATCCACCTCGAGGCGGCGCACGAACACCACGAACTCGTGGCCCTGGGAGTAGAAGAACTCCTGCGCGAACGCCAAGCGCGCCTCCTGGGCGAGCTCGATGTAGGCGGAGTTGGTCACGTGCCCGTAGCGGTCGAAGTCGCTCCAGCGCACCGGGATGGTGTGGACGTGGATCTCAGCCATTGTGTGCTCCTAGCGGGTGAGCTTGCGGTGGGTGACGCGCGACGGCTTCGCGGCCTCTTCGCCGAGGCGCTCGATCTTATTCTGCTCGTAGTCGCCGAAGTTGCCCTCGAACCAGAACCACTTGCCCTCCTCCACGTTGCCCTCCCAGGCGAGGATGTGGGTGCAGGTGCGGTCCAGGAACCAGCGGTCGTGCGAGATCACCACGGCGCAGCCCGGGAAGGCCTGCAGCGCGTTTTCCAGCGAGCCGAGCGTTTCGACATCCAGGTCGTTGGTCGGCTCATCCAGCAGGATCAAGTTGCCGCCCTGCTTCAGCGTCAGCGCCAGGTTCAGGCGGTTGCGCTCGCCGCCGGAGAGCACCTTGGACGGCTTCTGCTGGTCCGGGCCCTTGAAGCCGAAGGCGGACAGATAGGCGCGCGACGGCATTTCGTTCTGGCCGACGTGGATGTAGTCCAGGCCGTCGGAGACGACCTCCCACACGGTCTGCTCCGGGTCGATGTTCTCGCGGTTCTGGTCCACGTACGAGATCTTGACGGTGTCGCCGACCTCCACAGAGCCGGAATCGGCCTCCTCCAGGCCCACGATGGTCTTGAACAGCGTGGACTTACCCACACCGTTCGGGCCGATCACGCCGACGATGCCGTTGCGCGGCAGGGTGAACGACAGGTCCTTGATCAGCACGCGGCCGTCGAAGCCCTTGTTCAGGTCCTCCACCTCGACGACCTTGTTGCCCAGGCGCGGCGGGGTCGGGATCTGGATTTCCTCGAAGTCGAGCTTGCGGTACTGCTCGGCCTCCGCCGCCATCTCCTCGTAGCGCTCCAGACGCGCCTTGTTCTTGGCCTGGCGAGCCTTCGGCGAGGAGCGAACCCAGTCCAGCTCCTTCTTCAGGCGCTTCTGCAGCTTCTGGTCCTTCTTGCCGGCAACCTCGAGGCGCTCGGCCTTCTTCTCCAGGTAGGTGGAGTAGTTGCCCTCGTACGGGTAGAGCTTGCCGCGGTCGACCTCACAGATCCACTCGGCGACGTTGTCCAGGAAGTAGCGGTCGTGCGTAATCGCGAGCACAGCACCCGGGTAGGTCTGCAGGTGCTTCTCCAGCCACAGGACACTTTCGGCGTCGAGGTGGTTGGTCGGCTCGTCGAGAAGCAAAAGGTCCGGCTCGCTCAGCAGCAGTTTCGCAAGTGCTACTCGACGGCGCTCGCCACCGGACAGGTTGGTCACCGGTGCGTCGGAAGGCGGGCAGCGAAGGGCCTCCATGGCCTGCTCGATCTTGGAGTCGATCTCCCACGCGTCGGCCGCATCGAGCTCTTCCTGCAGCTTGCCCATTTCTTCCATGAGCTCGTCGGAGTAGTTCGTCGCCATCTCCTCGGCGATTTCCTCGAAGCGCTGCTTCTTCTCAAACAGTTCGCCGAGGCCTTCCTCGACGTTGCCGCGCACGGTCTTTTCCTCGTTCAGCGGCGGCTCCTGCAGCAGGATGCCCACGGACGCGCCCGGCTGGAGGAACGCCTCGCCGTTGTTCGGCTGGTCGATGCCGGCCATGATTTTGAGCAGCGACGACTTACCGGCGCCGTTCGGGCCCACGACGCCGATCTTGGCGCCCGGGTAAAACGCCATGGTGACGTTGTCCAGGATGACCTTCTCGCCGATGGCTCGGCGGACGTTTTTCATCGTGTAGATGAACTCAGCCACTACGAATCCCCTTTGTTAGTGCGGAGGTAAATACCGCACTTAGGGTACATGACGCGCACGCGCGCCCCACCGCTTCCAAGGCGCGTTGGCAGCGGCGGGGCGAAGGCGGCGAAAACTAGAACGGCGCGCCGCCGGTTGCGGCGAGCTCCTCTCCTTCCGCATCGGCATCGGTGCGGGTGACCCCGTCGACGTCCTCGGCGCTGACGCGGCGCTCCTCCACCTCCGGCGTGTCCGAGAAGCTGCCCCAGCCACTCTTGGGCTCGGTGACGTCTGCCTCCTCGCCGTTGAGCTTCTTGTTCAGGGCCTTCGCGTCCATCGGCTTGGGCATCTCGTGGCCGTCGATCGCGTTGCCGGAGGTAGACGTGCGCACTGAGTTGACCTGGTAGCGCGCGAGATCGAACGCGACGTGGCGGGCCTTGAGCGTGGTCTTGGAGCGCAGGGTCGCCTCGCCCTTGTCGTCCTTGCCCTCCCAGTACTCGTGGACCAGCTTGCCGATGACAATCACCGGGAAGCCTTTGCGCAGCGACGCGCCCGCGTTGACCGCGAGCTGGCCCCAGCACTCGACGTCGACGTAGAACTGGTTGTAGTCCTGCCAGACCTCGTCGCCGTTGTCGTTCTTTTCTTTCTTCACGTCCGAGGTGGCCACGCGGAAGCGCAGCACGGCGTTACCGGAGTCGAAGGTCTTGAAGTACGGCTCGGCGATCAGGTTGCCCAGCAGGGTGTAATCAATGTTGGCCATTGTGTGGCCCCTTTCTGCTTGCGTGCGGATGGTGTGCGGTTACGGGGGCGGAGCTTGCCGTCGATAAGCAATTGCCCCCTGCGACAGCAGAGTCGCACGAAACGCAAGCCGGAAAAAGGGGTCGGCCAAATTGTGGATAACTTAACCTGAGAAATTCACAATCCGCAGCTAGCGGCCATGAATTTGAGAAAGCATCTCGTTGTAGCGGCGCCATTCCTCGTCGTCGGTCTCCTCCGCGCGGCGGTCGGACTCGGCCGTTTCCGCCTTATCCTCGCGCCACCAACGGATGAACAGCTCGCCGAAGACGATCACCAGCGGGAAGGAACCGGACGCCCACGCGATGCCGCCGCCGTCCTTCTGCACGGCCAAAAGGTCCGGGTTCCACGGCAGCTCCAGCGAGCGGTAGAACTCCTCGCCCATCACGGAGCCGAGCTGCATGAGGTAGACGCCCATGAACAGGTGGAACGGCATGGACACCCACAGCCACAGCAGGCGCACCTTCGCGGTGGGGCGGCCTTCGATCTCGTCGGGGCCGATGAGTTCCCAGAAGTACAGGTAGCCGGAGACGAGGAACGCGGCGTTCATGATCACGTGGCCGGCGTGCTCGGAGATCATGAGCTCGTAGAACGGCTGGATCACATACATGGCGTAGAACACCACCAAAAACTGGATGGTGGACACCGGCGAGAACGTCACCGTGCGCAGGAACTTCGAGCGCTGGAAGCTTTCCGCCCACAGGCGCGGGTTGAATTCGCCGGCCGGGTATGCCTCGCGCACCAGCGTCAGCGGCGCGCCGAGCACCAGGAACACCGGCACGCCCATGGACAGGATCATGTGCACCGTCATGTGCGCGGAGTAGGAGGCGGGCATGTGCATGCCCAGGCCGGAACTCAGCGTGACGACGACCATCGCGCAGCCGGCCAGCCACCACAGCGTGCGCGCAACCGGCCAGCCGTCCACCCGGCGAACCAGGTGCAGGTAGTAGGCCGCCAGCAGGATCGCAATGACGCTGAACAGCAGCTCCGGGCGCCAGGTGGTCAGCCAGTTGGTCCAGGTCAGCGGTTCGGTGAGGTTGTAGCCCATCTGGATCTGCATGCGGGTCAGGTTCGGGTCCAGCGGCGGCGGGGGCGGGGTGCGGCCGAGCGTGACGGCCAGGCCGGAGATCGCCGCCATGATCAGCACCTCGCCCGCGGCGAGGCGGGTGAACGCCCTGGGCTGGGTTTCAAGCTGTGGGATGGTGCGCTCGCGGTGCACGTAGCCGATCATGCCGAGGACGACGATGCCGACGGTTTTGATGATGAGCACCCAGCCGTAGCTGTACTGCGTCAGGTCCTCCAGGCGCACCCGCACCAGCGCGTTGACCACACCCGAGACGGCCATGGCCAGGATGGAAAACAGCGCGATGCGGGAGTAGCGCTGGGTGGCGGCGGGGAGGCCGGGGCCTCGTCGTAAGGCATGTGCGACAAGCGACATCAGCCCGCCGACCCAAAGCAGCATGGCCACGAGGTGCCAGATCAGCGAGTTGGTGCCGAAATCGTGCGCGCCACCGGTGGCCGAGTGGCCGGTCAGCGCGATCGGCATGACCACCACGATCGCGCCCAGAAACAGCCAGACCTGGGACCACCAGCTGGATGCGGTGTAGGCAAACGCCGCCACGACGGCGGCGAAGGCGGCGACGATGAGCCACACGCGCGCGTCCGCCACCTGGTCCAGCGCCTGCGACCACGCGGCCGCCTCGAAGAGGACGGTTTTCAGCGGCTGGCCGGAGACGTCCGAAAGCACCAGCGGAATCATGACCAGCCCGATCAGCGCGATGCCCGCGCTGGCGTGGGCTCCGGTGCGCGAGGCGAGGTGCCCGTCGACCGTCAGGCGCGCGCCGTTGAGGTCCTCTCGGGTCTGCTTCGGCGCGATGAGGAACGCCGAGAGCAGAAACGAGCCCGTCGCCAGCGCCATGAGCAGCCACGCGACGCCGCGCAGCGCCGGCAGGCCCACCGTGGTGGCCGCGCCCGGGTCCGGGATGCCCAGCTCCGCGAGCGAGCCGCCCGAGAACGCCTCCCCCACCGCGCCTGCGACAACGGCCGCGATGGCGAATGCGGCCAAATACAGCGGCCAAGCGGGGGCGACGGTGTGTTTCGGGGCGGGTGCAGTCATGTCGCATACCCTACTTTCGCGCTGCGCAGAGCCATAACTACAATCAGCCGGTGTTGCCCCCATAGCTCAGTGGATTAGAGCATCCGGTTTCTACCCGGCTGGTCGCGGGTTCGAATCCTGCTGGGGGCGCAAATGTCATGAGTCGCGTCATGCTTGACGCATGAGTCGCGACATGTTGGACGGACCGGCATCCCAGTTGTTTTTGTTC